>NZ_MUHD01000009.1 GCF_002217395.1 Flavobacterium plurextorum | reverse complement strand
TATTTATCGGGCTATTTCAAATTATTGTTAGTGGATATATGTTATTTAAAGAGCCTCAAAATAAATATCTTCAATTGTACATCATAGGAGTTGTTTTTTATTTTGTTATGATTTGCATCGATCCTTTTGCATCTCCTAATCTCAAAACTTATTTCGGAATCGGAATACCAACAATACTGGCATTTTATCTTTCAATATTAATCTATAAAAAAGCTGAAAAATGAATTTCTTAAAAGCAGAGTGGAAAAATTTAGCCTTATTTAACTTTGAAGTTAATAGCGGAATTTTAGAAAAATATCTTCCAGCAGGAACTGAAATAGATATTTGGAACAACAAATGTTATGTCAGCTTAGTTGGATTTATGTTTAAAAACACGAAAGTTCTAGGTTTTAAAATTCCTTTTCATATCGATTTCGAAGAAGTCAATTTGAGATTCTACGTAAAACGTTTTGAAAATGGCGAATGGAAACGCGGAGTAGTTTTTATTAAAGAAATTGTTCCTAAAAAAGCGATCACTTTTATTGCAAATACTCTGTATCAAGAACATTACGAAACTCAAAAAATGAAACATAAACTCATTGAGAATAAAAACACCAATACTTTTATTTATCAATGGAAAAACGACAAAAAATGGAATACAATTCAAATAGAGACCAAAAACAATCCTACAGAAATTGAGATTGATTCTGAAGCAGAATTTATTACAGAGCATTATTTTGGTTACACAAAAATCAATACTAAAACCACTTTTGAATATGAAGTTCAACATCCAAGATGGGAACAATTTGAAGTTTTAGATCATAAAATTGACATTGATTTCGAGAAAACTTACGGAGGCGATTTTGGATTTCTCCAAAACAAAAAACCGACATCAGTTTTCTTAGCCAAAGGATCAAAAATCACTGTTATGAATAAACGAAAATTAGAACCGGTAAAAGTTTCAGAACAAATGACATAATAGTTTCTCATTTAATAATTTATAAATCGACAGCTATGAACTTTAATATTACAGGCTATTTTGTATATCTCAGCATTACGATTTTCATTATTCTAAGAGTTGGAAAAATCTGTTATAAAAACGGAAACATTTATGTCGCAGATTTGATTCCGAATCACGCTGATATCTGCCAGAAAATCAATCAAATTTTGCTTTTAGCATACTATCTTTTAAATATTGGCTATAGCGCTATGACTTTAATTTCCTGGCAAAAAATTACTTCCTCTACTCAATTAATTGAAACAATCTGTACAAAAACGGCTGTCATAATTTTCATTATTTCAATCCTGCATTATTTCAATATTTTAATCATAACCAAGTACATTCAAAAAATTATTCATAACAACAAAAACTAAATATCATGGAAACTACAAAAATCTTAATCGGTTACGGAATTTATTTACCAATCGCTTTATTTCTTACTTATTACGTTTCTAAAACTCTTTTCAAAAACGGAAAAATCTTTATGCTCGATATATTTAAAGGCCGTGAAGATATTGCGCAGGCAACCAACAAACTTTTTGAAACTGGATTTTATCTTTTAAACATTGGTTTTGCATTAATGATTTTAAAATTGCAATTATACAGCAACAGTTATCAAGAATTAATTGAGAATTTAAGTTATAAAATCGGCGGATTTTCTATTTATCTTGGCGTTATGTTATTCTTTAATTTGTATTTCTTTTTTAGAGGAAAAAGAAAAGCAAAAGAAGCACAACGAGAAGAAAGATTAGTTTTTAAAGCTTAAAATTAAAATGGTTTGCCACGAATTGCGCAAATTAAACTCCAAGTTGACTTTATACATTTTTAAAAATTTGTGAAAATTTGTGTAATTCGCGGCTAAAAAAAACTCAGATGAAAAAACTCATAATCGCAGCAGGAACAGGATTTTTGGGACAGGTTTTAGTCAATCATTTTCAAAATAAATTTGAAGAAATTGTCATTCTAACACGAGGAAAATCGCAGATAATTAACGGAATTAAATATGTAAACTGGAATGCCAGAACTTTTTCGGGCTGGGAAAATGAATTAGAAAATGCCACGGTTTTAATTAATCTTGCAGGAAAATCTGTTGATTGTCGTTATACGAAAGACAACAAAAAAGAAATTCTTTTATCAAGAATTAAAAGTACCAAAATACTCAACAAAGCTGTTTTAAACTGTAAAAACCCGCCGAAACATTGGCTTAATTCATCGACGGCAACTATTTATCGCTTTTCTCTTGACAAACAAATGGATGAAGTTGACGGCGAAATCGGAAATGATTTTTCTATAAATGTGGCACTTTCTTGGGAAAAAGCATTCTTTAAAACCGAAACTCCAAATACTTTAAAAACCGCTTTAAGAACTTCTATCGTTTTAGGAAAAAATGGCGGAGCTTTTATTCCGTTAAAGAATTTGGCGAAAACTGGTTTTGGCGGAAAACAAGGAAGCGGCAATCAATTTGTAAGTTGGATTCATGAAGACGATTTTGCCAATGCAGCTGCTTTTATTATTGAAAAAGAAATTTCTGGAATTATAAATGTCGTTTCTCCTGAACCTGTCCAAAATATAGTTTTTATGCAGAAACTTCGAAAATCAGTTGGTTTTCCTTTCGGAATTCCATTAAATAAATTCTTTCTTGAAATTGGAGCATTTTTTATTCGAACAGAACCCGAGTTAATTTTGAAAAGCAGAAACGTAGTTCCGAAACGTCTTTTAGAAAATGGATTTCAGTTTAAGTTTGGAGATATTGATACGGCTTTTCGAAACTTACTTCGCTAAAAATGCACGCTTTTTTGTCATCCCGAGGAACGAGGGATCACACTAGAGAATCGACAAAGATTAGGTATTTTGATTGTGGTATTTCTAGTGTAATTTCTAGTGTGATTTCTCCTCCGTCGAAATGACAAGATTGCGCAAAAATAAAATGCAAAACAATGGCAACAATAAACCTGACAACTAAAATAAAAGCTCCAAAACAAATCGTTTTTAACGCTTCACGAAATATTGATATTCATCAGCAATCAGCAAGTCCATCAAAAGAAAAAGCAATTTCCGGCGTAACATCAGGATTAATAAACCTAAATGAAACGGTAACTTGGCGAGGCAGACATTTTGGTTTTTATCTTACACACAAAAGCCGAATTACGGCAATGAATCTCTATGATTATTTTGTGGATGAAATGGAAAAAGGCAAATTTAAATCGTTTAAACATGAACATTTTTTTGAGGAAGAAAACGGCATTACAATCATGAAAGATAAATTACAATATGAAACGCCATTTGGAATTCTAGGAAAACTATTCGATGTTTTACTTCTCAAAAAGCATCTTACTAACTTTCTTTTGGAGCGTAATAAAGTTTTAAAAGAAGTTTCAGAAAAATCTATTTAAAATAAATTTCCTACTTTTAAATAAAATAAATCTTAAAGGGAACTAAAAAATTAAAATATGAAATTGAAATTTATACTATCAACCCTTCTATTAGCTTTTTCTTTTATGGGATTTGCACAAAGCAATTGCAAAGATTTAAAAGGATGTGAAAGAAAATTATGTGAATTAAACATAAAATTAGTTGCAGCTAAAAAAGCTGGAAATCAAAATCAAATCAAAGGAGTTCAAGATGCAATCTCACAAACCAAGAAAAATTGCACCACCAAAACAGTCAATAATGATCTTGACAAGAAAGTAAAAGAGAAACAGCAAAAAGTCAATGAAAGAACTGCCGATTTGAATGAAGCCATCAAAGGAAAAGAAAGCAAAGAAAAGATCGATAAAAAAAGGAAAAAACTAGATGAAGCAAAAGCTGAATTAAACAAGGCCTTGGCTGAACAAAAAACAAAATAAATTCAATCTAAACCGATGCTGCTGCTTCGGTTTTTTTTATAAAAAAATCACCATCAGCCACCAAAAAATTGGTACGCTTTCGACCCAAAAAGAGGTATAATATTTGGAACGATTTGGATTAGCAAAAACAATAAACAACATCAATGTAATTACCATTATCAGACTAATGAAAAGATCATGAACATTAAATGTTGAAATAAAAAGCTCCAAAGAACAAAATGGCACTAAAAGAAGTAACCCTAAATATTTTGTCCATTTGACTCCAATCGTCTGCGGTACAGTTTGAAGATGCGGATCATCATTTGCCAGATCAATTATTTCGAAAACCAAAATCAAAACAAAAACTAGAATAAACCGTTGTATGCATTTTATGAAGAAGTCGGTTGTAAACGGAATTTCGGCATTAATTAACGGCAAAACCAAAGTCGCACCAACCCAGCAAAGTGCTACAATATAAATTTTTACTCCTGCCCAATTTCGGGCATTTTTTCTATTTGGAAAAAAAGGCAAGGTATAAAGCGCGGTTATCGCAAAAATGCCTACCGAAACAATCTGTGTAATTCGCTGCAAATGGAAAAAATAATACCCTACTAAAACCACCGAAACGAGACTCAAAAAAGCAATAATCTTTAGTTGATTTCCTATTGGATTTTTCTTTACTCGAACCAAAGCATCATATTTCACAAAATTATACCCGACAATTGTTCCGAAAAAAACAAACAACGCCATTGGCTCATCATACTGAATATGAAATACATGAAACGTAATTCGCACCAAAGCATAACACGACAAAGCCACGTGAATACTGCTGTTTAAATAAAAATCAAAAATTTGTTTTAGAAGTTTCATATATCCAAATCTAATCAATTGGTAACAAATCAACTCTTTAGTTATAAAATTGATAAAAATTGAAGTTAAAAATACCTATTAAATTATTAATAATACTTAATTTTGCCCCACAAAAAAACAACACATTTACTATAAAATGTAATAAACCTTGTGTTACATGAGATTAGCTCAAATAAAAACACTCGGCAAATTACGTTTTGATCTTTAAAAAATAGACTGCTACAAATGAAAACAGATGCTTTTGCTTTAAGACACATTGGTCCAAGAGAAACAGATCTTCAACACATGTTACAAACCATTGGTGTTGACTCGATTGAACAACTAGTTTATGAAACCCTTCCGGACGATATTCGTTTAAAAGCGCCTTTGAATTTGGATCCTGCAATGACAGAGTACGAATTCGCAAACCACATTCAGGAATTAGGAAAGAAAAACAAAGTATTCAAATCATACATTGGTTTGGGTTATCACCCAACGATCGTTCCAGCTCCAATTCAAAGAAATATCTTTGAAAATCCAGGATGGTACACAGCTTACACGCCTTACCAAGCAGAAATTGCACAAGGTCGTCTTGAAGCAATTTTAAATTTCCAAACTACTGTAATCGAATTAACAGGAATGGAAATTGCAAATGCTTCTTTACTTGACGAAGGTACCGCTGCTGCTGAAGCTATGGCGTTATTATTTGACGTTCGTACACGTGATCAAAAGAAAAACAATACAAATAAATTCTTCGTTTCTGAAGAAATTTTACCACAAACTTTATCAATACTTCAAACACGTTCAACTCCTATTGGAATTGAATTAGTAGTTGGAAACCACGAAACATTTGATTTTTCAAATGAATTCTTTGGAGCTATTTTACAGTACCCAGGAAAATATGGTCAAGTAAATGATTACAGCTCTTTTGTTGCTAAAGCAAAAGAAAATGAAATCAAAGTTGCCTTTGCTGCCGATATTTTATCGCTTGCTGCCTTAACTTCTCCAGGAGAAATGGGAGCTGCAGTAGTTGTTGGAACTACACAACGTTTTGGTGTACCAATGGGTTACGGTGGACCTCACGCTGCATTTTTTGCAACTAAAGATGAATACAAACGTTCAATGCCGGGTCGTATCATTGGAGTTTCTGTTGATACAAATGGAAATCGTGCTTTACGTATGGCATTAGGAACTCGCGAGCAGCACATTAAACGTGAAAAAGCGACTTCTAATATCTGTACAGCTCAGGTTTTACTAGCAGTTATGGCAGGAATGTATGCTGTTTACCACGGACCAAAAGGTTTACAATATATTGCAAACAAAGTTCATGCATCGGCAGTTACTACTGCTGAAGCTTTAAATAAATTAGGAGTTTACCAAACTAACACAGCTTATTTTGATACTATTTTGGTAAAAGCAGACGCTCAAAAAGTAAAAGCTATTGCTGAGAAAAACGAAGTAAACTTCTTCTATCCTGATGCCGATACAATTTCTATCTCGTTCAACGAAACGACTTCAATTGCGGACATCAACCAAATTATTGCAATTTTTGCAGAAGCTTTAGGAAAAGAAACTGTTATTGTTTCTGAATTAACTGAAGCTAGTCAATTACCTGCTTCATTAGAAAGAACATCTTCTTTCTTAACGCATGATGTATTCAACAATCATCATTCAGAAAGTCAGTTAATGCGTTACATCAAAAAATTAGAGCGTAAAGATTTATCATTGAATCACTCAATGATTTCATTAGGTTCTTGTACGATGAAATTAAATGCAGCTTCAGAAATGCTGCCTTTATCAATGCCAAACTGGAACAGCATTCACCCATTTGCACCAGTTGAACAAGCTGAAGGTTACATCACAATGCTTAAAAAATTAGAGCAGCAATTAAATGTAATTACTGGATTTGCTGGAACAACATTACAGCCTAATTCAGGAGCACAAGGAGAATATGCTGGTTTAATGGCGATTCGTGCTTACCATTTATCAAGAAACGAAGGTCACCGTAATGTATGTTTAATTCCTTCATCAGCTCACGGAACAAATCCTGCTTCTGCAGCTATGGCCGGAATGAAAATCATCGTTACTAAAACTACTCCAGAAGGAAATATTGATGTAGAAGATTTAAGAGAAAAAGCGATTGAGCACAAAGATGATTTATCTTGTTTAATGGTAACGTATCCTTCTACTCACGGAGTTTACGAATCTTCAATTATTGAAATCACAAAATTAATCCACGAAAACGGCGGATTAGTATATATGGATGGTGCTAATATGAATGCTCAGGTTGGTTTAACTAATCCAGCTACAATTGGTGCTGATGTTTGTCACTTAAACTTACACAAAACATTCGCTATTCCTCACGGTGGCGGCGGACCTGGAGTTGGACCAATCTGTGTTAACGAAAAACTAGTTCCTTTTTTACCAACAAACCCAATCTTAAAAGTAGGCGGCGAACAAGCGATTACAGCTATTTCATCTGCACCTTACGGATCTGCTTTAGTATGTTTAATCTCTTACGGATACATCACAATGATGGGTGCTGACGGATTAAAAAGCGCTACTGAACATGCAATCTTGAATGCTAACTATATGAAAGCTCGTTTCGAAGGACACTACCCAATTCTTTATACTGGAGAATGTGGAAGAGCCGCTCACGAAATGATTTTAGATTGTCGTTCATTTAAAGAAAACGGAATCGAAGTTGGTGATATCGCAAAACGTTTGATGGATTACGGTTTCCACGCTCCTACAGTTTCTTTCCCAGTAGCAGGAACTTTAATGATTGAACCAACTGAATCTGAAGATTTAGCTGAGTTAGATCGTTTTTGTGATGCTCTTATTTCAATTAGAAAAGAAATTGAAGCAGCAACTGCTGATGATAAAAACAATGTATTGAAAAATGCACCGCACACATTAGCAATGTTAACTACTGATAATTGGGATTTCCCTTATACTAGAGAAAAAGCGGCTTACCCATTAGAATATATTGCTGACAATAAATTCTGGCCATCTGTTCGTCGTGTTGATGATGCTTACGGTGACAGAAACTTAGTTTGCAGCTGTGCTCCTATTGAAGCATACATGGAAAATTAGTCTTAGATTATTTCTATAAAACAAACCCGATAACATCATCGTTATCGGGTTTTATTTTTTTATAACATTCTTAAAAAAGTTTGTTACTTTTTATAACACATTAAAATAATAAAACAAAATAAAAATAGTTTCTAAAAGCGATCTCAAACGTTTGAAATCTCTATAAAATTAAAAAATCATTAAAAAATAGCCAATATATTACTCAAAAAACAATTATTTCACAATTATATGCATGCATAGTATTTTTTATGATAGTTATCATGATTTTATTTATACTTTAGCAATAAATTTATCGGATAATTAAAGGAAAAATGAAAATAAAAATAATTGGCATCGGGAGTTATATTCCTAATTTAGAAGTAAAAAACACAGACTTTGACAAGCATATTTTTTTGAATGAAGATGGAACTCCTTTTGGTTACCCGAATGAAGTCGTTATTAAAAAATTTAAAGGTATTACCGGAATCGAAAATCGCCGTTATGCCGAAAAAAATCATACTGCTTCAGACTTAGCATTTTTCGCTGCTGAAAAAGCAATTGCAAATGCAGGAATCGATGCTGAAACTTTAGATTATATTATTTTCGCACATAATTTTGGTGATGTAAAAGCTGGAACCAGCCAATCTGATATTTTACCAAGTTTAGCAACGCGTGTTAAGCATAAATTAGGCATTAAAAACCCTAAATGTGTTGCTTACGATATTCTTTTTGGATGTCCTGGCTGGATTGAAGGAGTGCTTCAAGCGAATGCTTTTATCAAATCTGGAATGGCAAAAAGAGTTTTAGTAATTGGTGCAGAAACTCTTTCAAGAGTTGTTGATGACCACGATCGTGACTCGATGATTTATTCTGATGGAGCTGGTGCTTCAATCTTAGAAGCTTCAACAGACGAATCTGGACTTCTATCTTACGAAAGTGCAACTTATGCTAATGATGAAGCTAATTTCCTTTTCTTCGGAAAATCATATAATCCAGATTTAGATCCAGATACTAAGTACATTAAAATGTATGGCCGTAAGATTTACGAATTTGCTTTAAGCAACGTTCCTTGTGCTATGAAAAGCTGTTTAGACAAAAGCGGAATCTCAATTGATGAAGTAAAGAAAATCCTTATTCATCAGGCAAATGAAAAGATGGACGAAGCAATTATCGAACGTTTTTATAAACTATACGACAAAACTGCCCCTAAAGACATTATGCCAATGAGTATTCATGATCTAGGAAACAGCAGTGTTGCAACTGTTCCTACTTTATACGACTTGATTCTTCAAGGAAAAATCGAAAATCATACTATTAATAAAGGCGATGTTGTAATTTTTGCTTCGGTTGGAGCGGGAATGAACGTTAATGCTTTTGTATACAGATATTAGTATTCCGTTTACACTCACAGTAATCAATTTTCACACTGAAAACTGTAACTGAACACTGCAAACTAAAAAAGTCCGCACTATAAGATGCGGACTTTTTTAGTATATTTGCGCCTTTGTTGTTTAAAACATATATAATGTACGAAAAAACATTTCCGAATAAAAGATTCAAACTTACCTTAAAGTTTTTACAAAAGCACGTAAACACATCAGAAACCATTTTTGATTTTGGCGTACCAAATCCGTTTTCTAAAATAATGGAAGAGAATGGTTATACCGTAAAAAACACAAAAGGAGAAGATTTAGACAACGATCAAACTGCACTGCAAACAGAAGAATATACTGTTTTTACAGCATTTGAAATTTTCGAACATTTACTAAATCCATACACAATTCTAGAAAACGTAAAATGCGACAAATTGTTAATTTCAATTCCGTTACGTTTATGGTTTTCTCCAGCATATCGCTCTAAAACTGATATGTGGGACAGACATTATCACGAATTTGAAGATTGGCAGTTAGACTGGCTTTTAGAAAAAACAGGATGGAAAATAACGGATCGTCTGCAATTTACACATCCGGTAAAAAAGTTTGGATTTAGACCATTATTAAGATATTTCACTCCAAGATATTATATTGTTGCAGCGGAAAGAGTTAAGAATTAAGATTGCAGATTAACGATTTTTGATTTTTAGATGATTTCCAAATAATCTAAAATCTAATCCCGAGGCTTCGGGACTAAAATTTTTCACATGAAATACTACATCGTCATTCCCGCTCATAATGAACAGGATTTAATTGGATTGACTTTACAATCTTTAATTTCTCAAACTGTTTTACCTTCAAAAGTTGTGGTTGTAAACGACAATTCTACAGATAAAACGGAAGAAGTTGTATTGAGTTTTGCAAAGGAAAACCCATATATTTCTGTTGTAAATAAAACTTCAGACGCTATTCATTTACCGGGCAGTAAAGTAATTCAGGCGTTTCAAAAAGGTTTTGAAACTTTGGATTCTAATTATGACATTATTGTAAAAATAGACGGCGATTTAATCTTCCCTCCTAATTATTTTGAAACTGTAATCAAACATTTCGAATCTGATCCTAAAATAGGAATGGCGGGCGGATTTTGCTATATCGATAAAAATGGTGAATGGGTTTTAGAAAACTTAACCGATAAAGATCATATTCGCGGTGCACTAAAAGCATATCGCAAGGAAACTTATCAGCAAATTGGAGGTTTAAAACCTGCTATGGGCTGGGACACAGTTGACGAATTATTGTGTAAATATTACGATTGGAAAATTGTTACTGACGAATCGTTACATGTAAAACACTTAAAGCCAACTGGCGCAAACTACAACAAAACAGCTAGATACAAACAAGGAGAAGCTTTTTATACTTTAGGTTATGGTTTTTGGATTACAGCAATTGCATCGGCAAAATTGGCTATGATGAAGAAAAAACCATTCTTATTTTTAGATTATATAAAAGGATTCTGGAAAGCAAAAAGCGCCAAAACACCTTTATTAGTAACTCCTGAACAAGCTAAGTTTATTAGAAATTATCGTTTACAGAAAATTAAACAAAAGCTTTTTTAATCTTAAAAAAATTAAAAAACTCCAAACTGAAACTATAAACTGTAAACTAATCCTTAATTTAGCCAATATTTAAAACTTATGATGCTAATTCGTTATTTATCTCAAATAGGGAAATATTTTTTAATGCTGAAAGAAATTTTCAATAAACAGACCAAATGGCCTGTTATGAAAAATTTAATTTACAAAGAAATTGATGATTTGATTATTGACTCTCTTGGAATTGTCTGCTTTATATCCTTCTTCATTGGTGGAGTTGTAGCCATTCAAACAGCACTAAATTTAACCAACCCCTTAATTCCAAAATATTTAATTGGTTTTGCTACACGTCAATCTGTAGTTTTGGAGTTTGCTCCTACTTTTATTTCGGTAATTATGGCTGGAAAAATGGGATCTTACATTACTTCTAGTATAGGAACGATGCGTGTTACAGAACAGATTGATGCTTTAGAAGTTATGGGAGTTAACTCCGTAAATTATCTTATTTTCCCAAAAATAATAGCTTTATTAATGTACCCTTTTGTAATTGGTATTAGTATGTTTTTAGGAATTTTTGGTGGATGGCTTGCGTGTGCATACGGAGGATTTTCAACTGGTGATGATTTTATCATGGGAGCTCAAAAAGATTTCATACCCTTTCATATTACTTATGCATTTATCAAAACTTTAATCTTTGCCATGCTATTGGCAACAATTCCGTCTTTTCATGGATACTATATGAAAGGCGGTGCATTAGAAGTAGGTAAAGCAAGTACAACATCGTTCGTATGGACGTCTGTTACCATAATTCTTCTAAATTATATATTAACTCAATTATTACTAGGATAATGATAGAAGTAAAAAATGTAGAAAAATCATTTGGTGACAGCAAAGTTTTAAAAGGCGTTTCGACGGTATTTGAAACTGGAAAAACCAACTTGATTATTGGACAAAGTGGATCTGGAAAGACCGTTTTATTAAAAACCTTGTTAGGAATTCATACACCAGACTCTGGAACAATTGAATTTGACGGAAGAGTTTATTCTGATTTAGACAAAGATGAAAAACGTGAATTAAGAACTGAAATTGGAATGGTATTTCAAGGAAGTGCTTTATTTGACTCAATGACAGTTGAAGAAAATGTTGCTTTCCCGCTAAAAATGTTCACCAACAATAACAAAGCGCAAATACAAGAGCGTGTTGATTTTGTTTTAGAAAGAGTAAACTTAATCGATGCTCATAAAAAACTACCTTCTGAGATCTCTGGAGGAATGCAAAAACGTGTAGCTATTGCCCGCGCTATTGTAAACAATCCTAAATATTTATTTTGTGATGAACCCAATTCAGGTTTAGATCCAAATACCTCAACTTTGATTGACAATTTGATTAAAGAAATTACGGAGGAGTACAATATTACAACTGTAATTAATACGCACGATATGAACTCGGTAATGGAAATTGGCGAGAATATTGTTTTCTTAAAAAAAGGATTAAAAGCGTGGCAGGGAACTAAAGAAGAGATTTTTAGAACAGACAACAAAGATATTGTCAAATTTGTTTACTCTTCTAACCTATTTAAAAAAGTAAGAGAAGCATATTTGAAAGACTAAAAGCTTTACAATATTCAAAAATATAAAATCCCAAATTCCAAACTATTTAAAATTGGAATTTGGGATTTCTCTTTTTATTTGAGTTCTTAATCTATAAGCTCTACTTCGGCATTTGGATTAAAAAGATACGTTCGTCCTGAGCTTATTTCTATACATTCAAATCGTTTGGTTCTAACAGCAAGTTTCTTAAAGATTTTACCATTTTTTATTCGGAAAACGCTTCCGTACGGTATTTCGAAAACATAATTTTTATCACTTGCAGAATCATATTGTTTTAATGCCAAAGACAAAGTAGTATCTGTATCACTGCTTGCTGATGGATTTTTAAAATGCCTAGCTAATAACGGCAGCAATTGACTTGGAAATATCTCCGGCCTGATAAACGGAACCATCGTTCTTTGAAAGGTGTATTTCCATTCATTGCCGTGTGGTTTTATATTTCGTCCAAATTTTTCGAATGCAACCAAATGTGAAATCTCATGAATTAGGGTAATCAAAAACCTGTATTTGTTTAAACTCGCATTAACCGTTATTTCATGTTTACCACTAGGCCCGCGTCTGTAATCTCCATGCCGCGTTTGACGTTCATTTACAATTTTCAAATGAACCTGATTGGATACAATCAAATCAAAAACAGGCTTTACAGCATGCTCTGGAATATATTTTGCTAAAGTTTCGCTCAATTTAGGTTAAATGTTATTTGTTAAACGTCAAAAGTTCATTTCTATTTGAATCTGGAATTTAACTATTGAAATTTTCTTATGGATTAGTTGAAGAAACCTCCAATACCTTTCCGTTAAAATACTTATTTCCGTTGAGTGTAAAATCATAAATGTAAGTTGCCATTCCTTCGGCAGAAATTGGCGCTTGATAACCTGGAAAAGCTTCGTTCAACATTTCTGTTTGAACAGAACCTAAAGCCAGCACATTGAATGAAATACCGCGTTCTTTATATTCTTCAGCTAATAATTCTGTTAAAGTAATTACAGCACCTTTACTAGAACTATATGCTGCCAAACCAGCAAACTTAAGACTTCCTCTAACGCCGCCAATTGAACTGATGGTTACAACGTGACTTCCTTTTTGCAAATAAGGCAGACAAACTCTTGTAAGGTTTGCAACTGCAAAAACATTTACTTTATAAATACTTTCAAAATCGGCTTGAGTAGTTTCTGCAAAAGGCTTCAATAATAAAGCTCCTGCATTATGAACTAAGGCATCGACTTTTTTCCATGTCGAAGCAATAAAATGCTCTACTTCCTGCAAAGCGGTTTCATCTGCTAAGTCGATTGATAAGCAGGTTACATTTTTATGTTCTAAAAGCGTTTTTGGTGTTTTTCTAGAAATAGCTAAAACCTGATTTCCAGCATTTGCAAACTGCAAAGCCAGCTCATAACCAATTCCTCTACTCGTTCCTGTAACAATAATATTTTTCATAAAGCAAAAATAAACAAATACAATAGAAAGAAAGACTATTTATTCATTGTAATTTCTTCAGTTGGAGTAACTGCAATTTTTGTAACCGCTGGCAAAAACTCTTGAATAAATGAAGTAATATGAGGAATATCCATCACTTTGAACTCATCAGAAACATGGTGATAAAACTCAAAATTTTCAAAATCAAAAGTACTTATAGATTGACATGGTTTCTTGAAAACTTCATAAAACGAGTAGTTATCTGATCTATAGAATAATTCGTATTCAGCTTCTTTTGGCAGGAATCCGATTGTTTTTTTACCAGTATATTGATTGATTTTCTCCGCCATGTTCGATTTATCAAAACCTGTAACATAAGCCAAATAATCACGTTTCATTGGAACTCCAATCATTTCAATATTTAATTGTGTGTACAAATTAAAATTTTGCTTTTTTAGTTTTTGAACTAAACTTTTTGAACCAAGCAATCCTTTTTCTTCTCCGGCAAAAAACACAATTAAAATGCTTCGTTTATTCGATTTTGTTTCTGCAAAGTATTTAGCCATTTGAGCAACAGCAGTTACACCAGAAGCATCATCATTTGCTCCATTATTTATAACATCTGCTTGCTGCTTTTTCTCTATACCAATATGATCGTAATGTGCACTTAGAACTACATATTCATTTTTCAACGTTGGATCTGTCCCTTCAAGAACACCGACAATATTAAACGCTGGAGATTTAAAATTTGTTAATGTATCTCGATATGTTTTAAAATAAGGCTTGACATTGTTCTTCTTTAAAAAATCCTCTAAAAAAACAGCCGCTTTTTCGATTCCTTTTGTTCCAGTTTCACGTCCTTCCAGTTCATCTGAAGAAAGATATTCTAAAAAATTAGAAACTTCATTTTGATTGACTTTATAAGTAACTTCAATAGGTTTACTTGACTTTGATTTTTTTTCGCTTACAGCAGTAGGGTTTGTTTTACATGCAAAAAAAATAAATGGCAAAAGAAAGTAGAGTTTTTTCATAATAATGATTTAGATTTCTATAGAAGACTGGTTAAAATACGTTTTTAATATCTGTTGATTTTTTAAGACAAAAAACGGTATTGCAAACTTTGAAAACTGATCTCTATTTGAAAATGAACTTGTTAAATCATAATCAAACAAGCGTTTCAAAAAACAGCTGTCAAAGTTCCTGCAATATAATACTATTTTAACTTTTTTTCAATTGCAATCTACTTTCTGGTAAGTAAATATAAATTCAGATAGATTTCAAAAATTTACGATCTTATTGTTTTGAAGTACATGAAGTTTGTATTCTCGCATTCCAACTTTATAATCTAAATATGGAACTCCCATTTTATGATTCTGCGCACTTATTTCGTACATATAGGTAATATGTTTGGCAAGTTCTCTCCAGGCAAACCAAACTGAATGTTTGGGATCGTAGATATGCGTTGGCTCGCTTGCAGCTCCATTAAGTTCTACTATTTGAAATTTCTCTCCTCTTTCTAACTCTTCAAATGTATTGTACATGATATCAAAACGCCCATAATAAAACTCTGGAATCTGATCTGCAATTTCATTAATCATTTCGGTTAATTTTGGCGTGATTAAATTACTTCCGTCAAGAAATTTAGCACCGCGAGCATGATTGCCAAACGGAACTAAATTTGTGACTTCTCCATTTTGTAAAACACGCTGCAGCTGATCGCCATATTCTTCTTTTAAAACTTCAAACTGAATATGAAATCTTGGTGTTTTATATATCAACTCTTCAATAGTCGAAACTCCATCGCCCATAACATTCAAAAATTCTTTATAAACAATTCCTGTAATCTTTCCTTTCTTTTGTGATGGATAACGCACATAAAAAATTCCAACTTCATTTTTAAACGGAATTAAATCTTGAATTAAAAAATCAAAGTTTGCTTTATCTGCATATCTTTTCAATTCAGAAACCGTTTTAATCAATTTTACTCCAGAACCACGAAGACCAATATCTGGTTTAGCAATTAAGGGAAAACAAATTTCATGTTCGATTATAGTACTTACAATCTTTTTTAAATCTGTGTTTTCTTTAATTAAAATTGTTTTAGGATAATGCTTTTTAGGAAGTAAATCATAAATTCTCTTTTTGCTTTCCATCAAAAAACCACCGTTTTTAATTCTAGGATTTGAGGCATTAAAGAAGAAAACTGATCTTGCTTTAACGGCATAATACGCCCAAAGAAAATATATGGGAAAATAGAGAACCTGAAACGGCCAATACTCCCAATTAGTAATTTTATGAAAGAAGAGTTTCATCTTTACGTTTTTTAAATACTTATAAAAGAGGTTGAAAAATCTTGTGCATTCACTAAATCACAATACCTGATTGTTCCTTTATTTTTTATGATAATCACTTGTGTTACACTCAGCGTTTTTATTGTATTTTCTCTATTGATAATCAAACCATTTCTAGAGTCATCACGTTTTGTATAACGATGAAAACCAAAAATTTCTGAAGCCGAAACTTGATTTTTCTTACTCAAAAAATCAAAAAACCAAGAAGCTCTTTCTTTTCTAGTTTGATCTGAATATAAAGTTGCAGAAGACCAGATATAATTTTGCAATTCATTTAATTGCGTTGTTCTTTTCTTCAAACCATCCCAAATTAACTCATACAATTTGTGCTGTTGACACAGAATCAAGGTAAACGGTTCGATGTTTTCTAAATCAATCAGTTTCCAAAAATCCTTTGGTGATTCGCTAGAAATAATCTCCAAAGCAATTAATCCTCTGCTTTTTCGATAAGCAAACGAAGAAATATGCTTTTTAAGACCTCCGTTTAGAAGTACCAAAACATTTCCGTATTCATCTACAGCAAACCAAGTTCCTCCAGCTTTAGGATCTTTTGGATACGTGATATTTTTACCATTGTGGTAATAATTTCTAGGCGAAATTGCTTCTGGCCGAATCACCTTCTCGTCTCGATTTGAAGTTATTATCACAACTCCATTATTATTTACATAACTTACTGTGCACATTGTTTTCTATATTCAATGGTTGAACGAGCTACACCAAAATTTTCATCAATCAAAATATTCTCAAATTGTAAAACAGCCACTTTTATCAAAGCTTGATGATGAATGCAATGTTCTAGATTATAAAGTAATTCTCGGTAATAAGTACTCTGAATACTAAGAGCGGACTCGTCACTTTTCTGTTCTAAGTAAATAATTTTGTTTTCGCTTTTCAATCTTGATTTTATTTCAATAATTGATTGCTTTGCAAATGCGGTTTGAGTCTGAATTTTGTTGTTTCTTTCTCGATTATCATAATTCAAAACACCACAATCATAGCCATTTTCGAGACACTGAAACATTTCGATAATATGTCTCGTATGCTCGCCAATTGTTGCATTACTTAAAGCGATGCAAGATTTAGAATATTCTTTATCTGATAGTTGATCTAAAAGATAAATTAATTCGTCTAAACTGTTCTGTATCGATTTTAATAGCATAGTTTTTACATTTTAGAAAATTAAATATTCTGTTTTTTATTGAAGTAAAGCAGTCCTGCGCAGCATATTAATGTAATAATGGCTAGTATAAAAAGAAAACCGTTGTCATTTTGCACTTCTATGCCTAGTATAAATAAATGCGACAAAATTGCTGTTATCATGATTAAGCATCCGCCCAAAGCACCAATAAATGTTGTTTTGGGAACTAGAATTAAAATTACTACAATTAACTCTGCTATTCCAGAACCAATTCTTCCGTAAGGTTCTACTCCTAAGGTCGAAAAAATATAAATACTTTCTGCTGCTCCTCCGAATTTAAAAAATAGTGTCTGCAATAAAATTGCTGCGGCAATAATTCTTAAAATCCATGTTATTTTTTCCAGTTTCATCACATTCTTATTTATTTATTTTTCTCCAATTATTATCCGCTTTAGCCATCAAACTTGTTTGGTCTTTGTTCCAGCTTTTTAATGTATTATTAAAATAGGCGTTGTAAAACAAGTAAAGTCTGCCTTCAACAATTTTAAAAGTTTCAGGATTTATTTCAACCTTTTCTCCACTGCTTCCCATTGCGTATGCACACCATCCGCCATATTGAGGTTCATATTTGGAAGGGTTTTTCAAGAATGCTTCTTTATTTTGAATGGATGAAAATTTATAAACAACTCCTTGATAAGAAACTGCCAAATCATTTTTTCCTTTAATTGCTTTTCCTTCATTAAAATATCCAACAGGATCATAACCTTGAATTGCGATTTTATTTTTGAGATTAAACTGATCCGTTCGTCTTGTATCGTTTTGAGCAAATGAAATACTCGAAACTAGAATCAATAGTAGTATTGCTGTCTTTTTCATTTTCCTTTATTTAAGAGTTTTCAATACCGAAACAAGCAATTCATTTGATATGCGATGTTTGAAATTTGGAGAAATATATTCGAATAAAATCTCGCCTTCTTCATTGACAATAAATACAGACGGAACTGGCAGAAAACTTTTGTTCTCGCCATTAGAATTTGCATTAATTACTGTTTTATAGTTTTCTGGGACTTGAAATGCAATTCCCATGGCGTTTATAAGTTCTCCTTTTGAATCAGAAAGCAGTATATACTTTACCTTATCTTTTTCCTCTGTTGATTTTAAATTTTTAGGCGCGTCTGGGCTGACTGCGACAATTTGGTATCCTAAATCCAGTATTTCTTTTTCGGCTTCAGCCAATGCTTGCAAATGCATATTACAATACGGACACCAGCCGCCGCGATAAAAAACTAAAACTGTTTTTTTCTTTTTAAGTAAATCCGAAATCTTTACATCTGTATTCTCAGATGTTTTTAAAGTAGCGTTTGGTATTTTTTCTCCTATCAATAAAGGAGCAATATCTAATGCTGTTTTTGGAACAGTATTTTGAGCATTAACAGTTGAAGTTACAACTGCTAAAACCATAAAAAATAACTTTTTCATAATTTTTAATTTTACATCTTATTCGATATTGTAAAATTACTTTAGTCTGAAAAAGCAAAATGTCAGCTAATTTACACTTAGCTTAAAATAGTTATATTTTGGTGATATCCTGAATTATAATTTCTTTCCTGTTATAACTTAATAAATTATTAGATTCCATTTCATTCAATAATTGTGTGGCGGTCTGTCTAGAAGTACAAATAATTTGAGCAATGTCATTTTGTGTCAAATAATTTTCGATCGTAACAACATTCCCATTTTTACTGCCTTCTTGTTCTGCCCAGTTTTTTAGAAACTGATGCAACCTTGTTTTTGCATCTTTAGAAATTAAATTGGCGTAGCTGTTTTTTATTCGTTTCATTTTCAAGCCTACGAATTTTGTATACGAAAGTGCCAGTGTTGGATTTTTAAGCAATAAGTCCTCAAAGTCAGACATTAAAAAACTGCAAATTGTCACATCGTCTGAAAGGACTTTTGCATATTCTTCATTTTTATCATCCGATTCCAAAGTCAATTCGCCAAACAAATCACCTTTCTGGATAATATCTTTTATAGTTTCATTACCTTCATCATCAACAGCAACAATTTTAATATTGCCTTTTTTAAGTAAAAATATACGCGGCAGATCTGAAGTCGAGAAATAAATAATTTCGCCTTTTGATGCTTTTTTAAAACCAGTAATAATGCACAACTGTTTGATTTGAGCATAACTCAAAGTTCGAAACAGTTTATGATCTCGCAAATACCAATACTTTAAATCTTCGTACATAAAAAACTTTCTTTTAGTAAAGATAACCAATTAAAAAAGAAAACCCTTTCAGACCAAGAAGCCTGAAAGGGTTTTACTGAAAATACTATAAATCTAATTATCCTGCGATAACTGATCTTGAAATTACAATTTTCTGAATTTCAGAAGTTCCTTCATAAATTTGAGTGATTTTTGCATCACGCATAAAACGTTCCACATGGTATTCTTTTACATAACCATTTCCGCCATGAATTTGAACAGCTTCAACCGCAGTATCCATTGCAACCTGCGAAGCAAATAATTTTGCCATTGCACCGCTTACATCATAGTTTTTATGCTGATCTTTATCCCAAGCTGCCTTCATACATAAATGACGCGCTGCTTCGATATTAACTGCCATATCTGCCAATTTGAAAGCAATTGCCTGATGATTGCAAATTTCAGTTCCAAAAGCTTTACGCTCTTTAGAATATTTTAAAGCCAATTCGTAAGCTCCAGAAGCAATACCCAATGCTTGAGAAGCAATACCAATACGTCCTCCAGCAAGTGTTTTCATTGCAAATTTAAATCCGAAACCATCTTCACCAATTCTATTTTCTTTTGGAACTTTTACATCACTAAACATTAAAGAGTGTGTATCAGAACCACGAATTCCCATTTTCTGTTCTTTTGGTCCAATTGAGAAACCTGGCATATCTTTAGTCATAATCAAAGCATTAATTCCTTTATGCTTTAATTCTGGATGTGTTTGAGCAATAACTAAATATACAGATGCAGTGTTTCCGTTTGTAATCCAGTTTTTTGTTCCGTTTACCAAATAATGGTCGCCCATATCAACAGCAGTAGTTTTTTGCGAAGTTGCATCACTTCCCGCTTCTGGTTCACTTAAACAAAAAGCACCGTGAATTTGACCTGAAGCTAAACCTGGTAAATATTTTTGTTTTTGTTCTTCTGTTCCAAATTCTTGTAATCCCCAGCAAACTAAAGAATTATTTACCGACATTACTACTGAAGCAGAAGCATCAACTTTCGAAATTTCTTCCATTGCAATTACGTACGAAACTGCATCAAGTCCGCTTCCGCCGTATTTAGGATCAACCATCATTCCCATGAATCCAAGTTCACCCATTTTTTTAACTTGTTCAGTTGGAAAAATTTGCTTTTCATCACGTTCAATAACTCCTGGCAACAATTCATTTTGAGCAAAATCTCTTGCTGCTTGCTGAATCATTAAATGTTCTTCGGTAAGATTAAAATCCATAGTTTTTTAAATTATTGTTTTTTTACCATCAAATGACAATGCACTGTGGCTGGTTTGTTTTTAAGTTTTCTTGAAGTCCTTTTTTTTCACAAAAAGGCTTTCAAAGATAAATTTTAAATGTGAAATTTACAATGCGCGCATATAAAATTGAAAGATCGACAATATTTACGATAACGTTTTCGTTAATATTTAGCTTTTTTGACCAAGTAACAATAATCATGCAGCTTTTTTTCTAAATTTTAAGATTAAAAATGCAGATAAAAAATCGGAAAAATTAAATTCTAAGCACAATTCTTACTCTAAAAAAGTCATATTACTTATAAAAGACGCAAACTCACGTAAAATTAGTCCTACTAATTTGATTACTAAAACAATACGTCGAAAAACTCAGAAAAAAAGATTCTCAGAGAACGTAAATTTTTGACAAATTAACATTATTTTTGCTCAAAAAATATATAATTGATAGAATATGAAAAAGATTTTACTATTGCTTACACTCCTTTTAAGTCTACAATTTTCTACAGTTTCTGCACAAACTCAATTAGAGGTAAATGGTGTTACTGTTCCAAGAAAAATAGAATTTCAAAACAAATCTTTGCAGCTTAATGGTGCCGGCGGAAGATCAAAAATGTGGTTGGAAGTTTATGTGCAGGCTTTGTACTTATCGCAATTAAGCCAAGATCCACAATTTATTATTGACAGTGATACTGAAATGGCTATTAGAATTGAAATTACCTCATCGATGGTTTCTTCTAATAAATTAACAAAAGCAATGAATACTGGATTTGAAAAATCTGCAGGAAGCAATCTTGAGCAGCTGCGTCCGCGAATTGAGCAGTTTAAAACATACTTAAGCGACGCAATTACAGAGAAAGATGTCTTTATCTTATTTTATAATCCGCTTGACCAAACTGTCAATGTTTATAAAAATGAAGTTTTAAAAGGAAAAGTTCAAGGATTTGATTTCAAAAAAGCATTATTTGGCATTTGGCTTTCAGACAAGCCAGTTGACGAAACTTTAAAAAAGCACTTATTAGGAATATAATTCTTAATTCTTTAACATATTCGAAAGCCGAAAACCATATAGTTTTCGGCTTTCTTTTTTGTTTTAATAAATTTGAAGCAAAATACATTATTCGCATTATTCTATTTTATACTTTTACGCAAACTAAACATATCTCAACAAAATGAAAGATTTATTACAGCAATTTGAAAATAAAGCACCTGAAATTGTTTTTAACTGGAAAGATTCTGAAACAGAAGCTGAAGGATGGACCGTGATTAACTCTCTGCGTGGTGGAGCTGCCGGCGGCGGAACTAGAATGAGAAAAGGCTTAGATATGAACGAAGTTTTATCATTGGCAAAAACAATGGAAGTAAAATTCTCTGTTTCCGGCCCTGCTATTGGAGGTGCTAAATCTGGAATAAACTTTGACCCAAATGATCCTCGCAAAAAAGGAGTTTTACAACGCTGGTATAAAGCTGTTTCTCCATTATTAAAAAGTTATTATGGAACTGGAGGCGATCTAAATGTTGATGAAATTCATGAAGTGATTCCAATGACAGAAGAATGTGGTGTCTGGCATCCGCAAGAAGGTGTTTTCAACGGTCATTTTAAACCAACAGAAGCAGATAAAATTAATAGAATCGGACAATTACGTCAAGGCGTTATTAAGGTTATTGAAAACCCAAAATTCTCGCCAGACGTAACTAGAAAATATACTGTTGCGGATATGATTACTGGTTTTGGCGTTGCTGAAGCTGTTCGTCATTTTTATGCAACTTATGGCGGAGAAATAAAAGGTAAAAAAGCAATTGTACAAGGTTTTGGAAATGTTGGTTCTGCAGCTGCTTTTTATTTAGCCGAAATGGGCGCAAAAGTAATTGGAATTATTGATCGCGACGGAGGTCTAATCAAAGAAGACGGTTTTTCTTTTGAAGAAATCAGAACTTTGTTTTTAAATAAAGACGGAAATAAATTAGTTGCCGACAATATGATTCCGTTTGAAGAAATTAACTCTAAAATCTGGACAATTGGTGCAGAAATTTTTACACCTTGTGCAGCTTCAAGATTGGTTACTCAAAATCAAATTGACAGTTTAATTTCAAACGGACTTGAAGTTATTTCGTGTGGTGCAAACGTTCCTTTTGCTGATGCAGCAATTTTCTTCGGTCCTATTATGGAAGAAGTAGATCATAAAGTAAGTTTGATTCCAGATTTTATCTCAAACTGCGGAATGGCAAGAGTTTTTGCTTATTTCATGGAGAAAAAAGTTCAAATGACAGATGAGGCTATCTTCAACGATACTTCTGAAACTATAAAAAATGCGATTGTAAAAGCTCACGCTTTAAATTCATCAAAAACAAATATTAGTGCAACAGCTTTTGAAATTGCATTGAAACAATTAGTGTAATTAATTTTATACTTTATTTCTAAAGCGGGCTAAATTATTTAGCTCGCTTTTTATTTAGATCTAACCGTAAAGTTCACAAAGATTTCTCTCATTTTATGTCATTTCGATCCCGAGGCTTCGGGATCGAAATGACAAACAGTACGGTTTTAAACAATGTTTAAAAAAAATATTTGTATTCTTTGTATAAAACCTTAACTCCCGATCGCTATCGGGATTGTCTTTAAATTCCCTCTTTCATTCTAAACAATTTTTACTACTTTTAAGCGTTTTTAAAATTATACATTTCAAAATTCAGAATTAAAATGAGTTTCACTATTTCTTCAGATCAAAAGAAATCCTTACTCTTCACGACAGCTATATATGCGGTAATATTAATATTACTGTTTTTCATACGTTTTTGGCCTCCTTACAATCCAGATAACAATGTTGCTCTTGCAAGCGGAGGCGGCGGAGGCGGTGTTACTGTAAATTTTGGCGACAGCGATTTAGGTTCTGGTGCTAATTACAAAAGTGAAGTTCTTGAGGTAAAAAACAATGTAAAGCAGGCACCTGCAAAAGCAACTCCGGAAGAAGAAGCTATTATTACTCAGGAAAACTCAGTATCTGATAAAGCAGATGTTATTATTCCAACAAAAGAAAAACCTAAGAAACCTGTTCCTGTTGAAAAACCAATACAAAAACCAGCACCTGAAAAACCAAAAGTTTCAAATTCTACAAATGATGCTTTATCAAGTATTTTAAAAGGATCAAATAAAGGTGGCGACGGTGATGATAAAGTTGCAGGAAACAAAGGAAAAGCAGGCGGAAGTTTAGGCTCTAATGGATATTATGGAACTGGAGGTTCTGGCGGAGGAACTGGTGGCGGTAATGGAACTGGAAACGGCATAGGAACCGGAAGCGGTTACGGAGCAGGAAGCGGCGGCGGCTCTGGAGGAGGATCAGGTTATTCTCTTGGAAACAGAAAAGCCTTATCTAAACCTGCACCAAAATACACTTGCAATGAAGAAGGAAAAGTTGTTGTTGAAGTAAGTGTTGATCAAAATGGAAAAACAATAAGCGCAACTGCAGGAATTAAGGGTACAACGAATACAGCGAAATGTTTACTTGATCAAGCACGAATTGCAGCAATGAATACAAAATGGGAATCTGATAATGATGCACCTGTAAAGCAGGTTGGGAAAATTATTTATAATTTCAGTTTGAATTAAAACACGGATTTCACGGATTTACACGAATAACGTTTATATAAAAAAGGCTTTCTGATGATTTCAGAAAGCCTTTTTTTTCGTCTAGTTTGTCATTTCGTCCGAGGGGAGAAATCTTCGCAAGAAACGCTACAAAGATTGGCATTTACTTTGAGGAGCTACTAACGAAGATTTCTCCTTCGTCGAAATGACAAGATTGTGTTATACGTGAGATTTCTTCACTCATCGCAATGATGTAGTTTGTTTTTATCTTTCGCGTGAGGGATAGAAGGAAGCTACCGAAGTAGCCCGGATAGCACGACCACAATAAAAAAATGGGCCTATCAACGCTTTGCTGATTAGCCCATTTTTTTATTGTGGTCACGCCCTATTGATTATTCTACTTGGGACTTGTAGCAATTACAAACTTCAAATTGTTCTTTACTCCTATTTGCAAAACATCAACTAAATCTTGAACCTGCAAATTAAACGGAATTCTAACGACAACTGTTTGATCTTTATCAGCACCAATTTTTGTCATTAAACTGGTTTCTAGATTTTCAAAATCTACTGGTTCTTTGTCGATGTAGAATTTTTTATCTTCGGTAACGGATAAACTTATTAATTGTTTATTTGTTTTTTCATTTGCCTTGGCTTTTGGCAAAGTCATCTTGATAACATTAGGGTTTGCAAGTGTTGAAATAATTAAGAAAAACAACAGCAGGAAAAACATAATATCACTTAGCGATGAAGTTGCTACCTCAGCATGAAATCTTCTTTTTCTCTTAATAGACATACCTTATGCTCTTTGAATTATGTTTACAAATTCTAATATTTGTTTTTGAATTTTTAAGGCAAAATCATCAATTTTTCCATTCAATAAATGATAAGCACTGTAGGCAATAATTCCAACAATTAATCCTGATCCCGAGCTGATCATTTTCTCGTACAAACCTCCAGAAATGTTTCCAATACTAATATTTTCTGTTACTGAGATACTGTAGAAAATTTTAATAACTCCCGAAATTGTTCCAATAAATCCAAGTGTTGGTGCAATACCTGCAATAAGTCCAAGATGACCTAAACGACGTTCCATTTCACCAATTTCAATATCGGCAGCACGATCCATATTTGATTCGATTTCGGCAATTGGTCTTCCAATAACCAGAACTCCTTCTTTCAAAATGTTTCCTGCAGCGGTATTACTTCTTTCTACAATTGTTCTAGCCAATTCAATATTTCCTGCATTCAATTTATCACCAACATCCTGCATTAATCGGTTATCAATTTTTGAAGCTTTACTGATATACATATAACGCTCAAAGATGATGTAAATAGTATAAAATAATAAAAGCGCGATTGGAATTAGGAAGAAACCTCCTTTTAAGATAAAACCTAAAACAGAAATTTCGGTATTTGGAGCAATTTTTTCGATAACTACGTTAGATGCGTTTGCAATGGTATCTGTTTGTAATTGAATGAGGCTAAACATATTTTAATTCTTGTTTTTAATAATTAATTCTAAAAAATATTTCAATTTTGCAATAAAGATAATTTTCATTGTAATATTAAACTAAAAAAAACGAAAATTATTTCAATTACCAACTATTTTATCCAAATAAAATGAACTATCAAGAGACTACAAACTGGATGTTTAATCAATTACCAATGTATCAGCTTCAAGGTGCTTCGGCATACAAAGAAGATCTCACAAACATAAAATTACTGGCGGCGCATCTTGGTAATCCGGAAACGCAGCTAAAGTGCATTCATGTTGCTGGAACAAACGGAAAAGGTTCAACATCGCATATGCTTGCTTCGGTTTTACATGAAGCTGGATATAATGTAGGTTTGTACACTTCGCCGCATTTAAAAGATTTTAGAGAACGTATTAAAATTAACGGTCAAGAAATTTCAGAAGATTTTGTGTGCACGTTTATCGAAAAACATAAAAGCTTTTTTGAAGCAAATGATATGAGTTTCTTCGAAATGTCTGTTGGTTTAGCATTTGACTATTTTGCAGCCAAAAAAGTAGATATTGCTATTATTGAGGTTGGTCTTGGCGGAAGACTTGATGCTACTAATATTATTACTCCATTAGTTTCTGTAATTACAAACATTGGACTAGATCACACTCAGTTTCTAGGAAATACACTCGAAGCAATTGCCGGAGAAAAAGCAGGTATTATAAAACCAAATGTTCCTGTTGTTATTGGCGAATATACTATTGAAACACAGCCTGTTTTTTTAGCTAAAGCCGAAGAAAAAAAGGCACCTATTTATTTTGCGTCTGATTTAATTACCCAAGTATTCCCATCTGACTTAATTGGAGATTATCAGTTTCACAATAAAAAAACGGTACAGCAGACTATTAAAATTATAAACGAAACTACTGACTTTAAAGTTTCAGAAGAAAGTGTAAAATCTGGTTTATTGAATGTGGTAAAAAATACGGGATTACTGGGAAGATGGCAGCAGCTTGGCGAGAATCCGAAGATTATTTGCGACACTGCACACAATAAACATGGATTAACGGTTGTAATGAACCAGATTCAGAAAGAAACCTTTGAAAAATTACATATTGTTCTAGGCGTTGTAAATGATAAAGATCTAGATTCTATTTTACCGCTTTTCCCTCAAAATGCACATTATTATTTCTGCAGACCTGATTCATCAAGAGGTTTAGCTACTGAAATCCTCCAAGAATCTGCCAAAAAGTATAATTTGTTGGGGGATAAATATGATTCTGTGGAAAAAGCTTTCTTAGACGCGAAGAAAAAAGCCGCAAAAAATGACTTTATTTATGCAGGCGGAAGCACATTTGTTGTTGCTGAACTCCCACTAAATAAAGAGATTTAATTTTCGACCGAATATAACGGCTAAAATTCGCAATAAATCACACAACTACTTGATTTTTAATGTTTTAAATTTGTTAAGTTTTTTTAATAACCATAACAAATTTAATCATGAAAAAAAGATTCACCCTGGCGATAGGGATCATCTGTATGATGATTCTTATTGGCGCCAAAATCAGCGCGCAAGAAAAAGAAAAACCTGTATTTATTACGGTAACGACCCAGCATAGAAATTTGGACACTAAATGGAAAGCACAAGACTGGAAAGCAGCAGAACAAGAATATTTCGACAAGGTTACAAGCAAGAATAATTTAATTATTGGTTCAGAGATAATGACGCATTATTATACTGATGATAATACTGAAGTTCTCTTAGTAAATGTTTACAAAACCTGGGAAGATATTGAAAAAGCAAATGCTGTCAGCGATGAATTAATCATGAAAGCTTGGCCTGACGAAAAAACCAGAAAAGCATTTTTTGATAAATACAATACTTTTTATAGTCCTGTACATTCTGATGAAATTTATCAAAGCATTACTTCTATTGGAGAAAAGCCATACAAAGCTGAAGCTAAAAAACCTATGGTTATCTATTTGAGAAAATCGCAGATGAACATGCAGGGAAAAGGAAAAAACCTGAAAGAGTTTAATGAAAAAATCACTTTCAAAGATCCGTATATAAAAGCGTATTATCCGTTTCGACATTCATGGGGTTCAAACAGCACCGATTTTTTAGAAGCTTTTTTCTATGATTCGCTGTCCGATTTAGAGAAATCAGGCGAAAAAGTCGACGAACTTATTAAGTCTACTTGGCCAAATGAAAAAGATGGTGATGCTTTTTTTGAAGAATTGGAAAAATCTTTTACCGGAAAACATAGTGATTACATCTATAAAAACATTCCATCGCTTTCAAAATAGAAAATTATTCAAAAAAAGTGAGAACATAACTTTTTACATCCCAATGAGATAGAAAAAAACTTAAAAAAAACTTTAAATTTTTACTGCATTTTCTTTGGAGAACTCGAAAACTAGCGTATATTTGCACTCGCAATCACGAAATGATAGCGACCTAGTAAAATAGGGCGATTAGCTCAGCTGGTTCAGAGCACCTCGTTTACACCGAGGGGGTCGGGGGTTCGAACCCCTCATCGCCCACCAAGAAACTCCTTAAGAAATTAAGGAGTTTTTTTTTTTTATAATTTATCTTCATAACTTTTTATAAACGCAAAGTATTGTCATTTCGACTGAAAGAAGAAATCACACTCAGATATCAACAAATATTGGCGATATACTTTACGGAATTTCTAGTGTGATCCTTCGTTCCTCACGATGACAAATCTTTATCTAAAATTTAAGTCTGAGAAACAGAATTCAAAAATACTTACCATAAAAATCGTATTTTTGTTTACCGCTCCCCAAGAAAATCTGTAACATACATTTAAAATCTGTTTTTTACAGTTCTGGTTTATTCACTTAATTATTATCTTTGAATTATGAGCACACTATCAAGACCAAAACACATCGGAAGAAACATAAGCCGTATTCGCGAACTTCGTGACATGAAGCAGGAAGCATTGGCACAAGCTTTAGGTACAAGTCAGCAAACGGTTTCCGCTATTGAAAACAGCGAAACTATAGATGACACTAAACTGGCTGAAGTTGCAAAAGCACTTGGCGTGACTTCGGAAGCTATCAAAAATTATAGCGACGAAACCATATTAAATGTCATAAGTAGTCATGACAATTCTACAATAACAGCAATTAACATTCAACCTAGCTTTAATCCACTTGATAAAGTTGTAGAACTTTATCAAGAAAAAGAAAAGCTTTATGAACGCTTAATCCAAGCTGAAAAAGATAAAGTTGAATATCTCGAAAAATTAGTAAAAGAAAGATAGCCTTTTAAAGCATAAAAAAACTCCATTATTTCTAATGGAGTTTTTTTATGCTTTCAGATCGGACAATCAATATTCACGATCAATCATTACTTTGTAATTTCTCACATACTTTTTCAAGAAGCTTCTTAGTCTGTTTAAAATACCTCATCTTATCATCTATCTCTTTTATTTTTGACTGAAAAAGTTCAAGTGTTTCAGGCTTCGAATCAGTACTTTCAAACCAAGTGGTTAATATTTTTTTTATTTCTGCCAAGGTAAAACCAACTTCTCTAGCTTCTATAATGATTTCTAAACGTTCAACAACATTATCATCATAATTCTTATAATTATTAGATTTCACTTCTTCATTAACCAATCCCTTGATCATTCCTAGATTTTCATAATATCTAATAGTATGAATTGATAATCCCGTTTTCTTTGACAATTCGTTTATAAGCATAGCCTTATTTTTTTTAAATAAAAAACAATAAACCATAGAGTATAGTTTATACTTTATGGTTACAAATATACTAATTGTTTTTGCTTTTTTAAATTTATAAAACACAAAAAAACAAGAGGTAAAATAATTTCAAAAACAGAAAACACAGGCAGAATTAAAAAAAACTTTATTTCTAATGGAGTTTCTTTTATGCTGTGAAAACAGCTTAGGTTTTGTAAATTCGTAACTCTTTGTTTGAACGAAGAAAATCATTCCTAATTTTTAAGAATAGCACAGAATTAAAAACATTATAAATAAAATGGAAATATTAATAATAACAGGTCCTCCGTATTCTGGAAAAGGTACACAATGCGAAATTTTAAAAGACGAACTTAAATTTGAGCATATTTCAACTGGCGACAGATGCCGTTTGGAAAAACAAAATGAAACGGAAATCGGCAAAATAATGTCTCGATATGAAGAAAAAGGAGATTTGGTTCCTGATACTATAATGAAAAACCTTTTTAGTAATATATTGGATGAAAATATAACTGCCAATGGAATTATTTTAGATGGATACCCAAGAACTGAACCACAAGTAAATGATTTACTAGAGCTTGTTAAATCTAAAAATCTTAAAATTGGAAAAGTAATTAATATTGATGTTCCAAAAGAAGAACTTTTAAAAAGAGCAAAAAAAAGAGCTGAAACTTCTAATCGAAAAGATGATAAAGATGCGAGCATTCATCTTAAAAGAATTGAAGTTTTTGAAAGTTCAACCAGACCTGCAATTGAATATATGAAGTCAAAAATTAAAGTTTTGACTTTTGACGGAATGGGTACAATTGAAGAAATTACAAAACGAATTAAAGATAGTTTATAAAACAATCCGCTTTTATTCAATAAGCGCTTAAAAAAAAACTCCAAAATCTAATGCTTTTGGAGTTTTTTAATAGCTATCATTTTCCTAAAGACTCAATTTGTATAAAGGAATCAAAAAATTATTTAGCCAGCAGTTTTTTTATTTCGGCTGCAATGTTATCTAAATTGTCCGGAGTATTTCCTGTTGACATAAATCTTAAAACTCCATCTTGATCTAATAAAAAGTTTTTTGGAATTGAACCTTTTCCAAACTCATTCCATATTTTCTCATTTGGATCAATTCCGAAATTAAAGTCCATTCCGTCTTTTCTAAGTTTAGTAACTTTTTTCGAAACAACTTCCTGAGTTTCACCTCTTGAAACTGCTAAAAACACAAAATTTTTATTTTTATTGGGCTCAATAATTTTCGATGGTACATCATAAAACTCCATTAAACAAGGTGCGCACCAAGTAGCCCAGAAATTTACAAGAACCACTTTCCCTTTTAAATCAGAAAGTTTTACTTCTTTACCATCTACCAATTTCAAAGTAAAGTCTTTTGCTTTTTCGTTTAATTTTAAAATATACTCGTCATCTTTTACAAGCTTTTGGCTTTTTTCAGACTGAGCAGCAATTTTTTTATCATTTTCAACTTTTTCTTGCTCACTGAAAATCCCAATTAAAATTATGAACTCCTTATCTCCTATTTTATCTCCAAACTTTTTGGCTAGTTCATTTCTTTCGCTTTCAGAAACTCCTTTAACCATAGATTTAACATAACCCTCAGCACCATATTTTTCAACATCTGCCATTGTACCAATCTCGTTGTTGATTATCAATACATATTCAGGCTTTTTTGTCACTTTATCCTGCCCGTAAAAAGATTGAGCAATTATTATAAAAACAAAGAAGAATAGTTTTTTCATATTTTGATTGGTATTTAAGAGGATTATTGTTTTTATAAACAGCAAACACATAGTCCTGAAGCTTCAAGACTATGTGTTAAAAAAATACTTTTTGCTAATATAAGAAATATCTTTATTTGTAATAATTTAAAATTCAGAGTGATAAACATTACTACGAAACAACTATTTCCCTTTATTGGTTAATTCAACTTTAGTATTAAGATTATCTCTTGTTAAGGTTACAGAATTTACTTTTCCATCGCTGAAACCAAATTTTAGCAAATTAGGATAATCAATAATTTTAAAATATCCGTTTTTAAGATATACCAACTCATTATCGTTTTTTCCTTTAAAATGATCTAATAATACAGATTCAACATAAAGACGATTATTTTTTTCTACAATTTTTGTTTCTACACCTTGTGCATAAAGGAAATCATCGTAAGTCCCAACTAGTTTTTCTTTTAGACTTGAAGGCATCTCCTGAATTTCCTCATTAGAGGTCTTATTTTCCCAACCCATCACTTTTAAAATCGTTTTTTGAGTTTTTCCCATCACAGGAAAACGATTCTTTTTTTCGCCATTGGTTAAAAATGTAAAGCCGTTTCCATCTGTCATCGTTGCAAAAATACTTCCACCAACTCCTGTATTCGAACCGTTACATATAAACCAATCGTAGTTATTGTAACCAAAAGACTTTTGCCATCCATAACTCCATCCGCCAACAGCATCTTTTAAAGCTGTAACTTCTGTTACTTTTTGAGCAACATCATGAGAAATCACTTTATTATTTTTATTGCGCAAAGCATTTTGCATTTCAATAGCGATTAAGGCTAGATCAGTTGGCGTAGACCACATTCCTGAAGCTCCAACTTGCGGTGTAATTGGCAGACCTGTTCTAATAACTTTTTCATTTTCATCATGTACAAGAGCTACATTTGTTGGAAAGCCTTTTTCATTTGGCTGTATCATTGTAGTGTTTTTTAATCCAAGAGGCGTAAAAATGTACTCTTTTGCAAGTTCACCTATAGATTTTTTAAAAGTATCTTCTAAAGCCATTTGAACAATTACATAACCTCCGCCGCTGTATGCCCAATCTGTTCCTGGTGCAAACAAAAATTCAATTTCTTTATCGTATCTCGGAATTTTCCCTAAAAGACTTTCTTTTATTGTCGGGATTGTATCGCCTTCATAGTGATCTGCAAATCCGCTTTGACTTGTACCAGCCGTATGATTTAGAAATTGTTTCCATGTTGGTCTATTGTTTTCGATAAACTTACTTTTTGGTAAATGCCAGCGTTTTAAGTAACCATCGATTGGATCGTCTAATTTAATCAATCCTTTTTCTTCAAGAATAAAACAAAGAAGCGCTGTAATTGGTTTTGAAATTGAAGCCGTAGAAAAAGCAGTGTTTTGATCTATTTTTTCTTTTGAGTCTATTGATTTTACACCAAATTGGTTCGAGTACACAATCTTGTAGTTTTCGAAAACAACAAGACTAAATCCCGCAAGTTTATATTTTTCTAATTGTGGATCAATATTTAAACTGTCTGTTAGAAAGCTATAATCTTTACTTTTTGCAGATGCTTTTTTATTTGTTTGAGCACTTGCGACTGTTACTATAAGAAGTAATAAATAAATAATGTTTTTCATGGTATCGTAAATTTTAAGGTTAGAAATTTATTTCGGTACAAAGATGTGGGAGAAATTAAACCTATGCGACCGAATAAAACTATTCGAACGCATTTGTCTCCAATAATAAGTACGAATAATTACAAACCCTTTAAAAACAACACATTGAAACAACAAACAAATACATTTTTGATAGGCGTTTTTTTTATTCGGACTATAAAAAATCTCTGTTTCTAAAAATTCGAACCTCAATATTCTTTACAAAACAGATAAAATTGTTTGATTTCTTCTAAAACGAAAAGAGAGAACCAAGAAAGGAAAATACAATTTATTCTACTTTCCTATTTATTTATAAATACATCCGATAAAGAAAAAGATAATTTGAATACAGGTTTATCAAAACATAAAACCTTTTGTAGAAAGGAAACTTAATGCTAAAATTAAATTTGCGGTAAATGTAATAATATAGCAGACATGGATGCAACTGAAAAAATTATAAAAGTGCTAGATGATTTAGGTAAGCCTGGTGTTAAGACTGCTGAAGCAATGAGAATTGCTTATGATACACGCAGAAGCAGAAAGACTGGTAAAAATCTAATACACAGGTTTACTGAAAGTAATTATCAGAATCTAGTTTCGTTTATAAAAAAAACAAACTGAAAATTTAGGCGAATAAGAAAACATTTTCTGACTCTAGGAGATTTAAAATCATATATTTGTAAATATTTACTTATTATTTTGTAAAATTATGAATGAAAAATTTTTAAAAATAAAAACTGATTTAAATCCTTCAGAGTATAAAAATTTATTTGGAGATCCTTTTTGGAATGAGCAAGGGAGTTCAAAGGCTAAAAGCTTTTATCTTCAACTAGACGAAAAAGAAAAGGCTTTAATGTTAAAGGCTAATTACCTTGAAATGATTAAAAAAGCACGGGAAAGGAATTTTAATATGGCAGCCGATTGTTTGCAATGGTGGCTGGATGGTACAGGATTTACAAAAAACATCAATTTTCAGTGGTTAAGAGGTAATAATGAAGTTCTTGTTGCCGAAAATACAAATATAGAGCGCTTTGAAAAGGATCCTAATTTAATCACTTTTCTAAAGACTTTAACAGATGGAAAAACTGATAATTATGTTGCTCATTTTGACCGTATATTTACAGGAGGAATTTTCAGGGAATTATATTATGTTTGTGGGACAAGTACAATAACTTCAACTTGTTATTTTCATATCACTAGAAAAAAAAATAATTTTGTTTTATCAGGTAAAATAATCCATAAATGGTGGGATAGATATGATTGGCACAAAGGCGCAAATGCCTACATTCCTAATTTTGGCTATGTTAAAGACTCAGATGCTTTATTGGTAGAAAAATATTGTGGAGCCAGACCATATGAAATGAGAGGAGAATGGCAACAAAACTTCAATAAAACATTTCAAATGGATTCTTCCCGAAATATAAATCTTAAATTAAGATAAATGAACAAAAAGATATACTTAATATTAGCAATTCCAATAGTTCTATTTTCAGCTTATTATTATTGGGAAAACAGATATGTAGAACTCAGACCAGTAATTCCAAAAGAATATACCCGCCAATTAATATTTTTTGATAATGATCTTTATAAAATTGCCAAGCCAAATGAAGTTTCGCCAAAGTATTACAAAAATATAAAATTTGTTTTAGACCGATCTAGTCAAGAATATATCATAAAAAAAGGACTGATTTATGTTAAATTTAAATATATGCATGACATGAATCTCATGTGGAATTATACAACTAGAGCTACTGATCCTACTTGGTTTAATTTAAAAAGAGAAATGGATAGTATTAATGGTAATGTAAAAGGTCAAAGAGAAATGGATAGTATTATTAAAACATTCAACCTTAAATAACTTAAGCTGTTCAATTCGGACAGTTTTTTTCTTCAACCTGTCTAGCAAGTTAACTCAGGAACTGATTTTACCCGTTTTTTTTCGTTTTCTGTATAAATAATAGATGCTGTCCAAAATAATTTTCGGACAGCATCTTTGCATTGTATTTTAAAGATTATGTCTGTTACAAATTTGTATTATCAGGTTTCATATCTTTCAAGATTGTATCATAAATTGAATTCAGAAGTGTTTGTCTCATTTTTGAGTTTCTATAATCTAACAGTATTATGATTCCCCAATTTTTAGCTCTGTCATAACATATTATTGAAGATTGTCCCATTGAGTCTCCCGATTTCATATAAATTGTGTTTTTATCATCTGTCATAATATTTAACCCCAATCCTAATTCTCTCTTTTCATCTTTATAAAATATTTTTTCAGTAATCACAGCTGCCTTACCTACTTTATTGTCTTTGTTTAAAACTGCTTTTAAATATGTAACCATATCAGAAGCATTCGATTTAACTAATCCTGCTGGTGCAGTAACATTCCAATTAAAAAACTCTTGAATTCCTCCTTCAGGATTGTGAGCAACTGTACGGTTTTTTACATTAAAATCCTTAGTTAAAGTATTGGTCATTTTTAATGGTTTTATCATTTTGCTTGTGATAATCTCATCATAACTTTTATTATATACTTTCTCTAATATTTGTCCAAGTAAAGTAAACCCAATTGTAGAATAACGGTATTTACCATAATCTTTTAATTCAGAACAGTTATTTACCATTTCAACCAATGATTCTTTAGTTACACTACTCACAGGCTGCTGTGGATTTAACTCCATTAGTTTTCCAAAATCGATATCTGGCAAACCTGATTGATGAGAAGCTAAATCTGAAATTCTAATTTTGTTTTTAAGATTGCTTTGCAGTACATATTCTTTTGGAAGATAGCTGTCTATATAATCTTCTAATTTCAATTTTTTCTCAATAGCGGCTTGTGCTATTAAATTTGAAGTTAAAATTTTAGTAATTGATGCTATTTCAAATATAGAGTTCTTGTCAATTTTAGTTTGACTCTCTGCGTTCAAATTCCCGTATGCGGTATAATATTCTTCATTGTTTAGAACAAAGCCTACACTAATACCTACATTGGGATTTTTTTGATGACTATCTTTTATTATCGAATCTATTCTTTGAGAAATTCCTTGTCCAAAAGAAAAGTTAGTTACTAATAAAAGTGCTGCTAAAAATTTTACTGAAGTTTTCATCGTATCGTATTTTTATGGTTATAAATTTATTTCGATACAAACTTGCGAAAGAAACTTATGATACGCGACCGAATAAAACTACTCGTACGCATTTGTTTAAAAAAACGCGTACGAATAATTACAAAACCATGAATTACAACGCCTTGCGGAAATCAGTAGGAGTAAAACCGGTATGCTTTTTAAAAGCAGTATTGAAAGAAGATTTTGAATTAAAACCTACTTCGTACAGAATTTCTAAAATTGTCACTTTACTTTTTGCAACATCTTTTAAAATATTTTTTGCATTTTCGATACGATAGGCATTAATAAAATCATAAAAATGCTGTTCTAATTTATGATTGATTAAAAGCGATAAGTCTCGTACCGGAATTTGAGTATCATTTGAGACATCTTGTATTGTTAAAGAAGGATTAAGAAAAGGCTTTTCTTCATTCATATATTGCTGCAGTTTCAATAACTCTTCACTGTATACTTTTTCAGTTACAGCTGTGGGTGTATTGATTTTTTCTTCAGAAACAATGTCTTTTACCAGTTTTAATTTTGAATCAATATTCCTGAATAGATCCGGATTATTTAAAGCTTTAAATAAATACCAGCAAATAATAAAAGGCTGCATTACCATAATTCCAGCTTTTATCCATTCGGAGATATCTGGATATTCAGAAAACTTAAAAATATTTTTTACAATAGCAACTACATACAAGATTGAAAGAAGTGTCGCAAACTGAAATAACCAATTATAGGAATTAATATGAGTACCTGCATTATTTTCGAGATACAGTTTTTTAGCTCTTTTTAATAACATAAAAATGGCCGCAAAATAAACAATGATCTGAACATGAATTAAAACATGAATAAACTGCAATTCGATCATACTTTGACGATTTATTATAAAATCCATTTTTGCAGCATCATCTACAGCATAGAAACGCGGTACCAAAACAGCATTTACAATTAAAAACGGGATTGCATGCAGAAGAAATTTGGGCTTAAATTTAAAATCAGAATAAGAAACTGATAATACATATAAGTAAAAAACCGGGATTTGAAGAAAAGCAATTGTAGATCTGAATATTCCCAAATTTGAAGGTCTGTCGAACATTAATCCGAACAAAGGCTCACTTGAATCGATTGCATTTATTAATAGAAAAACAGCAAAAAGAATATTACTTGTTTTGTCTTTTGTTTTAACTGTGAGCAGAAAAAATATTAGCAATAATGAAATGAACAAAGTAATTATGGTTGCAACAATTAATAAATTAATCTTATCCATTTTTGTTTTTTAGTGGTATTATTGTTTATAATTAACCTGCTTATTTATATCAGCCTCCAAACATTAGTACATTTTTCTGACTGTATTTCAGCAGTAAGCATGTTCTTTTTCAAAGCGAATATATGAAATATTTTCACTTTTTATTATTTCCTTTTTCTTGAAATAGAAATAATTTCTTACTGTTCTAATATTGCCTTTTTCTTAAAACCAAGCACAAAAGTAAAACCTTGAAATACTGAATTTTACACTTTTTACTCTTGTTTTAATGATTTAAAAAGAGTTTCAAGTGTAGATTTTTTCTGATTCACTATTATCAATTGACTCTTATCATTTAAGAAAATCATATCTATAAACTCCTTCTCTGGATTAAATTTATATTTTTTCAACTCTGCAAATTTTCTTTGTACCAACTTTAACTTCTCTGCACTGTTTTTTGAAACAATTATAACCTTAGTAAGTGGTGTTTTTTGCATTTTGTCAATACTTACTTCTGTTAATTCCGAATCATATTCGGTTCTTGAACGATAACGAAACATTCTTCTTATCGCACTTACATCTTCTTCATTTTCAGAAAGAACATATCTATAAGCCATGATATTATCAAGGTCGTTTATCCAATTTGGATAATTTTTCTCATACAGATTGATGTAATTATCTATAAAACTCTTGTCAATTGGTTTCTTCTGATTAATATATTCAGTAATCATTGGATAAATTTGTTTTGCCATAAGACTAATATATTTTCTATTATACCAATCTCCAGCATCAATTTTTCCGTCTAATTGTTCATAAACATATCCATTTCCTAATGCTGTTGCTAAAACTTCATTCATCAGCTGATAAGCATAATTACTGCACTTTGATTTATTTTGTTTAAAGTAAGAATCTATATCTTTTTTTACTTCAAGCGATTGTTCGTCATAAATGATATGATAGGTTTCGTGCAGCATAACACTAAACAAATCTTTGTATGAATCTAAATCGGTCTGCACAGCACTAATAAAGTTATTGCAAAAAGCCTGCGCAGTAAATCCTTTAGAATTAGGCAGCGGATAAAAAGCTATTTCGAATGGAATTGAAGTATCCCAGCTGGAATTATAAAACGTGAGTCCCGTTTGAAAATACTTTTCCATGTCATGTTCCTTAGCGTATTTTGTGATCTCTACAAGCTGCTTTTCGAATTTCTCTTTGTTTGGATTATAAATCAGCTCGTTGTAAATAGGTGTAAATTCTAAAATACTTGCTGCTAAATCATTCAGCTGTTTATTAGGAATAAAACCGATTGATCGTATTTTGAAATCTTTTAAATTATCAGTTTCAATCAAGTTCTTTTTCACTATATCTTCCGTTTGCATCGACTTTTTTAAGCCGTAAGGATAATCATCAAATGGAAAACTATAGTAAATATTTAAAAGGTCAAATTTTGACGCTGTACTTTTATATTTCTCCGTATAATATTTTGATTTTTGAAATTCTGTCTTGAAAACATTCTCAGGAGAATTCTCTGCAAGATTTTGCAAAAAAACAAAAACAGCCAATTGTTCTGAATATTTAATTTTAAAAACTGCCTTTTGTCCAAATGCCAAAGTTGTCAAAAGTAAAAAGAAAAGCGAAAATTTATTTTTCATACACTCTATTATGATTTATGCTAATTATATAATTTATTGAAATTATGAATCAAATTTTATTTCTTCAAACCCTTAACGAACCGCGAAATCCTCTGGCGGCATAATACGAATCTGCACCATTATGATATACAAAAACGGTGTTATAACGAAAATCTGAAAAAACAGCACCGCCAAGTTTTCTAATATCAGCAGGCGTTTCGATCCAACTTGAAGTTTTAGCATCAAACTTGCCCAGTTTCTGAAGCTCTCGATATTCTGATTCGTTCAAAATTTGAATTCCCATTTCTTCTGCCATGTTTATGGCACTATCTTTAGGTTTGTGCTCTTTTCGTTTTTCAAGCGCTTCATGATCATAACAAATACTTCGACGCCCTTTTGGACTTTCTGGTGAGCAATCATAAAAAATATATTCTCCTGTTTTCGAATCGTAACCTACAACATCTGGTTCGCCTTCTGTCCTTTCCATTTCATCAAGCGACCATAATTTCTCTGGATTTGCTTTTAGTTTTGCCTCCACCTTACTCCAATCAATTCCTTTGTGTCTATTCAAATTTTTCAGAAAACGAGTTTCCAAAACCCGAAGCAGTTCTTCAGTTCCTTCAGCCGATAATTTTTTATTAGTATTCATGATCTTGTATTTTTTGTTTTGAACTTTCCATTAAACAAATTAATCTTTCAATCCTTTTCCTTCTAAAATTTGAGGAATATTTTTTTCGACTCTTGACTCTCTGGTTTTAGATTGTTTTGGCTGCGAAAAATGCAGTAAATAAGCCCTTTGTCTTCCCGGCGTTAAGGCTTGAAACGCTTCTTTTAAATTAGGCATTTCATCTAATTTTGCTTGAAATTCTGCAGAAACCTCAAAATCTGTTGTCTCTTTCAATTCGACTTTCAAACCCGCTTTTTCGATTTCTATTGCTTGATAAATGTATGTTTTCAGAATTGTCTTTTGATCGATTATTTCTTTAAGATTAGTAAATCTAATTTGACGTGCGGCCTGAACATTCTCAGATTGTTGAATTAAAATACCGTCAGTATCTTTTAATAAAGCACCTTTAAAAAACAAAAAAGCACAATATTCTTTAAACTCATGAATCAAAACAATATTGCTTTTTCCTAAAGTATAACAAGGAGTTCCCCATTTTAATTCTTCGGTAAGCTGACAATCGAGCGCAATTTTTCTGAGTTGCTCCAATTCCTTTTGCCACTTTTCAACTTTATCAAAATAAAAATCAACTTTAGGATTCTCGTTGCCTTTTGTCATGAAATTTTACTTTATGTTAGTCCCTTTTTAAACTATATACTTTTGCTAATTTAGAAAAAATCCTACTTAAGAAATATGCTGCTCAATAATTTTTAAAAGCATAATAAACGAATAGACTATTACATTTTAATGAAATATTATTCAATCAAACAAATCTCGAAAACAGTTTTCCCATTTTCATTCTTATTTGCAATATAGCCTCCGTGCGCTTCAACAATATTTTTAGACAATGTTAGACCAATTCCTGCACCTTCATTTCTTGTTGTAAAAAATGGCAGGAATATTTTGTTCTCAATTTCCTTTTCTACTCCAATTCCAGTATCAGTTATTCTAATAAAAGTTCTATTTTCTTTGGCTTCAGCCGAAATCAAAATTTGTTTTTCGCTGCTGTTTTTTAAAGCATGAATCGAATTTGTCAGCAAATTGATTAATACTTGTTCCATTTGATGCGCATCAATATTAATCCAGTATTTAAACGAAATTGCATTTACAACATTTATTTGCTGCTCGACAAATAACGGATTCATAATTTGAATACAATTGTCGATTAAATGTCTCAACTCTATTTTTTCTTTATTAGGAGAAGGCAGCATTGCGAGTTTTCGATAACCTTCGACAAATTTTTGCAAATGATCGCTTCGTCTCAGCATAGTTTCAACACTATTTTTTACATCTTCTAAATCTTCTGCTGACAGTGAATCTTGATCGACTAAATCTTGTAAGTTTTGGCAAATAGATCGAATTGGTGTTATCGAATTTAAAAGTTCATGCGAAATCACTTTCATTAAATTTACCCATGCTTCCTTTTCTTTTTTCTCAACAACATTCTGAATCGAATCGAGCAAGACAATACAATAATCACGTTCAAAAATCTCAGTTCGCGAAGCCTGTAAAACAAACGTCTGCTGATTTTGCTCGTTTACTCGAATTTCTATTGATGTTTTTATTTCCTGAAAATCATCCTTTTCAATGATTTCACATAAAGTTGGAAGTTGGTTTTTAAGATATTTCCATCTTGAAACTTTTGGAACATTGAAATAGGAAGAAAAATAATCGTTCATTAAAAAAACGTTCCAGTCCTTTTCTTGTTTTTGCAGAATAACGATTCCTGTTTCAATATTATTTAAAATCGAACGATAAATAATATCTTTTGAAACTTGCTCGTTTTGTCTATTCTTCATCGTATCATACAACAGAAACAGCTCTGCATATCTTTTGTCCGTTTTATGTTTGGTAAAATCTGATGTGAAATCATTTTGCAAAATTGAAGAAATGGTTTTGTCGTACAGCAAAACAAAATTGCGGACATAAAAATACATTTCACGAACTATTAGGAAAACAACAAAAAGTCCAAAAACACCAGTGAACAACAATCCTGTTTTAAAAAAATAAATAGAAAATTCGATTCCAATCACAATTAAAATCAATCGGAAAAACAGCAATTTATAAGTTTGAAAAGCTTTAAACATATTAACCAATATTGATATTATACTTCTCTAAACGTCGATACAACGAACCTCTTGACAATCCCAATTCATCGGCAGTTTTACTAATATTATTGCCGTTTTTAAAAAGCGCCTTTTCTATAGCCGTTTTTTCTACTGAAGAAAGCTGAATATCATCTGGATTTTCGTCATAAGGCGTTATAATTTCCAAATCTAAATCGGAGACAGAAATGCGATTGTTTTCGCACAGAATTACCGCGCGTTCAATTTTATTTTCCATTTCACGAATATTCCCATTCCAAGCATGTTTTTCAATTTGTTCCAAAACTTTTTTATCAAAAGTAATTTCATCTCTTTCATACTTTAAAGCCATTTTTTCTAAGAGATATTCAGCCAAAGGAATTTTATCTTCGTTTCGCTCTCTTAACGGAGGCAGAACAATTTCCATAGTATTGATTCGATAATACAAATCTTCCCTGAAATTTTTGTCGGCAGCTTCTAATTTTAAATTTAAATTAGTTGCCGTAATAATCCTGACATTTAATGGTCTGGCTTTTGTTTCGCCTAATCTTGTTACGGTTTTAGTTTGAATAACCTGTAATAATTTTGATTGCAGATGCAAAGGCACATTTCCTATTTCATCTAAAAAAATAGTTCCGTTTTGCGCCATCTCAAAACGTCCCGGCGTATCGATTTTTGCATCTGTAAAAGCACCTTTTGCATAACCAAACAATTCACTTTCAAAAATATTTGAGTTCAACGAACCTAAATCAACAGCAATAAAAGGATTGTTTTTTCTTTCAGATTTACTGTAAATATGATGCGCAAGAACAAACTTCCCAGTTCCGTTTTCACCAAGAATTAAAACATTCGCATCCGTTTTTGCTACTTTATCAGCCAATAAATAAGCCTTTTTTATAATCTCTGAAGTTCCAATAAAAAAGTCATTTTCGATTTCGACCGTTTTTTGTTTTTTCTGATCCTTTCTCGATTTATCAACGGCCTGTTTTACTGATTCTAATAGTTTTTTATTTTCCCAAGGCTTTAAAATATAATCAAAAGCTCCCGATTTTAATCCTTCAACTGCTGTTTCTACTTTACCAAAAGCCGTCATTAAAATCACAACCGTTTTTGGAGAAAGTGTTTTTATTTCTTTCAAAAGATACAAACCTTCCCTTCCGTCTTCAAAACCAATTCTGTAATTCATGTCGAGTAAAACAACATCAATGCTTTTTTCTGATAATAATTCGACAACATTTTTTGGATTATTGAGCGTATAAATCTCTTCAAAGTACTTTTTTAAGTACACTTTTGATGCAAAAAGAATGTCTTCTTGATCGTCGATGATTAATATTGAAGCGTTTGTTTTTTTCATTTTTGTTCGGTTTTGGACGAAAGCTGTCCATTTTTGGACAGTTTAGTTTGCATTGAAAAAATAAAAACGTAAAAATAAAGCAGTTACAGATTTTAAATTTTTGGCACGAAAATCACATTTAGAGTATTAAATCATCAAATATGAGAATCTTTTTTGCTGGTAAAAGTAACAAAAATAGGCATTTATCAATTATATTGTAAACATCTTAATTTTAGAACTGTTTCTTTTACTTCGGCACTAAAAATAACCATCAAACACCAATCTTTAAAACAACAATTATGATCAGTATTACAAAGCTTTCAAAAATTTTTAGAACTGAAGAAGTAGAAACAAAAGCATTAAGCGAAATTTCCTTAACAATTAATCAAGGTGATTTTATTTCGATTATGGGACCTTCTGGAAGTGGAAAATCGACTTTATTAAATATCATCGGATTATTGGACAGTGCTTCTGGCGGAAGTTATAAGTTGTTGGATCAGGAAATGATTGGCACTAACGAAAAGGTAAAATCGAAAGCAAGAAAAGAAAACATTGGTTTTATTTTTCAAAATTTCAATTTAATTGATGAGTTATCTGTTTATGACAATATTGAATTGCCATTGATTTACAATAACGTTCCAGCATCTGAAAGAAAGAGTAAGGTGAATGAAATTGCAAATATTCTTGGTATTGCACACCGTTTAAAACATTTTCCGCAGCAGCTTTCAGGTGGTCAACAGCAGCGTGTTGCAGTAGCAAGAGCTTTGATTAATGATCCTAAAATTATTCTTGCGGATGAGCCAACTGGAAATCTAGACAGTAAAAACGGAAATGAGGTGATGGAATTGCTAACAGATCTTCATGCAAGCGGCTCAACAATTTTAATGGTAACGCATTCTGATTACGATGCTTCTTTTTCGCAAAAAACAATTTTAATGAAAGACGGAATCATACTTTCAGAAAAAATAAATAATAAAAATGTTGATGTTTTTGCTGCAAACTTAAGCAACTAAAATCATGCTGAAAAACTGGATCAACATATTTATATATCACATCAAGAACAACAAGCTCTTTACGGGTTTGAATGTTTTGGGATTGAGTATTGGAATTGCAGGATTGATATTTGCGATTTTGTATTGGAACGACGAACAGAGTTACGACCAATGGAATCCAAACAAAGACAATATATTTCTAGTCGCAAATCAGATGGATCCTACTACATATTGGGCTTCAAGTTCAGCTCCAATTGGATCTACAATAAAAAACATAAGTCCTGAAGTCGAATCTTATTGTTATGTAAACGGAAATTATGATAATGAGATTATTCATTTTGACGATAAAAAAATACAGTCTGACAAAATTCTTGTTGCCCAAAAAAACTTTTTTGACTATTTCCCCTATCAATTTACCGAGGGAAATCCAAAAACAGGTTTACCAGATACGAATAGTATTTGTTTATCTGAAGATTTGGCAGCGCAGCTTTTTGGAAATAAAAGTGCATTTGGCAAAAAAGTAGTTCTTCAAAATCAGGTTTTGGTTGTTCGAGGAGTTTACAAACTAGACAAAAAGTCGATTTTTAATCCTTCTTGTGTAATTAATTTTATGGATGTACGAGTAAAAAATACTATCCAGCAATGGGGGAATTTTCAGTTTATCCTTTTATTAAAACTAAAAAATCCAAATAATACCGATTTAGTTATCAAAAGTCTGTCTAAAACGTACTATGATAATATGACCGTACCTCAAGCCAAATTTCAAGGTATGGCTCCAAAAGAGTTTATTAAAAAATATGGAGAAGTAAAGCCTCATTTAGAATCTTTGGCCTCTATTCGTTTGCATACCAAAACTGGCGGCCTTATAGAAACCAATGGAAATTATCAGCTTTTATTAATCTTTGTAGGTTTATCAATTTTAATCTTGATATTATCTATTGTCAATTATGTAAATTCTGCTACTGCAAATGCTGTAAAAAGAGCTAAGGAAATTGGCGTACGAAAAGTTATTGGAGCTTCTAAAGCGAATATAATACAACAGTTTATTTTTGAAACGGCAATAATTTTATTGTTTTCAATTTTGATTTCTCTTGTAATTGTCGAACTTTCAATCCCTTATTATAATACTTTCTTAGAAAAAAATCTCATATTGCAAGGCGGACAATTCTATCTTCAGTTAGCTGTTATTTTTATTGCGACTGTAATTATAGCTGGAATATTTCCTGCAATTTATGTTTCGAATTTCGAAGTTTTAAAAGTCTTAAGAGGAAATTTTATTCGGAGTAAAAGTGGTGTCTGGCTTCGTAACGGAATGTTGATATTTCAATTTGCCGTAGCAGCTTTTTTTATCATCGGGTCTTATATTGTATATCAACAAATTGATTATATGAATTCAAAAGACCTAGGTTTTAACGGAAACCAGGTTCTTAATATCTCTTATCGAAATATCTATGGCGAAAAAATCACAGATAAAAATCAATTTAGCAGATATAACAGTATCAAAAACCAATTGCTTCGCGTAAAAGGCGTAAAGCAAGTTGCAGGCGGTGGCTTTGTTATGGGAAGAGGTGCAAAATCTGTAATTTCATATCATTACAAAGACATAAATATAGATGGGAGTAATATTCCTATAGATTTTGGACTTCTTGAAATGATGAAAATAAAAATAGTCAAAGGGCGCTATTTAAATCCTGCATATTCTCAGGACACCATTAATTCAATGTTAATTAATGAAACCGCTTTAAAACTATTAAACGAAAAAGATCCTATAGGAAAAAAAATAAACTGGAATGGACAGGACGCAATTATCGTAGGAGTTGTAAAAGATTTTAATATTGGACATCCCGGCGAAGCTATTCCACCAATGTCTATATTTCATTTTAAAAGTGTATCGTGGTTTAACGGTCTTTTGAACAATATTTATATAACAGCAGATCCCAAAACTATGCAGCAGACTATTGCTGATATAGAAAGTTTATGGTTAAAGAAAGTTGACACAGAATATCCTTTTATATATGATTTTGTAGATAAAGAATACAAAAGATCGTATAGTGGTTATGTTAAACAAAAGAATCTTTTTTCATTACTGAACGTGATTGTTATTATAATTGCTCTTATTGGTTTATTTGCGCTGGCTTCTTACTCCATCGAAAGACGCATGAAAGAAATCGCAATTCGAAAAACGCTTGGTGCCGAAACTAATGTTTTATTGAAAGAGCTTTGTAAGCAATATATTCTTTTCAGCATTATAGGATTTATGATCGCTTTATTCCCTGCTTATTATTTATTGAACAAATGGTTAGAGAATTTTGCTTATAGAGTTTCTATTTCCATTTCTCCCTTTTTAATTGGTTTTACTATTTTGTTACTGCTTACTCTCGCAGTAGTTATTTCTCGAGCTTATCAAGCTACAAAAGTTGATGTTTTACAATATTTAAAATACGAATAACATGCTAAAAAATTGGATTAACATATTTATCTATCACTTCAAAAATAATAAGCTGTTTTCAGCTTTAAATATCTTAGGATTATCAATCGGAATTGCGGGATTAATTTTTGCATTACTTTATTGGAATGACGAACACAGCTACAATGCTTGGAATCCTGAAAAAGATTCTGTTTATCAAGTATTAGTTCAATTAACTGACACACCTGTTGGGACTGATCATCCTGTGCGATTTAAACCGTATTTAGAAAAAGATCCAAATGTCGAGAAGGTTGTTTTTGCAGACAGCTGGTATCAAAAGAGTAAAATAATTTATAAAGGAAAAAAAGAATTCGTTGATAAAATAGTCAATGTCGAAAGTGATTTCTTTTCGCTGTTTCCTTTTAAAATTATTCAAGGAAATGGCAGCGATGCAATAAAAGACGGAACAAGTATTGCCATTTCCGAAGATCTTGCAAAACGTGTTTTTGGCAACGAAAACCCAATTGGCAAACAAATAAATTGTTTGGATAATTTGTTCGTAGTTCGTGCAGTATATCAGATTCCTGGTAATTCATCAATTGCGCCAAATGTTGTTGTAAATCAAATGAAAGATCTGGTAAATCCAGATAACAGTCGAAGTTTATTTGCTTTAAAAATACTTTTAAAACTTAAAGATCCATCAAAAGCAGAGCAAACGAGAAAGATGCTCGAAAGAACATATTACGAGGAAGTAATTGTGAAGGAAGGTAAACAAGCTGGTTTTACTCCTGAAGAAATGGAAAAAAAGATAGGACATTTTAGTGTTTTCATGGAACCGCTTTCAAAAGCCAGATTACAATCTGTCACAGATGGTTATCCTGAAGGCCGAGGCAACTATCAGTTCCTTCTGATTATGTTAGGATTATCAATTTTGATTCTCGTTTTATCTATAGTCAACTATATAAATTTGGCTACAGCCAATGCAATAAAACGCGCTAAAGAAGTAGGTATTCGTAAAATTGTTGGCGCATCGAAAACTAATATTATATTCCAATTTATATTTGAAACGATCCTGATTAGTTTGTTCTCAATTTTATTGGCGTTAGTAATTGTAGAATTGACTTTACCGTATTACAACAATTTTTTAAACAAGAATTTAATGATTATTGGAGGTCAGTTTTACTTACAATTGATTCTAATTTTTGGCATTACTATTTTAGCTGCAGGAATATTTCCAGCCATTTATGTTTCAAATTTCGAAACACTAAAAGTCTTGAAAGGTAATTTTTCAAGAAGCAAAAACGGCGTTTGGTTACGTAACGGAATGCTGATTTTTCAATTTGCTATTGCAGCTTTCTTTATTATTGGTTCAAACATTGTCTATCAACAAGTAGAATACCTTAACGATAGAGATCTTGGTTTTAAAGGAGATCAGTTGATTGCTATTGACTTAAATCTTCCGCCTTCTTATTATGAAGGAGAAAATATTGGTCAAACCATTTTCACAAAATATAATACAATAAAGCAAGAGATAAGTAAAATTCAAGGAGTTGAAAACGTGTCAACCGGACTTGTATCCTTTGATGGTTCAGACAACACTTTAGCACCGCTTTTATATCACGATGAGCTTTTTAAAGCAAAACACATCGGAGTAGATTTTGGAATGCTTGAAATGTTAAAAACTAAAATGGCAAAAGGTAGAGGACTTGATAAAAAACTTGCTTCAGATACCATAAATTCAATCATGATCAATGAAACTGCTGCCAAGTTAATGAACATGAAAAATCCGATTGGCCAAGAGATTCTGATTAGAAATCAAAACTTAAAAATTATCGGAATTGTAAAAGATTTCAATTTATTAAGTCCAGAAGTTCAAGTTCCTCCAATGACATTTTTTCATATGAAAACCTTACATCTCGCTGAAAATATGAATGTCGTTTATGTAAAGTTAAAATCAAAAAATATAGAAAACACTATCGCCGACATTGAGAAATTTTGGACTGCAAATGTTGATAAAGAATTTCCTTTTAAGTATGATTTTGTAGACAAACAATATGCGAGAACTTACGAAGCATACGTAAAACAGAAAAATCTTTTCTCATTGTTAAACATAATTGTAATTCTTATTGCTTTGTTCGGACTATTTTCTTTGGCTTCTTACTCAATACAAAGACGAATGAAAGAGATTGCAATACGAAAAACTCTAGGCGCAGAAACGAATGTATTAATAAAAGAATTATCAAAACAATACATTCTATATTGCATCGTAGGATTTTTAATTGCTTTATTTCCTGTCTATTATTTATTAAATAAATGGTTGCAGAATTTCGCCTTTAGAATAGATGTCTCACTCTTTCCATTCATTTTCGGATTCATAATTTTATTAATTCTAACCCTAATAATTGTATTATCTAAAGCCTATGCAGCAACAAAAACAGATATTCTGAAATATTTAAAATACGAATAACAGGAATATAACAAAAACATTTTTAAATTAAATTGTTTATAATTAGTCGCGAAAGGCTCCTTAAGAAATTAAGGAGTCTTTCTAGTTATAACAGTTTAGACTTTAATATGAAGAGCCTTTTACAATTCCTCTTTTTGATTGTTTTATAAAATCGAGAATCGAATTTCGCTCTGTACTTTCTTCAAATTGACTTTCAATTAATGCCAAAGCCAAACTTGTATTCCTTTTTTCTTGAAAAATAATTCTATAAATTTCCTTTAATTCATTGATTTTCTCTACATCAAATTTTCTTCTTTTCAAGCCAATGCTGTTCAAACCAACATAACTTAAAGGTTCATGTGCAACTGTAATATAAGGCGGAATATCCTTTACAACTCTGCTCATTCCTGAAATCATGCTATGATCTCCAATATTTGAAAATTGATGTATTGCAGAAAAACCACTAATATTAACCCAATCTCCAACAGTTACTTCTCCAGCTATTCCCACATTGAACCCGATAACACAATTATTGCCAATTAAACAATCATGACCAATATGAGCATTTGCCATAATCAAATTATGATCTCCTATTATAGTTCTCCCTTTAGAAGCCGTTCCTTTATTTATCGTTACAAACTCACGAATAATTGTTTCATTTCCAATTTCAAGTAATGAATATTCACTTTTAAACTTTAAGTCCTGCGGATTTCCAGCTATTACAGCTCCAGAATGTATTTCGCAATTTTCTCCAATTCTAGCACCGTTTAACAAAGTAACATTATTTCCTATCCAAGTATTATCTCCAATTACAACATCGTTTTCAATCGTAGAAAAATTACCAATACGAACATTGTTTCCAATAACAGCAGAATTACCAACAACACTATTTTTCAATATTTACTAATTTAATAAGAACACAAATATTGAAAAAAAGAAACTACAATTTCTTGATCTAATGTCAAGTAATTGAAGCCCGAATTCTGCTTAATGTTTCCTGGCTGACACCAATAAGTGAGGCAATGTCTTTCAGCTTAGCTTTTCTAATAATTTGAGGAAATGATTTAAGAAGATATAAATATTTCTGCTGAGCACTCATTAATCTAAACTGATGATGAAATTCATTTATTTTAGAAAGATAAAGCCGAAGCAATTTCAAGTGAAAACTAGAAAATAACGGATAGCTTAGCAAAATTTGTTCATCATCGAAAGACAGCGAATAAACAGTAGTTTCTTCTGAAGCTTGAAAACTCTCAAATGATGGTTTTTGCTCAAAAAAACTGCTCATCGAAGTAACAAATTGATTGTCCGTATAAATCCATTTTGTTACCTCAATGCTTTCGTCTATAGAAAAGCGACGAATAATACCAGATTGAATAAAATAGACTTTATCACATACTTTTCCTTCTTCAATGATAACTTCGTTTCTCTTAAACTTTTCTTCAACAAAATATTTTTTTACTGCTTCTTCAGTCTCTTCATCCAGCTTTTGAAAGCTATTTATTACATGTAGTAGTTCCGTCATATCCTAAATTATAGTAATCCAAATTTATCAATATAATTAACAAGCTTCAGAATTTCTTTTCGATCCAACAAAAGCAGCTTCTTCCCTAAAATAAAAGCCACAGAATAACTTTTTTCATCCGAAGATAATCTTGCTCATAAAAAACAAAAAACAGCTTTAAAACTGCCAAAAGCAAAAACTGCCTATCAACTACTACAATTTAGGGCGTTTCCCTTCGGGCCGGGCTGTCCGCTGTATCTTTTGCAAAGAGCTTTCAGTTGAAAAAAGATCTTTATGTTCCCGCAAAAGGATGCCGCTTCCATCCCTAACGCTAACAAATTACAAGATCTCTTTCTGTCTTCCGTCTGATTCTATCAATAAAAAAGATAAACTCAAGTTCGTATTTTCGACTGCCGAGATACAATCTGTATTTCACGGCACTGACTTCTAAACCACTATAAACCAAAAAATCCCTATCAATTAAATGATGTGGATTCTCAAAAGAAAGGCGACGACCCCGATGGCTGTCGGGGCTCCCGCAATACACCATACTTTTGGGTATTTGCGTAAAAACAAAAAATCCTCATCAAATAAATGATGAGGATTCTTAAAAGAAAGGCGACGACATACTCTCCCACATAACTGCAGTACCATCTGCGCAGGCGGGCTTAACTACTCTGTTCGGGATGGGAAGAGGTGAGCCCCGCCGCAATAACCACCTTAAGGTTGTTAGTTGCTTTAGGCAACTTTTTTAACTAACAATTCATTATGAACAATTGATAATT
>NZ_MUHD01000008.1 GCF_002217395.1 Flavobacterium plurextorum | reverse complement strand
AATCTATGTTAAAGCGAATTTTGATTATGAAAAAGTGAATACAAAATTTAAGCTGTTTAAATTTAGATTTGATATAGTAAATGGTTATTTGATTAATAAATTTATAATTTACATAATCACCTGTTTAGGATTTATCTTATATAATGTAAATCCTTTTCAAAAAGAGAGATTTGATTTTCTTTCAATTGTTTTTATTAGTGTTATGGCAATTTGTCTATTAATGTTTGTAAAAATTACCCCAACTAATCCGAGTAGAAATAACTACAATGGCTAGTGCGATGCTTTTGACTTGTACTCATAATGTCAAGCAGACAAAACAAGTCAATAAAAAACCGAGCAATTGCTCGGTTTTTTGTTTTAAGAAAGTTGCTGTTGCAAATTAGCTTTTAGTATGAAAGCGTCCAGAAACTCTTTAACGAGTGATTTTTTTTGGTCGTTTAGTTTTTCTACTTTCTCGAACTGTAATAAGAGTTCGCTGTCTTGAATATTGTTTTTGGCTTTGTCCTGAATCGTTCCGTTTAGTAAGTAATCGGGTGATACTTCCAAGGCTTTAGAAATACGATTAAAAACATCTGCAGAGGGTACTGCACCGCTCCGCAAAGAGTTCTCACAAAAAGCTGCGCAAATGTCTTTGACTTTGCGCATTTTTTTTTATTTCTTAGAAATTATAATGGTGCTAAAAGTCTCCCGACTTTTTACGATTGTTATTAAAATAAATCTCTATAATTTGTATTAATTTAGTTTTAAAGTCAGAGACTTTTAGAACTTTACATTTTTTAAGAAGAAAGATGAGGTAGCGCAAAGTCGCAGACATTTGCGCAGCGCTTGCGACGAACACTTTGCAGAGTAGGTTAATTCAAGGATTAAGTTCGGGAGTCAAACAACAAAAAAAATAATTAATGATTTATAAATTAAGTTTATCAGCAATATTAATAAAGCTTTTATTAATTGGGATAGCATTCAATTGTTTGTTTTATTTTGCTGCTAAAAATTTTGATTTTGTAATTTATGTCTTTTCTTTTATAATAATTGTTGGATTAGAAGTTTTGATTTTCTTCTTAAAACCCTTTTTATACAAAATCGTTATACTTGAAAATTCAATCTGTTTCTGTTACAAAAAATTTTTGATAAATAGTTTTTCTGAAAAAGTAAAGAAAGAACAACTTAGTTTCTCATACAAACCTGAAATAGGAGCCAGAGGAAGTGAAGCTGATGAATTAAGATTTTACATTAACGGAAAGAATATAACTGGAATAGGAAGAGGTTTTGATGGATGGAAGCAGGAGATTATACATGATATTATCGAAGAATTCGAAAACTTAAACATTAAACAAAAGATCTAATTAAAAAGTTGCAAATGGAAGTAATATGTGATACTGGTATTGGCATTTTTATGATCATTTTTGGAATAGGAATTATTGTTTTTATGTCAAAAAGACCATCTTCATATCCACTATTAAGTGTAAATTTTAGGGGTTATGCTGGAGGTGTTGCCTTTATACTGTTAGGTATAATATGCATATTAAATAAACTGCATTTATGGTAGATAATGGTCATACATTGCTCGTAATAATTTATTCGGAGCTCCGCGAAGAGTTCTCACAAAATGCTGCGCAAATGTCTTTGACTTTGCGCATTTTTTTTATTTCTTAGAAATTATAATGGTGATAAAAGTCTCCCGACTTTTTTACGATTGTTATTAAAATAAATCTCTATAATTTGTATTAATTTAGTTTTAAAGTCAGAGACTTTTAGAACTTTACGTTTTTTAAGAAGAAGATAAGGTAGCGCAAAGTCATTCCCGAAAGCTTTCGGGTTTGCGCAGCGCTTGCAATGAACACTTTGCATTGCTGACTCTAGATGAAATAAAAGAACAAACGCAAAATGAAAGATAATGAAACAAAAATTAAATAAAGAATTTTATACAACGATTGGATTTGCAGTGTTTATATTTGTATTGACATTTTTCTTTTTTAAAGAATATGTTCTCCAATCTTCTTCAATATTAGGAAGTCTTTTTTCTAGTATTGCAGGTGTGTTTTTAAGTTTTTGCCTTACATGGTTCTTAAAAAATAAAAGCCTCTTTCAAAAACTAATTGTTCTCCTGATTTATGTTGTTTTTATTGCGGTTTTTGCTTACTCCAAAAATAATAATTTAATAGCGGATAGTCCTGTTGGTAAAACAAATATAAATTCTGTTTGTGGTGACTGGGTTACAAAGGAAAATGATCTAATTCTTAAACTGAACATTAATGGTAAAGAAATGAAAATGAACTTTTATCCTAATAATAAGCAATTGGTTTTTGAGTATGAAATAAAAGGTCAAGTAATTGATTTCTTTAATGATGATGATGTCTCTAATTTTCAATGGAAAATTTTAAAGCTCACAACTGATTCATTAGTTGTACTTGAAAAAAAACAGATTTTAAAATTTAAAAAGGAAAAATGAGGGTAATTGGTAGTGTATCAGATTAGTTTTTTTTACCCCACTCCGCGAAGAATTCTAACTAAATAATTACGCAAGTATTCATTTTTTGTTCAATAAAAAAGCTCCAGATTTCTCTGAAGCTTTGATGAGTTTAAAATGCAAAATCGAATAACAATTGTGCAATATATGTGTACTAAATAGTGATCTTTAAAAATTAGTATTTACTTTTTTAGAGCGATCGGCAATGTAAGAGATCAGCCAAGTTACCTGTCCTTCTTTTACAAAATATATCTTCTTTGTTTCTAAGTTTGGAATGCTTTCTAAACACGTTACCAATATGTTGTTTGCTGAGATAAGGTATTTCTGGTCATAAGTACTTAAAACTCTCGCCATTTCTTTGTTGGTTTTGGCAAGGTTTGTAAATTTTCCAAAGTTATTTTTCAGAATAGCATCATAATCGATAACATCTTGAAGCGTTAAAGGAATGTAATGGTCTTTAACGTTTTCATCATAATAAAGCGTTGAAAATGCCCAAACAGCACCGCCAGATAAATATAATTTATCTTTTTTCATTAAAAGTGGATTCGCGTCAAACAGCTCTTTAGTCTTCTTGCGTAATTTTGGATTAAAATCAAAAGACTTTTCTTGATAGGTTGACATGTCATTAAGCTGACTTTTATTGGTTACTGTTTTTTCTACAGCATCAGTAAGTGTCATGGTGCCAAAATCAAGTTCTAAAGGAATGAATTCTAATTTATTGTCTTTAAGTTCGTCAATATAACCGCCTTTAGTAGTTTGAGCACCAATATCTAGAAGAAAAGCATTTGCATAATCAACAGGCGGTATTGCGCCTTTAACTAACGTTTTAGCTTCTTCATTACCATCAAGTATTTCAAGTTCTTTGTTAGTAAGTGAAGTAATTTTGCTTTTTAAAACATCAAAGTTGCTGGCAGATGTAAAGACAGGAGCGGCAACGATAAAGATATTTTCGTCGAGCATTTTATAGTCGGCTTTAATTTTTTTTAATTGGTCGACAATAGTAAGACTCGTTTTGTTTATGTCTTCAGGAGTAAGTTTTCCAGAAGCGCCAATATGATCGGCAAACGGAATTCTTTCTGTCCAGAAAGAAAGTATTTTATAATCAGCTTTTTTAATATTATTTACATCAACAACAGAAACTTTAATGGCTCTGCGTCCAATTTCAATTCCAGCATAAATACTTTTTTGTGCAAATGAGTTGAGAGTGAAAAATAAATTTAAAAGAATAAAAAATAGAACTTGGGGTTTGTTTTTTTTAAGCATTGGATTTTAATTACGATTATAATATAATTTATTTTTTATTGAACAAAGGCTGTAGGTAGTCTATGTGTTTATAATAGTTTAAGTTGTGGTTTAAAAAAAAAGCCTCAGATTTCTCTGAAGCTTTGTCTTAGTAGCGGGAACAGGACTCGAACCTGTGACCTTCGGGTTATGAGCCCGACGAGCTGCCTACTGCTCTATCCCGCGATGTTTCGGGTGCAAAGATAAGCACTAAATACGGTTATGCAAAGAAATAACTGAAAAATTTTGAATTATTGGTTATTAGTTTGTAATTATCTGTATTCTAATGTATTGTATTTGGTGTTTGTTCTGGGTTAGATTTTATAATCCAGTAATTCAGTATAAGGATCGTTTTTTAATCCCAATAATTTACCAAAAGCAGGTTCTGTTTTGTAACCATTTTGCTTGAGCGCAATGATTTTTAATCTGAAATTCTCATCTCTTGACTGTAGAATTTCATGCTCAATAAGCATATGTTTATAGGCGTTTTGATTTTTAGTGGGAATATTTTGCCCGAAGATCTCTATTTCAAAACCATCAATTTTAAAATTTGCAATTACAGATTCATTGTTATTGATCAAGCTGTTTCTAATTTTAAACTCAGGTTTCGTACTAAAAGCCATAGAAATTTTGGTTATAAAATCGGTTTTGTTTGTCCAGTAACAAATAATATCGAGATCGCTGTTTTCAATATCAATATTTATAGGAATGGTACCGGTTAAAATAGGATCAAATTCAGATAGGATTTCTAAAATCTTATTTTGAGTTAAGATTTCATAAACTCGAACTTGCTTTGAATTTCCTGTTTTTAAATACGTAATAGAAGTAAAATCAATCATTTTTTAGTCGGCATAATTTTTTTCTTCTTTGATTTCTTGCTCCAGTCTTTTGTTGATGTTGATTTTGGCATTCGTAAAAACAAAAATGGTTGTTTTGTATTCTCTTGCATATTGGTTTGTTATTTCACCAGCGATAAAAGCAGCTTGAAAATACGGACTTGTTTCGGCAAGTTCATTACTGTTTTCTTCAAATTCCTTAATTCTAATCAAGTTTTGGTATTTGATATTCAAATTAAACCAATTCACATAATCAGCATTAAAAGAAACAGCTTTTATTCCTTTTTGAGTATAAAAATTTATTGCTCCCGCTTGTCCGTAATTATCACAAAGCACTAATGTGTTTTGTGATTTTGGGAATAATGCATAAACGGAATCTGTTTTTCGGGCAAGTTCTTTCCAACCCAGCATATCGGCAAAATCTTGCGGCAGTTTGTGATCTTTTCCATCTTCCCAGCGAAGCATTCCTAGTTTTTTATACTTCTCAGGATGTTTTACAATGTATTCTGGCGTTTTGTTTGGAAACGCAATATTGTACATCGGAATAAACAATAATATCGGAATGGCAGCAAATACATATCGCAAATAATATTTCCATCCTTTTTGTAATACTTCAGAAAGAAATACGGCTCCAAAAGCAATATAAATAGGATATAAACCAATGGCGTAATACGCTTTGGCTTTGAAATAAATAAAGACAATGAGCGTAAAAATTATCGACCAAAAAAAGAACCTGTATTTTGCAAAAGGTTTGTAAAGCAGTAAACTGTATAATGCGGCCAAAAGAACAAAAATAGATCCTATAAAAAACAAGAGTTGTTCTTTTAGAAAATCAAGACGATCTACATTTACCAATTGAGTTTCTGCCAATTCTTTCATATGATGCACAATTGGAAAATGATTGTTATACTGCCACAATAAGTTCGGAAGTATTAACAGAAGTCCTAAAAGCAGGGCAGAATACAGCTTTTTTTCGGCCAGTATTTTTCTTTGGCTTGATAGCAAAAGTGCTGGTAAAAGACCAATCAGCAGGAAAAGAATATTGTATTTGTTTAAAAAACCAAAAGCAAATACTATTGCGCCTATATAAAACCATTTTGATTTTTGAGTCGTGATATATTGAATTACGATATAATAAAACATTGTCCAGCACAAAACGTCCAGCGAATTGGGTTGATACAACATATTTATTCTTAAAAGAGACGAAAACAAAATGCATATTGCACCAAGAACCAATGCATAAAAACTTCCTTTTAAAATCTCAATTGTTTTCCAGACAAATAAAAGTGTCAGTGCGCCAAAAAGGGCAGGGAAGAACTTGACCCAAAAAACGGAATTTCCGAGTTGAAATATAAGATAAGAAAACCATGAAGTAACGGGAGGAACAGATAAATAGCCCCAAGCCAAATGGTGCGCCTGATCGAGATGTAAATATTCGTCGCGCTGTAAATCATATTCCGGACTTAAAAGCGTGTACTGTAAAACAAATTTTAAAATGATAAATCCAATTAAAACAAGTGTTTTTTTTGTCATGGAGTTTTTGGTTTAGTGTGCAAGTGCTTTTAGATCAGTTTTGTAATAACGAATATATGATTTATTTTAATTTTATAATTAATAGAACTGCGTTGCTTGTAATTATTTTTAACACATAGAAACATAGTTATGGCAACCTAAAATTAGGCGTTTTACTTTTAAAAAAAACACATAGCTTTTCTATGAGAAAGAAATATGTTTCTCTTTTTTGCATTCTTTTTAATTTGATAATCTATCTCGATAGCGATCGGGACAATGTGTTAAATTTTGTGTTGGCTGATAAAAAAAAGCTCCAGATTTCTCTGAAGCTAATTTGTAATTTTAATTTTTTGGAGTTTAAGAAATTTATTCCTCCGATGCAGTTTCAAATTCCATGTGGTCTATTGTTTCTTCATCTGGTTTTACAGTTTTAGAAGCTTTTAGAGCATTGAATCTTTCCAGCATTTCAGTTTCTCCTTCTTCACCGCTGAAGTATGGGAAAACGTCCATAATTGGCGATTCAGAAATGGCAGGAATCGAATATTCTCCCATAGTGTTTTTCATAATATGAATCGTATTGTCATAAGCTTCTCTCACATCATTTGCCTGAATCAGCATATACATATTCGATTTTCTTTCCTTTCCGCTTTCTTCGTCATAAGCGATCAAAGAAACTTTTGATCTAAACCAGCGATCTGTGTTTTCAAAAGGATGAATCTCAGCGTAATTTGCCACTTTTATGTTCGTGATTTTGAATTCTTCACTTATATAAGCAGCCATTTCTTCATTGATTCTTCTTTCAGCTTCTGTATAAGATACTGCATCTACCAAATAAGGTTCTGTTAGTACTTTTTGGCCTCCAGTTTCATCTGTTTTTCTATATTTTACTTTGCATTCGTACCAAATTGCGCTCATCTCTTTAATTTTTTTAAGGATGCCAAAGATAGATTTTACAGGAAAATAAACTCATAAAATACACAAATAGATATTCACAATTTGAGTGTGATTTAGGTAAAGTATTGATTGTTTTGTTTTTAAGTCAGCTTTAGAAGCGTAATTATTTCTCAGCCGCAGATTAGAAAGATTTTCAGGCATAAAAAAAGTCTCAGAGATTCTGAGACTTTCCTTTATTCAAAAAATAAGAATGCTGTATTATGGTAAATTTAAATCTTTAAATCCTGAAACTTCTGTTGAAACTTCTCCAAGCCATCCGCCTTCAGCACGGTTAGAATTGTAAACTTTAATAAAGTCAACTCCTTTTAGTTTTACAGATTCTCCTTTAGCATTTACAGCCCAGCTTATATCGATTTGACCTCTTACATCAGCATTAGCCCAGTTGTCAGTATAACCCCATTCGTAAGCAGGATTTGCCCAGTTGTTTCCTTTTCCGCCAGATTTATCGTAAATGTTAGATTTTAAGAAAGTTCCTTTAAAAGTTACAGTGTTTCCTTTCCATAAAGGGAAAAACGTTTGTTTGTGAAATTGGTTTTTTGCTATATAACCAGTTTGTCCTTGATTGTCAGTCCAACGAATGTAATTTGGTTCATTCGGATTAGTTGGTTCAGCTTCTGGCTTATAATACGTCATTTCGTAATTTTTGATAGTCGTCGCTTTATTGTGTTCAGAACCTGCAATTTCAAACCATTCATCATCCGCTTTTCCGTTACCATTTGCATCGTATGAAACCATAACAATTCCGGGTTCAGCCCAATCATTAAATGCATTACCCAGAACTACAAAATCATTCCCTTCTTTATTGATAATTGTATGGTCGAAACCAAATTGCACATAACCTCCAAATCCTCCAAGACTGATCATGTTTCCTGCTGTTAAAGCTGTTTCGGCTTTTACACGCATTGTTTCGTCAGTATCTGTGGCAGTTGCAGCAGGCAGAGCATTTACAAATTGTCCTGGAGCAGGAAAGAAGTCAAAAACACGTGTAATTTTGTTTAAATATGCTTTTTCGGCAACTGTAACGGTGAAAGATTTAGAGCTTTCGCCAACTCCATTTTTAGCTTTAAACTCGATATTGTAAGTTCCTGCAGCACTAAAAATATAGAACAAATCAGTCGTTGCAGCAACCTCTTGGCTGTTTACAATCCATTTATAAGTGGCATTTGCAGCGTTTGTTAATTGAGGCTGAACTTTAAACCATTGCATTTTATCTACAGCAAAACCACCAGCCGGGTTTGGCAGTGTAATTTCTGGAGCGCTTGCTACAATGCTGATTGTACGGCCATCTGCAAAAGTAAAAGTCATAATTCCGTTTGCCAATGCAACCGACGTAATTTCTGCCGCGTCTTTTCCTTTTTGACCAGAAGCAGAAACGCCAGTGTCTACAGCATCAACAAACCAGTTTCCGTTAGCTCCAATAGTAATTTTTGCAGCTTCGCCTTTGGCTCCGCTTTCACCTTTGGCAGATTTTCCAGTATCAACACCATCGATCCACCAGTTTCCGTTTTCGCCAATTTTTATAAACGATGAGGTATTGCGGACATTTAATTTAGATCCGTCGCTCATTGTGATTACATAACTTCCGTCTTTAGTTTCGTAGTTTACCACATACAACCTTTTGTTTAATACATCAAGCAGGTTTTCGTATTGTGCCATTCGGCTTTTCAAATCATTGACATCATTTTTTAGATCATTAATATCGTCTTTATAACAGCCCGAAAGAAGCAGGACAACTGACAATGCAAGTAGAATTTTCTTCATTTTTAAAATTTATGGATTAATTATTGTTTTTTTTGTTTTAAAGGCAAAATGTGCAGGAATATCTCCTGTTGTAACCGTGAATTTTGTATTTCCGTTTTTATCAATACAGTACAATTTTCCGGGAGAAACATAATCTCCAGCATCTGTTATAAAAACATTTAGAGAAACAGGATCAACAGCAAGTCCGTATGGTGTTTTAATCTCGTCGCTGACCGCTTTAGGTAAAAAGCTTTCTGTAAGTAAAGTTTCGGTTTTAACATTAATTAAATTGTAGTTTATGATATAATCGAAGGTGCTGTAATTAAATTCAGATCCAATTATATAAGCTTTGTCGCCAACGATAGTAAGATTGGAGCAGGCAATATCAAAAGTTTTTTTGATGCGGTCTGTTTTGGTGTCAATTACAAATAGTTTGGAAGGAATATCATAATAATCGCCGCGAGAGCTTACATACAAATCTCCATCTTCATCAGCTTCAAGTCTGTGCAGATTTATGGCAACATCAATATCTTTTATTTTGGTAAAAGTTTTTAGATCGATTACAGAAACCGTTCTTTCATAATTTGGCGGACTATATCCTCCTGAATTGGCAACATAAAGTTTATTGCCTACAACAGCCATTTTTTCGGGCTGGCGGCCTACTTTCACCGTTTTTGTGATCGAAAGAGAAGTGGTGTCTATTTCGGCAACAAAACCATTTGGCGAATTTTCTCCCAATTGTACTTCACCGTCATAGGCGCTTGCGTAAGCTTTTCCGTTGGCAAAAGTTATGTATCGGCAATTTTTGACATCAATTACTTTAAGGCGTTTTGCGGTAACAACATCCATAACTTCAATTTTGTTTGAATTGTTGATAACAGAGTATAATTTTGAACCGTAAATACCAATGTCGTTTCCTACATCGCCTAAACCTAAAGTCGCATCAGGATTTGCCTGACCATAAACATTACGCTTGTAACTTCCGGTTTCATAATCGTAATAATCTAATGAAGCTTTATTCATGTTCATATTCCCCTCGTTCAAAAGATAAAAACCTTGTACGGTTGTAACAGTTTCGGGCGGTAAAACTTCTACTTCTTCTCGAATAATAGGATCGTCCTCCTGACATCCTTGAAAAGCTGCCGCCGCAAAAGCGAGTAAAAGCCAAAATTTGAAATTTGTTTTCATTGCTGAGAATTTATTTAGTGTTGTTGTTTTATTTTAAAAATTTAGAGAAAGACTTAATCGATAGTTTCTGCCCGGCATAGGAAAATTGAGTACCACATCATAATATTGATTGAATAAATTATTGACTTCGCCACTTAATTTTACAGGGATTTTTGAGAATTTTCCATTCCAAATAAGAGCCATATCGCTCGTGTACCAAGGTTTAACATAATTAACAGGAATGTTTGCTTTTTGACTGTAACGCTCACCGGTATATATAAAACTGTAGTTAAGATTCCAGTTTTTCCAGTTGATAGATGAGGTTATTGTACCGCTGTTTTCTGGTGTATAAGGAATTTGGTCGCCGTAAGTTGTGCCTTTTGCAGTAATATCGATTGCTTTTTGATACGTATAGCTTAAGCCTAAATCTAGAAATATTTGCTGCGGAAATTTAAAAACGAAATTGGTGTTTAGTTCTAAGCCGCGAATATCAACTTCGCCCAAATTCATCATTGTCCATCTAAAAAGGTTAGATGACGGCATTGCGATAATTTTATCTTTTACACGATTGTAATAAACATCGGCTTGAAATGATACCGATTGCAGCATTTTTTTAGGCTCAATACTATAAGTAGTTCCCATATCATATTGCGTTGTAAATTCTGGACGCAAAGAACTGTTGCCTATAAAAGTGTAATATAAATCATTGAAAGTCGGCATTCTAAAAGACTCTTTGTAAAACGCTCGAACTCTGAAATTCTTTATCGCAAAAGGTTGATAAGAAGCTGATATAACAGGACAGAAAACATGCTGACTATCGCCTTGCTGATAATATTTAACCTGTTCATCGATATAAGCTCCAAGTAAATTGGCTTGAATATCAAGTCGTTTCCAATGCATTTCGCTTGAAATAACGCCTAAATAAGAATATCGGGTAGGATAGGGAAAACGGTATAAATTGGCATCAAGCGTATTAATGGAGAAATCTGCTGCAAGCGACATTTTCCACCAATCTTTTATAGTGTAGAGATTGACAACCGAAGCGTAAAATTCGTTTTGATAATATTTATTGTCCAATGCACCTTCAAGCGTTTTATAATCAGGATCGATATAACGGCTGTAGTCTCTGCTGAATTTTACATTGGTAAGCATTTCGTGTTTTTCGAAAAAGGAATTCTGTACAGAACCATGAATAAAAAAATTACGATCCCATTGCCTTTGCACATGCTCATATCTATTGGCTAGAATTGCGCCCGGAAGTCCTCGTTCAGAATCGTAATAATAAGCCTTAATGTTTGCCAGAGCGTTCGAGCCAAATTTGGTATGCAGGTTCAATTCCGCCCGAAGTGCAGTTATATCTCCGTTTTGGCGAACTGCAGTTGTATCATAACCGTCTTTTTTCTGATAGCGGTATTTGTATTTTCCATCGGCTTTAAGCCATTCAATATTGGAGGAAAGTGCTGTTTTAGAACTTATTTTTTGCTGATAAAGAACAGAAGGATTCACTAATCCAAAAGATCCAGTTTTAAAAGAAGTTCTAATATTTGTGGTTTTACCCGATTCAAAAACAGGAATTTTTGTTTTAAGTAAAAGTGTACTTGAAGCAAAAAAACCTCGTGCAGGCTGAAAAATTGTAGACTTTTGACCATTATAAAGTTCGATAGCTTCAATATTGTCCAAAGAATATTTTCCTAAATCAACTTGACCGTTTTGTGCATTTCCAACCGTCATTCCGTCATAAAAAACTGCCGTATGAGCGCTTCCTAAACTTCGAACGTTTATGGTTTTTAAACCGCCAATTCCGCCGTAATCTTTCAATTGAACACCCGAAAAATAACGAACCGCATCCGCAACCGAAAGACTGTTTAGCGCTTCGAGCTGTTTGCCCGATAAAATCTGAACAGGCATAGGCGATTCTATCCTAAACTCGCGTTTGCTCGCGGTTAGAATCACTTCGTTTAACACAAGTGGTTTTAAAGAGTCTCGCTCTTTAGTTTTAGGATTATCCTGCGCCAAAATCGGATTCATAAATAAAATCCATAATAAGGCACATAATCCACAATGCAGCAGGCTTGAATACCTGTTTTTACATACGTGCATAGCAAAATAGTCTATTTGTGACAAATAGTTTTAAACGGAAAAAATGAAATCAAATGTTTAGTTTGATAAATGTGTTTGTCTTTAAAACTCTGGTCCGCGAGAGCCTAAAATTATATGCAGTGGCAGGTCTCCTGACTTATTCCCATTTTGAGCCGCCTTCCCACATTTGATGAAAATGCAGTGGCAAAAGATTTGATTTCGAAAGCCAAAAAAAGCTCTCCTAATCTGTCAAAATGTTGCATGGAATTTACAGTAACGGGCTTGTTCAGGATTTGCACCTGATTCCCTCTTCGTTAACTGCCCTTGAAAAGTTGCAGTTAAACCATTGCGGGTGCAAAAGTAAATAAACTCTTTATGGTTATGGTTATGTTTTTGAAAAAAAGTTTTTTAGGAATTCTGTAGCTTTTTGAAACTTAAGGTGATAAAAAACTAAAAAACAGCTCTGAAAATATTCTTAAAAAGAGAAAATGCTTGATTTTGCTTTTTATTTAAAGAAACTGAAATTTTGTATATTTATAGTGTTATTTGTTTGATTTTTAATTGTTTGTGTTTAATGCGATGAAGATGAAAAAGACTAAAAATACACTGCCAAACGAATCTGAAGATTTGTTTTTAACCGATGGCGGACTCGAAACAACATTGGTTTTTCTTGAAGGTTTTGATCTGCCTTATTTTGCTGCTTTTGATATATTAAAAGATCAAAAAGGCCGTGAAAGTATGAAAAACTATTATTCTCGGTATTTAAAAATTGCCGAAAAGTATAAAACCAATTTCATTTTAGAAAGTCCAACTTGGCGCGCAAATCCAGATTGGATTGAAAAAATTGGATACTCAAAAGATTCCTTATTTGAGTTGAATAAAAAAGCAGTTTCGCTGTTATCAGATTTAAAAACAGAATTTTCGAATACGGTAAAATCTATTCTTGTAAGCGGCTGTATTGGTCCTCGAGGCGACGGTTATGTGCCTGATAATTGTATGAATGCCGAAGAAGCAAAACAATATCATTTGGCACAAATAAAAGTTCTAAGCCAACTGCAGGTTGATTTTGTTTCGGCGCTTACCATGAATTATATCGAAGAAGTGATTGGTATTGTTCAAGCCGGAGAAGCAGTTAATTTGCCTGTAGTTATTTCGTTTACAGTCGAAACCGATGGAAAACTGCCAACCGGAATGAGCCTAAAAGAGGCAATCGAAAAAGTAGACAAAAGTGTAAATATTCCGCCGTTGTATTATATGATAAATTGTGCGCATCCTACGCATTTTGTAAACGAACTGAAAGAGAATGCAAATGAAAATTGGGTAAAAAGAATAAAAGGTTTTCGAGCAAATGCATCTTGTAAAAGCCATGCCCAATTAGACGAATCAACAGAGTTAGACCGCGGAATTCCTAATGATTTGGGTAAAGAATACAAACACTTAAAAGATACTTTTAGTCACTTAAATGTATTTGGCGGTTGCTGTGGCACTGATGAAGAACATATTCACGAGATTGTAAAGCAATTGAAAGTAATTTAAAACAGCTTTATAATTCTAAATAGAAATAACTCACCTCTTTGATTGCACTATATTTTAACACATCGAAGTATAGATTTCTTACTTTAAAAAAGGCATTTCACTCGTCTAAAACACATTCCGTCCCGAAGTTCCGAAATCGGGACTATCTATGCGAAAGAAATGAGTTTCTTTTTTGTCCCCTTATCAAGCATATAAAATCTATGTTTCTATGTGTTTATTTTTTTTTTGATGTTATCGTGTAAGATAACCAAATATTGAAAAAAAACATCAAAATTTGAATTGAGAGAAAAACGAATACAGAAAAAATAATGGAGACAAAAGAAACTAAAAGTTTAGAGGATATAAAGCAGTATTTCAGAGTTTTAAAAAGAGCAAGCGGCAATAACGAAGGATTTAAAACAGAAACCAAATTTTCAACCTATTATGAGCTCGGTTGTATGATTAATAATATGCTGAAATTGTGTGTTTTGGGACTTGAAAATGATAATAATTCCTCAATTAATGTTGGATTAGTATTAGAACACGTTATCGAATTATTTCCTTTAGACGAATTTGAACTATTGGATAAAATCAATCAACAGTTTGCTGGAGAATCTTCGCTCGTTTAAAAGTTCTTGTAAAAAGCTTTGTAGATATTTGTCTGATTTCGGACTTCAAACTAAAGTAAAAAAAAAAGCTCCAGATTTCTCTGAAGCTTTTTGTAGTCCGTGGGGGAATCGAACCCCCCTTACCAGGATGAAAACCTGGCGTCCTAACCGATAGACGAACGGACCTGTTTTGCTATTGCGGGTGCAAAAATGCAACTATTTTTAAAATACACAAAAGGATTTTGGAAAAACTTTTTTTCAGTTATACTGAAAATAACATGTTTTAAAATAAAAATCGGCAAACAGAATAAGTTAGTTAAAATGTATTTGTTTGGTTAATAACAGGTTATTTTACACTAAATAATGAGATAAAGCAGATTTTTGTTCGGGTAAATATTTTCAATAAAATTTAAAAATATTTGCTTTTAAAGAATATTCTTTCGAATTTTTCATGATTTTTTTGAAAAGTTCAGCCGAAAATAAATGTCAAAACCTCCTTTTTTAGACAATCGTATAGTTTTTCCTTCGTCCATAATTTGAAACAACACATCAAAAACTGATGGATCTGTTTTTCTAATTTCTTAAAATTGCTTGTGCTAATTATGCTCTTTATAGTTTATGATCACAATCGCTTTTGGTAATTTTTTATCTTTTTTAAATCTCCATTTTACAGACAATAAGAGGGTTAATGATTCTAATTTGTTCAAAAAGCAGCAGCAGTTAAAAAAGTGCTTAAAGAAAGAGATGCGAATTGTTCAAATGTTATTCGTTATCAATTAAAATTTTGATTCATTATTATATATTTATACCCAATTATGGATACAACTTTAGAAATATTTGGCGCATTTTTCGGCTTTATGGCTGTTTATTTTACTATTAAACAAAATATCTGGTGTTGGTATTTTGGTTTACTTCAAGTAATATTATATTGTTTTATTTTTTACACAGCCAAATTATATTCAGATATGATTTTGCATGTTGTTTATGTTTTTCTGCAAGTATTTGGCTGGTATAATTGGAAATATGGCGGTTCAAATCACAGTACATTGCGTATAACATTGATAAAAAATGAAACGTTTTGGATTGGTTCAACCATTTTATTATCCTTTTGTTTAGGTTATATAATGCAGACAAAAACCGATGCATCTTTTCCTTACGAAGATGCTTTTATAACCATTGCAAGCCTTGTTGCTCAATATTTAATGATTAAAAAAGTATTGCATTCTTGGATGTTTTGGATAGTTGTAGATGTAGTTGCCATAGGCGTATATTGGTACAAAGGTTTGTATTTTACAACAGGTTTATATGTGCTTTTTTTAATTATGGCAGTAATTGGTTATCTAGAATGGAGAAAAGTATATAATGAAGAATTTGAATATGAGCGAGCATAAAGTTGGATTAACACTAGGTAAGTTTGCGCCTTTTCATAAAGGACATCAATTATTAATAGAAACGGCTGTTAATGAAGTTGATGAATTAATAGTGTTAATTTATGATGATCCAGTAATAAATATTGCTTTGGCAGCCAGAGCAGCTTGGATACGTGAAATATACCCGAAAATTGTAGTCATCGAAGGTGTCAATTCGCCAAATGATACTGGTTATACACCAGAGATTATGAAAATTCAGGAAGATTATGTTTTAAGTGTTTTAGGTAATCGTACTATTTCGCATTTTTATTCGAGTGAGCCTTACGGCGTGCACATGAGTATTGCGCTGAATGCGATAAATAGGCAAGTTGATGTTAGTCGGAATATTATTCCAATCTCTGCCACAAAAATTAGAAAAAATTCATTTGAAAATAAGGAATTTATTCATCCCATAGTTTATAAAGATCTGATAACAAAAGTGGTATTACTTGGTGCTCCATCAACTGGAAAAACAACGTTAGCAGAAAAATTAGCTTTCCATTTTGATACCCAATGGATGCCTGAATACGGAAGAGAATATTGGGAGAAGCATCAAATAAATAAAAGACTAACTTTAGAAGATCTTTTAAAAATTGCTGAAACCCACATTGAGAGAGAAGATGCTCTTGTGCTGCAGTCAAATCGAATTTTGTTCTCAGATACTAATGCGATTACGACCTATTTGTTTTCGCTGGATTATCATGGAACGGCACTTGCAGCTTTAGAAAATTTAGCAAAAGCAGCAGAGAACAGGCACGATATTATTTTTGTCTGCGATACTGATATTCCTTATGATGACACTTGGGATCGATCTGGTGATGTGAAAAGAAAGGAATTTCAGCAAAAAATAATAGAAGATTTAAACAATAGAAATCTTAAATATTATATGCTCAGTGGTACTATCGATGAACGAATTGAGCAAGTATCAAAAGTATTATCTGCCTCAGAGAATTGTAAATTTTAAATAACTTAGAATCAAAATATAGCTATGTCTGATTTATTAAATAAAACGATGGGATTTTTTAAGAAAGTTCCAGAATCACCTACGAATCCGCAAGATGTCAAAAGCAATAATAAATTTCAAGTAGAAGATCTTTATTCAACTGATGATCTTCAAAATGAATCAAGTGATGCAATTACTTTAGATGAGAAATTGCGCCAAGCGTATTTTTGGATCGCTAATACAGCCATTATAAGTCCGTATTATGATATCGAATTTAATGACAGCGATCCTAAAAAGTTTTTATTTGGAGACAGTAAAGTACCCGTTTATCTGCCTACAGATCAAAGCTATTCTAGTTTTGTATTAATGCCTCTGTTAAATTTAGCCGTAAGAGGTAAATGTCTTATTGTTGGAGGGCCAGGTCGCGGAAAAACAGCTACTTCTGTTTTGATGGGTTTACTGGCTGGCTATGATAATAAAGATGTAATGCGAGCCATTCAGCATGGTCAGCCTCAAATGACGATTTCAGATTTATTAGGACATCCATTGCCTTCGGATATGGTAAAAGCCGAAAAGACTTCGGATATTCGAATTGCTTGGCGAAAATGGTTAGGCATGAGAGTAAAAATTATTGATGAATATAATCGAATTCCAACCAGAACACAATCCGCTTTATTAACTGTACTGGCCGATAACTACGCTGAAATTTTTGATCAGATTTATGAATGTCCTGATGGCGCATGGTATCTAACGGCTAATGATGATGCAGGCGGAGGAACTTATCAGGTTATTGAAGCCTTAAAGGATAGAATTGATATTGTTATTAGAGCTATGCACTTTAATACAAGATTTGTTGAGGATTTATTGCAGCGCATCGAGCTCAATTTTAAGCCGGAAGCAATAATTCCTGAAGAAATTATTTTTACCGAAGAAGAGTTAACAACTGTAAATAAACAAATTAGAGGGATTCAAATAGATCCGGAATTACGTAAACGTATCGAGTTTTTCTGCCGTCAGTTTGAATTTTTTGAGCCGGCATCTAACCGACTAGAATATATGACCAAAGACACAGCTAAATTATCTGGTATGGATATGCGTGTTCTTTTTAGGAAAGAGACAGGAAAAGATCCGATTAAAGATTTAGGTTCGCAGGCAAAGAATGGTTTGTCTGTTAGAAAAATTATGACATTACTAATGTTTTCTAAAGCATTGGCTTATTTTAGAGGAAATCGAAAAGTAGAATTAGAAGATATTAGACAAGTCCTGCCATTTGTTTTACATGACAGTTTGACGCCGCATTTAGAATCTCCATTTTTCGATCAAATAGGCAATGAAGTTTACAGAGTAGATAGAATTGTGTGGCTGCGAAACTTATTCGATTTGTCTTGCGATGAATATGTGAGTCAGGATTTGGATAGAAATGATCCAGTTGACCGATTTGAAGAGGAATTTAAAAAAGGTCTTGAAAATATATCTTCAAAAGAAATTGATAATCGACTTTTAAGTATTGAAAAGCAGCTGCAAAAGTGGTCTGAAGAGAAAAAGCTGTACGGTTACCGAGCTGATGATATTTTGAAGTTAAAATATCTGCATCAACGTTATACCAATTACAAAAGATGGCTGCAATGGAAAAAATAAGCTTTCAACCACTTATTGCAGAATTAAGCGAAAAAAGCACGTTGTACAATCGATGGTACAATGAGAGCGAAATGAAATATGGCAATTTGCCTGCTCATGTAATTACGAGTTGGATGGTAGAAGTTGTTGAACCAATTGTAAAAGAAACGACTGCTTTAAATTCAGCTCCAGAAAAAATTCATGAAATCGTAAAAGCGCTTTATCAAGAATCATTGAAGTTAATTGGAAACGGATCTGCAATTCGCTATAAAGACGAATACAAAGAAGCTTGGCTGTTAATGGCGCAAATGCCAAACTTGGTTGTGAAATTTCCCGTAAAAGTAATTTCATTGTTAAATGACGTTCTTTTTAATCTGCATATATATGCACCAGAAAAAATAATAGATTGGTGTAATCTAATCAAGATCAGCAGCTCTGAGATTAAAACTATTGAGGATTTTAAAATTGTGGGACGTATTTATGCGTGGAGATGTGGTTTGGCGCATTTGAGGATTCGTTTAAACACAGATTTTGAAGAACTTTCTGAGAATCTGCAAGAAATAGTTCGTAACGCGATAAGTTCAGACAAAAGTTCGATTCAGCTTTTTAAAAATCCCTGGGCGAATGAAAAAGCAAAATTTGAAGGCGTACAAGGCGGTTTTAAAGATACAGATGGATTTTTTGAAAATCCGCCGAGACTAGCAAAAATTGATGGAAACATATTTGTAACCGATTCGAAAAGCAGTTACGCGCTTTTTGCAGACCAATTTGGAAAAGTTTTGGTTCCTGCAAATTCTGTAGATGCATCTCTAATTTTATCAAATTCTAGTCGATTAGATAACTTGGAGAAATGGCTTGGAAAAGGCAACGAAAAAATTGATACAAGAAAGATTTCATCTTTTGCGACAACAGAAAACACATTGGTTTTAACGTTGCAAAATTCTTATTTTTTATACTTATTCAGTCTTGGAAATGCATAATCAATCTGAAATAAAAGAAACATTAGCCGCTTGGAAATCGTGCTGGCAGCAGGCAAAACTGGAGTGGAATCCTTTACTGCGCTTGCAAGAACCTATTTGGTGTTTGTCGCATCAGGAAGCTCAAAAAGAAGGGCTTTCGAGCAGCTTTGCAATGATTCGGTTAACAGATCATCGCATTGTTATAAACTTAGAAGAAATTACAGAACGCGGTATTGTCGATTATGCTGTTGAGGTATTGGCACACGAAATAGGTCATCACATTTTTGCACCTGCAAATTTATACGACAACGCTGTTTTGTTGAATCGAATTCGTTTTGCTTTACCCGGTATTGAGGATCGAGCACCTATGGTATCAAATTTATATACTGATTTTTTAATCAATGATAAATTACAACGCGTCAATAAATTAAAAATTTCAGAAGTTTATAAAGCGATTAATTCAGAAGATAATTTTTCTGAATTATGGACATTAATGATGCGTACTTATGAATATTTATGGCGTTTGAAACGCGGTGAATTAGCAGTGAATTTATCATTTCACAGTAAAAAAATAGATGCTGATGCTTCATTATTAGCTTCTTTGGTTAGAAGTTATTCAAAAGGCTGGATTCATGGCGGCGGAAGATTTGCGGTAATGTTATATCCCTATTTAATGGATGACAAAACGTTTAAAGATGCACGTAAAAAGATTTTGATACTATTAGATGCAGAAGATGCAGGCAAAGGAGCTATGGATATCTCGGGCATGACAGAACTTGATTTAGAAGGCTATGATGAAATAGTCGATATGCGAAAAGAAGCGATTAGTTTAAAAGAAGACGGAGGCAAGAAAAACAGCGATATTTTAGGTTTAGACGAAAATAAAAAAGGCGGATTTGGACCAAGAAATGGATATATGGGTCCGGGAAATTATATTGACTTAATGCAGCAAGTCAACCCAAATGCTGATGAGCAGAGTTTGGTTAATGCTTATTATAAGGAAATTGCTTTATCTCATTTAATCGATTTTCCTGTAGAGACTTCAGAAAATGTTTCTATGGATTTACCAGAAGGGTTGGAAACGTGGGATATTGGAGACGCCATCGAAGAAGTAGACTGGCTGCAATCGGCTATTTTATCACCTGCAATTATTCCTGGATTAACCACTCAAAAGAGAACTTACGGTGCAGACTCTGATAATAATATTTCAGAGGGACCTTTAGATGTATATATGGGGATAGACTGCTCTGGCTCGATGATGAATCCAAAAGAAAATTTTTCATGGCCGGTTCTCGCAGCAACAATCATTGGATTATCTGCTTTACGTGCTGGAGCATCCGTTATGGGGTGTTTATCTGGTGAACCTGGAAGTTATTTGGAAACAGATGGTTTTATTTCTGATGAAACAGATTTGCTAACTACCTTAACCTCTTATTTGGGAACTGGTTATGCCTACGGAATTGAGCGATTACGAAAACCATTTGGAGAAAAACCAAATAAAAAATCACATATTGTAATCGTTACGGACAATGATATATTCAGCATGTTAAATTCTGATACACAAACGAAACAAACACACTGGGAATTGGTCGAAATTGCATTAAAAAATGCTGGCGGGCACGGAACTATGGTTTTACATTCTTATCCAGATTACCAAAAAGATTTAGTAATACGATTAGAAAAAATGGGTTGGAAAGTATATTATGTCACAAACGAAGCTGAACTTTTAAAATTTGCATCAGAGTTTTCACAACAAAATTATGCCTATGTCTAAATATGATGTTTTTGAACTAGTGACCTATTTAAGAAAATGTCCAGACAGTTTTTTAAAGTCTTCGGATCTTCTTCTTAAAGATGGATTGAATTCAACAGCCTTAATTTGCGATACATACAGAATTGTAAGTAATGATTTTTTACGAACTGAATTTAACATACCAACAAATACTGATTTAAATCTTATTAAAGATAATCATTGGCTGGCAATTCATATTTCGGCGTGGCTTCTTAGTCATCAAGATTTTAAAAATAAGCCTTTAATAGCAGATAAACTCTATAATTTTTGGTTTGAAGAATTGCGTGAAGCTGCTGCATATGTAAAATTTAATGAATGGATTAATGATGATGAACGTGCGGAAGAAATGGTGCGTTTGCTGCTAAATTGTTGTGAGATCATACCTAACGGCGAAAATTATGATGAAGCGGCAGATAAATTATCTTCATTAAGCAGTGCAGACAGGCATAAAGTTTTAAAACAATCCTATGAAGCGCACGAAAGAATAATGGCAATTAAAAGAGAAATGGCAGAGAAAAAAGCCAGAGAAGCAGCAAATACTTATGGACGCGAGTAGTAATCCGCAAATTGCATTAACAGATGAGGAGCGTTTTCCGCTGCTTGACGATTTAAGTTTTTTAAATGAACTTAGACAAGATGCTTTTGCTCCAAAATTTAATTTTAAAAGCGGTGATCGATTAAATGCAGTACAACTTTCAAAAGTTCATTCCTATAAAAAAAAGTACTATGATAAAACAGTATTTTGGAACGAAGGACAAACGCCAATTTGGATAAATGACTATTTAAAATGGTGTCTTAAAACAGTACCTTTTTATGACAAAAAAGGCACTGATTTAGATTCTTTTCCAACCATTTCCAGAGAAGACATTAGAAAATATCCTTATTTATTTGTTTCTAATGAAGCAAATTTAGAAGAGTTGTTAGTCTATCATACTTCAGGATCCACAGGGCCAAAGTTAGATGTGCTTTTTGATGCAGTTTCCCAAGCGAATTGGCTGCCGCAAATAGAATCTGTTTTAAAAGATTTTGACATTCATATAAAAGAAAGTAAAAATACAGCAGCAATTGCTTTGATTTGTGCGCAGCAAAAAACATTGACATACGCTTCTTTATCAACCTATTTAGAAGGAGCTGGTATTTTAAAAATAAATCTAAATCCGTCAGATTGGAACCATCCTGATGATTGTAAAAAATACCTTGAGAAATATAATCCGCAAATTCTTACTGGTGATCCAATCGCTTTTACAGCATTATTAGATTTAAAGCCAAAACTGAATCCAAAGGCCTTAATATCCTCTGCTATGAAGCTGACAAAAGGCACCAAAAGCAAATTGGAAAATTATTTTAAATGCCCTGTTATTGATCTTTATTCGTTAACAGAATGTAGAAACATCGCTTACGCTTCAGAAATTGGACATAAGGTTATTCGGCCAGATTTGTATTTAGAAATTTTTGATGAATATCAAGATGTGAAGCTTCCTTATGGCGAAAGAGGAGAATTGGTAGTTACCGGAGGCAGTAACCCTTTCTTGCCATTAATACGCTATAGAACGGGTGATTTTTGTAGTTTAAAGATAGAAAATGGAGTTCCGTTTTTAATAGATTTAGAAGCTCGAAATCCAATAGTTTTTTTAACAAAATCAAACGTGAAAATCAATAATATTGATGTTTCTAATCGTTTGTCTCAGTTGTCTTTGGCAGGATTTAAAATGCATCAACAAAAAGATAAGCTGATTCAGTTTGTGGGATATTCTAATGAACATACTTCGGAAGAAGTTGCTGAAGTATTGAATGCAATTTTTAAAAGTGATGCAGATATTCTCGTAGATATTCAAAAAATATCTCAAAATAATGCTGTAGAAAAGTCTCTGTATTCTTCAGATCTGCAGACAGATTTGTAATTATATAATAAACTGTCAATAGAGAAGCTGTCGTTTTAAAATACTACTTTAACTGCGAAATGTTTGTGAGTACTTTTCTTGAGTTTAGACTTTGAATTGTTTTATAAAATTTAGAAACTTAACACGACTGGAACTTGCATTTGTCACGACGGATATGATTTTGCTGAATCTGAAATAGAATAAAAAAACACCAGCTTTTTCAAGTGGTGTTTTACTTATTTTCAGGCAGTATTAAAATGTCTGACCAGTTTTTTAAAATTTTGATAATGTTGTTACAAGAATCTGAATTTCTTTTTAGATCGAATTGTAATTTTTAGAAAAAGAAATAACCAACAGATACTTGAAACGCTCTGTTTTTATTTTTGACAGAAGAATTATCTACATTATTAATGTCAGTTAATCCTAGATTATATCTTACGCCAAAATTAAGTCCGTTTTCAAGTTTATAACCTAAGCCAAAATTAACACCAAAATCAAAAGTATTAAACGAATCTTTTACATTTATCTTTTCATTTTTAGCTGCAAGTAAAAAACCTATTTGCGGTCCGGCCTCAACACTAAATCCTTTAGTTAGATAATATTTTCCCATTAAAGGAAGGTTTAAATAACTTAAGGCAATTGTATTATCCTTGAAGCTGTATCCCTGACCAGAATACATTAATTCAGGCTGAAAAGAAAACTTCTCAGAAATTGGAATTTCAGACAAAACACCTAAATTAAATGATGTTACGTAGTCAATACCTTTGGTATTATCTCCGCCGATAGTTGAGAAGTTTAAACCTCCTTTAGCACCAAATTTAATTTCTTGTGCATTAACATTTGCAAAGCCAAAAACTGTAAGAACAGCTAGTAATAATAGTTTTTTCATAAAAAGTGATTTGAATTATTTAGTCGCAAAATTGAGATAAGAAAAATTAGAAAAGGTTTCAAAAGCTCAAGAATGTATAAATTGGCACCTATTTACAGGTGTTTTTATATTCATTTGGTGTCTGGCCAGTAACTTTTTTAAAAGCTTTATAGAAAGTGGTTTTTGAAGTAAACCCAGATTCTAATCCCATCGCCAGTAAATTGTAATTTTCATAGTCAGAATTTGAAATCATTTCTTTGACAGCTTCAACTCGATAGTTGTTTATATAATTGGCAAAGTTGTCTCCAGTAATCGTATTTATAATTAGTGAAACATAACCCGCGCTTATGCCAAGTTGTTCAGCAACTTTTTCTCTGTTTAATGTGCTGTCAGTATAAATATGCTGCTCTTTGCAAAGAAGTTCTAGTTTTTGAAAATAAAGATTATCTGCCGTGATAGATTCTCTGTATTCTTCCGAGGTATTATTTTCTTCTGTTAGGCCGCTTTCTATAATTTGAAGGCTGCCAGATGAAAGCGCTAAATCGTTGTTTAGAAAATTATAGATGGCATCTTTGTTTTTGGCAAGTTTGTATTTGTAAATGCCTGCATAAGCTGTCCAATGAATTATAAATGTAGCAAATACAGCCAGCCAACTCATGGTAGAAGAAATATCTGCTTGAAAATAATAACCAGCCATATAGGTAGTCAGCCAGATAACCAAGAGCAAATACATGAAGGTTAATAAGGTAGTGACCCATTTTTTCTCTTGAGGATCTTTTAAATACCTTATCATAAAATAAGAATATAGAGGCAGAAACAAGACGATGATAACGGCCATTGAAAGCTGAATTATCCTAAGTATATTGATTAGAGGTATGCAGGCTTCAGGAATTTTATAAATTCCCGCTACAATGTCAAGACAGACTGTAACATTAAGAATACTGTTAAAGACAAATGGAATGTAATACAAATATGTTTTTTGTTTGTTTTTTACCGCATCATCAATGCGGTTTATAATAAACTGAAATGTGAAAACAGGTAATAGAAATACCCAATCGATAGCGTCTGTAAAACGTACTAAGGGATATGATTTAAACACACCTTCAAGTTCAAAAACATAATTTAGTAAAACAATGGAAAGCGCAAATAGTAAATAGGCTAGATATCTATTTGAATTGCTGTTGAATAAGGAAGATTTTAGAATAATGATGCCCAAGATTACTCCCTGAAAAATCGCAATATTTAAAATTGTGGTATAAATCAATTTTCTAAAGTAAAAGTTATTTTTATGATTTGTTTTGGGGCATAATGTTAACTAGTTATTTTCTAAAACATAGCTTATTTCATACTAATTAACGGAACGAATTTATGTTAATGCAAATGATTTTCTGAATGGATTAAGAAATGATTAACTAAAATGATAAAGAATTAGTAAGTATTCCGATTTAGGAAAAGAGAAGAAGTTCATAAGATAATTTTTACTTTGAAAAATGAAAAA
>NZ_MUHD01000007.1:684-933 GCF_002217395.1 Flavobacterium plurextorum | reverse complement strand
GAAGAAATTTACACTAATAAATTTATGTGGACTAAATTAGATTATATACATTTAAATCCAGTAAGAGCTGGTTATGTAAATCGAGCGTCAGAGTATATTTATTCAAGTGCAAGTAACTATGTTAATGATTCTGGATTGCTAAATATTGAGAAAGCAGATAATCCAATTGTAAATGTTTTGGATCTAAAATCTGTTTTTAGGGATAGTCATTATTAAGTGATTTTTGTAATAAAGTCAGAGACTTTTAGA
>NZ_MUHD01000007.1:0-492 GCF_002217395.1 Flavobacterium plurextorum | reverse complement strand
GAAAAAATTATGATATATGCACATGCTATGCTGCATGCAAGTTTGCCTCCAAGAAATAAAATATTTAGATAAAAAAAATTATGAAATTTAGTATTGGCCCACAGTTCTCTAGAGAATTCTCTAATGAAGATAGACAAATAGTTAATGATTTAGCAAATACTTTAAATGAATGCTTAGCTGAAAAGAGATATGCTTTAGAAATAGAAAAGATATACATCGGTATTCTTTGTGTCTCCAAAGGATTTGAATCTTTTTTTAAAGCAAGACCATTAAAAATACTAAAAAATGAACCAGCTATTGAGTATGAAATTAAATTAGAGTTTGAATCTTTTTTTCAAGGTAATAAAGAAGAAAAAATAAAGATTTTAACTGATGAATTTGTTAGTCAATCAAAAGAGATTTTGGATGATAAAAAGATAAAAAAATTTGATATAAATACCTTTCTTAATGATATTAAAGAATGTTTAAATAAAAATTAGATGTGGTAAAAAT
>NZ_MUHD01000065.1 GCF_002217395.1 Flavobacterium plurextorum | reverse complement strand
GTTTTTCTCGAGGAAAGCATAAATATTGGTATTCTTGTGTTTTTTAGTAATACCAAAAAATTTTCGTTTACTTACTCTAAAAATTTAAGTAGAATAAAATATATTTATGATAATGTTCCTGAGAAAACTATTAAAGAATATTTAAAACGTATAGAGCTTCAAATTAAAAAATTTTCTAATATTGAGAATGATATTTTTCATTCTCTTGAGGTAAATGATTTAAGAAATTTTATTTCTAAAAATTTGTTAGCTATTGATTCAAGTTCTCTTCAATTCTCAGAATGCAAACATAATTTGCAATATGATTTTCATAATGAATTTATAGAAGAAATTCTCATTAAGAAATTTTTAATTGAGGATATTAAGCATTTTAGTAATCAACCAAAAGAACCTAAATTATTACAAAAATATTTTTCTAATTTAAAAGGTTTGGATTTTGAAAGAATTAATCGAAATGAAAAAAAATTTTATATTGATTATCAATTGAAAAATGAGACAGGTAGTGTTTTTACATTTGATTATGCATGGCAAAATGGAAGCTTAAACCTTGTTAAGCCAATAAGTTTTGACTTAAAAGAGGCTAAAAGTAT
>NZ_MUHD01000064.1:355-2496 GCF_002217395.1 Flavobacterium plurextorum | reverse complement strand
AATTTGATTAAAAATCTTTCAATTTTGTCCAAATTGATATTTAATTAGGCATATTATTCGTATGAAGATGAAATATGGGAGAGAGTGTATAGTTAATTAGGGAGTAATAAATGTATTTGGTTATATGGTGCCGAGTTTTATTTTTTACTATAAAGTAAATCTTACAACCTTATGAGAGGTGCTTGAGTATGAATGTAAGTTTTTATGATAAAGTTTTTCAGGTAAAAAAAAAACATAGTATTATGACTTAAAGTTAAGTTCTCTTTTTGAGAGTTTAAAGAAGTATTGGAATTAATCATCGTGAAATTAAAGAGTAGAAGTAAAGAGAATATAAAATAAATTCGCTTCATAAGATGTAAAAAACAAAGAGGGAGATGACTATGATTTTTTAGAAGCAGAAAAGAAAAAGTAATAGAAAAGAGAAATTGCATTCTTTTTAGTTGTTGCATGTAAATATGCGGTCGATTTATAATGAATGTTTTAAACAGCTTTAGAGTTTTGGTTATTTAAAGTATAGCCTGTCCTATCATCCGGGTTATAAAAGTGAAGTTACGCGATGTAAAAAGAGGTTACCTCAAGAATTTTGAGATAACCTCTTTTGGAGTTTAATTGGTATCAGAGATCTAATATCAGGAAGTAATATTGTATTTTTTTTTAATTGCCTGGATTTCTTTTTCTAATCTGCTTAGAACTGCTAAGTCCGGCTTAGACATCTTTGATGCGGTTTTGTTCAGTTTTTTGTTAAGTAGAGACATTTCACGTCCAATGGTTGCCTGCTCAGTTATGGCATATGCTTCAGTCTGCTTTACTGACGCATGACCCAGCAGTTCTTTAACGACATTTATTGGAACATTGTTGTTTAGTGTCACTGTGCTTCCAAAGGTTCGACGTGCTATATGTGTATTTAATGTAAAAGGAAATCCGCAGAGGATTGCAATCTCTTTAAGATACTCATTCATTTTCTGATTAGAAGAAACAGGCAGTACAGTTCCGCGTTGAATACAAAGTGGATGCTCTTTATATTTCTCAATAATTTTAAGAGCCTGAGGAAGCAGTGGGATATTCGTGGTAGAATTGGTTTTTTGTCTCTCAGACATAATCCATAGGTTGTCATCTATGCCTTTTTTAATATCAGTTCTCTTCAATTGATAAGCATCAATGTAAGCAAGTCCCGTGTAACATTGAAATACAAATACATCTCTGACTACATTAAGCCTGTCGGTAGTAAAATAATGTCTCTCCAGTTCGTACAATTCCTGAGTGGTAAGAGGTTTCTTTACCATTTTAGTTTTTCGGCCTTTAAAATTCTTAAAAGGATCTTTATTGATAATTTCATTGTCGATTGCACGAATCACAATTTTTTTGAAATTGGCAATGTATTTAAGAGTAGTGTTATTGCTGCAGTCGCGGACTGTTCTGAGATAAAACTCAAAGTCTTTTATGAATTCGAGATTCAGATCCGTAAAATCTAAGTCCTCTTTTTTGAACTTAAATTTAATAAAAGCTGTTAAGTGATTTTTAGTAATGGTAAATCGGTCAAGAGTTCCTTTTGCATATCCTTTTCCAAGAAGTGCTCTCATTTCGTCATTGTGCTTTTGAAAGTCTTCCAGCACTTTAACTTTTGGAGTTACTCTTCCAAGAATATGATCCATAATTTTTTCAGCGGTTATGGATTTTCTGCTGTACATCATTTCGGTCTTGATTTCATTGATTTTTAGAGTCAGTGAATCTAGAAAGAAGTTTAAAGACTTTGCGTCTTCTTTAGTGCCGACTGCACGTTCGGCCTTTTGGTCCCATCTGGAATACTCCCATTTTCGCTTGGTAGATGCTTCCTTAGGAATACCGTTTACGGTTATTCTGAAATAAACCGTTCTAATTTTTTTGTCATTACTGGTTATTTTCATAAAGAAAACTAACCCAAAACTGTTCTCTAACATAATTCAGTCTTTTAGATTAATAAATGTAGAATTACAGCATCAAAAAAACAAGTCGTTAACCTCGTTAACCCCTGTGTTTATAAGGGATTACTTTGAATTCTGTGGCAGTTTTCCATGACGTTTGAAACTGCCACGATTTTGCCACAGAGATTTTGAGCAGTTTTAAAAAAAATGAAAAGCAGTATAAAAGAAAAAAACCTGCGA
>NZ_MUHD01000064.1:0-194 GCF_002217395.1 Flavobacterium plurextorum | reverse complement strand
GGCCGCTTGAGTATCTCCCCGAAGCTTTGTATTGTTGTGCTTTGTTGTTCTAAGCGGTTGCAAATATAGGAACGTTTTCTACATCTACAAACAAAAAACGAACTTAATTTTAAGTTATTTTTGAAATATTTTTTAATTGATTGGAATTGAATAAAATAAAAATATATAAAAATGTATTTTTTTTTAAATATTTT
>NZ_MUHD01000063.1 GCF_002217395.1 Flavobacterium plurextorum | reverse complement strand
AGCGAGACGCTCGCGCCAGCAGTAGGGATTTCATTAAGATATTTTATTCTTAATTAGTTCTTTATTTTAAATAATTGCCAATCTTCATTTATAAATCTTTTACTTTTTTATAATATTGATCATTCTCTTTTTTAATTAAAAAAGAACTTTCTTCTTCGTCTGAAGTACAAGTGCCGTCTCCAGTGTATTTTAATTTCAAACCCTCTTTGTCTTTAACAATTGCATAACTACCTTCACAATATCCTTCAAGTGAATTTTTTGTTCCTATACTTAAAATGACGTCAGAAGTTTGAAATTCAAAATAAAAATTAATTTCAATTGGATCGCCTGTCTCGACACTTACAACTTTAGTTTTAATAAAATAACTTCCCTTCATCTACCCAATTTCTTGCTTTTTTGACAATTCAGCTACAATTAAAAATTCTGATTTCCATTTTTTATATTGTGAATCATTTTCATCTTTTATATTCAAAGTGTTAATATTTTTCCAAAATCCTCCTGTCCACTTATAAATCGATTGTTTGTAAGGAAAATGTGGAAAATATGGAACATCCATTTTATCATTATGTGTTAAATATTTTT
>NZ_MUHD01000062.1 GCF_002217395.1 Flavobacterium plurextorum | reverse complement strand
AGCGAGACGCTCGCGCCAGCTGGGATTTTCTTTAAGTGGAAGAATTTAAACACAATATCAAATAAGACACATGATGTAATAAACAAAATTTGCCCGAAAGTTGGTAATGATGCTCCCATTAAAAACGAAAAAGGTAATCCTTCATCAAATCATAAAGAAAAACAAAAAGCTTTTAACGATATTACATCAAAAGCATTTAAAATTGATAATTGTAAATGGGGAGAAAAAGTTGAAATTCCTAAAACAAAGGGCAAATTTTCAACTTATGATAATGAGTACTCAGCAGATTCAAAAACTGCATATATTAATGTTATCGTCCCTAAAGATAGAAGAACTGAAGGAATGTTTGTATTTTTTGATGATACAGAAATAGTACAGAAAGGTTACGCATTAGCGATGGGAACAGTTAATAATAATTTCTTTGAAAGAAATGGAAAAGGAAGTACCCCTACTGGACTCTGGTATTCCTTTTATTCGAAAACTCATATTGGTGAAGCGAGTTATGGAGATCACGGTTTAATTCATATAAATGGAATGGCTGGAGATGCAAAAAAAGCTACTGCACCTGGAAAAAGAGATGGAATTGCCATTCATAGTGGACACACGACTAAGGTTGGAATAAATGATAATGGCCCGCTAATGGTTACTTATGGATGCGTTAGAGTGTATAATACGGATATGAAAAAATTAGTTGAAAATTATAATATGATTAAAGATAAAGGAAAAACAATTTATGTCTATGTTGAAGAAGTAGATTCTATGGATGATGTATATAAAGATTATGACATGGTTGCTGACCCAAAAGACAATATCCAAAGGATTTATAAGAAAGATGCAAAACAATAATATAATGAAAAAAACAATTATTTTATTTATAGTAACTATGTTGGTTGCAAGTTGTAATTCACAAATAAAAGAAAAAAAAATGGAAACACAAGACCCAATAAGAAAAAACCAAGACACACTATATGCAAGATATTTACCACTTATGGAAAAGTTATTAAAATCTAATAACTTTAAAATTTTAGAACACGATGATTTTAAAAATAAAATTCAGGAATATTTTGGAGTTGATATTGATAAGTCAAAATATAATGATATTTTTTTAGGGGGGGAAGGATTTGGATTTACTGCAATGAATAATGAAAGATTTATTGACACATATACAGAAGGAGATAGAGGAGATATTGATGGAGCAGGCGATGCTTTTAGTGATGGACTTAAGGATAGAATTGAAGATGATTATTATAATTTTATTTTCGTATATTTTAATAAGATTTTATTAAATGATGATTTAAGTGCAATATTTAAAATAAATTCAGATTTAAATGCAACTGAAAAAATTGTAGTATGTCTAAATTATGAAAAGAACAGTATCTTGAAAAATACTTTTGTTAAAAATTTGAAGGAAATAGATGCTTATAATGATGATTTTAAAAGTCATTTATTTTGGTACAACAATAAAAA
>NZ_MUHD01000061.1 GCF_002217395.1 Flavobacterium plurextorum | reverse complement strand
AAATCTATGATGGTAGTATTCTAGAAATCAACTACTTTTTGTTTGCTTATCCAGTAGGAACTACAGTATAATTATGGTATATTTATAGTAAATTGAATACATAAAATGTTGATTATTAGAATTTAGTAGTATGATTTAATCTTTCTAGAAAAAAGTAATGCTGTTACTTAGTTTTCTTTCAAATAAATGAATCCCTTAGCTATGATGAAAATAACTAAACACTCAGGATATAAAGTACCTTTTGACAAAGAAAAACTAGAACTTTCTCTTAAAAAATCTGGAGCTAGTACGGATCTTATAAAGGAATCTTTAGCTGAAATAGAAAGGCAAATGTATGATGGCATAACTACCAAAGAAATATATAAATTGGCGTTTGCTATTTTAAAAAAAGCATCAAGTGGACATGCCGCTCGCTATAATATTAGACTGGCTTTGCAAATGCTTGGCCCGGCAGGTTTTTTCTTTGAAAAATTCATTTCCAGATTGTATGCAGCAGATGGATTTAAGACGAAAATAAATTTAACACTACAAGGAAAATGTGTGTCACATGAAATAGACATTGCTATCATGAAGAGTAACATGATAAGTATGGTTGAATGTAAATTTCACGGTAGTAAAGAAGGCTCCTCAGATGTAAAAGTTCCGATGTATATACTTTCTCGGTTTAATGATCTTAAAACGAAAAAACATACTATTTTCTCTAACAGTGAAGTTATTGATTCCTGCGTTATAGTGACTAATAATCGTTTTACTAAAGATGCGCAGGATTTTGCTAATTGCAGCGGAATTTCTCTTTTAAGCTGGGATTATCCAGAAGATAACAATCTCAAAAATAAAATAGACAAAGGAACTCTTTATCCTATTACTTGTCTCACGACACTATCAATAGTTGAAAAAGAAAAATTACTTATTCTGGATCAGATACTTGTAAAAGATGTTATTGATGATCCTCAAAGTCTTTATAAAATAGGGCTTAGTGAAAACCGAGTTAAAAATACATTGCACGAAGCGTCACAAATTTGTAAACATCTGTAAAATGAAAGTAAAATTTATTGGTGGGGCAGGAACTGTAACTGGTTCAAAAACCCTTTTAGAAACTAACGGAATTAGAATACTTATTGATTGTGGTCTTTTTCAAGGTCTTAAATCGCTTAGAGAACTGAACTGGGATCCCTTGCCTATTTTACCTTCTACTATAGATTGTGTTCTTCTTACTCATGGTCACTTAGATCATTGCGGATGGCTTCCTCGACTTATATCTCAAGGTTTTACGGGTAGAATATACTGTACTGGCCCAACCAAATCTATAGCTAAGTTAGTTCTTTTGGACAGCGCTAAAATTCAAGAGGAAGAAGCTAATAGAGCCAACCAAAAACAATATTCAAAACATACAAATGCAGAACCACTTTATACATTAGAAGAAGCTCAGGCCGTTACTCCCTTTTTTGAAGTCATTGAACCAAATACATTAGTGTCGATTGCAAATGATATCACTGCTGTTTTTGAAAATGCTGGACATATCATTGGTGCCTGCAGTATTAAATTAACTCTTGAGGGTAAAACGCTTGTGTTTTCAGGTGATATAGGGAGAGATGATGATGTGTTGATGTTTGCTCCAACAAAACCAGTATTGGCTAATTATCTATTTCTAGAGAGCACTTACGGAGATCGGGTTCATCGTGATGTGGATGTAAAAGAAGAACTGGAAACGTTAATCAATGCTGCTATTAAGCAAAAAGGAACGGTCATAATCCCTGGCTTTGCTGTAGAGCGAGCACAATCGGTAATGTTTCTATTGTGGCAGCTTAGAAAAGAAGGAAGAATTCCAGATGTCCCTTATATATTGGATACTCCAATGGGAGCTAATGCACTGCATGTATTTCTAGAATATTTGAAATGGCATAAACTATCTGCTGACGATTGTCATGAAATGAGTAAAATGTTCTCTATTGTCTCTGAGTTTAAGGAAACCATGCGCATTATTGAAAATCCTCAGCCTAAAGTGGTTATTGCCGCAAGTGGCATGGTTACAGGCGGCAGAGTATTGTCGTACTTTGAGCATTATATAGGTATCGAAAAAACAACTGTAATTTTTGTCGGTTATCAGGCAGAAGGAACCCGTGGAAGAAAACTTCTAGAGGGTGCTGATGAAATTAAAATATATGGTAATTACTATAATGTAAAAGCTAAAATTTTTCAGATAGAAGGACTTTCAGCGCATGGAGACCAAAAGGATCTTTTAAACTGGCTCTCGGCACTTAAAAACACTCCTAAATGTATTTATTTAGTACATGGTGAAAACCTTCCGGCAGATGAATTACGAATTAAAATTCAGAACCAATATCATTTTAAATGTAATGTTCCCTTAATGGGAAATGAAATAGAAATTTAGACCTTCTGATGTTTAAGATTACAGTTTTTAGGATATTTTATGTAAATCAAAAAAATGTCCGATCAGCTTCAAATAATTTTATCTAAAATCAGATTTGTGAAAAACATAAAAAAGCGTTTTATTCTTACTTTTTTATATCT
>NZ_MUHD01000060.1:460-3088 GCF_002217395.1 Flavobacterium plurextorum | reverse complement strand
ATTGTATTTTATAATATTGAAAATTTTATTTGAATATACCAATTATATATTAGTGAATTAAAAATGCTATTTACATGAATATGGTTAGTGAAATTTTAAGAAACGTAGTTTATTCATATTACCCTAAAGATGTTTGTTTTAATACAGAAATTACTAAATATCTTGGCAGTGATGAATATCAAAAATTGTATCAGCGTATTAAAAAGTTTGATCATGAGCACAGACAAGATATATCAAAAGGAATTATTAGGGAATTTAAAAAAAATAATTATTTAAAAAATTTTGAAGATTTTACTTTGCTTGATTTGGGAGAAAGATGTATGACTTTTAGCCTTACTGTGATAAGGGACGGTAATTTATACACAATTTCATTGTTTCTTACTGTTATAGTTCCGTACTATTCTATTAAATTAAAAAAACATAAAGCGGAATTATTATTTTCAGAACCAAAAAAATTGGCACTGCAAGAAATTGGTCCAGAATCAAAAAAGATCACTGATATAATTTTAATAGTTGAAAATTTTGTTGAAAATAGATTGGGGCAAAAAAAAATCCCTGAAGATTTACTTAATCATATAATACAAGATGTGAGTTATCAAGATTTAGAAATAGGCAGTTTCACTATGTTTAATGCCTTTTTTAATAATTTAAAATTAGACGAACATGATAATTAAGTTAAATAAGTTTAAAATAGCTATGCCATGGCTGATTTTTTTATTCTTCTTCGGAACTGTCTTATTATTTTGTTCATCATTCTTTATTGATAAGGAATTTAGCTTGCAAACTATTGTAAATCATTTCAGGGATATAAAGATGTATTGGTGTCTGCTTCATTCTTTTGTAACAACAGTTTTCCTTTTTTACTTTTTATCATTTTGGATGTATCTCATAAATAAAACTGCTAATAGAAAAATGATGGATTAAATATCATCGAGTAAAAAGCAATCTTTTAAATTCAATGGTGTACTAATATAATTTCACAGCCGGTAGATTTAAATTTGAAATGGGGAAACCTGTGAGAAAGCCATTGTTTATTATCTTAATGAACTTACAATTTGTGGAACAACAGATAGCAGGCCTATGATAAAAATAAATTATGACTGCTTGGCGTATTCTTTTCAGCTGCCAGCTGATAAAATTAATCAGCAGAAATTATATTTTCCATGTTGATGATATTAAATTTCAAAACATCTTTATATATAAGCTTTTTTAAAGTTAGCATTTATTTTTATATTTTTGTTTTAACTACTAGGTTAAATGTTCTTTTCAAAACCTGATTATTTAGTAAATTATAGGACACATTACCAATGATGTTTTTGTAAGATTTTGTTTTGTAAAATTTGTACCTTATTTGTACCTCGACATTGATTATCCCTTGTAAAATCAGGAAAGTTAATTTCTGCATCGGAAATTCGTCTTCTGATACAAATATGATTTTCTGCTTTGAATAAGCTCTATTATCTTCTATCAATTTTATTAATGCTTTTTCTTTAGATGATAACTCAGTAAACTTTTCTCTATATACCAATTCTATCTCTTCTCTCCTGTTGCTTGATAATAGAATTAAACTTGTAATAGGAATTTTTTTTTGTATGAAACAGCATAGAATTGTATATTCTTTGAGCAAATGAAGGCGTTCTAAATCTGTATCACCTGGGTAATACAGGAATAAAATGCCAACACCATCAATTTCCATGAAATTGCTTGGCAATGTAGAACCTTTAAAACCTTTGAAATGATCTTTAAAATTGAAGTAACGTGCTGCAATGCTACGCCTTTTTAAGCGGCTAAATGAAAGCAGTTTTTTTGCCACAGTTACTTTATCAGCTGGCAGTTTTTTTAAAGTATTATTTTCAAGGATATCGTCTCTGACCAGGTTGTCTATAAAATAACTTACCTTATCGGCTTCCTCTCTGTTTTTTTTTAGTTGAGTCGATGCAAAAGTCGCCCACTCCCTGTCAATTAGTAGGCTCATTTGTTTTTCATTTTTCTTGAGAACATTCGGAAAATTGTGGCCTCCTTTAAAATAGTATGCCAAAAGATCTTTTTCGCTTCCCGAGATCAGAATAGTGGGCTTGTCAGTGTCGATGTCAATCGTGAAGAGCTCTTCTTTAGCGGCATCTGTAATATCGGAAGCAGCTCCGATAGCCGAAAAACGGTTTTTCGCTGACCATCATTGCAGATAATTTCCATATAAAAGCTCTTCCTTGTGAAGACGCTTTTTTACTGTTGTATAATTGATTTGCGATTGAAAGGGTAAAAAGAAGACCAATTATTACAAGTATCTTTACAACAGTTTTATTGCGCTGATTTCTTACCCAGTTGATAAAAGAATACTCTAGCGTAAAATAGACAATCACAGCGATCATACTGCCAATAAAAGCGGCTCTGCACTTTAGCAGAATTAATGCAATTACTAAAAGAAAAAAGCCGGCTTGATATGTTTTTTTGCGATTCTCTTTAAAACTGTAAAGAAAAATAGGAACGCACATTGCTAAAAACTGCGCAGTAACATTTGGATTTATCCAAGTTCCTGTCACGATAAAAAACTCACTTTTACTTTTAATAAATCCTAAATATTGTAAAATACAATAACACGATTCTAATACTGCTATTACAAGAACTCCA
>NZ_MUHD01000060.1:0-442 GCF_002217395.1 Flavobacterium plurextorum | reverse complement strand
AAAAGAATCTTTTTAAGTTAAATGAAACTGAATTAAAAACCGTTGCTGCAGTTAGTGTTAATAAAGAAATTATGCTCATGTAGACCATGAATGTATCAGAGTCAATTTTAGAAACAGTATTACGCAGTACGATATATAAAGACCATATTCCCAGATATAATATCGGCTGGTTATACCATAGCTCAACTGATTTTCTGGTAACATTTATAAGGACAAGTATTATAAAAATTAGAGAAAATAAGCAAAAGGCATAATAAGAAGCGAATACGGGATTGAAAAACCAATTGATGTTAAGAAGGCTTCCTGCAATTATCATTAGAAGGAGAACTTCAAATATTCCATCTAAATTCTTTATGAATTTTGTCATTTAATACTTAGTTTTTTTTTGTGCGGCAGTATTTAAAAGAAACGAAGGTATAAGTGAAAGTGAAATAAGACTTTT
>NZ_MUHD01000006.1 GCF_002217395.1 Flavobacterium plurextorum | reverse complement strand
TGATGAGGATTTTTTGTTTTTACGCAAATACCAAAAGGTATGGTGTATTGCGGGAGCCCCGACAGCCATCGGGGTCGTCGCCTTTCTTTTAAGAATCCTCATTATTTACTTGATGAGGATTTTTTTTGTTTTTAGCGGTTTTAGTTTTTTTTGAAAACTAAAGTGTATCATTTATTTGATATTGAGCTAGGGATAATACCTTTTACAAGGAAAAAAGTTTTTTAACGTCCTTGTCACGAGTTCTTATAAAAGATTTGGCAATGAGTAAGAGTATTGCTCAGAAGAAAGCTCCATAGTAATTATTTAGCTAATGTTATGGTTGTGAATGTCAGTGAATTGGGTTTTATTGATGCTTATATTTTTTTATTATCAACATCGCGTACAAACTGAATTACACCATTCATAAAGACTTTTTGGTCATCCCACATAGCTAAATGGCTTCCATTTGGGCAGTATAAATAACGTCCTTTTTTGACTAATTTGCTTTGTTCTTCCATTGCTTTTGGATCCATTGTATCGTATTTTGCACCAATCATTAGCGTCGGAATTGTAATTTCTTGGAGTCTATTTTTAATATCCCACTTGGCTAATCTTCCGCTGATGCCAAATTCACTTGGGCCTTGCATTAAGGTATAAATTTTCCCATTTACATGTTTGCTGGCACGATTTAATCCGTCTGGCCATTCTTTTAATCGACATAAATGTTTTTTTGTAAAAGTTTGGAAGCAATAATTCCATATATCGTGGATTTCCGAAATCTTTTTTGGCTTCTAAGGCTCTAATTTCTGCAAGAATTTTTGGTTCCATTTGTTTTGCTAAAACTTCATCAGCGTATTTTCCGTACTCAGGAGCGCTTGCCATCATGTTAGATACTAATAATCCTTTCATGTTTTGTTGATATTTCAGTGCATATTCCATTGCAAGGATACCTCCCCAGGAATTTCCTAGAACATAAAAGTTTTCTTTATTGGCATTAATTGCTTTTCGTACTTGCTCAACTTCATCAACAAATCTATCAATTGTCCATAAACTGCTATCTTTCGGCTGATCGCTGTAGTAAGATCCTAATTGGTCATATTCGTAAAATTCAAAACCTTCTCGTTGAAAAAATGTTTCAAAGCATTCCATGTATTCATGTGTCATTGCCGGGCCTCCGTGTAACAATAAGATTTTTATTTTGGGATTATTGCCAAAACGTTTTGTCCATACTTTAAATTCTCCTATCGGTGTTTTTATGGGAATCATTTTTACTCCCGCAGATTCTGGATTGTTTTGATCGTAAGTAAAATAATTGGAAAGATCAGTACTATTTTCTCTTTTACAAGATGTCATAAATAATATAATCGTAAAAGCTAGAATGTAACGCATGTAGTTATAATTTAATGGTTTATACTAAGTTACAAATTATAGGTTCTGGATTCTAAAAACTTTAAAAGTTTCTTAAATAGATTTGATCGGGTTTTTTCTTGCCGTAAATTAGTAATGCTATGTATAAAGTAACGAATTATGAAAAACAGGATATTTATAGCCGTGGTATTATTATTTCTTGCAATTTCAGCAAGTGCACAGAAGAAAATTGAAGTATCGGAACTGCCAAAACCTGCACAAGATTTTTTGAAAAAACATTTTAGCTATACTACAGTTGTAAGTGCTAAAAAAGATGCAGAACACGGTGAAAAAGGTTTTGAAGTAAAACTGAAAGACGGGACAGAAGTTGAGTTTTGGAAAGACGGATCATATCGTGAAGTTGATGGAGGAGATAAACCAATTCCAACTGATTTTATCCCTAATAACATCAAAGAGTATGTCGGGAAGAATCATCCTAACGAAAAAATAACGCACATTGATTACGGACACAAAGATTTGGATGTTGATTTAACAAATAATATTGATTTAGAATTTACAAAAGAGGGAAAGATTCTAAAGGATAAAAAGAACAAATAAAATTTAGTGTCGCAGATGATTAATCCCAATGAGATAAAATAGTTTATATTTACAATTCTATTTTTTATTTTATGGAAGAAAATAAACATGTAACGATTTATGATATTGCTGAGCGTTTAAATTTGGCAACATCTACTATTTCGCGTGCTTTAAAAGATCATCACACCATTAGTGATAAAACAATTAAAAAAGTAAAAAAAACGGCCGAAGAAATGGGTTTTGTACCCAATACTTTAGCAGCAGGTTTACGCGGAAATAAAACTAGAACGATTGGTGTTTTAATTCCAACGGTTACACAGCCGTTTTTATCTTCTTTAATCAGTGGTATTGAAATTACGGCTCAAAAATCTGATTATACTGTAATTATTATGCAATCGCATGACTCGTATGAGGAAGAAGTAAATATGGCCAAATCATTGTACAGCAATCGTGTAAGCGGTGTAATTTGTTCGCTGGCAATGGAAACTAGAGATACAGCGCATTTTCATCAGTTTTCGAACAATAATATTCCACTGGTTTTTGTTGACAGGGTTCCAAAAGATTATAATACTTTTCGAGTTGTGATTGATAATTATTCGGCAGGTTATAAAGCAACTAAACACCTTATAGAACAAGGCTGTATTCGTATTGCACATTTAACTGCTGGCTCTGAATTAGGGAACCTTTATAACGAAAGAAAAAGAGGATATATAGAAGCCTTAAAAGATCATAATATTTCCGTTGAAGAAGAATTAATCATTAATTTGAATTCAGTTACCTATGAAGACGGAGTAAAAGCCAGTAACTCTTTATTTGATTTAAAGCCTATGCCGGACGGATTATTCGCTCCTGGTGATATTTTGGCTGTAAGTGCTGTTCAGACTGCTAAAAAGCGTGGTATTAAAGTGCCCGAAGAGTTTAAAGTAATTGGTTTTAATAACGACCCAATTTCACAAATTATTGATCCTAATCTATCGACTATAACGCATCCGGCGGAAAAGATGGGAAAAGCAGCAGCAGAAATTATTATCAAAAATTTGAAATCGTCTAAAAATGATGATGCAAAAGAAATTACTTTTTTAAATACAGAAGTACTTGCCAGAGAATCATCTAGTAAAGAATAAATGAGAGAGAACTAAATTATTCATTAATGCAAACGGTTATACTTCCAGATGAATTGAATTTTGAAAATTCAAAGCAGGTTTATGTTTTTGATTACAGTAGTTCGAAAGAAATTTCTAAACAACAGATTGTTTTAAATCAAAATACAATTAGTTTTCTTCTTGAAGGAAACAAAGAAGTATTTTTTGATACAACCGCTTTGGCAATAAGTCCTTCCCAATTTTTGATAATGAAATCTGGAAATTGTTTAATGACTGAAAAACTTTCTGAAATTTCAAATTACAGAAGTATACTTTTGTTTTTCTCAAATGAGATTGTCCTGCGATTCATTAGAAAGATTGAATTGAGTAAAATTGAAGCTAGAGAATATAAATCAGTTTATGCTTTTGAGTATGATGCTTTTTTACAGCGATTTGTATGCAGCTTAGTCGATATTTCTGGACTTTCGGGAGAAATTAAATTCAAATTACTAGAAGTTAAGTTTGAAGAAATCATGCTTTATTTAACCGAAAAGTATGGAACCGAATTTTTGTATTCCTTAACTATAAACAGTGATGATGTCTCTCAAAAATTTATTCAGGTAATCGAAAATAGTCATTTGAGTAAATTAACCGTAAAAGAACTAGCATTTTTGTGCAGTATGAGCGTTTCAACATTCAAAAGAGAATTTGAAAAGCATTATGCTGAGTCTCCAATAAAATGGTTTCAAAATAAAAGATTGGAATTTGCACATCATTTACTGCAGCAAGAAAAAAAGAATCCATCAGAAATTTACTTTGAAGCAGGTTACGAAAACCTATCTAGTTTTACGCAAGCTTACAAATTAAAGTATGGCGTCACGCCAAAGCAAAATCAGAAAAATTGAACTTTTATCAATAGTTTTTGATCCTTTCTCTAAAGTTTCTTTGGCATCACTGAACCTAAATTTGCTTAAAATTTTAAAACGAAGTAAAATGAAAAAGCTAAATTTAATTTTGGTGTTGTCTTTAATTTTCACAACAACAACAACAACAATTTTTGCCCAAAAAACATTTACCCTAACCAGTAAAGATTTAGGAGGAGAAACTACTAAGATTCAGGAATTCAACGGATTTGGATGCTCAGGTGAAAATCAATCTCCAGAATTATCATGGAAAAATGCTCCAGAAGGAACAAAAAGTTTTGCCATCACGATGTACGATCCAGATGCGCCAACAGGAAGCGGATTCTGGCATTGGGTAGTTGTTGATATTCCGGTAAACATAAATGAATTGGTAACCAATGCAGGAACAAAAAGTAATTTAATTCCTAAAGGCGCTATTCAAAGTATTACAGATTATGGTATTAAAGGATTTGGAGGTCCTTGTCCGCCAGCTGGTCATGGGTTTCACCAATATATAATTACAGTTTATGCATTAAAAACAGATAAATTAGGAACTAACGAAAATACAAATCCTGCTGTAGTTGGTTTTAATCTTTGGAACCAAACCTTGGCAAAAGCAAGTATTGTAGCGTATTATAAACGATAAAAAAAAATTAAGAATATCGAAATTTTAGGATTTTAAATCTTGGATTCAACCCCGTTAAAGCAGGATAGTTTTTATAATTATCCTGCTTTTATTTGTTATGAAAATATATTTTAATAAAAAAAGAGAGCTAAAATTTTTTTCTTAAACAACAATCTTATATTTTTACGCAACCGATTGCAATTGTTGTTTTATTTAGAATAATATATTTTTTAAATTAAAATTTTATCAAATAGTATTATTTGTATGTAAAATGTTGATTCGGTAAAAATAAAGTTTTATGAGTAAACTAATCAGTAAATGACTTCAATAAGAATTGTTTTCCTGTTTCTTTCGATTTCCTTTTCCGCTTTAGCGCAGAAGGATTATAAATTATGGCTTCAATATGATAGAATAAACAATTTGGATATTACTTTAGAATATAAAAGTAATATCCAAAGAATTGTTTCTCTGGGAAATTCTGAAACTTCTCATATTTCTGTAAAAGAATTGGAAAACGGAATTGTTGGCATGCTGGGAAATAAATTAGAAGTTAAATCAGAAATTAAAGGAGAAAACAATCTGATTGTTGGTTCTCAACTTTCTTTAAATTCTGATTTGCAAAAGGCATTACAAACAGATTTTGATAAAATAAGCAGCGAAGGTTTTATAATTAAATCTATCAACTTAAAAAATAAAAAGCAGTTGATCATTTCAGGAAAAAATGATGTTTCAGTTTTATACGGTGTTTTTACTTTTTTGAGGTTAATGCAGACAAATAAATCAATCCAGAACTTAAATATTACGGATTCACCAAAGACAAATATCCGAATCTTAAATCATTGGGATAATCTGGACAGAACCGTAGAGCGTGGTTACGCAGGTTTCTCGTTATGGAATTGGCAGAAACTGCCTGATTTTATCGATCAACGCTATATTGATTATGCAAGAGCAAATGCGTCAATAGGTATTAATGGAACAGTTTTAACGAATGTAAATGCAAATGCTTTAATCCTGACGCCGCAATATTTAGATAAGGTTGAAGCATTGGCGAATGTTTTTAGACCTTATGGAATAAAAGTGTATTTAACGGCACGTTTTTCGGCACCAATTGAAATAGGGAAGTTAAAAACTGCGGATCCAAAAGATGCTGAAGTGATTAGTTGGTGGAAAAATAAAGCTGCTGAAATTTACAAACGAATTCCAGATTTTGGTGGTTTTTTGGTGAAAGCAAATTCAGAAGGTCAACCTGGTCCTCAAAATTACGGAAGAGATCATGTCGACGGTGCCAATATGCTGGCCGATGCAGTTGCTCCGTTTGGAGGCATAATTATGTGGAGAGCATTTGTGTATTCTGAACATGATGCAAACGATCGGGCAAAACAAGCTTACGCTGAATTTCAGCCGTATGATGGGAAATTTAAAGAAAATGTAATTGTTCAGGTTAAAAATGGAGCAATTGATTTTCAACCTAGAGAACCGTTTCACCCATTATTTGGAGCGATGCCGAAAACACCTTTAATGATGGAATTTCAAATCACGCAGGAATATTTAGGATTTAGCACTCACTTAGTTTTTCTGCCAAAATTATTTCAGGAAGTTTTAGAATCAGATACCTATCAAAAAGGCAAAGGTTCAACTGTTGCAAAAGTCATTGACGGAACTTTATATCAAAATAAACTAACCGGAATTGCCGGCGTTGCTAATATCGGGAACGATTTAAACTGGACAGGACATCCTTTTGCGCAGGCCAATTGGTATGGTTTCGGAAGATTGGCTTGGAATCCGTATTTAGATTCAGAAATCATTGCCGATGAATGGTTAAGATGTACTTTTTCAAACGATGAAAATTTCATAAAACCAGTTAAAAGTCTGATGATAGAATCGCGAGAAGCTGTGGTTAATTATATGACACCTTTGGGTTTACATCATATTATGGATACGGGACATCATTACGGACCTGGACCTTGGGTTTCTAATTTATTACGTCCAGAATGGAATCCAACTTATTATCATAAAGCAGATAAAAACGGAATTGGTTTTGACAGATCAAAGTCGGGAACCAATGCTACTTCACAGTATGCGCCTGAAATAGAGAGAATTTTTGATAATGTAGAGACATGCTCTGAGCAAGATTTATTATGGTTTCATCATGTTTCATGGGATTATAAACTGAAAAATGGACAAACGCTTTGGAACGGACTTTCGCTTAAATATCAGGAAGGCGTAAATCAAGTTACAGCAATGCAGAATGTTTGGAATAAAGCTGAAAAGTATGTTGACAGCGAACGTTTTAACGAAGTAAAAATGCTGCTCGAAATTCAGCAGAAAGAAGCAAAATGGTGGAGAGATGCCTGTTTATTGTATTTTCAGCAATTTTCAGGAAAAGAACTTCCTAACGGAGTTGAAAGACCAACACAAACTTTAGAGTATTTTAAATCACTAAAATTTCCTTTTGCACCAGGAAATGGATAATAAATGGAGTAATTGTAACGCAGATGAGGCGGGTTCGCTATTGCAAAAATGCTGATTTACACGGTTTTTTTGTTTTGCTTTTATTGGAAAAACCTGTTTTTTTCGCGTCTTTGCGATAGCGAATCTGTGTCATCCGCGTTCGATAAATATATTTTAAAAATTATGAGTAAAAAAACAGCAATAGTAACCGGAGGAAATTCAGGTTTAGGATTTGCAACAGCAAAGAAATTTTGTGACAATGGAATCACAACCTACATTATTGGAAGATCAAAAGAAAAGACAGAAGACGCCTGTAAGGAAATTGGAGAAAATGCTATTCCAGTAATCTTCGATTTAAATGAGCTGGAAGGAATTCCTGCCATGATCGAAAGTATTACAAAAAATAATCCAATTGATATTTTGGTCAACAATGCTGGGATCAATATGAAGAAAGAATTTGCTGATGTTACCGATGAAGATTTCTTAAAGATAATTCATACCAATCTTTTGAGTGTTTTTGCTGTGAGCCGAGAAGTGGTAAAAAACATGAAAGAGAATGGAGGAGGGAGCATAATTAATATTAGTTCAATGGCATCACAATACGGAATTCCAAAAGTAATTGCCTATTCCGCGAGTAAAGGCGCGATTGAATCTATGACGCGTGCAATGGCAGTCGAATTGGCTCCGTCTGGCATTCGTGTGAACTGTATTGCACCTGGATTTATTAAAACCAAAATGTCGTCAACAGCTTTGGATAATGATCCCGAAAGAAAAAATAAAGTCTTAGGAAGAACACCAATGGGATTTTTAGGAGAACCTTCGGATATTGCCGATGCCGTTTATTACTTCGCTTTAAGCGAATCAAAATATACAACAGGAACTGTTTTGCCTGTTGATGGTGGAAATAGTATTGGGTTTTAATTTTTTAATTTTTAAACACTTAGAAACATAGTTTTTCTTTGTTTACAAGGCATAGTTATGTGTTAGAAACTAGTTTTTTTTTAAAAAACTTTTTCAAGTTAATTTAAATCTATGTCTCTATGTGTTTAATTAATTTTTACAAAAGTTAAGTATGATAAAAATGCAGCAAACCATGCGATGGTTCGGACCAAGTGATAATGTTAAGCTGATTGACATTCGACAAGCTGGCGCAACAGGAATTGTAACGGCTTTGCATCAAATTTCGGTTGGAGAGGTTTGGACAATTGAAGCAATAAAAGAAAGACAACAAATTATTATAGAAGCCGGATTAGAATGGACTGTTGTTGAAAGTTTGCCTGTTCATGAAGAAATTAAAAGAGCTTCAGGAAATTATCGTCAATACATCGATAATTATAAAATCAGTTTACAAAATCTGGCGGAGTGCGGAATAAAAATTATCACTTATAATTTTATGCCGATTCTGGACTGGGTTAGAACTAATCATAATTTTATCAATGAAGATGGAAGTAAAGCCTTGTTGTACAATCAGGACGCTTTTACCTATTTTGATGTTTTTCTTCTAAAAAGACCAAATTCAGAAAATGATTATTCGGATGCAGAAAAAGAAAAAGCATTACAGTTTGGAAACTATTTGACAGAAGATGAAAAAGCATTGTTGTTTAAAAATGTTTTATTGGGATTGCCGGGAAGTAAAATCAATTTTACGGCAGAACAGATTTTATCTTTATTAGATAATTATGCGAATATTGATAACGAAAAACTAAGAGAAAACTTGATTTACTTTTTATCCGAAGTTGCTCCAATTGCGGAGAAAAATAGACAAAGATTAGCGATTCATCCTGACGATCCGCCGTTTTCAGTTTTAGGACTTCCTAGGATTGTTTCTACAGAAAAAGATATCAAGACCATTTTTGAAGCCGTGCCCTTAAACGCAAATGGTTTGTGTTATTGCACAGGTTCTTTAGGGGCAAATCCGGATAACAATCTGGAGAAAATTATAGATGATTTTGGTGATCGAATTCACTTTTTGCACCTCCGAAATACCATTCGTGAAAGTGAAACTATTTTTAGAGAATCAGAACATTTAAATGGTGATGCGAATATGGAAATTATCGTAGAGAAATTATTGATGCTGATGAATAAAACAAAAATAAGTCTTCCAATGCGTCCCGATCATGGTTTTCTGCATTCGGTTGACGAATCGAAAGAAACGTATCCTGGATATTCTCTAGTAGGAAGATTAAAAGGTCTTGCTGAGTTAAGAGGTTTGGAGATGGGAATTGCTTATAAATTGAATTTGTAATAGTATTGAAATAATACGTGCTATTTGTCATTCCGAGGAACGAGGAGTTTTCACGAGAAATGCTGCAAAGATTGGATTCTTGTTGCGGAGCTGCTTACGAAGATTTTAGGTATACAATGGTAAAACTATGTTTATTTAAACAAGTGAAACGCCTTTTTATAAGCAAAGAAAATCTGTGATTCTATGTGTTTAAAAATTAAAACTTCATATCTAATTCTGTTGCTTTTCCTAATCGGATTAAGTACAAAATCGTATGCTGTAAATCCAGAGAAATATATAGTCAATAAGGGTTCTACTAAAAACTTTCCTTTGGTTTCAAAAGGAAAAACAGCTTCGATTTTAGTCAGCAAGAATGATTTTTCAGGCGTTTTAAAAGTTGCAGGACATTTAGAAAATGACATTTTTCAGGTTTCGAATTTACATCCAAAACGCATCAATACCATTTTTGAAGCTCAGAATTTTGTCGTGATTATTGGGACAATCGGAAAAAGTGAAATCATTGATCAATTAGCTAAAGAAGGAAAAATTGATGCAAACCAACTTCGCGGAAAATGGGAAAAATTTACCACACAAGTTGTCGAAAATCCGTTTAAAGGAATCAAAAAAGCTTTGGTTATTGCAGGTTCAGATAAAAGAGGGACTATTTATGGAATTTATGATCTATCCAATCAAATTGGTGTTTCGCCTTGGTATTATTGGGCCGATGTTCCTATTAAAAAACATTCGGAATTGCATGTTTTACCTGGAATACATTCGCAGGGAGAACCAAAAGTAAAATACAGAGGGATTTTTATAAATGATGAAGCTCCAGCTTTGTCGGGCTGGGCATTTGAGAAATTTGGCGGATTTAATTCGAAATTCTACGATAAAGTTTTTGAATTGATTCTGCGGATGAAAGGCAATTATTTATGGCCGGCAATGTGGGGTAGAATGTTTTATGTCGAAGATCAACAGAATGCAGTTTTGGCAGATGAATATGGAGTTGTAATGGGAACTTCTCATCACGAACCTTTAACTAGAGCACATGCAGAATGGGGAAAATCGAACGGAAAATGGGATTTTAATACCAATTCTGAAGCTTTGATTAATTTTTGGAAAGACGGAATTAAAAGAATGGGAAATAAAGAAACCATTGTAACTGTTGGAATGCGAGGTGACGGCGACGAACCGATGACTGAAGGAACTGCAATTGGTTTATTAGAAAATATCGTAAAAACTCAAAGAAATATTATTACAGAAGTTACTAAAAAACCAGCCGAAGAAACACCTCAAATGTGGGCACTTTACAAAGAAGTTCAGGATTATTATGATAAAGAAATGACAGTTCCTGATGATATTACCCTTTTGCTTTGTGATGACAATTGGGGAAATATTCGCAAACTGCCAGAACTCGATGCAAAACCAAGAAAAGGCGGTTATGGCATTTATTATCATTACGATTATGTTGGTGGACCAAGAAATTACAAATGGATCAACACAAACCAAATCGAACGTGTTTGGGAACAAATGGATTTGGCGTATCAATATGGCGTCGATAAAATTTGGATTGTAAATGTGGGCGATATCAAGCCAATGGAATTTCCGATTGAATTTTTCTTAGATATGGCATGGAATCCTGAAAAATTTAATGCCGGAAATTTAGAGCAATATTATGTGAATTGGACAAAAGAAAATTTTGGCAATCAGTTTACAAAAGAAATTGCCGAGATTTTAAAGTTATACACCAAGTACAATTCACGCAGAAAACCTGAATTATTGGATACTAAGACTTATAGTATTATAAATTATAAGGAAGCAGATCGTGTTGTGGCAGATTATCAAAAATTGGTCGAAAAGGCCAATTCGATAAATGAAAAATTGAGACCAGAATATAAAGATGCTTTTTATCAGCTCATTTTATTTCCAGTTTTGGCAAGTGCCAATTTAAATGAATTATATGTTGCAGCAGCTAAAAATCAGTTATATGCAGAAAGAGGAAATCTCATTGCAAATGTGTATGCTGAAAAAGTAAAAACATTATTCGAAAAGGACAGTTTACTGACGAATTATTATCATACGAAATTGTCAAACGGGAAATGGAATCATATCATGTCACAAACACATATTGGTTATGATAACTGGCAGCAACCGGAAAAAAATGTGATCCCAAAAACGAAAACAATCGAAATTTCAAACCAAGTTGAAGCAGGAATTTCTGCTGAGGATTCGCCAAAGGCTGAAACACTCATTAATAATAGAGATTTAGATCATGTTCATGGCTTTGTTGAGAATAATGGATATATTTCAATTGAAGCTCAAAATTATTCGAAAGCAATACATTCTGACATGGTAAAATGGACAATAATTCTGAACATTGGTCGAACAGAATCTGGTGTTACTTTGAAACCTTCGAACATAAAGGCTATTGAAATTTCGGAGCATTCACCAAGGTTAGAGTACAATGTTCATTTTTTCAGGAAAGGAAAAATTAAAGTAAACGCTTATTTTTCACCGACAATCAATTTTAAAATTGGAGACGGATTAAAATACGGAATTGGCTTTGATGATGAAAAACCGCAAGTCATGAATCTCAACGCAGATTCTTCCGAGAAAGCTTGGGCAGAATCGGTTGCCAATAATATTAAAATCATTATTTCAAAACATGAAATTGAAAATGCAGGAAATCATGTTTTGAAAATTTATGCGATCGATCCAGCTTTGGTACTTCAGAAGATTGTAATTGAAACAGAAGAAGGAAAAGTTTTGAAGTCGTATTTAGGGCCACCAGAAAGTTTTAGAAAGGATTGACAAACTAATTTTAAAGTAGAAATGATTAACTATTAAACCAAAAATATATGAAATTTATTAAACCTTATTTAGTTGCCGTCACGACTATGCTGGCCTTGAGTTGTACGTCGCAGAAAGAAACGACTTCATTAAAAGATGCCTATAAAAACGATTTTTATATTGGTACGGCTTTAAGTGTGGATCAAATTGAAGAAAAAGACAAAAAAGTCGATTCGTTGATAACAAAAGAATTTAATGCGATTACCGCAGAAAATATAATGAAATCGATGTATACGCATCCGCAAAAAGATAAATATGATTTTACCTTATCAGACAAATTTGTGGCTTACGGCGAAAAGAATAAAATGTTCATTCATGGACATACTTTGATATGGCACAGTCAATTAGCGCCATGGATGGAAAAAATTGCGGATAGCACTGAAATGAAAGCGTTTATGAAAGATCATATTACAACGATTGTTTCGAAATACAAAGGCAGAATCAATTCTTGGGATGTCGTAAATGAAGCATTGAATGAAGATGGAACTTTGAGACCGTCTGTTTTTTTGAAAACGCTTGGCGAAAAATATTTAGTTGATGCTTTCAAACTCGCTGAAAAAGCCGATCCAAAAGCGGAGTTATATTACAATGATTATAATATCGAAGAGCCTGCAAAAAGAGCGGGAGCAATTGCTCTGATCAAAAAAATAAAAGCTGCAGGAGGAAAAGTTGACGGCGTTGGTATTCAGGGGCATTGGAGATTGCAAAGTCCGTCATTAGAAGAAATCGAAAAAAGTATTTTAGAATATTCGGCTTTAGGAATTAAAGTCGCTTTTACAGAATTGGATATTACCGTTTTGCCAAATCCGTGGGATTTAAAAGGAGCCGATATAAATCAGAAATTTGAAGGAAGTGCCAAAATGAATCCATATCCTGAAAAATTACCAGATTCAGTTCAAACGCAGTTAGCAGAGCGTTATGCATCAATTTTTAAACTGTTTCTAAAACATAAAGACAAAATTAGCAGAGTTACTTTTTGGGGAGTTTATGATGGACAATCTTGGCTAAATGATTGGCCGATAAAAGGAAGAACCAATTATCCGCTTCCATTTGATACAGCTTTGAAACATAAACAAGCTTACGACAGTATTTTAAAGTTGAAGAAAATTGAAGAATAACAGTTCAAAAACAGCATTCAATTGAAATAATATTAACAATCGGTTGTTTTTAAAAATATTCTTGAAATAAAGCAAACTAAATTTGCACAATATGTTTTTTTGTATAATTTTACACAACCGATTGTTTTGAGTAAAATTCAACGCAATGTTGTCATTTCGATCTCGTGGCTTCGGGAGAGAAATAACACTAGAAGCTCCGCAAAGTATGTCGCCAATCTTTGTTGAATCCCGAGTGTGATTTCTCCTTCCTCGAAATGACAAAAAAACAAAAATTCTTAATTTTAGGATTTAACGAAACTAACTAACCACAAACCACAAAATGAATAACATTTCACAAAAATTATCCATCAAAGAAAAAATTGGATACAGCTTAGGAGACTTGGCAGCCAATTTAGTTTTTCAAACTTTGATGACGTATTTGGCATATTTCTACACAGATATTTACGGATTATCGCCAACAGATTCCTCTATTATTATGTTAGTTGTTGGTTTAGTTGCCGCCTTTATCTTTAATCCGATAATTGGAGTTTTAGCAGATAGAACGAGTACCAAATGGGGAAAATTCAGACCTTGGATTCTAGCAACCGCAATTCCGCTTGGAGTAGTGGCATTATTGGCATTTTCAACTCCAGATTTCGCTTATAAAGGAAAAGTAATTTATGCTGTTGTAACCTATACTTTGCTATTGCTTTTTTATGCAGGAAATAATCTGCCGTATTCCGCTTTAAGCGGCGTAATTACAGGTGATATGTCCGAGAGAAACAGCATGTCGTCCTATCGTTTTGTGGCGGTTATGTTTGCCCAGTTTTTTGTTCAGGTTTTCATGCTGGGAATTATAAAAAGTGCTGGAAACGGAGACAAAGCAATTGGTATCGAAAAAGTAATGACAGTTTTGGCGATTATTGGAACTATTATGTTGTTAATCACTTTTTTGACAACAAAAGAAAGGATTATTCCAAAACCAGAACAGAAATCAAGTGTAAAAGAAGATTTAAGCGATTTAGTTAAAAATAGACCGTGGATAATTATGCTTTCGCTTACCACTTTGGTTTTTATTACGCTGGCAATGAAAGGCGGTTCGTATGTGTATTATTTTGAAAACTATGTAGATAAAGAACAATTAGCAGTTTTTATTCAGCCTATTTTAGATACTTTGTCCAATATTGGATTGAATCATTTTGGTAATGATCCCGTTTCAGCTGGATTTGGATTGTTTAATGCCGGTGGAATAATTTTTATGATTATCGGAATTACGTTATCTAAAAACCTGGCGGATAAATATGGAAAACGAAATGTATTCGGATTGTTTTTATTCATTTCAACGTTGTTTATTATCGCTTTTTATTTCTTTCCGCCAGCATCAATTCGTTTGATATTTTTCTCTCAAATTTTACACGGATTTTTCTACGGAATCACAATCCCGATTCTTTGGGCGATGATTGCTGATGTTGCTGACTATTCAGAATGGTTGAACAATCGCCGTGCGACAGCTATTATTTTCTCTGCTATGATGGTAGGTTTAAAAGCGGGATTAAGTATTGGCGGTGCTTTAACAACATTGTTTTTAGGATATTTTCATTATGTGCCAAATTCTGCCGTACAAACTGAATCTGCGATTAACGGAATCAAATTATTGGTCAGCATTTTTCCTGCAATTCCATTTTTAATTGGAGCCGGATTACTGTTTTTCTATAAAATCAATAAACAAATGGAAGTACAGATTGAAACTGAGTTAAAAGAAAGAAGAACTTAATTATTTAAAATAAAGATAGCACTATGCCTGAAGATAGCATTGAACAAATTAATTTCGAGGAAATTAATGAACTGGCGATTTCAAAGCCTTTAGTTTCTCACATTTACACGGCCGATCCGTCGGCACATGTATTCAATGGGAAGATTTATATTTATCCGTCGCACGATATAGATGCAGGAATTCCTTTTAACGATAACGGCGATCATTTTGGAATGGAAGATTATCACGTTTTTTCGATGGACAGCATTTCATCCAAAGCCGTAGATAATGGTGTTGCACTGCATGTTGATGATGTTGCCTGGGCCGAAAAGCAAATGTGGGCGCCAGATGCAGCACATAAAAATGGAAAATATTATTTGTATTTTCCAGCAAAACGTGCCAACGGAATTTTCCAAATTGGAGTAGCAATCAGTGATTCTCCCTCTGGACCTTTTAAGTCAGAACCAGATGCGATAAAAGGAAGTTACAGCATTGATCCTGCAGTTTTTGAAGACGTAGATGGGAAACATTATATTTATTTTGGAGGAATCTGGGGCGGTCAACTGCAGAAATACCGAAATAATAAATACGATCAAGATAATGAAGAACCTTCTGGAAAAGAGTCTGCTTTAGGTCCAATTGTGGCTTTGCTTCGTGATGATATGCTGGAGTTTGCTGAAGAACCAAAAGAGATTAAAATTCTCGATGAAAGCGGAAATGAAATTTTAGCAGGCGATAATGATCGTCGTTTTTTTGAAGCTTCATGGGTTCATAAATACAACGGAAAATACTATTTCTCTTACTCAACAGGAGACACCCATTTTATTTGTTATGCGATTGGCGACAATCCATATGGACCGTTCATATATCAGGGAAGAATTTTGAATCCAGTTGTAGGATGGACTTCGCATCATTCTATTTGTGAAGTAGAAGGTGAATGGTATTTATTTTATCATGATTCAAGTTTATCAAAAGGCGTAACGCATTTAAGAAGTATGAAAGTAACCAAAATCGATTATCTCGAGGATGGTTCAATCGTAACGATCAATCCTTATGGAATAAGAGGATTACAGGATTAAACCTTAGTTATCAATAAAAAGAGATGTTTAGAACAAAAAGATTAGATATTAAATTAGTAAGCGCAGTCATTTTAATGAGTGCTTTTTCTTCGTGTAAAAAAATTTCACAAAAATCACAATCGGTTGTGTATTCTGATTACGCCGTTTTTGATTGGTTTGATTACCGAGGAAATGATGATGCTTATATTAACTTATCTAAGTCTGAAAGTGAATATCTAAATCCGATTTTGGCTGGATTTTATGCAGATCCTACAATCTGCAGGGTTGAGGACAAGTTTTATTTAGTAAATTCCTCTTTTTGCTATTTTCCAGGATTGCCCATTTTTGAAAGTACTGACTTGGTTAATTGGAAACAAATAGGGAATATTATAAACCGTCGTGAACAGGCTGATTTTGGAAATTCCCGATTATCGGGCGGAATGTACGCACCAACTATTCGATATCATAAAGGCATTTTTTATGTCATTTGCACCAATGTGAGCGGAGTAGGTAATTTTATTGTTACAGCTAAAAATCCGACTGGCCCTTGGTCAAATCCAATTGTGCTCCCTGAAGTTAACGGAATCGATCCAGATATTTTCTTTGATGAAGATGGGAAAGTATACATTACGCATAACGGACCTCCGCCAAATAATGTTTCGCTTCATGATGGACATCGTGCCATTTATATGCTCGAATACGATTTGGAAAAACAAAAAACCACAACAGCTCCCAAATTGGTTATTAACGGCGGAACCGATATGGCTAAAAAGCCCGTTTGGATTGAAGGTCCGCATGTACTTAAAAAAGACGGATTTTATTATATGATCTGCGCTCAAGGCGGAACAGGTTTTAATCACTCAGAAGTTGTTTTTAGAAGCAAGAACGTTTATGGACCTTATGAAAGTTATGCTTCGAACCCTATTTTAACGCAGTTGCATTTAGATCCAAATCGTAAAAACTTAATTTCGACTACAGGTCATGCTGATTTTGTAGAACTTCCAAATGGCGAATGGTGGTCTGTATTTTTAGGATGTCGACCTTATGAAGGAGATTTATACAATACGGGAAGAGAAACTTTTATGATGCCTGTTGAATGGAAGAATGGCTGGCCGGAAATTAAAGGCGGAAACGAACCAATTCCGATGAAAAATAAACGTCCGAATTTGCCTCTTTCAAAAGAAAAAATAGAACCCAATAATGGGAATTTTATTTGGCATGATAATTTTGATTCGAATGAATTGAGTTTGAAATGGAATTTGATAAGAACTCCTTCTGAAAAATGGTATGAATTAACGAATGGAAAATTATTAATTAAACCGAGAAAAGAATCGATTCATACCGAAACTAATTTTTCTTTTATTGGAAGAAGACAGCAGCATTTAAAATTTCAAGCTTCTATTAAATTGGAGTTTAGTCCGAGAGATATTTTACAAACAGCTGGTTTAACAGCTTTTCAAAATGAAAAACATTATTTTTTAATTGGAAAGCGTCTAAATTCAAACGGAAAAGAAGAAGTTTTTGTTGAAAGAACAGCAGAGAAAATCAATAGCGGAAAATCAGAGATTATTTCGAAAAAAGAGCTTTCAGATTCTGATAAAACATTGTTTGTAAAAATTGAAGGAAACGGAAGATTGTATAGTTTTTATTATAAAACAGCTCAAAATGCAGATTGGGTTTTATTAAGTAAAGATGTCGATGGATCAATTTTGAGCACAAAAGAAGCAGGCGGATTTGTGGGAACGTATTTAGCGATGTATGCGTCGAGTGAACATTTTGAGAAATAGTCCCAGAGGGACGGCATATTTATAGGAGATATATTTCCAGAGATTAAAAGCTCCAGCGGGGCGGTATATTATTTGTGGCAAGTGTGTCGCTCCGTTGGAGCTTTTAATCTGTGGGAATTGGAATTTTCTATAAATATTACGCTCTTCTAGAGCTAAATTGAAATGACAAATATCACGGAAATGTTCTTTTGAAAACGTTTTGCATGAGGGATTGAAGTGGAAATCCTTTTGTGCAATGAAATGAAACAAAAGATTGAAGCGGAAAGCCTGACCCGCTTTTTCGGCGGGACATGCCCAAACTAATACAATAAACAGCTTTTAAAAAATAACATAATTCATGTAAAAAATAATTTTTTATAAAAAGAAATTGCCTATTTTAGCATAACAGAACGGAACAGAACGGTATGCTAAAAGAAGAAGAAAAATTTGAGTTTATAATTAATCACGATAGTGATATTCCGAAGTACCAACAGTTGGTGAACGGAATTAATAATGCGATTGCAGAGAATATTTTACAAAAGGGAGATTTACTTCCTTCGGTAAATAGTATTTGTAAAACGAATCAGTTATCGAGAGATACGGTTTTTAAAGCGTATACGATTTTAAAGGATCAAAAAACGATCGATTCTGTGCCGAACAAAGGTTATTACGTTTCAGGCGAGACGAGAAAAGTGCTTTTGGTTTTAGATACTTTTAAAGCATATAAAGAGGTTTTGTATCATTCGGTTGTAAATAATCTGCCTGATAATGTGATTATTGATGTGCAGTTTCATCATTATAATATTGATGTTTTTAAAACGATCATCAATAACGGAATTGGGAAGTATTACAAATATGTGGTGATGAATTTTGATCACAATGATATTGCTCCAACGTTGTCGGCGATTTCAAGTGATAAATTGCTTTTGATTGACTGGAATATTCAGGGCGATAAAACGAATAATTATGTTTTTCAGGATTTTGGAAAAGCTTTTTATGACGCTTTAATTGAAGCTGTTGATTTGTTTAGAAAGTATAAAAAAATAGAATTTGTATATCCGGATTTCACGAATCATCCGTATGAAACGGTTGAGTTTTTTAAGAAAATCTGTACTGATTTTAATTTTCAATATGAGATTATTACGGATCCTAAAAAGTTCAATATCGAAAAAGGAATTGCTTATATCAGTGTAAGCGACAGGATTTTGGGGCACTTTTTAGAACAGTGCAAAGAGAAAGATTTTGAGCCGGGAAAAGACGTTGGTTTTTTGTCGTATAACGAAACGCCAATGAAGAAATTTATATACAAAGGAATTTCGGTTGTGTCAACTGATTTTAAAGAAATAGGAACCAAAGCAGCGGCATTTATTACGCATGAAGAGGATATTCAGTGTTATGTGCCGACAAAATTAATAATAAGAGAATCATTGTAAGTATGTATTATATTGGATATGATATTGGAAGTTCTTCTGTCAAGGCAGCCTTGGTAGAAGCAGAAACGGGTAAAAAAGTAATCGTTTTGAATGAACCGCAGAACGAAATGGAAATCTTGTCGATTCACCCAGATTGGGCAGAACAAGATCCTGAGATTTGGTGGCAGCACATTTGTACGGCGACTAAAAGAGTCATTCGTGAAGCTAATATCGATGCGTCAAAAATTCAAGGAATTGGTATTTCGTACCAAATGCACGGATTGGTGGTTGTTGATAAGGCAGGAAATGCACTTCGAAATTCTATTATTTGGTGTGACAGCCGCGCGGTTGAAATTGGAAACAAGGCTTTTGCCGAAATTGGAGAACAAAAATGTATGGAGCATTTACTGAATTCACCAGGGAATTTCACGGCTTCGAAACTAAAATGGGTAAAAGAAAACGAGCCTCAAGTTTACAACAAAATTGATAAATATATGCTTCCGGGAGATTACATCGCTTTGAAATTAACAGGCGAAGTAACGACGACTAAAAATGGTTTGTCTGAAGGAATGCTTTGGGATTATAAAGAAAATAAGGTTGCAGATTGGCTTTTAGATTACTACGGAATCGAGCAATCTTTGACGCCAAAAATAGTTGAAAATTTTACGAATCAGGAAGTTGTTACCCAACAAGCTTCAAAAGAAACTGGACTTCCAGCAGGAATTCCGATTGTTTATAGAGCAGGTGATCAGCCAAATAATGCTTTGTCATTAAATGTTTTGAATCCGGGCGAAGTGGCAGCTACGGGCGGGACTTCGGGAGTATTTTATGCGGTAAGCGAAATGTCATCAGGAAAAAGCACTCGAGTAAATAATTTCGTTCACGTAAACTACGAATTGGAAACGCCAAGAGTGGGTAAACTTTTAAATATTAATGGCGCAGGAATTCAGTACAGATGGCTTCGCAATAATATGGGTAACGAAAGTTATGAAGCGATGAATGAAAAGGCGTCGAATGTTGAGGTAGGATCAGAAGGCGTTGTTGTGATTCCGTTTGGAAATGGTGCTGAGCGTATGTTCAACAATAAAAACATCGGAACTCATTTCTTAAACCTTAACTTAAATATTCATAACAGCGCGCATTTATTTAGAGCTTCTTTAGAAGGAATTGCTTTTTCGTTTGTGTACGGAATGGAATGCTTGAAAGATGATAATACAACAATTAATGTGATTAGAGCTGGTAATGATAACCTTTTCCGCTCAGAGATTTTCTCAAATACAGTGGCGACTTTAATTGGTCACGAAATTGAAATTTACAATACAACCGGCGCAGTCGGAGCAGCAAGAGCAGTTGGTTTAAAAGATGGTGATTACAGCAAATTTGGAGCTAATGTCAGCGACAACGATCATGTAATGACGTTTTTACCGCTGCACAACAAAGAGCCTTACGAAACGGCTTATAAAAAATGGAAACAAGAATTAGAATTAATATTAACAACTAAATAAAAAGATAAAATGATAGTTTTAGGAGATAAAGAATATTACAAAGGTATTGGTCAAATTAAATTTGAAGGAAAGGAATCTGATAATCCGCTGGCATTTAAATATTATAATCCAGATCAAGTTGTAGCTGGAAAAACAATGCGTGAGCACTTTAAATTTGCGATCGCGTATTGGCATACTTTCTGTGGACAAGGAAGCGATCCATTCGGACCAGGAACACAGCAATTTGCTTGGGATCAGTCTTCAGATCCTTATCAAGCGGCAAAAGATAAAGCGGATGCAGCTTTTGAATTTATCAGTAAAATGGGATTTGATTATTTCTGTTTCCACGATTACGATTTGATTGCAGAAGGAGCAACTTTTGCAGAATCAGAAAAACGTTTGGCTTTTATTACGGATTACTTAAAACAGAAAAAAGCGGAGTCTGGAATTAAATTACTTTGGGGAACTTCAAACTGTTTCTCAAACCCAAGATTTATGAACGGAGCGGCTACAAATCCAGATTTTAATGTAGTAGCAAGAGCGGGAGGACAAGTAAAATTAGCGCTTGATGCAACGATTGCTTTAGGTGGAGAAAATTATGTTTTCTGGGGCGGTAGAGAAGGTTATATGTCTTTATTGAACACAGATATGGGAAGAGAATTAGATCACATGGCGCAATTCTTAACATTGTCTAGAGATTATGCAAGAGCGCAAGGTTTTAAAGGAACTTTCTTTATTGAGCCAAAACCAATGGAGCCGTCAAAACACCAATACGATTTTGACTCTGCAACAGCAATTGGATTCTTGAAAGAATATGGTTTAGATAAAGATTTCAAAATTAATATTGAGGTAAATCACGCTACATTGGCGCAGCATACTTTTCAACATGAATTAGAAGTTGCTGCAAAAGCAGGAATGTTAGGAAGTATTGATGCTAACAGAGGTGATTATCAAAATGGCTGGGATACAGATCAGTTTCCAAATAACATTCAAGAAACTACAGAAGCGATGTTAGTTTTCTTAAAAGCCGGCGGATTGCAAGGTGGTGGAGTGAACTTTGATGCAAAAATCAGAAGAAACTCTACAGATTTAGAAGATGTTTTCTTAGCGCACATTGGCGGCGCTGATACTTTTGCAAGAGCTTTATTGACTGCAGATAAAATCATCACTTCTTCTCCTTACGAAAAATTAAGAACAGAAAGATACAGTTCTTTCGATTCTGGAAAGGGGAAAGATTTTGCTGATGGAAAATTAAACCTAAAAGATCTTTACACTATCGCTCACGAAAATGGAGAATTAAATCTTCAAAGCGGTAAACAAGAATTGTTCGAAAACATCATTAACCAATATATTTAATTGGTTTAGATTTCAATATCAAACCTAACAGGTTTTAAAACCTGTTAGGTTTCTACAAAAAAATATTTAGTGAGAGAAAATTTCTAAAACAAGTTAAATTTTTAAACATGATAGCCGTAAGTAGTTAAAAGTGTTTTAAAAATGATTTTAGATAAAAGCTTTGAAAATGTGTATTAAGATTATGGCTTTTTTTGGCATTGAGATTTAAGAAAAATAGATTGAAGGTTTAGTTACTATTTTTTTGAAAATTGAAATGGATGAAAAGTCAGTTTGATAAAATAATAAGTGAGTTATTTTTTATTGAAGGTTTTTTGAAGAGTAGAATCGATCGAAATGCACATTTTTTTTCTCGCTGGATGTTAAACGCAGTGCTGTGCGTCTCTACTACTTACTTAGACAAAGAACTATGTACAGTTTTGTCATTACGATCCCGAAGCCTCGGGATCGTAATGACAACTATGCGATTATACTTCACATTAAATACTATTGAAACTAGATTATAACCAACCTTAAACCAAAAAAACTTATGAAATTTTTTATTGATACTGCTAATCTTCAGGATATTGAAGAGGCACAAGCTTTAGGCGTTTTAGACGGCGTAACCACCAATCCGTCTTTAATGGCAAAAGAAGGAATTACAGGAAAAGAAAATATATTAAAGCACTATTTAAACATTTGTAATATTGTTGACGGAGATGTTTCTGCTGAGGTAATCTCAACCGATTTTGATGGAATGATCAGAGAAGGGGAGGAATTGGCAGCTTTACATCCGCAGATAGTAGTTAAATTGCCAATGATTGGCGATGGCATAAAAGCTTGTAAATACTTTTCTTCTAAAGGAATTAAAACCAATGTAACGCTTGTATTTTCTGCAGGGCAAGCTTTATTGGCGGCGAAAGCAGGAGCGACATATGTTTCCCCTTTTCTTGGAAGATTAGATGATGTTTCGACTGATGGAATGCATTTAATTGAAGAAATCAGAGAAATCTATGATAATTATAATTATCAAACACAAATTCTTTCGGCTTCGGTAAGGCATACAATGCATATTGTAAATTGTGCCAAAGTGGGGTCAGATGTTATGACCGGACCATTATCAGCAATTAAAGGATTATTGAAACATCCACTTACAGATATTGGATTGAAACAATTTGTTGAAGATGCTAAAAAAATGAATCTGTAATGTAATAAAAGCCGTTTTCTACTATTTTTTAGACTCCCCTCCAGTTATTCTGAGGGGAGTTTTTTGTAAAATAAAAGCAACCGATTGTTTCTGTTTTGTCTTTTGTAAGAAATATATTGTTTAGAGGTTAATTGTTTGATGTGCAGTTTGTAATGTTCTCCACGTCTTATTTTACAAGGGATTGTTGAGGATTTGGTTTAGTATGATTTTCAATAGAATACTGCGATGTTTTAGTCCGTTTAAAAAAAATATATAAATTTAACATTTTATACTTTTTTTAAGATTTTGATCTAAACAATTTATTATCTCTAACGTTTTCGTTGTGATTAAGTCTGTTTTTGAGAATTATTTCATTTTTTTTGATTATTTGTGTTTAAAACGTTTTTTTTTAATGGTATTTTTTTGAAATTGAGAAAAAAAATTAACGCAACCGATTGTGTGTTGTTGTTTTTTGCATATATTTGTTTTGACTATAAGCTATTATTTGTCTGAATTTTAAAAAGGAAAATCTTAGTAAGTCAATAAAAAAGAAAAACTAACTAAACCATACTATTAACTTATTAAACCAATTATTTATGACTAACTTTTTAATTACTAAAAGCAGATCAAAATACTTTAAGAATTTGGGATTCTTGATCCTGATGCTGGTATTTTCTGCTGCAGTAAATGCGCAAATTACTGTATCGGGTACCGTATCTGATAGTAATGGACCAATACCAGGTGTGAATATTATTGTGAAAGGAACAAAGACAAGTACCGTTTCTAATTTTGATGGAACGTACACACTTCAATCTGTTCCTGCAAATAGTATTTTGGTCTTTAGCTTCATAGGATATAAAACACATGAAGTTTCGGTAAATAATAAAACTAAAATTGATGCTTTACTGGAAGAGAATTTAAATGACTTGAAAGAAGTTGTTGTTGTTGGATATGGAACTGTAAAAAGAGCAGATTTAACGGGTGCAGTTTCGACAGTCAGCAGTACTGCAATTAGTCAATCTGTTGCAACAACAATCGATCAGGTTTTACAAGGTCGTGCTGCAGGGGTGCAAATTCAACAAAATAGTGGTACGCCGGGAGGAAGTTCTTCGGTACGTATTCGTGGGATAAGTTCTATTACAGGTTCAAATGAGCCTATTTATGTAATAGATGGTGTAATAATAGATGGAAACACAGGATCTTTAAATTCAAATCCGCTTGCAGGAATTAATCCGAATGATATTGCTTCGATTGATATTTTGAAAGATGCTTCTGCAACAGCAATTTATGGTTCAAGAGCTGCAAATGGTGTGATCATGGTAACTACCAAAACAGGTAGAAAAGGAGATTTGACATTAAACTTTGACAGTTATGTAGGATGGCAGCAAATGCCAAAAGAATTACAAGTATTAAATCTTAGAGAATATGGTACTCTTAAAAATACTCGTGCAGATTTAGGAATTGTACAGCGAGATAATGCTTTCATCAGACCTGATTTGTTGGGAGAGGGAACAAACTGGCAGGACGAATTATTTCAAACAGCTTTAATTCAAAATTATAATTTATCTGCTTCGGGCGGTTCTGATAACACTACTTATGCATTAGGAATGTCTTATTTTGATCAGGAAGGGACTATAATTGGTTCTTCTTTTGATCGTATGACACTTCGTGGAGTAATTGATTCTCAGGTAAAGAAATGGATGAAAGTTGGAGTGAATATGAATGTTTACAAAACTAATCAGGTTACAACAGTAAATGATGATTCGGTAATTCTAACTGCGTTGAAACAAACTCCAAATGTTGCTGCACGTAATGCCGATGGTACTTTTGATGGGCCAGATACGACAGAATTTGTTCAAACAAATCCATTAGGAATTGCTTTGCTTAAAGATAATCATGCTAAAAACTACGGAATTAGAGGAAACGCTTATGCGGAAATTAGTTTCACAAAAGATTTAAAATTCAAAACACAATATTCGCTGGATTACGGTTTTGGAAATAACTACACTTTCAATCCATCTTATACTTTTGGAGCATTATCTAATGAGGTGAGAGAAGGAAGCAGAACAAAATCTACAAGCGAAAACTGGATTTGGAATAATTTATTGACTTATAATAAAGTATTCGGAAAACACAGTATTAACTCGATGTTAGGTCAAGAATTACAGGAACAAAACTGGGAAAATCTTTATGGATATCGCTCAGGATATTTAACAAACGGAGCTACAGATTTAAATGCAGGTGACCCAACAACAGCAAGAAACTCAAACGCAAGTTCTACAAGATCGCTAAGTTCTTATTTTGCAAGAGCAGCGTATTCATTTGATGATAGATATTTTATAACAGGAACTATTAGAAGAGATGGATCTTCACAATTTGCAGAAGAGAACAAATGGGATTGGTTTCCGGCAGCAGGTTTAGCATGGAAAATATCAAGTGAAGGATTTTTAAAAGAGAATCAAACGATTAATAATTTGAAATTACGCGCAGGATGGGGAGTTACAGGTAATTCAACTGTACCTAATAATGCTTACACATCTGTATATGGTACATCTGCAACAAATTGGGGAAGTGGTCAAATTGCAACAAATACAGCTAATCCAGATTTAAAATGGGAAAAAACAAATCAAACTAACATTGGTTTAGATCTTGGACTTTTCAATAACAGAATCGAAGTTACAGCCGATGTTTATTACAAGAAGACAGATGATTTATTATTAAGATTATCACTTCCAGCTTATGTAGGTACAACAGGGCAAGGATCTACAGCACCTCCATATGCTAATATTGGATCACTAGAAAATAAAGGTATTGAGTTTACAATAAACACAATAAATATGCAGCGAGAAGATTTTCTTTGGAAATCAAATTTCAATATCTCGATGAATAGATTTAAAGTCTTGAAATTGAATTCAGAATCTGGAGTTTACGATCAGACTTTACAGCAAGGTTCTGATGTAACTGTGGTTACTCGCAGTGCAGTAGGGCAGACATTGGGACAATTTTACGGATATAAAGTTATTGGACGTTTTGAAAAAGCAACTGATTTTTATTATAAAGATGCAAGCGGAACTGTAAAACCAACAGCGCTTCCAGAAGGAATGCAGATTGGAGAAAACGGAGTTTGGATTGGTGACTATATGTTTGAAGATGTAAACAAAGATGGAGTAATCAATGAGAAAGATGCTGGTTACATTGGAAATCCTAATCCAGATTTTACTTTCGGATTTACCAACAGCTTCTCGTTTAAAGGATTTGACGTGAGTATAATGTTTACAGGATCTTACGGAAATGATGTTTTGAATTACCAAAGACGCTGGTTAGAAAATCCTCGTGAGAATACCAATTTATTGAAAACAGCTTTAGGATATGCGCAATTAGAATTAATTGATCCAACTGGGCCAAACGATTACCGTAATGTACAAATTGTAGGCGGAGATCCATATATGCCAAGAATTGGAGCTTCATCAGCATCTTCGGCTTCTAACTATCGCTTGAGTAATAGATTTGTGGAAGACGGATCTTATGTTAGACTTAAAAACATTTCATTAGGCTATAATCTGCCTAAGAGTTTATATTCTAAATATGGAATTTCAAACATCAAAGTATATTCAAATATGCAGAATGTTTTGACTTTTACAAAGTATAAAGGATATGACCCAGAAGTTGGTGCAATAAACCAAAACCAACTTTTAAATGGCATCGATAACGGACGTTATCCTTCGCCGGTAACAACTACTCTTGGAATAAATGTTAATTTCTAAAAACTGCACAATGAAAACAAAGAAAATATTTTACACGGCTTTAATTATTGCATTGCCATTTGTTTGGACGAGTTGCAGCGACATTTTAGACGTTGAACCAAATGATGTAATTACTAAAGAGAATTTTTATAAAACAGAGTCTGATTTTCAGGCTGCAACAGGACCTTTATACAACAAAGTATGGTTCGATTTTAATGACAAATTTTATTATGGTTTAGGCGATGGACGTGCGGCAAATATGTATGCTCCTTTTTCAGATTACGTTTATCCATTTACAGATTTAACAGAAACTGGATTAACAGGACCATTGGTTTCGGCTTGGGCATCGTTGTACAATGTAGTTCAACAATCTAATAATGTGATTATCGGAATTTCTGGAAGTTCACTTAGTAATGCTGTTAAAAATAAATATATTGCCGAAGCTCGTTTTATGAGAGGAACAGCATACTGGTATTTGGCTTCGTTATGGGGAGATGTAATTATCTCTACAGATCCCAGAGAATTGGTGAAAAATCCAATTGTAAACAAAAATTCAATGAAAGATGTTTACGAGTTTTCGATGCGTGATTTAGAGTTTGCAGCTAAATATCTTCCAGAAACTGCAGGTCAGGCAGGACGTTTAACAAAATACAGTGCATTCGGAATGCTGTCTCGTGTTTACTTATCGTTTTCAGGAGTTAGTGATAATCCAAACAGCGGCACTCGCAATCAAGCATATCTTGATTTAGCAAAAAAAGCTGCTGAAAAAGTTATTAGTTCTGGTCCTTATAGTTTGATGGCAAATTATGAAGATTTATTTATGGTTGACAATAACAACAATACAGAATCAATGTTTGCTTTGCAATGGGTGCCAAATGGAGATTATGGTGTAAACAATACACAGCAGGCTTATTTTGCCTTGGGATCTGATATTACGGGCGACGATGCTGCATGGGGATATTGGACAAGAGCTTCTTACAATGTATTACAAGAATATGAATCAAAAGATCTTCGTCGTAAAGCAACTTTTATGGGTAACAAAGATCATTATGCCGAAATCAACAAAGCAAATGGAGGTTACACGGTTGATCACGGAAATGATTTCCTTACCATAAAAAAAGGAGTTGTAGGTTCTACAAAGGACAATTCTAAAATTACCCGTATGAATTCAGCTTTAAATACTTATATGCTGCGTTTGGCAGAAGTTTATTTGAACTACGCGGAAGCTTCTTTAGGAAATAACGCTTCAACCGCAGATGCCGCCGCTCTTATGGGAGTAAACAGACTTCGTACGCGTGCAGGTTTAGATTCAAAAACAACATTAACTTATGCTGATATTATTCATGAAAGACGCGTTGAATTGTGTATGGAAGGACAATATTGGTACGATTTAGTTCGCAGAGCTTACTACAAACAACAAGAAGTAATCAATTATGTTACAGCACAAAACAGAGGTGTAATTACTCCAATTTTGTATGACACGGCAACTAATAAAGTTACAGTTGACGCTTCAAAAAGTACTAGTCCAAGAGCTATTGGTGTAATTGATGCAACAATTTTTACACTTCCTTACCCAGAATCTGAGTTAGTTCAGAATCCGTTATTGAGAGAAAATCCTGTTCCGTATCAGTTTACAGAAGAGAAAATTAAAGACTTATTCTAGTATTCAGAAATAAAAAATTAAAGAAATAGTAATATGAAATATATTTTAAATAAAAAGTATTGGGCGCCCATCGCACTTCTTACAATGATGGTTTTCGGCATGCTGTTTACCTCTTGTGATAACAATGATTCACAAGGCGGTGCGATCACAATTTCAAAAGTATTTTTAGAAGATGTCAATTCAACAGTGCCGGATCGAGAAGTTAGTTTTGCCCGTTTAGGACAGTTGCTGCGTATTGAAGGTTCAGGATTTGAGGGACTTAAGAAAGTATACATCAACGGATATTCTACCTACTTTAATGTGGTTTTTGTATCTAACAATTCGATGCTTGTAAGCGTTTCGGCTGATACACCAATTTTAGACGCAGATCCATCCGTGAGAAATACAATTCGTTTTGCAAATGATTCTAACGAAACCACTTTTAAATTTGAAATTCGTTCTGGTAAACCTGCTATAACTAATATTTCTAACACAATGCCAAATGCAGGTGAAACCATAACAGTTATAGGAACCGGTTTAACCGAAGTAAGTAAAGTAGTTTTTCCTGGAAATGTTGAGGTAACAACAGGAATTACATCAACAGAAGATGGCGAATTATTTACCGTTAAAGTTCCAAGTGGAATCTCAGATTTAGGAGGATCACTATTTGTTCAAACTTCAAATGGCGGAGTTTATTCTCCAGCATATTTTAACTGTAAAAGAGGTGTTATTTTAGATTTTGACGGAAGAGGACAGCACAGTTTTTGGGGCACACCTCCTGCCACTGGTATGATTTTAGGAACCGATATAGAATCAGCTTCGATAGGCGCAGGAAATCTTTCGCAAGGAAAATACGTACCGCATCGCCCAGCTCGTCTAGCTTCAATTGCTCCAGCAACAGGCAGAGCAACAGAAACATGGACAGGAGGAACTGGTGTTGATAACTGGAGAGCACAGTTAACTCCTTTTATTCCAGCTAGTACACCGCTTGATAAAGTTGCATTTCAATTTGATATTTATGTACCAGACGCATGGAAAGATTCAGGTTACTTAAAAATATGTACAATCAATAATTTTAATGCAGGAACATGGTCTGGCGGAGTTTACAATTATATTCCTTGGCTTATTGATGGAAAATCAGTTGCTTTTCAAACTGCTGGATGGACAACTATTACCATTCCATTAAATAAATTTTATCAATGGTCTAAAGAACCTTTTACTTTCGAAGCTGTTTTGGCTTATCGAGAAGCTGCAACGTATCAAAACTTTGGTATTTGGTTCGAAAATGCAGATGTAAAAATGAAAGATGTTTTAGGAAATACGAGCGAAGTAGAATTTCCTTCAAAAGCAACTTCAGTAAAAGTATATACTGATAATTGGAGAATTGTACCATTAGACACACCAGTTTACAATGATTTTAACTAACAAAACTGCAAAATGAAATATAAATATATCCTACCAATAATTGCTTCATCATTAATGATTTTGTCATCATGCGATGATAATATGATGGAGTGGGGAAAAGACCCAGAACATGGAGAAGTAACAGGAGCTGAGCTTCCGTTAGCTTTAGTAGAAAAAATCAGCCGTTACGAACCTTTAAAAAACTATTCGGACTTTTCGTTAGGTAACGGAATTGGCGTGAGTTTGTACATGAGTGACGCCGCATATAGAAAAATTGTAAATGAAAATTTTGATGAAGTTACGCCAGGTTACGAGATGAAACACGGCGCAATGGTAAATGCAAAAGGAGAAATTAATTTTACTAATATCGATGCTTTTATTGCAGCCACAAAAAGTGCAGGACTAAAAGTTTTTGGTCATACTTTAGTTTGGCATTCCAATCAAAATGCAAGTTATCTGAACAGCATTATTGCACCAACAGTAATTCCAGGTTCAAGCGGAACTAATATTTTGGATGTAGTCGGTTTAAAAAGCGGCACTTTTGCAAATTGGTTAAGAAATAATCCAGGAAAAGGAATTTCAATTGTAGCAAATTCGGGTTTAACAAGCTCGTCACAAGCGATAAAACTAGAAGCAAGTGCAACTTCGTCAGCAGCACATCATCTACAATTAACATCTCCAAATGTTCCAATCGTTACAGGGCATAATTATGAAATTTCATTTTATATAAAATCAGATATTGCCGGTAAAGGACGTATTTCATTCAATGGTTCATTAACAAATATGTATCCGTATAAAGATTGGTATAATACCGGCGGATCTTGGGTAGAGGCTTTTGCAACCACATCTGCATGGCAGCAAGTTAAAATTAAAGTAGCTCCCGGCGATTTTAAAGCAGGAAGCACAACATTTCAGTTTAATTTAGATTTAGGATACCTGCCAAATGTTACCTATTTAATAGATGTAAATACTATTGCTGTTGTGGATCTTGATGCTCCTACAGGAGTTGTAAATTTAGTTTCTAACGGAACATTCAATTCAGGTATCACAGGCTGGAGTAAAGCGAATGGAGCTGATAACGCATTGAGTCTTGCGCCTGCTGCTAATGCTTATGAAGGAAGCGGTGCGATGAAAGTTATTAATGCAACTGATAATCCAGGGCTGCAATATAAAACACAAATTCAAACATTATTTACTACTCCTTTAACAGCAGGTAAAAGTTATACAACATCCTTTATGATTCGTTCGGAAGCACCTGGTTCAATGAGATGTTCAACAATGCCAGGAAGTTTAGCAAATTATCAGGGAGACCAAACAACTTCTACGACTTGGAAATTAATTGAATGGAAAATTACAGCCAAAGGAGGAGAAACAGGATTAAGCTTAGATTTAGGTTTATTAGCAGGAACGTATTATATCGATAATGTTACCGTAACAGACGGTTCATCGTCAGGCGGAGGTGTGACAGCTCCAATAACAATTGAAAAAACAGATGCAGAGAAAGCCAAGATCATTGGCGATGCTATGACGGATTGGATTTCTAAAATGATGACACATTATAAAACTGGAGTTTTTTCTTGGGATGTAGTAAATGAGCCGGTTAAGGAAGATGGAACATTAAGAAATGGAACAGAAGGCGATACAGCAACAGATTATTTTTCTTGGGTAAAATACCTAGGAAAAGATTATGCCGTTACAGCATTCAAACTAGCACGTCAATATGGAAATGCAACAGATAAACTTTTCATTAATGATTATAATCTAGAATCAAGATTAGATAAATGTGATGGATTGATCGAATACGTGAAGTATATTGAAAGTAAAGGTGCTGCGGTTGACGGAATCGGAACTCAGATGCATATTAGTCTAACAACAGACAAAGATAAAATTGTTCAGATGTTCCAGAAATTAGCAGCTACTGGAAAATTGATTAAAATATCTGAGTTGGATATTAGATTAGGAACTGCTACACCAACTGTTGTACAGCAAGCCTCACAAGCTGAAATGTACCAATTTGTTATCGATATGTACAAAAAACACATTCCGGCAGCACAGCAATATGGAATCACTATTTGGGGAGTTTCTGATAATTCAAAAGAACATGAATATTGGCTTCCAAATGAATCTCCAAACCTTTGGGATGCTAATTATGTTCGTAAACATGCATACAAAGGCACTGCAGATGGTCTTGCAGGAAAAGATGTAAGTTTAGGATTTTCGGGTGAGTTAGTAAAACCTTAAATATTTGAATTGGTGATAATCCATAGTATAAAGCTGTAAAAGGGTTTATATTATGGATTATTTATTTCTTAACTTTTACAGCTTATTATTTTACAGAAGCAAATTTAAATGGAATAGCTTTCAATCTTAAAATAAATAGAATGGCATTTTTCTTAAAAAACAGAATTCTTTTAATTGCATTATTATTGGTGCATTTTGGATTTTGTCAAAATATACCCAGCCTTCAGAAAAAAGGAAACAAAACACAATTAATTGTAAACCAAAAACCATTCTTAATACGCGGAGGTGAATTAGGAAATTCCTCTGCAACGAGCATGGAAAGCATGGAAACTATTTGGCCAAAATTGGTTGATATGAATCTCAATACAGTTTTAACACCCGTTTATTGGGAACTTATAGAACCAGAAGAGGGAAAATTTGATTTTTCGTTAATTGATGATTTAATTCTTAGAGCACGAAAAGAAAATTTAAAACTTGTATTTCTATGGTTTGGATCTTGGAAAAACAGCATGTCAAGCCATGCTCCAGCTTGGGTAAAATTAAATCAGAAAAAATACCCGCGAGTTAAAGATGATCAAAATCGCAGTCATGAGATTTTGACGCCTTTTAGTGAAAACAATCTTCAAGCCGATTTAAATGCGTTCAAAAAATTGATGGCACACATTAGAGAATTGGATCAAAAAGAGCAAACCGTAATTATGATTCAAGTCGAAAATGAAATCGGAATGCTGCCAACTGCCCGCGATTATAATCCACTGGCAAATGAAGTTTTCAAAAAAGAAGTTCCAAAAGAATTACTGCAATATCTTCAAAAAAACAAAGAAAAACTGGTTCCAGAGTTTTTGGAAATTTGGAAAAAAAAGGGGTTTAAAACTTCAGGAAATTGGGAAGAAGTTTTTGGAAAAGGACTTCATACAGATGAAATTTTTATGGCTTGGTATTTTTCAAAATTTACCAATCAAATTGCAAAAGCAGGTAAAGACATTTATCCAATTCCGATGTTTGTGAACGCAGCTTTAAATGCACCCGAAAAAAAGCCAGGTCAATATCCGAGTGCTGGACCGCTTCCACATCTTATGGATGTTTGGAAAGCTGCGGGAAATTCGATTGACTTTTTGGCGCCCGATTTTTATAATCCGTCCTTTAAACAGTGGAATGATTTATTTACACGTCAAGGTGATCCTTTATTTATTCCTGAACATCGGTTTGATGAAACGGCGCCTTTTAAAGGTTTGTATGCAATAGGACATTATGAAGCAATTGGTTTTTCGCCATTTTCTATAGAATCTGTGGCAGATGCCAAAAAAGAGCCTCTTGGGAAAATTTATGATTTGGTGCAGCAATTAACTCCAACGATTGAAGCCAATAAAGGACAAGGAAAAATTGACGGTGTTTTATTAGACAAAGAAAATAATACGCAGATTATTAAATTGGGAGATTATGAATTTACATTCAAACACGATTACACCCTAAATTGGTCTGATGGAGCAAAAGCAGATTCTTGGCCAATGTCAAGCGCAATTATTATAGAAATTGCGAAAGACGAATTTTATATTGCGGGTTCAGGAATTGTTGTAACTTTTAAATCTTTAAAAGAGAATTTAAATGCAGGAATTTTAAAAACTGATCAAGGAAAATTTGAAGATGAAAAATGGAAAACGATAAGACATTTTAATGGAGATCAAACCCATCAAGGCAGACATTTGAGAATTTCAGTCGGCGATTACGAAATCCAAAAAATAAAATTATATACTTATAAGTAGTTTTTTTAGCCGCGAATTTACTTCGCCTATTCGCTGTCGCTCGAGTCACGAATTGTCACTAATTTTTATTTTTTTTAATTAAAAAATTGGTGTCACTACAATATTATTAATAAGTGTAATTCATTGTAAACAAAAACACAGTAAGCTCTAAGAGAAAAACTTTAGCCACTGATTAAAAGGATTAGAAGGATTTTTAATAATCTGTGTAAATCTTTTAATCCCGATAGCTATCGGGAGTAGCAAAAAAAATAAACCGCATGAAAAAAATAATACTAGCATTTCTAATAACATTTAGCATTAATGCACAAATAGAACTTCCGCGATTGATAAGTGACGGAATGATATTGCAACGCGATACAAAAGTCAATATTTGGGGTTGGGCTTCTCCAAATGAAAAAGTCGAACTCGAATTTAATCGTAAAACATACAAAACCACAACAGCTCAAAACGGAAAATGGGTGATCGAGCTTCCGTCACAAAAAGCGGGCGGACCGTATGAAATGACTTTAAAAGGTTCCAATACAATTGTATTAAAAAATATTCTTTTTGGTGACGTCTGGCTTTGTTCGGGACAATCGAACATGGAACTTCCGATGGAAAGAATTAAAGACAAATACAAAGATGTAATTGCAAAATCTGCCAATCCCAATATTCGACAATTTTTAGTACCCGATGAATATTATTTTGCGAAAGAAAGAAACGATTTTTCTTCTGGTTCATGGGTAGAAGCAAATCCAAATAACGTTTTGCAGTTTACAGGAGTCGGTTATTTTTTTGCCAATGAAATCTACGAAAAATACAAAATCCCAATTGGTTTAATCAACAGTTCTTTAGGTGGTTCACCAGCTGAGTCATGGATTAATGAAGAAGGCATAAAAAAGTTTCCAGATTATTATGCAGAATATTTAAAATTTAAAGACGGAAAACTCGAAAAACAAATCGATGAAAGCGATCGAAAAGTAAGTTCAGATTGGTATAAATTATTAAATCAAACCGATCTTGGTTTAAAGAATAAATGGGCAAATTCAGTCGATATTTCCGATTGGAAAACAATGAATATTCCAGGTTATTGGGCAGATGGAGAACTAGGAAATACAAATGGTTCTGTTTGGTTTAAAAGAGAATTTACTTTAGACAAAATAAAAGAAAATCAAGCTAAATTAATTTTAGGACGAATTGTAGATGCCGATTCTGTTTTTGTAAACGGAAATTTTGTTGGAACGACGTCGTATCAATATCCACCGAGAATTTATTCTTTTAATGCTAATATTTTAAAGGAAGGAAAAAATGAAATTACCATTCGCGTTATCAGTAATTCGGGCAGAGGAGGTTTCGTAACCGATAAACCATATGAATTAAGTATTGGCGATAAAACAATTGATTTAAAAGGGAATTGGAGCTATAAGTTAGGTTCAAAAATGCTTCCGCTGCCGGGACAAACTTTTGTGAGATGGAAACCAGTCGGACTTTACAATGCTATGATTGCTCCATTGAAAAATTATCCTATAAAAGGCGTTTTATGGTATCAGGGCGAAGCAAATACAAAAAAGCCATCCGAATATTTTGCGTTAATGGAAACCTTGATAACCAATTGGAGAACACTTTTTAGACAAGAAAAACTACCTTTTTTATTGGTTCAGCTTCCAAATTTTATGGAACCAAAACCAGAACCTGCAGAAAGTAATTGGGCAGCTTTAAGACAACAGCAATTGAATACCTTGAAAGTTCCAAATACAGGATTGGCGGTCGCAATAGATTTAGGTGAATGGAATGATATTCATCCTTTAAATAAGTACGATGTTGGAAAAAGATTGTCACTTCAGGCTAGAAAATTGGTTTATGGTGAAAAAACACTAGCAGCTTCAGGACCACTTTACAAATCGATAATAAAAGAAGGAAACAAACTAATTTTAAGTTTTTCAAATGTTGGAACTGGATTGGTAATCAAAAATGGTGATGAATTAAAAGAATTTGCGATCGCAGGAACTGATGGAAAGTTTGTTTGGGCTAAAGCTGTAATTCAGGGAGATAAAGTTATAGTTAGCAATGATTCCGTCGCAGATCCAGTCAAAGTTAGATATGCTTGGGCAGATAATCCTTTAGAAGCTAATTTTTATAATAATGAGGGGTTGCCGGCTTCACCTTTTGAAGCGGGTTTGGATGATGAATGATATAGTTTAGAAGAGTATTCAAGAAGATTAGATTACCAAATCTAATCCTGCACGATCTAAAATAAATAAGAGTGTAAAAAGAAAAAACCGATTAGTTTCCTAATCGGTTTTCTTTTGCGGGCTGACAGGGATTACAGTCGAACACTTGATACCGATTTTGACGTTTTTATCAAAAATAGAGTAATGAATGAATTTGTAAAACTCCTATTCAAAATAAGACTAATTTGTGTATCTCCATTTACAGAGAGTGGTTTTTAATTTTACTAAAATGCAACTTATCGATATATAATATCACTTGTGTTGTGGCTTTTGCAAAGTCTTTTAATTCTTTTTCAGCAATAAAGGAAAATTCTTCTGCTTTATGGATGCTTCCATGCGACTCATGGTCGGCTATCTTTTTAAGATGATTTAATCTTTTTATGACCGTATCTTTTCTTATTCCGTCAATTTCAATATCATCAATGTTATTGAACTCGCTTACCATTTTAGTTATCAGATGTGTAAGACCAGGCAATCGGTCATTACTCTCATTCACAATGGCTAATTTAAAGGACAAAAAGGTTTCCAACACTATGCGTATATAGTTAGCCAAATAATTCTTTGCATTTTGGTAGTCTAATTTGCTATCTCTAAAAGCAATTATTTCATTCAATTTTATGATATAGGTGTTTGTAAAGTTTCTCAATCCTGTTGGTATGTTTTTTATTTTTGGGGCGTTATGATTTAGAAAATAGTCATTTATCAAACTAACATCTTTACCACTCAGTTTGTCATTTCCTTTTAAAGCATTTGAAAGGTATTTAATGAATGTAATATTGTGACTTAATACAAAAAGTTGTTTGGGATAGTGATTGGTATCATTGCTCGAATAAAATAATAAAGAGTCAATCAAATTAGCTGTTTGAAATAATCTGTTGTCATCAAGACTTGAAATAGGGTCATCAATAACAATTATACAGTCTTGAAATCCGACATTGTTGCTTTCTAACTTTTCAACTCTCAATTTACTAACAAAGTATGCAAAAGCCAATGCGGTTTTCTCGCCCTCACTCAACGAAGTGTCAATTTTATTTTTTTGTTTTCCATTAGTATAATGAACAATTAGATTATTGGTCGGTTTATTTTTGTCTGTGTCGATTTCAAAATGGTCTATTCCAAAATGTTTAAGATAGATATTGACATATTTTGATTCTGCATTCAGTTTAGCTATTTCTATATTTCTTTCACTATCAAGAGCCGTTAACTCTGTTGTTAAAATCCCTTTTAAGGAACGTGTTTTTACTGCAATCTGTGAATTGCTCTTTTGGGCACTGGAAATTACAGCATTATCAGATAGATTATACTCGACAGTAGCAATTTGTTTTATCTTACTCTTAATTTGGTTAATAATTGTAGCAATATTTTGTCCCTGAATGGCTGTTTCGATTTCGTCAATAATTGCTAACGTTTCAGTTTTAAAGGAACTAATCTCCTTATTATAAGTATTAATTATTTCCTTGCTTTGAGAGTCTATCTCAACTTTTTCATTGTAACTCTTCTTTTTAAATTTTATTTGAGTGCTGATATTTGATAACGCACTATTTAAAGTAACATCATCATTAAAATCGATACCGTTTTTTGTTTTTGAAAATTCAGTTAATAAACTGATTATTTCATCAATCTCAGTTTTATTGGATTCTATATTATTTGATTGAGTAAAATCAGAAAGTACTGTTGTCTGATTCTCCAAAAATGTAAACAACTTGTCAAGCCCCCCGCTAAAGACCTTACTATATTCATCTAAAATGGAATCAATTGAATTTGAAAGGTCTGTATTACAAAGTGGACAATGGCAATTTTGGTCTTTTGAAAGATGCAATAATCTACCACCTCTTTTATACCAATCGTTTAAATCTCCAATATGGGTTTCAATTTTTTTAGATTCAACAATAGATTGAAGTGTATTTATTCTTTCTTGAAGTTGAGTTTTTGAGGCATCACTTAGTGGGCTTTCAAGATTTTTTACCACTTCATTTAAATTTACATCTATTATCTTAATTTGAGCTACCTTGCTTTTAAGAGTGTTGAGTTTGGTGGTAAGTAATTCTTCTTTTGCCTTATTCTCGTATGATGTGTATAACTCTTTTAATTCTTTTTTTAGGTCATCAATGTTGCCTGTTTCGTTGCCGTAAATATCAGGTTTATTGGTTAATCTTGACCCTTGAATAATTTCATTAAATTCGTTTTTGTAAATATCCCAAATATTGTCCAGTTTGTGTTGTAATTGAGTTTCCCAAGTTCCAACTTTTGTAAATCGGTCGTTTTTTACTTTAATTGAATTATCCAGTATCTTTATGACTTCATTGGTTAGTTTTACTTCATTACTAAAGGCTTCTATATTAGATGTTGTTCCGTTGTAAACAGAGTCAGATATAAATTTTGAATTAAAAACGTATAAATCGAGCTCTTGTGCAGTTATATTTTTCGCTGTTACTTTGTTGCCGTTTATGAAAATTTCAAGTTCTGAATTGTCGTCTATCAATTCTTTGTATAGGTCAGACTTGTTTTTGCAATATCTCGAAAGTAGAAATAGCAGGTTACTAAAAGTAGTTTTACCGCTTCCATTATTGCCATATAGAATATTAACCTTATTAAATTCTTCTGTTATCGCCGAGTCAAATAAATACTCATCGTAACATCCAATATGCTTTATTTTTTGGAATTTGGTAATCATAAATACTGTTCTTAATTCTCTAAATTGATATTTTCATTTCTCTGTATCATGCTCAAAATGATTTCCATCCTATTTGCTATAAGACAATCATATTTGCCCCTCCGAAATTCGGTCATGATGCCTATTAAAAATGCTTCCGAAACAAGCTCGCCTTTCTTTTCATCAAATTCGATAATGATATACCATAATCCGCCACCGCTCAAACCATAATGTTCTGTTTTTATCTTTTCAAGTTTTCCAGTCTTGATATTTATTGCTTTTCCCCCGAATTCAAGAACATAATGAGTTAAAAAATCCAATGAATAATATTCATAAACTTTATCATAAACAGGCGTTAGAAAATATCCGGAAGCAAATGTTCTGATTCCATCTGATTCTTTTCTTTTATTAACTACCGGATAGCCAAAAACACAATAAGTAGGTTCTTCAAACTTTTTCTCATGATACAAACATCTATCATAATGAAGGAACCTATACCATTGAACCAAAATAGAAGCAAGCTCAGGCTTCAGTTTTATGTAAGCAGCATCAATCTTTTCCTCCTTATCCATTTCTGTACCACAGCCTTTTCCTACTATCGATATATACCCGTCTCCAATTTTTACAAATAACCGATTTGAGTCAGACCAGTCTTCTATGACATGAGAAGCTGTAAGTAAATAAAAATCATCTCCCAATACAACAAAAACACCTGAAGCAAAGGGAGTCGTTCCCTTAAGCAAGTCATGCTTAAAAAGTTGACAGGTACAAAGACCTATATCTCCCTCCAGTAACTTGACATATTCCTCATAAATTAGAGTGTCAATATAAGCATCCAGCTCGTCGTAATCTTCTTTTTCGTCCATATAAAAAAATAGAACTATCAACCCCTTAATCTTTCATTAGTTTTTATGTATTTTATATAACGATTTGGTTTAGTAAGGGTTATCGTTTTGTAATATTTTGCTTTTCTTTAAACCATAAAGATATAAAAAATGAACCTTTAAATCTATTATGTTTAAACTAATTATGCAGAACAAATACAACGAAAATAACGATTAATGATATTCTTTGACCTTTGATATAGGTAAATCATTACGGTCATGAGGTTGGTGTGGTTCAATGGAAAACATTCACTCGAAAAGAAAAAAACAGAAAAAAAAGAAAGCCATTCTACCAATGGATATAAGATAACGAAGCACTATAAGTCCCGAAGGGTGGCGAAGCCATTATGCGTGCGCAGTTATCTTATATCCGTTACCTTTGTTTCCCTTTTTGTTTGTTTTGACATCTCTATAAATCTTTGTCCATATATTCTTCCAAAGAGGATTTCAGTTGGTCTAAAAATGCGGTTCGGGAGCCTGCCCGATATTTCATTCGATGGAAAGAGTTGTGCAAGTCTCCCAATGTAATCTGGAATAATTTTTCTAAAGTCAGACTGATTTTGCGTATTCCTAATTTGCCATAGGAAAGAGAGCCATTCGCATAAAGGGCATAAATCAGTTCTATCAGAGCATTTTTGGTATCCGTCCAAAGAATACCATCTGATGAAATATCCCTTGCAGAAAGAGAACCTACTATTTCATCATCGTTAATTTTTTGGAGTATGTAGGTGTAGAGTAGCTCATTTGCTATTATCCGAGCCACTTTGTTGTCATAATAAGTTGAAAAAAGTGGGTCAATTTCAAAGACGAAACTGTTCAGACCATCGTGGAAATTAATGTTGCCTAACCTAAAGTAGGTTTCATCACGATCGGTTCTTCCCGAACGATAATACCTGTAAAAATCAGAATAGTAGATATGCTCTTTGTATTCCTGTTTTAGTTCCTGCAACTGTTCTGAAAAATAACTTGCATACATTTTCCCTCCGTCAACAGGACAAGATGTCTGTATTCGAAATATCTTATTGTGGTAAATGAGTTTAGAGAGAATATACGGTTTAATGTTGCGGAAGAAATTGATTTCCTCCCATTGGTTTTTAAAGCCTTGTTTTGTAACCACTTCCCTAATCGACCATAAATATTCTTTCAGGAACATCAGCATTTGGTACGCTTCATCAATCGCATTGGTGGCAGACAGAGAAATTTTATTTTCTTTTCGCTGTATCTCCGAGATAATATGATTTAATGAAAATACCATTTTTGTTAGTCTGTTTTAACTATTTTCTCTTTCATTTCCTCGCCTTTCTATTTTATAGATTCATTAGTTTTTGGAACGAAAAGTCGGAGCTGAACATTTCCGTTTCGTTTATTATTGATTCTTCCTGTGCTTCTCTTCCATAAGTAAACATTTGCTGTTCATAATTTTCAATAGCCTCTTCAATGCTGTTAAATTTCCTATCGGCCAGATTATCAGACAATATAAAGGCGTCCATCAATCCACTATTTACGCCTTGTCCTGCAAAAGGAGGCATCAAATGAGCGGCATCTCCAATCATCGTTATGGGTAATGGACGACTGCTTTTCCAAGGCTTATCTAAGGGGAATATCCGCGTTGCTAACCCGACAAAAGATGATGTCGAACGAATCAGTTCTTTGTAGCGTTCGTCCCAATCGGAAAATTCTTTCAAGAGAAAATCAACAATATTATTGCTGTCCTGAAAATCTACTTGTGTTTTATTTTTCCATTCGTCAGGTGTTTTAAAACTTATTCCAAAATGCAAAGCACCATTATTATTCGGATTGGCAAACAGTAAATTGCCTTTGTGTGCCGCCATTAACCGGTTTCCGTTGCATAACTGAAAAAATCCGGGGCAATTTACTGCTGGTTGATGAATATCGGCTTGTATATTGAAAGTACCTGTTGCTTCAACTTCCGTGTCGGTAACATATTTTCTTACTTTAGACATTCCACCATTGGCGATAATAACCAAATCTGCTGTTTCGTTCGGCTTATCCTCAAACGATAGTACCCACTTCTCCTTATCAGGTTCAAGGGTAACAAGTTTTCTATCCCAAATGACGGTATTGTTTTGTAAACTATTCAATAAGATAGTCCTTAAATCATTTCTGTTTATTTCTGGATTGTCGAACCGATTTTCGGGCTTTACATTTTTGGTGGTTAAAATATTGCCCTTTTCATCAGCAATATTTACACCCATTGGCAAAGCTAAGTCATAATACGTTTGCAGCAATCCTGCTTTTTTCATTGCTTCCTGTCCCGAATCCCTGTGCAGATCAAGTGTCCCGCCAAAGATCCTAGCATCCCGATTTTTGTCTCTTTCGTAAACTGTAACGTCCACGCCGTTTTGTTGTAACAATCTCGCCATCGTCAATCCAACGGGACCGGCACCAATTATGGCAATTTTTTTATGTTTTAGTAAAATCATTTTTGTTGTTTGCTGGGTTTTCGTTTCAGCTAATGTCGGTCAATTTAATTACTTTGTTGTTTTCAAATTCAAATACGGATTTTCCTGATAACTTTAACTCTTGTCCTTTTTTTAAACCGTTTGGAAAGTCCATTGCTAAAATAGCCGTATAATCAATTTCAATTTCCGTGCTATTGTCGAAATGCCTAAACGATTTAACGGTCTGCATTCTTTTCGCAAAATATGTTTTTGCGGTTTCCGCCTGTTCTTTAAATGCTGTTATTCCTTTCAGCGATAAACTAATCTCATTGTTTTGAATGTTTTCAAAAACAATATTATCGTCAAGGTCTGCAACCATTCTTTCAATATCAAATTGGTTGTATCCATCGATGTAGTTATTGATAATGTTTACTCTGGCTGTCATATTTTGTCATTATTGATGGGTTACATTGTTTATGCGTTCTGCCGGTTGCTCTACTCTTTATTCATCATATTTTTTAAAAATACTTGTGGCAATATGTCCGCCAAAACCAAAAGTATTACTCATTGCGTAATTCACTTGCCGTTGTTGTGATTGATGTAACGTCAAGTTAAATATATCCCTATATTCAGGTTCAATATCTACCGAATTGATTGTTGGCGGAACAATGTTATTCTGAACAGCTTTAATACAAGCGATTGCTTCGATAGCTCCCGCAGCACCTAACAGATGTCCTGTCATTGATTTTGTCGCACTAATATTTAATTTGCCTTGTCTGCCGAAAAGTCTTGCTATTGCTTTTAATTCGCTCATATCGCCTTGTGGTGTTGATGTAGCGTGTGTGTTCAGATAATCTATTTCATTGGCGGAAATGTTTGCGTCTTCCAATGCTAAAACCATACCTAAATATGCCCCTTCTCCCTCTGGGTGCGTACCTGTTAAATGATATGCGTCTGAAGCCATGCCACCGCCAACAATCTCGGCAATAATTCGAGCATTTCGTTTTATAGCGTGTTCGTAGTTTTCCAAAATAATTGCACCTGCTCCTTCTCCCATAACAAAACCGTCTCTGTTGATGTCAAAAGGACGTGATGCCATTTGCGGATTTTCATTTAAGGTTGACAATGCTTTTGACGCATTGAAACCACCAACGGCACTTTCGTTGATAGGCGCTTCCGAACCGCCTGTTATTATCATATCTGCTTTGCCCCAACGGATATAATTAAAGGCATCAATGATTGCGGTATTGGAAGTTGCACAAGCTGAAACAGTTGTAAAATTTATGCCCCGAAGCCCGTATTTTATCGAGATGATCCCCGAAGCAATATCGACTATCATCTTCGGGATGAAGAAAGGGCTAAAACGTGGTGTTCCGTCCCCTTGCGCAAATTCAGTTACCTGCTGTTGAAATGTGCCGATACCACCATTTCCCGACCCCCAAATAACGCCAATACGGTTTTTGTTCAGCGTTTCAAAATTGATGTTGGCATTTTTAACTGCTTCTTCAACGGAAATTAAAGCATACTGTGTAAACAAATCGTATTTTCTTGCTTCTGCTTTTTCAATATGGTTTAATGGGTCAAAGCCTTTGAGTTCGCAAGCAAATTTTGTTTTGAATTTTGATGTGTCAAATTTGGTAATGGGGTTAGTTCCGTTAACGCCTGTTAAAAGCGACTGCCAAAAATCGTGTACATTATTTCCAATGGGCGTTAATGCTCCAAGCCCTGTAACTACTACTCTTTTCATTATTTTTTCTCTATGTCAATTATTATTTGTCGGGCTACGTCTTCAAAATATATTTCCTTCGTTATCATCGATATTCTTGAAATAGCCAATAAATTTGTCAATATCATTAAAGCCTGAATACGTGGAGTTGCTTTATAAACGAATAAGTTTTCTTCTTCTCCTTTATTCAGAATGTATGCTAAGTAATCTATCTCTTCTTCTATATAGTTGTTTAATATCGCTTTGATTTGAGGCTCTAAAGTGTTTATATCTGCCGCTAATGCAGCAATTATTGAGACTTTATTTTGCTCTCTTATTAAAATATGTTCATCTATATAACCTTTTAAAGCCAATTTCATATTGCTGTAATTGTTTCGTTTTCTGTCTTCTTAATTTTTTTGAATAACATGTTCTAAAACAGCTACAATCAAATCATTTTTCGTCGGAAAATAATAATGGATGGAAGAAGTTTTAATGCCAATTTCTTTAGATATATCCTTGTAACTAAAAGCATTTGTCCCTCTTGTCGTGATAAATGTTATGGCTTCGGTTACTATTTTTTCTTTTGTTTCCATAAAGCAAAGATATAAGTTTCTATCTACTAATAGGTAGATAATTTTAAAAACTTTGCTCTACTTCTCTCTTTTTGATTTTTGTAATCATTTCTTTATTCAAATACTCCTTTTCAAATTCTACATTAAAAAAAGCCTTTCAGCAATAAAACTGAAAGGCTTTTCACGGTTTCTACATATAAGTCAAAAACAATAAGGGAAATCTCTCTTTATTTTACAACTTGGTTGTAAAAATCGAAAAGAGACTGTACGTTGCCTGAACAAATTAAAGGTATCGCTTCGGTCAATATGTCTTCATCCCAATCCCACCACTTGATATCTAACAGGATCTGAATCTCTTCGTCCGAAAACCTTTTTTTTATCAGTTTTGCCGGGTTTCCGCCGACAATAGTGTAAGGGGCAACATCTTTGGTGACTAATGACCGACTACCGATTACCGCCCCGTCACCGATTTTCACTCCTGACATAATCATTGCCTCGCTCCCTATCCAAACATCATTACCGACAACTGTATCGCTCGCGTTTTCAAATCCGTTAATTGCTTTATTGAATGCTTCAATCTCCGGCATATAAAAAAAGGGAAAACTGGATATCCAATTATGTCGATGCCCTTGATTGCCCGCCATTATAAAACTTGCACCGCTACCTATGGAACAGAATGAACCTATGACCAATTTATCAACGTCATCTCTATCTGGAAATAAATAGCGAGCGCAGTCATCAAAAGAATGTCCATGATAATAACCGGAATAGTAGGAATATTTCCCAGCTGTGATATTGGGGTTTGTAATATGGTCTTTAATTATTTTGCCCTTAAATGGGCTATAGAAAAAATTCATCTTTTTAGCATTTATTATTAAATAATTCAATAGAATGTCAGGGCAACATCTATTGCCTTGACAGAGATTATATGTTCCTAAAAATATGCTAATCTGATTTTTTCATACAACAAAGGTAAGTAATTCTAAAACTTGTTTTGAAAATAAGGATAATCTCTATTATTTTTTTGTCTTGTTTTCTTCATTCGTTTGGCAAACTGTTCTTCCTCGTAGTCCTCGCTCTGTACTTGGGGCAACAGACTGAACAATCCCAAATCAGAACTCTGCGAATGTTCCTGTGTGATAAATTCGAAAAGGTCTTTTGTCGGTTGGTGGTTTATTGTGTTCGTATTGGAAACAGGACTGTCCTGTATTTTCAATTCGGGTTTGTTACCATTGTTCCACCAATCGTTAAACAGATTGGCAGACAGGTTTCTGTCTAACTGCGAGCCATTCCAAACAGTACGGCTACCATTGTCAATAAACGTGATACCGTAAATCCGTCCGTTGTCGTTCCTACGGACAACTGTCTGAATATTCTGTTCGGCAAGTTGCTTTTTAAATTCCTTTTCGTTGTCTGTGGTATGAATGGCCAGCTCCACCGTATTTTTGAGAACAGACCTCGCAGGATTGGTTTTGATTTTCTCTTTCGACTGTTCAAAGTGCCGTTGTAATCCGTTTACTCCTGCGTGCTTGCCAAACAAAGACGCTTTAAACGGATTGCTTGCCTTTTCTCCCTTGTCGTCCAAAGCGAAATATATCAATCCGTGTACAGGCTCTCCGTTCCGCTCGCCCTTTATTTCCTCTGCCGTGATATTAAAGAACGAAAGCAAAGCGTTGTATGCTCCGAGACTTGTGTATTGGTAATATTTCGGCAGATGCCGAACCACCGAAGCGATTTGGCTTTTAATATCGTCTTTCTGTTGTTCTACCTTTTTGAAAATCTTATCGGCTTGTTTCTGCTCTTGCTCGGTGGCTTTGTGCAGGTTGTATTTCGTTTCCAAATCACGACAGATAGCCATTGAACGTGGGTGGTCGTAATCATCGGGGATTTTCCTGCCGTCAATGCCCACGCAGGTCGAAACAATGTGTATATGCGTTCGGTCAATGTCCGTATGTTTGAATACGATATACGGCTGATTGCCGTAGCCCATACGCTCCATATATTCCTGTGCCATTTCGGTAAACTGTTCATCACTTACCTTGTCTTTCGGATCGGGGTTCAATGAAATATGCCGTACCGTCTTTTCCGTTCGGATATTTGCGGACAAATACGGCTCAAAACACTTGTTGAAATATTGGACGGAATATTTGCCGTTCATCGTGTCGGGTATCTTGTTCAGCAACAGAACCGCTCCGTTTTCCGTTTCCACTTTCTGCTGATTGTACAAAATCGCTCCGTACATATTGCTTCCCTTTCCGATTTTTGCAATCATTTTCTTACTCTTTGTTTAGGTATTTCTTTTCAAATTCATCGGTAAGGACTAAAACTTTGAGCAATAACTCTTTCATTTCTGTGGTCTGTTTTTCCAATTTGTAGAGGTATGCCAATGCTTTTTTCTCCGAAAAGTGCGTGTTCAACAGCTTTACAATCTGATTGTAATTGGTGGCTATCCCTCTGAACTGTCCGAAAAAATTGGTCAATCCTGCGTGGTATTCTACCGCATTCATATCAATTTTTACGGTCTTTACCGTCTTTTGAAAGATACAAGCCGTAATGAAATGTGCCATTACGTTCATTCCCGATTGGTCGAAAAGGGCAAGGAATTTGGCATTATCTTCATCGTTCAGGTTAAAGGAATACCGATGAACCGCAGGGTCAATCTTTGGTTTTCTACCTATCTTTTTAATCTGTTTTCTGTTCATTTCTTCCATAATCAAATCCATTTTAATGTTCATCGAAACTGCGACTTCGGAGCGGTTTTCAGCTCTCCGCCAGCTGGCGGACAAGTGCTTTTGAGGTGCCGAAATTTATTTCGAGGACCTCAAGAGATAACTTGCTCTGAACAGGAGTTCAGAAAATCCGTCCTGCGGAACGGATTGGAGTCAGCCGAAAAAAAGCAATCCGAAACTGTTTTCATATTGTCCGTAAATACTTTGATTTTGAGAAGCTAAACCTATTCCGTTATTCCTTTACAAAATAAAGGAGTAATCCGCTTTCGGCACTCGGACAAATACTGCCACTGAACGCCAAATGCTACCAATCGTATAAGAAAAATTGTAGTAGATTGCCGGCAGGAAGTCAATCAGTCTGCCAATCGGGAATGATTGATGGCTATCCGCAATGCTGATGCTCCTGCATTCCTGCTATCATGCTCGCAAGAATGCAAGCCCGATAGTTTGACGGCTCGCAGGCAGGCTGATGATTTTTGTTGAGCCGTTATTTCATAGCGGAACGGTGTCGGATGTCAGTAAGTCACTCCCTCCTAAATAATTTTCCAAAAGAAAAAAACAGAAAAAAAAGAAAGCCATTCAAACAAGGCGGACAGGCGGAAAGACCAAAAGGAAACGGAATAAGTCCCGAAGGGTGGCGAAGCCATTATGCCGTAGTCTTTTGGTCGGGCGGGTGCGGTGGCTGTCCGCTTTATCTTTGCTACCTTTTTGTTCTTTTTTGGGAAATGGTTTTATAATGCCTTTGACCGTCAAATACTGCAACATAATGACAATGGTAAATAAGGCATTTCTTTATGTCCTATCTTGGGAACGGATTTGAATTATAATACCCGAAAGCTAAAGTTGGTGCTATGGCAATTTCTGAAAAGGATTGACAAAAATTGGAACTTTGCAGAACAACAAAGCAACTGACAGCCAACAGCCCTAAAGGTCATTTGTAAAGTGAGACCTTTGTTTACGGAGCAATCCAAAACAAAGGTTTTTTTGTGCACCTATTCGGCAACTGAACGCCAAATACGACCTCTGACTGCAACATTGGAAAGTCGAACACCCTTTAGAAGTAATTTCAAACTGAAGCTGATTGTCAGCTTCAGTTTTTTACGAACATAAAGGAGGAACAGCGATGAAAAAAAAAGAGAAAAAACAGGGAACTCCCGAAATCGACAAGACCATTTTAGAAATTAACGAGCAAAGGGAGCGTGAGAAAGAAGAAAAATTTGTAGATTTAATAATCGAAATTATTGTGTCAGCAACGTTAAGGGAATACTATGAAAAGAGCGATAAGATACCTACGTTTCAGTCAACTCGGACAAAGTAACGGTTCAATAGAAAGACAGGAGCTTTATACCGACCAATGGCTGAAGTTCAACGATGTCGAACTGGTCGATACCTTTATCGACAGGGGCAAGAGCGCACGGACATTCGACCGCCCCGATTTTATCAAACTAAGGGAGTTCATAACCACACACCACAGGACGGTCGATTACCTATTGGTTGACCAACTCGACCGTTTCAGCCGTGATGCGGGGGAAGCGATGAGCATGGTCAAGCTCCTGCAACAGAAGTACAGCATACAGGTCGTAAGCGTGACAGAGGGCATTACCTTTGATTATGACACACCTGGCAGTTTCTTCCGTGCAGGGTTACAACTTTTGCTTGCCGAAGAGGACAATATCAACCGCAGTATCAAGGTCAAGGGCGGTATCTATACCGCAAAAGCCAAAGAAGGAAGATATGTTTACAAGAACGCACCGTTCGGGTACAGGAAAGAGGGAGAACGCAAGGAACGGCGGTTGGTCATCGAGGAAACAGAAGCCAAGATAGTCCGCTTTATTTACGATTCATATCTGCGGGATACACCGCTCTATCTGATAAAGGAGCAAGCCCAAAGGTTGGGCTTTCCGACAAAGGGCAATATGGCTATCGAGCGTGTACTTAAAAATCCGACCTATGCAGGTTTGCTGAAAGTGGAAGCCTACAAGGACTATGCGGGCGGTCTGTTTGACGGTATTCACGAACCTATCGTTGACAAGACCACTTGGATGATGGTACAGGAGAAAATGAAACGCCCCGAAAAGACAAGAACGGTTATTGATGACGAAATCCCTTTGCGTGGGGTATTGAAGTGCCATTGCGGAAATCCGCTGTCTGGCGCACCGTCAAGGGGCAAATCGGGTAAATATTTCTATTACTACAAGTGCAGGTACTCTAAGCACAACAATATAAGTGCGATAAAAGCCCATAACCAATTTTTAGAAGCCTGTGAACTGATGAGCCTGCCGAGTACAAGGGTAAGGAAGATTAGGACAGTAACGAAAAGCTCTCTCGATTTGGAAATGGAAAACAACCGTAAAAAGGTCATCGAAAAGAGAAACCAATTACAGGAAGTCGAGGAAAAGCTGTTTTCGGTTGAGGAAAAATGGATAAAGAACGAAATAAACAAGGACACCTATGACCGTTGGTATTCGATATACAACAATGAGATACTGAACCTCAAAGGAGCTATTGAAAGGTTAAGCAACGACAAAAGCAAGGCTTTCGGTATCTTGGAAGACAACCTTAACCTTTTAACGGATATGCGACACGTATATACTACTTCCGACACCCTCCAAAAGAGAGAATTTGTAAATATGGTGTTCGACAGCAATCTGTACTATGAAAATGGGATTTATCGAACACCCACAATGCTCGGTTTGGTGTCGCATAACCATTTGAAAATGAAAGAAAAAGGATTGCTAATTTATGAAAAAAAAGAGGGTCTTCTTGATGAAGACCCTCTCAGCGGAGAAAGAGGGATTCGAACCCCCGGACCTGTTACAGTCAACAGTTTTCAAGACTGCCGCATTCGACCGCTCTGCCATTTCTCCAGTATGTTGCTATCGTTTTCTGATTGCGAGTGCAAAGATAAGGTGTTTTTTGAATTGTGAAAATTTTTTTGAAACTATTTGCGAAAAAAAATGCTATAAAAAAAGAAAACCCTTAACGTAAGTTAAGGGTTTTAAAGTTTAGCGGAGAAAGAGGTTCCTCCGACTTTATAAAAATCCTAGTAAATACAAAGGCTGTAATATATTATTCAAGTTTGGGGTCACCAATAGGGTCACTTAACTTTCAGCATATTAAATCATTACAATGTAAAGATAACGATATCTGTGTAAACTAGTAATTTTAGACACCTTTTTATTTTAATCATACTTAGATAATATTAATTTAAAAAAATTAAAATATTAATAAAATTAATTTAAAAATGATCTATTTTTGCAGAAATTACCATTAAAAAAAACTTTTGAAAAGCTTAATCATAATAGCACTTTCCATTTTAATTTTAATGCCATCTTTAGGCAGCCTGTTTGTATATGCTTCATTTAAATTAAATCAGCAGGAAATAGCAAAAACTATTTGTGTACAACGTAAAGTCGCTTTTAATAAATGTAATGGTCGATGCGAGCTTCAAAAAAGTATCAAAAAATATTCTGATAACGAAAGAAAAATGCAGGACAGTCTAAAAGATAAATTAGAGATTGTCTATATTCAAAATACTGCTGAAGTTAATTTCAGTTTGATTTCGGTTATGGAGTCAAAAGAGAATACTTCTATTTTATTGGAAAAGAAACCTATCAAGGCTTCTAATCTTACATTTCACCCCCCGCTGGTCTAATTTTTCAAAAATCAATTTTTCGGTTTAAAAATTTGACGGCATTATTTTATGATGCAAAAAAGGTATGATGCATTTTTATATCGCTATGATGTGATGCATTCCGAAAACTCAGGTTTATCCAATAGATTTCTGTTTTCTGTCTGGACCTATTTTTTAAAACAATAAACAATTGATTTTATTCCTTACCTAATTGAAGATGTATTTTAAGATATTTTTCAGTTAAAAACACCCATTTAAATTTCACGGCACTTTGGTTTTTGAACCTAATAGCTTTGTGCTGCATTTTAAACAGTTTTATACCTTCATTACTAATGAAATCTTTTAAAATTTTAGTAATTGCACTATTAGGTGTGATTACTTCCTGTACCATTGATAAAACAGATTATCAAGCCGAAATTGATGCTGAAATTCCTGAATATTATGAGTTTAAAGAAGCTGTTTCGTTAACAAACGGCAACTATAAAATAAGTGTCGAAGCTTTAAACGGAAGATTTTATAAAGGTTATAATGAGCTTCATTTAAAAGTCGTCAATACACAAACCAATCAAAGTGTAAATACGACAGCGGTAACTTTTTTGCCAATTCTGAGTAATTCTGATGGAAGCCACACTTCTTGTCCGCATGAGTACAATCCGGAATATGATAATGCAAATAAATATTTTGTGGGTTATTCTGTATTTACAAGCGAAACAGCTGAAGGAAACAGTTGGAAATTATATGTGAGTTTTACCGCAGACAATCAGAAGATTGAGGTTAATAAAGATATTTCGGTTGCCAAACAAAGCAATAAAAACCTTAATATGACAGCCTTTACAGGAAAAGACAACGAACAATACGTCATTGCATTGGTTTCGCCTCAAAAACCAACCGTTTCTGAAAACAAATTAACAGCGGGTATCTACAAATACAACAAACCAACAACTCCTGCCGGAGCTTTTCCAAATCCTGCTCAGTTTTCGTATTCAGAAGTAAGCGGATATACTTTAAAACTAGATCCAAGAATGCCTGAACCTTCAATGGGTAACCATTCTTCGCCAAATAATCAGGATTTAACACAGCAAAACGATGGTTTGTATCACGGAGTTGTCAATTATACCATGACAGGAAACTGGACCTTAAATTTAATCATGATGAATCAAAATGGGCTCATCATAAAAGGAACTGTAGTTCCAACAGATTTTACGCCAGGAGTTGAAGGCGTGAAAAGTGAGCTTTATATTGATACCTTATTCTAAAAACATGAAATATATATTAATGTTACTTTTTCTGGGAATGTCTGTAACGGCTCAAAACACGCACGCACATCATGATAGCATAAAAAATCTTGAAGAAGTAAAAGTAAAAAACGCAGTAAAAAAGAAGATTGAAACCGAAATGAAAATGGCAGTTTCTGTAGATGAATTTCTATCATCGTCTGATAATATAAGCTTTATAAAACGCGGAGCTTATGCCTGGGAACCATTATTAAACAACATGAGCACAGAACGTTCAACGGTTACGATTGACGGAATGCATGTTTTTGGCGCGTGTACTGATAAAATGGATCCGATAACTTCATATGTGGAGAGTAATAACCTTTCGACAATTGATATAAAATCCGGGCAGGAAGGAAGCCTTCACGGTTCAACAATTGCAGGAAGTATCGATTTAAAAAGAAAAAGCACTCCGTTTGGTCTTGCCAAGAAATGGAACGGAGCGTACCAAAGCGGATTTGAGTTTAATAATAAACAGTTTTTTAATCTTGGAAATGTAGCATATTCTGGTAAAAAATTTGTTGCAGAAGGAAGTATTTCGTACCGAAAAGCAGATGATTATTATGACGGAAATGATGATGAAGTAAAACATTCACAATACAAAAAGTTTAATACATCATTAGGTTTTGCTTATAAAACAACTGATTTATCATCGGTACGATTAGATGCTATTTTTGATATGGCAAAAGATGTTGGATATCCAGCGCTACCAATGGATTTATCGCTTTCCCGTGCCTTAATTACATCAGCTTCTTATAAACAACTATTTGAAGATGGATTGGTAAAAGTAATTGACTCAAAAATCTATTTCAATGCCATCGAACATTATATGGATGATACAACCCGCCCTGAAAACCTGGTTCATATGGATATGCCGGGCTGGAGTACAACGTATGGTTTGGTTTCTAAAGCTAATTTGAAAAAGAACAGTTATTCATCTGAAATACAATTGAATGCTTATGATAATTTGTCTATTGCCGAAATGAGAATGTACCCTCAGGATAGAAGCAAAAGAACGATGTTTGCTTACAGCTGGCCTTGGGTAACAACACGTTATGTGGGACTTTCGATGAATAATTCGTGGGATCTTTCAGAGAAAAGTCAGGTGAATTTGGGTGGATCTTTGGGCGTAAATTACAATTACTCTAAATATGTTGAATTCAACTGGATTTTTCATCCCGGAGCACCGCAGGAAAAAACAAGATTTTTACCAAGTTTACACGCAGGTTACAATCTTGATATTGATCATTTTAACTTTTCTGTTGGAACAGGTTACGGACATAGAGCACCTTCTGTTTCTGAAGGTTACGGATATTACATTTACAATAGTTTTGACCGGTATGACTACATTGGAAATCCTGATTTGAAAAATGAAATTTCGTATGAAGGAAATGCAAGCGCAGGTTTTAAAAACGAAAGATTAAGTATTCAGGGAAAAATCAATTATTTCTACATTGAGAATTATATCATTGGAAGAATTTTAAGTATGGGAAGTCCGATGAATTATCAATCGGTTGGGGTAAAAGGATATACTTCTTTAGATTATGCAACGCTTTTGAATATGTCTATGAATGCGAGTTATGATATTTTGGAACATTTGCATTGGAACGGAAGTTTAACCTACGCACGCGGGATGGACAATAACGGTGGTAATCTGCCTTTTATTCGTCCGTTGAGTTATTTGACTTCACTTCATTTTATGCATAAAAATTTCGGAATCCAGACTTCTGTCAATGGAGATTTTGAGCAGATTAATTATAGTCCAGAATATGGAGAAGACTTAACAGGAGCTTATGTTATCTGGAATCTTTCGGCCAATTATTCATTCAAAATCAATCAGGTAAAAACCGTGGTTCAGGTTGGGGCAGAAAATTTGTTAAACGAATATTACAGTACTTATGCCGATTGGGGAAATATTCCGAGAATGGGACGTAATATTTTTACTTCTTTAAAATTCAATTTCTAATAAAAATGAGAAAAGTTTTTAGTATCACCATGACAATGCTGTTTCTGCTGGTTTCTTTCCAGCAGGCATTGATTATTGTGCACTTTAAACTCAATCAGCAAAGTATTGAACAGGAATTTTGTGTCAACAAAGCCCAGCCGAAACTCCAATGTCACGGTAAATGTCATTTGAAGAAAGAGCTTGAAAAATCAGATGCTACCGATTTGGAATTGACCAGTATTGGCAAGAAAATCGATATGGTCCAGATTTGGAATATTGAATTTAAAGTTCCTATTTTAAAATTGATAAAATCTAGTAAAACAACCATTTATAAAGAATTGGGCTTGTTAGAACCCTGTCTGGAAATTTTTGTACCGCCGCCTATTTATGATGTAGTACCTCGGTTTAAATCTTAAATAGAAATACAAAATTTTAAAAAAATGCAAAATTTAAAAAAATACCTTTTAGTATCGATTGCCTCTTTGGCATTAGTATCTTGTTCAAGCGATGATGACAATCCAGCAGCAAACAATTTAACATTGGAATTCAATAACACTTTCAAGAGTACAACAATTGTTTTAGGAAATGCGGCTTCAACTTCTGCTACAGCAAATACATCGGCAGCAGGACAAGTGCATCATTTTTCGGAATTGAAGTATGTCATCAGCAATATTCGTCTTGTGAAAGATAACGGAGATGAAGTTCCATACAATGTAAACGATTTGGATAAAGGCGCAACAGTAATCGATCAGGCAAAAACTGCTTCATTGAGTTATGTTTTAAGCAACGTTCCATCTGCAACTTTCAAGCAAATTAAATTTGGTTTAGGGATTAAACCAGAGCAAAATACATTAGATCAAGTACGATTTCCTAATTTTTATGCAGCAGCAGGAGCAAATGATACGCAAATGATGTGGGAATGGGGAAGCGGTTACCGTTTTACAAAGATTGAAGGTTTTTATGCGACCGATAATAAAGCAATGTCTATCCATACAGGAAGCACGGTTGAAGGAACTTCTCCAAACTACACACAAGGTGTAAATGCTTACAGAGATGTAACCTTAAATCTTACTGCAAATGCAGTTGTGGGAAGCAAAGCGCCAAAAATTAAAATTAAAGCAGATTTCGATAAATTGTTAAGCGGAAAAATAAACACAATTACGCTTTCAACTGGAACAGGAATGAATGACAATGCTACGCCAAATGTTCATACTGCAGCTCAAATGGTAAAATTTGTAGATAATTTGGGCGGAAACGGATCAAGTGATATTACAGGAATGTTTTCGGTTACAAGCGTCGAAAACTAAATTCATATTGCAGAACTGTCTGAATTTTAAAAGACAGACAGTTCTGTTTTAAATTCATTTAGAATGAAAAAAATAATTGGTTTCTTATCGATTTTAATAGTGCTGATATCTTGTAATAATGATGAATCAGATATGATTTCTATTGATAATCCTGAAGTCGAGCTGCAAATTCCGTCTGGATTTCCGGAGCTAAATGCTTTTGTGAGCCAAAACAAACCAACAAAATATGGCGTGGAATTGGGAGAAAAGCTTTTTTCTGAAAAGAAATTCAGTGCAGACAATACTATTTCGTGTTCGAGCTGTCATATTCAGGCCAATGCTTTTACAGACCAAAAATCTCAAGCTGTTGGAATTTCTGGCAGAATTGGACTTCGAAATACGCCGTCGATTCAGAATTTGGCTTTTATGAAGTTTTACAATTGGGACGGCAGTAAATTGCAATTGGAAAATCAGCCTTTGGTTCCTATTATTACGCACGAAGAAATGGATTCTTCTATTTTGGAAGTTATTGGCAAAATCAAAGACGATTCGGTTTACAAGGATTTATTCAGAAAAGCTTTTGGAGATGAAAACATTACGCCCGAAAGAATTTTCCAGAGTATTGCCCAATTTGAATACACTTTAATTTCGGCAAACAGCAAATACGATAAAGTAAACCGAAAAGAAACAGCTTTTACAGAAAGTGAATTGGAAGGTTATAAAACCTTTCAGCAGAAATGTGCAAGCTGTCATTCGGGAGAATTGTTTACTGATCAGAGTTTTAGAAATATTGGTTTTCCTTTAAATACCAATACAAATGAAGCAGGTCGCGGCAGAGTTACGGGAATTGTTTCTGATTTTATGAGTTTTCGTGTTCCTACTTTGAGAAATATTGAATATACTGCTCCTTATGGAAGCTTCGGTCAGTTTGCTAATTTAAGATCAGTTTTGGATTATTTTGATAATGGTGTCTTAGAATCAGATAATCTTGATCCGATTTTTAAAAATAACGGGGAAAGAATTCCGTTAACCGAAGAAGAAAAGATTGATCTTATTTCTTTTATGAAGACCTTAAGCGATATTGAATTTATAGTGAATTAAAGATATATCAATTAAAAGACCTTTAGTGCACATTTTGAAAGCAGACATTATAGGATTTTATCAAATCTGAAATTAGAGTGTAATATTTAAAAAGCCTGTTTATTTTAGATAAACAGGCTTTTCACTTTATATTAATTAAAACTTCATTCGTTGTATTCTAATTGCATTCAAAATAGCTAGCATAGCCACACCGACATCGGCAAAAACAGCTTCCCACATTGTCGCTAAACCACCAGCTCCCAGAATTAAAACGACTGCTTTTACGGCAAATGCTAAACCAATATTTTGATAAACAATTTGTTTGGTCTTTTTACCAATGTTTATAGCTGTGTATATTTTATATGGCTGGTCATTTTGAATTACAATATCTGCCGTTTCAATAGTGGCGTCACTACCTAAACCACCCATTGCAATTCCTGCATCTGCTAAAGCTACTACTGGGGCATCATTTACGCCATCGCCGACAAAAGCAATTTTTAGGTTTTGAGATTTTAATTCTTCAACTTTTTCGACTTTGTTTTCAGGCAACAAATCACCGTAAGCCTGATCAATATTTAATTCTTTTGCAACAGCATCAACAACAGCTTGTTTATCTCCGGATAGCATTACTGTTTTTACATTTATTTTATGCAAACTTTCAATAGCTTCTTTTGCATCTTCCTTGATTTCGTCAGCAATTAAAAAGTAGCCGGAATATTTTTGATTGATAGCAATAACGATTATTGTAAAGGGTGTATTCTCAATTTCAGCATCATAACTGATATTGAATTTCTTCATCAATTTTACATTTCCTGCCAAGATTTCGTTTCCATCGACTTTTCCTTTTAATCCGTGTCCTGCAATTTCTTCTACATCAGTAACGCTTACATTTTTTTCAGAACCTTGGGCATATTCTATAATAGCTGTTCCGACAGGATGTGTTGATTTGGTTTCGAGTGCTGATGTATACTTTACTAAATCACCTTCTGCAATATCCACAGGTACCACTTTTTGAACTTTGAAAACACCTTTGGTCAATGTTCCTGTTTTATCCATAACTACCACTTGAATAGCTGCCATTATGTCGAGAAAACTAGAACCCTTAAACAATATTCCATTTTTACTCGCTGCACCAATTCCTCCAAAATACCCTAATGGAATTGAAATTACCAAAGCACAAGGACAAGAAATTACCAAGAAAACTAATGCTCTGTACAACCAGTCTTTAAATACATAATTATCTACAAAAAGCATTGGAAGTAAACAAATTGCAATTGCTAAAAACACTACAATAGGTGTGTATATTTTAGCAAATTTTCTAATAAATAATTCGGTTGGTGCCTTTTTAGCTGTAGCTTCCTGAACCATTTCAAGAATTTTGGATAATTTACTATCTGTGTAGGCTGTAGTGACTTCAACTTGAACAACAGTATTTAGATTAATCATTCCTGCAAGAATTGTTTCTCCTTTTTGTTTCGTGTCGGGTTTACTTTCCCCTGTTAAAGCAGCTGTATTCAATGAAGCAGTGTCTGAAAGTAATTTTCCATCAAGAGCTACTTTTTCTCCAGGGCGCAGTTGGATAATCTCTCCAATAGTTATTTCGGATGCCTTTTTAGAAATAGTGTTTGCACCTTCAATTACCGTAGCTGTATCTGGTCTTTGATCCAATAATAATTTAATGTTCATTTTCGCCCTTTGTACTGCAAGTGTTTGAAATACTTCACCAACTGCATAAAATAACATTACTGCCACACCTTCTGGATATTCTGCAATAATAAAGGCTCCAATGGTTGCAATACTCATTAACAAAAACTCTGAAAAAATATCGCCTTTACGAATGCTTTCAAAAGCTTCTTTAATTACAGGAAAACCTACTGGAATGTAAGCTACAATATACCATCCAAGTCTTACCCAGCCAGTGAACCAAGATTGAGTAAAGTAATTATCAAAACCAATTGCAATTAGTAATAAAGTAAAGCTTATTAAAGATGGTAAAAACATTTGAAACGTCGTTTGGTCAGTATTAGAGTGGTCGTGACCGTCATCATCAGAATGTTTATCGTGGCTGTGTGCATCGTGGTCGTGACCATCGTTATTGTTGTGTGTCGCTTTTACTGGTTTTTCATCGGCACAGCAACTGTCTTCTTTAGTTTTGGCTTTGTTTTTTTTGTCTGCCAAATGATTTATTTTTTCTTCTTGTGTACAGCAAATTTGTTTGCCTTTTGCATCATATTTGTGTATATGATTTGAGTCTGTATTTTTCATAATTTGATTTTTTAAATTTGTTATTTTAAATTAGAAATTGCACTTATCGTGAGTGCTACTATAATTGTGTTAAATAGAAATGATATTAGGCTATGCATTAAAGCAAATCTTCTAATAGTTTTTGAAGTTATTACAACGTCTGATACTTGAAAAGTCATACCAATTACAAAAGAAAAGTAAGCAAAATCTACATAATCAGGTTTTGACTTACCCGGAAATTTGATTCCACCAATGCTAGAACCGGTGTTGAGCTCGTTGTGATCGTGGTAGAAATGGGCATAACGAATTGTGAAAGTGGTATGTAAAAGCAACCAAGAAAATACTACTGGTGATAAGGATATAATAGAATGAAACAGTTTGCTTTCCGGTATGTCAGAAGTCTGATCAATAAGTGATAAAGTTCCAAAAAGACTTAATACAACAGCAATAACCACTATACTAAAAATAGTTTTGAGATTTTCGTCTTGTTTAGCAACAATCTGACATAATTCATTTTCATTGGTTGAGAAAAAAAGTATCCAGCAAAAAAACAAACTAGTGATACAAAAAGTATCCCAACTTAATATAATTCTACTTTGGTTATCAATCTTAAAAGACAGCAGCACTAAATATACAATTAATGAAAATAGTATCGAAATAATTAATCTAATAACGCCGGAAATTTTTTCAATCCAGTTTTGTTTTATTTTATTTTTCATATTAAATTAAATTATCATTCCTATAAAAGGAATATTAAAAAAGCAAATAAAAAACTACTATTATAATTACTGCAAAATCGATCAAAATACTTTCAAAACATATTCATTTTTAATTTTTCTAAAATTATTTATCAGATCAACCAAACCTGAAGCCATAAAAGCGTACCTCAATTATTTAAAAACAGTCAAAAAAAAATCTCTTACATTTTTTGAGCCCTTTTTAAAGTGTATTACAACATTGAACTGAGTGTCAAATCCTATTTTTATAGTTTTCATTTGCTCTAATTTTAATTTTTATAATAGTTATCGAATCGCACACTTTCTTTTTGATAATTTACTTCCCCTATAATTTGATTGATATTATTTTCTATGGTATTGCAAATTGTGGTCATAGGAATATCAGTAGGTATATTCTCAAATGGATCCTGCATTATTATAGCTGTTTTTTCAAATGCTATAAACATTAAAGGAATTAAGGCGGTTAACAAAATTTCAGTAACAATATCTATTTCGCTTAGCCCAAAAGGCAATAAGGTCACAAATAAGTAAATCAGGCAATGTATCAAATAGCTGTAGTTTCTTGGAAAAACTGTATTTTTAATTCTTTCGCACTTACCCATAGCGTCCGTCAATCTAGCCAATGTTGTATATACCTGCACCTGCAGATTTGAATTTAAAGCATATTTTTCTGTGATAAAATGCAGGTTTTCGGAATGTTTTTGCAGTAAAAGCAGCGGGATATTATCGGCTTGTAAATTATTTTGCGTTAAATACTGCTGTACTTTATGAGAAGATTTTTGTCCTCTCAAAGATTCTGAAAGCGTGTAGCACCATATTATTTGTCTATCTGCATATATTTTAATATCAGATTTCCGCTCTTCATTATTAGGAATAAACAGCATTATCTGCCTAACCAAAGTTCTGGAATCATTAACAATTTCGCCCCATACTTTTCTGGCTTCCCACCACCGATCATAAGATTGAGCAATTCTGAATGCCAATAATAATGATATCATTGTGGCTATAACAGTTGAAATAGTGATGGGGATATTTATTAAAACTCCAACAGAACTATGATCAAATAAGCTTGCAATTATTGCATAGGATATTATCAATACAATTTGCCATTTGAGTCCTTTGAGAAAAAACAGAGTGGCTTTATAATTATTTTTTATCAGCATAAGTAGATTAATTATATGGGAAATAAAATCTTTATAGATTTGTTGAATTCATTCCCAGTTGATGCTATATTTTCTTCTAACTTTATTTATTATTCATTCTCGTGCTCTTCTCCATGTTTTTTAATCATTTTTTCTTTCCATTTAATATACCATTTAAAATGGTGTAATGAAAGTAAAAAGTACAATGTACCAGAGCCAATTACTGCTATAATAAACATATTCAATCCTATAGCAACGCCAACTGCTGAAGTACACCAAACTGTTGCTGCAGTTGTTAAGCCGTGCGATGTTCCTGCTCTAGAATTACGATAAATAATTCCTGCACCAAGAAAACCAACACCAGTTACAATATTTGCAATTACTCTTGAAGTATCCGCTGGATTATTTACTAAGTGGGCTGTGATTGCTGTAAACAAGGTTGCGCCAATACAAACTGCTGCATAGGTTCTTATTCCGGCATCATGACCATGCTTTTCTCTGTCTAAACCAATAAAAGCTCCTAACAAAAAAGAAATAATCAGTTTAGATATGATAATTAATTCGGCATTTATATCCATAAATTTACTTTCTATTAGTTTATTAAATTTTTAAATCTCTATTGCTTTATTGTCGTCTGCGATACTAATTTTATGTTTAAGTTTTACTTAAATTTACCAGCAAACCTGTTTGCTGTTTGCATCGTATTTGTATTGATGCTTTATAACAGTTATTTTTTTTCATGTTAAACAGAATCAGTAAATTGTTTAGTATATATATAATGTTAATGCATATTTATACCTGCTGTTATCAAAGGGTTTACTGTTGTATTCACCTTTAATACCATCTTTATATTCTACATCTATAATGAACATACCTTTTGAATTTGGTATAGTAAAAAAACCATTTTTATCTGTTTTTACTTCCTCCGGTTCACCTTTATCATTAGTAATTGATATTGATTTATTCGCAAATTCTATATTATCGAGAACTAATTGGTACTTTTCTTTTTTAACAACAATATCTATTTTGCTTGTGTCAAAATTTGCGAGTTGTGAATTTTTCACCTTTCCAACATTATAATTTACTTTTAAATTTTCAAAAGGTCTGATAATTCCCATGCCGTGTTTTGTCCAATCTTGAACTGCTCTTGAATTTTCTTTCATCATTATAGTGTAAATTCCATCGCTAGTTGGAAAAAAACTTGCTTTGTAACAATTACTGTCTTTTTGCAAAATCAAATCTTTTTTTATTCCCTTTGAGTCCAAATAATAGGCAGTAAACGATTCCATATTTTTAAAGAAATGTTCTTTGCTTTCTCTCAATCCTTTTTCAAATTCACCAAAATATAAATATACCGTGGCTGTATCATTTACTTTGCCATTGCCTTTTACTTCAAGCCAATACGAGTGTGCATTTGCATTTATACAAAAACCTATCATTGTGCATAAAATAATTATTTTTTTAGTTAACTTTTTCATTGTTCTACGTTTAAAATGTTGTTTTAATTAAAACTGGTTAAATTAATTATTTATTTTTTCTTCGAGTGTTAATATATTTTTGTCGGCATTGTATTGATATAAGTGTTATATTATTTTATTTTTATTTTCTTGCAATAAATAGAATAACAGCTATACCAATAATTATAATAGCCGAACCTATCAAATCGTATTTGTCTGGTTTAAAATTATCAATCTTCAATGCCCATATTAATGCCATAACAATGAAAATCACACCATAGAAAACATAAGATTTTCCAAAAGAGGCAGTTTGCAAAGTCATTACATATCCATATAAAGCAAGAATTATTGCTCCTGTAACACCGTACCAAACGGATTTTTCTTCTTTTAGCCAAAGCTATACAAGATACCCCCCGCCAATTTCACATAAACCTGCAAGTATAAAATAGACTATGGTTTTCACAAATGAAATCATACTATTTTGTTTTACAAAACCCCAAATTTAAAATGCTAAAACCTAACAAACTGTATTCATTTCGGTTTCCTATTGAAAAAACATTTTTACAATGGGGTTTGTTTTTATTTCACTAATTAATGTTCGTGTTCTCCTCCGCCTTTAGTTGCAGATAGTAAATAGAAAGCACCTTTGATTACAATTTTTGCATCGGCAGGAATTTTTTCCACAAATTTCACTTCGGTATAACCTAAATCCGTAGTTCCTGGTACAACTTCAATTGCTTTAAAATGAATTTCATTGTGTCCTTCTTCCTCTCCAGAAGCTTCCTCTGCATGAGCCTCGCCTTCTTTGTGTTCGTGAGCTTCTGCTTTTTTAGCTGTGGTTTTTTCTTCGTGTTCTTCTTGGATATACACAAAATATTTATCTCCATTTTTTACAACAGCATCTTTGGGTAAAGCTGGAACAGTTGCATTTTTAATATTGATATTGGCAGAAACATACATTCCGGAAATCAAATCTTTTGAATCAGCCGGATTAATTTTGGCGTGAACCGCTACAGTTTTACTTTCGTTTGAAAATGATTTATTGATACCAAATATTTTTCCTTTAATAGATTTGTTCCCTTGGTTTGTTAAAATAAAGTCTATCGTTTGTCCTACAGAAATAGATCCTAAATCTTTTTCATAGACATTCAAATCCAAATGCATCTGACTATTATCAACTACTTCAAAAAGTGTAATTCCTGTTTCAGCAAATGCTCCTTTGGCAATACTAATTTTCCCCACATAACCTGATATTGGAGAAACTATTGGTACCAGACTTGATCCTTTTGTATTCATATTCAAAGCCTGCAGTTTATCTTTTGATGCTTTAGCTCTTGCTTTTTCAATTGCTAATTTTGCTTTTACTTCCTGTAGTAATTTTCTAGGATTTACATCTTCGTCGCTTAATGTTTTCTGACGATTGTATTCTAATTGCAGGTATTCAATATTAGCAACAGCCGAATTATAATTTTCCTGCATTTCAACCACTTCCAAGTTCTGAATAGTTGCCAATACTTTTCCTTTGTTTACATAAGTACCTTCAAGAACTAAAATATCTTTGACAGTTCCACCAATTAAAGTAGAAACATTTGCCATATTTTGTGGAGGAACTGTAGTGTATCCATTGGCTTTTATTACTAAATTCAAATTTCTATTTTCTACAGAACCAGTTTCTACACCAACTGTTTTGAACTGCATAGCAGTCAACGCTACTTCATTTTCTGATTTTTCTTCTTCGTGAGCGGCTTCTTCGGTTTTCTTTTCTCCACAGGAAGTAAGAAGTAAGATGCAAGAGGTAATAAGTAAGAGTGTTGTTTTAATCTTGATATTTGAAATTGTATTTATCTTTATATTTTTCATTGTAGAAATTATTAGTTGTTAGAAATGGATGGGAATTGCAATTGAATAGCACTTTGATTGTAGGCGTTAGTTGCTTCGGCATTTTGCTTTTTGATATCGATAGCCTGATTCAAAAAACTGATATAGGACCAATAACTCATATCGCCACTAGCATAACTTTTTTGCGCTGTTGCAATAATCTGTTCTGCATATTGCAAGCCTTCCTTTTGATAATATTCTAATGCTTTTTGTTGTTTTTCGAAATCATTTTTTAATTCCTGCATTTTTAATTTCAAAGCCAATTTATTTTTGTCTAATTCTAATTGGGATTGGGAAATACTAATGGCTGATGCTTTCGCTTTTGCCGAATATACGCCACCGAATAGCGGAATTTGCAGGCCAGCGGTAAATCCTTGAAAATAAGATTTGGTATCAATCGTTTGTGCAAAATAACCCAATCCTAGTTTTGGAGTTCGCATTGCTTTAAACGTATTGGCTTCTTTTTGATACACTGAAATTTGTTGGGTGTAATAATCACTTACTAAAGTTGCTGCTTTAGATTGGTTTTCATCCAATAGTATTGAAAACTGCATTGGCGTTGCGCTGTCTGGCACAACATTGTCCTCGGTTTGAATAAAAAACTGTAATTGCTTTTGATAAATCGCCAAATCAAATTCGAGTTGTGCCTGTTGTGTTTCAATTTCTTTAGATTTTGCTTTAGCACTAATTACTTCAATTTTCCCACTTTCACCGGTTTCAAAACGAAGTTCTGCATTTTTCAGGAATTTTGAATAAATGGCTAATAAATCTGCATTTAGCTTTTGAATAGAAACACCGTACAAATATTGGTAGTAGGCGATTGATACCGCTTTTTCAATTTCATATTCGGATAATGCTTTTCGTTTTTCGGCTAGCTTTACCAATTCTTCCTGTAATTGGCGATTGGCTTTTGTAATTCTTCCTATTGGGAAATACTGCTGCACCGAAACATTGCTGTCATAATACTTACTATTAAATTGTCCACCCTGGTATTGTACCTGCAAAGGATCTGCCTGAAATGCTGTCTTTTTCAGAACAGTTTGTTTTTCAATTTCCTTATCGGCAATTTTCAAATCAATGTTGTTTGTTTTTGCCATTTCTATTGCTTTTTGAAGTGAAATAGGCTGACTATTTTGAGCAAAAGAAAAACTGCTTATCAATAGAATAATTAGGGTAATGATTGGTGTTTTGATTTTTTTTCTTCTTTTAATTCCTTTTTCAAACAACAAATAAAGTATTGGTAAAACAATCAATGTCAATAATGTAGCTGAAAATAATCCACCGATAACCACAGTTGCCAATGGTTTTTGAACTTCTGCTCCGCCGCTTGTTGATAATGCCATTGGCATAAAACCTAAAGAAGCTACCGCAGCTGTCATTAAAACTGGTCGTAATCTTGTTTTTGTACCTATTAGAACCCTTTGCAATGGATCTGTTATTCCCTCAGTTTTAAGCTGGTTGAAATAGGAAATTAATACAATTCCATTCAATACTGCAATTCCAAATAAGGCTATAAATCCAATTCCTGCCGAAATACTAAAAGGCATTCCCCTCATCCACAGCGCAAAAATACCACCAATGGCTGATAACGGAATAGCTGTAAATATTAATCCCGCCTGCTTCATACTATTGAAAGTAAAAAACAAAAGAACCATTATTAATCCTAATGCAATTGGCACTGCTATGGAAAGTCTTTTAGTAGCTTCGATTAAATTTTCAAACTGTCCTCCATACGTAACGTAATAACCTGCGGGAAGTTTAAAATCCTTATCTAGTTTTTGCTGAATTTCTTCGACAACACTTTTAATGTCCCGACCACGTACATTTAATCCAACAGTAATTCTGCGTTTACCATTTTCACGAGAAACCTGAACAGGACCTTGTTCATAAGAAACCGTTGCTACTTGTGAAAGCGGCACTTGTTGTCCGTTAGGTAAAGGAATAAAAAGGTTACTTACATCAGTAATATCACTTCTATTGTTAGCGTTCATTCTTACTACTACATCAAATCGTTTACTTTCTTCATAGATTTTGCCGGCACTTTCCCCTGCAAATGAGGAACGTATAATTTGATTGATATCAGTAATATTCAAACCGTATAATGCAATTTTATTATAATCGTATTTTACAGTAATTTGAGGTAACCCCGTTACTTTATCTGCTTTTAAATCGCCAACACCTTCAATTTTATTGATTTTGCTTATTAACTCGGTAGCTTTGTTACCTAAAGTTTCTAAATCATCACCAAATATTTTAATGGCAATATCACTTCGGCTTCCTGTCATTAATTCGTTAAAACGCATTTGGATGGGTTGAGAGACTTCTATATTAGCACCTGGAATGGCTTCCATTGCTGACTTCATTGCATTGGCTAAATCTTCCCAGTTTTTATAATCGCCAGTCCATTCACTTTTATCTTTCAGCACAATAATCATATCTCCACTTTCAATAGGCATTGGGTCGGTTGGAATTTCACCACTCCCAATTTTAGTAACTATAGTTTTTATTTCCGGAAATTTTGTTTTTAGAATTTTTTCGTATTCTGTTGTTGTTTTGACCATTTGCGAAAGCGAGCTTCCTGTCATAATAGTAGCATTGATTGCAATATCTCCTTCTTCAATTGTTGGAATAAACTCGCCACCCATATTTTGAAAAATTACGATTGCCAATACAAATAATCCTAATGAGATTGCCAAAACGATTTTTTTGAAATGCAATGCTTTTTCAAGAAATGGGGTATATATACCTTCTAACCAAGCCATCATACGGTCACTGAAATTAGATTTGTGTTCCGTATTTTTGGATAGGAACATCGCACTCATCATTGGTACGTATGTCAAAGAAAGAATAAAGGCTCCAATTACGGCAAAACCAACTGTCATTGCCATAGGTCTAAACATTTTACCTTCTGTCCCTACCAATGCCAGAATGGGTAAATACACAATCAGAATAATTATTTCCCCAAAAGCAGCACTATTTCTAATTTTTGAAGCCGATTGATATACTTCTTCATCCATTTCAGATTGGGTTAAATCTTTCTTTCTTTTGAGTTTCTGCAAATGATGCATTGTGGCTTCTACAATTATGACTGCACCATCGACAATAATTCCAAAATCGATTGCTCCCAAACTCATCAGATTTCCGCTGACCCCAAAAGCATTCATAAGTATAACTGCAACCAACATTGAAAGCGGAATTACCGAAGCAACGATTAATCCTGCACGAAGATTTCCCAGAAATAAAATAAGTACAAAAATTACGATTAATGCTCCTTCAAGTAGATTTTTAGTTACCGTTCCAATTGCATTATCTACTAATTTACTTCTATCAATAAAGGCTTCAGCAACAACTCCCTCGGGCAGGCTTTTGTTAATCTGAACCATTCTTTCTTTTACCCTTTCGGTTACGGCTTTTGAATTTTCACCTTTTAGCATAAGAGCCATACCACAAACAATTTCACCTTTACCGTCTTTGGTAGAAGCTCCATAACGCAAGGAAATTCCTTCTCTTACTTCTGCTACATCACGTACTAAAACCGGTGAACCATTTCTGTTTTTGACTACTACTTTCTCCAAATCTTTGATGCCAGTTGCCATACCAACACCACGAATAAAATAAGCATATTGGTCTTTTTCAATGTAAGCACCACCCGTATTTTGGTTGTTTTGTTCTAAAGCATCAAATATTTCTGTGATGGTTACTCCCAGACTATTTAAGGTATTTGGATTTACTGCTATTTCATATTGTTTTAATTTTCCACCCCACGTACTGACTTCGGCTACGCCTTCAACTCCCTGTAATTGGGGAATGATAATCCAATCCTGAATGGTTCGCAATTTTACTGCATCGTATTTGTTCTCATAGCCTTTTTTGGCGTAAACATCATATTGGTAAATTTCACCCAAGCCCGTAGAAATTGGACCTAAATCTGGTTTTCCTGCATATGCCGGTATGTTTTCTTCGGCTACTTTTAACCGTTGTGAAACTTGTTCTCTGGCCCAATAAATATCTACATCATCTTTAAAAACTACGGTTACTACCGATAATCCGAAACGAGAAATACTTCGCAATTCAATTACTTTGGGAATCGTTTTTACAGATTGTTCAAGAGGATAGGTAATTAATTGCTCCACTTCCTGACTTGCTAATGTCGGTGCTGATGTAATAATTTGTACTTGATTATTGGTTACATCCGGCAGAGCATCCAGAGGTAAATTTTTAAGAGAATAACTCCCCCAAGCTATAAGCACAAGGGTAAATAGGAGTATAATGAACTTGTTCTTTATACTAAATTGTATGATTTTGTCTAACATTGAAAATATTATAATGAATTAGAAATTAGCAAATAAATTATCTGCTATTATTTGTGAAAAAATCACAAGATTCTAACCCCGCCAAAGAAGGCGGGGCATCATTATGCTATTTGAGGCGGTTGCCAAATACTTCCGAAGAAATTGGAAGTAAAAATTGATTTGTATGTAGGTAATTGCGTTTTAATACCATTAGAAGGTATTGGAAAGTCAATAATTATAGATTGTAAAAAAGTTGTCATTTGTGAACCACAACAATTGCAAACACAAAACGGAGAACATAAATCATGTGCTGTATCTTTAGAATGCTTTTCATGGTTAGAAGCCAATGCTGTTTTACCATATGCAGAACTATCCACTTTCATATCTGCACAAGGCATACAAGAAAGTATTAGCAAAAGAATTGATAATATGTAGATTGATAATTTCAAGACAGTAAAAGTAATAATTTTTATTTATTGTAACTAATTAATTCCAATGATTCTTAAAATAGTGAATAAACTTTGCCACTATCCCTAATATCAAAATTAAGCAAACTAAAATTATAATTATAATACGAATCACTGCGTACGCTGTGATTGGCTTTTTAGATTTAGTTTTTGGTTGAAATTTTGGTTTGTTCTGTTTTTTTGTTCTTTGTTTTACCATATTGCAATGCGTAATTAATTTAAAATCCAAGAAATATAGGGATTGATTTTAGCAGAATTGTTTTCTTTATCCATAGCTTCAAATGCGAAATTTTATAGGCTTTAGCAACAATCGAAATTAACCCGGCAAATACCTAAATGTTAATTAATTTCTGATTCATTTAAAGCTAATGTATCAGAACCTCTAAACCATTTTTTATTATTGCTATTTCAATTTTATTGGTTTTTAAGTTGTGTAATTCGCCGTCAATTTGTGTGTCCAAGAAAATTTTCTTTGGCATTTCTATGTTTATCTTTTCGATTAATATGTGTTTTGCTTTTTTGAATTTCTCAATTGTATTTGTTAGTACACACACACCGAAGGTTAGCTTATCCAAAAAACTTAGTTTTGGAACAATTACTAAGTCTAAAAAACCGTCATTTAAATCTGCATTAGGTGTAAGGGTCATTCCATATCCCATTTGATTAGAATTAGAAATAAAAAGCATAAAGGCATTTGTACCGATAATTTTACCGTTAAATGATAGTGTCGCTTGAATGGGTTTAAAATCAATGCTTGATGCTATTGTAGCCCGAACATAAGAAATCAAAGTTCTCTTATTATATCTCTCATATTTCTTTATGATTAATGCATCAATTCCAACACCAACATTGCTGAAAAAATAATGTTCGTTTATTTTTCCAACATCAATAAATTTTGTTTTACCCTTACGTATTATTTCTGTTGCTTTTTCTAATGATCTTGAAATACTTAGATTTGAAGCCAGACCATTTCCAGAACCAACTGGAATGATTCCCAACTTAATTTCAGTATTGATCAAACAAGACGCTACTTCGTTTATAGTACCATCCCCACCACAGGCTACAACATAGTGGGGTTTTTTGGTAATTGCCTTTTGGGTAAGTACTATAGCGTGTTTTTTATAATTTGAATAATCAACTTCAATCTTATAAATGCTCTTTGGAAAAAATTTTTCTAATTCGGTTTTGGCAAAATTGTGTTTTCCACTGCCTGATATTGGATTGACAATAAAATGAATGTATATCATTACTTTAAGAGTTTATTGGTGAATAAATAATCGGCAGTTTGATACCATGAAATTGTTTCATTAAGAAAAGATTTATTCATTGGTAATGGCTTTAAACTATTATCAGTTTTATTCCATGTATAAAAAGTCTGCTTTTTTTGATCGGATAAAATCATTACTTTATCTTTTTTCATTAAGGCTAATTTTCTATATGTTCCTACCAAGGCTCGCTCTTCAAAATTTGATTCCAATACGTTTTTACCGAAGAAGTTGCTTTCATAGCTCCAATTCATCATTGCAAAAAAAGTTGGAAAAAAGTCTATTTGAGAACATTGTTTATTCACTTTTTGATTTAGTTCTTCTGGAAAATTTACTATAAATGCCGGAATGTGATAATTGGCAACATCTATTTCGTCTTTACCAGCACTGCTGGCACAATGATCGGCAATGATTATAAAAACAGTATTTTTGAACCAAGGTTTCTTTTTAGCCTTCTCAAACATTTTTTTTATCGCATAATCAGTATATTTCACAGCACCTTCACGACCAGTTCCCGATGGAATATCTATAGTATTGTTCGGATAGGTAAATGGTCTGTGGTTAGAAGTTGTCATTACAAAATTGAAAAATGGTTTATCGTTCTTGTGATGTTCATCAGCCACTCTAATCATTTTAGAATAGATGTCCTGATCACAAATTCCCCAAGCATTTTCAAAAGTTACTTCATCATCATTGATGTTATTTCGGATTGTCTTAATTTTGTCGCTCAATATACTACCACGTCCGCGATCGTAGATGGTAAAACCATTTCCGCCAAAATAGGCGTTCATATTATCAAAATATCCGTCGCCTCCATAAAAGAAATTAGCGTTATATCCTTTTCTTTTAAAGACATTTGAAATGGTATATAAGTTTTGATTTTCTGGACGTTTGACAATACTTTGCCCCGGGGTTGGCGGAATACAAAGCGTCACCGCTTCCATACCACGAACTGTTCTTGTTCCTGTAGCGTATAAATTTTCGAAGAAGATACTTTTTTGCGCTAAACTGTCTAAAAATGGTGTTATATTTTGTGTATTACCAAACTCTTTCATAAAACTTCCACTGAAACTTTCTGCCAGAATAAAAACTACATTCTTCTTACTTGGCTCTTTGTTGGTTGTATCTGTTATTGTTCTATAAATAGATAATCCTTCCGATTGGAATTTGCTGCTTTTATCGCCTAGTTTACCTCTAATAACATCAAAAATTATTTTGTCATTTATAGCAGTATAGAATTCATTGTACACCATTTGATTGTTTCTGAAAGCTGCGAAAAATGAATAAATTCCTGATTTTGAAATTTCAGAATTATATCGGTTTTTAGACCATTCTGCTTGTTCGTTTGTGATGAAAAATGTAAAAAATAATGTTATTGCAGTTCCAGTCGATAACGTAATGATTCTGTCTTTAATACTTACTTTGGAATGAAATGTGTTTTTGATAATATTTTTTTTATAAAAAACAAAAAGTATGATTGAAGTGATCATTAAAACGCCAGAAACAAGCATTGGTAACGGATATGATTCTTGTATGTTAGCAACTACTTCGTGAGTGTAAATTAAATAATCTACAGCGATAAAGTTAAACCTTGTTTTGAATTCGTCCCAAAAGGTAATTTCAGCAAAAAAAGTAAAAACTAATATAAAAATTATTAGAGAAGTGAAAAACCAAACTAAGGTTTTATCAAGCCATGATCCAATCCATTTATTAGGAAAGATAAAGTAATAGAGTAGTGAAGGAATTAAGACATAGCTTATAGTACCTATGTCAAAAAACAATCCAGTTAACAGTGTTCGAATAATTACAAACAAATTAAAAGAAACTTCGTCGTACTGCCAAATAATGAGTACTAGACGCAAAATGAACGAGAATGTAAGAAACCAGTACAAAAATGCAAAAAGTAAATTGTAACGCGGTGATATATTAATTTTATAGAACATAATTTACAATAGAATTATTTAAATTAAACCTTTCAAAGTTTCCTTCTTTTACTATTTTATCTCTTAGTGTAGGGAAGTTTTGAAAAGTATATTTTTGATTATTTGAAATACATTTTATTTGAAGTCACAGAAACAAAGGATATTATCATTAAAATTTTCAAGATTTATGATTTTACAATTATTTAAAAATTAATAATAACCAAACTGCTATTCAATAGCTTAAAAGAAATTGTAAGTACTCACACAATGATTTTGCCTCCATATGGTAAAAGGCAATAAATAAAGTGAGAATTGTTTATGCAATAGCCGCCAAAAGCTAATAGAATTAAAGCAAATAAACATATAAGCTTGTTCCTAAAGCTGAAGATTACATTTTGCTAAAGGTTGAAAATATTATAATGAATTAAAAATCAGCAAAAGTAGTTTTGCTTTTATTTGTGAGCAGTCACAATCTAACCCGAATCCCGAAGTGTCAGGACGGACTTTATTACACTAATTGAGGAGGCTGCCAAATACTTCCGAAGAAATTGGAAGCAAAAATCGATTTATAGGTAGGTAATTGTATTTTAATTCCTTTAAAAGGTATTGGAAAGTCAATAAAGGTTTGTGACAAACTTACCATTTGCAAGCCGCAACAGCTGCAAATACAAAATGGTGAACATAAATCGCGCTTGTTGTTATGAGAATGATCATCATCATGGTTAGAACCGAATTCCGTTCTAGTATGCGATGAAGCTACTTTCATATCTGCACAGGGCATACACGAAAGTATTAGCAAGATAATTGATAATATGGTATTTGTAAGTTTCAAGGCTGTAAAAATAAGTTTTTTTTTTAATCCATAGTTATTATTTGAGATGAATATTAAAACAGTACATAATCCTTTTTATTATAGCAGGTAAATAAGATTAGCAAATAGAGTTTTATGCAGTAATTGTTTTTTGTTTTTATCTTATTCATTGTGTGTTTATCATTAACTTTTATTATTTATAAAATGTAAAAAATATTGTGTCTTAAAATATTTTAGGGATAAAAATTTGTATTTCTAAATATTTTTTTAGCTTTGCCTAAAAATAAAATCATGAATTATTTAAATGTTTTTTTAAACAAATCTTTTTTGTTGATAATCATTTGTTTTTTCCTATTTTCTTGCGATGCAAGCTATGTTGAAATACCCTCTGATGATGAATTATTAGATGGACCGATTGATGGTTTGTCTAATTCTGAATCTGCACAATTCTTAAGAGGTGATGTAGCAGTAAACGAAGTTTTTACCCGGGAAACAGGTCTGGGACCAACATTTGTTGGGACGAGCTGTATCAATTGCCATGCGGGAGACGGAAAAGGGCATTTATTTACAACACTTACCCGTTTTGGACAAATTGATGAGACAGGAAATCAATTTTTAAATCAAGGAGGTCCACAACTTCAAAACAGAGCTTTACCAGGTTACTTACCGGAACAAATCCCAGCTGGGGCAACATTCTCTAAATTTACCCCCCCTGCATTTACAGGCTTGGGTTTTTTACAATATGTTTCTGATACTGATCTGATTCAGATGACAGATCCGGACGATAGTAATGGTGATGGTATTTCAGGTACTGTAAACTGGATTACTATTCCTGATTATTCAATTCCAACTTCCAATGCAATAACCCAAAATGGTAAATATATTGGCCGGTATGGCAAAAAAGCGTCTGCATTTGATTTATTACACCAAACTGTTAATGCCTATAGCCAGGATATGGGAATTACCTCTTTGTTTAACCCCATTGATCATTATTCTAATGTAGAAATTGACCCAGAGATTTCAACTGCAAAAGTCAATGATGTTGTTTTTTACTTGAATACCTTAAAAGCTCCTATCCAGCGGAATCAAAATGATGCTGCTGTTATTCGCGGTAAAAATATTTTTAACCAAATAAACTGTACAGGCTGCCATAAATCAGAACTGAAAACAGGTTATTCCCGTATAGGACCACTCTCCTATAAAACCTTTGCTCCATATACTGATTTGCTTTTGCATGATATGGGAAGCGCATTAGATGATGGTTACACAGAGGGAAGTGCCAAAACATTCGAATGGAGAACCCCGCCGCTTTGGGGTATTGGCCTTTCGGAAAATTCTCAAGGCGGAAACTTATTCCTGATGCATGATGGCCGTGCAAAAACTATTGAACAAGCCATACTATTACATGGCGGTGAGGGGGAACAAAGCAGAAATTCATTTGAGAAACTTTCTAAAGACGATAAAGAGGCTTTACTGAAATTTATAAAATCATTATAATAATGGATAGAAAACAATTTTTAAAAACATGCGGTTTCGGCTGTTTGGCAACAATTACCGGAGCAACTTTATTGCAAAGCTGTTCTTCTTCACAGATTATTTCACGAGAGATAAAAGAGTCCGATCTTTTAGTTCCTGTTTCTGATTTCATAATTCAAACTGGAACAAAAACAGAATTCAAAAAGTATATTATCATTCAAAATGAAATATTAAAAGCTCCTATTTGTGTATATAGATTTAATGCAGAGGATTATTGCGCCATGTTTATGTTATGTACGCATCAGGGCGCCGAATTGCAGGTGTTTGGAGATAAACTGCAATGCCCTGCGCACGGAAGTGAATTCAGTAACCGTGGAAATCTGGAGAGTGGCCCTGCAAATACTGACCTGAGAAGATTTCCTGTAACGATAGATAATAATATTTTAATAATATCTTTAAAATGAGATCGAAACTAACATTATTGCTAACGCTCACTTTTTTATCTTATATAAATTGTTCTGCACAGATCGATCCTGGTTTATTAAAAAGAATACCAAAAGATACAGTAAAAAGCATCTTAAACATGGATGCTCTTTACAATAGACCAACATTGAATATAAACAAAACACCAATTTCTATTGGAGGGTATGTTGAAATGAACTGGCAAAAACTAACCACAGATGGAGTATCAGAAGGTCATCAATTTCAAGCCAGAAGATTATCTATTTTCATGTCATCAGCCATTAGTAAAAGAGTGAAATTTTTAAGTGAAATTGAATTTGAAGAAGGAGGACAAGAAATTGCAATTGAATTTGCATCTGTAGACATTGAATTTGATCCTTTGGTAAATCTAAGGGCGGGAATAATATTGAATCCTATTGGTTCTTTTAATCAAAACCATGACGGTCCTAAATGGGAATTTACCGATCGGCCAATTTCATCAACTCAAATGTTACCCGCTACATTTAGTAATGCCGGAGTGGGACTTTTTGGGAAAAAATATACAAAAAATTGGATGTTTGGATATGAAGCTTATTTATCAGGAAGTTTTGATAATTCTATAATTGAAAATACTGAAAATAAAACTTTCTTGCCAGCAGCAAAAAATAACCCTGAAAGATTTGAAGAAATAAATAGCGGCGAACCTTTATTTACCGGAAAAATAGCCCTTAGAAATAATAAAATAGGTGAACTTGGAATTTCATATATGGGTGGGATTTATAACAAATTTAAGGATGATGGAATTGTTATTGACAAAAAAAGACGTGTAGCTGTTTTCGCCCTGGATTTTAACACTACACTGCCAAAAGTCAAAACCTTTATCACAACAGAATTTGCCTGGATTTATGTTGATGTTCCCGAAACTTATTCTCAACAATTCGGAAATAAACAAAAGGGAGGCTTTATAGATATTGTACAGCCCATCTTGACAAAAACAATTCTGGGCTGGGAAAAAGCAACTGTAAATATTGCCTGCAGATTAGAATATGTAGACTGGAATGTGGGAAAATTTGAAGAAACAGGTGGCAATATTGGAGAAGATTTATGGAGTATAATGCCGGCTGTTAGTTTTAGACCAACCTCTCAAACGGTGATCCGCCTTAATTACCGTTATCTAAAACAAAGAGATATTTTTTCTAATCCACCCGCTGTCACCGATGGATTTAACTTGGGAATTTCTACTTATTTTTAAACAATAAAGCCTGCAGAAATTATCCGGCAGGCTCTTGTTTTTATTTGCTGGAATTATATTTTAATTTTAATGCCGGCATTTACTACAAATCCATCAAGAGGAGCATAAATGTCTTTAAAGACAGGGTTTGAAATAGTTCCGGTATAAATAGTTCCAAATTTGGTTTGTCTGGTATCAGTAAAATTTTCGAAATTAGCGAACACTGAAAAATTCTCCCAAAGTTTTTCGACCATAAAACCAAAAATCCAGTATTCTTTGCCTGTTGTGCCGTCATTTAATTTTTGAGCACTGTAATAATAGGCCTCTAATCCGGCTTTCCACTTATCTTCCACTTCATACATTAAAACATTATTGAGTCTGTGTTTAGCAGTTAGAGGATTTTCAGATTTTGTTCCGTTACTAACTATAGACGCATCAGTGTAGGTATAACCTACAAATAGTTTGAAATCTTTATATCCTAATTTAACATTTGTTTCGGTTCCTTTGGTATCTAAATATCCATCAACATTTACAAACTGATAAATGTCATTAGGAAGCGAAGTTAATATCAGCGGATTATCGACATTGGTATAAAAGAATAATTGATTCAATGATAATGAAATATCTTCGGTAATTTTAGTTTTATAGTTTACATCAAAGTTAACACCGTAACTTTTTTCAAGTTTATTGAAATCACTACTGATAGGAAGTACATTTTGATATTGAATACGCTCGCTTTCTTCGGTAAAAATAGTCGGTGTTTTGTAGCCTAAACCCCCGCCAAGCCGAGAAGTAAGTTTAGGATTTATTTTAAATAAGGCTGAGATTCTAGGTAAAAATGAGAATCCATAATCAACAACATAATCACCTCGAAGACCAGTCTCGATATCCAGCCATTCTTTAGCTTTGATGGTATTCTGAACAAAAGCGCCATAAGTTATCTGATTATAGTTTCTTAATGGAAAAGCTGTCTGACTGTTTTCAGTAAACTTGTCAGTATATAAATTTCCACCGGCGACCCATTCTGCAATTTCTCCATTTTTAGAATAGCTGATTTCAGAAAAGGTACTGTTCTGCAGACCGTCAAAAATATAATCAGGAATAGTTATAATACGGCTGAAATTATTAAAACTGTTTTTAATCGTGATAGATTCCTGTTCATTAAATTTATGAGTAAGGGTAAACTGAGTGCTTATTCTCTGCGTTTTATTTTTTTCGAAATAACTGTCAGGATACTTACTTTCGTCTTTGATATAGTCAATATTCCCGCCGATACGATTTTCAAAAACGGTATTGATACCAAAATTTAGTTTAGTATTTTCATTAAAATTGACAAAAAGCTTTGGATTAAAATTAAAACGTTCGAATTTCGGAATAGCGGTAAGCTGTATGTCAGCAGGGTCATAAGGAGCGTTTCGATCATGAGATGCAAAAACAGTCAATCCAATTTTATCAAACTGCTGTGAATAAAAACCATTAATATTCAAACCAAGGGCAGAAGTCCCATTAATTAGAAACCGCAATTCTCTTTCTTCAGTTGGGGTTTTAGATACAAGATTAACCAAACCTGCAATTGCTCCGCCTCCATAAAGGGTAGAGGCAGAACCTTTAATTATTTCAACCTGTTTTAAATCTAATGGAGGAGTCTGCAGCAATCCCAGTCCGCTTGAAGCACCTGAATAAACTGGAAAGCCGTCTTTTAGAATCTGGGTGTATCTACCGTCCAATCCCTGAATCCTAATGGAAGAATTTCCTGAAGTAGCTGAAGTCTGCTGGGTCTGGATTCCGGTACTTTCATTAAGCATCATACGGATATCCCCCGGCTTCATATTTGCTTTTTCTTCCAGTTCTTCTCCTGCTATAAATTCAACTCTTGTCGGAATATTGCTGATTGTTCTGGTTCCTCTGGTTGAAGTAACTATTATTTCTTTCATTTCTTCAGCTTCTTGGTCCTTGCTCTGCAATGTTATTTCTATAAAATTGACAGCTGAAGGTGCTTTAAAAAGCGTTTTGTTTGGAGCATAACCTTCTACAGATAATGTGTAATCTCCATTTTGAAGATTTTCAATAATGATATTTCCATCATTATCTGATGTAAAAACTGAATTAGTTTCTTCAATTTTTGCCAATGCACCTTTTATTGGTTCATTACTGGTATAATCTTTTAGATGGAATTTGATTTTATTCTGTGCTTGTGCAGTGCCAATAGTTGCTATTGCCACAATCAGTAAAATATATTTAAACATTTAATTTTCTTAATAATTAATAAACATAATATGCTTGAATGATCTAAATCAAACAAGACAAAAGTGTATTGTATTAAGCGTTTTTTGGAGGCTGCCAAATTTTACAGGTAAAAGAAGAGTCAACAAATTTATCATATGACAATACCTGCACCATTTGATCAGAACTAAATTCTAATTTTTCATTAACGATTATGTAATTAAAATTTATTGTAAAGCCAGCACAACTTCCACAGGAATAAAACGGAGAGCACTTTCCATTACAATCATTGCCACAATCATGTGAATTCTTTTCACAATTTTTCTCTACACTGCATTCTGAGTGTTTAGCATATGCAGAGCACGGTACCGTTGAAAGAAACAGTACAATAAACGATAATATTGTTGCAAATATTTTCACTTTGCGAATTTATAGATAATATTTACGATAAACTTATTTCATTAGAAGTTTCTTTAAATGATTTTATCAACTATCTTTTATGAATTATAAAAAAGCAATGCTTCATTTTTTTATAGCTTTTGTGATTAAAAAAAGCTCGTCTTATTTTAAAACAGCTTTATAGCAGCAGAAGAGTATGTTTATTTTATCAGTTAGCAGCATTTTTTGTCCTGCTGAATAGGCGGACAAGCAACACTTCCAAAACTACAGTATACACAGCAGTCGCCTTGATTTGGTTTAAGAACCTGTTTGCAATTTTCACATTCATAAAAAAACTGGCAGGCATCAATAGGCATTGTTTCTTCTTTCTTGTGTGTACAGTTTGGGCAGGTAATTATTGATTGTAATATGATTTTCATTTTATTTTTTTGTTAGTCACAGAATATCCTGTTGAATTAATTGCTTTTTCAATTTCAGTAATATCGGTTTTGGAGTTATCAAATTCTACAATCGCTTTTCCAGTAACATAAGCGGTATTTGAAGTTATTATTCCAATCAATTTATTCACTTCGTGATTTACGTGTTGCTCACAGCTTGCACAAGTCATCCCACTAATTGAAAATTCCACTTTTTGGATTCTGGCTTTGTTTGCTACTATGATTTGCTTTTCTATTTTTGGATAGAAAATGTATGAATAGTAAGGAAAGGCCAACATAACAATTACAAATACAGTAATTATACCTAGAAACATTTTGGAATGAGTGAATTTTGGTTTTTCCTTAGCATCGCATTCACAATTAGTTTGCGTTTTAGGTTTTAACTTTTGATACCATGCAAAGCCAATAATTAAAATGGTAAAAATGATAAAATAAGGTCTGACAGGTTCAAGCCGGGAAAAAGTTGAAGCTAGTCCGCCTGTTCCGGCAATCAGGACCAAAACAGGAGTTATACAACACAAGGATGCTGCAATTGCAGTGAAAAATCCAGCTCCAATTAGTTTGTTAACTGTTTTCATATCGCTTCTAAAATTTTATTTTCTTCAAGTATTTTAAAAAATGGCTGCAGAATTTTTGTGTATTCCACAGTCAAGGAATAGAAAATTGTTTGTGCCTCTCTTTTAGTTTCAATAAGTTTTCTGTCCTTTAATTTTCGTAGATGTTGAGATATTGAAGAAATACTCATATCCAGAATATCACTTATATCACAAACACATAATCTTTTTTCTTCATAAAGTAAGAAGAGAATTTTTAGCCTAACATTATTACCCGCTAATTCAATTCCATTTGATAAATGCTCAAAAGAATCATTGAGTTCAGATACTCTATTTTTACAGCTGTTTATTTGCTTAATATCTGCTTTTTGTCGTATACAAGTACTATTGTCCATGATGCAAATATACATTATTTAATTATTTAAGCAATTGCTAAAATAATCAGCGTTAATTTTAAGGACTTTTACTTTTACTAAAAATTAGATTTTGAAATATTTGCAAGTATTTATAAAATCGCTATAAACTATAGATATACAATATATTTAAAATTCTTTATAATTTTTTGTTAAATTATTGTAAGTCAAATATTTAATACAATTTCAAATGCATATACTACGTAAATATTTTTCTTAAAGTGTTTAAAATATTTTTGAAGCAATCATTATTTTCTAGTAAAGTTAATTTGTCTTAAAATTTTATTAACAAGTATTTGGAAGCCGTGCTTGTATTTATCTAACAATGGTTTAAATCCTGAGTAGTAGCCTCAAAGAATATCAAAATCATTTTTAATACAGGTTAAAACTTATAGAATGTAGAACAAAGTTATACAAAAATGCTAAATGCTTCGATTTAACATTTTTGTAGAGTGCCCTTTTAACCAATTTGTGAATTATTTTTATGAGGTTTAATACATTTTCGAACCTAAATACTGTAACTCCTGTAAATACTAATGTCTATTTTTAAAATAATCACTGTTCCAAGATTTTGCCACAAACTAATAATGTCAACAAGTAAAATAATAAGAGGCTTGACAATCTTAATAAAAAAAATGATAAACAAACCATTTTTTTGACTACAGTTAGCAAGAGGTTCGGAGTAGATTGATCATATAATTTTAGTGTAGAAAGAGCATCTGAAATATGATTGTAATTATGTTGTAAAGTGTTTATTATTATTTAATTTGCATGAATTGTTTAAGGACGAAGTTCTAAATTTGCTATCTATTTTAAACCCAATTTCAGTGGTTAATTGATTTTGATATTAGATGGTTAATGGTAACGATTTTTGCACTAATTGTTATTTAACTTATAGAGTGGTTTATCAATTATCGAAAGTGTTTAAAAATAAAATACTAAAACACAAACATCGTTAGTTATATTGCGATTAGGTAATGAGCAATATAACTAACGATGTTGTTCCGTTTTAAAGCGCCCCGCAATTGCCCGCCCGTAGGAAGCTCAATTGCGGGGCGGCGGGCATCAGCCCACCATTATTGGTTCTGTTTTAAAACTTCCCAGATTCAGAAAAAATCCTCTATGACCAGTCATTCCTTCACGAAACAACTTCCATAAAAGTGATGCTCCCATACTGGAAAGTGTGGCATTTATAAACAAATCCTGTTTTTCGAGTGCCTCGGCAAGGGAACAGCTCGGCTCATTGTTATCGCTCTGCGCTTGCAGTAATTCCTTAAATTCATCAGTTACCATCGGAAGACTCGGCACAGTCCTGTATAGTTTGGAATCAGGCTGTTGAATTTCGCTGATGGTAGAAAGTATCGCCTGTCCCGTATTTTGAGCATTGCCGAGATCAAGCCAATATAGGGATTTGGTACGTTCAAAATCGCTGTTTACATTACAATTCAGCAGGAAATCTGCAATATCAAAACGTGCCGATACGGTATCCACACAACTTACATAGAGGTTTGCCCTGCCACGATTGGGCAGGGATTTCAGATTCTTTGTTGAGAACTGCTCTGTTACGGCTTTCCAATTCGTTCCGAAAAAACGGTTGGTGCGGTTGATGAGTGCTACGGCTTTAGGAAGTCCGACCTCAGTATCAGCAAAAAGCTGGCGTCCCTGATTGGCATTAGTGACTACATCATCATCAAATAAATTGACCTGCAATCCTGTATGACCTAAAGCAATAAGGCTGTGGTTCATTCTTGCGAGTTCTGTCAGCATCCTGCTTCCTGTTCCTCCTGCGCCAATCAGGTTTACTGTTATGGGATTGGTTGGATTTATAAGGTAATTGTGCGTATAATGTATTGTTTTTTGTGTGTTCATGATAGTATATTTTTAATTGTTAAATCATTTTTGAGTAATGATTTTATCGGAAACGGTTTATCGCTACCCATAAGTTTTTGCCAAAGCTGAATAATGTTTCCTTTTACAGGACTTTTATTTCCAATGAGGTGACTGAAATAGCTGTTAAAAAAATACTGCTCCCAAAGTGACATAAACTCTTCCAAATGGCAGTTGGGCTTTATGTTAACTGATACCGTTCCCATACAGACCCTGCCATCGGTGTATACATTAAAAAAGGGTGCATGATATAAATTAGTCTGTTCGTTTATCTGCGTTTCGGTATCCATTGCATAAATATAAAGGGTGCTTTTAGAAGCTTTCCACAGCAAAGGCGGTACGAATGCATCGCCGTTTTTTATCCCTAAACTTTCCACAAAAAACAAACTGACTTTTTGGGCAGGCGTGAACCAAATAGCAGAACCGTTATGGTCAGGATTGAGATGCAGTACATTTTTAGGTAACAGTCCTGATGGTTTTAGAAATTTACGTGTGAGTTCGTCTGACGTATCAAGGGCACTGGCGAGCTGTGTACTTTCTTTAAGGTTTAAGGGATGGGCGTTTATGGGACAGCCATTTTTATCCATGTCATACGCTTCCACATAAATGGATTTTTCAGCGGAATTTTTCTGATAGACTACAAAGGCTTTTACAGGATTGTATAGGCTTCCGAATTTTTGGGTTATATCTCTCATGGCATATTGTTTAAAAGGGTGCATAAATCATTTAGAAGCGGAAAGAGCCTGTATTCAAAATCAAGTGCTTTAGGTGTTAATTCGTTTTGGGTATCATAAATCTGCAGGAGTGTAGGTTCTTCTATTTCGGAGCATTCATTAAATTCATCATTGATTACCCGTGCGATATTTTCATAAAGTACTCCATCGGTATCTGCGATAAAAGAAATATACTGTTCTGCCCTTATAATCCCTTCCTCACTTTCAAATTCCCGATTCGATGTATTTTGAAAAATTGTACCTGAAGGATATTCGAGCATTAGTGCCAATGCCTGTTTGGCAACGCTCAGACATTCTTTTTCGAAACGGTTATTGCATTTATAATTGCCGATACGTTTTTCAAAAACACTCAAATGATAGGTATTGTACATTTTGCGGTGCATCACATCTCCATAATAAGAAGCCGTGTTTAATTCTGAAATCATACTAGTTCCACCTTGGCACTCTTCATCCTCCAACTCATCAATGAGCCATTCTTCCATGCATTCATAATGATAATACAGACAACTGCTGTCTTCCCTGTAATAGGGAATCCCTGCAATATGGTAGAGATAAGCAAAAACAGACAGCAGTAATTCTGCGGTTGGTTTTTGTCTGCTGTCCTGTAACAGCCTGTACAGGGGCAGTACAGGAATATAGTACAGCGTATTGCAAGTATTATAAATATGTTTGGTTGCTAATTTTACACTCCCATCATTTTCCTGTATAATTGACAATTCAATATCGCGACCCAAACCGTTAAGCTGTTTCTGCGCATCTGAATGTGCCAAGAGTATATTATAGGGATAGGATTTGCCTGTGGTGTCCAAAACTTTAAAACCATACAGTCTGGAAAGAACAGCAAGCGAACTCAAAAAATCTTTTTCCACCTGATTTGGCTTTGGTACTTTTTTACCCATTTCGAATACCGGCAGAAAGGAATGTCTTAAAAAACCATCGGCAAAAGGTCGAGTGGAGCGGAACTGTTCGGGTTGTTTTTTACTTCCTGTGCATCGGGAAGCCTGTCTGCGTTTTCTGCCCATGTCCCTAACTGTCTGTATAGTCTGCATAACTTTTTATTTTTGGGCAGTTTGATACTGCCTGTTATCGTTATCGTTTTCATGGTTTATCCTTTTGTTCCAATCTGTGATACAAATTTGTATTGCACGGCATCATCATTTATAACGGGTCCCTCTATGGATGCGGTTGTCAATATTGGATAGGTCTGGGCATAAAAGTTCAATACCGCTTCGGGACTGAATGACGGGGATGGGTCAGCGAGTTTTATCTCTGTTTCTTTATCCCTGAAAATAAATATGCGTTCTAAGGTGGTGGCTGTTAACATGGCTCTTCTGTATTAGGGTCATTGAAAAGGTCTATTGGGAATTTATCGGAAAGCTCTGCTTTGCGGGTGTGAATAATGTCTTTATACTCAGGATAAAGTTCAGCAGACGGGACTTTCATCCATGCCTCTTTAAACTTTCCTGCTGTTTCAAGTTCTTCTGCTTTTTTCATAGCAGATTCGTACTGTTTCTGCAATTCGAATTTTTCTTTGTCCATCTTCAGAATGTTGTCTTTTTCCATCTGCGAGGTCACTTTTGCCTGTTCTTTTTCTTTAAGGAACTGCTCCATATTGGCAAAAAGCTGTGCGGTATCTTGTACAGGCTGTGCAATCACTTCAAAAAATCCTTTGTCAAGTTCCTCAGCCGTACCTTTAAGCAGAATAGGCGGTACTTTTTTACGGGCATCATCGCCAATGGCATCGTTAAAGAATAGTACCGATACGATAAGCCTGTCAGTATCTTCCCGAGCTATGTTTATTTTCCAATTCCCTGCTACCTGCAAAGAAAGGACTGCTTTAAAAAAATTGGTTTCCATTGCTTTACTATTTTGTTTCTTTTACCTCTAAATCGCTAATTTTTATAAGTTTTTCATACATATCCTGCCAATAGGCTTGTCGTTTCTTATCAAACTTTTCAAAGAGTTTATCGGTATGGGAAAAATTTCTGAAATAATCTGCCTGCTTTATTGCTTGGTTTAAATTGTTAACCTCTACATTTTCTCCGTTTTTATCTTCTATCTGTATCATGCTGTCAGGGTTTAAAAGGAGAGGCAGTTTCTGCCTCTCCTGATTGGTTAATTCAGAATCAAAGCATCTGAACCTTTACTTACAAAATCCACACAAAGATTAAAAGCCGATTGTGTGCGAATCTGCGCTGTGCCACCCATCAAAAGGGAGGTTAATTTGGCTTCTTCATCTTTGTAATTTCTCATATTCTGGAAGTAGCCCGTTACGGCGTTGTACGCACCAAAGACAGTTCCTTTAGTTGTCTCCATAAGCTGTGTGGGGTTGTTCATAGCATACTCGAAAGCACTATCAACCATATTGGTAAAACAAGTTGAAAGTTCATTCTCTTTACCATCTTGTATGGTTTTAAGCACTTCTTTGCTCGGAACAAGGGCAGACTGTATTAGTTTTTTAACTTCATTGTCCGTGATTCGGATTTTTGTCCAATGGTTAAAAATGGATTCCATCTGCGCTGAGAGCCTATCGGATATGCCCATTACTTTGTGCGCCTGTTCCAAACGCTGTTTAGCATTAGAAGTATGACGAATACGAACGGTATTGGTCTTGTTGTTCATAGCGGCATTCAGCGTATTGTTGCATACTATTCTTATGGGCGTGAATGCAGCAGTTATGCTTCCGCTTCCGTCATGGGAAGTGGTCAGGAAAAGATATTTTTCAATCAAGTCATCATTACCGACCCTGATATAATCGGGCAGTTTTGCTGTTATAAAAATGCGTTCTCCTTTTCCGAGTGCTCCTGCGGTTTCGTATAGGATACCGTCACCGCCTACGATACTATCAAAAAAAGAAAAGGCATCCCTGTTTTGTACAATCTGGTAATCTTTACCAACCACACCAAGTACGGCATCATTATCGGTGCGCACCGTACTGAAATAATTCGGGACTTCTATTTTATTGTGAATGCTTTCATTATCCAAAATAATTTCGGCTGAAGTAGGTGTAAACAACTTTCGTTTTTCTACTTCATAATCCAAACCTGCGTGTAAAATAGCTTCGGCGCTTGTTGGATAATCGGTAATGATCTGTCCTAAATTGTGCCATGCTGTTTGTTTAGTGCTGAAAAAACTGTGTTTTCCTGACTGCTCGTTGTAATTTATATTATGTGCCATGATGTTAAATTTTAAGTTATTGTTATATTTGTTAAAAAGGTACATCCTGTGCTTTTTTTGCTTTCTTTTCCTTTACTGTTGAACTGGCTTTAGCTGTTTCTTCTTTTTTAGGAAAAACCAAAATTTTAATGTTATTGGTATGAAAGGTCAAAGTACCCACTGCTGTACCTTCGCTGTTATTGTACACATTCAAACCAATGCGCCCAAAGAGCTGTACGAGTGTTCCTTTTTTAAGCCACTGTGCTGTTTTAGCATTCAGCCAATAGTAACAATTGATATAGGTTGTTACTTCTTTTACTTCGGTACTGCCTTTAGGCTTATAGGTGTCATTGATGGCAATACTGAAATTGACCACTTGTTTTTCGCTGTTCACTTTTTGAACTGACGCATCCCCTGTTACTCGTCCTGTGATTTCCATAATTTTAATTTTTAAAGATTACTACTGTTTACTTTTTCTCTAATCCTGCCTTAACAAAAATTGTTTTCAAAAGAAAAAACGGAAAAAAAGAAAGCAAGATGCCAGTGGATTAAGGATGCGCAAGTGCTATAAGTCCCGAAGGGTGGCAAGGAAGCGCCGCCATTATGCGCACGCAGCATGCTTGAGCCACTATCTTAGCTGCCCTTTTAGTCCGTTTCGAGTGAAAGCATCTACTATAACTCAATAAAGAAGTAAGACATAACTATACAAACTAAATTAGGTAGTGAAGTTCTAGCTGCAGAAAGACAAAAAACATTCTTTTTAGCTATTCAGAATATTGAAGGAGATAATATTTAAAATTCTCGTGAATTAAACGTTATTGTTTAAACGATAAAAAAATGTAATCTAAATATTGTTATATTTGTTATTAAACGAAAATATTAAGATGAATAAATTAGATTTTTCAAAAATTGGATTTGATTATGGATTGAGGCCTCACTTAATGTTAGTTAGTGATCCTGAATTCTCAGTTTTATTTAAAGCAGCAAAATGTATCGGTTTAAGTTATGAGTTTTCAAAGGGTGAAAAGGATTTAATCAAGCCAGAAGCACTTTCATTTATGTTTGAAAATGAAAAACCTGCTGAAGACTTTTTTAATATATTATTAAACTGGATTGATAAATCGAATGGAGATGGAGATGCTGTAGCTTTGGATTTTATTGAAACAAATGAAGGTGGTTATGCTATGGGAATTTCACCTGATATAAAAAGATTTATTGATCGTATGGTTCCGAAAAGCCATAAAGAAAAAGTTTCTCCGGTTGCTATTATGTGTACCCAATTCAAGGAGATTCCAACTTTAAGTAAAAACTACCTTACTTTTAAAAATAATATAAATAATATAGACCAATTTTCTATCGGATATGTTATTGTCGAGAAAGAAAAAATCATAAAAAAAAGTAAAAAACATTTTATTAAAACAGAATTTAGCTTTTTTGAAGAAAATAATATTCCTGAAGACCATATGTTAGTCTCATATCGCGCAGTAAAAAAACAATCTGATTTTGTAAAAAAGTCTACGATAAAACGTCCAAAAGTACCAGTAAAAGAAATTGGGGAACGAAGACTTTTAGAAATGAAGTCATATCTTCCGTTGACTTTGAATAGATTAAAAAATAAATGGCTTGAAATCATTAGAGAAAAATTAGAGAAAGAATATGAAAATGATCAAATAGTTCAGGCTATTTGTAACTTGACAATATTTGAAAGACTAAGGCAAAATGCTGATCTTACTTCTGATTTTTCAGGTCACGGATATCCAAACAATATTTTAGATTACCTTTTATTTACGTTTGAATCATTTGACAGCTATTATCCTGATGATGATTTTTATACGGAAGATAAAATTATACAACAAATCCAAAATGATAAAAACGAACTAGAACAATATTTTAATAAACCTTAAAACTATGCTTACAATTTTTTCAGCAGTGAGTGCTTTTGTATTGGCCTATAAAGCTGATATTGCCACTAAAGTTATAGCCAGTGCTACTTATGATGTTTTAAAAAACACAATTGATTTTTCATCCTTAAAAGAAAGAATTAAGAAATTCTTTAAAAATGAGACGGAGGTTGATACCTATTTAGAAACTATATGCAGCCAAAAATCAGTAAATACTTCAAAACCACAGAGAGACATTGAAGATGTATTTGAATCAGTAACAGGGGAAAAATATAATGAAGATATCTTTTCGGAGATTAAAGAATGGATCAAAGAAAATGAATCTGTCCTAACACAAGTGTCCACAATGAAATTTAATAATACTAACGGCTTTAATATCGGAGTTCAGAATGCTAAAAAAAATATTATAAATATCTCTGGAGATTATAAACCCAACCAGAAATAATTTATGAAAAATGATATACCCTTACAGAGTGCCCATACTATATATAATGTAGCGGGAGGCTTGCATATAAATAATTCTCCTGAAATGCTTGAACTTCTTAATAAGCAAAAACAGGAGAAGCTTCAGGAACTATATTCTACACCGTTTTTTGAAGCATTGTCCGAGGGACTATCAAAAAAAAAACTTATTGAGAGAAAAGACAAGGTTTCAAAAATTCAAGATGTTTTAGAAGAACATAATCAATTGATCTTTTATGGAGAACCCGGTATGGGTAAGACAACCATATTATATCAGTTTGCAAAAAACCTTGAAAATGTCATCTATATTTCTGTTAAAGATAAATCTCCCATAAGTATCTTTTCGTATTTAATAAATAAAATTCGTCAGCTAAACGATGACGATTTGCTTGAAGTGGTTGATGTTGATCAAGCCGTTGAATGGCTTCAAAGTAGTTTACAAAAAACGAGCGCTACGATAATAATTGATGATTGCGAGCAGCTTTCGGATACTGTAGCAAAAATTATACCCCTGGAAAAATTCAATAATCAATTTTTATATGCAACCCGAAACAAAAATATTTTTTCAAAAGCGGGTGTAATAACTTATGAGTGCAAAGCTTTTATCGATTCGGAAATAAAAACTTTTTTGAACTCTCATGGCAAGATAGTTGGTGCTTTAGAATTCAATGAAATCCGAAAAGCATCGAAAGGTAATCCTTTGTACCTCTTCTACTTAACTAACTTCCAAATTACTTCATTGCCTGAAAGTTTAATTGCTTTTCAAGAAGCAATTTGGAGCGACTTAAAAACATCTGAACAAGAAATTTTAATACTAATTTCAGCTCCTCATTTTAGTATAAATAGTTTACAATTATCAGAAGTTCTTTCGTTTGCATCACCGCTGGAATTTTCTAAAGTGATTGAAAATTTATCTACATTGGTCTCCAATATAAATGGTTCATTGCATATTTTTCATCCTACCTTTAAAGAATTTGTTTTAGATAAGATAAATGATAAAGGACTACTTGGACATTATTTGATAAAACTTGGTGATTACTTTTTATCCAAGGATGAAATAATTCAAGCAACCTATCTCTTAATTGACTTAGCTCCGGAAAAAGTTGATAAATATTTGTTTGATGTTTTTCCAAGATTACTAGATTGGGGAGAACTTTTTTTTGCTGTAAAAGTTATAAAAAGAACTCTTAGTAAGGTTAAGAAAAATATTGAGAAAGGATATTTATACTATCATTTAAGCCATGCAAATCATCTACTTGGAAATAAGGCAGAATCACGTTCGGAATTAGATCATTCCATTTCTTATCTTGAAAAGGTAAAAAATAAAAAAATGCTAGCAGCTGCATTGATATTTAAAGCAGCTGATTTAGTTGAACAAGGATGTATTTCTGAAGCAACTGAAATGGCTGATAAAATTTTTTCTAATCTGAAAGAAGAAAATAAAGAAGTAAAAGCTCCATTATTAGTTACTCTGGCCAAAATTTATGTAGATATGTCAGAAACAACAAAGGCCGCAATGGTTAGTAAGGAAGCTTTTGAAATTTTCGAAGAGCTTGGAGACAGAAGAGGAATGATAAGCAGTTTAGCTAATTTAGTTTCAAGTCTTGCTCATGATGATACGTATCATAATGATGCAGAGAAATATGGTTTACAATTATTGGAAATTATAAAAGGTGACGATACTGAATTCTCCATTGAAGTAATCATTTTAAATGCACTAACATCAATTTATCGAAAAAAGAAAAAATTTGAGAAAGCAAAAATGCATTGCAAAAAAGCAATAGAACTTTGTCAAAAATATGAGATGAAGGACAGAGCAATTTTGAATTTAATTAATTTTGGTAATATCTTAAGGGATGAGAAAAATATTGAAGGAGCCAAGGCGATTTATAACGAGGCATTAGTTTATACAGTTCAGTATAATATCAAAAAAGATGAAGGCCGGGTTTATTGGATTTTGGCGAGTGTTGAAGCAGCGGATGGAAATTTAGAAGTTGGTCTTGAATATGCTGAAAAATCTTTTACCGCATGTTCCGCAGTAAATTATTATTACGGTATCGCTAATGCATTAAATGAAAAGGCAGAAATATTAGAATTACTTGGAGAAAATACCAAAGCGGCTCAGGCGTACGAAGATTGTGCTAATTATTATGCTAAAATTAAACAATACAACCAAAATTATAGAAGCAATACAGCTAAAGCTATAAATCTGTATAAATCTGTCGGAGCAAAAAAAGAAGCCAATATTTTAACTACAAAATTAATCGAAGATGCATTTGTTGATGAAGATTTTGATGGTATTGAAGAGGTAATAAGCAATGATTCCTCAGATGAGTCTGTTGTAGAGAATTTTAGAATTTTATTTCAAAAGTATTTTTCTCATTCAGATAATCACAATAATATAATTCAGCAATTTTTATCTTTTGTTGAATTTTGTAAAAAGCAAAATAAAGGAAAGGGCAAGTTACTTTTTAAAGAATTCCTAAATATCATTATTGATAGCGGTTTTAAAGCTAAATATTCATATAGTATCTTCGGATTAGCAATAGAACAATCTGAAGATCTATTATCAGATCAAGATTTAAATTTTATTTTCTCTCTACTTGAGAATTGTTTGCCTTTTCTATCATGCAGAACTATCGATGAGGAATTTCAAATATTGGTAAGTATAGCTGGTAAAATTAATTTGGAAATTAAAGTAATTTCGGATGAACTTATATGCAAAAAACTTGCTTTATCTTTATTAATGCTGCTTCATGAAAAACCAGATCTAATTGTTAATGAAGACACTATGAAAGAAAAAAGGTGTGGAATCTTTTTTTTAACGCATAACCCAGAAATGGAAAAGATTTTAAAAAATGAAATTCCAGCAAAAAGTAAAATTTTTACAGAACATTCACAGTCTGTTCATATGGGAAAAGCAGATTATTCTATACTTGAAATGATAATAATAAGCCCTGAATTTGAAACACATTGTAACCTGTCAAAAAATTCTGATGGTAAGGGTTCAATGTATTTCTATGTAAATACCATTATAGGCATAAAAGAACATTTTTATCATAGTAAAATTAGAGATGACACTAATAAACGTAAACCTATTGTTCAAACCATTGCAGGTCTTCTTGGTTATACTGATTTAGAATATAAAAACCATAAGGCTGATAATTTTTCTCTTGATTTAAGTAAAGTTTCGGGATTAGCTACATTACAAAAAAAATAAAATTTTACTATTATGGAATTATTATCCTTATTGAATGATCCTGTCACCAATGTACCAATTCATTATAACAATGAAGGTTTTAGAAATGCAATCGCTTCAAAATTAACCGATTTTAAAACTTTAGTAGATAACTCAGAAATGTTATCATCACATCCTGATTTGAATTATCGAGATGTAGGTGATTATAAAAAAAAGATTGCAGTTCTAATTAACGGGCTCCTCAGGACAATTGATAATTTTTATAAAGGTAAACCGGCTCAGGCTTATATAACTTTCAGGAATACAATGAAAGCCATAAATATAACCGAATATCTCGATAAGAATTCAAGGCTACCATCAGGAAATAATCTTTTCCGTATTAGAACTGCCAGTGGAAATTATCCACTTAGCAAAGACGAATTATTTCATATTCCATTTGAGAAACGTGGAATAGTAAAATCACAAAGATTTAGTATTCCTGGGCTCCCATCTCTTTACACAGCAAATTCTATATATGTTGCTTGGGAAGACATGCGCAGGCCAAATATCGATTCAATTCAAGCAATTAGATTAGTTAATCAACATGATTTACTACTACTAGATTTAACTACAGATATATATAATAGTTGTTTAGAAAATAATACCCTAAGAGCAGATGCAAATACTTCTCTATATAAGGTTTTAACCTGGCCCTTAGTGGCCTGCTGTTCAATTAAAGTTAAAAATTCAGAAGATACATTTAAACCAGAATATATTATACCCCAACTTTTACTGCAATGGGTTTCTGAAAACCTTGATGGTATTAAGTATTCGTCAACCCATATTGACTTAAACAAAGTAAAACACACCGGAACATTTCATAATGTAGTTTTACCAGTCAAAACTTTTAATCTGGATGTGGGTTATTGTGGTCATTTAAAAACACTGTTTAAAGGAACTGATGTACTTCCAATGCAATTAAGACAATTTGCAACTTATAACGATCGCTTTAACCATCAGGCAAGTATAAGAATGGATGTTAACCAAAATGTTAGCGAATTGGCACTTATTGAGGGGACTTCCCAATTTTACTCTCAAACACTATTTGGGATTTTGGAACACGGTTTAAATGGCCTTGAAGTCCATGATTTATAGTGATTTTTATTATTCATAAAAAGAGTGACAGTAAAATTTAAAAGATTTATTAAGAATGAAAAATGCTGACGATAAAATTATATCTAATCTTACAATAAGACTTACAAATAGAGTAACTGGTAACTGTATAGGATCAGGAATTGTATATTATAACGACCACTTAAAGGACTTGGTCTATATTTTTACTTCTGCACATTGCTTATTTCAAGACGGAGATGGGTTTCAAGAACCTTTAGAAGAAATAAATATTGATTTTTATAATTCCAAAGATGACTCTTATTACAGTACAACCAAAATAATCGATAACCGATTAGTTTTTAAGGAAGCTGATAAAGATGTTGCGGTACTTGTTTTTGATAAGAGTGAATTAGAATCCCATATAGGACAAATACCTAAAATATTATGTGTAAACCATAGGCAGTCCTTTAATCAATTTGCTGTTAAAGGATTTCCAAATGCTACTCAGGGTAAAGAATTAGATGTGATTTTCCCGACTTGGAAACAAGAGATGACGGAAGTTCATAAATTTCAATTACAGCTGCATGAAGATTATAACTCATGGGCAACAGAAGGTTTTTCAGGTAGTGGAGTTTTTCTAGAAGCAAACGATGAAATATATCTTTTTGGGATTTTTACTCGTTTTAGACCCGAGGATATGGGAAAAGTCATTTATTGTCAATATTTGGATACTCTTAATGAACTTCTTAATAACTGTTATTTTCCACCGATCACATTTTCATTTATGGGAGGACAAGGGTTGATACCCTCATTTTTCAAGCAAAAAGTAGAATTAGCTATTGAAAATCTAGGTCCTAGATTTAATGAAAAACTAAATTTCAGATTACCTATAGCACTGAAATTTAATGACATTTCAAAAGATCAGAATTTCAAATCAAGAACATTCAAAATTTTCGACGACTGGATCAGTGAAAAAAGTTACCATACTCTATTTGAAAATGAGCATGTAGGCGAGATAGAAAAAAAACTTGTAGCATTTCGTCAGAAAGTTAAACAATGGCTATCGGACATTGAATTCAAAGCAGATAAAATCTTTGACCCAGAATGGATTCTTATTGAAATCAATGTATTTAATGAACTAACAAATGACAAAACAGATCAGTTGTATCAACTTAGAAGACAAAAAGAAAGTGAAATAAAAAATATAAAAAAAGAATACAATTATCGAGAACCATATAGTGCTGAAATTGAAAGGCTGTGGGAAATGCGTAGGGATAATAATACTTTTTTAGGAAGGTTAGAGAATGATATCGATATCAGACTTGCAAACAATCCTTTTCTTATTATAAAAGGTGAAGCTGGTTGTGGTAAATCGCATTTATTGGGAGATGTAGCAAATGAGAGGATAAAAAAAGATATCCCAACAATTCTATTACTGGGACAGAATTTTACTAGTACTAAAAGCATATCTGCGAATATTCTTGAAAAGCTTGATCTTCAATGCAGTTTTAAAGATTTTTTGACCAGTCTTAATGATATCGGGGCTCAGATAAATTCCCGAGTTCTTATCCTTATTGATGCTGTGAACGAAAGTAAAACATCTGATTTATGGACAGATAATCTTGCAGGATTTATAAAAGAAATTTCTACCTACCCTTTTATAGGGCTTGTATTAACAATACGCTCAACCTATTTTAAATTTGTAATACCGGAAAGTACTCGTAAAAACGAAGAAATAACATTTTTAACACATGAGGGGTTTAGAGGTAATGAATATGAAGCCTTAAAATTATTTTGTAACTTCTTTGGGCTCAAACAGCCAACATTTCCAATTCTTGCTCCAGAATTTACCAATCCTCTGTTTCTGCAACTAGTCTGTATTGGCCTAAAAGAGTCTGCAGATAAAGCTTTTCCGTTAGGATTTCATGGAATAAAAGAAGTCTTTGATATGTACATTACATCAATAAATATCAAATTGCTATCAAAAATTGAATATGCTAACCGTACAACTCTTGTTAGAGAAGCGATTAACAAAATTGCTGCCCTGTGTTTTGAAAAAGGAAAAAGAATTCTCTTCTTACAAGAAGCTGTAGAGCTTTTTGATGAAGAATTTTCAAGGTTTCCTAATTTATTACATGATTTAATCCAAGAAAATGTTCTTACAAAGAATATGAATTATAACTCTGTAAGAGATAAACATGAAGAGACAATCTATTTTGCCTATGAAAGATTTGGAGATTTTTATATTGCGGAAGAATTATTAAAACCTTACAAATCAAAAGAACAAATAGTTACAGCATTTGAAAAAAATACTCCTCTTGCCATTCTATTTGATAAGTACTATAATTATGGAATCATCGAGGCGATAGCAGTTTTGCTCCCCGAAAAATATGAAATTGAGATTTTTGAAGTTTTTAACTGGATGATTGATGAAGAAAAACAATTTGACACTTATCGTAACCATACCCACATGATAAGCAATTATTTTCTTAAAAGTCTCACGTGGAGATCAATCGATAGTATTAATTCTGAAAAATTAAACGATTGGTTATCAAGTGCCGTTTTTTTGGTAGATAATGATGATTGGATTCATAAATTACTAGAGTTCACCGCCATCCCTGGGCATCCATTAAATAGTGACCGCTTGCACCATGGTTTAAAAAAGTATACAATGTCAGAACGGGATAGTTTCTGGCAATCATATCTTTTAGCTTTCGGAGGTAATGACGATTATGGAAGTGCTTTTCCTATTAGACGTTTAATTGACTGGGCTTGGACAAAAAATATTTCTCCAAATTTGGATTATGAAACAGCACGACTTACAGCTCAAAGCTTATCCTGGGTTTTAGCAAGTACCTGTGTGGAACTTCGCGATAAAACAACAAAGGCCATGGTCAATCTTCTAGAGAATCAACCGCAAGCATTAATTTCTACGCTAAAAGTATTTAGGCGAACTAATGATATGTATATACTGGAAAGACTTTATGCTGTTGCTTACGGCTGTATTCTCCGGACGACGCAAAAGGAATCGATTTCAGAAATAGCAAAGTATACCTATTTTTCTATTTTTAAAAATGGTAAACCGCCCAGAAATATATTACTCCTTGATTATGCAAGAAATATATGTGAATATGCTTTTTATCGAAAAACAAACTTAAATTTTGATATGACATTAGTACGTCCGCCTTATCAGAGTAATGTTCCATTTTTCCCAACCAAGAAAGAAATTCAAAAATATGAGATTCCGTATAATAAGAAGACTGAAAAAATCCAGTACAAGAATTCTTTTAATCAAATTTATCATTCAGTGATAAGCGGTGATTTCGGTAATAAAATTGTGAATACAGCTTTAAGTTCATTTTCCCCTTTAAAAAAGAATGCTGATGAAGAAATGAAAAATTTCTCTAAATCGCTAAATAAAAGTGAAAAAAAAATACTTAAATTGATTTCACAAAACATCGAATTAATTTTTTTATATAGTGAAAAACGCGATAGAAATTTTACTTCTGAATTTTCTGATAGTGAAAAAGAATTAGCTGAAAAAATTAAATCTTTGGAAGATTTTCAAGAGAATGCCCTTGGTACTTTTGCTACAGAACAAAGAATATGGTTAGATAGAATAGGAATACCATACATGCAAATTAAAATAAAAATAAAGTATAGGAACATGTCTTTATTTTCTACAGCTCCTATCAAATATTGGATTGTGCAACGAGTATTTAAGCTAGGCTATAAAAAAGATTTACATGGTGAGTTTGACTCTGGAGCCGGTAGTTATAATAATCGCCATAACAATAAAGTTGAACGTATTGGCAAAAAATACCAATGGATTGCTTTTTATGAAATTCTTTCAATTATAGCGGATAATTATGAAATGAAAAAAAGATGGGATTCCAGAAAACATAATTATTATAACGGAGCCTGGCAGCTTTATACCCGAAATATAGATCCTGCTTATACAAGCTTAAACATCAATGAGGATAATATAGAAGATGACCTTGGGATTGTTTACAATGAGAAAAAGTGGTGGGGAGAACCTACATACACGCATTGGAACGTTCCTTCTAATATATGGGCATTCCAAATTGAAGACTTGCCAATGGGTAAGGATGTCATTGTCAAAAAAGATCCTGAGGATGTTGAGTGGTTACATTTGGAGCATTATATTGGATGGAGACAACCCAAGAGCCTAGGAGAAGATAAATATTTTTCTCCCCACAAACATATAGAATATTTGATTCAAGCATATTTGGTAAAAAAGAAAGATAAACGAGCAATCGTAACATACTTGTCGGATAAAAATTTTTTCGGACTTTGGATGCCTGAAAATCATGGTACAATAAGCCGTTTAATCAATCGAGAAAAGTTTTGGTCGCCAGCTTATTTTGATGAAGGACAAGAAACTAAATGGGAATTTATTCGGGACACTGATTATAAAGTTATTGTTGCTACAACATCAGCAAAAGGAAGCATGGAAAATGATAAATCTGATGCAAATTTTGAATACAACATTCCATGTCAGACTTTATTTGAAGGATTAGGATTGCAGTACGCATCCAACGATGGAGATTTTATAGATTCAAGTGGAGATTTAGTTGTGACAAACATCAATCCTAAAGGGGTTCTGATTCGCAAAGATAAACTTGTTGAATTTCTTACTAAACATAATCTGGAAATAATCTGGATTATACTTGGAGAAAAAATTTCAGATTTAGGAAATCAGGATTATGATTTTGGAGTTCCATGCGGTGTTTTCTCACTTGAAAACGGGATCGTTAAAGGAGAAATGCTAATGTATGAAAGAGACTAAAATGAAAATATATTTTTACCAAGCAGAGTGCGGAGATGCTTCACGAATTAATTACAAAGGAGATGATAACCAAAATCATAATATTTTTATTGATTCTGGATATGAACGAACCTTTAACCATATTCTCTCGAAAGAGATTGAAAAACTAATTACCAATAAAGAAATTATTGATATGTGGCTCATTTCTCATATTCATGATGATCATATTGGAGGCGTAATAAAATATCTTACTACAATTAAAAGAGGGGAATTTACTGATATTGTTGAAGAATGGTATTACAACCCCCCGAGAATATATCCTGCTTTAAAAGTCATTTCTGATGAAAAAAAAATCAGTGAAATAAAAAGTATTGATCAGGGTGACCAACTCTATAATTATTTGAATCAGAAAGGAAAAATTAAAAACTTTGACATAACATCTGAAATTACCCTTCCCCTTATTTTTGGTATGGAATTTAAGGTGCTCACACCATCAGTTGAAAAAATTAATAAACTTCGGGAGAAGTATCGTTTACCCATAGTTCCACTTCAAAAAAATGAATCTAGCGAAATCAGCGAGGCCAAGAAACCCAAAGAATATGACTATAATGTCAGGTTAGACGACTTTGATCTTGATTTTTGGGATGAAGATACATCTGTTGAAAATGGCAGTAGTATTAGTGTCTTGACTATTTTTGAAGGAAAGAAAATTTTGTGGCTTGCAGATTCACATCCTTCGGATATAGTAAGGAGTCTAAAAACAATGGGGTATTCTAAAAATAATAAAATTAAATGTAATTTGGTTAAAGTAACCCATCATGGAAGTAAGGCAAATAATTCTAATGAACTTTATGATCTTATTGACTGCGAGAATTATTTAATGAGTGTTAATGGAATTAACAAAGATTATTTACCTACTAAAGAATCAATGGCAAGGATAATAAGAAATAAAAATAGGTCAATAAACTCACACTATAAATTCTATTTTACATACGACAATAAAATACTGCGTGGAATATTTAAATCCGATGAAGAAAGTGTTTTTGAAAAATGGAATTTTGATGTCCATTATCTTACAGAGGGAGAGTATTATGAGTTTGAATTATAGTAGTTTATAATACGGTTCTTAAAAATTAATTAAAGATCGGTCAGCTTTTGTGTTAATAGTCTTTTGTCCGGCAGTTGAATTTTATATTCTGCAACCATCGTTGGAGAGAGACTTCGGCTTAAAGCATATTCTACAACTGCGTGATCCTGGTCTTTGCATAATAAAATACCAATACTTGGATTTTCGTTTTGCTTTTTCACATCTCTATCCAGAGCTTCTAAGTAAAAATTTAACTGCCCCAAATGTTCGGGTTTAAACTTATCTGATTTTAACTCAAATGCAACAAGACATTGCAACCCTCGATGATAAAATACCAGATCAATATAAAAATCACTATGTCCAACCTGAACTTTATATTCTTCTCCTATAAATAAAAAATCTTTGCCTAATTCAAGAATAAAATTTTTCATCTGATTGATCAGACCTTTTTGTAAATCACTCTCGCTGTAGGATTCAGAAAGGTTTAAAAAATCAAAGATGTAGCTGTCTTTAAAGGTATTTGCGATATCGGGATGTAATTCTCTCATCACTGATGAGACTTTTGAATTTCCAATCATTGTTCTTTCAAAAACTCCGCTGTTTATCTGCCTTTCCAATTCCCTTGAACTAAATTTCTCCTGACTTGAAAGGCGCAGGTAAAATTCCTGTTCTTCGATTGACTTGGTCCTGCTTAAAATAATGAGATTATTGGTCCAGCTAATTTCTCTCAGCAGTGCTGAGAGTTTTGGAAAAGCTTTATAGGTCTGATAAAACTGCTTCATTCTCCAAAGATTTTTATCCGAAAATCCCTTTAAATCCGGTTCGCTTTTCTGCAGAAAATCGGCCAGTTCTTTCACAACTGATTTTCCCCATTCTTCGGTTTCAATACGATTGTGGATGTACTGTCCAATATTCCAGTACAGATTGATCATTTCAGTGTTAACTGCTGTAATAGCATTTGATCTGGATTGTTTTATTAATTGGATTATATCGGTAAATTCTTCCTGTATCATTATTTCTAAGTTTAAGTTTTTATTTATTATCATTTCTTAATTACCAGATGGCTCAATTCAATATCATTTAATAATCTTTCCTTTTCAGTATAAATGATATCCTTGATGTCCTTTTTTATTTGCAGATAATTTCGTTGTACCATCGAATTATCGACTTTTCGAATGACAGGAATATCGACGTAATTATCCTGTTCTTTTTTCAAGGCTTCATGGTCATTTATTATTTCAGAATGAAATGTTTTGAGTTCAATTTTACAGTCCGGATCATCCGCTACCATACCTACAAATTCACCCGAACTAAGTCCGGAAATTTTGGACGGCGGTACTGCAGATTCTAATTGTTTGGACCGGCTAATAGAAGTATCCCCACTATTAATGGAAAGGCTTTCCCTGTCCTGCATGATTTTTCCGAAACGCTCTGATAATTGCTTGGCAGTATCTCCTGTAACCTGTCCGCTGACTATGTTCCCAACAATATTCATAATCACATCCGCCTGTTCCCGTCCATAATCTTTACGCAACTGGCTAAAATCCTGAATCCCCAAACAAGTTGCTACTTTATTACTTCTGGCTGTGGCAATTAGACTATCCATATTATTGAGATAAATAGTTGGAAATTCATCGAATATCAAACTGCTTTTCTGTTTATTTTTTTGGTTTACCTGCTTTACCAATCGGTTTACATAAAGAGACAATACAGCTCCATATATCTGTATTTTTTGTGGATTATTACCCATACATACGATCTTGGGATCGTCTGGATTATTGATGTCCAATGTGAAATCGCTGCCGGACAAAACATAATACAATTGTGGTGAGGAAAGCCTTGCCATGGCAATTTTTGCTGAAGCAATCTGCCCCTCCAATTGGTCCATTACATTATTTAGGTAGGCATTGACAAAAGGATTAATAAGCACCTCTATTTCTTTTTCCGTTCGGAGCAGTGTAAAAAGATCATCGTAATCAACTTGCATAAGCTCAATTACATGGGGAAGCGTACAGAATTCGCCGTCTTTGTATTTTCGTAAATACCATATTATAGCAGAGAGAAAATTAATCGGTGATTCCACAAAAAAATCACCCTGTCTTTTGATCCATTCCCTGTTGAGTCCGAGCAAAATAGTCCTAGCTGATTCTGAGGCATCGGTAATATCACTCATACCTGAAGGCTCTAAAGGATTACAGCGGTTGCTTCGGGTCAGATCATCAAAATTAATAACATAAAACTGTGGTAATTTCGGATAAAGATGTTTGTATTTAAGCCAATTATTGTAGACAATTCTAGTCAGGTCATCAAACTTGAAATCATAGACAAACATGGTGAACTTTTTACGGATGTGCTGGGTAATAACATGACGTATGACAAAATAGGATTTTCCTGCCCCAGGAGTGCCTGAAACAAGCAATCCTCTAAAGGGATTAATAATGTTTATCCAGCTGTCCCGTAACTTATCCTTTAAATGATAGCGAGCCGGCAGGTTAATAGAATATTCATTTTCCAGAAGTCTTTCTTCCTGAGGAAAAGTTTCATTTTCTTTATTAAAAATATCTTTGCTGTTGAGCCTGTTTTTTATAATACGCGAGAGTAATGTACCACCAGTAAGCATCAGAAGAAATCCAATGGAAGTTATAGTCATGTAAGCAATTGCTGCCAGCATTAGTTCAATTTCCAGGTAAAGTGAAAGACAACTTATAAAGTAAATAAGAATCCCAGTTATGATGTAAGCCAAAGCTGTTTTGTAATTCAGCTTTTCATCTTTTCGCCCTTTGGCACCAATTAAGGAAATGATTAAAAATCCTAGTGCAAAAAGTTTAGATTTATGAAAATTACTGAACAATCCTGTCTGGTAAATATTTCCCATAATTTTATCACTAAACCCACTGACCAGATGCCACTGCTGAAAGGCAGCGTAGCAGTAATAATAAAAATGGATTACTAAAATAATAATACTAATGAGTCTTGTCATATCCAAGATCTTTCTCAGTGCCTGTTCGTTTTCTCCTGTCTGCATAGCCATAATTTAAATTTTATCGATTATTAGACTGTCCTCGTCTTTTTTTCTTTTTGTTTCTAAGCTCGTATGGAAGGTAAGCAGACGTCTGTTCAGATTGCGTAAGCATATCCCATAGCTGCCTCATTATGTTATCGGTACCTATGTATTTGTTATCTCTAAAATCATCACCAAAAAGTCCTGCAATAATTTCCGACTTCGACGTTTCAAATGTGATTTCGTGTAATTTTGTACTAATCAAATTTGGATTTTTTTGCTCGGTTGGATTAATGGATGTACAACGTTCCTGTATTGCTTTTGCACTGTATTGTTTGCCCAGTGTACTGCCGTTAAAAACACATTTTGTGGTATGGTCGACATAGGTAATTCCGTAAAGTAATCCTTCTGTATTTTTTCTAAAAACGGTATTTATTCCCTCTTTTTCCAGTATTTTGACCAGTTCTGAAAGTGATATTTTCGTTCTTAAAAAAGCCATATCGATAGCATTTTTTACCCTTCTGATATCTGAAATTTGATTGGTAGTATTGGTTTTAAATTTTTCTTCTAAAAACTTTAGAGTTGGTTTATAATAAAAGTCACTAGCCTTTATAGGTACTCCAATAGGTTTTCCATTTTCATCAAGTATGCGATACACTAATCCTTTAGCTTTAAATATTCTTGAATTTTCATTGCCCCGGTCAGCCAAAACATTATATTGTCTGAGTACGGCATTGAACTCTGCAAGGCTAGCAAATTTATAAGACGAAAGAACCTGAGACAATACATTTGAAATTGCTTTTTTGGACTGGATTCTTCCGTATCTGACTTTGCCTTTTGAAATAGGCTGAAGTTCGATATTCTGATTTTTTGTACGTCCCTCAGCTACGACGAGTCCAAAGGATTTTTCGATTTCTTTTCTTGCCGTTTCAGATTGATTGCGGCCTATATTATGCATATTAATTCTACTTCCATCTGCTCTTACTTTTATGGAGGTAATGTGAATGTGAGGATGTCCTGAATCGTGATGCTGGTATACCAGATAAGGCTGCTGTCCAAAACCAATTTTTTCCATATATGAATTAGCGACTTCCATCAGTTTATCTTTTGAATAGTTTTCAGACGGATCAAAGTTGAGCGATATATGTACGCTGCTACGCTTTACATTGTCATTTAAAGCGGCTTGTTTTAGAAACCGGTTTAGTTTCATAGTATCACTCATTTTATCCGCATCCAAAGGATAATTTCCTTCGCCGATACATTCTGCTACTCCTTGTTTTACTTTGTTTTCGTTGTAGTTAAAAATACTGTGTATCGAATGTCCGGTTTTTATGATCGCAACCATCTTACCGAAATTTGCTGGATGTATTGCTTGATTTCTTCAACCTTCTCCAATAGGTTTTTTTTATCTAGTTCAGCGCTAATAATCCATACTTTAAATTCCGGAATCTGATTCAGTGTATGCAGCTTTTTTACTGCCTGGTTAAAGTTGTTTCCAATGGCACTTAGTTCCCCTCGAAGCCGTATAATTTCTAGCATAAATTCGTCAAGGGATTCATTACGAAATTTAGTTGTAACAGGCTTGTCAAATAAGTGTCTGCGAATGTAGTCACTTAGCTTACGGGAAGTACTGGCTTTCCATTTGCGCTCAATTTTCACATACTCTTCGGGTGTAAAGCGTAATCCGACTATGCGTGTTCTGTTTGAATTTTCTTTTTCCATCATTTCTCTTTTTCATTGTTATCAAACTCTTTTTTTATCCTTGTAGTTTCACTGCTCACGAGTTCCGAGTGTAGAGCAGACAGATCGGTTGTTTAACAACCGGACATCTGGCCGATTGCAGGAACGTTGCAATCTTGCTGATACTTTAAGATGTTCTTTAGACATTCTAATATTTCTAAAACACTCAAAACTTAAATTTCTCTTTTTACAGACTGTTTTTATATTATGTGATGTATTAATTGTAGTATTCCGGAAATTTAATACTGTATCCATTAAGTCATTAAAGTTAAATATCCTTTTATAAAATCTGTTTGACTTTTATTTTTAAAACTCAAAGAAAGTGCACACTGCATATAATTCGGAACTAATGTAAAATGTTAACTATAACGTCAAATTATCCTCTGGATTTTAGATTGAAAAACGTGCTCTTTCACAGCAATAAATGAATTTTAAAACAACAAAATCCTGACCGTTTTAGAGAAGGTTTTTGATTGCTCATTTTACCCTTTCCTGATATTTCAGATACAAAATTAAGTAAGCGAAATGGATTTTACCTATGATGGACATATTATGTCCATGACATTTTAGGACTAGCTTTATACCTTTGTATAAATAAATTATTAATTAAAAATGTGAAGATTATGACAACAAATGATGTGGCCAAGGTTTTTGATACTGTGCTTAGTATCCCTAGCATGAATGATGTAGTGAAGATTGATTTGAAAATTTCACGAAAAAATGTGTTGTTATTAAACCATGTTATTCAACGTGGGTTAGCAGCTAAAGGAGATGATAAACCATCGATACTCTTAACAAGTGTTTCAGAAGATAATCTACAGGATTTAAAACTGTTTGGAGAGGAATGTCTTCTAAAAGCAGGGCTTATAGAACTTAGTGAAAAGCTCAACACATTAAATGAGACAGGAAAGTCATAACAGATTAAAAAAAGCACGAAAACATGAGAGGTTCAAATAAACAATTATTGTTTATTTGAACCCTTTTTTATTATCAAATTTATTTTACCACTGTTTTTATTAAAACTTTAACTAAAATATCGGATTTTGACAAATTGATGTCGGATTTTGATAACGTACTATAAAACAAGCTGTTGTAATTTTGTTTTCGCCCCAACTCCAAACAATTGAATCACAGTTAAAATGCTTTTCATTTTTTAGGGTTTAAGGAAATTTAAATTATGTTGTTAAGATTTATTAGGTGAATAACAGCAAAACTTAAAACTAGAATAAAAATTTCATATGAATGATACCGATTTAGTATTCATTAATTATATCAGCTTAAATCTATAGAAAACATGAAACTGAATATAAAGATTAAGAGTGTAATTCTGGACGCAATTTGTCTATTGTATATACTTCTATTTGTATATGCAGCAGTGAGCAAATTACTCGACTATGAGAACTTCCATCTGCAACTTGGACAGTCTCCTCTTTTAAGCGCTTTTGCTTCCTGGATTTTCTGGATAGTACCGCTGAGTGAATTATTGATTGTACTGTTACTGGTTGTTAAAAGATTTAGAAACTGGGGGCTACTTGCTTCAGTAAGTATTATGACCATGTTTACGGCATATATTTTTATTGTACTCCATTACAGTTCTTTTGTTCCTTGTTCTTGTGGTGGTATATTGGAGAAAATGAGCTGGGATGTACATCTGATTTTTAATATTGTTTTTGTACTGTTAGGATTGTTGGCTCTTCTGTTAGAACATAATATACGCATAGAAAGTGAATCCTTTGCAAGACCGGTTGTGGGGATAAAAATAACTATAGTTTCAGTTGCACTTAGTATCATAACAGTTGTTGTTTTGTTTTTATCATCGGAACAAATTATGCAACATGAAAATCCGTTTATCAGAAGGTATCCACAACATCCGATTATGTTGCAAAAAACAGTAAATCTGAAATTCAATTCGTATTATTTTGCTGGAAGCAGAGGCAATCAGGTTTATCTTGGGAATTACACAGATCCACTGCATATTATTGTTTTTGATTCTGGTTTACAGACTAAACAGACATTTAAAATCTCTTTTAACCCAAAAGATATAGCATTTAAAAGGATCAAAATTTTAGTTAGAGGATCTTACTTTTATTTGATGGATGGAACCGTTCCCTGTATTTTTTGGGGAAGGACAAATAATTGGAAAGTGATCAGCGAAATAAAAGGTCTGCATTATTTTACAATCGCAGAGCCTGTGGATAATACTTCTGTATTATTCAGGTCTAATAATGGTAAGAATGCTGCTCACATTTTAAGCACCTTTAAAACCGAAAGATCACCAAAGATTATCTATAACGACACACTTTTACAACAACAGATAGATGGTGTTTTTGATACTGACGGGATGCTTGCCTATAGTGAAAAAATGAAACGGATGATTTATCTCTATTATTACAGAAATGAATTTATGGTTGCAGATGAAAACTTAAATTTATTATACCGCGGTCATACTATTGATACAATATCGCATGCTCAAATTAAGGTAGCTTATTTCAAGGATAATACAGAGAGAAGAATGGCAACACCTCCGATGACCGTAAATGCAAATCTTGCTGTAAATGCAAACCTGCTTTTTATAAACTCCAAAATTCAAGGACGTTTTGAAGATAGGAAATTATGGAAACAGGCTGCGATAATTGATGTATATGACCTGAATAAAAAAGCTTATTTGCTGAGTTTTGCAATCTACAATGTTGAGGATAAAAAGCTTCAATCCTTTATAGTTACAGATACTAATTTGTATGCTTTGATGAGTGATGAGCTGGCTGTTTATAAGCTTAGAGATATATTAAAAAAAAGAAATAAAAATGCTGGATTGAAAAAGCAGCATTAAAATACATTGGCCAATGTCAGGAAGCCAGATCGAACACCTGTAGAAAAAAGTAGATCATGTTTTTAATTTAATATTTATTATTATGAAAACTTTCTTAAAAAATGTAATGCCGGCAGCAGTTATTGCGCTGGGAATTACCGGAGCATTTGCTACTATGTCCATGCAGAGTACTGAAAAAAACCTTGTACCAAAAATGGGATATATTCTCAATGCACAGGGAGCCTGCGATATTCAGGTGAATTGTGAGACGAGCGGAAACCAAGTCTGCCGTTTAAACGGCGCAACAGGACCACAGGCATTTGGTAAAAATGCCCAAGGGAACTGTAATGAAGTATTGTTTCGACCAGCAAACTAACGGTTTGAGGTTTCAATAAATGGCAATGCAGTTCCGAAGCGGAACTGCATTGCTTTTTTAGTTTATTTTAAAATTTATTTCACGCCTTCGGTTATCCATTGTGCCGATAAATCATCTTTGAGATAGTAAGCAAACCACTGCTGAACACGGTTTATCATATCGATTTGATTAATTGGTTTTGAGATCCCGTGGCCTTCTTCAGGATACAGAAGCATAATGCATTTCTTGCCAAGAAGACGAAGGGCAAAATAAAACTCCATGCTCTGATGCGGGTCTACATTATAATCCTCTTTTCCGCTCCATAGCAAAAGCGGTGTATTGATTTTATCTGCATAATTGATTGGGGAATTTAGTTGATAAACTTCTGGTTTCTCAAAGGGGGTATTGCTAGTTTTCCACTGCCCGTCGGTGAATCGAAACATATTAGGGAAATAAAAATTTTTGGCCAGTGTAAAATAAAAACTGTTCAGGTCACTGCTGCCCGCACTTGAAACGGCTGCCGCGAAAAGATTCGTCTGGGTGATTATGAAATTAGCCTGATAAGCTCCGAAGGAGTGTCCAATAAGCCCAATCTTATTGGATTTTATAAGCCCCTTTTCTAGAACCTTATTTACAGCTGCACTGACACAATCCAGTGCTGAATAACCAAGAAAGTCAGGCTCTGTTATTATATCTGGTCGTAGTACAAAATAGCCTTGAGTGGTCCAAATGGCATCATTATCCGCATCTTCAAGAGATAATGAAGGATTAATGTATTTATGTTGCTCCTGATTTTGCCTTTGGTAAATATGTACTATCATTGGATATTTTTTCAGGGCATCATAATTAGCGGGGTAACGTAGAACCCCTTTCAATCTTACCCCTTTTTTGTTTTCATATTCGATCAATTCAGAGCTTCCCCAGAAATAATTCTTCTGCTGCGGATTGCTCTGAAAAACACAAACAGGATCAGACTCTTTCTTCTTTACCATTACCCGAGGAGAAAGGTCGAATCGCTGTTCCCTGTAGTACAGATATTCCTTACGTGAACTATAAGCCAGCTGATCGATATGTGAATCTTTATATACAATTGCCTTCTCGCCAGAGGTTGTGTTCCATCTGAAATAGCCAGTCTTCCCATCGTCTCCCTGACCATGCAAATAAAGCTCTTTTTCTATGTCAAAGTTATAGGACTGTTGCCCGTCGTAGAGACCAGTATAAAGCTGTTTGCCGGGGATATTAGCCAGCCTGTATCTTATCTTTGATTCTCGTCCATGTGTGAGTCTGCGAAAAGAGGATCCATCGGCTTTTACAGACCATAAATCAAAGTCGTCGTATAGTAGAATTTCACTGTCATCATTGCTCCATCCTGCATTGGCTTTTTTGGATGTAATGGAATAGTGCGGATCAACAGACCTGAATGTGGTTGGAATATTCTTTGTAATGTTATGATGTACTGCTGTAGCAATAGTATAAATCCACCAGTTGCCTTCTTTGAAATAAGCTATATATTTTCCAGTCGTTGATACAGTAAGTTCGAAATTATTTGAGGGATGTTCTTTTAAAAGCAGTCTTTTCTTAAATGTATTCAGGTTTATAATATAGACGTCGGAAAGTCCCTGCTGCAATTTGAATTGGGGTTCGTACTCTTTGGGATTGAATAAAAGAGCATACTGTTGATCCCCTGAAAGCATCATTTTTGGAAGCTCGTTTGTGGTAAGTTGCTTGACCAGTTTTGATGCCGGAAGCCAAAGTACAGTTCTAGGGACAGTTAGTAATGATCCGTTTTTTACCTTTTCCACAAACAGGGATTTGTCATTTGCGTTCCATACTTCAACATCTGTACTGTTTTTTTTCTCTAGTAATTGACTATTTATTTTTGTTGTAAAAAACACTTTCTGCATATCATCAGAGACTGTCAGTTTAAAAGTAAAGTCTGAAGGGATAAAGGTATTCTTTGGCAAGTTTAATTCTAGCGCCAAATCAAGCTTAAATAACTTTTTATTTTCGAGTGTATAATAAAACAATAATGTCTCAGTTATCAAATCTGACTTTGTTGCAAAAGCAACTGCATTTCCATCTTTATGCCATGTAAAGCCAAAACTTCTGTCACTGTGATTGGTTAGAATCAACTTTTCCTGTTCCGTTTTTTTTAGATTCAAAAGGATAACGGAATGTTTGCCATTTATAAATGTTCCGTAAATCAGATGCTGCTGGTCAGGACTTAAAGAAGAACCTGTAACGAAATCTATTTCTCTGATTACTTTACCATTTGGATTTTGAATGGTTAGTTTCTTTTTGTTCTCGGGCAGATTTGTTGTCACTATCAAAAGATCGGCGGTTGCTGAGTAATCGAAATGATCCGCTGATTTTATACTTCGCTGCTTTCCTGTATCTAGTTCTAAAATTTTTAGTTCCTGATTATTTAGATATATAAAAGTATTATTTTTAGTAAATATGGAATGATGTACCCCCGGGAAGCTAAAGGTTTTTAAGGTTATAGTATTACGAACAAATAGTGTGTCAATAGTATTATCGTAAGTCATACTATAGCTGGCCCAATTTTGGTCAGGAGATATTTTTTCAAGACTCAGAGCTCCCCACAGGTGATAATCAGCAGCAGTGAGATCTTTTTTTTGCACCACCTGCCCCCAAAGGAGACAGGTTACTAATGGCAAAATAAAAAATAAAATTAAAAAAACAGGTAAACGGATATTTAGTAATAAAATACCGTTCATATGACTGAAATATTTTTGAGTAGCGTACTTCATGATCTTAAACGATTTTAATATCCCTGGTTTTGAGGACGAAGATTCGGATTTGAACTTAGTTCACTCTGAGGGAGAGGGAATAAACTATCAGACGCATTCCATCCCGGCTTACTGCCTGAAAGCACCACATCTATTTGATTGAAGCGTTTCAGATCGAAAAAACGATGTCCATACTCGGTAAAGAATTCCCATCGTCTCTCCTTTAATACAGCATCCAAGATTTCTTCTTTAGTGATTGCCGAAGTATCATCAAGACCAGCTCGATGTCTGATTTTGTTTAAGTCTTCTTTGGCACCAATAAGATCACCTTGCTGTGCTCGTGCTTCGGCTCTGATAAGATATTGTTCGGCAAGCCTGAAAACAATCGAATATTCTTTAGAGATCGAAGTAAAGTTTTGCTCTTTATACTTGTAGGCATGGTACCATGTTGAGGTGTCGTCATTGACCGCTTTAATCCAATTGGAATATCGCAGGTCAGATGCTGAAAAGGAATTTACAAGATTATCATTTAGAGCTACAATTGCAGGTGGACCAGATAAGAATATAAAGGTTGATGCTTCCTGTGTATTCTGTCCTGCTTCTGCTGATTGCAGCTGCCAGATGGTCTCTTTTGAATCCACTAAAAAGGTTTGGTCTATATTTTCCAAAGCAAACAAATCGGTCTGGTTAAGAACTGCCGAGGCTTCATTGGCAGCCTCAGGATAAGATTTAGTGTAGAGGTAAACTCTGGCTAAAAAGGCATGGATAACATATTTGTCAGCGCGGATTCTTCCCATTTCGCTGTAATTATTTTGCAATAAAGCAATAGCACTTTCCAGATCATTTATAATATTCTGATATACCTGATTGACAGGCATTCTGCTTACTGTACTGTTTTTTTTATAATCGGTCACTGTGATGTAGGGAATGTCTCCAAAGAGATTGACCAGATAAAAATGCTGTAGTGCGCGAATAAAAAGAGCTTCTCCTTTAAGTTGTTTTTTATTTTGGTCTGAAAGCTTAGTGCTCGCTTCTATACCTTCCATTAAAGAATTGGCAGCATAAATCTGATTGTAGGAGTCGTTCCAGTACTGCGCAATATCTGAATTCTCAGCTAAAAGGCTATTGTTATAAAAGTTCAAACTTGGATTTGAAGGTGTACCATAAGGAATTATCTCGTCTGTGTAGTTACCAAGCTGATTTGACAGCCCTCTGTTGTTGCCGGTTAGTAAGCCCTTATCCCTGATTTTTGCGTATATGTCCGTAAGGGCTGCATCAGCAGTAGCATAATCCTCAAACACGGTTACAGTGGTAAGTTGTGATTTGGGAAGATCTACCTCTACAAAAGAATCGCAGGAATTCATAAAAAAAGACAATATTCCTAACCACAACATTTGCTTTTCTATATGATAAAATGTTTTCATAAAGTATGTTTTAAAATGTTAATTGAATACCTGCAGTTGTCACTTTAAGAGGCGGTAAGTATCCGGACGAGGTAAATTCAGGATCGCCGTCTTTGTATTTGGTAAAAGTCAAAAGATTCTGAGCCTGCAGCATAATTTTACATTGCACTGTGTTTGAGCTCATGGGTAATAGATAGGAAAGCGAGATGTTTTTAACTCTTATAAATGAAGCGTCCGTTATTGAGGCGTCACTTCTGTCGTATAAATAATCTGCTGTTACAGCCTCACTATTATTACCGGTTGTATACAATTGATAAGTAGGGATGTCTCCGACCTCTTGCCAGCGATCTATTTTAGAAATAGGCTGATTGGACATCTGTCCTGCAAATCCCATTGGATTTATTCTGTTTTTTTGTTTGACGAACTGAAATAAAAAATCGAGGTTCCAGTTCTTATAGCGAAGCTGATTTTGCAGACCGCCGTAATACTTTGGATTAAGATCGACAGCTTTCTGTCTGTCTTCAGGAAAAGTAATTTTACCGTCTTTATTAATGTCTTCAAATTCATAGACACCTGTTTGGGAATTAACCCCTTTATACTCGTAGACAAGCTCAATGTTTAAGGGCTCATTAAGGCGATATTTCTGGCTGTAGGGAGAACTTTCTAATCCCGGAAAACTAAGAAGTTTGTTCTTGGCAAAGGTTAGGTTGAAGCTGGTTGTCCAGCTAAAATTTGCATTACTGAAGTTATTGGTTCTAAGTGTCAGTTCCAAACCGCTGTTTTGAACTTCGGCATTTAAATTTGACTGAAGAACGGTAAAACCAGTTGTTCCGGGCAGTGGGACTCCCACGAGCTGATTAGATGATTTGTTCTGATACCATGAAGCTGTTGTAAATATTTTATCGTGAAAAAAACCTAATTCAAGCGCGGCTTCTAGTTTTTTGTTGGTTTCCCAACCAAAATCAGCATTGTAAAGCCGGGTTGGCTCAAGGCCGACATTTCCTCCATAATTTATCCCTGTAGTAGTATAGGTATTTAAGAACTGATAATCGCCAATCTGGTCACTACCGGTTGTTCCGTAACTGGATCTTAGTTTTCCAAAACTAATCCATGAGCTGTTTCTTAGAAAATTCTCATTTGAGAAGAGCCATGCCACACCTACGGCACCGAAAGTAGCAAATTGATTGCCTGGTCCAAAACGGCTTGACCCATCACGCCTGCCTGTAAGGTTGATGATGTAACGTTTGTCGAAACTATAGTTAATACGTCCAAAAAAGGCCTGATACTTATATATGGTTTCATCATTTAGTAGTACATTAATGTACTTAGCAGATGCCAGATTATAAATCAGACTGTTGGAACTATATCCTGTACCTGACTGAAACAACCGGGTGGTAGTTTGATTTTGAAAAGTTGATCCTGCGAGCAGGTCCAGTTTTCCTAAACCTAATTCTTTTGTCCAACTTATCTGTGGTTCTATGATCCAGGAAGAGCGGTCTGTATTGTTTAGATAAAGTGATGAATTAGCACTGCTGATATTGTAGGCAGGATTATATACAGACGATGGAGCTGTACGGGTTTCCACAGTGCTTAAATTAGTATATCCAAAATTGCTTTTAATCAAGAGACCTGAAGATATTTCATATGATAATACGGAATTGGCAATAAGGTCATTTGTTTTAGATTCAAATTCAGCATTAAGGTTCCGAAGCGGATTGTCCCAAGTGCCGTTTTCCCAGTTTAGTTCACCATTAGAATCATAAAGGGCAGGTGCATTAGGAGGGAGTGAGCGGGCATCATAGGTAAAATCAAAGGCGGGCTGATCATTGTTTTGACTGTTATATCCGGCTGAGAGCGTAACCCTGAATTTATTGTCTTCTGAGCGGTGGTTTAAATTGAATTGCGAACCGCCTTTTCTATAAATAAAATCACCCGGAAATACGCTGGATTGTGTATGATAATTTCCACTGATCAGGAACTGTGTTTTTTCAGATCCCCCTGAAATCGCAGCCTGCAGATCTGTGATGCTGGCTGTACCACCGATAAGTTCCTTTTGCCAATCGGTATATCTGTTTTGGTCCCATGTTCCATTTACATCATAATCCCATGAATTGTAGGCAATGCCGTCATTTTTAAAAGCCTCTCTTCGCATGGCTAGATACTGCTCTGTATTCATGAGTTTCATGAATTTTGTTACAGTTCCGGCACCTGTGGAGGCAGTTACTGTAAAAGTTGTTTTTCCTGCTTTTCCTTTTTTAGTTGTGATGAGGACCACACCGTTAGCACCTCTCGAACCATATATAGCTGTGGCATCTGCATCTTTGAGTATTTCAATACTTTCGATAGTATCAGGATTTATGCTATTTAGAGGGCTTGTAGGTGATGGATAAATAGTAGAGGTCTGATTGTATCCAATTGTTTCAGAAGCATATGGCACACCATCTAGAAGATAAAGTGGTGCATTGCCATCAACGCGAATACTGTTTTGTCCCCTGATTTTAATATCGAAATTACCTCCGGGAACTCCTGTATTTTGTATAATATTTACACCTGCCATACGACCCTGCATCGTGGCAAGTACATTAGTTACGGGCTGTGTTTCGATATCCTTTGAAGTAATTCGTGCTATACTTCCCGTGCGTTCGCTCTCTTTAACGGAATAATATCCTGCATTAATTTTTACTTCCTGAAGAGAAGTGGCATCTTCCTTCATTTGTACATTAATTACTAAGCGCCCTGCAACTGGAATTTCAATTGTTTTAAAACCAATGTAAGTAAAAATAAGAATATCGTGTGGTGACACTGTTATTGTAAATTTGCCATCAAAGTCAGTAGCCACAGCTTTTTTCTGGTTTTTTACTGAAATACTGACTCCCGGAAGAGGAAGGTTGCCATCAGTTACGATACCTTTGACTTGTGTTTGTTGTTGTGAAACTGAAAATAGCAAAGTATTCCTTGCTAAGGCTGGCGTACAAAAAAGGTAGAACCCGAAAATAAACGGATACCAAAGTCCCGCCAACCCTTTATTTAATGAAAAAGTTTTCATAATTTTGGGGTTAGTTAATTTGAAACGAAAGTTTTATTAATTCAGCTCTCTATACTTGTTGATCGCGGGTTAGAGAGCTTTTTTTTTATCAAGCTGAAAGTCTTTTTAGGATAATGCTTTTTACTATATCATAGATGCGTGGATTTAGGTATTAAAAAAACTCATCTTGATTATCTTTCCTAAACAAGCTCTAAAAATTTTAACATACAATTTGGAAAATAGGAATAAAGACAATACTTTTAAAGTACAAGTTAAAATAGAAAAAGCTTAAACATAAGTCCCAAAAAGCATTTTATGTTTGGGGCGAGGTTAGATATGCAGGAGATTATTATTTTATAATTCCTTTTATATATCAGGGTAGAGTTAAGTATGTCCATACTAAAATTTTGGCTAGGAAAGTGTATCTAGTAAGAGTATTTCTCTTTGATTCACTATCCTAACATAATATTTGTTTAGTTTTTGGGAAACAAAAGGTAGATTGTTTTTTAGCAGGTCGCTAAGGTGGTTTGGTAACCGTTGTGCATAAAAAAAACGTTCTCATAATTTATAAGTTTATGGTTATGGAACGATGTATTTCGTGGTATGAATAGTACTTGCATAAAAAGCAAGGAACGGTTTCACACTTTAGACTCATGGGTGACCAAACCCGTCTTTAAAATCTTTCGATTGAAAAGTTATCTTCTAAAGCTAACGTGAGAACCGCTCGCATGCCATATGTAAAAGTAAAAAACTTTTTGACATGGAGCGACTTCACGATATTCTCGAAGATAAAATTGGTCATTTTGAGTCGAGAAAACATCGTTTTAATTATGCCAAAAAGGCTAATTATCAATTCGCTACTACAAATATATGAAAATATTTTAACCATGCAAATAAGTTTCAAAATAAAATCAAAATAACATTAAAATATTTAAATATAATGATTCAAAAATTTGAAAAAGAAGAGAGTAAAACTCCAATGTATAGAATGAAACTTGGTTTAAAACTAAAGGAGTTTAGACTTGAGAAAGGTTTTTCAGTTAAAGATATAATTGATATGACGAACATATCAAAAAGTAGTATTTTGAAGATTGAAAAAGGTGAAGCAAAAAACATCGATAATTACGTAGAGTATGCAAAAGCTGTAGAATATCCATTGGAGACTTTAGTTGATTTTAAAATCAAGTTAGAGCCTTTGAATCAATTATCTACTGAACGACAAGAAGCAACCAAATTAACTGCGAAAATCCGTAAGCATATTGTAAATACTGCTTTTTTAATCAATGGTAAAAAGATTGCTGAAATTAGAGATGAACTTATCAGAATAAATCAAATTGATATTAAAGTTAAATCTGCAGATATTGCTGGTGTTATGAGGAATCTTGCTGATGATGATGTGATTAAGAAAGAAAAACTTGGAAACAAGAATCTTTATAAGATTTGAGAGATAATTTTAGTATAGCTAAAATTGTGTTTTTTATACACAAGAATTGATTTGCATTTTTGCAGAAATGGTGGGCGTTAGTAAAGACAAAAATGCTGTTCAAGAAATATAAATTACAATGACAGATTAGTGAAAGTATAAATATACCATTCTGCCAAAGATTGTAGATAAATGATTGTTTAGTTATTTTCAATATGTAGGTATATACCTGAACTAAACTAATTGATTTTACTTAGATAACTCGATTGATCTGATAAAATATAAAAAAGAACCTTTTTCTTCATTTATAAGGAATGTCAAAGATTAATAAAGTAACATAAATTAGAATAATTTCTAAAGACCTCACTTAAGCAAGGTTATCTATAAGTCCTTTTTTTTAAGCTCTTTCATAAAATATGAGGTTGGCATTCCGGTTCTGTAAAAAAAAGCTTTTGTGAAACGTTCTATACTACTAAAACCCGCTTCTTCTGATAGCGCTTTATTTGTATAATTCTGAATTTTTTTTTCCTCTTTCATTAATTCTATCAAATAGTCTATCCTTAGGTCATTGATGTACTTTACAAATTTTTTTCCTCTGTAATGTAATATTATTTTTGAAAGATATTTTACATTTGAGTCAAACAAAACCGCGAGTTTTGCTTCCGTCAAATCTTTTACCAAAAATTTTTTATCCTTTTCAAATTTCTCTAATAGTCTCAATATAAACATTACAGTATCTGCATTTATATCTTCAATTCCATTATTTAGGTTTTTTGATTCAAACTTAGATACAGTCTTACTTTTTTTCATTAAATCATCAAATCTTTGCCGATAAACTTTCTTATTCCTACTATGATTATAAATGAGAAAGATCACAGATAAAAATAAAAATACTATTATACCCTTAGAAATAAAATCATTACGCTTTCTCTCTTCCAATAATTTTTCAATTTTATTTTTCTGAGACAGTAATTCTTTGGTATGATAGTCTTTGTAAATTCTTTCCGATACGTATTTGTATCTGCTGTTCATAATATTATTTACTTTAAGCAGTTTTTCAATATAGTAAAGTTGTTGCTTTAGATTTTTTTGGGATTTAAAGTAGCTGATTAATAATTCATAGCTATTGAGAAGATCAGGACGGATGTATCCTTTATTATTAAAAATAGCATCTACTTTTTTGAAATAAGGTATTGCCATTTGGGGATTCTTAAGATCCCAATAACTTTTTCCAATGTAAAAATAGCCCACAGCTTCGTTTCCAAAGTCTTTGTTTTTTATAATCATTGGTAGTGAATAGTTGATTTTGCTAATAGCCAAAGTATAATTGCCTCGAAAATACTGATTAACTCCTTCGGAGATAATAAAGTACTCTTTCATCTCATTGTTAGATAGTCTTTCTCCTTCAGATAATCCCTTCTCATTTGTTTCTGTACATAAACTATAGCTGCCAATACGATTGAAACAAAGGCCCAGAGAATGTAAGGAATTCAGATAGCCCCTATCATTATTTTCTTTAAAGTAATCAATACATTCCTTAAATAAAGAAATTGCCTCATTATAAAATCCAAGATAGTATTTTATATTTGCAATATTGTATTTTACCTTATATATCAAATACTTATCATTCGTTTTAGAGATGTAATTATCTGCAATAAGGTAATTATCTAATGCATAATTATGTTTTTTCGCGGCATAATATACAATTCCTTTTGAAAGATAAGCTGAACCTATCAAAGCATTATCCTTTGACTTTTTTGCAACGTAAATCATACTGTCTACATAGATCAGTTTCATGTTTTCCGGAGAGTGATGGACATAGTTTTTATAGCCATTTACGAGCTCTTCTAAATTTTTTTCTGCTTTCGATTTTACTATAAAGGATTTAAGGTATAAGGATTTTTTAACGCTATCTTTTTCAGATTCTTCTATCCTTTCAAAGAGGTAATCATAATCCTTATTTTGAAGTGTATCGGGAATTTTAAAATGGATTTCCTGTGCGCAGATTTGATCTCCCAAGCAAAGAGAGAGTACAAATAGATACTTTCTAATCATAGTTTGAATTAAAATGAGACATTATTTTTTCTACAAATTCATCCTGAAAGCTAAATAATAGGCTTATAAAAAGACTCATTAGTGTTTTTCAAAAAATTCGCCTTAAATATAGTGTAAACAATTGATAATGAACGAATTTTTATTAAAAAAAGGTATATGGATTTTCGGAAAATCCATACTGTTATTCTCGGAAATCCACATACTAATGTTTTGCAAATCAAAAAATCTACTTTTAGATTTGCCTCGAATTCAAAAGCAAAAATATTTAGTAGAGTACTAAATTAAAGTTCTGCTTACCTGGGTGAAATGAACTGACTAAAAAAATAGTCGGTCACATTTAACACATTTTAATCATGAAAAACATTTCATTACGATTAATAATTTTACCATTATTAATCATTTCCTGTAACACTGATACTATTGATAATATCGAAAGTATTGATAGTGAAATCAGTAACAAGAATACGGAAAAGACAGCACGTTTGATGCAAAACATGACCCCTGAAAACCCTGCAAACATTTACGACTTTGCCGGGAAATTGCATAATGATATTCTTGATGCTTATTTATCAGGTAACTATCAGTATAATACGATAGGACAAATTTCTCAACAGATCGAAACTATAGCGGCTCAAAATAATGATCTAATGCTTTTAACTTCAGGGACAAATTTGTCTCCCAATCTGATTTTGATACAAGAGATTATAAATAATCCACAGTCTAAACTAGATCAGACTATTTTAAATTCTACAATGACAATTGTAGCAAAAGATAATCTTTCGAATTTTATGAATGATATCCTTGTATGGGAAAATGATTCTTACGAGGAAATTTATCAATACATAATATCTTTTGAATCAGCTGTGATAAGTAATCAGGCATTCAACAGTGAGGATAAGAGAATTATCCTTACTACTTCCTCCATAGCTAGGTATTCAACGTATTATGATATGGAACGCAAAGATAAAGACTGGGACACTTCTACTGGTCACCGTGTTGCAGGGCTTAGTGGAGCCATTGATGACCCTTGTACGGCAATAAAACGTTCACTTGTAACAGGAATCATGATATACAATCAATGATCTGAGTGATGATGTATTATATCTATTGCTATGAAAAAGAAATAGTATACGTGTTTACTGTGTGCTTGATTCTTTTCAATCTTGTTAGTCTTTATTTCATCATAGATCTATTATCCTATGATGAAATAATTGGCTATCTCACAAATGGCGAGATAAAAAGTGATAGTCCACGTAGTCTGGCCTACCTGCTTTTTGTGAGCGGCATGTCAAATTTACTTTTTGTTACAGTTACATTGATTTCCAGGTTAATGTCAGAGTAGCCTACTGTCAATAATAAAGTAAGATTTGTTTTAACTGATTATAATTTCATAAAGAGTATTGTCGTGGTAAGCAAAAAATCAAAATATTTTCATATTGGTCTGCAAGTTTACATTTTTGAAAAATTTGCATCTAAAAAGTCTTTGAGTAAATTATTTAAGATAGATCATTTCTCTATACTGATTGTAAATTCGGGTTCTTTATCTGTATTAATAAATAATATGGAAGTGACCGTCTGTGAAAGTGAAATTCTTGTAGTACCTATAAAAACTTCATGTAAAATAGTAATCATGAGTGATCAATTACAAATTTGCTTGCTCTCATTTACTACAGACTTTGTTATTGAAAATAGTATCCGAAGACCTCATATTAGGTATTTTGAATTTTTTATTACCAAGTTATCCTCTAAAATCTTTCTAAAAAATAAAGATGTTTTATTACTAATTGATTTATTGATATTACTTAATAGCAAAGTATTAAGACCACGCTCGCATGTTTTTAAAGATGAGATAGTACTTTTTAGTTTTAATCTGTTATTGTATGAATTAGCAGGTATATATCACAGATCATCGTGGAATATATCGCTTCAACATTCGAAAAGAGAAAAACTAGTACTTCAATTTTTTAAAATTTTAGAAATGAATTGCAGAAAACAACACAGTGTAAAATATTACGCAAATAGTTTAGGTATTAATACAGATTATTTTAGTAGAATAGTTAAACAAGTTACAGAAAAAACGGCGAAACAATTTATTGAAGAAGCGATTGTTCTCGAAGCAAAAGTTTTGCTGCAAAACAATCATTTAACCATTTTATATATTGTAGAAGAATTGCACTTCAGTAATTCTTCTGCTTTCAGTGCTTTTTTTAAAAGGCATACTTCCCTGTCTCCTTCAGAATACCGTTTACGATTAAATTCTAATTAAATACTTTATAATACATGTTTGACCGGGTTAAGAATGTTCTATAAGCATTGATTTAGAGTACTGTCGATTGTAAGTCGAGAGAAATATTTACTAAGTAAAAGTAAAAAAAATGACTCAAACATATCTTTTAGAATGGATGGATTTAACGGTGACCTCAACCCTTAATCCTGGTAAAACAGATCTTACTATGATTACTCCAATTCAATCCAAAGCGATTATTAAAAAAGCGACCGAGCAAACATTCTTAATTCAGTCACAGTTTACGGTACAGGTTTTTTCGCTTACCAAGGAGAAACAGATTAAAATTTTAGTTGGAAATTATTATTCATCGCTGTTATTTCTTTTAGATAAAATTACAGAGATAAATAGTACCGATGATGAGCATAGAGAACATTTAAAAGAAGTAACTGCTACTTTAATTTCTTGTTTGGATGAATTAATAACTTTTGTAGAATCCAGATTTGCAAACTATTTAAACAAACCTTTACCAATTATTGAAAAGAAGATGCGTGATTCCTCCGTTATAGACTCTTCTTCTAATAAAGTCTTATGTAAGCTTTCGACAGATCAGACAGCCTTAATACTTAGGGCATCTGATGAATTAAAAATTCTTATTTCAAAATCAATGAATCATTTATTTAAAACAATTGTTCCATTTCTATCCACTCCGAATAAAGTGGATCTTTCATACAATGCCATGCGAAGCAAAGCTTACATTTTTGAAGAAAGGGATAAACGAATAGCAATTGAAACATTGGAGCGCATGATTAAACAGATTAAAGAATATTAACTAAATAATTTAAAACTTAAAAACATGAAAAAGCTATCTTATATTTTAGCCACTATGATTTTGATCATAACAGGTTGTCAGCCTAAAAAGCTGGATGAGAAATTGGCTACCGCCCTTATTCTGGAAAAAAATCATTACCCTGTTATTGTAGACCATGATATTTTCTGTGGTGATCCCGCGCATGCTTACACCATTTTTAAATCGGGACTTGTAGAAAAAGGATTTGTAAAAGTACTGCAGTCGAAGAAGCTTGGTGATACAACTTCCTTCATAAGTTTTACTACAGCAGCAAAACCCTATTTACTGCCAACACCGGCAGCTGATAAAATAAATAAAATTCAACGTGTAAAAGTTGCAGATGAAGAGTTTGGAGCAATTGTAACCATACGGATTATGAGCTCAGGAAATAAGGCAATTGTTGAATATACTACTATTCGAAGAAAAAATGTTTTTACTGCTGCAATTAAAAACGGATTGAAAGACACATTGCCACATAAAGTTTATTTTATACGATCCGATGATGGCTGGCAGCTACTTGATAAAAAGTCGGAGATTGAATTTTTGTCATTTTAGAATATGAAAATTATTCTTAAATTACTTAGATAGCTTTATTACAATCTTTTATGGTTTTTGTGATTACCAAGTTAGTAACAATAAGAACGGTATCTAAATAAATTATCTTAGATCTCCTATTTATTGATCCTACAATACTGTATGCAAACAATTTCACGCATGATTTAGAGAAAATTTCAATGAGATAAAACTTATAAATTATTTTTGCTTCAATTTAAAAAAGTTAAAAAATTGTAGTAAAAATATTTCTTATATTCGCTTGAAGAAAAGCTCACTTACTTCACAAACATAACTGAAGAAAGTTGTATTGACGCCATTTTATGGCTGGTATTGACTAGTTGGCAGTAATTTTAACGCAGAAAATAATTAGACAATAAAAATTTATATTATGACGACACCTGAAATAGTTACGTTAGTTGGTATTGGACTTACTTTCCTAGTAGGAGTTTTTAACTTAATCATAACTTTCAAAAATGTTCGTAAAACAGCTTTCATAAATTCGGTTACAGCTTCTAGAATAAAGTATATTCAAGAATTAAGAGAAAGTATTTCTAAATTTTGTGGACTTGCCCATAGTTATGCAAACAAAATTTATAAGTTAGAATATAAAGAAGTTTGGGAATTACACAAAGAAGCGGATAATTTAAGATTTCTAATTCGTCTTTACTTAAATCCGGAAGACGACTATTGGGACAATAGAATCATTAGTCTAATTGACCAAATTATATTAAAATCAGACAAAGATCCAACAGAGCCTATAAATGAACTAATTACAATTACTCAATATTTACTAAAATTAGAATGGGAAGGTGCTAAAAGAGAGAGTGAAATCGGAATTATTTCTGAAATAAAGAAAAGAGAATTATATAATAAATATGTTGAACGACATAAAAAAGCAACAACAGAAAAATGAAAAAAGAATCCATATTTTATTTAGCAATAATATTTACAGTTTTTGGATTATTTTTAACAGGTTTAGGAGTTGGAAAAATATTTCATAAAGGTTGCGAAGGTGCAATTGTTGGTGTTGGAATAGGTTTTACAATTACTGCTTTAAAATTATTCAACATTTTTAGACACATTGATGTTTACGAAAAAAAATAAATTCAAAAATTATGAGCTACGCACAAGTAATTAGGCAAATTCAAAAAATAATGAATAACTGTGGAGACCCAGTTATTCTAACAATGACTGGAGAACAAATAATGAGTGAATCAGGACAAATGTCAATTGAAATCGAAAGAGTATTAATTAAAAGGCAGAATAATTGTTGTGTAATTCCACCTCCAAACCCGACTTGTAATGATAATCCTGACGACAAATATTGGGTAAACAGAATTCGTATCTCGCCTAGTTTAGCAGATGACTATTCAAAAAACTATCCTTTACGCGATGAAGAGATGAAAGATTTAATTTGTACGAAAACCTTTTTATTTGGCTGTTATTAAATGAACAGAATAAGAAAAACTGTTGCCAACACAATCTACAATCAAGCTGGGCATTTGGCAAAATTCGAAGATGGTTTTGTATTTGAAAAATTAGTGTTTAATCGAGAGATTATGCATTTTTAATCCCAGCCTACGTGTAGCTCGGGAACGTTATGCGTTATTTTCCCTCAGAGACCGTTGAGAAAACTGAAATTGAAACAATTAATGAAATATTTTTAAACTCATATAAATAAAAATGGAGAGCAAACCAGACAACTACATCATAAAAAAAGCTGTTAAGAAAAATATTGCTGCAGACGGAAGAGCAAAGTTTGTTGATGTTGGTGTAACATTAAAAGTAGAACTTGGAATAAAATACATAAAGCTTGTGCCTTTCTTGTCGCAATATTCTGATATTTTAGACATAGAAGAAGATAATAATTTTGCTCTTCCTGTTTTTTATGCAAGATTAAAAGATGAAAACCTTCAAGAAGTTATCTCTGTTTGGAAACCAATAGAGTTTTCAAATTCATGGGTTCAGTGCAACACAATTAAACTTGACAATATTTTGCCTTCATGGATTAGAAGAAGAGAAACACTTACCGAAAATTCTGAAGAATATAAAAATTTCATTGACAGGCTGAAAAGACAACATGCTATAGAAACAGGGATTGTGGAAAAGTTATATGATTTGAAAGAGGGGATTACAGAAACTTTTGTTAAGGAAGGATTTGTTGAAGCATATCTACAGCATGGAGACAGTAATATTCCACCTAAACAATTAATGAATTATTTACAAGATAATTTTGAAGCAATTGATTTTGTATTTGATGTAGTAAAAAATGATAGAAATATTACAGTTAGCTTTATTAAAGAGCTACATCAATTAATAACATCACATCAGGAAACAGCGGAAGGACGTGATCAATTTGGTAACAAGTTACAAATTGAGTTGTTGAAAGGAGATTTTAAGATAAGAGATAATAATCCAACTAGAGCAGATGGAACAACATTTATTTATTGTCCTCCAATTCATGTTGCCTCTGAAATGGACAATCTTATCCTAATTTATCAAGATCTATTAAAAAGACAAATTAATCCAACAATAATTGCAGCTTGGTTTCATCATGCTTTCACACAAATACATCCATTCCAAGATGGTAATGGAAGGATTGCCAGATTATTAGCAAGCCTTATACTTATTAAACATAACTTGTTTCCTCTTACAGTTAAAAGGAATGAAAAGCCACGATATATTGATGCACTAGAATGGTGTGATTCAGGCTGGGCACAATTACTAGTTGACTTTTTTTGTGAAACACAAAAAAGAAATATTGAAGCAGCTCTTAATTTAAAACTAGATCTTTCATTATCCGCTTCTTCGCTTAGTGATGTTGCCGATATTTTTGCTCAAAAATTAGCAAACAAAAATTTAAGTCTTGAAAAGGAAAGGCAAAATACACTTACAAAAAATAGAATGGAAATTTTTAACCTTTGTAAAGAAGCATTAAATAAAATTGAAAAAGAAATAAAAGACAAGTTAAACGGAAATGCTAAAGTTTATATAGGATTTAATCCACCTGGAGACGAAATAAAAAAGAACTATTTTTTTTACACAACAGTTGAATATGCAAGAAAACATGATTACTTTTTCAACTTCCACTTCCCAAGAGCATCATTTAAATTTGCTATTGAATTAATGACTAATCGAAAGTATGAACTCATAATCACGCTTCACCATTATGGATATGATGATTCAACATTTGCTATTGGAGCAATTTTACAATATAAAGAACCTTCAAAAACTAAAAAAAATGCAGAAGATTTGACTACATTGCTTCCACTTTCAATTGAACCTTATACAATCTCTTTGGAAGTTAATCCAACAGAAATTAAAAATTCATCCTCTGATATTCAAACCTTTCTACAGAATGCTGTAACTCTTACATTAGCGCAAATTGTAAGTGAAATTAATTAGAAGAAAAAAGCAACAACGCATAACAAGCGTCTGTAGCCATTTGCGAATTTAGTGAAATTACCGTTTTAATTCGTATTTTCGTTTAGCCGAAAATACTCGTCTTTGTAAGTCGCAAATAGCTAGAGGCTCTAGAACGTCGGGCTGTGAAAAAACCTCTTTGAATTTAGAAAGTATTCGGAGGGCTACCGAAGAAAAAACTCAAATTCGGGATTCTCATGAAGGCGGTTTTAGTTTTTTCACAGCCTGACGTTCCTAGCAATTTTAACATGAAAGTGCAATTAAGATTGTGGACAAAATATCAAGTCTAATTAATAAAATAAACACTAACAGTATATAAAGAACAAATACATGAGTCATCAAAAAGTATTATCACATCTCGAAAGTCTACTTAATAAAATGGGTAATAATATTCATATTGTATCTACTGGAAATACAAACAATTCACAGATTCCAGGAGAGCTTTCTATTGAAATCAATCCAATCACAATATTAAACTCTTTTAATCAGCTGTTGATACCTAAACCTGGGCCACAATCTAAATCTGATTTAGGCGCAGAAACTTATACAATAAATTGGATTAGGCTCTCAACTTCAATAATCGATGACTATTCAAAAAAAATTCCTCTCAGTGATGAAGAATTGCTTGATGTGATAATGCATAAGGAACTCTTATTCGGCAACTATTAAAAACTTCTGGTAACAGCTACAAAGGATTTGGGCAATTGTCTTAATGGCAATTGATTTTGTATTTTTGAAATTTGGCAAATCAGAAAAATAGGACTTAATTTAGTCCAAAACCCGCTTTAGTCCCAGAACGTTTGGGGATATTTTACAAAAAAAATAGAAAATATGATTTACATTTTACCTACTAAAAAAGGTTTTGGGATAGAATTATGGGGGAATTATGATGACATAGTTTTTTTGCATAAAACTATTTCAAAATTTTGGAATAGTGAAAATACATTAGCAAAAGTTGGCTTTGAAAATAGAGATAAATTAATTAGTGGTTTTTCATATGAAATCCGAAAATGCTATGAGGGAAGTCGCCTAAAAAAATCCAATAGTCATTTTTCATTAGAGAAAATTGAATATTTGGGAGTTGAAATATCTTGGGTTCATTTTTTATTTTCATTAAGCGCATTAAGATATAATATGCGTTATACTGAAAACAATAAAATGGATTTATAACTAATGTTGCATATCGAATTTTGGCTTGAAAATGCAATGAATAAATATGATAAAATTGGCGCAGAAAAATTAACATATTTCATTTCTGATGGAATTCATGCAGGAAATAATTATTTATATCAGTTTATGAGAAGTATAAATACTGATTATTTTAGAATGAATGGCGAAAAAAAAGCATTTAGAAAATTACCCGAATTATTAATGCGTTCAGTTGTATTTAGCGAAGAATATAAATCTTATACCATTAATCTAGAAAATGAAGCGAAAAGATTAGAATGCGAAATCGAAAATCTTGAAATAAATGATGAGGATATTGATTATGAAAATATTAAATGGTAATCTTAACTAAAATGAACATACGAACGTACATAAAAGAAATTCAAAAAAGACTTCCAGAAGACATAATAATCTAAAATGAAACTTCATTTGAATTTAATGACGATGAATTTCTTGTAATTTAAGCATGGATAAAAATAGTAATATCAAAAATAGAAAAACAAATTTTTAAATAACTAATTGTAACAACTATTAGCTGTCCATTAATGTAAGAATAAATCTAGTCAATAATCTCGGCTTTACTAGGTTGGGAGCTATTTTGCAAAACTAAATAAAAACTAAACCAATAATTAAACATTAAAAAATGAAAAAAATTCTTATTTCTGCATTACTAATTTCAATTGTTGCTTGTCAAAAAAAATCTGAAGATAAAACTTCTCAAGAAGTTAAAGTTGAAAATATTACTAAATCAAAAAACATAAATCAAAATATAGAAGAAGAAGAGAAAAGAGCGAATGATGAAAAAATTGCAGAATTCAAAAGTGAAAGCAAATTAAAAGGCTTATCTGAAAAAAACTTTAATTTTATTATTAATAAATTACTTGAAGATAAATTTGGTTTAACTAAATATAACTATTTAGATTTCGATAAAATAGATAGTGATTTTTGGAATAGTGAAATAAGTACACCTCCAATTAATAAAATGGATCAAAGAGTTACAAATAAGAATTTATTTGTTTTTGAATTTAATTATGGAACTAACTCTTCTTTAAGACAAAAATATTTTTTACTGGAAAATAATGAAATGAAAAATATTGATTTTAAGCTTAATGAAACTGATAACCAAAAACTGAATTTGCTTCTAGAAAAAATTGGAGGAAAAGGAAGTTTTCTACTAACTGACAGATTAAAAGCTATTACTAAAGATAATCAAAACAATTATGAACTTACATTTGGTTTGCAAAAAAGTTCAGATTCATATAGTAATCCAAGTATATCAATTAAGTATAAAACAACAGATTTCAAATCTATTGTTCCAAATTCTATTATGAAATTCAATGATGAGAAAGGTAAATTTGTAGAATTGAAATAAATAAAAAAATGCTACCAACCTAAGTCTGACGCAATTTGCAAATTTTGTTGAATTAACGTTATTTCATCATATTTTGTTTACCCTAAAATACTTGCCTTGGTAAATTGAAGATTACGTTAGTTGCGGGAACTTAAGATGCAAAAAAAAGGACACTTATTAAAATTAATAAAAAATATGGCAAAAATAAATCTAAAACTTCCTGAAGAAATACGAAAAGTAGAATATCTTGATAGCTTGGTGCTTAAAATAATTGATTATAGAGAAGATTTTAAGCCTTTTGTTGAAGTTTTAAACGTTAACGTTGAATTTATTATATCTTCATCTATTGAAAAACAAATTGTTAATTCTCTCACAGAAAAAAACGGATTATTTGAATTAACCATTCCGATGAAAAGATATTGGATAAGTCCTGGCAAATTAACATCACTTCCAAGTTCTAAAGACGTTTATAGTTCTGTAATATTTGCACTAAATAGTGCTTTAAAGGATTTTAAAGAGAATAATATTCCAAATGATTCTGAGGATGATTTTGAAGAAGAACCTGGAAATGAAATATCTAAATAAAGTGCCTATAACTACCATAGATTATAAATTCCTTTTTTTTACATTTTAGGACATAAAAAATTATCCTAAAAAAATTATCTCATAATCAAATCAGCCTTCCATTCGGGAGGCTTTTTTATTTTTTACATTTTTTTAATTTTTTTTCTCCTTGATTTTACTGGGGGTTCAACGGGGTACAATTGGGGTACAACAAAAAGTTGTACTTGTGGCAGTTTTATCTCTATCGTTTCTTTGCCTTGTAATGATGAAGAACCTGGTTTGGAATTATCCATTTGCCGGGATTGTGAGAACTAATGTAGAACGATAAAATGATGAGGTATGTTTACAAACATTTCATGGGGTAATTACATAGTTGTAGTTATTCTGCTATTGGCAAGCTGGTATTTATTTGTTGGATTTCGATTTTATTTTGATGACCTCAAAGAAGTCATATCAGGAAAGCGGAAACTTCAATTCCGCGGATTTGAAGACTCAAATTACCAAGATCCTCAATCTGAATTAAAGTATCAGGAATCACCTGAAGCAATTTCAGACCAAAACTCCTTGGGAGAATTTGACATCACTTTTCAGGATGTTGATGCTCTGGTGGGACGATTAAAAAGTTTTATCGCAGATGCTGCAAAGAAAAAATTAGTCAAAAAAGAATTTACCTATTATCTGCAGCTTCTTCTAAGAGAATTTCCCTCAGTGAAAAATTCCCCTTTTAATTCTTCAGTAAGCGAACTGATAGTCTCAGAATGCGACAAACTTGAATCAATCAATTTAACACAGAAGGAAGCAGAAGCCCTTTGGGAATAATCTCTAAAACAATTTAACGGAGGAATCGCCCCTGTCCATCCCCGCGCAGTATGGCAGATGTAACAGGAAAGTGGAACTGCGACAGCGGCTACACCTCCGTTTTTTATCTGATTTTTTAAATTTTAAAATAAATGTGCGATGAAAAAATGGAACTGGAATTTTAAAAAGTTTATTGAGCAAAAAACAAATAGTATCTGTACGCTTCTGGCACAATTACTTTTTGTAATCAGTTATGAAACCTACGCCCAGGATGGTCTGGCAGGAATTAACGAAGCCAATCAGCAGGTTCGAAGTTACTTTGATGCAGGAACGGAACTGATGTATGCCGTAGGGGCATTATTAGGTCTTATTGGTGCTGTGAAAGTATATCAAAAATGGAACGCCGGTGATCCCGATACTGGAAAAGTAGCGGCAGCCTGGTTTGGCAGTTGTGTTTTTCTGGTGGTAGTGGCTACCGTAATCAAATCCTTCTTTGGGATTTAAAACAAATCGTTATGGAAGATTTACTCAAAGAAAAGTTATGGTTTTACATTATCCACAACAATCCAGATTTGATGTTTACACTACAGGAAGATTATAGTGTATTGGATTATCTCAATGAGAAAATAAGTAGTGTAAAATCCATATTGGAGGATATGTTATCTGATGGTACACCTAAATACATCATCGAAGAAATCTGTCTCAATGTACTTACCGAAGATCTGAAACCTTCCCGGTTTTTATATATCCGCTCGTTGCTTTCAGATGAGTTTGAGAAAACCTATACCGCTTTTCAGGAATCAGGTATCCTGACATATGAGGTAATGAATCTTATGGAAAGCTGCAGGCCTGTTTTTGAAACTATTGGTTTTACTAAAGAAAATGAAGAAGATCCTAATTTAAGAAATGCCCTTATCGGTCAGATTGCTGACTATGTGAGTTGAGCTGTTTACAGCAGTGTGTAGTATGAAAAGGAGTAATTATGGCTTACAATCTATCCCAAAAATTAAGCGCCAATATCCAGGCGATTACCATTGCAATGCAATGGCAGCAAGGTGATGCTTTATCGGAAGAAGCGGTTGCAGCACTTAAAGGCTATGCCGGCTTTGGAGGTATCAAGGCTGTATTATATCCAAATGGTACTACCGAAGACTGGATAAAATCCGGAGCTACAAGAGAAGACCTGAAGCTGTATGCAGAAATGACAAGACTGCATGAATTATTGCAGGAACACTATTCTGAAAAAGATTATAATTCAGTTGTTTCTTCACTTCGCAATAGTGTCCTTACTGCATTTTATACGCCGGAAATTGTACCTAAAACTTTGTACACTGCTTTGGAAGAACAAGGTATTAATCCTAAAAGATTATACGAGCCATCAGCAGGATCAGGTATTTTTATCACTGAAGCAGACAGCGCATTTTCAAATTTGGAACAAATTACTGCTGTGGAAAAAGACCAATTAAGCGGACTAGTGCTTTCAGCATTAAACAGTACACTTTCAACCCAAAATACCACTCATGTAATAGGGCTCGAACAAGCGCCAACAAATGATAACGGTAGTTATGATCTTGTGGTCAGCAATATTCCTTTTGGTAATTTTTCTGTATATGACGAAGCCTATCCCGATAAAACTATTTCGGGGAAAATTCACAATTACTTCTTTGCAAAAGGACTGGACAAACTAGCTGATGGTGGTCTTATGGCTTATATTACAACAGACGGTTTTTTGAACAGTCCTTCTAATCAGAGCGTGCGAGAATATCTTTTTCAAAATGCGGATTTTGTGAGTATAGCAGTTATGCCTGATAACCTGATGAAGGAAACGGGAAATACCGATGCTCCTAATCATCTGCTTATTGTTCAGAAAAATGAGCATAAACAAACGCTGTCTGACAATGAAAATGAGCTGCTGCAAACCGTTGAACTGGAAAATGAATTTGGAAAATACAGTATTAATAAATATCTGCACAATAGAGAAGAGCTCCTAATTGGTAATGAAATACAAGCCGGTAAAAACCAATACGGACAGGCGCATCAAAGTGTGAGACAAAACGGTGCTATCAATTCTATTGGAAACTACCTTGGTGAAAATATTACCAAAGGATTAAAAGAAAACTTTAACCCCGAACGCTTTGAGAAGGCTCAAAAAACGGAGATAGTTCAGCCCGCTGAAGCAATCGGACAAAAATTCACTTATTTACCCATGCCAGAGAGTAAAGCAAGCGGTATTTCAGTCCAGCTTGGCTTGTTTGATACTGTGCCTGCAGAGAATATCAACCGTGCTATGGATTACATCAATCCTCTTGATGAAACTGTAGTGGATAAAAAAACAGCACGAATACTCAGTACCATACGCACAAATGATAATCCCTCACATGAAAATGTGGTGCTTATCACTGCTAAACAAATTAAGACCAATCGATACCTGTATAAATTATATTCCAATGTAAAAGAAATCGATGGCTTTTCAGCCAATTGGATGAATGGCGGATTACTGCCACATGAATTATTGGCTTTATCCAATACCCTTCAATACTATGATCACAAATATATTTATGAAGGAGATAAAACCCTTGAACCTGCTTTTAACCTTGAAAAACGACTCAATGAAGAAGTTGCTTCATTGAAATCTTTTTATACAGAAGGTACTCTTGTTAGAGTTGGAGAATCCGTTGGAATTATCAGTGATATCAATGAGCAGCAAAAACAGGCCTTTTTCCAGCCATTAGTATCACAAGGCAATCTAAAATTCTATGATTCCTATATTGCTATTCGGGATCATTATCTGGAATTGTTTGAGAAAGAGCAATCAGATAAAGCTGGCAGTGAACAGGTTCGGAAAAATCTAGACGAGCAGTATACCAAATTTGTTTCCAATTATGGTATTTTGAACGGTGCTGAGAATCGCAGGTTAATCATGCAGGATTCCGCTTTCGGTTTCACCATTCTTTCTTCATTGGAACGCAAAGAAGGCGAACGTTATGTGAAGTCTGATATTTTAATTGAGTCTGTAGTAAAACAGCAAGAACGCTATTATACAGACGATCCGATTGAAGCGCTGGCCCGAAGTCTGAATGAAAAAGGAGCTGTTGACTTAGGATTTATAACTGCTGCAACAGGACTTGAACAAAACGAGGTTATAGAACGTCTGAACCATCATATTTATTTGAATCCTACAGGTCAGAATTGGGAAACTTCAGACCTCTATTTAAGCGGCAATGTTGTAGAAAAGTTACAACAGGCTAAACAGGCTGTGCAGCTATACCCTGAAAACACACAATACTACAAAGGATTGCAGGCACTGGAAAAAGTACAACCGGAGCGTATCCCTTTTGAATTACTCGATTTCAATCTGGGCGAGCGATGGATTCCCAACCGATACTATGAAAGTTTTGCCGGAAAATTATTTGACCAGCCAACTGAAATTAATTATTTTCCATCTCTGGATACCTTTAAAGTAAGTACAGGTCACAATACAAAAATAGACAGAGAATTTTCGGTAACTCCCAAAAGCGGCAGAACCACTTATGGTTACACGATATTGGAGCATGCCCTCGAAAATACGGCTCCCTTTTTCACCTATGAAGTTGAGGGAGCCGGCGGAAAACCCATCCGACTGCCCGATAATGAAGCCATACAGCTTGCCCATCAAAAAATTGAAAACATCCGTAACGGCTTTATTGAGTGGCTGCAGGAGTTACCAGTAAATGAGAAAAACGAATTAGAAAGCCTTTATAACAATACGTTCAATTGTTATGTATTACGCGAGTATGACGGAAGCCATCTGAGCTTTCCGGGTTTGGATAAAAAAGAACTTGAAATTGATGACTTGTACAGCTCTCAAAAAAATGCGGCCTGGCGTATTATTCAAAACCGTGGCGCTTTAATCGATCATGAGGTTGGGCTTGGAAAAACATTAACCATGATTGTCGCTGCCAATGAAATGAAACGATTAGGGATTATTTATAAACCTGCAATACTGGCATTGAATGCCAATGTAAATCAAATTGCAGCAACCTATCGAAAGGCTTATCCCAATGCAAGAATATTGGCACCTGGTGAAAATGATTTTACTCCGGCCAAAAGAATGAGGCTCTTCCATGAGATTAAAAATAATAATTGGGACTGTATCATTTTAACGCACGATCAATTTGGTAAAATTCCGCAGTCACCGGAAATACAAAAAGAGATTTTACAAAATGAGCTGGATAACATAGAACGGGACCTTGATACGGCTAGAGATCTGGGAGGCGATATTTCCAAAAAAATATTAAAAGGTCTTGAAATACGAAAAAATAATCTGGACGGCAGACTAAAAACACTGCTCAAAGATATAGAAGATAAAAAGGACATCGGTATCAACTTTAAAGAAATGGGGATTGATCATTTGTTTGTAGATGAATCTCACAAATTCAAAAACCTGACTTTCACTACCCGTCATGACCGTGTTGCCGGAATTGGAAATATGCAGGGAAGCCAAAAAGCGCTTAACATGTTATTTGCGGTACGCACACTTCAGGAAAAATTCGATTCTGATCTGTGTGTGACCTTTCTTTCAGGTACTCCTATTTCAAACAGTCTGACAGAAATGTACCTTCTTTTCAAATACCTGCGACCTAAAGAAATGGAACGCCAGCATATTGAAAACTTTGATGGATGGGCAGCTGTTTTTGCCAGAAAAACAACTGATTTTGAATTTTCGGTCACCAATGAGATTATTGCAAAGGAGCGTTTTCGCCATTTTATTAAAGTTCCGGAACTGGCACTGTTTTATAATGAGATAACCGATTACAAAACAGCCAAACATATTGATCTGGACAAACCTGAAATTGAAGAGCGACTTATTAATGTCAGTCCGACACCGGAACAAACCGAGTTCATTACCCAACTCATGCAGTTTGCCAAAACAGGTAATGCGACACTTATCGGCAGGGCGCCTCTTACACAGCAGGAAGATAAAGGCAGGATGCTAATAGCTACTAATTACGCTAAAAAAATGGCTGCCGATATGAGGCTGATAAATGAAAGATATGATGATCATCCGAATAATAAGGTCAATACATGCGCCAGAAATGTGGCTGAAATTTATCAGGCTTCCATCGAGCATAAAGGCACCCAGATTGTTTTTTCGGATATCGGGACACCCAAGCCAGATGCCTTTAATATGTATGATGCCCTTAAAGAAAAATTGGTAAGGGATTTTAATATCCCTGCTCATGAGATTACCTATATACACGACTGGACCGATAAGAAGAAACCGGAGTTGTTTTCTAAAATGAATACAGGTGAGATACGTATTCTTCTGGGCAGTACAGAAAAAGCAGGTACCGGGCTTAATGTGCAAAAGCGTGTTGTGGCGATGCATCATATGGATATTCCCTGGAGACCATCAGATCTGGGACAACGCAATGGCCGAGGCAGCAGACAAGGGAACGAAGTTGCCAAACAGCATTATGGTAATAAAGTAAAGAACTTCATCTATGCCACAGAGCAATCCCTGGACAATTACAAATTCAACCTTTTGAAGAACAAACAGACTTTTATCAGTCAGATGAAAAACTGTGAACTTAATGTGAGGACTATTGATGAGGGAGCCATGGACGAGCAAAGTGGAATGAACTTTTCAGAATATATCGCAGTATTATCAGGTGATACTTCATTACTGGAAAAATCAAAATTGGAGAAAAAAGTAACGGTAATGGAAAGCCTTAAAAAAGCACATTACAAGGAAATTTCCAGAACTAAATATCAGGTTGAATACCTAATGGAGGAAAAGGGAATCACTACTAAAACTCTGGACAAACTAACTGCTGATTACAGTTTTTACAAAAACAATCTGAAGTATGAGCCTGATGGTTCCAAAGCCAATCCCATAGAGTTGTATGAATGCAAGACAGCAGATCCTGAAAGTATCGGCAAAGAAATTATCCTGCTCTATAAAAACTGGAAACCTCCCGAAGGAGAAAACCAGGCCAAACAAATTGGGAAGTTATATGATTTTGGACTCTATATAAAAAGAGAACGTGAAGCCTATCAAAATGATGGTTTGTACCAGTATCGTTACTCCAACAGCTTTTATGCACAACGTTTGGAAGATGGTATTAAATATACTTCCAATGGAGGAACTCCAAATGTGGACAATCCAAAATTGGCAGCACGTCATTTTCTAAATGCTATTGATAAGGTGGAACATCTCAGGTCTAAATACCAAAAGTCCCTGAATGATATTGAAAACCAACTGCCGGAATTACAAAAATTAACCACAAGAGTATTTAGTCAGGAAGATGAGCTTCAAAAAATGAAAAGCGATCTCTCTAGTCTGGAAAGGGAAATAGCCCTGAAAATTCAAGAGAACCAATTGAAAGAAGCCAATCCGCAAGAGGCTAGTCTCAGTCATGAAACAAAATTAACGGATACAGCTCCGGTAATTCAACTGCCAATAAAGAGCAGTGAAGAATCACAGCGTCTCACAGCTACAGAATGCAATACTGATAAATGGCAGGAGAGCTCTTTTTCGGAAATGAGACGCAGCAGCAGGATGAAATTTTAAAAGAAATACCATGTCAAACAGTGTGTATCAGATCAACAAAGGAATTAACCAGAGCATAGAGTTTAAAGGGCTAAAGGCACAATATATCTGGTATTTGGGTGGCGGCGTAATTGTGCTTATGATACTCTTTGCAATTATGTACATAGCCGGTTTGCCATCCATTATCTGTATCGGAATTATTGGTATTTCAGGAACATTGTGGGTTTTGAAAATATATAAAATGAGCCACCAATACGGCGAATATGGAATGATGAAAGCTTTAGCGAAACGACAGATTCCAAAAGCTGTGAAATCGCAAAGCAGAAAAATATTTATGATGAAGAAATAGAATTTGCTCAGCATTACCTGAGCGGTAAAAAAGAGAATGATGGAAAAGATGATAGATGATATTTTACCAATTATGGATGTAGAGCACGATTGCATCCTGTCCAAACAAGGCGATGTGACAGTAGTGTTTAAAGCAGAACTGCCCGAGATATTTACCTTGTCGGATCAGGAATACGAAGCATTTCATCAGGCGTGGCTTAAAGCGATAAAACTGCTTCCGAAATTTAGCGTATTCCATAAGCAGGACTGGTTTATAGACAGCAAGTTTGAACCCGATTTCACAAGCGAAGATTCGAGTTTTCTTACCCGAAGCAGTGAACGCTTTTTTAATGAACGTCCCTTTCTGGATCATTCCTGTTACATTTTCCTGACCAAAAAACCGGCAGGCAGAAAAACGTCAAGTTCCCTATTTTCAAATTTACTTAGAGCTTCTATTGTTCCTGAAGAAACATTAAAAGCACAATTGCGTCAGGAATTTATTGACAGTACTGGTCAATTCAGACGCATACTGGAAGACAGTGGTTTTGTCAAATTGACCCGCCTTGGTAATGATGAACTTAAAAGCCACAGCAGAAAAATTGGAATTATTGAACAATATTGTTTTTTGTCTGAAAAACAAAACTCATTTGTTTTTAAGGATATTGCTTTTGATGATGGCCTGCAGGTTGGTGACAAGCATTGCCAGATTTATACTTTAGGGGACGCAGCTGACCTGCCTGCCTTATGCGGTTCGAGGATTAATTATGACCGCTATTCCACAGATAAGACCAAATTCAGTATTGGATTTGCTTCGACTCTGGGGCAATTACTTTCCTGCAACCATATTTACAATCAATATATTTTCATAGAGGACTTCCAAAAAACGTTGCAAAAACTTGAAAGTAAAAGACTGCGATTACAATCCTTATCAGCCTACAGCAGGGAGAACCTTATTGCCCGTGATGCCACCAATGATTTTCTTAATGAGGCTATCAGCCAGCAAAGACTTCCTGTCAAAGCTCATTTTAATGTACTGATCTGGACGGACAATAAAGAAGAACTCAAAGATTTAAAAAACAAAGTTTCTTCCGCCTTAGCTCAGATGGATGCAGCTGCTAAACAGGAAACAGTGGGCGCAGCACAAATGTTTTGGGCAGGAATTCCTGGTAATTCCGCAGATTTCCCAATGAATGACACCTTTGATACGTTTACAGAACAGGCTACCTGTTTTTTGAATCTGGAAACAGGCTATCGTTCTTCCCTTAGTCCAACTGGAATTCGCTTAGGAGATCGTTTGACAGGAAAACCGGTTCATGTAGACATTAGTGACGAGCCAGTTAAGATGGGAATTTGTACCAATCGAAACAAATTTATACTGGGGCCTTCAGGAAGCGGAAAGTCCTTTTTTACCAACCATATGGTTAGAAGTTACTATGAGCAGGGAACCCATGTTGTACTTGTTGATGTTGGACACAGCTACAAGGGACTATGTGATATGGTTAAGGGCTACTACTTTACTTACGATGAAAAGAACCCAATTCGGTTTAATCCCTTTTATATCAGCGAAGGAGATTCTCTGGATACCGAGAAAAAAGAAAGTATCAAAACACTCTTATTGGCACTTTGGAAAAAAGACAATGAAACATTCAATAGAAGTGAATATGTAGCACTGTCCAACGCACTTCAATTGTATTATGAAAAGTTAGATAGCAATTCTGATTTGTTTCCCTGTTTTGACAGCTTTTATGAATTTCTGAAAAATGAGTTTGTATCCATACTAGAGGGTGACAAGGTAAAGGAAAAGGATTTTGATGTAAACAATTTTCTGTACGTACTGCGTCCTTACTACAAGGGAGGAGAATTTGATTACCTGCTCAACGCTACGGAGAATTTGGATCTGTTGAAAGAACGTTTTATTGTTTTTGAACTCGATAATATCAAAGACCATCCGATACTCTTTCCAGTGGTGACCATCATTATCATGGAAGTCTTTATCAGTAAAATGCGCAAGCTTAAAGGAGTCCGTAAAATGATCCTGATTGAAGAAGCCTGGAAAGCTATTGCCAAGGAAGGAATGGCAGAATATATTCGGTATTTATTCAAGACTGTTCGTAAATTCTTTGGGGAAGCCATTGTAGTGACTCAGGAAGTAGAAGATATTATATCCTCTCCGGTCGTTAAACAGGCTATTATCAATAACAGTGACTGCAAAATACTACTGGACCAAAGTAAGTACCAAAATAAGTTCGAACAGATTCAGGAACTGCTTGGGCTTACCGAAAAAGAAAAGGCACTCGTACTATCGGTAAACAAAGCCAATGATCCTGATAAGAAATACAAAGAAGTGTTTATCTCCCTTGGAGGTATGCAGTCTAAAGTATACCGCACCGAGGTATCCCTTGAGGAGTATTATGCCTACACAACTGAAGAAACTGAAAAAGTAAAAGTACAGGCGTATGCTAAGAAATTTGATGGAGACATCAGAAAAGGCATTGCGGCACTTGCTAATGACTTAAGAGCATAAAAAATATAAAAACTAAACAACAATACTTATGAAAACAAAAAAGAAAATCATGATTTGCCTGTTGTGCTTTTTACTGATCAGCACTCCGGCAAGACCGGCAACGGTTGCAGCAATACCGATTTTAGAAATTGTAAAAGCGGTTGCCAAAAAGGTAATTAAGGCTATTGACCTAAGGATCCAAAAACTGCAGAACAAAACGATCTGGCTGCAGAATGCGCAGAAAAAAATAGAAAATATCCTCTCCAAACTAAAGTTGGATGAGATTTCCGATTGGACTGAGAAACAAAAAGAACTCTATAAGAATTATTACGAGGAACTGGCAAAAGTTAAATCCATTATTACCTATTACCAGCGTATCAAAGATATCAGTGAAAAGCAGGTTCGTTTGGTAGATGAATACGAAAGAGCATGGAACCTGTTTCAAAAAGATGCTCATTTTAATTCCAGCGAACTCGATTATATGCAAAGTGTGTATTCCGGAATACTCGATGAAAGCCTGAAAAACATCGATCAGATTTTCCTTGTATTGGATTCTTTTACCACACAGATGAGTGATGCCAAAAGACTGGAGATTATAAATGCTGCTGCAGATCAGATTGATGCTAATTATGATGACCTGACGCTCTTCAACAGACAGAATATACTACTGAGCCTTCAAAGAGCCAAAACAGAGCATGATGTCAAATCCGTTAAACAATTTTACGGAATTCCGTAAACAAGTAATAAAATCATGAAAAAGATATTTTCACTCGTGCTTTTTACTGCACTGGCCACAGGGAATCTTCATGCACAGGCAAAACAGCAAAGGATGCTTTTAGAGCAAATAGCAGCCCTGCAAGTCTATATCGGATATGCTCAAAAAGGCTATTCGGCAGTCAAAAAAGGACTCAATACCATAGGAGATTTCAAACGTGGAGAATTTAATCTTCATACCGATTATCTGAATTCTCTTAAGACAGTCAATCCCAAAATAAAAAAGTATGCCAGGGTAACGGAGATTATAGGATTTCAGACAAAAATCATGAAAAGCTACAAGAGCTTATATCAGCAAATCCGGCAGGATGATTTGTTTCATGGAGATGAAGTCGATTATATCAGAAGGGTCTTTGAAAGGTTAATCAAAAATTGTGATACCAATCTGGATGAGCTTCTAACAATCGTTACGGACGGAAAGTTAGAGATGAAAGATGACGAGCGAATGAAACGCATCGATATGATTTACCAGAATATGCTGGATAACTATACTTTCTCTGAGAGCTTCAGTAATGAAACTAAAATCCTGGCTGTATCAAAAGCAACCGAATTGAAAGAAGCAAAAAACAGCCGTGTCGTAAACGGCATTAATACTGATTTGCCATGAAAAAATTATTGATTATAGGAATTGTGTTTACCGGATTGCTATTTCCATCCCAGATAACCGCTCAAAAACAGGAAATCCAGCAATTGATTTTGAACATAGAGAAGTTAGCCCAGTTCAAACAGATTTTAAAGGATATGAAAAAGGGCTATGAAATACTAAGTGGAGGATATAATACGGTAAAAGATTTGTCTGAAGGAAATTTCAACCTTCATGAAACATTTCTTGATGCGCTCATGCAGGTTAGCCCCACAGTTAAGAATTACAGGCGTATTGGTGACATTGTGAATTATCAGGTGCTCTTGGTAAAAGAATATAAGTCCGCTTTTAGCCGCTTTAGGGACAGTGAAAATTTCAATGCTGAAGAAATTGCCTATTTCGAAAGGGTGTACGATAATCTGTTTAAGCAAAGTCTTAGAAATCTTGATGAACTGACCTCTGTGATTACCGCAAATAAAATGCGAATGTCTGATGATGAAAGGCTGGCCGCTATTGACAAAATATATGCAGATATGCAGGACAAACTTTTGTTCCTGAGAAACTTCAACAATAATACAACTGTACTGGCTTTACAGCGTGCAAAAGAGCGCAATGATACCCGCGCAATGCGCAGTATTTATAAGTTAAACAACTAAATATCCAGTGTTATGATAAAGATAAATAAGCAAATAATAATTGTTCTTCCTGCAATGATATTGCCATTTACGATCCAGGCACAAGGAATTGCAGACGACATGAACGGCCTGCATAGTGTACTGGAACAATTGTATGATGAAATGATGCCTTTATGCAGTAATCTGATTGGGGTTGGACAAGGACTTGCCGGTTTTGCAGCTATGTGGTATATCGCCTCAAGAGTCTGGAGACATATTGCCAGTGCTGAACCCATCGACTTCTATCCACTCTTTCGTCCTTTTGTTATTGGATTTTGCATTATGATTTTTCCCTCTGTTCTCTATATGATTAATGGTGTTATGAAACCTACCGTTACAGCAACTGCTGCAATGGTGGAAGGATCGAACAAAGCGATTGAAAGGCTGCTTAAAGAAAAAGAAGAAGCACTCAAAGAAACAGATCCCTGGAAAATGTATGTTGGTTCGACAGGAAGCGGTGATCAGGATAAATGGTACCGCTATACACATGATGATGCAGATCCAAGTGGTCAGGGAATGCTGGATGGTATTGGAAATGATATCAAATTTGCTATGAGCAAGGCCTCTTATAATTTCCGCAATTCAGTAAAAGAATGGATGAGCGAGGTACTGCGTGTATTATTTGAATCTGCTTCCCTGTGCATCGACACACTTCGGACTTTTCAATTGGTGGTACTTTCTATTTTAGGTCCAATTGTTTTTGGTATTTCGGTCTTCGATGGTTTTCAACACACCCTGACCGTCTGGCTGGCACGTTACATCAATATCTATCTGTGGCTTCCCGTGGCTAACATATTTGGAAGCATCATCGGAAAAATTCAGGAAAATATGCTCAAAATTGATATTGCGCAAGCAGGAGAATATGGAGATACTTTCTTTAGTAGGACTGATGTTGCCTATTTAGTCTTTATGATTATTGGGATTATAGGCTATTTCACTGTGCCTTCTGTTGCTAATTACATTGTTCATGCCGGAGGTGGCGGTGCACTCGGACAAAAAGTAACCAGTATGTTTAGTAATTCAACAACTTCCCTTGTCAATACTACATCTCAAGGAACTACAATGGTAGCGGATGCTATGGGGAATGCTGCCGGGCGTATGTACCAAAGCATGTCTGATTCCGGTAATTCTGCGCCTTACTTCAAGGACAAGGACAATTATATGGCTGACAAATTAAAAGGTAAATCTTAACCCTAAATTCAAAGTTTATGTTTAGCAAAATGAAAAATATTGACACTGCCTTTCGACATATTCGCGGATTTACCATGCTGGTCATTATAGGGTGTATCCTTATTAGCTGCTTTTCATTTTATAAAAGTTTTTCGCTTGTATCTCAAATGCAAAATAAGGTTTATATACTGGCTAACGGAAAAGCACTGGAAGCCTATGCTTCGGACCGAAAAGACAACATTCCTGTAGAGGCAAGGGATCATGTAAAGACATTTCATAAGCTGTTTTTTACACTTGACCCTGATGATAAAGTCATTAAAAGCAATGTAACAAAGGCTCTTTATCTGGCGGATGACAGTGCAAAACGAGTCTATGATGATTTAAAGGAAAACGGTTACTACTCCGGTATCATATCAGGGAACGTCAGCCAGACGATACAGATTGACAGTGTGACTATTGACCTTAACAATTATCCATATGGATTCCGATGTTATGCTACTCAAAATATCATTCGTACTACCAGTATTGCGCATCGAAACCTTATTACGGAAGGCAACCTTCGTAACGTATCAAGAAGTGACAACAATCCGCATGGCTTTTTAATCGAGCGTTGGAATACTATTGAGAATCGGGACATAAGTACCGAAAATCGAAAATAATAAACTACTAATTATGAAAGTCACTTTTAAAAGAAAGAACAATACTGTTACAGGTACTAAAGATAGTATTTGGCAGAAATTTGAACAGGCCAATCTTCGATTGCAAAATAAGTGTGCACAATGGCTAGAGCGTAAAACAGCTCATTTTTCAAGACTCAATTGGATTGTGGTTCTATTCACTTTTATAGTGTTTACAGGAGGTTGTAGTAGTTATCTGATTGTAACAAGCTTTTCTGGAAATACAACTAAAAAAATAACTGTAATTCCAATTACTAAACCGACGAGTTCGGTTTCCTTAAAAGAAAAGCCCACTGAGTTCGATACAAGTATTAGTAAAGTCGAATTGGAAAAAATTACAAGTTTTAGGAAATATATGGATAGTCTGGGGCGCAGTCCCACAGGAAAAAAAATGCATGACAGTATTGTGTTAAACCGTCCGGGACTTTTGGACAGTTTAACAATAATAGAAAATTATTATTACGCACATCTTAAAAAATAATATCATGGAACAAAAAGCAAAATCACTAAAAGTACTAAAGCAGCGTAAGATGTTCTTGGTACTGCCAATATTGGCTCTGCCTTTTATAACTGCCATTTTTTGGGCATTGGGCGGCGGAAAAATGGATGCTGCCAATTCAACAGCACCACAGCAAAAAGGTTTTAATCTAAAACTTCCCAATGCGAACCTTAAAGAAGGGCTTTTACTGGATAAAATGAATTACTACGATATGGCAGCGCTTGATTCAGCAAAGCTTAATGAACTTATCAAAAAAGACCCTAATTATTTAAGCCAGTCATTTCAGATTGATTCAACCGAAGACAGCAGTGCTGTTACTCATAGAAAAGAAAGACATGGTTTAAATAAATCCGTTTATCGCGATCCAAACGAAGAAAAAGTACATCAAAAATTGGAAGCATTGCAAAAAGCAATCAATTCTCCGGTATCAGTTCCGGTGCAAAACCCAGATTATGATCAATATACAAAATCAAGTAAAACCTCAATGCAGTCCAATGATGTAGACAGGCTGGAACAAATGATGCAATCCATGAATGGAGAGCAGGAAAGTCAGGATCCGGAACTACAGCAACTCGGTGGAATGCTGGAGAGTATTTTGGATATCCAACATCCAAACAGGGTACAGGAAAAATTAAAAAAAGCTTCCGAGGCTCAGCGTGGACAAGTCTTTACTATTTCCACCAAGGAGTATGAAGATCCTGTTTCTTCTTTACAAAACAAAACATTGAACAGTTCTGAGTACAAACAGAATGGTTTTTACTCTTTAGACGAACTCGAAAATGATGATTTAATGCAGAATGCCGTAGAAGCCATTATTCATGAAACACAAACAATTGTAAATGGCTCCACAGTTAAGTTTCGACTCATGAACGACATATTTATAAATGGCATTAAAGTTCCAAAAGACAATTTTTTGTTTGGAGCAGCTTCCTTAAAAGGAGAACGATTAACTATTAACATTACTAGTATCAGATACAACAGCTCCCTATTCCCAGTGGATTTGTCTGTTTATGATATGGATGGACTTGTCGGTATATACATTCCGGGAGCCATTAATCGTGATGTTGCCAAAGCCTCGGCTGATCGCTCCATGCAAACTTTAGGAGTTGCATCTCTTGACGATTCCTGGGGAGCTCAAGCAGCCGGAGCAGGAATTGAAGCCGCTAAAAGTCTGCTAAGCAAAAAAGTAAAACTGGTTAAAGTAGTTGTAAAAGCAGGGTATAAAGTACTGCTGCATGATGAAAAACAGAAACAAAAAGATTCCAATTAAAAACTAAAAATGATACAGATGAAAAATTTTAAACTATTGGTGATGGGCCATTTATTATTTATGACCATCGGTGTATTGGCACAGCAAACAGGTAAAAACCATTTATCCAAAATAGAATCGGACTCCTTAATGATAGCCTATTCAAAAACGACCAATATTGTATTTCCTTTTGCCATAAAAAGTGTCGACAAAGGAAGTACCGATATATTGGTACAAAAAGCAAAAGGTCTTGAAAATATCCTTCAGGTTAAGGCTGCCCAAAAAGGATTTTTTCAGACCAATCTTACGGTAGTCACAGCAGATGGGAAACTCTATTCTTTCGTATTGGATTATAATGAAGATTTCCCGCAGCTGAATCTTACACTGAATAAAACTAAACCTTATGGACAGGAAATTTATTTTTCAGATGAAATTACTAATGATCAGGATATTGAGCAATATTCAAAGTTAGCGTTATACGACAAAAAAAAGCTACGAGGTCAAAAGGAAAATAAATACGATATTGACTTTAGGCTCAACGGAATTTTTATTCGTAATGAAGTAATGTATTACAGGATAAAAGTAACCAACCATTCTAAAATCAATTATGAAATCGATCAGCTTCGTTTTTTTATTCGTGATACAAAAAAAGTAAAACGTACCGCTTCTCAGGAAATTGAAATTACGCCCATTTATATACTGAATGATATTGATAAAATTGAAGCTGAAGCAGAAAATATCTTTGTGTTTGCGCTGCCAAAATTTACAATTCCGGAAAAAAAATATTTAGCCATACAGCTAATGGAGAAAAATGGCGGCAGACATTTAGAAGAACATGTCAAGAATACAAAACTGGTACAGGTGACTGTACTTCCCAAACTATAAACTATTTAATAATTAAAAAATTGAAATCATGAACGAGAAAAATTTTGAATACTTAAGAGATCAGATTAAGTATACCGGTTTCGGTGAAGCACTGGACTCTCAATTAAAAGAAAAAATGCAGAAGGAAGAGCCTAATTTTACTTTGACGCATAATGCGCAATATGGTAATGATATTGCCGCAGCTACATTAAATTTCAATAAGTCAAAAGAAAGTGATCTGTATTTCTTTAATTCTTATAAAGTGGAACTGCAAAAAGAGAATTCCAAAGAAAATTTGGAGCAAACCTTTTATATCAATAAAGGCAGCAACATAACCATGAAAGAGGCTTACAATCTTATGGAAGGCAGGTCGGTAAATAAAGATCTCACTAGTAAAGAGGGGGAAGTTTATAATTCTTGGGTTCAAATGGACTTCAAACAATCCGAATCTAATGGAAACTTTAAACTAAACCATTACCACCAAAATTACGGTTATGATTTAGAAGCAGCACTCTCCAAACATCCGATTAAAGAACTGGAAACCCCAAAATACAAAGAAGACTTGATAAATTCTTTGAAAAAAGGAAATCTTCAGAGTGCTACTTTTTTAAAAGAAGGCAATGAGATCAAGCAGTATATTGAAGCCAGCCCGCAATTCAAAACAATTAATATCTATGATAATAATATGAAAAGGATTGACAATCGTAAAGCTCAGGAAGAAAAGCAATCCGAAACTCAGCAAACTTCCGAAAAACAGGGCAGTAAAAAGCAAAACCAAACAGCCGATGATGATGGACCAGAAGTGCCAAAGGAAGCTAAGAAGAAAAAGAAAAGTCAATCCATGTAATCAGTAATGATGAACGAACAACTTCCCATAAACAGAGTAGAGATGGAATTGAACCAGTGGCGCTCCAGGGAAGAGCGTTTTAGTAAACTGTTTAATTTTAGTCTTTCCAATAATAGGTCACTGATCAAAGAAAAGCTGTATCATTACGAGCGAATTGGAACAAAGTATAAGGGCAGCAAAAATATTGAGGAACGTTTTGCTTTGCAGATGCTCAAGCAGGAAAAGGACAAGATTCTAAAACAGCTTTATCCTAATGTATTAGTTCGTCTTGTTCGTAAACTTCTCGTTGCGCCACTCATAGATCAAATTGCGGTACAAAAGAATGCCAAAGAAGAGGAAAAAAACAACCAAGCGCTGCACGAACAGGTGCAGCGTATTGGTTTTAGAGATTTATCCTCTAAAATTGATCAGCAAATCAAACAAGGTCATGAGCAGTTCACTATTCCGGTTTCCTATTACGTCAACGAAAAAGAACGACTGGATCATGAGTTGTCTTTTGTTAAAGGTGAAAGAGAACAATATCAATTTGAGGGTTATAAAACTAGTCTGCATAATGAGTTAAAACCGGAAGGAAATAGGAATCAGTACTTCAAAGTGGAAAAGGAAAATTCTGTTGACACAACACAGGCTTATAATTTGTTAGCAGGGCGAGCGGTTCAAAAGGAAAAAACTTGGATACAATTGAATCTTAACGACAAAGATGCTAGTGGAAATCATAGAATCAAAGAATTTCATTCCGGATACGGTTATGATCTTGTAAAAGCCGTACAACAACTTCCTTTAAAGGAATTATCAAATAAAACCGAAGCCGATAAATTAAAGAATGATTTAAAACAAGGAAATCGGCTGCCTGTAACCTTGATTAAAAATGGAAATGAATATCGATTTTATATTGAAGCAAATCCTCAGTTTAAATCGGTAAACATTTATGATGAGCATTCCAGAAAAATTACGCTATCAACAGCATTGGGTAATAAAACAATGGAAACTGTAAAACAAATACAAAAAACGAATGAGAGCCAGCAGGTGAAACATTCGAAACAGAATGGCATGCGTATAAGCTGAGAAACTGAAATATGAAAACACTAAAACCTTTATCTGATTTTTTTACGGCAATAGAAAAAGATTACCGTATTAGTATCACTCATATTGGTATATATGCTGCATTGCTTCAATTTCGGGTAGAAAGAGGTTTTGTTAATCCTATTGAGGTCTATAGATATGAAATTATGAAGTTAGCGAAGATAACAGGGCCTGTTACCTATCATAAATGTATGCGTGAACTAAATGAGTATGGTTACATTAATTATCTGCCAAAACGCAATAGAAACCAGAGAAGTACGATTTATTTCAATTCTTAGCAGTAATGCTACAGAAATAAAATTGCAAAAAAGAGTATAGTATGAAAAAGTTAACTTTTGAAGAACTTCCTGATGCAGTTGAAAAACTGTATGAGAAGATGAAAGAAATAGAAAGATTTTTTGAATATAATAAAACTAATCTTAAAAAAAAGAACTTACCTCTGTATAACTTAACCAAAGAAAAATGCAGTACTTATTTAAGCAAGAGTGATTTGGCCCAGCTTTTTTATATTCTTATGGATGAGAAAATTTTCTTTTTTGATGATCACAATCAAAAGTCGAATAGAAGTAAAGTCCAGCTTTTTGTAGAAGAAAATTTTACTTATAAAGGAGATTCCGGAAATCAAACTACTATTGATACAATAAGCAAGCAGTTTTCTGAGTCAAAGGGATTTACTTATAAAGACAAACAGATAAAATTTCTTGAGAGTATTATCAATACACTTGAAAAGCGGAAACACAAACTGATTGGCTGGTAATCTTTGTTATTTAAAATACGATACTAAAAATTAACGATTATGTCTAAAGAAGGTAATAAAACAAAAATTTCTTACATAACAGCAATCAAACAATTGCTAGATCCTTTGTATGTAAGACTAGAAAAAATAGATTCTAAGATAAAAGGGAGCAATACAAAAGACAGCCTAAGATATTACAGAAATGAAGATCTAAAGAAAATATTTGGATTGTCAAATAATACCATCATAAAATACCGTCAAACCGGGATACTTCCTTATACTAAGCTAGGCGATATTTACTTATACGAATCAAATAAAATAGAAAAAATACTTAGCGAAAATCAGACGTAATCTTATTTTTTGAGAGCCGAAATTAACCGCTAATGTAATAAAAGGCAGAAGGATTCTAATTGCGAATTCTTCTGCCTCTTTGATTAATGATTTGTAAGTATTTGAAATTGAATACTTAATCAAGTATATTTTTGTTTTAATTTTGACATATCCTCCATGATGTTTATATCCAGTACCTTAGCATAATGCTGAGTCTGTTTAATGTTAGTATGCCCCATCATTGCCGAAACATTCTCTATTCTTACCCCATTTCCTAAAGTCACCGTTGTCGCAAATGTATGTCTTGCTACATACCAAGTGAGGTGTTTATCGATACCGCACAAATCAGCAATCTCCTTAAGATAAGCATTCATTTTTTGATTTGATAACTTTGGGATCAACCCAATTTGCATATTTCTGTATTTGTTAATAATTGCCAAAGTGGGAGGGAGAATGGGAACATTTGCTCTAATTGTTGTTTTTGCTCTATTGGTCATGATCCAGAGATTATCCTTTCCATCAGAAGATATATTATTGGAGGTAAGATTGGCAGCATCTACAGGAGCATAGCCTGTGTAACAGCTAAATAAAAATACATCTTTAACTTTTTCCAGACGTTGTGCTGAAAATTTTTTGCTTTCAATTAAGTTTAATTCTTCCTGTGTAAGAAATACAGCGTCGGTTACATGCAGTTTACCATCGTATAGATTAAATGGATCTTTTTCTATTATTCCCATTCTGATACTGTATTTACAGGCTGTTTTGTACATTCGCATATACTTTACTACCGAATTATTTTTAATGCCTGTTTTGCCTTTAAAACGGCTGTCATATTTAAGAAATGATTCAAGGTTGTAAACATAAGCACTGTTTACTTCAAACAGAGGAATATCTTGTATTCCATACTGTTTTGTCATAAAAGTGATGAGCAAATCTTTTGCACGCTCATATTTCTGGTAGGATGCTTTCGATCGTTCTCCTGCATTGACCTTTTTTTTAAAGAACTCATTGTGCTTATTCATAATTTCGATTAAGCTTACACAATTTTCTTTTACGACTGTCTCTCCTTTAAATTCATCTTTGAGTAATTGTAAAGAAAAATCCTGATCGATTTTAAGAAGTTCATTGAATTTCTTTTCCATACCAATAAGAAAAAGATCCAAGGCATTCTTGATTACTTTTTCTTTTTCAAGCTTGAGAACACTTCTTAAGTTGTCAGTAAACTGCCATCTCTCTTTTAAGATCGATTTACCCGACGCCATAGTTATGGATTGTTTCTTGTACGAAATACGGGCATAAATTGGAGATTCTCCACTTTTGTTGAATTTACCTGCTTTGAGATAAAAAATTACTTTTAACATAACTCACAATTTTAAATTAATAATCAAATTGATTTAAAATCGCTGAAAGTTTGTAGTGTTTTCTGGGAATTCCCGGGCAATTCACTTTTTTTAGTGACCCTTTTTTTGCAAAAAAACTGCAAAAAAAATAGGGTTACTCATAGGGTCACCGTACTTTGATAATATATGTGTTTTTTGAGTAGTTACAAAAAACAAAAAACCCTTTAAATACTTGTATTTAAAGGGTTTTGACTTTTAAAGTTTTTTTTGAAACTTCTACTGGCGGAGAAAGAGGGATTCGAACCCCCGGACCTGTTACAGTCAACAGTTTTCAAGACTGCCGCATTCGACCGCTCTGCCATTTCTCCAGTATGTCGCTCTCATTATCTGATTGCGAGTGCAAATATAGTACGCTTTTCCGATTATAAAAACTTTTTTAGCGGTTTTTTTAAGTTATTTTTCAAGTGTCTAATTATCAGTATTTCCGAAAGTCATGTTTTTGGAAAATTTACTCTAAGTCGTCTAAAATTGGCACTGGTTTTTTGTTTTCATCCACTGCAACAAACGAAAAAGTTCCTGAAACTACCGTTTCGCGAAGTTCTGAATACATTTGTTCCATAAAAATATCAACGTGAATTTTACAACTTGTTCTTCCAACGCTGACAACATTTGCTACTAATTCGATTAAAGTACCAGCTGGAATTGCTTTTTTAAAATCAATTTGACCAGTTGAAATCGTTACAACTTTCTTTCGACTGAATCGCGTAGCACAAATAAAAGCAACTTCGTCCATTAGATGAAGCGCCGTACCGCCAAACAAAGTGTCGTAATGATTCGTTGTAATAGGAAAAACCGCTTTAAAAATATGAGTTTCCGATTTTGAAATTCTTTCTTCTAATGTTCCCATAGATTAATACGTTACGTATTCAGTAATTTCAAGACCATATCCAATCATTCCAACGCGTTTTGTTTGTTCTGTATTAGAAACTAATCTAATTTTTGAAATATCAATATCGTGGAGTATTTGAGCGCCAATTCCGTAATCTTTACTGTCAATAATTACTTTTGGAGCTTTCAAAGTTCCTTGTGCTTGTAATACCTTAAGTTCAGAAATTCTGTTTAGTAAGTTTACAGCTGTCATATCTTGGTTAATAAAGATAACAGCACCTTTACCGTTTTCATTAATAACTTTAAACATATCATCTAATTGCTGTTCAGCATTATTAGTTAGTGTGCCTAATAAGTCGTTATTTACTTGCGAAGAGTGAATTCTTGTTAAGATTGGCTCACCAAGATTCCATGTTCCTTTAGTTAAGGCAATATGAATTTGTTTATTGGTAGTTTGTTCGTAAGCTCTTAATCTGAAAGTCCCAAAACGAGTTTCGATATCAAAATCTTCTTTTTTAACGATCAAGCTGTCGTGCTGCATTCGGTAAGCAACTAAGTCTTCAATTGATACCAATTTTAAATTGAATTTTTTAGCTACTTTAAAAAGTTCTGGTAAACGAGACATTGTTCCATCTTCGTTTAAAATTTCACAAATTACACCAGCAGGTTTAAAACCAGCTAGTCTTGCAAAATCAATAGCAGCTTCTGTATGGCCAGTTCTTCTTAAAACACCTCCTTGTTTGGCTATTAAAGGAAAAATATGACCAGGACGTGCTAAATCATGAGGTTTTGTATTTGGATCAACTAATGCTAGAACAGTTTTAGATCTATCTGCTGCCGAAATTCCTGTTGTTACTCCATTGCCTTTTAAATCAACAGAAACAGTAAAAGCAGTTTCCATATGATCTGTATTGTTTGTAACCATTGCGCGTAAATCAAGTTCCTTACAACGGCTTTCTGTAAGTGGTGTACAGATTAATCCGCGTCCGTGAGTAGCCATGAAATTGATCATTTCTGGTGTTACTTTCTCGGCTGCAGCCAAAAAATCACCTTCATTTTCGCGATCCTCATCGTCGACTACAATGATTACTTTACCTTGACGAATGTCTTCTATGGCTTCTTCAATGGTATTCAGTTGAATTTTTGTTGACATAATTATTGTTTATTTTGAGTCGGTGAAAACCGCTCAGCAATTTTTTGAAATAGTTGTGAAATAGGAGTGGTTATCGCATCAAAATTAATTAATCCGTTGTCGTTTGTAGCACGATAAGTAAGTAATACAGCTAATGGGAGTAATATAAATGAAGACATCCATGATCCCATAAATGGAGACATTCCGCCTTCTTGCGATAATCTTTTTCCAAACGTATTGATGAAATGAAAAGAGATGAAAATTAAAACTGCAAAAACAATTGGTAGTCCAAGTCCTCCTTTTCGGATAATAGCTCCTAATGGGGCTCCAATGAAAAACATTAAAAAACAAGCAAAAGCAATTACGAATTTTTCGTACAATGCTGTTAAGTGTTTGTTGATTTCGCGCTGTTTGTCTTTTAGATCTTTTTGAGTCGATTCAATTGAGTAAATGTTACTGGAAACATTACTGCTGGCCATTTTTAGAATGTCAGACTTTTGTTTGTTTGTATATAAAGACAAAAGGTCGTTTGGTAAAGCTTTTTTCTTTTTAGCCTTATCTACATTGATTGGAGCTATTGATTTTCTAATACCAACACGCTGATTGATATTTTCAGAGAACGAAATAATTTCGGTGTCTAGATTTTTGCTTAATGAGTCTAAAGTATAGCGCAGTTCATTTACATTAAGCATTGCATTTGTTCCGGCAATACTTTCTTTACTGTCATCAACTTTATTTAATTCTGATAAATCAATGTTAATGATATGTTTTTTAAAAGCAGCTTTTATAAATGGAAGCTTGGCACGATCCTCGTATTTTTTTGGAGTAACATCTTGATAATAGTAACCATTATTCAAAACCAGTTTTAAAATACTAGAATTTTCATTACTGATTAATTCTCCATCTTTGGCTTTGATAACAGTTTTGTTTTCTCCAACGTTATTTGATTTTTCATGAATTGTAACGCCGGTTAGTATATTTCCGTTTTCTCCAGATTTTTTATTTACTTTAATATTGTAAGTTCCAACATCGTTAAATTGTCCTTCGGCAATTGCCATTGCAGGTTTTGCTTGAGCGATATTTTTTCGGAAATTAACAAATTTATATTCAGCATAAGGAATAACGTTGTTGGCAAACCAAAAGGCTACAATGCTCAGAACGAATATAAAAACAACGAGAACTCTCATGGCTCTTTGAAGCGATATTCCAGATGATTTCATCGCTGCAAATTCATAGTTTTCGGCCAAATTTCCGAAACTCATAATCGAAGCTAATAAAACTGATAAAGGTAAAACCAGCGGAATAATACGCGGCATTGAGAAAAGCAGGAATTTAATAACTAATACAAAGTCAAGATCCTTACCTGCAAGTTCTGCAATAAAAAGCCATACGGTTTGTAATATAAATATAAAAAAAAGGATTACGAATACCGTAGTAAACGTAATCAGAAATGTTTTTAGTAAGTATTTGTCTAAAATTTTCAACCTTGTAATTAATCTAATTTATTGATGTAGTATTTCGGGTATTTACTCGCTACAAAGGTAAATTGATTTTTTGATAAAGGCTGATTGGTTTTAAAAGAATTAACGGTCAAAGTAGTTTTTGTTCCGTTTTTTCCAGTTTCAATTAAATTGTATATGTGTTTTGTCTGAACATCAATGCCTAAAAGAATCTCTTTTCTTTGGTCTTTTGCATTTGTAGGAGCTAGTTTTATGTATTGGATTTTTCTCCCTTTAACATTTTGTACAATATCCATATTGTATTTGTAGCCAGAATTGAAAAAAGTCAACATTTTTGAAGGTGTAATAGCGTTGTCGTCTTTTTCGTTTATTTTAGAGATGGTAACTTCTTCATCTTCAGGATTAATTGTGTATGTTTTTTGTCCGTCGAATATTTTAGTTACGCCCATAAAATTCAATACATATTGATTTCCTTTCATGGTTACATTTCCTTTACTGTCTTGATTAATGTTTTCCTTTGCGTTATTCAAAGAATATTTAAAATCGATTACAATATTGTTGTAGCTTTTTATTTTTGAAGTTACTTCGTTCAATAAATCTTTGGTTTTTTTATCCTGAGCTTGAATAGAAGTGAAGCTCAAAAGCAATAAGATTGCCATTTGAAAACACTTTTTACTCATGTTAGTGATAGAATTGTTCTTGATTTCCTGAATTTTTGTTCTCATGATTGGATTAATTTTGTTCATTGTTAAAAAATTGATCAAGAGCACTAAGATCAGAGATGTTCACGCTTCTCGCTTTACTGCCTTCAAAAGGGCCAACAATTCCAGCTGCTTCCAGCTGATCGATCAAACGACCGGCTCTGTTGTATCCTAATTTTAATTTTCGTTGCAGTAATGAAGCAGAACCTTGCTGCGCATTGACAATAATCTCTGCGGCTTCTCTAAATAAGGTGTCTCTTTCGGAAATATCCATATCAAGATTAATGCCAGTTTCCTCTCCAACAAACTCTGGAAGTAAATAAGCTGTTGAATATGCTTTTTGTGAACCAATAAAATCAGTTATTTTTTCAACTTCTGGAGTGTCAATAAAGGCGCATTGAACACGAATTACATCATTCCCGTTTGAGTATAATAAATCTCCACGTCCAATTAATTGATCAGCACCTTGCGTATCTAAGATAGTTCTAGAGTCAATTTTTGATGTTACTCTAAAAGCAATTCTCGCAGGGAAATTGGCTTTAATTAAACCTGTAATTACGTTTACAGACGGTCTTTGTGTTGCGATAATTAAGTGAATACCAATGGCACGCGCTAATTGTGCAAGACGAGCAATTGGAATTTCAACTTCTTTTCCTGCAGTCATAATTAAATCGGCGAACTCATCAACAACCAAAACAATGTAAGGCAGAAAACGATGTCCAGCTTCTGGATTTAATTTTCTTGATTTGAATTTTTCGTTGTATTCTTTGATGTTACGAACCATTGCGTCTTTCAATAAAGAATAGCGATTGTCCATTTCAACACAAAGAGAATTTAAAGTATTTACAACTTTTGCATTATCTGTAATAATAGCATCTTCCGTATCTGGAAGTTTTGCTAAATAGTGTCTTTCAATTTTGTTGAAAAGCGTAAGCTCTACTTTTTTTGGATCAACCAACACAAATTTTACTTCGGCAGGATGTTTTTTGTATAAAAGCGAGGTTAAAACAGCATTTAATCCAACAGATTTCCCTTGTCCTGTAGCACCTGCCATTAATAAGTGAGGCATTTTGGCTAAATCGACAACAAAAGTTTCGTTCGAAATGGTTTTTCCTAAAGCGATCGGCAATTCCATTTCAGCTTCTTGAAATTTGGCTGAACCAATTACGCTTTTCATAGAAACCATCGTTGGATTCTTGTTAGGAACCTCGATACCAATTGTTCCTTTTCCTGGAATTGGAGCGATAATACGAATTCCTAATGCAGATAATGATAAAGCAATATCGTCTTCTAAACTTTTAATTTTTGAAATTCTGATTCCGGCTTCCGGAACAATTTCATATAAAGTTACCGATGGACCAACGGTTGCTTTAATCTGTGCAATTTCAATTTTGTAGTTACGAAGTGTGTCTACAATCTTGTTTTTATTTTCTTCTAATTCTTCTTGATTAATAGTGATTCCGCCAGTCGAATATTCTTTTAATAAATCGATGGTTGGGAATTTGTAATTTGATAAATCTAAAGTTGGGTCAAATAAACCAAAATCAGCAACCAATCTTGAAGCTAGATTTTCTTCAATAATATCTTCTTCCTCAGCTTTTTCAATGACAAATTCTTCAGTATGAACTGGAGCAGTTACAGTTACGGGATTAATATCCATCTGAACTGGTTTTACAACTGGATTTAAATCAATTTCTGATGAATGTGAAATTGTTGGTTTTAAGGCTTCTTTGTTGATTTCGAATTTAGAATCGTCTGTCTTTAGATGAATATTATCCAATTCAGGATCTTCTTCGATCGCAAATTCTTCTAGATTATAGGCGCTTTCTGGTTGTGGTACAGGTTTTATAGCATTTAATTCAGTTTTGAACTCCTTTTTGGTAGAGTCAAAGTAAGATTGAATTTTTTCTGGCGAAAGTTTAATTTTAAAAATTAAATAAACGATCAATCCAAAAAGCAATGTTAATAAAGTTCCTGTTTTACCAATATAATCCTGAAGGAAAAGGTTTAATTCATAACCAATTGTTCCACCAAGTTCTGGTGCCGAAGTTGCGAAAAAACCAAATAGAATTGAAATGATTATAATAGCAAATAGATCCCAAAACCAAGTGTTTTTTAGTTTTTTAGTAGAAAGTTCTAATGCTAAAAACAAACCGGTTAGGAAAAATAAGCGTACAAAAATAAAAGAGGCGATTCCGAAACCTCTATAAACAATTAAGTCAGCAAGAAATGCTCCGAATTTTCCGAGCCAGTTTTCTACAACTTCGCCGCGATCTCCAAGCTGGCTGACCGCACTTTGATCTGCTTGCCATTGTCCGTTAACATAAAAAGAAATAAATGCAACTAATAGTGCAATTGAAAAGAGAACCAAAAGACAGCCTGCAACAAATTTTTGTTGTTTGGAAAATTTCCATGACCTTATTGTCTCAGTTTTTGATTCGTTTTTTTTGTCTACAGTTTCCTTTTTGGTTGTTTTTGCCATTCTTGCTTTCCTTGCCTATGTAAATTTTGGAATATAAATAATCAATCCTATTGCTATTGCTGTCATTGCGGCAAAAAACACTGCGCCTGCAGCAATATCTTTAATAAAACCGATTCGTTTGCTGTAATCAGGATGAATAAAATCGGCAATTTTTTCAACAGCCGTATTCAATCCTTCAACACTTAAAACTAAACCAATGGCTAAGGTTTGACAAAGCCATTCGGTTTGTGAAATATGAAAATAGAAACCAGCAATAGTCATTATAATTCCCAATGAGAATTGAACCATAATGCTGTGTTCTGTTTTTATAAGTTTTACAGCTCCGTTAAAAGCATATGTCATACTTTTTAATCGGCCGGTAACAAAGGTATTATCTTTTTGAAACTCCATTTATAGGAAAATATTATAGTGCAGCAAGAGCTGCTTCGTAATTTGGTTCATTTGCAATTTCTGCAACTTGCTCTGTATGTGTAATTGTTCCGTCAGCATCTACAACAATAATTGCTCTTGAATGTAAACCAGCTAAAGGTCCGTCAACGATTTCTAAACCGTTTGCTTTACCAAAACTTCCGTCTTTAAAATCAGATAAATTAACAACATTTTCTAAACCTTCTGCACCACAAAAACGTTTTTGAGCGAAAGGTAAATCTCTAGAAATACATAAAACTTTTGTGTTTTCTAAATCGCTTGCACTTTGATTAAATTTTCTAACAGATGCTGCGCAAGTTCCAGTGTCAACACTTGGAAAAATGTTTAAAACTAATTTCTTACCAGCGAAATCACTTAATGAAGCAACTGATAAATCGTTTTGAACTAATTTGAAGTCAGCAAGTTTAGAACCAACTGCTGGTAACTCTCCTGATGTATGAACTGGATTACCTCCTAATGTTATTGAAGCCATGATTTTTGTTTAAAATTAATGAGGCTCAAAAGTAAGGATTAATATTTGAATCTAAAAGTATTTGTTTTGGGTTTAAGGAGAGATTAAGGATGGTTTTTGGATAGCGACGAATTCACGAATTTGTTTCATAATTTTAGGTTTATTACGCTTGTCAGGCTGAGCGGAGTCGAAGCCCGCGTAAGTAGCTCCACCATTTAAATTGCTCATCTTTTTCGATTTGCTTTGTGTAGGCTTCGACTCCGCTCAGCCTGACAAAGGTTTTGCGAAAACTGTGACTGAACAGTAAACACTGTAAAATAAAAAAAAGCGTCTCTTATTCAGAAACGCTTTCTCGGTCATGTTTTTTTGTTTTTTCTCTGAAAAAGAGGTCGATTTATTTGTCAATCGAGCCCAAAACGCGTTTCATGAATGCGTTTAAAGCTTCTTTTTTATCAGTTCCTTGCGAAACCATTTTGTGCACTTCAAGAGCGCCATACATATTTGAAATCAATTCGCCAATTACGTCTAATTCTTCATCTTTTAAAGAAGGGATTTCGGTCATAGCTTCTAGAACTTCGATAGTCTCAATGATATAATCCTGATCGTTTTCTTCGATAAATTGCGTTAACTGCTTTATTACTGGTAATTTCATATTTTTTTGTTTAAGCGTTAAATCGTTTATTTGTTTAATCGATTAAACGAATAAACAAATAACCAATTAAACAATTGCGTTTACAAGATCGATTAAAACTTCTTGTTTGTTGGTTTGAGTTTCTCCAACTAATTGTCCGTTTACAAAAGTTGCAAATGTTGGCAAGTTGCTAACGTTAGCAAGCTTTCTTGATTCAGGAGAATTTTCTGCATCAACCAAAACAAAAGTGATAGCTTCATTTTCTGTGGCTAATTTTTTGAATTTTGGTTTCATAATACGGCAGTTTCCACACCATGATGCTGAATATTGTACTACTACTTTTTCGTTTTTAGCAACTAAATCTGCTAACGTATCTTCGTTTAAGTCGATTAACATAGTTATATTTTTTAAGGTGCTAAGTCGCTGAGGTACTAAGGTTCTAAGTTTTTTTAGCCCTTAGTCCATAAAATGACTTAACGTTAAAATTATTTTTTTTGAGATCTAAAGCCATCGAGGTTCTAAGATTCTAAGTGTTAATCTTAGAACCTGATAACTATATTGTAGAATTGTATTTAAGATTTGGAAGTTCAGTAAAAAAAACTTAGCGTCTCAGTACCTTAGAACCTCAGAACCTTAAAAAGAATTAGTTTGCGCTTAAGTATTCAGCTGTACTTAGTCTGTCTGCAGACATTGCTTCTTTACCAGCTTCCCAGTTTGCAGGACAAACTTCACCTTTAGTTTGGATGTGAGTATAAGCATCAACCATTCTTAAGTATTCGTTTACGTTACGTCCTAATGGCATATCGTTTACACTTTCGTGGAAGATTTTTCCAGTTTCGTCAATTAAGTAAGTAGCTCTGAATGTTACATTTGAACCTTCGATAATAACTGAATCAGTTTCTTCACTGTATTCTGTAGAATCAATATCAAGAATACCTAAAATGTTAGCTAAGTTACGGTTTGTATCCGCTAAGATTGGGTAAGTAACACCTTCGATTCCACCATTGTTTTTTGGAGTATTTAACCAAGCAAAGTGAACTTCGTTAGTATCGCAAGAAGCACCAATTACGATAGTATTTCTTTTTTCGAATTCTGGTAATGCAGCTTGAAAGGCGTGTAATTCAGTTGGACATACAAAAGTAAAATCTTTTGGGTACCAAAATAAAAGTACTTTTTTATTGTTGTTTACTGCTTCTTCAAAAATGTTGATTTTTAAATTGTCACCCATTTCTGAGATAGCATCTACTGCAATACTTGGGAATTTTTTTCCTACTAAAGACATAATATTCGTTTTACGTTAAAAATTTATTTGATGCAAAAGTAGGGCATAACTACAGGTTCTTACAATAAGATGTGATTATAAAAATTTATAAGTTAATAAGTTTTGACTATGTTTAATTGTAAATTATTGAATATCAATATTTACAGGAAGAGTCCCGCTGGTGATAAAATTTTCTAAAAATTGAATTCCTGCCGTTTTTTGAAATTCTTCAAAATCTTGATACGCCTGAAATAATCCTGAAGCCTTTTTTAGATTCGGAATTATAGGTAAAACGTATGGATTTCCAAAAACATAAAGGATGCATTTTTTGGTTTCAAGCAAATCAGAAAGCAATTCTAAAACTTCATTGTCGATTTCGAAATTATTCATTGGTTTTGCTTTTGGAACAAATAATGAAATAATAATGGTTTCGAAATTTTCTAATTGTTTTTTAATTGTTGTAATATCTGAAGCTTCCAGATTTTCAAAGTCAAATTCTGGTGAAGGCAATTTTGCGTCTAAGGTTTTGAAGAAGCTGTTTTCGTTGTTTTTATATAAACTTAGTTTGGCTAGTTTATTGTCTTTTTGAGCATCAAAAGCTAATTCTGTGCTTGAATTGTCGATGATTTTTGTAATCACATTTTGGGCAATTTCTAGATTTAGAGCTGCTGTTTTTTCGAGGTTTAATTCGCCCAAAGCAGCTGTGCTTCCAGAAAGAATTCCCGCTTTTTCTTTGGCTTTCATAATTCTATTAAAGCTTTCTTCGATACGTTCTGGCGAAGCATTTTTTAAGATTTCTTCGATTCCTTCAGGTACATTTTCTGCAAAACATAAAACATCGTTTCCAGCATTAAATGCTTCCCATTCTAAATGTCCTTTAGTTTCATATAGTTTCGAAACGCTGTGCATATTTAAAGCGTCAGAAATAACCAAACCATCATAACCTAATTTATCACGCAAAAGATCTTGAATAACAGCTTTTGATAAAGTTGCCGATGTGTCTTTTCCGTCGTTCAAACTGGGAACAGCCAAATGTCCAATCATAATCGAATCGACATTATTTTCGATTCCTTTAATGAAAGGGTACAATTCGTTCTCCATTAATTCTTCCAGTGTTTCCTTTAAAACAGGTAATCCTAAATGGGAATCAACATTAGTATTTCCGTGTCCAGGAAAGTGTTTCAGACAGCCTAAAACGCCAACTTCAGACATTCCGTTTAAATATTCAATCGAAAAATCGGCTACTTTTTCTTTGTTTTCACCAAAAGAACGATATCCAATAACCGGATTATTTGGGTTATTATTGATGTCTGCCAAAGGCGACAAATTGTATTGAATTCCGGCTGCTTTTAAGTCTAAACCAATTTGTTTTCCAACTTCGTAAACTAACTTAGATTTGTTTGCTGGCAAAGCACCAAGTGTAATTGCATACGGATATTGTGGTGTTTTTTCGATACGCATTGCCAATCCCCATTCAGCATCAATACTGATTAAGAGCGGAGTAGAAGCTGCTTTTTGATAACGAGCAATCAGCGCCTTGATTTTTTCGTAACTGTCATCGTTAAAAACAACTTTTTTCTTGCTTTCGTAGTTTGTTGCAGCGCTGGCACGACTATGGAAAAACGTTAATCCGCCAATGTTGTGTTCTTTTATTAAATGTTCCGTTTCCTGAATATTTTCTTCGGTATCGTTGATAAAAACGGCAGGAAAAAAGAACTGCCCGATTTTTTGTTTTAATGCTTCGGTTGTGATTTTCATTTTTATAAAGTCTTTTTCATACATACACTATTATCAACCTTTTCGTAAGGCGGATAATTTGGAATGATGGTATAGTTTAATTTCTGATATAGATTTATGGCTTCTGGCTGGTTTTTGCCTGTCTCCAGAATAGTGTGTTTGTATTTTACTTCGGCTGCCCAAATTTCTAATTCGGCCAATATTTTTGAGGCTATTCCTTTTTTTCGATAGTCAGGATGAACATACATTCGTTTAATTTCGACCGTATCTGATTCTTTTTCTCTAAATGCGCCGCATCCAACAGCTTTATCATTTTCATAAAAAACGACAACGTGTTTTATTTTATCGGTTTTATTAAACTGATTGTAAAATGCATGATCATCACCATCTCTAATGGCTAAATCCTGATCTAATAAAACGACCAGATTTTTAAAATCGATATCGTCAGAATTTGTTCGTTTTATGGTAATCATGATCTAAAATATTTTTATCAGTATCGCTTAATTTTTAACACATAGAAACATAGAATTTACATCTCGGAAAAGGCGTTTCACTTTATTTAAAATACATCTCGACACTTCGCGACTATGTGTTGAGAAATGAGTTTCTCTTTTTTATTCTTTTTGCACAAAAAAATCTATGTTTCTATGTGTTAAAAAAAAATACTTTATTTCAGTTTTGCCTTTTTTTGTTTGGCTAATTGTTTTTTGTTTTCAATTGCTTTTTCCAGTCGGTTTTTAAAACGGAAAAGCTTTGGCAGCCCTTCAATTCTGTCTTCGATTGTAATTTCTTCGTAAATAATAATAGCTTTTTCTAAAACCCGAATTTCATTGTCTAGATCGAGCTGATTTTTGTAAATAGCGGCAAGTCGATCATAAGAGTGATTTCCTTTAAAACCTTCTTTTATGTTTTCTTCGTATAACGCAATTGCTTTTTCAATTTCTACGGCTTTTTCAAATTCAATTGCTTTCAGGTTTCTTTCGGCCTGCTTAGTTTCATTGATTTCCATGGGCGTTATAAGGTATAGCGGTTATTCTATTTTTTTACCAAAATCTTTTGGGAAATCTAAAAATCTAGAAAGTATCAAACCTGGAATTGTAGCTAATAATACCCAGATAAAGAAATTCTCGTAACCTAGATATTTTTGTATAAAACCGCTTAACATTCCTGGAAGCATCATTCCTAAAGCCATAAAACCAGTTGCAAGAGCGTAATGTGCTGTTTTCGATTCTCCTTCGGCAACATGTATTAAATACATCATAAAACCTGTAAAGCCAAATCCATATCCAAACTGCTCAAGAACAACTGTTACACAGGTATAGAGATTTAGAGGAGAGTTAATTTCGAAAAAATACAGATTTAAATGCAGATGAAAGATTTCTTCAGGTTGAAAATGAGCTAACCCAATAAAGCCGATAATAGGTAAATGCATGGCAAGAAACATAGGAAGCATCCATTTTGTAAGTCCATGTTTAGAGATTGCAATTCCGCCTAAAATACCTCCAACGGTTAAAGCGAAAATCCCCAAAGTTCCATAGATTATTCCAACTGCTTCCGTATCTAATCCCATTCCGCCTAATTCTTTTCCGTCAAGTAAAAATGGACTTAACATTTTTAGAAGCTGCGATTCTCCAAGTCTGAAAACAAGTATAAAAGCCAGAATTAAACCAATTTGCTTTTTTTGAAAGAAGCTGATAAATACAGTTGCAAAGCTTTGGTGCTGCTGTGTTTTTTTATCATTTGCAGATGCGTTTATTTCATTTTTTGGCGTGAAGATAAAGTTGTAAGCAGTTATGAATGTCATTAATAAACCAACAGCAATCATGGTATAGGACCAAGCTTTGGTATTATCACCATATTTATGTTCCAGATAACCTGCAAAAAGCACGATTAATCCATTTCCCGCTAACATTGAAAGTCTGTAAAATGTACTTCTGATTCCGAGGAAAAAAGATTGCTGTTCTTTTGGTAAAACCAATAAATAAAAGCCATCGCTGGCAATATCATTTGAAGCTGATGCAAAAGCAGCAACCCAAAAAATAGCCAAAGTCATTATAAAGAAACCATTGAGCGGAATTGTAAATCCTACGAGTAAAAATGCAATTGAAATTAATAACTGCATCGATAAAAACCATTTTCTTTTGGTTCCGGTTAAATCAATAAAAGGACTCCATAAAGGTTTAATTACCCACGGTAGATATAGTAAACTGGTGTAAACACCAATGTCTTCATTTGAAATTCCTAAGTTTTTGTACATAATTACCGAAACGGAGATAATTACGGCGTACGGTAATCCTGAGGCAAAGTTGAGAAGCGGGATCCAAAACCAAGGAGTATGATTATCTGTTTTCATTAGGTTGGGCAGGTAAATAGATTTTAAAATTCTTTTTTAAGTCTGCGGCAGCTGGTGTACTTTCATTGGCAAAATAGTCAATAAATGTAACTGCGCAGGCTTTGTATTGTCTGATTTTTTCAGCAGGGATTGAAAATGAGATAACACCATCTTTTTCAATCGCTCTTACTTTGTCGATTATTTTTGTTGCATCGTTAATATCGACTTTTGAAATATGATCGCCGCCATAAATTACAATATAGCGCACATTTGTATTCAGTGGATTTTTTAAACTGAATGAATATTTTGTACTGTCTTTTACAAATTCAGTTACTACAGGCGTATCAATAATAATGTGTTTTAAATTGGGAACGGCTGCAGGAATTGCAGGATATTTATATTGATTTTCTTCTAAAATTCTTGCGACATCAAAGTTTTTATTCATAAACCATTTCGAACTGAAATAAGCGCTGCCCGAAACATTTTTGAAGCTTCTTGCAAAGTCAACCTGCGTTGGAATTTCATTGGCAAAATTCCAGCTTTTATCACCATCACCTCTAATTTTATACGAAGCGTGTCCAATATAAATAGCTGTATTATTGGAGTTTTCTGACCACCATTTCACCAATTTTGAGTACGAAGCTCTCGGATTGTTCATACTCCAATATAATTGAGGTAAAATATAATCGATCCACTTTTGATCCATCCATAACAACGGATCAGCATATAAATCGTCATAGTTTGAAGTAGATTGTGTTTCAGAACCTTTAGGATCTTGTGCTTTATTTCGCCAAACGCCAAACGGACTAATTCCGAATTGAACCCACGGTTTACTTGCTTTTATTGTAGTAGAAATGGTGTGTACAAAGTTGCTCACATTTGCACGACGCCAGTCAGAACGGCTTAAGCCTGAGCCATATTTTTTGAAGGAAGCATTGTCATTAAAAACTTTTCCAGGAATTGTATACGGGTAAAAGTAATCATCAAAATGAATGGCATCAATATCATATTTATCAACTACTTCCTTAACTACTTTAGTTAAATGTTCCTGAACTTCAGGTAAAGCTGGGTCATAATACCATTTTCCGCCATATTCAATCATCCATTCCGGATGTTTAAAAAGATCATGATTTGGACTTAGTTGCTGCTTATTTAAATCGAAAGTTGCACGATATGGATTCAGCCATGCGTGAAATTCAAAGCCTCTGTTATGTGCTTCTTCAATCATCCATGCCAATGTATCATAATATGGGTTTGGTGCCTGACCTTCTTTTCCTGTCAAAAATCTTGACCAAGGTGCTAGTTCTGATGGATAAATAGCATCACCTACACTTCTAATTTGAACAATTACAGCATTATAATTTAGCTTTTTATAGGTGTTTAGAATTTCTAAATAATCAGCTTTTTCTTTTTCAACATTATCAATTGATGTTTTTGGCCAGTCGATGTTTACCACGGTGGCGATCCAAACACCTCTAAATTCATTTTTAGGATGCATTACTTTTTCTTGTGAAAAGGATTTCCATCCGAAGAAAAATAAAAATAGTACAGAGAACAGTAAGTGCTGGTTTTTATGCATTTCAATCTTTTTTAACAGAAACCAAAAATAGTTTTTTTAATGGATTATAATAAATAATTCAGAAATTATAATTTGAACGTTATTTATGCGGATTTCTTACAATTGGTTTTTGTTTTTTACGACAGTTTTACCGATTTTCAATTTTTGGCAATTACTGTTTGATATTACTAGTTTTTTGATAATAAATTAAATGTATTTAGAAGATAAAAATCGAGGCGTAACTAAACGCCTCGATTTTAATAGATCTTATATTGCAGGATCTGGAGGTGTATTAGTATTGTTGTTTCTTTCAGAATCTGGATAAGGATACCAATTACGGTTTCTTTCTGCACCAGCAGTTCCAGCACCTGGACGATCAAATCTTCTGCTGTCTTCTAGTTTTAAACTCGACATATACATTTCGATACAGCGATTTCTGTAAATCTCAGTCAAAATAGCAGGTTTTGTAAGTGCTCCAGCGTACGGTGCTAGATTTGCTCCAATTCCGTAAGTATCAGCGGCAGCTGTTTTAGTCAAAACTTTGTTCAATTCTATAACGGCTTGTGGCAGATTATCTTTTCTAGCATACGCTTCTGCAGTGATCAGCGTCATTTCACCTGGTAAATAAACAGGAATCGGCTTAAGATTAGTATCAAAAAATCCAGTTGCAACTGTAGGGTTTGAACCTGGTTTAATGTAGAAATTCAATCTTCCGTCAGAACTTGAAGGAGCTAGGGAAGCAGGCAGACCTAATGTTAAATCAACAGGCTGAAATACGTTGTTTGTCGTTATAGAGATATAAGCAATTGGATTTGGACTAATTTGATCGAAAGCAAATACAGATTTAACCGAAAGGTCAACTTTGGCTGCATATGCGATTGCATTATCATAATCTCCAGCCATTAAATAAGTTCTGGCTAAAAGAGCATATACCGTATTTTTGTAATTAACAGTACTTACTAAGCCGGTAACTCCAGTTGCTTTATCTAAAAATGGTTCTGTCGCTTTTAGTATTTTAATCGCTTCAGCTAAAACGTCGGCTCTACTATCAAAAGTGGCATTTTTTCCTGTTTTTAGAGGAACACTTTGAAAGTACTGAACCATTGTAGTTATAGCCATTGCTTTAAAAATAGTAGCATGAACAAGAACGCTTGCTTTTTCAGTTTCGGCAGTTAAAACATCGACATGATCAATAACTTTTTGCGATTCAGATTTAATCACAAGACATTGTGACCATAGATTATTTACTACATTATTTTTAGTAGAAAGTACTTCGCCGCCCACAGAAAGTTCACCTTCGTCAACATTTCCTGCATTTAGCAATCGAAGTTCTTTTGTTGTAAATCCGTTTCCAGTAATAGTATTGTAAACAGGACTTGTTCTGTCAATAGTCCAAAGTTGCTGTAATCCGTTTGCAGCACCAATAATACCTTCTCTAGAGCCAAAAACTAAATCCTGAGAGGGCTTTGTTGGGTCTAGATACTCTTCGTTGCAGCTGATAAAAAGTAATGCAAAGGCTGCTATAGGGATGAATATTTTTTTCATAATATTTTTGTTTGATTAAAATTGAACTTTTACTGCCAATGAATATGAACTAGGAATTGGCACTGTTCCAAAATTGTATTTCGCCACCGAAGATTGTCCTCCAGAATTTGTCTCTGGATCGAAACTCGTAAAATTATCCCATGAAATTAGGTTTCTTCCGCTTGCCGTAATTACTAAATCATCAAAGAAATTATTTAATTTTCCAAAAGAATAATTTAAAGATACTTCTCTTAATTTTAAGTAGCTTCCGTCAACTACTCTAAATTCTTCGATGTTGTAAACAGACCAAATGTACCCGCGAGGTAATTCTCCGCTAAGTTCTTTAGCAACTAGAGTTCCAGAACCTACACCTTGTCTTGTTCTATAATCTGCATCAAAAACATTTACGCCTTGTACGCCGTCAAATAATACTGATAAACCGAATTTTTTGTAATTCAGATTTGTTCCAAAAGAAATAATGTAATCTGGATTTGGGTTTCCAATTTGTTTGTTCAAAATTGTTCCTGTAGGTTGTCCAGAAGCATCTCTTTGCGGAACTCCAGTGTTTACATCTCCTTTTTCAGTTTGAGGATAACCGGTTGGAGTAAGCAATAAGCTTCCGTCTGCATTTCTTGCAAAGTACGTACCGTAGAAAATACCAATTGGTTTATCCATTTCAACAAAAACTGGCGCTCCAGCTAAATTGCTGTCTAGTTTAAAACGCTGTTGTGGTAATCCCGTTACTTTATTTCGGTTGCTGCTGTAGTTTACAAAAAGATCAAGATGCAGGTTTTCTTTTTTAATAAGGTCGTATTTAAGGTTTACCTCAAAACCTTTATTGTTCATTTGACCAATGTTTTTAATTGTGTTTGTAGCTCCTTCAGAAGCTGCTAATTGAACTGGTAATAACAAATCATCAATATCAGCATTGTAATAACTGAATGATAAATTCAAACGATCTTTTATAAAACCAAAATCACCACCTATTTCATAAGTAACACTTTGTTCTGGTTTTAAGTCTAAATTTCCTTGTTTGAAGCCTTCAATAGTAAAAGTACTATTTCCTAAAAGTGTTCCTGTAGAGTAATTTGTAAAACGAGCATAAGGTTTAATAGCGGTTAAACTTCCTGATTTTCCCCATGAACCTCTAAGTCTCGCAGAACTTACAACATCATGAATACCTTCCATGAATTTTTCATCAGAAAGTACATAACTTAAACTTGCTTTTGGATAAAACTGAGATCTATTGTCTTTAGAAAATATAGTCGAAGCGTCTTGTCTTCCTGCCAAAGTAATGTATAATTTGTCTTTATAACCAATAGTTTCCTGAAGATAAAAACCCCATAAATTGTATTTTGACTGGCTTGAACTTGGTGAACCTGGAATTAAAGTATTGAAAGCATTTATAGTTTCAATAAATGGTTTTAAGTTACGTCCTTCAACAGCTGCAAAATTATCACGATACGTTTGTACGTTGTAACCACCGTAAGTTGTAGCTTTCCATTTGTCGTTTATATTCCAAAGATATCTTAAGTTCAAGTCATTATTAAATTGAACCACTCTGTTAGTCGCTTCAGAAACGTAACCATCATTATAATAAGCAGGATTAACTACATATGGATATCTCGGAATAAATACATTTCCTCTTTGATTATAATTGTCAACACCAAAAATCATATCAGCATTGAAATTTTTAAAAGGAACATAATTTAATTGTAAGTCCGAAATAATACGATCCGTATTTTGTTTGATTTTGAACGTTTCTATAATAGAAAGCGGATTAACTCTATTAGGATCAACCGCTAATAAGTTTCCATTAGCATCTCTTTTATTAATGTCGTAAGTATTATTAGTAATATTTATAGAGTTAATTGGACTCCAGAAAACGTTTCCATCAGGTTTTTCATTTGAGGCAGAATTAATATAGTTCAAACCTACAGTTGCAGACAATTTTGAATTGAAATCATGTTTCAATCTTACTTTTGCACCCGCTCTTTTAAAATCGGTATTTTTTACAATTCCTTCGTTTACTAAATAACCAAGCGATGCAAAGTATTTTGTTTTTTCATCTCCGCCTTGTAATGAGAAATAAGTATCTGTTCCAACACCAGTTGTAAAAATGTCATCTTGGTAATCATAACGTTGTACATCTATCGTTCTAGTTTCAAGATCTCTTCCTAATACATTTACAGTAGTTGGGCTTTTAGGATTCCCCTGAATAGGGAACAAAGCAGGTGAAGCATTTACAAACTGTTTGTTAGACGTATTCAAGTCTAGTTTTTTGCGGATTTGGTTAGAAGTTACACTAGTCGAAAAAGTATATCTTGTTTCGCCTGCAACACCTTTTTTAGTTGTGATTAAAACCACACCATTAGCCGCTCTCGATCCGTAAATAGCTGCGGCAGCTCCACCGTTCAATACTTCAATACTTTGTATATCATTAGGATTAATATCAGATGATCTGTTTTGACCAATCTGCATATTAGAGTTTCCAGTCGTTACATTTAAGTTCGTTACGTTTGTTGTTGCATTGTTTAAAACAACTCCGTCAATAACATACAAAGGGTCCGAAGAACCTAAAATAGACGATGTTCCTCTAAGTTTAATGCTGAAACCTCCTGCAGGATCACCCGAGTTTTGAGAAACCTGCGCTCCAGCAATTTTACCTTGTAAAGCAGTCGAAAGTCCGCCTGGCTGAGCTTTTATTAAGTCTTCTCCCTTTAAACTAGTAACGGCGTTTCCTAACTCTTTTCGAGTAGCGCGTACAGTAGATCCAAGTACAACGACTTCAGAAAGAGTGTTGGTTTCTTCGGCCATTCTTAGATTAATTACATTAGTGCTGTTAGAAATTTTGACCTTTTTAGCACCAAAGCCAACAAAACTAAAAACTAATGTTTCATTTTCATTTACGGAAATGCTGAATTTTCCGTCTAAATCGGTTACAGTGCTTTTAGAAGTTCCTTCGATCAAGACAGAAACCCCTGGCAGCGAAAGCCCGTCAGATTCACTTTTAATTGTACCACTTACGGTTTTTGTCTGAGCAAATATGGGCTGCGCAAACAAAATGGTTCCAAATAAAATAAATAATAGTTTTTTCATATTAAAGTATTTGATTAGTTATAGAATCTAAATTTAGAAAATTTTTTTAATAAATGCGATTTTTTGCATCTTATTTAATTTATTATATACAAAATGCATAATAATGCATTTTATTTTTTTGTTTAAACGTTATTTCTGATTTGTAAGCGTCTTTGATAAAATATCACCCTTAAATCGTGCACAATAATGCAATATATTTTATATTTGTAAAAAAAATCAGATGCTTAAAAGAGAAAGACATCAATTTATCATGGATAAATTTAAGAATGTCGAAAAAATCAATACTATTGATCTCGCTTTAGAATTAAATATCTCTGAAGATACAATACGCAGAGATTTTAATGAATTGCATAATAAAGGCTTGATTAATAAAGTTTACGGAGGCGCTTTTCTAGTAAAAGATAAGCCGGGCAATGTATTTGATATTGCTATCATTAATGAAGATAAAAAAAACATAGTAGGACAAAAAGCCTTGTCGTTTTTAGTTGACGGACAAGTAATTATAATGACTGGAGGAACTACCAACTTATCTTTTTGTAAACTTATTCCAAAAGATTTATCCGCTACTATATATACGTATAGTCTGCCCATAGCCATGCAGTTGTCACAGCATCCTAATATAGAACTGATTTTTATTGGAGGGAAATTGCAAAAAAATGCAATGGTAACCGTAGGAATCGATGTTGTGCAAGTATTGTCAAAAATTAAAGCCGACGTTTGTTTTTTGGGCGTAAGCAGTCTAGACGTAAATCAAGGACTGACCGAAATGGGCTATGAAGTTTCGATTATTAAAAAAGAAATGATTAAAGCTTCTGCTAAAGTTATCGTTTTGGCAACTTCAGACAAGATCAATGGCAAAATGCCCCATAAAGTCTGCGATCTAAATCAAATAGATGCTATTGTAACGGAATTAAGTCCTAATAGTTCTAAAATTAAAAATTTTGCCGATGCCGGCGCCCATTTATTTTAAAGAGTTACATGCTTTTTAAAAATCTTAAACCGTTGCAGTTGATTATACAAAAATTGATTTTCTATACCGCCACACGAAAGAATTCGCGCAGGAGCCTCGGAACTAGTTATCTACTTTTATATTACAAATAATCTTTGATAACTATTCTGCAGCTCCTACACCTCCATATCTAGTATCTTTATATAATTCTTTAAAATCAGATATGTTGTAATAATTATTTTTCTTAAATTCTTCTTCAAATTTGTCCTCATTTAGTCTTGGAAAAAAAACAAAAAGATCAGATGAATCGAAATTTTGAGAAAGTTTAGTTGAATAATAGCAATATAATGCCTGAATTCTAATTTCTTGATTAGAGTTATTCTCATCAATTTTCGGAAAATGTTCCCTCAAAAAAGCAAGATATTTTTCTTTCGCTTTTGCATCAGATTGCTTCATAATTTCAAAAATTTCTTTATGAAAAATATATTTACCATCGCAAGTTTTTGTAAATATTAATTTATCAAATTCATCATCATTTAGATTTCTATCTACAACCCATTTCAACAAATCAGAATCTGCAACATAACCAAAAGTTTTTACTAGTGATTCTAAAAAATCTTGATCATTAAATTTTAGCCAAGCTAAACTAGCTTTATTATTATTGAATAAATACTTATTTCTATTAACTAGTATGTCAATATTTTTTTTGCGTTGTTTAGCTAAATCTGGAATATCTTTCCATTTAGTTAAATATATTTTTTCAGTACCTCCATCTTTAATTATTTCTGTAGGAAACTCATCTTCTTTAACAGCAATTTCTTTATATTCTTTTTGATAATCTACAATTT
>NZ_MUHD01000059.1 GCF_002217395.1 Flavobacterium plurextorum | reverse complement strand
TGAAATTGAAGGTTTAAAAAAACAGTTCGAAAGCAAAGCAGGAAGTTCTTATTATTATACAGAAGTAGGGATGTACCGCGTTTCGAATCATTGGGGAAGACTGGCAAACAGCAAATGGCGTTTAGTGGCTCGTGAACCGGAGACCGAATCAAAAACAAAAATTGGTTTTGCGGCTTGGAGCGAGTTTTATCCTGATAATGCAGAAGATAAATTATATTATATAGAAGCAGATTTTGATAAAAATTTAGCAAATTATCAGCATAAGAATAATCCAGAATATGATAAAAAAGCAGTTTTAAGAACAAGTTTTGAAACTGCAAAAAGATTAAAACAAATTAGAAATTTGCAGCAATTAACTTCATGGGCAAAATATTTTGATTATGATGATCTAGCCGATTTGCGAAAGCAGATTATTGATAAATTGATCTATACAGAAAAAACATTAGAAGAAATTAAAAGAGAAATATAATGGGACGGAATAACGAAAAGAATATTAAAACTCATAATGACAAGTTGCATAAAGCGCAAGCAAAGAAAAAACAGGCAGAAATCGCCCGTAAAGAAAAGCTGAAAGAGATTGTGAAGAAATTCAACGAAAACAAGAAAGAAGAGTAATAAATATAGTTTCATGTTTCATGTTACACGTTTCAAGTTCTTGAAGCGAAAACCTGAGACCTGAAATTTGAAACAAGAAAAAAATGAATTCAAAATTTGAAACCCTAAAAGCAAACGTTCAAGAAATTATTGATTTGATTGCTGCAAAAAACGATAGAGAAGCGAATAATAAACTGCTTGATGTAAGTGATGAATTAGACGAGATGTTAGATCATGCTGAAGAAGATGAAGAACTTAGAGAAATCAGCAGGTATCAAGTTTTATTAAATCAGCTTCATGTTAAAATTAACGGTGAAGAACAAGTTGACGGCGATGCATAAATGTTATTGCGATACAAGTTTACAGTTTGAAAATTGTTGTGGTTTGTATCTTGAGAAAAAACAAAAAGCGCCAACAGCTTTGGCATTAATGCGTTCCAGATATTCAGCGTATGCAACTCATAATGCAGATTATCTTTTACAAACTACTTATGTTTCTGAAAGAGAATATTATTCGAAATCAGAAATTTTAAAATGGGCAACAGCAAATAAATGGCAGAAATTAGAGATTTTAAGTTTTACAGAAAATACTGTAGAATTTAAAGCCTATTTTATGGATTCGAACAATAAACCGCAAACGCATTACGAATTTTCGAATTTTAAATTTGAAGAAAACGAGTGGTTTTATCTTGATGGAAAGTTTGAATAATTGACATAATTGGGATAACTTTTAAGTTGTTTTGCCTAAATACTTTAACTAAAAATTAATAAACGTTTCGTTTTTCATAATTCTAAA
>NZ_MUHD01000058.1 GCF_002217395.1 Flavobacterium plurextorum | reverse complement strand
AGAAACATAAGCCGAATTAGAGAGCTTAGAGGTATGAAACAAGAGGCACTTGCTTTTGCAATTGGTGTTACTCAGCAAACTGTATCAAATATTGAAGGAAGTGAAACCATTGAAGAAGAAAAACTAGATGCAATTGCTGAAGTTTTAGGCGTTTCGGCAGAAGCAATAAAAAACTATAGTGACGAAGCTGTATTTAATATTATTGGAAATACATATCACAATAGTAGTAGTGATAATTCTACAATGATTGCTGCTTCTATGAACTTTCATCCAACATTCAATCCAATAGATAAATTGATTGAATCTTATGAAGAAAATAAAAAACTTTACGAGCGTTTGGTTCAGTCTGAAAAAGACAAAAACGAATATTTAGAAAAATTACTGAAAGGAAAATAATTCCTCAACAATAAATTTTATGAAAGCACAAATATCTTTTTATTTTGTGCTTTTTTTGTGCACAACCAAAATTCCAATCCAAACTTTAAACCTATGAAATTAAATCTACTCACATTATTTTTTGTCTTATCAGCAAGTTTTATTTATTCTCAAAAAACAATCAAAATAATTTTAGACCCAAAAATAAAAGCGTTGGCTCTTGAAAATATAAATACAACAAACAACGGATCACAATATGCGATAGATTCGATTTATGGAACGGTTTATAGAGGAAAAAATATGGTTGAAGACACTATATTTTATGATCATCTAAAAAATGATTTTACAAAAAAAGACTTTATGTGTAATCATTATTACAAAAATGACACACTTATTATTAAAGGTGGTTTTGGCAGTAGATTTCAGGTTTACGGTTTCGTTGCAAAAGTATTTCCAAATAAAACCGCAGAAATAAAATTGCGCAAATTTTGGGGTTATCCCTCTTATTTTACAAGTAGAGACCAGGTAGATGCAAAAAGCGAAATACTCGTTTACACAAGAACTTCAAAACTTGTTCTCAACAGATTGCCCAACAATAAATCTGATCGTAAACATATTTATGGCTGTGTCGATTTTTTAAGCGAAGATTTTTTTATTGAAATGAAAGACAAAAAAACTGGAGAACCTTACAAAGAAAAAAACACAATGGAATACAAGATTTATTTTGACAGCAGGTATCTCAAAGATGATGAATAACACAACCATTTTACTCCTGCAGTAAAATTAATAGAACGAAACAAATCAAACCATCAAATCCATGAAAATCACGATTTCCTTATCAATATTTTCCCTACTATAATGATATAGAAATCTACGATAGTATTGTGGAAACGGTAAAAAACAAAACCATTCAAAGTTTTAAAAGTAAAACAGCTTTTTAGCTCTAATAAACCAATTCAATGAAAAAAATTTTAGTTGTAGGATTACTTTTTTTTGCAATATCAAATGTTGTAGCGCAAAGTAAATTTGCTTTAGAAGAATCATTCTCAAATTACGACATTAAGTACGAAAAAAAAAGTAAAGATTGTGAATATAAAATCTACATAGACAGTATTGGCGCAACAAAATATACGCTGTTTTTAATTAAATTACCGAGCGGAAATAATTTTAAAAACACTCATTCGGTATTGGTTTACAATGAACTTGAAAAAAAGTCAACTTACTTTTTTCCAAAAGAAGAGAATAAAACTTCAAATTTAGATACGATATCTACGGTAGTCAAAGGATTAATTTCTCAAAACTTTAAGCCGCAAAAAGACATTACTTTATCAGATAAAAACTTGAATATTCAAGTAATAAATCAAGCTAATAACAAAATATCAGATTTAGTAAATAAAAATTATAAAAAATTCGCATTTTCACTGCATCCGTTTTCGCTAAAAGGACAAAACTATAATGAGGCTGGTCAGAAATTACAGGATGATTTTCTGCAAAGCAAAATAAACCTTGCCTATTTAAAAGGAAAGCCTATTGTTACATCTCAAATAATCAATCATAATCAGCAACTAGAATGTTTGATGAAATGGGAACTTGATGTAAAAGCTGACAATCAGAATCAAAAATTGATTTGGAACATTTTGGCAACATCTATAGACGAAGGGAAAAATTGGTTTTTTACAGAGTTTGGAAATAAAGAAGGTCTAGAAATTCTGGCAAATGATAAATTTATAAAATTGAACAAAATAATAATTTCTAAAATTACTCTCAATAGTTTTAAATAATCTCCAAATCAATGAAATTCACAATCCCCCTATCAACCTTGCTTCTACTATTTACAACCAATATATTCAGTCAAATCCTCACAGATTTAAAATTAAAACCAAAAGAATTTCCAAAAACCTATACTTTAAGCGACGGTAATATTTGTGTAACACCTCAGGCTTGTACTTTTTACAACGACATTGAAACCTACAGCAATATTGTTGGAACTATAAAAAGTAAAGCTATTCAGAGTTTTAAAAGTAAAACAGACCACGGTTCTATAATGTATTTTGAATTTGAACACGTTTTTAAAGGCGACCGTTTTCTGCAAGGATTATTATGGGGAAAAGATGGTCAGCCAACTAAAGAACATCCAGAAGAATATCTCGCAAAAGGAAAATTTCTAGTTATTTGGAGTTTGTATTCAGACAGTCCGCTAAAAGAAAAATCTGAAACCAAAATAGAAGCACTTTTACAATAAAATCCTAATCAAAGCTTCATTTTAAATGATTAATTTTACCCGATAAAAAACAACAAAAATGAAACTACAAATACGAATCCTGCTTTATTCAATTTTATTCTTTTTATACCTTACCTCGACTCATTTTTTTCTATCACTTGGCGAAATATTAAAAACCGATCCTTATATAACTATGGGTTGTGGTTTTGCTGTTTTAAATATCATTTATGCTTTTTTAGGATTAAAATGGAAACCGCTGTTAAACGTGATTTGTTCTATTGCAATTGCTTCCTTAGCATTGTTTTTAGCGGTGCAGTTTGCCAATTTACATTTACTTTCAAATTACGATCCTTACTTAGTTAAAACAGCCATATTTACAAATGCTCTTTTATCTATTATTTTTTGGGAAATTGTGTATCAGGTAAAGAATAGGAAATCTAAATAAATATATTTCTATTGACTCAAGCTTAACTAGACCAATAATTAAGCACTGCGAAGCTTTAGTCTAATGACCATTCCTTATAAAATGAACCGAACAGAAACTCGAATAACCGATAAAGACATCCAAACCATAAAAAGAAAAGTAAAAAAAACGAAAGTCTTCATATTTGTATTTCTTTCATTTATTGCACTTTGGTCTTGGGGATTAAGTGATTCAGACACTTTGTTTTCGATATTCAATACCTTCGTTTTTGTTATTATTCTCATAGCCCTCGTCGTGTTAGTACTTTCCTTAAAAAGATTAAAAGTAACAAGAAACGACCTCGCAGCACAAATTAAGATTGTAAACACTTTTAAGGTGATTGATAAATATTATACCTTAAAAAAAAGTAGTAATTATTTTATTGTATTTGATTCGAAAGATATCCCTAAATATCAGGTTACAAAAAAAACCTATTCCCTAATAAATATTGATGATTTTATTGAAATTGAATATTCAAAATTTGCTTTCTGGATACTCAAAATTGAACATAATGGAAATGATATCGAGAATAAACAAAATGCTCAATAACCAATAAAACAAGAGTTTTTTTGTACGTATTTTTTTTATATTCCCTTTTTAAATTTTATCTAAGCCAATATGAAAATTAAACTTTTACTCCATTGAGCAATACTTACTATTTCTTGCAAAACAACAAACATTTTCTATAGCACTAATGAGAATAATATGCCATAAAAGAATAACAACTTTTAAATTATTTAAATATGAAAAATGCATTAGAAATTGCCAATCGTTTTAGAGAAATTATCCTTAACGGAACTTGGGTTGCAAATACCAATTACAAAGATCAGCTCGAAAATCTAGATTGGAAAACTGCCGTTACTCCTATTCAGAACTTAAATACAATAGCAATTCTGGCACAGCATATACATTATTATATTGACGGAATTAATACTGTTTTTAAAGGTGGAACGCTAGACATAAAAGATAAATTCAGTTTTGACTTTCCCCTTATTTCTTCTACTGAAGACTGGGAATTTTTTCTAGAGAAATTTTGGAGTTCTTCTGAAGAATTTGCCTCTTTTGTCGAACAAATGTCTGATGAAAAATTAGACCAGTTTTTTGCTGATGAAAAGTACGGAACTTACAGAAGAAATATCGATGCTATGATTGAGCATAGTTATTACCATTTAGGACAGATTGTTTTGATTAAAAAACTGCTGACAAAATAAGATTTATGAAAAACTAAACGTTCTAATCCAGCCCCGATAAAGCCGATATCCTCGAAGAGATAAAGGCGAAAGCGGGACTAAAGGTTCTTTTGAAAACATAAATTTCTGCTCCTTAAAATAAATTAAAAAAAGGCATGGTTGTTGAAAATTAAATGAAATATATTTACACTTTCAAAAAAATACTATGCAAAAAACTACTTTACTATTTTCTATATTCTTTCTGATTCTCTCATCGTGCGGCGTAAAAACAACTCAGGCTTTAATAAGCGATGGTAATTATGACGGTGCTATTGATCGTGCAGTTGAAGCTTTGAGAACTAAAAAAGATTCAAAAGGAAAACAGGATTATGTGTATTTACTGGAAGAAGCATTTGCAAAAGCAAAAGAAAGAGATCTTCGTGATCTTGATTTAATGATTAAAGAAGCTACTCCTACAAATGCTGAACGTGTTTACAACACCTATTTACAATTGAATAACCGCCAGGAAAAAATAAGACCATTATTGCCTCTGCCACTATTAAAACAGGGAAAAAATGCTTCTTTTAACTTTGATAACTATTCAAACCAAATTATAAGCAGTAAAATTGCCCTCACCAGATATTTATACGAAAATGCTTTGACTCTTTTAAAATCAAGCAATAAACTTGATTTTAGAAAAGCCTATGACGATTTAACGTATTTAGAAAAGATTAGTCCAAACTATAAGAATTCTAAAAAACTAATAGACGATGCACAGTTTAAAGGAACTGATTTTGTAGATGTTTATGCTAAAAATCAAACCAATATGGTGATTCCAAAAATGCTTCAAGACGATTTATTGGATTTTAAAACGTACGGATTAAATGATAAATGGACGGTTTACCACAGCGCCCGACAAAAAAATGTTACTTACGATTACAGCTTAATAATCAATTTTAGACAAATAAATATTTCTCCAGAACAAATGAAGGAGAAAGAATTTATCAAAGAAAGACAGATTAAAGATGGCATGAAAACACTTTTAGACAGCCGAGGAAGACCTGTTAAAGACAGTCTGGGCAAGGAAATAAAAGTGGATAATTACAGAATGCTTCGTGCAAATGTTTATGAATTTAGACAGTTTAAGTCTTGTCAAGTTACTGCAGTTGTAGATTATGTTGATGTAAGAACAAATCAATTACTTCAGTCATTTCCTGTCACCAGCGAATATTTCTTTGAGAATATTTATTCGACTTACAAAGGTGACAGAAATGCCTGCGACGATAACTACATTAGTTATTTTACAAAACGCGCGGTTCCTTTTCCTAACAACGAACAAATGGTTTATGATACCGGCGAAGATTTGAAAGCAAAAATTAAAGATATTATTGTTCGAAATAAATTCAGATAATAATACTTTTTAAGAAACTATATCATCTAATACTTTAAAAAAAATATCATCATGATCGAAAAATTTGATAGAACAACTCCTATTGGTGCCGTAAACTATTTTCGCCATTGCATTGCTGTTGGCGATTTGCAGGGAACACTAAGCTGTTTTGCCAATGATGCTGTTTACATTGATCGAGATGGACAAGAAATAAAAGGCTTAGATAATATCGAAAAAGCCATGCAGCATTTGTGCACTTGGAAACCCAAAATAAAAGGCAGTAATCATAAAGCAACAATTGTAGGCAATCACGCTATTTGGATTGATAAATGGTCGATGAAGGCAACTTTGCCTGACGGAAATCCGATTGAAATGGATGGCGCTACAAGCTGCATGATGATTAAAAATGAAAATGGCATTTGGTTATGGCTTATTGACAATCCTTTTGCTGCTGCCATTTTTATGAGCTGATAATACCACGATTTTATATATTTCAAAACGAATATCCACCAAACATTTAATAGTAAAACTCAAGCATGAAAATTAGAATCTTAGTTATTATGACACTCCTTTTTATCTCCTGTAAAAAAGAAGAAAAACAAGAAGTAAATAATGTTACGGCTGAAAAAAAGAGTGAAACTAAAAATACAGAAAAAACAGTAAATAAAACTAGCGCAGATACAATCGTATTATCGACAAAACATAAGACAAATAAAATTTTATGTGATCTTGATGGAGATGGACTAAATGAAACTGTTGAAATTGTAAGGAGTACAAAAAATAGAAAAAGCGGTTTGAGAATTATTTTTGGAAACGGAAATAAAACTGATTATTTTGGTATGGGAAATGATGTTTTAGACCAAGGTTTTGATGAGATCGACTGGACTGGAATATTTGAAAAAGCACCTAAAAATGAATTATACTGGGACAATGTAGGCGAAAATGGCGATATACTTGCAGATGAAGAAATAAAAGAAGAAGACAAAATAAAACTGCTAAATGACGGAATATTTATTCACGCCGAAGAAAGCTGCGGCGGTGGAATAATTTATTTGGAAAACGGAAAATACAAATGGATTCAGCAAGAATAATTTTATAGATTTAAAAAAATATCACATTTAAATTTAAACAGAGGTTCACTTAATACAGTGAGCCTCTGCTTGTTTTACAGCATAACTTTTCATCACATTCTTCTCTTCCTTTCATTGCATTTTGCAGTTATTATATAAAAAAAATCAAAATTTATATTGCGCAACCAAAAAGTTGCGTATATTTGCAACTGATTAGTTGCTTATTTAAATAATTAAAAGATGAAACGAGATATTTTTCAAGCCATTGCTGACCCAACCCGAAGAGCAATTCTGGTTTTAATTGCTTCTAATGCATTAACGCCTAATGCAATTGCGGAACAATTTAATACGACAAGACAGGCTGTTTCTAAACACATTAAAATTCTTAATGAATGTGAATTGTTGAATGAAACTAAGATGGGAAGAGAAATCTATTATCAACTCAAAATTGACAAAATGAAAGAAATTGATCAATGGCTGGAGCAATTTAAACAAATATGGGAAAGCCGTTTCAGTCAATTAGATCAAGTATTAATGAACTTAAAATCTAAAGAAAATGGAATCTAATTTAGCAATGAGTTTTACTGTAGATAAAGAAAATAAAACGGTAAACATAAAACGTGAATTTAATGCTCCTTTATCAAATGTTTGGTCGGCATGGACTGAATCCGAAATTCTAGATCAATGGTGGGCGCCGGCTCCCTTTAAATCGAAAACAAAAAGTATGGATTTTAAAGAAGGCGGACGAAGACTGTATGCTATGGTTGGTCTGGAAGGCGAAGAACGCTGGAGTTCTTTTGATTACACGTCTATTTCTCCAAAAACAAACTTTAAATATTCTTATACTTTTTGTGATGCTGATGGAAATCCAAATTCAGCTTTTGGAAGCTCATATTGGGATTTGACGTTTTCTGAAAATGGCAATCTAACGGTTGTTGATATTGCAATTAAACGAGATAGTTTGGAAGAATTGGAAAAAATAATCGAAATGGGTTTCAAAGAAGGAATTACAGCCACTATGCAAAGTTTAGACAAAATCTTTGAAGCACAAAAATAAAAACAAAGTCAATAAAAATAGTAATAAATCTAAAATTAAAAGAAAATGAAATCTAATCTATTAATGAATTTTACTGTAGACAAAGAAAATAGTACGGTAAATGTAAAACGTGAATTTAATGCTTCTTTAGCAAATGTGTGGTCGGCATGGACAGAACCTGAAATCCTAGATCAATGGTGGGCGCCAGCTCCTTGGAAAGCCAGAACAAAAAGTATGGAATTTAAAGAAGGCGGCCGCAGACTTTATGCTATGGTAGGACCTGAAGGTGAAGAACATTGGGCTATAGCCGATTTTACATCAATAACGCCTAAAACTAATTTTAAATATTTAGATGCTTTTAGCGATAACGAAGGAAACTTAAACTCAGATTTTCCACGTTCTGACTGGAATGTTAACTTTTCTGAGCAAGGAAATTCAACAATCGTTGATATTGCAATTAAACATGACAAATTATCTGATTTAGAAAAGATTATCGAAATGGGCTTTAAAGAAGGTTTCACAATTGCTCTTGAAGGTTTAGACGAAATTTTTGCCAAAAAATAAAAAAAGTCATTAAAGTAGTATAAAGATCAAAGCTTCAAAAAATAAAATTGTAACTTTCGTCTTTATACTATTTCCATTAAACAATGAACAATTTTTCTACTTCAATCCTGTTATTCCTTTTCTCAATATCTATTTTCAGCCAGAATAATAAATCAAAAACTTCAGATTCTAGTAAACCATTTGTACTTGGTGTTATTGATGAAATACAATCGAAAGAATTAGGCGAAAATCGAATTTTAAACATTTATCTTCCTGAAGGCTACACTGCAAAAGACACTACAAAATATCCCGTAATTTATTTATTGGATGGTTCTGCAAATGAAGATTTTATTCATATCTCTGGTTTGGTGCAGTTTAATAGTTTTGAATGGATTAATCAAGTTCCCAAATCAATTGTAGTAGGTATTGCAACCGTAGATCGACGAAGAGATTTTACTTTTCCTACAACGGTTCAAAATGATAAAAACCGATTTCCAACAACGGGACATTCCGATAAATTTATCGCCTTTATCGAAAAAGAATTACAGCCTTTTATTGATAAAAAATACAAAACCAACAATTCAAAAACCATTATCGGACAATCTCTAGGAGGATTACTAGAAACAGAAATCTTATTCAAAAAACCATTACTATTCAATAAATATGTAATAGTAAGTCCGAGCTTATGGTGGAATAATGGTTCTATTTTAAATCAGAATCCAGAAATTCTTCAAGAAAATTTCAAACAGAAAACAGAAATTTATATCGCAGTTGGCAAAGAAGGACTTACGCCTACAGAAATTCCACGTGTTATGGAAGTTGACGCTAATGTATTGGCTGAAAAAATAAAAGCATCTCAAAGCAAAAACATAAAAGTCTATTTTGATTATTTCCCAGAGGAGAATCACGGTACAATTTTACATCCTGCCGTTTCAAATTCTTTTAAATTCTTTTATCCTCAAACCAAATAATAAAAAATGAAAATTACTGACGAAAGTAAATTAGACAATCCTGTTTGGAATTCATTAACCGAAAGTCATCAAAAATTTGCTTTAGATTATAACGGAACCAAGTTTTACAATCCTGATTATTGTCCGTTTGGCGGATTTTCAGAACTTCAGAGTACTTCAAAATCAACCGAAAAATACGCTGCATTATCAGAAAACTTCTTTATAGTTGGTGAAGAACCTAAAATCACTGACACTTTAAAAATCGCAAAAGAACTAGTTTGTCTTCAAATGATTGTTCGTGAAAAAGTTCAAACAGCTTTCGATAATGAAATCATCAAACTCACAGAAGAACATAAAGAAGAATTATTTGAATTGGTAAATTTGGTTCAACCCGGATATTTTAAAATCAATACATTTTTGTTAGGCAGTTATTACGGAATTTTCTGCAATGGAAAATTAGTATCAATTGCCGGCGAAAGAATGAAAATGAACAACTTTACCGAAGTCAGCGCGATTGTAACACATCCAGATCATACTGGAAAAGGTTACGCCAAACAATTAACTTCGCACGTTGTAAACAACATTTTTGATGAAGACAAAATTCCATTTTTACACGTTGTTGAAAGTAATCTTGGAGCGATAAAACTCTACGAAAAATTAGGCTTTGTTACACGAAGAAAAATGAGTTTCTGGAATATTTCTAAAAAGTTGTAAATTTAGACTTCTATTCATTTATCACTTTACGAATTATGACACCAAATAAACAAACCGTAAACGAATATATGGCCGCTTTTATGGTAAGCGACCATCAAAGAATTCTTGCCTGTCTTACTGATGATGTGGTTTGGGAAATGCCTGGAATATATCAGCATGTTGGTAAAAAAGCTTTTGACAAAGAAATTGAAAATGACAATTTTATAGGGAGTCCAACAATTCAGATTATAAAATTAATCGAAGAAAGCAACATCGTGATTGCCGAAGGTGCCGTTCAAGGAAACATGAAAAATGGTAACAAACTAGATGCTGTTTTTTGTGATGTTTTTGAAATGGAAAATGGAAAAATTAAAAAACTTACCTCCTATTTAATGTCTAAAAATGCCAATTTAAAATTTGAATAATCTGGAATTCAAATCTTAAAAAATATTTTTTATATCTTTGCCACACTTAATAAACCGCACAAACTCTATGTGATTAAAAATTTCTTTCGGACAATTTTAAGGTAAGCCGTAAAAAGGCTTGCTCATTTGTTTATTCCTTAAAGAAAGAAATTATGGTTATTTTACAAAATATCTCATATCTGCATTCAAACAAAGATTTGCTGTTTGATAAAATCACTTTTACAGTTAATCCTCGCGAAAAGATTGCTTTAATAGGCAGTAACGGCGTTGGAAAATCGACATTATTAAAAATTATTGCAGGTGAATTACAGCCTGCTGACGGAATATTAAAAACCGATTCTAAGCCTTATTATCTGCCACAAATATTCGGACAGTTTAATCATCTTACTATTGCTCAGGCTTTGCAGGTTGAAGATAAATTGAGTGCGCTTCAGGAAATTCTAAACGGAAATGTTTCCGAAGAAAACCTGAACACTTTAAACGACGACTGGACAATTGAAGATCGCTGTACTGAAGCATTGCAATATTGGCAATTGCAGGATTTAAATTGGAATCAGAAATTAGAAACGCTGAGCGGCGGTCAAAAAACAAAAGTGTTTCTAGCCGGAATTTCAATTCATCAGCCTGAACTTGTGTTACTTGATGAACCAAGTAATCATCTGGATGTTTCAGGAAGAGAATTGTTATACACTTTTCTCAAAAACACTTCTTCAACTTTGATTGTTGTGAGTCACGATCGAAAACTGCTTAATTTATTGAATTCGGTTTACGAATTATCAAAATACGGAATTACGATTTATGGTGGTAACTACGATTTTTATACGGAACAAAAACGTATTGAAAACAATGCTTTAAATCAAGATATTCATAATAAGGAAAAAGCTTTACGTAAAGCAAAAGAGAAAGAACGTGAAACTCTCGAGCGTCAAAACAAACTAGATTCCCGCGGTGAAAAGAAGCAAAAGAAAGCTGGAGTTTCTCGAATTATGATGAATACTTTACGCAACAACGCCGAAAACAGTACCGCTAAAACAAAAGATGTTCATGCTGAAAAGATTGGTGGAATAACAAAAGAATTACAAGAATTGCGATCGTCTGTACCTGATATTGATCAAATGAAATTTGGCTTTGACAAAACAGACTTACATAAAGGAAAAACACTTTTTTCAGCAACTGCTATTAACCACCGTTACAAAGATCATTTGCTTTGGACGGAACTCCTTAGTTTCGAAATTCTAAGTGGTCAGCGTGTGGCGCTGAAAGGTTTAAATGGTTCAGGAAAAACAACTTTGATTAAAATAATAATGGGTGAATTGTATCCCAAAACAGGAACAATTTACAAAGCCGATTCGAAAATTATCTATATAGATCAGGATTATTCGCTTATTGAAAATGGAATTTCGGTTTACGAACAGGCTCAAAAATTTAATGTTTCGGGGTTACAGGAACATGATATAAAAATGAAACTGAACAAGTTTTTATTTTTACAAAATGATTGGAATAAATCCAGCTCGGCTTTAAGCGGAGGAGAAAAAATGCGGTTGATGCTTTGCTGTTTAACGATTAATAATCAAGCTCCGGATATTATTATTTTGGATGAACCTACAAACAATCTCGACATTCAAAATATCGAAATTTTGACAGCAGCAATAAATGAATACAAAGGAACATTAATTGTGGTTTCGCACGATGCTGTTTTTTTGGAGGAAATACATATTGAGGATTTTATTGAATTATACTAAAGTTTGTCATTTCGAGAAACGAGAAATCACAAACGCTGAGCACGCGCTGTTGTCGATTTTCTAATGCGATTTCTCGTTCCTCAGAATTGACAAGATTATAGAACCTTTGCCAAAATTTTCATCCAAACTATTACAATCTAAAACGTGAAATCTAAAATCATCCCAGCCATCCTTCTCTATCCAAACTTCGATATTGAATTGCCTCGGCGATATGCTGCGAAATTATATTTTCTGAATTATCTAAATCGGAAATTGTGCGGGCTACTTTCAAAATTCTATCGTAAGCTCTTGCAGAAAGATTTAATCGTTCCATAGCTGTTTTTAAAAGCACTTTAGATTGTTCGTCTAAAGCACAAAACTCCCGAATGAGCTTACTGCTCATTTGTGCATTGTAATGAATATTTTCTACGTTTTCAAAACGTTTGGTCTGAATTTCACGTGCTGCTGTAACACGCTTGCGAATTTCAACACTGCTTTCTGCTTTTCGATCGTCAGCTAATTTATCAAATGGAACTGGTGTAACTTCAATGTGAATATCGATTCGATCTAAAAGCGGACCAGAAATTTTACTCATATAACGCTGCATTTCGTGCGGCGATGAAGTATTCGGCATGCTTGGATCATTAAAAAAACCACTCGGACTTGGATTCATACTCGCCACAAGCATAAATGACGATGGGTACGTTACTGTGAATTTTGCTCTTGAAATTGTTACTTCACGATCTTCTAAAGGCTGACGCATTACTTCTAAAACATCGCGTTTAAACTCTGGTAATTCATCTAAAAACAAGACTCCGTTATGTGCCATCGAAATTTCTCCCGGCTGCGGATAACTTCCTCCGCCAACCAGCGCCACATTTGAAATAGTGTGATGCGGACTTCTAAAAGGCCGTTGATTCATCAGACCTACTTCTTTCAGCTTTCCCGCAACGCTGTGAATTTTAGTTGTTTCAAGAGCTTCACGCAGCGTCATTGGTGGTAAAATACTCGGAACACGTTTTGCAAGCATCGTTTTTCCTGCACCCGGAGGTCCAATTAAAATAATATTATGTCCGCCTGCTGCAGCTATTTCCATGCAGCGTTTTATACTTTCCTGCCCACGGACATCAGAGAAATCAAATTCAGGAAAATCTAGTGTTTTGTGAAATTCGGCGCGAGTATCTATCACGGTTGGTTCGAGAGCTCCTTTTCCTGCGAAAAAATCAATTATTTCTTGTAGATTAGAAACACCGTAAACATTTAAACCGGTAACAATTGCCGCTTCTTTTACGTTCTGAATCGGCAGAAAAAAGCCTTTATATCCTTCCTCTTTTGCTTTTATAGCAATAGGCAAAGCACCTCGAATAGGCTGCAAACTTCCATCAAGAGAAAGTTCACCCATAATAATATATCGTTCAATTTCTGGTGCTTTTATTTGATCTGAACCAACCAAAATTCCCATTGCAAGCGGTAAATCATACGCGGAACCTTCTTTACGAAGATCGGCGGGAGCCATGTTTATTGTTATTCTTTTTCCGGGCAGACTTAATCCGTTGTTTTTAAGTGCGGCAGCAATTCTAAAACTGCTTTCTTTAATTGCATTATCAGGAAGACCAACTAAATGATAACCAATACCCTTGTCCATGTGCACTTCGATGGTAATGGTTGTAGCTTCAACTCCAAAAACAGCACTTCCATAAACTTTTACTAGCATAATATCTTTAATGAAAAGTAAAAGTATTTAATTTAAATGGAAATTCTTTATTATTTGTAAATATTTTACTACATTAAATTTAAGACTTCAATTTTACCTAAACCCGTTACTAATTTCAGGAAAGAGAACACTATTTTTCACTTCAAAAAAACTTCTTTTTTTACACTAGAACTTATTCATTTTATACAACTCAAAATAAAAAAGGCTGCATTATCAAAAAAAGCAATTAGAAACCACAAGATTCCATAAATCACCATACAAAACCTATCAATTCTTCCTTTTCATAGCTTTACTTCAATAAAAAAACACTTTTTAAATTTTACGCTTGCTTAAATACTAATAATTGTTATTTTTATGAAAAATTAGCCCAATTATCCATGAAAAAAGCTTTACTACTACTCTTTTTGAGCATCTTTTTAACAAAAACACATGCGCAAGATTATTTTCCCGTTAATGAAAGTGTTCATAACAAAATTAAAAATTACACTGTATTTACCAATGCAACGATTTATGTAACTCCAACGCAAAAAATTGAAAAAGCCAGCCTGCTCATCCAAGATGGGAAAGTTGTTGCCGTTGGAAATACGATTTCCATTCCTAAAAACAGTATTACAATTGATCTTACAGGAAAAACAATTTATCCTTCCTTTATTGATATTTATACCTCTTTTGGAGTTGAAAAACCTAAACCCAACTTAGCCAGAGGACGTGATCGTAACCCATTATATGATACAAAAAAGACTGGTTATTACTGGAACGAAAGTATACTTCCGGAAGTAAATACCTATGAAACGTTTAAATACGACCAGCCTAAAGCCGAAGAATTATTAAAAGCTGGTTTTGGTGTTGTTGGAACTCATATTCCTGATGGAGTTGCTCAAGGAACTGGCGCTTTGGTTGCTTTAAACAATACTGATAACAGCAAACAAATTATTGCCAACAAACTGACCAACCATTTTGCCTTTACGAGAAGTGCACTAACCAACCAAGCGTATCCAAGCTCACTTATGGGAATGATGGCATTGTTGCGTCAGATGTATTTAGATCTAGATTGGTACAAAAAAGGAAATTCTGAAACCAAAGATTTGTCTTTAGAAGCATTAGCGAACAATGAAAAACTAGTCCAGATTTTTGCTTCAGAAGATAAACTAAACAGTTTAAGAGCAGCAAAAATTGCCAAAGAATTTGGTTTAAACTATGTTTTAAAAGGAAGTGGTAATGAATTTGAAAGAATAGAAGAAATCAAAAATACAAATGCCAAATTCATTATTCCGATAAGTTTTCCAGAGGCTTATGATGTTACAAATCCTTATTTATCCAATCAAATTGAATTGGCTGATATGCGTTTTTGGAATCAAGCACCAACGAACTTAAAAGTACTTTCGGACAATGGAATTGTTTTTGCCTTGACTACAGATAAACTAAAAAAAGTTGAAGATTTTAAACCTAATCTTTTAAAAGCAATTAAATATGGTTTTGATAAAACAAAAGCATTAGAAGCACTTACTACAATTCCTGCTGCAATTTTAGGAAAAAGCAATGAAGTTGGAAGCTTAAAAACAGGAAGTTATGCCAATTTCATTATTACTTCGGGAGAAGTTTTTGACGAAAAAACAGTCTTATTTGAAAACTGGGTTCAAGGAAATAAATTTATAGTAACGGACATTAACGCAAAAGATATTCGCGGTAATTATGATTTAACTATTGGAAAAGACATTTATAAATGGAAAATTAACGGAACTGCGGATACTCCAAAATCTGAAATAACAACCGTTGACGCTAAAAAGCTAAAAACAACTTTTGCCTTTTCTAAAAACTGGATTTCTCTAGTTATTAAACCTGCAGATTCTACTAAATCAACTTTTACTCGTTTAACAGGACTTATTGAAAAACCTGAAAGTTTATCTGGAAAAGCGGTTTTATCTAATGGAGATGAATTGGTTTGGAATGCAGTAAAAACAAGTCCGTTTGTTGCTGTAAAAGATTCTGCTAAAGTAGAAAAGCCTAATACTATCATCCCTGTAACGTATCCTAATATTGCTTTTGGAGATTCTAAAAAACAAACTGCACAAACTTTATTGTTTAAAAATGCTACTGTTTGGACGAATGAAAAAGACGGAATTCTAACGGAAACTGATGTTCTTATAAAAAACGGAAAAATCGCCGCTGTCGGCAAAAATATCTCTGATGCTTCTGCAACTATTATTGATGCAAAAGGCAAACATATTACAAGTGGTATTATCGACGAGCACTCACATATTGCAATTTCAAAAGGTGTAAATGAGAGCGGACATAATTCGACTGCCGAAGTTACTATTCAAGATGTTGTAAACTCTGAAGACATTAATATTTATAGAGATCTTGCAGGAGGTGTAACTATTTCACAATTATTACACGGATCAGCAAACCCAATTGGAGGTCGTTCTGCAATTGTAAAATGGAAATGGGGTTCTTCTCCAGACGAAATGTTATATAAAAATCAGCCTAAGTTCATCAAATTTGCCTTGGGAGAAAATGTAAAACAAGCCAATTGGGGAATTGATAATCCTACTCGTTTTCCACAAACCAGAATGGGAGTTGAACAAGTTTTTACTGATTATTTTCAGCTTGCAAAAGAATACGATGAAAACTGGAAAAAATTCAATACCGGTTCTAAAAAAGGAAAAGCGCCAAGAGTTGATTTAGAATTACAAACGATCGCAGAAATATTAAATAAAGAACGTTTTATTACCTGTCACTCTTATGTAGAATCTGAAATTTTAATGTTAATGAATGTTACCGAAAAATTTAATTTCAAGGTAAATACATTTACCCATATTCTTGAAGGTTACAAAGTAGCAGATAAAATGAAGGAACACGGTGTTGGTGCTTCGACTTTCTCTGATTGGTGGGCTTATAAATTTGAAGTAAATGATGCCATTCCGTTTAACGGACCAATTATGCACAATGAAGGATTAGTAGTTGCTTACAACTCAGATGATGCCGAAATGTCGCGAAGATTGAATCAAGAAGCTGCAAAAGCAGTTAAATATGGTAATATTTCTGAAGAAGAAGCTTGGAAGTTTGTAACTCTAAATCCTGCTAAATTATTACACATCGATGATAAAGTAGGAAGTTTAAAAGTGGGTAAAGATGCAGATGTTGTATTATGGAGTGAAAATCCATTATCTATTTATGCTAAAGCAGAAAAAACAATCATTGAAGGAGTTGTTTATTTTGATCTTGAAAAAGATGCGCAAAAACAATTGGCAATTACGAAAGAAAGAAATGAATTAATTGGACAAATGCTGCAGGAAAAAAACAAAGGAAACAGTACACAGCAGCCAACTCGAAAAGAAAAAAAAGAATATCACTGTGACACTTTAGAACAGTTATAAAGCTTTTAAAAATTTCAAAATAATAAAAAAAGACAACATGATACATCAATATATTTATAAACTGCTGCCTGTATTTTTTGCTTCTGTTTCAATATACGCACAGCAAATTCCGGCACCAAAACAAACCAAATCGGTTTTGATTTTAAATGCCACTGCACATTTAGGCAACGGTACAGTGATTCAAAACAGTGCTATTGGGTTTAAAGACGGAAAAATAACATTAGTTGCAGATGCAACAACTATTAGATTAGCTGCCAACGCCTATGATACTACTATCGACGCCAGTGGAAAACACGTTTACCCAGGATTTATTGCTCCAAACACTACTTTAGGATTAGTTGAAATTGATGCTGTAAAATCATCAGACGATGAAGAAGAAATAGGAAGTTTTAATCCGAATGTGAGAAGTATTATTGCTTATAATTCTGAATCTAAAGTTGTTGAAACTGTTCGTCCAAATGGTATTTTAATTGCTCAAGTTACACCAAGAGGCGGTCGAATTTCAGGAACTTCTTCTGTTGTTCAATTAGATGCGTGGAGCTGGCAGGATGCTATTGTAAAAGAAAATGACGGAATTCATCTTAATTTTCCATCCAGTTTTAAAAAATCTGGATCATGGTTTGAGCCTGGATTAATTGAAGCAAATAAAGATTACCCGAAACAATCAGAAGAAATAAATGCATTTTTAATAAATGCTAAAGCCTACAATCAAGGTTCTAATAAAGAAAGAAATATTGTTCTTGAAGCCACAAAAGGGCTTTTTGATGGATCGCAAACCCTTTATATTCATGCTGATGAAGAAAAGCAAATTGTAGATGCCATTCAATTAGCAGTCAATAATCAAATTAAAAAGATTGTTATTGTTGGAGGATTTGAGGCTTACAAAGCAGCTGATGTATTGCAAAAATACAATGTGGGCGTTTTATTAAGACGTGTACATGATATGCCTACAAGCGATGATCAAGATGTAAACTTACCATATAAAATGGCCAAAATCTTAACAGATAAAGGTATCGTGGTTGGATTAGAAAACAGTGGTGATCATGAACGTATGAGCGTTAGAAATCTTCCGTTTTTAGCAGGAACTTGCGCCGCTTTTGGTTTAGATAAAGAAAAGGCTGTACAACTGATAACTTCAAATACGGCAAAATTATTAGGTATTGATACTAGCTGCGGAACATTGGAAACAGGTAAAGATGCCACTTTATTTATCTCTGAAGGTGATGCATTGGATATGAGAACAAATAAATTAACGAGTGCTTTTATTCAAGGAAGAACTATTATTTTAGAAACTTTCCAAACCAAATTAAACGATAAATTTAAGACAAAATTCAATCAGAAATAAACCTATACTTTCTACCCAAAAAGGCATCATTTGAAAAATTCATCTGATGCCTTTTTTATTTACAAATAAAACCTTTTTTCTTTATTTTTCAATTATTTACGCATCGTTACTCTTAAAAAGAAAACTATTCTCACGTTTTTTAGTTAACAAAACTCACAAAAAGCACAAATCATACTCCAACGATTAACAAATTGTAAATTTTAAGTATATTTTAAGAAATAGATCTAAAATTAAAGGGGTCAAAATGAAAATTTAATAAAAATTAAACACTTGACCCTATTTTTTTATGGGGTATTG
>NZ_MUHD01000057.1:2460-2932 GCF_002217395.1 Flavobacterium plurextorum | reverse complement strand
TTTTTAAACCTTCAATTTCATTTGGAAGTACTTCATGAAAAACACAAAAGGTATTTTTAAAAGAATTTGGATGTGGCTTAAAGTTTTTCTGCATGTGCAAATATACTCAGATTGTCTCGAACTCCCTAAAACAAACATAAATTGATTAACTTTGCCCCATAAATTTAAAACAAAAAAATCATGTCTAAAGATTCGCAAGAAAAAATGCCTCAAAAAGGAGTTTATACAGGTATTATCGAAAAAGATGAAAACAATAATTATTTCTGTGGTGAATATCTTTTAGATTATAAAATAGCACATTCAAATTTTAATGTTGGTGATTGGATCACAATAAAATCTGTAATCGAAAATCCAAGTGATATCAGTTACGATAAATATCCTAAAAAAACTAAAAACTTTGACAAGGCGAATCATAAGCCGGAATAAGCCTTACATTTTAGGTCTAAATAAGGAATTTAACCGCAATCCCGAT
>NZ_MUHD01000057.1:0-2255 GCF_002217395.1 Flavobacterium plurextorum | reverse complement strand
TGTACCTTTGCAAAAAATTTGTCGTTTTGAAGTAAAAACACTCATTTCGAACTAATAGACAAGAAGTTACCTTTTATTTATGAAAAAAATAGTTGAATACCGCAAGTTACTAAACGTAGACAAAACTGCTGAATTAAAAGATTTGAAAACCATTTATCGTAATGCGATGAAAGAAGCTCATCCTGATAAATTTCAAGGTGATGATGCTGGTTTAAAAGCGGCAGAAGAAAAAAGTAAAGCTATCATTGAAGCGTACCATTTCTTGGTAAGTATTAATCCTGAAACGATTAAACTAAATTTACCAGAATATACTGAAACTATCGCAACTTCATCAATTACTGATTATAAATTTGTTGAAGGTCGTTTAATTATCGATTTCTCTAACGGAAGTGTTTATGAATACATTAGTGTTCCTAAAGCAACTTATGTAAAAATGGTAAACGCAGATTCTCCTGGAAGATTTGCAAAAAGACACATTTTGAACTCTTTTACTTGGAGAAAGAAAACAAATCAAGAATAGATTTCTTAAAAAATATTCTAAAAAGCACTCTTTTACAGAGTGCTTTTTTTATGCCTAAAAATTAGAAAAAAGCAAAATCACTCCTCAGAATAAAACCAAAACTAGAGTTTTAAATCAAATTAAAGCACCAAACATATTGATTACAGGCAAATTAACCCTTAAAAAACTATAACAAAATTTTAGGTTACAAAATTCTGTATGTTTTATAATTTTAGATACTTTTGTTGCACAAATCAATTAACTAATTAATTTTTTATAATGAAAAAAATACTTTTTTTACTTACAGCTTCTGCGGCTATCATTTCATGCAGTAAAGTTAAAGACGGAGAATACTTAATTACTGGTACCGCAACTGGAATTGAAAACGGAAAAACCATTATCCTTCAAGGTCTAGACCCAGCTACAAGAATGCCTTTAGCACTTGATACAGTAAAAGTTGAAAATGGAAAATTTGAAATAAAAGGAAAAGTTACTGAACCAGCTTTCCATACATTAATTCTTCAAGGTGCAAACGGACCAATTCCTTTTATCTTAGAAACAGGAGAAATCAACATTGCAATTGATAAAGACAGTATTCATAAATCAAAAATTTCTGGAACTTACAGCAATGATGAGTACGTGAAATTTCAAGAAGATCTTAACAAAACTCAAAAAAGCTTAATTGATTTTCAGAAAAAGAATACTCAGAAAATGCAGCAAGCTCAACAAGCTCAAGATACAGCAACTATCAATGGCTTGATGAAACAATACATGACTATTCAAACAGAAGTACAAGAAAATAGCAAAAAGAAATATTTAGCTTATGCTGAAGGTCATCCAAAATCTTTTATCTCTGTTCTAATTGTTCAAGGTATGGCTGCTGACCCAAGTGCTGACATTAAAAAAACAGAAAGTTTATTTAATGCTTTAGATGAGTCATTAAAAAATACTACTCCAGGTAAAGAGGTTAAAACAAAATTAGGTCAAGCGAAAATGCCTGCCGTTGGTGCTACAGCTCCAGCAGTTGGTAACGCGAAATGAAGAGCAGACTTTTCTGCGCCAAATCCAGAAGGAAAAGTAGTTTCGCTTAAAGAAAGTTTAGGCAAAGTAACGATCGTTGATTTTTGGGCTTCATGGTGCGGACCATGCCGACAAGAAAACCCTAATGTTGTAGCAATTTACAAAGAGCTGCATTCAAAAGGATTAAACATTGTTGGAGTTTCATTAGACAAAGACAAAAGCAAGTGGACAGAAGCTATCGCAAAAGATGGTTTAACTTGGACACACGTTTCAAACCTAAAATTTTGGGATGAACCAATTGCAAAACAATATAATGTTGAATCAATTCCAGCTACTTTTATTCTTGATGCATCAGGAAAAGTAGTTGCTCAAGACTTAAGAGGTCCAGAATTGAGAGCAAAAGTATTAGAGCTTTTAGCTAAATAATACATTCTTAGAATAAAATAAAAAAATCTCCCTAGTGGAGATTTTTTTTGTTTTACAGCATTCCCATTTAAAACTGGAATTTCATCAAGCAGAGATTAAAATTCAGCCAAAAAAAGAGTGATATACTACTGACTTAAATTTTACCTATCAATAAAAATTTAGATTAAGCTAATTAGAAAGTACAATACTAAACGAATAATCTTTCCTTATTTCTAATTAATACATCCATAAAAGCAAGGGCTGACAGCTTTATTGAAGATCTAATTGAAAGCAAAAACAACAAAATATTCATAAAAATATTCTTACTTTT
>NZ_MUHD01000056.1 GCF_002217395.1 Flavobacterium plurextorum | reverse complement strand
CTATTTGGTATTTACAGTTTTACTTTTCTTTATAAAAGATAAGTTTGTGGAAGGACCAATTTTAGAGAAATTTTCAGAAATCTTTTTTAATGAATAAGTTATGGAAACAAAAAAGTACTCTTCATACAGAGATTTAGAAATTTTAAAATTAGAAAAAGATATTAATTATCAAAAGTTAGTTTTAAATGTTCAAAAAACAAAAGAAAGTATAACACCGCAAAATATTGTAAACGGTTTTATTTCATCATACACAGATTATTTTTCAAATTCTTACACCAAGATACTTCAATCTGTTTTACCGTATGTAATAGGTTGGTTTATAAATAGAAAAAGAGGCAATTAAGCCTCTTTTTTCTTTTAGTTATTTATTTAACTTCAGGTTGAATGTCATCTTCGTAACCAGATTGTGGTTGAATTGGTTTTGGTTTTTCAATCTTTTTATTGTTTTTCTTCATCATTTCACCAACCTGGTTTGATGCTGTGAATGAAGCAACCATATTATTCAACATATCACTTCCTGCTTGTGGTGAATTTGGAAGTAATATTAAGTTTGAATTTGCATCAGCTCCAATTGCTTGTAATGTATCATAATGCTGTGTAACAACAATTAAAGCAGAAGCTTCTTGTGAATTAATTCCAACATTGTTTAATACTTCAACACTTTCTACCAATCCTCTAGCAATTTCACGACGTTGATCTGCAATACCTTGACCTTGTAAACGTTTACTTTCAGCTTCAGCTTTTGCTTTTGCAACAATTCTAATTCTTGAACTTTCAGCTTCAAATTCAGCAGCAGTTTTTTCTCTATCAGCAGCGTTGATTCTGTTCATTGCATTTTTTACTTGAATATCTGGATCAATATCTGTAACCAATGTATTGATGATATCGTATCCGTAAGTAGTCATCGCTTCGTTTAATTCTCTTTTTACTGCAATTGCGATATCGTCTTTTCTTTCAAAAACATCATCTAATTTTAGTTTAGGAACTTCAGCACGAACAACATCAAATACATAAGCAGTAATCTGATCGTGAGGATATTCTAGTTTATAAAAGGCATCATATACTTTATCTTGAATTACTTTAAACTGAACCGAAACTTTCATTTTAATAAAAACGTTGTCTTTGGTTTTAGTTTCAATAATAACATCTAACTGTTGGATTTTAAGATTTACACGTCCGGCTAATCTATCAACAACTGGAATTTTTAATTGCAATCCCGAATTTCTCACGCTGTGGAATTTTCCAAATCTCTCTATAACAACTGAACTTTGTTGTTTTACAGTAAAGAAAGACGACATGAAAATGAAGAATGCCAATACTAATAAGATAATAAATGCTGTACTCATGGTTTTTAATTTATGTTTATGATTTTGGGAATTTACGAAAATTCTTCTAAAATATAGTTTTTAAGCACTAAAAAAACGCTAAGAACATTTGTTAGATGTTTCTTAGCGTTTCTATTTTGAATTGAAAATTTATTATAATTTTTCGATCGCTTTCTGAATTCTTGAAATAGTTTCTTCTTTTCCAATGATTTCAACAATGTCAAATAGGTGAGGACCTTTAAGAGCTCCAACCAAACTTAATCGGAAAGGCTGCATAACTTTACCCATTCCAATTTCGTTTTTAGTTAACCAATCTTTCACGATTGTTTCAATATTTGCAGAACTAAAATCTTCAATATTTTCTAAAACTGAAATCAATTCCTGCATTAAAGCTGGAGTTTCTTCCTTCCAGTTTTTGCTTGCTTTTTCATCATAAGATGTTGGAGCCTGGAAAAAGAAATCAGTTAAGTCCCAAAAATCTGAAACAAAGTTTGCTCTTTCTTTGATAAGTGATACAATGCGAGTTGTCACTTCGAGCGAAGTCGAGAAACCTTTTTCTTCTAAAATAGGAGAGAAGCTTTTCGCTAAATCAGCATCATTTTGTTTGATTAAGTATTGATGATTGAACCATTTATTTTTCTCTGGATCAAATTTTGCTCCTGCTTTGTGAACTCTATTCAAATCAAAAGCTTCAACTAATTCTTCTAAAGAATATAATTCTTTGTCCGTTCCGTCATTCCAACCTAACAAAGCAAGGAAGTTTACAACAGCTTCTGGGAAGAATCCTTTCTCTCTATATCCAGATGAAATACCTTCTTCAGTTTTCCACTCAAGTGGAAAAACAGGAAATCCTAGTTTATCACCATCTCTTTTAGATAATTTTCCGTTTCCAACAGGTTTTAAAATCAGTGGTAAATGTGCAAATTCTGGAGCATCCCAACCAAAAGCTCTGTATAATAACACGTGAAGCGGCATCGATGGAAGCCATTCTTCTCCACGAATTACATGTGAGGTTTCCATCAAATGATCATCAACAATATTAGCTAAATGATAGGTTGGCATTCCGTCACTTTTAAAAAGAACTTTATCATCAAGTAAACTCGTTTCAAATTTCACATCACCACGAATAATATCTTTTAAATGTAAAGTTTCATCAACCGGAGTTTTAAAACGAATTACAAAGTGTTCGCCATTTGCAATTCTTTTAGCAGTTTCGTCAGCTGAAATTACTAATGATGTGTCTAACTTTTCACGGTTCGTATGATTGTAAATGAATGTTTTTCCTTCAGCTTCTTGTTCTTTTCTCAAAGTATCAAGAGATTCTGGAGTATCAAAAGCATAGTATGCCCAATCAGAATTGATCAATTGGTCAGCATATTTTTGGTATAAATCTTTACGATCACTTTGTCTGTACGGACCAAATTTTTCATTTTTACCAACGGTTTCTTCAGGAGAAATTCCTAACCATTCCAAAGCTTCCATTATATAAGCTTCTGCACCTGGAACAAAACGAGTCTGATCTGTATCTTCAATTCTCAGATAAAAAACACCGTTATGTTTTTTTGCAAATAAATAATTAAATAGGGCAGTACGAACTCCGCCAATATGTAATGGTCCAGTTGGACTTGGTGCAAAACGCACACGAACTTGCTTTGACATTTGTTTAAATTTTGTTGCAAAGATACGATTCTAATTAGAGAATTAGAAAATGAGTTTAATTAGATAATGTATTGTTTGTAGCTTAATTGACTAATTTTCTCATGGATCATTTTCTAATTAAAATTAGTACTTTTATGGGTTATAAATAAAATAGATTCACATTGAAAACATCATCTGCAATATATCAGAAGTTAGAAGGATTTATAAAGAAATATTATATGAATGAATTGATAAAAGGAGCACTTCTTTTTATTGGTTTCGGTTTATTGTATTTTCTTTTTACCCTTTTTGTTGAGTATTTTCTTTGGTTAAAACCTACAGGAAGAACACTTTTGTTTTGGGTATTTATTGGAGTAGAAGTTTTTCTATTGTTTCGATTTATTTTATTTCCAATTTTTAAACTTTTTAAACTTCAAAAAGGAATTGATTATAATCAGGCTTCAGCTATTATTGGGAATCATTTTACTGAAGTTAGTGATAAACTGACAAACTTTTTGCAGCTCTCTTCAAGTGAAAATTCAGCTGAAAGTTCAGAATTAATGTTAGCTTCGATTGAGCAAAAAGCAAATTCATTGCAGCCAATTCCGTTTGGAAATGCAATCAATTTTAAATCAAATAAAAAGTATTTACCACTAGCTTTAATTCCAGTTTTGCTGTTTGCAGTCTTTTTTGTTTCCGGAAACAGCAATATAATTTCGCAGAGTTTTAATAGAGTAGTACATTTTAATGCTTCGTTTTTGCCGCCAGCTCCTTTTAAATTTGTGGTTTTAAACAGTAATCTTCAAACAGAACAAAATAAAGATTTTGTTGTAAAAGTTGAAACTGAAGGTAATATTGTTCCTGAAAATGTAATGATTCATATTGGGAATGAAAGCTATTTTATGGAATCTTCTCAAACAGGAAAGTTTGAGTTTAAGATTGAAAAACCAACAACTGATGTTCAGTTTTCTTTGGAAGGAAATTCAGTTTCATCAAATGAATATGAATTAAAAGTTATTACAGTTCCATCAATTGCGAACTTCGAAATGATTTTGAATTTTCCATCTTACTTGAAAAAGAAATCTGAAATAATTCAAGGTACTGGAAATGCTATTGTACCTGAAGGAACCGTTGTAACTTGGAGAATGAAAACTCAATCTACTCAAGAAGTAGTGTGGAAGGATGAAAGCTCAACTTTTAAGTTTAATAAGGCTGAAAATGAGTTTAAATTGGCTAAGAATATTAGTCAAAACACAGATTATCAAATTCTTACTTCAAATAATAAGGTTAAAAACTATGAAAAGTTAGATTATCAGTTGTCAGTTATCAAAGATCAGTTTCCAACGATCGCTGTTTCGCCTGCTCCTGATAGTTTAAAGCTGGATAAAAGTTATGTTTTAGGAAGATTGGGTGATGATTATGGATTATCAAAACTGCAGGTTGTTTATTATGAACATGGAAAACCTAACACTGCCAAACGTGGAACTATTCCTGTAAAACAAGGAGTATTCGATCAGTTTGTTTTTAATTTTCCAAGTAATCTTGCGGTTGAAGAAGGAGTATCTTACGAATACTATTTTGAGATTTTTGATAATGATGCACTGCATGGATTTAAGAGCGCAAAGTCATCTACGTTTTCTGATCGTGTTTCTACAGTTGATGAAATTCACGATGCCGAATTGCAACAGCAAAATGCTAATATTAATAGTTTATCTAAGTCATTGAAGAATCAGCAAAAGCAGTTTTCTGAAATGGATAAACTGAAAAATACAGGCAAAGAAAAGGATAATTTAGAGTTTAAAGATCAGCAAAAGATCAACGATTTTATCAAACGTCAGAAGCAGCAGGATGAGTTGATGAAGCAATTTGCTGAAAAGATGAATAAAAATTTAGATAAGTTTCAATCTGAAAAGAAAGATAAAACTGCCGATGATTTACAAAAACGTTTAGACAATGCAGAGAAAGATTTAGAAAAGAATCAGAAATTAATGGATGAATTGAAGAATCTAAATGATAAATTAAACAGTGAAGAGTTGTTTGATAAGATGGAAAAATTCAAACAAATAAGCAAGAATCAATCTCGTAATTTAGAACAATTAGTCGAATTAACAAAGCGTTTTTATGTAGAAAAGAAAGCAGAGCAGGTTGCTGAAAAGTTGAATAAATTAGCAGAAAAGCAAGAGCAACTTTCAAATAGTAAAGAAAACAACAAAGAGAAACAAGATGAAATTAATAAGTCTTTTGATAAAATTCAAGAAGATTTAAAAGATTTGAAGCAGGAAAATAACTCATTAAAATCTCCTTTAGATATTCCTAAAGACGCATCGAAAGAAAAAGAAGTAGAGAACGATTTGAATAAAGCTTCGGAAGAACTTGGTAAAAAGAATACAGAATCTGCTAAGCCAAAGCAAAAGAATGCTTCTAAGAAAATGAAATCTATGGCAGAGCAAATGCAATCTACTATGGAAGCAGGTGAACAAGAACAATTGCAGGAAGATGTTGCAATGCTTCGTCAGATTCTTGATAATCTTTTAGCATTTTCATTGTCTCAAGAGGACGTTATGAAACAGTTTAAATCTATGAAATTGGGTTCTTCGGCATATACAAAGAACATAAAAATACAGCAAAATTTAAAGCAGCAGTTCAGACATATTGATGATAGTTTGTTTGCATTATCACTTAGAAATCCAAAAGTTGCTGAAGATGTTACAAAGGAAATTGGCAATGTGCAGTATAATATGGATAAAGCAATTGAAACTTTAACAGATGTTCAGATTCCGAAAGGAGTTTCACATCAGCAATACTCGGTTTCTTCTGCAAACAAGCTGGCTGATTTTTTGAGTGATTTATTAAATAATATGCAAATGTCTATGTCTAAACCTGGAGCTGGAAAACCAAAACCAGGAGATGGTCAAGGTATGCAGCTGCCAGATATTATTCAAAAACAGAAAGGTCTCGCCGAGAAAATGAAGGACGGAATGAAGCAGGGAAGTAAACCAGGTAATAGTCAACAAGGTGATAATGGAGAAGGAAAAGAGGGAGAAGGAAAACAAAATCAAAGTAAAGAAGGACAAGGAAAGACGGGACAAGGAAAAGCGGGTGATGGTAAAAGTGGTCAAGGAAACAACAAAGGAGAGAAAGAAAGTAATGATAATGACGGTGAAGGTGATGCTGAAAAGATAATGGAAATATACAAAGAGCAAGTTAAACTTCGTGAAGCATTGCAAAAAGAATTAGCAAAACAGGGTTTAGATATGCAAGGTAAATCAGTTATTGATCAGATGAAAGCATCGGAAAAACAGATTTTAAATAAAGGTTTTAAGAATGAAAATCTGCAACGTATTTTAAATATTCAACAAGAATTACTAAAATTAAACAATGCAGTTCAGGAACAGGGACAAGACACAAAGCGACAATCCGAAACAAATAAAGCTGAGTTTTCTAATCGTTCAAATGCTTTACCAAGTTCGTTGACGGATTATTTAAACAGTGTAGAGATATTAAACAGACAATCACTACCTTTGCGCTCGAATTTTAATCAAAAGGTTCAAGAATATTTTAATACAAAATGATCAATTTTAATTACGAAACAGAATTTATTTTAGACAACGAACAAGCCTTTTCTGATTGGTTAAGTGCTGTAATAGTTTCTGAAAATAAAAACGAAGGAGAAATAAATTATATTTTTTGTGATGATGATTATCTTCATAAAATTAATGTAGAGTATTTAGATCACGACACACTAACTGATATTATTAGTTTTGATTATACAGTTGGCAACGAATTAAACGGAGATATATTTGTTTCTGTTGAAAGAGTAGAAGATAACGCGAAAGATTTTAATGTTTCTTTTAAGGAAGAACTGAAGCGTGTACTTGCTCACGGTATATTACATTACTGTGGATATAAAGACAAAAGCGATGCTGAAGCAGAACTTATGCGCTCTAAAGAAGATGAGAAAATCGCGATGTTTCACGTGGAACAGTAAAAATCTTATTTCAAGTTTTTATTGTTTCTCTCGAGTCTTCGAGATTAAGTTGTGAATATTGAAATCGAGAATTAGTAATTGTTCCACGTGAAACGTTTTTATTTAAAATTGTTTTTAAAAAGTGTTTCACGTGGAACATGTAAAATTTAATTCTGACAAGAAGGAAGTAATAGAATGTTTCACGTGAAACATCTAGTTTTAGATTTTGATTTTAGTGGAAAATAAATGCGTTCCACGTGGAACTTTTAAGTTGTTTTAAAACTTGAAACTTGAAACCTGAAACCTGAAACCTGAAACCTGAAACCTGAAACTTGAAACCTGAAACTTGAAGTAAAATAAAAGTTCCACGTGGAACAAAGAAGATAAAAGTTAATTCTGAGAATCGCCTTAACCGGTTTGCAGAGAATAATAAAACAAAATGTTTTTAGAAGAATACGATGTTATTGTAGTTGGTGCTGGTCATGCAGGATCTGAAGCCGCGGCAGCGGCCGCAAATTTGGGATCCAAAACTTTATTGGTTACAATGAGTTTGCAGAATATAGCTCAGATGTCATGCAATCCTGCAATGGGAGGAATTGCGAAAGGACAAATCGTTCGTGAGATTGATGCACTTGGAGGTTACTCTGGAATTGTATCAGATCGAACTGCAATTCAGTTTAAGATGTTGAATAAATCAAAAGGACCGGCAATGTGGTCGCCAAGAGTTCAAAGTGATCGAATGCGTTTTGCAGAGGAATGGAGAATGATGTTGGAGGGGACTCCAAATTTAGATTTTTACCAAGAGATGGTAAAAGGGTTGATTATTGAGAATGGAAAGATAAAAGGAATCAAAACTTCGCTTGGAGTTGAAATTCGTTCAAAATCTGTAGTGTTGACAAACGGAACTTTTTTGAACGGATTAATTCATATTGGGGAAAAACAATTCGGTGGAGGAAGAGCAGGCGAAAGTGCTGCAACTGGAATTACTGAAGATTTAGTGAAAGCTGGATTCGAAGCTGGAAGAATGAAAACAGGAACGCCGCCGCGAGTTGATGGACGTTCTTTGGATTATTCTAAAATGAATGAAGAAAAAGGAGATGCGAAACCGGATAAGTTTTCTTATTCGGATTTAACTGTTCCGTTGACACATCAAAGATCTTGTCACATGACATACACTTCGCTTGAAGTTCATGATATTTTGAGAGAAGGTTTTGATCGTTCGCCAATGTTCAACGGAAGAATCAAAAGTTTGGGTCCAAGATATTGTCCGTCGATTGAAGATAAGATTAATCGTTTTGCGGATAAAGAACGTCACCAACTTTTTGTTGAGCCAGAAGGATGGAATACTTGTGAAGTTTATGTAAACGGATTTTCGACTTCGCTTCCAGAAGATATTCAATTTAAAGCGTTGAGTTCTGTTGCTGGTTTTGAGAAAGTGAAATTCTTTCGTCCGGGTTATGCAATCGAGTATGATTATTTCCCGCCGACACAATTGAAACATACTTTGGAAACGAAGTTGGTTGAAGGGTTATATTTTGCTGGACAAATTAATGGAACGACAGGATATGAAGAAGCAGCATCGCAAGGTTTGATGGCCGGAATAAATGCGCATTTGAAAGTGCATGAAAAAGCGCCATTAATTTTAAAACGTGATGAAGCTTATATTGGGGTTTTGATCGACGACTTGATTACGAAAGGAACCGAAGAACCATATCGTATGTTTACATCAAGAGCGGAGTATAGAACTTTATTGCGCCAAGATAATGCAGATTTTAGATTAACGCCAATGTCTCATGAAATTGGTCTTGCTTCTGAAGCTCGTTTGCGAAGAATGGAAAAGAAATTAAACGAGTCTGAAAAGATGGTTGCATTTTTTAAAGAAACAAGTGTTTCGGTCGCAGAGACAAATCCAATTTTAGAAGCGAAGGAAACGGCACCAATTACCCAAGGTGATAAAATGTTTAAAGTTTTCTCTCGTCCGCAGATTGATTTAGAAGATATGCTGAAATTCGAAAAAGTGAAAGCGTATGTTGAGGAGAATGATCTAGACAGAGAAATATTAGAACAAGCCGAAATTCAAGTTAAGTATTCTGGTTATATCGAAAAGGAAAGAAATAACGCGGATAAGTTAACTCGTTTAGAAGAAGTAAAAATTCCAGAGAATTTCGATTATAATAAAATTAAGTCAATGTCGATTGAAGCAAAACAAAAATTGGGTAAAATTCGACCAGTTACAATTTCTCAAGCTTCAAGAATCAGCGGAGTATCGCCAAGTGATATTTCTGTGCTTTTAATTTATATGGGACGATAAATAAATTATTTCAAGTTTCAGGTTTCAAAGTATATTGGAATCTGAAATTTTGTTTTGTTTTGTTCTGAATGAACTTAGAACTTAAAACAATGTAAACTTGAAAAGAATAATTTTGTTCCACGTGAAACGATTTTTATAAAAATATCGTTTTATGAAAAAAATAGAGAATAAATTATAGAATTGTAGAGATGGACAATTGTCCATCTTTTGCAATTTTGAAATCATATCAAATCAAGATTAGTCGAGCTTCGGTTTGTCTAAATTATACGCACCTACTAAAACTATTAATTTAAAAATGGACGTTTTAAACAAAAAACATTTTCTTACTGTAAAAGATCATTCTGTTTCAAAAGAAATTTTCGATTTATATTATGATGAAAATCTAGATATGCTGATTACTTCACCGCAGCCTGATTTAGAAAATTTGGGAAGATATTACGAAAGTGAAGATTATATTTCGCATACAGACAATAAACGTTCGTTATTTGAGAAAGCATATCATTTTGTAAAAAATATTGCTTTAAAGAATAAACTGAATTTAATCAATGCTGAACAAATTCATAAAGGAAGAATTTTAGATATTGGTGCCGGAACAGGTGATTTTTTATTGACTGCAAAGAATGATGGTTGGGAAACTGTTGGAGTAGAGCCAAGCGAAAGAGCAAAAAATATTGCAATTCAAAAAGGGATTTCGTTTGTGCATGAAATTAGTGATCTCGAAAGTCATTCTTTTGATATTGTAACAATGTGGCATGTTTTAGAACATGTACCAAATTTAGAACTCCAGATTCAAGAATTGAAACGATTATTGAAACCAACTGGAACATTAATTGTTGCGGTTCCAAACTTTAAATCTTTTGATGCGGAATATTATAAATCTTTTTGGGCAGCTTATGATGTGCCAATTCATTTTTGGCATTTTTCAAAAAAATCAATTCAATCACTTTTTGAAAAAGTTGATATGAAATTAGAAAAGGTTCTGCCAATGAAATTTGATTCTTTTTATGTGAGTCTTTTATCAGAAAAATACAAAACTGGAAAAATGAATTTTATTAGTGCATTTTTTATCGGATTGCGATCAAATTTAAAAGCGTCAAGTACAAAAGAGTATTCGTCGCATATTTATGTGCTAAAAAACAACCAAAACGCAAAATAAGCGTATTTAAGGCGTTTTTCGAGGATAACCGAGGGTTTGTATTGTCTTTTTTGAGATAATTCCTCTGAGAAAAGCTGTGAAAGCCACTTTTAATAGTGATATTTTATAGTAGCTTTTAACTCGATAAATAAAACCAATATCATAAAATTTTAGCATTTTTTAAACTTTATGTGGATGCTATTTATTTTTTTATATTTTTGTCTTTAATACTTTAAAAAAAATAGAAATTTAGAAATGAAAAAAGCATTAGTAATTATCGCACTTTCAATTTTTGTTGTTTCATGTGATAAAGCAGCCGAAGTTAAGGAAGTAAAAACAGCTTACGTAGATACTTCAGTTTTAATGAAAGAGTACACTGAAGCAAAAGACCTTGAAGCTAAGTACAAAGCTCAAGCAGAAGAAAAGGGAAGACAACTTCAAGCTGAAATTACTCGTTTTAAACAAGACGCTGCTAATTTTCAAAGTCAAGCACAAGCTAATGGTCAGCAATGGGCGCAGCAAAGAGGCGCTGAATTGCAAAAAAGAGAGCAGCAATTAGGTTATGCTCAACAAGCATTATCTCAGCAATTGCAGCAAGAGAGCGGTGTAGAAATGGATTCTCTAGTAAGCGGAGTTAAAAAATTTATTAAAGATTACGGTAAGAAAAACGGATATTCTTATATCTACGGTACTGGTGATGCAGCTTCAATATTGTATGCTGAAGATAAGTACGACATTACAAAAGAAGTTGTTAAAGCTTTGAATGATAAATACAAAGCTTCTCCTAAAACAGAAGATAAACCAGCTGTAAAAGAAGAGGCTAAAAAATAAACTGCCAAACTAACTAACTAAATTGAAAAACCTAAATCACCCAGTTGATTTAGGTTTTTTTCTTTTATAAAAATGCGATATTTTTGACCTTTAATACCCGCCTAATGCAAAACGTTTCAGAAGCTGCAGCTTATACCTTGCAATTTATAAATCAAACGCAAAAATCGATATTTTTAACCGGTAAAGCTGGTACAGGAAAAACGACTTTACTGCGCGAAATCATTGCGACTACTCATAAAAATACTGTTGTTGTGGCTCCTACGGGAATTGCTGCGCTTAACGCCGGCGGTGTAACAATTCATTCCATGTTTCAGCTGCCGTTTTCGGCTTTTTTGCCCACTTATCAAGAAAGTTCTCAGTTTACTGAAACTGTGAAATTCGAGAATAAAGAATCTCTGCGCAGGCATTTTAAGATGAATAACGTTAAGCGAAACGTGATTCGGAATATGGAATTATTGATTATTGATGAAGTTAGTATGTTACGCGCTGATTTACTAGACGCTATCGATTTTATGATGCAGACAGTTCGCAAAAATACTCGAGCTTTTGGCGGGGTTCAGGTACTTTTTATTGGTGATTTATTGCAATTACCGCCAGTAATTCGGGATGAAGAATGGCGCACACTTCGCAATTATTACAAAGGAAAATTCTTTTTTCATTCACACGTTATCACACAGAATCCGCCTTTGTACATTGAATTATCTAAAATCTACCGTCAAAGCGATGATGTTTTTATTTCTGTTTTAAATAATCTGCGTAATAATCAAATTACAAAAGAAGATGTACAGGTTTTAAATCAATATGTTCAGCCGGATTTTGATTTAAAAAACAATCCTGGTTTTATAACACTTACAACGCATAATGCAAAGGCAGACACTATTAATGAACAGGCAATCAATGATTTATCAGGAAATGAGTTTACATATCAGCCTTTTGTAGTTGGAGATTTTCCAGAAAAAATATTTCCAGTTGAAGAAAGTTTAAAACTTAAAGTGGGTGCACAGGTAATGTTTGTTAAAAACGATTTGTCTTTTGAGAAACGCTATTTCAATGGAAAAATGGGCGTTATAAAATCACTTTCACCAGAAGAAATCTTTGTTCATTTTCCAGAAGAGAACAAAACTATTGAAGTAGAGAAATACGAATGGAAAAACATTCGATACAAGGTAAATGAACTTACAAAAGAAATCGAAGAGGAGGTTTTAGGCACATTTGCACATTATCCTTTAAAATTGGCTTGGGCAATTACAGTGCATAAAAGTCAAGGATTAACTTTTGAGAAAGCTGCGCTCGATGTATCGCAAGTTTTTCTGCCTGGACAGGCATATGTAGCATTATCGCGGTTAACGTCCTTAAATGGGCTTATTTTGCTTTCTCCGATACAAATGAATGGTCTTTCCAACGATCAAGATGTGATGGATTATTCTTTGAACAAAGCAACAGAAGATGTTTTGAAGAATTCTCTTCATTTTGAAACTAAAAATTTTATTCATAACTATTTGATTAATAGTTTCAATTGGGCAGATTTAGCGCAGGAATGGCGCAATCATCGTTTTAGTTATAATGAAAATGCTGCAAGTTCCGAAAAATCTAAGCATTCTGCGTGGGCTCATAAACGTTTGGAAACAATAGATTCGCTTATAAATCCATCGGAGAAATTTGTGCAGCAGCTAAACAAAATATTCAGTAAAGAAACGGTTGATTTGTTGTTTGTGCAGGAAAGAGTTACAGCGGCTTATGATTACTTTTTTAAGCCGATGGATAAATTAGTTACAGACCTTTTGAGTAAAATGGCTGAAATTCAAAAATTTAAAAAGGTAAAAGAGTTTTACGAAGAATTAGCTTTATTGGATGATTTACAAACAAAAGCAGTCTTGCGTTTGATGAAGGCAAAATTACTAATTGAAGTAGTCGTTTCCCGTGAAACAATTTGCAAGGAAAAATTAACTTCTCCAGCGATAAAAAATTATAAAACAGATAAAGTTTCTAGAATCAAAGAAGACTTTAAAATGGCGAATACAGACATGTTTCAAGCCGAAGAGCCAGTAACGCGTTATATCTCTAAAAAAGTGGATAAAACAGCCGAAAAAGGCCCAAAAAAGACCACTGTAGAAGAAACCCACGAACTATGGCTGGAGAAAAACTCTGTTGAAGATATTGCAAGACTTAGAAAATTGACTGTTCAAACGGTCGAAATGCACTTGGTAAAACTTATTCAGGCCAAGAAAGTTGATATTTCTGATGTTCTTCCTTACGACAAAATTCTTGCGCTGCGTGAAGCTTTTCAGTTTTATCAAGAAGAATCGCTTAATGGTTTAAAAGAAAAACACGGCGATGAGTTTAGTTGGGATGAACTTAAAATGTTTAAAGCCAGTATAAATTAATTGTATAAAATAGATTATAAGGTAATTAATAGTTTATAAAGTACTTTACAAATAGCTTTTATAAGTTCCACGAGAAACAAAAAATCCTATTCAATTTGAAATAGGATTTTTTGTTTTAATACTGTGCTTTTAGACTTTCCATTTTGTTTTGTTGTTGTATCTTTCTTAGTTTAAGCTTTTCAATTTCAATATCTTCTTTTTTGATCTTAATTTTTTGTTTTTGCAGATCTTCTGAAGATAATGATGTAGTATTGATTTTTGATTCCAGTTTGGATTGTTTCGCTTCTAGTTTTTCGATTTTATTAGAGGTGTTTTCAATATCTTTTTCTGAATTTTTTAGATCTCGAAGATGATTATCAATTCTTTTTTGCTCTTTTTTTAAGGCTTGCCGCTCGTTGATTAGTTTTTTGGTATAATCAGATTGTTCTTTCTGAGTTTCTTTTTCTGTTTTTTCTTGTGCAAAAAATGAATTGGAATTTAGAATGAATAATAAAGCGAATAAAAATTGTAAAGTTGGTTTCATTGCAGAATGTTCTTTAAATTGTTGAAGAACAAAAATATACCTGCGTTACTAGATTACGGTTCTAAAGAGGACTTTTTAAGGAGAGAATAGGGCAAAAAAAAAGCCCGTTCAATGAGTAGAACAGGCTTTAGTTTTTTATAAATTTTCGACTAGAATCCAGGCATCAGGATTTTCGCCTTTTTGTATTTCTTTTTGCGCTTTTTGCGCTTCATTCATGGTAGCATAACTTCCGTATAAAACAGGAAATAAGCCGTGTTTGTTTTCTCCAAGCATTCTAGCTTGATAACCATCTTTAATCAATTGGTTATAAGCTTTTCTTGCATTTTGTTCACTTCTAAAAGCGCCTGCCATAATATGATAAGGCATTACTTTTTCTGCAGGTGCTTCTACTTTTGCTGAATCAACTGCAAGAGTTACAGCAGGTAAAGGATTTTCAATAAAGAAAGTTGCTTCTTGTATTTTAGTTTGAAATTTTTTCTGTACAACACCTTCTACAACAAGAGTTTGTGCCGCAATTTGATTTTGGTAAAGCGGGTATCCGATACTTCCGGTAATTCCTAAACCAAGAACAAAAATAGCAGCATATCTTAAGAAAGTTCGTGATGATCTTCCTTCTTCATTTTCATATAACGAAACGCTTTCTTTTTCAAGCTGTTCCAGTTTTTGCTTAAAATTCTCTTTCTTAATCAATGGCGAAACAAACGGGCTTAATCCGAATGAAGTCGTTAAAAAATTAGTTTGATCATTTGGTGTAAAAATGATATTGCTTTCAGAATTAAGACGGATTTCTCCAATGTTTTTTAAACTTATAACTCCGTTTTCTTCCAGTGTTTTTTTCCAACTCTGAACTTCAGCGGCAATACCATTTACAGCAAAACCATACGTTGTACTTTCTGCATGCGATATATGATTAGCCAATAGTCCATCATTATTTTTAAGATGACTATTGAAAGAGATCATTTTTTTTGGCGGAAAAAATGAATTTGTGCTTTCATTAAGCTGTGCCGATTGAATTTCGGTTAAAAATGCTCCAAACCCTGGAACCGTTACACACTGATAACGATACAATAACTGTGCGATGTAAGTTTCGATTTTCATAGAAACAAAGTTAGGTAATGAATATAGTTATCAAAATTTTATTCACAATTTTTATTAACAATTCGGCTTTTTTTATAGACAATTCGTTTTCAATAATTTAAGATTTTTTGTTGTCATTTTAATTAATGTGCTGAAAGTTAAATTTAAATATTTATTAAGAAATTACTTTATTTTATTCATATTTGTACGATTAAATTGCTTTAGTTTTTGTTTCTATTTTACATAATGTTATAAAGAGATGTCAGATCAAGAATTGTTTTATTTATTAGCCTTAATGAAGGTGGATGGTGTAGGGGATATAATGGCTAAAAAATTGCTTTCTAGTTTTGGAGATGCTGAAACTATTTTTAAAGCAAAATCAAATCAAATTGCTGTTATAGATGGAGTTGGAAGCGTTTTAATGAAAAATTTGAAAGACAAAACTATATTTGAAAAAGCCAGTAAAGAACTTGAATTTATAAAGGCGGATGGTTTGAAAGTTTCTTTTTTTCAAGACGATGATTATCCGGATAGACTTAAACATTGTATTGATTCTCCGGTGTTGATTTTTTCTTCTGGAAATATAAATTTAAAAAACAGGAAGATTATCAGCATAGTTGGAACACGACAAATAACATCGTATGGAACTGAATTTTGTCGGAAGTTGATTGAAGATCTTGTGCCTTTAGATCCTGTAATTGTAAGTGGTTTTGCGTACGGTGTTGATATTGTGGCGCATCAATTGGCTGTGGAAAATAATTTGCAGACAATTGGAGTTTTGGCACACGGTTTAAACCAAATTTATCCTAAAACGCACAAAAAGTATATGGCGAAAATTGAGGAAAATGGTGGTTTTATTACTGAGTTTTGGAGCTCATCAAATCCTGATAAAGAAAATTTTGTTCGTCGAAACCGCATTGTTGCGGGAATGAGTGAAGCTACAATTGTGATAGAATCTGCAGATAAGGGAGGATCGCTTATTACGGCACATTTGGCCAACGATTACAATCGTGATGTATTTGCTGTTCCCGGTCGTGTCAGTGATAAATACAGTCAAGGCTGTAATAACCTCATTAAAACGCAAAAAGCAAATGTTTTGACCTCTGCTGCCGATTTGGTTTATATTTTGAACTGGGACGTTAAAAACAAGCTAAAAACAGTGCAGAAACAATTGTTTGTGGATTTAGATGAATGTGAACAGAAGATTTATGATTTTTTACTTAAAAACGGTAAAGAATTGCTGGATATAATTGCGATAGAATGTGATCTGCCATTATTCAAATTATCGGGAACACTTTTAAATATGGAATTGAAGGGCATTATTCGTCCTTTGCCAGGAAAGTTGTTTGAAGCGGTTTAAAACAAAAAAGCCTAACAGGATTTTAAATCTGTCAGGCTTGATAAATTATTTTTGAAACCCAAGAACATCTCTTACTTTGGCCAAAACGCCGTCAGCAACAACAGAAGCCTTTGCTGCACCTTTTTTCAATAGCGCATCAACTTCATCAAGATTGTTTATGTAGTAATTGTATTTTTCTCTTTCTGTTTTAAATTTTTCTGTAATCAATTCAAACAAAGCTTGTTTGGCATGACCATAACCATAATTTCCGCCTAAATAATTTGCTCTCATTTCAGCAATTTGCTCTTCTGTTCCTAATAACGAATAGATAGCAAATGCATTGCAAGTATCTGGATTTTTAGGATCTTCAAGCGGTGTGCTGTCAGTTTCAATACTCATAACTTGCTTGCGTAAAATTTTATCATCAAGAAAAATATTGATAATATTATTGGCAGATTTACTCATTTTTCCGCCATTCGTTCCAGGAATTAACATACTGTTTTCTTGAATTTTAACTTCTGGAATAACAAATGTTTCGCCCATTTGATGATTGAAACGTGAAGCGACGTCACGCGTGATTTCTAAATGCTGCATCTGATCTTTTCCAACTGGAACAAATTCTGCATCATAAAGTAAAATATCAGCAGCCATTAACATCGGATATGTAAAAAGTCCAGCGTTTACATCATCTAAACGATCTGCTTTATCTTTAAAAGAATGTGCTAAAGTCAAACGTTGAAAAGGAAAAAAACAGCTTAAGTACCAAGTCAATTCAGTTGTTTGAGCCACATCAGATTGTCTGTAAAAGGTAACTTTATCAGGATTTAAACCACAGGCAAGCCAAGCAGCGGCAGTACTATATGTGTTTTCTCTTAAAGTTTTACCATCTTTAATTTGTGTAATTGAATGTAAATCAGCTATAAACAAATAAGATTCGTTTGCTGGATTATTCGATAACTCAACTGCAGGGATAATCGCTCCCAATAAATTGCCTAAGTGTGGCGTTCCAGTACTCTGAACACCAGTAAGTATTTTTGCCATTCTTGTTTTTCTTATTCTGTATTTGCAAATGTCGTGATGTTTTTTTATAACCACAAAGTTTATTTTTTTATCAGATGGTGTTTTTACCGTTGAGAACACAAAGTTTTTCGTGGTAAAAAAATACTTCGGGTTGTATTATTTAAAATTCATTTCTGTTTTCTTACATTTGAAACCATGAAAGGATTTAAAATTGTTTTTTGGATTTTATGGCGTATTTGGTTTTATGTTTTAATGGCCATTCCAATAATTATTATGCTGCCGTTTTTAGTGATTTCTATTCTCTCAGAGAAGGGTTATCCTTATTTCTTTAAAATGGCTCGTATTTGGGCTAAATTTATCCTTTACGGGATGGGTTTTTATTACAAAGTAAAGCGTGAACAGAAACTCATTAAGCACAAAAGCTATATGATTGTCGCTAATCATACTTCGATGACAGACATTATGCTGACGCTTGCTATCATAAAAAATCCTTTTGTTTTTGTGGGAAAGAAAGAACTTGTAAAAATTCCGTTGTTTGGTTTTTTCTATAAAAGAACTTGTATTTTGGTAGACAGAAATTCTTCCCGAAGTAAAAATGAGGTTTTTAAACGTGCTCAGAGTCGTTTAAATCAAGGTTTGAGTATTTGTATTTTTCCAGAAGGCGGAGTTCCAGATGATGAAAGTGTTTTGCTGGATGAGTTTAAAGATGGTGCTTTTAGACTGGCTATTGATCATCAAATTCCAATTGTTCCAATCGTTTATCCGGACAATAAAGAACGTTTTTCATATACTTTTTTTAGCGGAAGTCCAGGAAAAATGAGGGTAAAAGTTTTACCATTTGTTGAAACGAATGGGCTGACTTCTGAAAACCGAAAAGAGCTTAGAGAAAAAGTCAGACAATTGATTTACAAAGAATTGTTAGAGTTTGAGAAGAAAGATTCTAAAAAATAATTATATACAAAACCCGATATTCAAGCTTAAAGGATATCGGGTTTTCTTTTTTGAATTAAAAACGTCCTTTTATGTTTAAAGAAGTTTATCTATGAATTATTTTTTCTGAGATAAAACGCAGCACTTTTTTAAATTTCAATTTGGTTTTTTTTCGGTTTTTACTGTACAACACTTCTATTTTCTCTTTCATGGTTAAAATATTATAAGGTTGGTAATAAAGAGTTTAAAACTCAGTTAACGTCACATAATAGTAGATTGTAAAAATTGAAAAAGGTTGCGTCAAGGAATAGAAAAAATAATAAGGTGGCAAAATCCGTCAGCAAAAACTAACGGATTCGTACCTTAACCAACCAAATTTATTCTAAAAACCGTCGAATAGGTATTTATGGCAAATACCTGCCCAAATATTAATTTTATTTATTAGATGGGTTAATTTGAAAATGGTTGCGTTGTTTTTCTGTTTTTTTTTAAAAATAAAAAAATGGAAAGGTTTATCAGTGTGGAGGGTTTTAATTTTAAAGCAGTAAACTATTCATTTTTAGTTATTTCATAACTTATCGAAACCCGAAGAATCTTGGTTTTTACGTCTAATAACTGATATTTTCATGTTTTTGGTAAAGAAAAATAACAGCCCTAGAAGATCAAAAACTATAATTAAGGATAGAAATGTTCTTTTCGAGAAACTATAATTATTAAAATTTTCCGAAATTATATTGATAATGCTTTTTTCAAGAAACAAACTTATGATTATCAGTAAAATAATGGTGAAACATAAATGTTTTTGATTTTGAAAGTGCATAATTTCATTCTGAAAATCTTTAGAATAATTATACAT
>NZ_MUHD01000055.1 GCF_002217395.1 Flavobacterium plurextorum | reverse complement strand
TTATAGTACAGCAGCATTTTCAATTTACAAAACACAACACTACACCTTACTTATATATAATAGCAATCTTATACATATATATGTATAAAAAACAAACCCGACAGATTCTGAGAATCTATCGGGTTATTACAACTATATATTATAGCATTACTTTTTATTGATTGCTTTTGCTTTCGCTTCCCAATGCTCCATCAAATTATCATAATCTACAGGATTAGCAGGAGTTTGATTCAGTAAACGTCCAGATTCAAAAGCACGAACCAGAATTGTTTCGATTAGATAGTCTTCATTTACTTCATATGGCTTATACTCGGTTTTCAGACTTATATCGAATAAATTCGCTGTTGTATTCGACACAAACGCTTTGAAACCGCTTTTTAAAGTTTTTATTAGTTCATATGTTGTTATTCCTGTTTGGCGATGAATCAATTTTACAAGAATCTGACCTTGCTTTCTAGACAACTTCTTTAACCTGTCTTCAAACTCATTATTAAGATAATCCTCAACGATCTTGAAATACTTTTTCTTTTCGCGATTACTATTCAATCGCGCCATACCTTTATTTAATGCAGTCAGCCTATCTGAAGCTAATTTTGCATATGGGTAAACTTTATAAACTCTATTCTGAAGAATCTGAAATTGCTTTTGTTCTTCGGGGCTTAATTTTTGACCTTTTGAAACAATAATTTCAGGCAGTTGTATTGTGTCGTTAAGAATAGAATCTTTCTCGGTTAATATATAACCTATTTCCTGATTTTCTTTCGGAGTAACTTGTGCAATACTGGAAAACGAAATCATTAATAAAAATAAAATACTGCAGGTAAATCTCATAGAGTCTTAATTTAAATGTAAAATTATATATTTATACACAACTCTAATACCAAATTTATAAATTAGCGCAAAAATATTTTTATGAGTACAAAATCTATCTTAAATGATACCTCTCTTTCTTTCTTAGAAAGTTATCTAAATAATGCTTCTCCGACGGGTTACGAAAGTGAAGGACAAAAACTTTGGATGAATTATTTAAAACCATATGTTGACACTTTTATAACTGATACATACGGCACAGCTGTTGGAGTTATTAATCCTGACGCTCCTTTTAAAGTTGTCATTGAAGGACATGCTGATGAAATTTCATGGTATGTAAATTACATTACTGATGATGGTTTATTATATGTTATTAGAAACGGCGGCTCTGATCATCAAATCGCACCATCGAAAAGAGTTAACATTCATACTAAAAAAGGAATTGTAAAAGGTGTTTTTGGCTGGCCGGCAATTCATACACGTTTACGAGACAAGGAAGAAGTTCCAAAATTAAGCAACATTTTTATCGACTTAGGCTGTGAAACAAAAGAAGAAGTCGAAGCAATGGGCGTACATGTTGGCTGCGTAATAACGTATCCTGACGAATTTATGATTCTGAACGAAAATAAATTCGTTTGTAGAGCAATCGACAATAGAATGGGTGGTTTTATGATCGCCGAAGTTGCTCGTTTATTGCATGAAAACAAAAAGACACTTCCTTTTGGACTGTATATTGTAAATTCTGTTCAGGAAGAAATTGGTTTACGCGGTGCTGAAATGATTGCTCAGACTATTAAACCAAATGTTGCAATTGTAACTGATGTTTGCCATGATACTACTACTCCAATGATTGATAAAAAAGTTGAAGGAGATCTAAAAATGGGGAAAGGTCCTGTTATTGCCTACGCTCCGGCAGTTCAAAATAAATTACGTGATTTAATTGTTGATACGGCGGAGGAATGTAAAATTCCTTTTCAACGTCATGCAACTTCAAGAGCTACAGGAACGGATACTGATGCATTTGCATATAGTAACGGCGGTGTAGCATCTGCATTAATCTCGTTGCCTTTACGTTATATGCATACAACTGTAGAAATGGTGCACAGAGAAGATGTAGAAAATGTAATTCAGCTGATTTACGCTTCAATATTGAAGATTGAAAACAATGAAACTTTTTCTTATTTTAAATAAGAGAGTCTACTAAAGTGTCAATTTGGCTGCTTTAAGAACAGCCAAATTGACTAATACTTAAAAAATACCATGAAAATTTTACTACTCGAAGACGATTTTACTTTATCTAAAGAGATTTCAGCATTTTTCGCCACAAAAAAAATCGAGTGTTTTCCATTCTACGACGGGACTTTGCTCCTTAAAAAATACTTTCCTTACGAATATGATTTAATCATTTTAGATATAAATGTTCCAGGAACAAATGGAATTGAGGTTTGCAAAGGTATTCGAGAGGTTGATAAAAAAATACCAATAATAATGCTTACAGCATTTAGTGAAATCGAAGATAAGCTAGCTTCTTTTGACAATGGTGCTGATGATTATCTAGTAAAACCTTTTCATTTTGAAGAATTGTACGCGAGAATTTCCTCTTTATTAAGACGAAAAGAAATTCCACAGCAAACAGAACAAAGAATTCTTGTTGAAGATTTAGAAATTCAAGAAGAAGAAATGAAAGTATTTCGCGCTGGAGAAGAAATTAAGCTGACTCCTAAAGAATTTAATCTGATACTAATTTTAGCTCATGCTAAAGGAAAAGTGCTGTCAAAACAATTTATTGCCGAAAAACTATGGGATTATCATATAGAAACGAATCAAAACACGATTGAAGTTTACATCAATTTTCTTCGTAAGAAAATCGATAAGGATCATGAAGTAAAACTTATTCGAACTAAAATTGGCTACGGATATTATTTAAGCAATCAAGAATGACTTTAAAAAACAGAATATCACTTTTAGTAAGCTTGCTGTTTACAATCCTTTTTGGATTGGCTTCAACTGTGATATTTGTTTTATATTCTAACTTTAGAAAAGAAGAATTTAGAGATCGCTTAGAAATTAAAGCGCTTTCGAACATTAAGTTATTGGTCAATGTTAAAGAAGTTGATGATCAGCTTTTAAAAATGATCGATCAAAATTCTATAAATAAACTGTATGACGAAAAGACACTGGTATTTGATTCGCAATTTAAACTCATTTACAGCAGTATTGATGACGCTAAAATTAATTGGTCTGTCGATGATTTAAAATACCTTAAAAAACATAAAACCTTCTTTAAACAACAAGGAGACTACGAAGTATACGGCGTTTTCTATGATACTAAAGATAAAGATTTTTATGCTCTAATATCAGCAACAGATGATTACGGCAAACGTAAATTACTTTTTTTACGATATACCTTAGTTATATCTTATATCTTCTTTACTTGTCTTTGCTGGGTACTAACCTCTTTTATGGTTAAAAAAGCAATGAATCCGTTAGGTTTATTTCATCAAAAAATAAAAAACATCAACGAGAACAATCTCGATACTCGTATAAAATCAAAAAGTAATAAAAACGAAATTGATCTAATTGCCAATGAATTTAATTTCATGATGGATCGAATTGAAGTTTCTTATCAAAAACAAAAAGAGTTCACTGCACACGCATCGCATGAGCTCAGGACTCCGTTATCTAGAATTACATCTCAAATAGAAAATGTAGTTGCAGATCCTAAAACAACTCCTGAAAACAAAAGCTTCTTAAAAACAATTTTATCAGATGTAAATCAACTGACAGAGTTAATTACTTCATTACTTACTCTTTCTAAAATTGATGTCAAAAATCAGGAAAATAGTGAAACTCATCGCTTAGATGAAATTTTGTTTTCGGCAATTGAAAATCTAAATAAAAGCTTCCCTGACTTTGTTATTCTTTTTGAAATGGAAGAAAGCGAAAACTTAGATTCTGCTCTTGAAATTAAAGGAAATAAAAACCTTTTAGAGATTGCGATAAGTAATGTTTTAAAAAATGCCTGCGTTTATTCGGATAACAAACAGGCAAAAGTAAAAATAAGTACAGAAAACGATTCTCTAGTTATTTCGATTTCAAACACTGGAAAAACGCTGACGGAGAATGAGCAGAACAATCTTTTTCAACCCTTCATGCGCGGGGAAAATTCAAAGGGAACAACAGGATTTGGACTTGGTTTACGCATTGTAAACCGTATCTTAAACCTACACCAATCAAGCATAACTTACAGTGTTACAAACGAAAACACAAATTTATTTCAATTATTTTTTCATTAGTAATTTATTTTAAGGTATTTTTAAGGTAGATTTTAAGGTGTCTTAAAGTCTACTGATAGCATATTTGTATAAAATAAATTTGATACAATGAAAAAACTATATGCATTGCTGTTACTTGCATTCTTCAATCAAGTAATTGTGGCTCAGAAAACAGTTACTCTTCAAGACTGTGAAAGCCAATTTCTTAAAAAGAACCTTTTTTTATTGGCATCTCAATATAATATCGATGCCTCGAAAGCACTGACCATTCAGGCAAAAATTTGGGACAATCCAACTATTACAGCCGAATTAAACGCTTATAATCCTGAAAGGAATCAGTATTTTGATATAGGAAAAGATGGTCAAAAAGCATTTGGTATAGAACAGCTGATTTACTTAGGCGGGAAAAAACGCAACGAAGTAAAACTGGCAAAAACTAATGAACAATTAGCAGAACTTCAATTCAATGATTTGCTGCGGACATTAAAGCTGCAGCTCCGAAAAAGTTTCTATACAGTTTATTACAATACAAAAAGTCTTGAAACTACAGATAATCAGCTTGCACATATTGAAGACTTAATCAATTCATATTCTGTACAAGTACAAAAAGGAAATATTGCACTAAAAGATCTTGTTCGTTTACAATCACTTTATTTAAACTTCAAGAATGAGAGAATGGAAGTTGTAAATAATAGTATTGAAGAGCAGGCGAACTTAAAACTGTTATTAAATGAAACAGAAACAATAATTCCAAATGTTTCAAAAGATGATTTCAATAAATACTTAAAAACGATACCATTTGATTTAAAATCTTTTCAAGATGAAGCAATTGCAAATCGTCCTGATTATTTAGCACAGCAAAAGGAAATCGAAGCAAATGAATTAAACGTAAAATGGCAAAAATCGCTTTCTATACCTGACATCACTTTGGGTGCAAACTATGATCAACGAAGCGGCGCTTTTGAAAAAGAAGCAAATCTATCAATTGGAATTCCACTCCCGCTTTGGAACAAAAACAAAGGAAACATTAAATACGCGCAAACCATTCTAGCACAGTCAAAAGTAGAAAAACAAAATTTTGATTTACAACTGCAAACTGAAATTACATCTGCTTGGAATAAATGGAATGAATCTAGAAAAAATTATACGGTGATTAAACCTACAGTTAACTCCGATTTTGAAGCAGTTTACAACGGAATTTTAGCCAATTTCCAAAAAAGAAATATCAGCTTATTAGAGTTTACCGATTTTATGGAAAGCTACAATCAAGCAAATATTCAGGTTAACGAATTGAAGAAAAAACTAGCCTTATCTGGAGAAGAATTAAACAGTACAATCAACAAGGATTTATTCTAAAACTAAATAATAATGAAACATACACTAATTATAGGAATTGCAATTGTAAGTTTAATGCTGACAAGCTGCAAAAAGGAAGTAGAAAATCCTCAAACAAATTCTTCATTTGCACTAAGTGACAGCATGCTTAAAACTACAAGTACTGCAACTGCAACAACTCAAATTGTAAAAAATGAATTAAGCTTTTATGGAAAAATCACCGCCGACAATAATAAAATGATAGACGTCTACCCGCTTGTTGGCGGTAATGTAATCAAAGTTAATGTAGAACTTGGTGACTATGTACATAAAGGACAAGTTTTAGCTATTATAAAAAGTACTGATGTAGCTGATTTTGAAAAGCAATCTATAGATGCTAAAAGCGATTTACTAGTTGCAAAAAACAATTTAAAGGTGGCACAAGAATTATTTGACGGGAAATTAAACTCTGAAAGCGATGTACTTCAAGCAAAATCAGAAGTTAACAAAGCGCAGTCACAATTAAGTAAAATCCAAGAAACTTATAAAATCTACAACATAAAAGCAGGTTCAATTTACGAAGTAACAGCTCCAATTAGTGGGTTTATTATTCAAAAAAGCATCAATCAAGATATGCTTTTAAGATCTGACCGCTCTGAGAACATTTTCGACATTGCAGAAATTAGTGAAGTTTGGGCAATGGCAAATATCAACGAGATCGATATTAATAAAGTAAAATTAGGTATCGATGCCAGTGTAACAACTTTAAGTTATCCTGATAAAGTTTTTAAGGGTAAAGTAGATAAAATATTCAATGTAATTGATCCACAGACTAAGGCAATGCAAGCACGAATAAAACTTCAAAATCCAGGGTTTTTACTAAAACCTGATATGAATGCAAACATAAAATTATCTTTCAATGAAGATAAATCTATGATAGCAATTCCAAGCGATGCCATTGTTTTTGATAAAAGTAAAAACTTTGTAATGATATTCAAGGATCGTCATAATATTGAAACTAGACAAGTAGATGTTTTTAGAGTTGTAGGAGATATAACTTACATTTCAAAAGGTCTGAAAGAGAATGAAAAAGTCATTACTAATAATCAATTGTTTATTTATCGTGCACTAAACGATTAATGAAATGGGAAAATCTGTAGACATATTGAGCTTCGCAACATTGCTTATTTCAGCATTTTCATTTTCACAAGAAACAGATTCGATTCGAAAATATAGTCTGAAATTTCAAATGACATCAATATATCAATATCATCCAGATTTTCACGCCGATTATTCAGGAACAAATAGTATGAATCCAAAAGAAGAGAGTGCTTTATCTTTAACATCAACTTTATATTTTGATCTTCCGTTATGGAAAGGCGCTACGGCAACTTTTAATCCAGAAATGTCTGGAGGACAAGGTTTATCGCAAGCTAGAGGATTAGGCGGCTTTCCAAACGGTGAAACTTTTAGAATTGGAGATACTAAACCCGTTGTTTATGTAGCTAGAATGCTTTTAGAACAAAAGTTTCAGTTCAAAAACAACAAATCCCTGCAATTGGTTTTTGGAAAGTTTGGACTAGCAGATTATTTCGATAACAATATCTATTCGCATGATCCTAGAACTCAATTTTTAAACTGGTCACTTATGACTCATGGTGCTTGGGATTATGCAGCGAACACTCGAGGATATACAGATGGATTATATGCCAATTATCAATTTGACAGCTGGCAGATAAGAGCTTCTTTAAGTGCGTTGCCAACCTACGCTAATGGACCAAATGTTGAATTTAATTTTAAAGATTCAAATGCTGTAAACATAGAACTTGAGAAACAAATCGTTTTTAAAAATAATGATACAAGTACCATTAAATTATTAGGATTTAGAAATGTAGCAGGAATGGGGAATTATAATGAAGCTAATTCAAATTTTACAACAATACCTGATATTAAAAGTACCAGAAAAAATGGGCGAACGAAATACGGAATCGGTTTAAACATGGATTATACTCATGGAGATAACTGGGGACTTTTTGCCAGAATGAGTTATAATGACGGTAAAAATGAAACTTGGGCATTTACCGAAATCGATAAGTCGGCACAACTAGGTATTAACTTAAAAGGAAAAATGTGGAACCGACCTGATGATTTTGCGGGTATTGCGATAGTTGCTAATGGATTATCTAATCCGCATGAAGAATATCAAAAACTTGGAGGTAATGGATTTATGATTGGTGACGGAACTTTGAACTACGGAATTGAACAGATTATTGAAGTTTTCTACTCTTTTTTAATTCCTAATACTCATATAACTCTTTCGCCAGATTATCAATTTGCAATGAATCCAGCTTATAATAAAGACAGAGGTCCTGTTCAATTTTTAGCATTACGTTTTCATACCGAGTTCTAAATTATAGAATAAAAACATTTATGCTTAAAATGAAAGCATCATAATTAAAAAATAAAAATCCATCATTAAAAATACTTTTTAAAATGAACAAATTCATAAGAAATATTATTGCTTTTTCCCTTAAGAACAAAGCATTTACCTTTTTTTGGGTGGGAGTACTAGCCGTTGCAGGATTTATTTCCTTCAAGAACATGCCAATTGATGCTTTTCCTGATGTGACCAATACACAGATTATCATCATCACACAGTGGAATGGAAAAAGCGCCGAAGAAGTTGAACGTTTTGTTACTTCTCCAATCGAAATTTCAATGAACTCGGTACAGAAAAAAACTAGTGTCCGAAGTATTACAATGTTTGGTTTATCTGTTATCAAAATTATTTTTGATGATGGTGTTGATGATACTTTTGCTCGTTTTCAAGTAAACAATCTGCTTAAAAATGTAAAACTTCCAGATGATGTTGAGCCAGATGTTCAACCTCCATATGGACCAACCGGAGAAATTTTTAGATATATTGTAAAAAGCGACAGCAGAGACAGCCGTGAATTATTAACCTACCAAAACTGGGTAATTGATAAACAATTGCGTGCAGTTCCAGGTGTTGCCGATTTAAATGTTTTTGGAGGTCAAGATAAAACGTATGAAGTTGGTGTTGATCCTATAAAACTTGCCAAATACAACATTACACCGCTTCAGGTTTACAATGCTGTAAATGCAGGAAACTTGAATGTTGGAGGTGATATTATTGAAAAAAACGGACAAGCTTTTGTTGTTCGAGGTGTTGGTTTACTAAAATCAATTTCTGATATCGAAAACATAATTGTTGACGATGCTGGAGGAAATCCTATTTTGGTAAAAAATGTTGCATCAGTTTACGAAAGTGCGATGCCTAGAGTTGGTCAAACTGGTATTGGCAAAAATGATGATGCTGTTGAAGGTATTGTGGTAATGCGAAAAGGCGAAAATGCACAAGAAACATTAGCATTAATTAAAGATAAAATAAAGGATTTAAATGAAAATGTACTTCCTAAAGATATAAAGATAGAAACTTTCTATGATCGTGATAATTTAATGAATTTCACTACCGAAACGGTAATGCATAATTTATTTGAAGGAATCATTCTCGTTACTTGTGTTGTGTTTCTTTTTATGGCCGACTGGCGAACAACTTTTACAGTTTCAATTGTAATTCCGCTTTCCCTATTATTTGCCTTTTTATGTCTAAAAATGATGGGAATGAGTGCCAATCTTCTGAGTTTGGGAGCGGTCGATTTCGGGATAATTATTGATGGTGCGGTGGTAATGGTTGAGGGATTGTTTGTAGTGTTAGACCACCGTGCGCATCAATTAGGAATGACAGCGTATAATAAAATTGCAAAAGGAAGTATTATTAAGAAAACGGGAACTGAAATGGGTAAAGCCATCTTTTTCTCCAAATTAATAATTATTACAGCTTTACTTCCAATATTCTCTTTCCAGAAAGTAGAAGGAAAAATGTTCTCTCCCCTAGCCTATACTTTAGGTTTTGCTTTAATGGGCGCATTACTTTTCACGCTGACTTTAGTTCCTGTATTATCTCATATTCTACTGAACAAAAATGTAAAAGAAAAGAATAATCCGTTTGTGAACTTTTGGGATAGAATTGTAGGTAAAGGATTTGCATGGACATTTAAACATAAAGTAAAAACAATAGTTATCTCACTAGGAATTATTGCAGCCACATTTTTTTCAGCTACTTTTTTAGGAACTGAATTTCTACCTCAATTAAATGAGGGTGCTTTATGGGTAACTGCCGAATTACCAATGAGTACATCATTACCCGAAAGTGTGAAAACTGCCGCAATGATTCGAAAAGATTTAGAAACCTTTCCTGAAGTTAAAAAAGTACTGTCACAAACTGGTCGAAGTAATGACGGAACAGACCCTAACGGTTTTGGATTTATTCAGCTTCAAGTTGATTTAAAACCAAAAGCAGAATGGAAACGAAAAATAACGATGGACGATTTAATTAATGAAATGGATGAAAAGTTAAAAGTTCACCAAGGAATTACCTATAATTATTCGCAGCCTGTTATTGACAATGTCGCAGAATCTGTTGCAGGATTTAAAGCTTCAAATGCGGTGAAAATTTATGGAGATGATTTAGATAAACTTGACGAACTTTCTAATCAGGTTTTAGCAAAAATTAAAGACATTCCAGGAATCAAAGATGTTGGAATCCTGCGAAATGTAGGTCAGCCAGAAATAAGTGTAGTTTTAGATCGTGAAAAAATGGCGGCTTACGGAGTAACTTTAAGCGATGCCCAAGCTGTTTTAGAATTAGCTTTTGGAGGAAAAACGGCAACAGAAAAATATGAAGACGAAAAGAAATTTGACGTTAGAGTTCGTTTTTCTAAAGAATATCGTAAAGACGAAGAAGACTTGGCCGAATTAAAAGTTCCAACTATAAACGGCGTAAAAATTCCGCTGAAAGAAATCTGTGATATTAAAACCATTACAGGACCTGCGTTTATCTATAGAGACAATACAAAGCGTTTTATAGGAGTAAAATTTTCTGTTCGAGATCGAGATTTAGGAAGTACAATTGCAGAAGCACAAAAGAAAGTAGCCGAAGTAAAAATGCCCACAGGTTATACAACTGGCTGGACAGGCGAATTTGAAAATCAAGTTCGTGCAAGTGCACGTTTAGCGCAGGTTGTCCCAATAAGTTTAATTGGAATTTTCGTTCTGTTGTTTATTTTGTTTGGAAATCTTAAAGACTCACTGCTTGTATTAGCAAATGTTCCCTTTGCCGTAATTGGAGGAATTATCGCTTTGCATATTACAGGTATGAATTTCGGAATTTCTGCTGGAGTTGGATTTATTGCCTTACTCGGAATCTGTATTCAGAATGGCGTTATTTTAATATCTGAATTTCATCATAATATCAAGGCAAAATTCTCGCTCGAAGAGTCCATTTTTAGAGGAGTAAAAGCACGAACAAGAGCAGTAATTATGACAGCATTAATGGCATCAATTGGTTTAATGCCGGCCGCAATCTCAACTGGAATTGGATCTGAATCTCAAAAACCGCTTGCGATTGTAATTATTGGAGGATTAGTTACTGCAACAATTTTAACATTGTTAGTCTTCCCTATTCTATTCTGGATTTTCAATCGCAGAAAACATGCGCCCATTGAATAACGTTTTTTAAATTAATTAGTGGTTAATTAAATAGGTTCGAAAAGAAAAAGCATCATTTTTAATGATGCTTTTTTGATTTCTATACAAAAAAAAACGACCTCTTGCTCAGGAAGGTCGTTTTTACTAACTCAAACTCTTTTAAACTTTTAGAATAAATGCTTATTTTGCATCTTTCAAAATAGCGATAGCATCTGCCGCATTTGATAATTCAGCATACTTTAATGCAGTATATCCTTTATCATTTTTTTCGTTTACACGAGCTCCATTTGCTAATAAAACTTTCATGATTTCAACTTTGTTATAACGTGCTGCAATCATTAATGGTGTCATATCTTCTGGTGATTTTTGATTTACATCTGCACCATATTCGATAAATTTTTTAACGGTTTCCAAATCACCTTTGCCAACTGCAACGGTTAATGGAGTCATGTGGTAAGTTGAAAATTCGATGTTTTCTTTCACAACTGATTTGTGGTTTGATGCCATAGCGACATTTCCAAAAGCTATTAAAGCTGCTCCTAAATAAATTACTGATTTTTTCATGATGATTGTTGTTAATTGATTGATAATGATGATTTTTAAATTCTATGTAAATGTAAGTATTTTTGTGTATTATGTATTACAAGGTAATATGTTTTAACAAATTACTAACATTCACTTAATGAAAGGCTTATAAATTTAATCTAATTGTTATTAAACTTTTTCGCCTATACTTATATAGACGCAGAGATTACAAAAATGTTACAGTAAAAATGAAATTTTATAAAAAAAATCTTCAAAAAAAATTAAACGCATTAAAAAACAGCGCTTTACTTTTATAACTTTACAATCATTAATGCGAAATATTTAACTAATTTTCAAAAAAGTAATTAACCATCTAAACCAAAGATTATGGGACTTATCAAAAAAATTCTGGTTATCTTAATTTTAGTTTTTTCTATTGTACTAATTGCGGCCTACTTTATGCCAAAAACTTATGCGGTCGAAAGAGAAATTACCATCAACAAACCTGTTGATTCCGTTTTTAATTATGTGAAATATCTAAAAAATCAAAACCAGTTTAGCGTCTGGGCAAACATTGACCCAAAAATGAAATCAACTTTTAAAGGTGTTGATGGAACTGTTGGTGCGATTTCAGCATGGGAAAGTAAAGTTAAAGAAGTTGGTATTGGAGAACAGGAAATAACCAAAATTACTCCAAACTCACGTCTTGATTTTGCACTTCGCTTTAAAGAGCCAATGAATGACACCGCCAATGGTTTTATGTCAACCGAAAGTTTGGCAGGAAACCAAACAAAAGTAAAATGGGGAGTCAACGGTGTTATTCCTTTTCCTATGAATATAATGCTGCCAATGATGAAAATGGATCAAATGATTGGAAACGATCTTCAAAAAGGTCTTGAAAATTTAAAAGACCAAATGGAACAAAAATAAAATCTCAATTTGATTTCATAGAAATCAATTCTATCAAAATATAAAAAATGCCTTGCGATTATATAAATCAGCAAGGCATTTTTATTTATAAAAAGTATTCGGTTTAAAAATAAAATAAAACCCTTTACTATTATTTATTACTTAGGTAATCTAATACATTTTTATTAATACGCTGATCAATATTATCAATATCAGCTTTAACGAATTTTTCGCCTAAAATATTCTCATATAACTCAATATATCTTTCAGAAACTGATGCAATATATGCCTCATTCATATCAGGAATCTGTTGTCCTTCCTGTCCTTGAAAACCATTTTCAATCAACCAGCGGCGAACAAACTCTTTAGATAATTGTTTTTGCTCCTCCCCTTTATCTTGTCTTTCCTGATATCCTTCAGCATAGAAATAGCGAGAAGAATCTGGAGTATGAATTTCATCAATTAAAACAATAACACCATCTTTTGTTTTTCCGAATTCGTATTTTGTATCTACTAAAATCAAACCACGAGAAGCAGCAATTTCAGTTCCTCTTTGAAATAAAGCTCTTGTATATTTTTCTAAAACCAAATAATCCTCTTCAGAAACAATTCCTTTTGATAAAATATCTTCACGAGAAATATCTTCATCATGAGAACCGTTATCCGCTTTTGTAGTTGGTGTAATAATTGGCTCAGGAAATTTGTCATTTTCTTTCAAACCTTCCGCCATAGTTACGCCGCAAATTTGTCTTCTTCCTGCAGCATATTCACGTGCAGCATGACCAGAAACATAACCACGAATAACCATTTCAACTTTAAAAGGTTCGCATAAATGTCCAACAGCTACATTTGGATCTGGAGTTGCAATTAACCAATTTGGAACAATATCTGCAGTAAGCTCCATAAATTTTGTAGCAATTTGATTCAAAATTTGACCTTTGTACGGAATCCCTTTTGGTAAAACCACATCAAATGCCGAAAGTCTATCGGTTGCTACCATTACTAAAAGCTCATCATTTATATTATAAACTTCCCTAACTTTTCCGCGGTAAACTGATTTCTGATTCGGAAAATTAAAATTTGTGGTTGTGATTGTATTACTCATTATCCTTAGTTGTATTGTTTTTTATGAATGCAAATTTAAAATTATTTCAGAGAGTTACACCATCAAAAGAAAGAGATAAATCAATAAATGCAATAAAATTTACTTTTTGAGAAATCTCAATAAAAAATCCCTGAACAAATATTCAGGGATTTCATTTTTATTGAAAGTTGTTATTTAAAATTCAAAATTCCTTTTCCTAATGATTTTATAGAAGCATCAAGATTTCCCAGCGTAGTTTCAGACAGCTTTTTTACATGTTCTAAACTAACAATATATATTTGACCAATATCTTTAGATGGTGCAGTTGGAACAAAAACTACTGCATTCCCTTCTGCATTTTCTTCAATTAAATAAGCTGGCTGCCAGTAATCGCCATATTTCAATAAAATTGGCTGATTGGTACTTGCCTTTTTTACTTTTGATTTTAATTTTTCTTCTGCCAGTTTTTTATTCTTTTCATAACCGGGTAAAAAGATCATCAATTTATCATCAATCCAGTTTGTAAACTTTTTCAAATAAGTCAAGCGCATTAAATAACCGCTGAAATAAACCACAATCACTAAAAACAATCCGCCGATGACATCTCTGGCAACTGCACCAAAAATTAAATCTAATCGAAATAAATGGGCAAACTTTTCTCCATAATTTTGAAAAAAGCCCCAAACTTTCTGAAGAATTACAATAAAAACAATTAACGGAAGTAAAACTAATGCGCCAGAAATACAGTTTCGTTCAAGCTGTTTTAAAAAATCATTCATATTGACGAAGTTTTAAGTTAGAATTAAATGAAAGCGAAAAAATTACGTTTCCATAAAATTAAAAATTAATTATCAATCAATATCTTTTTAGCGTTAATTTATTAGCTGTTAACTTATTGCAAACTCTTTATCTAAAATTTTAGACGAAATATATCTCGCAACACCATCTTCAGCATTTGTTTTAATAACTTCTAAATCTGGCAAAGTTTCTTTTAATAAAGCTGGAGCATTTCCCATAATCAATCCTTTTCCCGCTGCAGCTAACATTTGTACATCATTAAAACCATCACCAAATGCAACAGCCTGATCTAAAGTAAAACCTTCTTTTTCTAGAACTTTTTCGATTGCAACTGCTTTATCTACAGACTTATCCATAAACTCTAAACATGTTGGCAAGCTAAATGCATGATGAAGATTATCTGAAGAATTAGCCAAAACTGCATCTTTTAACGCCACTAATTTTTCGTGATTGTCACATGAAAAGAAAATTTTGATCGCGCTAAAATCTTCAAGAGTTTTATAATCAACTAATTCAGGACGATATTTCAATTCAGCCTGAAAAGCATTTAATCTTTCATTTACTCTATTGGTCTGCCAAACGTTTTCTTTGAATAAAACTACTGTAATTTCAGGATCAATTTCAACATTTAAGGCGGCTTTAACCACATCACTTTCTAAATCAAAAGCAAAAAGTTCTTCCTTTTCTGGCGAATGTATTCTAGCTCCATTTGAACTTACTAGATAAACAGGAACTTCAAGAGTTTCGATAATTGCCATTGCATCAAGATGATGACGCCCTGTAGCAACTACAATAAGATAATTTTGGTTGTGAAGTTCTTGAAAAATTGATTTCGTATAATCTGAAATTCGGTGTTGAGGATTGAGTAAAGTTCCATCTAAATCACTTACTACAACTTTTATATTTTTAAGATTTGCCATATTAATAATCAAATATTTATGATGTGCAAATTTACAGCTTTAAGCTCAGCTGAACAAAGTTTAAAAGGTTTTCAAGCCCAAAATAAAGCAAGTTTATTATTTATTTAACTATTTCCTTAAATAATACTTATTAAGCATTTTAAACTTTAATAATTCCAGATTTATATAAGTTTACAGCTCTTTGAATTACTGATTCAATCTGCTCCAAAGGCAAATCTTCATCAGAATTAAGCATCATAATTTTCATTCTTGATCGTTTTTCTTGAAGTAAAAAAGGTTCATCAAAATGTTTTCCTTCTACAATCCCAATATAAGGTTGATTGTTCTTTTTATGCTTCCATAAATAGCAGAACATTTTTCCTTTATAACAGAAAAAAGGCATTCCGTATTTTAAAACGTGAGTAACATCTTGGTCTTGTTTTAAGATGATTTCTTTTAATGCTAGAAATATCCCTTTTATGGGTTCTTCTTGGTTTAGGTAGAAATCGTCAAGTTGTTTCATCGCTAAATTGAACTTATTAAAATTGTAAGTGTAATAACTAATAAAGCTATAATAAAATAAACTTTATAATAGTTTTTAACATCTCTAAAATCATTAACATTTATAGTCTCTGTACTAGCAATAATATTTTTACTTAGTAAAATATTATCAATTCCTTCTTGATCTTTGCCAAGTAAAAAATATCTAATACTATTATCACTTAATGCTTGTGTTTCTATATCTATATAATATTTGATGTTTGATTTATTCAATTCACTCTCAAAGATTATTTTATCTTTTAACAAAACATAAAGTTTAAAATGATTTTGAAATTTAATATCAATAGAATTACTCATTTACTTCCCAATATTTATAAAAAAATATTCGTTTTGCACCTTTCAAAAAGAAATAAGCACAAAACGAATATTAATAAATGTTAAAACACACTTTACGATTTACATTTAACATTTCACAAAAATTAAACTTAATCGTGATTTTCTATTTGTTTGTAAGCGTCGATAACTTTTTTCACTAATCTGTGGCGAACGATATCTTTATCATCCAGATAAATAATTCCAATTCCGTCAATATCTTTCAGAACCAAAATCGCTTCTTTAAGACCAGAAATAGTGCGTCGTGGTAAATCGACCTGTCCAGGGTCTCCCGTAATCATAAACTTAGCGTTTTTTCCCATACGAGTCAAAAACATCTTCATTTGTGAGTGCGTCGTATTCTGCGCTTCGTCTAAAATTACAAAGGCATTATCAAGCGTTCGTCCGCGCATAAAAGCTAAAGGCGCAATCTGAATAATTCCTTTTAAAATGTAATCTTCGAGTTTTTCATTGGGTAACATATCGCGCAAAGCATCATAAAGCGGCTGCATGTAAGGATCTAGTTTTTCTTTCATGTCTCCGGGTAAAAAACCAAGATTTTCACCTGCTTCTACCGCCGGACGAGTTAAAATTATCCTTTTTACTTCTTTGTCTTTAAGTGCTTTTACCGCCATTGCGACACCCGTATACGTTTTACCTGTTCCTGCTGGACCAATGGCAAAAACCATATCATTTTTTTTGATCGTATCCACCAGCAATTGCTGATTTGGCGTCATGGCTTTGATTATTTTACCGCCAACTCCGTGAACTAATATTTTGTCATGATCGTATGCTTTTTTTTCATCCTGACCATCACTCATAATTACGCGCTCAATTACATTATCATCAATGTTGTTGTATCTAGTAAAATGAAGCATAAGCCTCTGAAATCTCTTTTCGAATTCATCTAAAACTTCTTTTTCGCCAAAGGCTTTCAAAGTGGTCCCTCGCGCTACGATTTTAAGCTTTGGGTAGTACTTTTTAATAATTTCAAGATGAGAATCCTGCGCGCCCCAAAAGTCTTTTGGAGCGATGTCTATTAGCTCGATAATTCTTTCGTTCAAAGGAGATAAATTTAAATTAAAAATAAATTTGTTTTGTAAATCTATTGCTGTCGGGTATTTTTTATGTTATGATTTTCAGCCGCATCTATACTTTTAAGTACCAATTAAAATAACTTTTTGTTAAAAGACTGAAAACTGAAACCGAAAATTGAAACTCTATATATTTTATTACAATTTGTCTTTTCTTTCTTTCAATTTGTTTTTACTATTCTTAGATTTGCATTTCTCAAATTTAATGAAAATTAGATTTAAATACTACCAATAGTTATAAACAAAATGATGTCAATAATTACCCTTACTACTGATTACGGCTTAAAAGACCACTTTGTTGGTTCGCTGAAGGGTAAAATTCTTTCAGAGCTTTCTGAGGCAAAAATCATTGACATTTCACACGATATTGATCCATTTAACACTGCCGAAGCAAGTTATATAATTGGAGCGTCGTATTTAAGCTTTCCAAAAGGCACCGTTCATTTGATTGGTGTTGATATTGAACGCAACAAAGAAAACCAGCATATAGCCATGCAATGGAACGATCATTTCTTTATTTGTGCTGATAACGGAATTTTAAGCATGCTTACGCAAAAAATCGTTCCGCAAAAAATTGTTGCTATTAATATTCATGATCGTTTCCCTACAGAATATACTGATTTAGACGTTTTTATACAAGTTGCCTGCCACATTGCAAAAGGCGGATTACTAAACGTTATTGGTAAAGAAATCCCTGCTGTTAAAGAAGTAACCGAATTACAGGCGATTGTATCTGCTGATGGAAATACGCTGAAAGGATATGTTATTTATATTGATCATTTTGGAAATGTGGTTACCAATATCTCAAAAAAACAATTTTTAGAAGTTTCACGAGGACGTCCATACGAAATCGTTATGAAACCAAAAAGCATCAAAACAATTCTGCCCAATTATTCAAATATTGCAACTTCAGACAAATATCCTATTAAAACCTATGAGGGCGAAAAACTAGCTATTTTTAATGAAGCAGGATTTCTCGAAATAGCCATTTTTAGAAGCAATCCATCCAAAGTAGGTTCTGCAAATAGTTTATTAGGATTGAATTATCGCGATGTAATTACCATTAAGTTTTTAAGTTAAAAACAATATTGATAATACAGTAAATGGATTCAATTAAAAAAAAATATATCATTAATAATTTAAAATGGCCAATTTCTCATTTTGGATATATTTCGAATTATTTTATATTATTCTTCCCCTATATTCTTATTTATTCAGGTTTAGAAGAATTTAATGAAGACAAATCTGCATTACTTTTAATCATTATTGGTATATTTTTTTTCATTTATATAATTTATAGAATCGAAAGTGAAAGAAAATTTAAAGAATTGAGTTTTAATAAAGATTTGTCTACTAGTGAAATTGGCAAGTTACTAGAATTAAAAAGTGGATGGAAATTAATCGCTAATTCTAGTACCAGTGGAATTATTAAGTTTAATACGAGTACTTCTTTTTTGGATCAAGGTCAAACCGTTACAATTATTAGAATAAAAAAAGAAAAAATACTCATTAATACTCAGCCGAATGGAAGGGCTGTATTTACTTTTTTTAAAGACATACTTAATTATAACCAAATTAAAAAAATATTGGCACAATAGATTTTAGAACAACAAAATATTTTTCTTCTTAAAAGGTATTTATCTCAAAAAGAACAATCTCTTTTGGTATTTTTGCCCACCTATAAGCTTTCATATTTTCAATCAATCTAAAAAACAACAATCTAAAATTGAATACATGTTTGTCAGAATAGTAAAAATGAGTTTTCATGAAGACAAAATCTCTGATTTTCTAGAGAATTTTGAATCTGTAAAAGACAAAATACGCAATGCGGAAGGAAATCGTTTTTTAGAATTGTATCAAGATAAAAACGATAAATGCATCTTTTTTACCTATAGTTATTGGGAAACAGAAAGCGATTTAGAAAATTATCGGCAATCTGAACTTTTTAGCAGTGTTTGGAGTTTTACAAAAAAACTATTCAATGCCAAACCAGAAGCTTGGAGCGTTGACAAAATTATGACTATAAATTAGTTTAAATTCGATTTTCAATTTTAAACTTACAATAATTTTAAAAAAAAGAATGGTTTTTCAAGTAGTATTTTCTATCTTGAAACCTGAAAAAATATTATAATTCAAGAATATAAAAATGAAGATATTCTCTAATC
>NZ_MUHD01000054.1 GCF_002217395.1 Flavobacterium plurextorum | reverse complement strand
TTTTTTAAAGTCTTTTTCGAGAAGAAATGACGATAAAAATGCCAAAATTTGGTATACACAATTTTTTTATTTCAATATAATTTAAATTCGAAGCTGTACTTACTTGTTTGAAAGAAACGATCATTTATTAACCTGCTGCCTCCCTATTCTTTCAAACTGTATTTAAAGTTTATTACTTTCGATTTTATTTATGCATCTTGTTTCCGACAAAATCAAAGGATTAAACAAGGTGATTAAACAAAAAAAAGAAATATGCATTTTTTCATATTAAAGAGAAGAATGTAAAAGAAATTACCCCTCTCAAATCGTAGTTTTTACTAACTAGCCCGCACAAATGCCAAGCGAAATTAAATAAATGATGAAGGGAAATTTTGAAAAAGACTTGCCCGATTACGTAAAAGATAAAGCTTTTTGCAATTGTCAAACTAATAACTACCTAAACGACAAGAACTTATTAAAAATCGACGAATAGCATTTTTTCTATAATTAAATAAGAAAAAAACTACATGTCTATTTATGAATTAAAAACCGAAGCAGAATTTGCTAAATTCCATAATACTTTTCATTCATTTTAGGCATTATATTTTTTCAATATATCATTGGAATTACAGCAAAAACAAATATATTTGATTTGAATTCAAAGAAAAAAATAGCGTTTTTTGGTACTAAATTATTTCGAATTGTTAAAGGTTTTATAAAACTTTAAAAACAAAAAAAAAAACACCAATTTGACAAAATCAAAATTGATGTTTTTAGTATTAATATTTCTAAATAAATACCTTATATTTTTCCTGCTTCTCTATCACGTTCCTCTTGCAAATCTGTAATAAAACTTTGAGGAGAAACACCGGTTACTTTTTTAAAGGTAGTTGTAAATCTACTATGAGAAGAAAAACCACAAAGATCTGCGAGAAAACTTATTTTATACTTTAAAAACTCATTGTCGTTTTTCAAACGGTCTGTTACATAATGTATTCGTAACTCATTAATATATCCCGCAAAATCTTTTCCTTTATTTCTATTGATCACATACGACAAATAACGCTGATTTATAGCAAGTTTTACTGCAACAAGATTTAAAGAAACATCTTTGTCAAGATAAAAGTGAGATTCTTCTAGTTTATGTATTTTTTCTAAAATAGCATTTTCTGTAGCCTCAGACATATACTCTTTAGTAACTTCCTGCTTAGGTTTTAAAATTTCTTCAGCAACTATTTCATTATTTGTATCAAAAATTGATTGAGATTTTAAGCTTTTTCTATTACGTCTAAACAGTTGCACTCCGATCACAATTAAAACAATTAAGATACAGCAACCAATTGTGATGATTATGACTTTAGTCTTTTGATACTTCAGCTGGTTATCTAGTTGCTCATCTTTAAGCGTTTTAATCAATTCATCTGTATTGATTTTACGACTGTCTTCTTCGTCTTTTTTTAACTTCAGATTGAGTTCATTATATTCAATATACTTTTTATAATCTGTTTTTTTATAAAATTGCATTAAAGAAGTATATACTTCCTGTTTCAATATGAAGAAATTTGAAGATTTAGCAATCGCCTCGGCTTTCTTATAATTTAGTAATGCTTTCTTATAGTAACCTTTAATAGCATACACATTTCCAAAGCCATTATAAAGAAAACCTTTGAGCGGACTATCTGATGCCTCCGATTTTGCAAGTTCTTCTTCCGCTAGCTGAAAATGGCTTAATGCTAAATCTACCTTATTCAATAAAAGATAATTTTTTGCAATAAGCTCATCATTTACAGCGATATGAAATTTTTTATCAATAGTAGAATCACATAGTTCGAAAGCTTGTTTTCCTATTTTAAGATTCATTATTGCTCTTAAATATTCTGAAGAAGACATATCATAATAAGCCTTTTCCTGAGAAAGATTTCCTTGAAATTTATACTTTTCATTTTTATCTTCCACTTTTACACTGGCCGCAATTGCTTTCTGTAAATAAGTTTTTCCGATACTGTAAATTTCGTATTCCCGATAAATCGTCGAAAGAAAACCGTTAACTCTTGCTTGAAGATTATAATTTTTATCAATTACAGCTAAGCTATCAGCACGTTTTAAAGCCTCAATAGCATCATTTCTCATACCATTTTGACGTAGAAGAGTCGCTCGAAGCATAGAAGCTTTTATACGCTCATTATTATTCGCAGAAATCTTGTAAAGATAAGCGGTATTTCGAAGTGCTTGTTCAGGATTTGAACTTAGAAGTGTTGTAGATGTTTCTTTAAAAATTTTATCATATTTAGCACTTTGGCAGTAACAAAATTCAATAGAAATAAAAAATACAAAAAAGGCAGAAAATGATTTTAGGCACATATAAAAATAAGAAACTTGAGCTTTAAAATAAATTTTTTTTTACTCTTGAATCAATTAATCAGTTAAAAAATTCGGAAAAATAAGCGAAGCCAATACTATTGCAGTTTTAACTCTTTTACTTTCACTTTCATTTTATAGTAGCTTAAAGATTTGGGGGATTCCTTATGATAATTTAAAATGATCTTGAATAATCTTATGAATATTCAAAAAATTACAAACCTAATTTATATCCTATTGTAATAATTGAGGTAGAAATATAAAACTTCCTGTCGTGCAAATTTAAAACATCAATTATACATATGCTAAATAAATCAATTTTAAAATTTCAAAAAAATACATTTTTAATTTTATGGTAACATAAATTTAGATTGGAGCTTGAATCTGAAATCACCTAAATCTACCACGGGCCCAGTGCAGATCAAGGAAGCGCAAGAATTATAGAAAAAACTCTCGTCTATATGCATCAAAGTATCACTGGCATTTGTGGCGAAAATGATGATGGAAAACCATCTGTGTAGAATTGCAAAAATGAAGTTTTTAAAAAAAAATACAGATTCTTCTTGCATAAACTTAACAAATGAGCACTTCCTGGATTTTGGAATTAGCGATTTAAAAGTAGCTATGCCCAAAAAAGCAGAAAAAAATTAAGAAGCTAATGCCAAAATACTGTAATAATCCTCAAAAAATAGGTTAGATAATTGACTGCTTCCCGCTACTAAGACAAAGTAAAAGCCTGAGAAATCTACATTTCTCAGGCTTTTTTGTGGTTCGAAAATTTTATCAATATTTTTTGTTTTTTTACATAGTCAGTATTTGGGGGTAATGTTGGTTCGAATCCCGTCATGGGTCTGCCCTTTTCTGAATACCGGGAAATAGCAAAGCCCATAACTTTTTATCTTCTTAGTTAGAAGAAAAAGAAAATTATCTTTTATAAATAGTTTTGCCATCTTTAATAGTTTCAATAACTTTTATATCTCTAATTTCCATTTTAGAAATTTTAAGAGGATTTTTATCCAATATCACAAGATCGGCACGTTTTCCAGATTTTAGCGTTCCTTTAGAATCACTTTCCTCATATTGGTTTGCTACATTTACAGTCATTGCCTGCAATCCTTCGTAAGGAGTAACACATTGATCAAATCCTACTTTTGCTCCTGCACGCGAAATACGATTTACCGCAGACCATAACATCATCATTTGATCTAATGGTGCTACAACAAAATCTGTATGATTGGTTGGTTTTAAACCCGCATTTATAGCATCTCGCATTGGGCTTATATATTGAGCCTGCGCAAATCCTCTATTTTTTAAATGTGCTTCATAAAAATAATACGTATGTAAAGTGTAAAAAGAAGGACGAATTTTGTATTTCACGAATTTTGGAATTTGATCTTTTCTCATAAATTGAGAGTGAATTGTTGTTACATTCCAAGATTTATCAAAATTGCCGTCACGGGCAAATTCATAAGCTTTCAAAAAGGAGTCAATTGCGCCGTCGCCATTGCAATGCAAAAGTAAAGGAACATTCATTTCATACACTTTTTTCACCATTTTATTTACAGTTTCCTGTGGAAAAGTCAATTCACCTTTCCAATTCCTTTCACCACTCGGACCACCAGTTAAATAGGGAGTTGTAAAATATGCTGTCTTTCCTTGAGGAGAACCGTCGATAGTTATTTTGACACCGCCAATTTTAAAACCTTTATTATATTTACCCCATTCAGCTACAGGAAAACTTTTTACGATATTATCAAGATCTGTAATAAATGGATAAGCAACGATATCTATGATATTTGCTCCTGCCTGAGATGCCCGCTGTATTGTTAGAATCTGTGGTAGGTGCGTCGCACCTTCCTGTGCAGTTGTAATTCCTGCTTCTGCATAAAGCATTTGTCCGGCTTTTGTCCATTCAATTTCTTGTTCTGGAGTCATTGGATCTGTTTTTTCGAAAATAGGCATAAACGCCATTTCCATAATCAAGCCATAAGGCTCATTTGTTCCAGGCTTGCGAACAATTACACCTCCTGGTGGTGTAGTAGTAACAGCGCTGATTCCATATTTTTTAAGAGCCAAACTATTTAGAACACATCCATGCATTGAAACGTGATCAATCCGCACAGGATTATCTGGAAATGCTTTATCAAGGTCATCGCGATTTAAAAGTTTCCCCTTAGGCATTACGTTTTCGTCATAGCCGTAGCCCATTATGAGTTCGCCTTTTGGTATTTTTCGTTCTGCAGCAAATGCTTTTAGTGCAATAATTATACTTTCAACATCTTTACCTGGTCCTGAAGGAGGGGCATATAATTTACATTGATTTGCTACTAATAAAGAATTAATATAATGGCTATGCGCATCTAAAAAACCTGGTAATAAGGTTTTGCCTTCTAAATTTGTCAATATTGTATTCTCTCCTTTTAATTTATCGCTTTCTGTTTTTTTTCCATCAAAAATTATTTTTCCATCTTTTACCGCAATTGCTTCTGCATAAATGGGCTGATTTCCTTCCATTGTTATAATGTCTCCTCCAAAATAAATGATATCAGCAGTGATAGCATCTTTTTTTGAAGTTTGATTACAGCTCATAAGCATCAAAAGGATGATAAAAAAGGCTATTCGTACTGTTTTTTTCATGTTTAGTGGATAAGTTTATTATGATTATTTTAGATTCTGGATATATATATTCTTCACTAAGATAAAACTTTAATCATAATTCACATAAAATGAGAGACTTAATTTTAACTTTAAAGATGACTTTGACTTTTTTTTAAATTTTATTATTCAGGACTGAATAATTTTAATTTAAAACTCACTTATAATTTTCAAATCCTCCAATAAAAGGTTCGAATTCTTTACTATGAGGGTCTATATTTATTAATATTTATATTGACCATTATGGGATTTGAACGAAAATTTAATATTGCTTGATATTTATTTTATTTAAATCATCTGTAAAATGGTTCGAGAATTGTCCCGTTAGGGCTACAATCTTAAAGTAAAAGCCTGAAAAATATAGATTTCTTAGGCTTTTTTTGTGGTTCTTGAAAATTTACCTCAATTTCTTAAAAAATTAAACGCCAATATTTTCTACTTTATATTACGGCTCAATCTTTTGTATTTTGACAAAATCTTGCCACACTTTCGCTTTTTTGTATAAGGTTACAGCATTTTCTGGAACAAATAAACAAAGTTTTTGCGAAAATACCTGATTTGAAATCAACTGAGGGTTGATGCTTTTATTTGTTACTTCAATAAGGTTTGTGCTATATTGAAATGCTAAATCCTCAATTGTAGTAACGCTTTCAGGAATAACAATTTTAGTAAGTCCTTCACAAGCTTCAAAAGCTCCTTTTTTTATACATTTTACATTTTCAGGAATCATAAACCCACCCTTTTTCCCTCTCGGATACATAACTAATGTATCTCCTGGTTTATTGTAAAGGATTCCTTTTTTGGAACTAAACTTTAAGTTCTTATTCGAAATTTTTATTTTTAAAAGATTTTTATTTTGCGATAAAATATACATATTTATCTCGGTAATACTATTACCTAGTTCTATTCGCCTAAGTGAGTTGCAACTAGCAAAAGATAACACACCAATTTCTTCAACACTATCAGGTATTTTAAGTTTGTTTAAGTTGTCACAATAGCGAAAAGCATCTCCTTTAATTATTTTTACTGTTTTAGGTATGTAAACAGAATTTATTTTGGAACTGGCAAATGCACTATTTCCGATCACTGAAGTGCTATCTGGGATTCTATACTTCCCTTTTTTTCCATTTGGATATGCTAAAAGGATGTCTAGTCTTTTGTTAAATAAAACTCCTTTGATGGAACTAAATTGAGCATTTCCTTCTTCTACTGTATAATTCTCCATGTTGTAACATTCTCTAAAAGCAATATCTCCAATATCTTTTATGCTTTTGGGAATTGTAATAGAAGAAAGATTGTGACAAGCTCTAAAGGCACAGTCCCCAATTTTATTTAATCCACTACCTAACTGTACATTCTTTAAATTAAAACATTCAAAAAAGGCATATTTCTCTATTTGAAGAACATTATTTGGAATAATAAACGATTTTAAAGATTTACATCTTTCAAAAGCACGTTCTTTAATTACAGTAATAGAGTTTGGAATTATTATAAATTCTAAGTTTTCGCAATTTTTAAAAGCTGATTCGCCAATACTGGTCACTCCCTCTGGAATAGAAATCGATTTTAGATCATTACAATCATAGAAAGCATGATTGCCAATATTTGTTACACCGTTTTCAATTTGTACAGTTGATATCGCCTTGTCTTTCCATCTTCCATAAATAGGACAATCTTTCATCTCTCCTTTTCCTCTAATAATAAGCTTCTTAGAAGTTAGAGTCGCTGTTACTTTAGTGCTATCAGGATATCCAATATTCCAGGTTTGAGCATTTGTTTTAGAAACATATAGAAGAAAAACGATAGTTAAAAATGTAATTTTTTTATTCATTGAAGTATTTTAGCTATTCTTGATTCTATGGCCAAATGGCCCACAGATGATTATTTTCTACTAAATTTTAATTTTCAAGGCTGCGCTACCTAAAGTAAGTCTATGAAAAAACTTTCGTTTAGTCAGAAACAAATATAACGAAATGGCAGCATTATAACAGAATTTTTCCTGTTTTTAAGCATATAATATATCACCAGTATCCTCTGGTTACCCTCTACATTATTATAATTTGCGAAATTCTAAAATTCTTTCAGTAGATTTATAGTTCAAAGCAGAGTGCCTAATTTTTTCTTCAAACAAATTATCTCAATATTTCAAAACTAAGATGCACATTTTAAAATATTATAATAATCCAAGATAATCTGGTTATATATTTGAATGCTTCCCACTACTAAGAAAAAACTTCAGAGAAATCTGGAGTTTTTTTTATAAGTATTTTTTAATTTTTTCAAGAATACAAATTGCAAATCTGTATAATCAGAACTATTTATACTTTAATTCTACCATTTCTTTTATTTTTAAATTTATGAAGAAAAAAAGTGCTTTCACATTAAAATAATATATATCTTTATGATATCATTTTAATATCATTTAAATATTGCTTACTATGAAAACAGAAAAAGTTTTAATACCCTTCAATGGTTATTTGGTTTTTATTATCCTTTTATTTTCAATTGCACTAACGCTTTATGGATTTATCTCAAACAACATGATATTAGCAGTGGCTGCACTTCTGCTATCTGTTGTTTTGGCAAAGGGTTTTATTGTAATAGGTCCCAACAGCTCAAAAGTCCTATTGTTATTTGGAGACTATAAAGGAAGTATTAAGCAAAGTGGTTTATTTTGGGTAAACCCTCTTTATAATAAAACTAGTTTATCTTTGCGTGCAAGAAACTTTGAAAGCGAAAAAATTAAGGTTAATGATAAAATGGGGAATCCTATTTTAATTAGTGTTATATTAGTTTGGAAAGTTAAAGATACCTTTAAGTCCACGTTTGAAGTTGATAACTATGAGGCATTCGTTAGAATCCAAACGGATTCGGCTGTTAGAAAACTTGCAGGTTCTTTTCCGTATGACCATTTTGAAGATGAGAGAGCAACCGTAACATTAAGTACTAATTTTGATGACGTAAACAAAGCACTTGAACACGAAGTTACGCAACGATTAGAAATTGCTGGAATAGAAGTAATAGAATCAAGAATTGGATATCTAGCCTATGCTCCTGAAATTGCTCATTCTATGTTACGACGACAACAAGCATCGGCTGTTGTTGCTGCACGTCATAAAATTGTAGAAGGCGCCGTAGGTATGGTTGAAAGTGCTTTAAAACTATTGGCAGATAAAGAAGTTATAGAATTTGATGAAGATAAAAAGGCAACAATGGTAAGCAATTTAATGGTAGTCCTTTGTGGCGATAGTGAAACTAAACCTGTAATAAATACCGGTACTTTAAATCAATAAAAAGATGTCTGAAAAAAAGTCATTTGCATTAAGGATTGATTCAGAAACGATGAAAGCAATTGAAAAATGGGCTAATGATGAATTTCGTAGTGTCAATGGTCAGATTGAGTGGATACTTAATAACAGCCTAAAGAATGCGAAAAGATTAAAGGAAAAAAATGAACAAAAAAAATAAAGCATAAAATTATTATGTAAACTAGACAAAGAACTGCAGTTGAGTTATTTTCTATTAATCATTTACTAAATATCTCATTTTTTTTAAATCATCAATAAAATGATTCGAGAATTGTCCTGTTTAAACTACAAGTAAAAAGCTTCAGATTTCTCTGAAGCTTTTTTTTATCTGACGTTTTTTATTGCGGACCAATAGTAAATACAATACGAGCAGTGTAGTTATCAACCGGAGTTGTAACAGACACTCCGCGCACTCGAAGGTTTAATCCAATATTAGTTACTTCTGCTAATGACAAAACAGCAACTACTCTAAATAACTCTGTATCATTCGTAAGAACCTCCTGATAGGGCGTCGCTTGATTTGGGGTCATACTGCAAAGCACACATAATCCTGATCCGTTATTTAGTTTTCTTACATCAATTTTTAGAGCATTATTCCAAGTTGGATTGGGTTCATATCGTACCGAAATCTTACCCGTACCTAAAAGAAGCGGCACCGTCAAACTTAAACTCATTTGAGTAGAGGTACTTTCATAGGTTCCTGCATAATCAGATCCTGCTTCTGTAATGGTTGGAATAACAGGACTCCAATCTGTACCTCCCACTGTAATCGTTTGAGATTTAGCCGTTATACACACTAATAAAGCGCACGCTAAAAGCAATAAGTTGATAGATGTATTTATTCGATTTTTTATACAGGATTGTTTCACCATCTTTTTAGTTACTAATAGTATAGGTTATCGTAATTATTTTACTCGTTGTTTGTACCAATTTCTTATAATCATCAACTTCTAAAGAAATATTCAGCAAGTGTCCGTTATTAATGCCATTTCCTGTATAAGCACCACCAATACCCGTTATAATTGTAGTAGGCGAAGTGGTTAATGTAACTTTACCAGCCGAAGTCCCAAGAGTACCTCCTCCACTACCAGCAGCAGCAGCGGCTTGAAGCTTTACAAATAGTCCCGCAAAGGACTGATCAATTTGGGCCGTAATAAATCTGGGCGGCGTTGTTGTTTTTTTAGCAGAGGTATAGTTTAACCATTTTGTGGTATTAACAGCAGGAATCGTCAGCGGACGACCCGCTTCTGTTGGAGGCAAAAAGCTAAAAGAAATAGCAGTCATACTTGGTTCAACATCAAGTAATGCAACTTCTGAAAGATTTATATTAATATTACGGTTTCCAGACGTTTGTGCTGAAAGAAAAAAAGTACCGCAAAAAAACAGCAATACCCCAAAAACAAATTGAATCGAATTAAAAATCATTTTTTATCTTTTGAAGTGTTAAAACCTACTCTCATTGGTTTTTGCAAATATTTTATTTCTTTTTCTGTTTTATTTATCTTAATCTGAACCTGCTTATCTTCATTAGGGTTAAGTGTCAAATTTATATCATCAGTAAGAATTTTATATTTGCTGTCTAATGCGTTGCGGTATACTTTTAACTTCCAATCTCCTGGTCTTAGATAGGTAAAATCAAAAGGTTTGGTTATTTTACATATTTTTCTAAAAACTTGATTATCTGATGTTACTTCGACAATTATACTTTGTTCTTTGTCAGCAATATCTTTGTCATCGAGCATTATAATTCCTTTTATATTTGAGGCTTTTATAATACCAAAATCGAGATAATTTCCTCCTTCTGCTATTGTGACTTTAGCGGGAATATCAATATCAGTAATATCTTTTACCCCCAGTGTTCCTTGTTCTATCTCAAGAAAATAAGTATCGGGTTTTACATTTTTAAACAAAAAATGACCTCTTTCATCAGTAATAGCTGAATAAGGCCCTAAATGAAGTTTTACACCTTGTATCTGTGCATTCTCTAAAGCAGTGATATTTCCTTCAAAAAAACCATACTCTTTGACTTTTTTTATGGGCGCATAAATATCCAGCGCATACCGTACAGAAAATGAAAAATCTTTATTCTCTAATTGCTTTTGTGCTAAAGCATATCTAGAAAGCATGTTTATTTGTTGTCGTGGTGATATTCTGTAATTTAATGCCAGTTCCAGAAGATTTCGATCTCTATAATATTCCTCAAGATAATATGTATTTTGATAGAATAAACTCAGATACCAGCGATCATAAATAGCAGCATTTATGCGTCCTCCATATAAAAACAGCTTCTCATCCTTGGCTGCATATCTACTCACGGTAGAATAACTGCCATAAAGACTTATAGAATTTCGTTTGTAATTATAGCTGACGTTTGCAGTTTGTATTGATGTTTTACCCGTTGAATTAATCAAAAAATTAGTTGTTTCTGCAAAAAACATTTGAAAATTGACCGAAAATTTATAAATATCCTGAGTTAATTCAATACGATTAAATCTTTCTTTATAAAAAAACTGTTTACGCTCCATTCTGTCTTCATATTCCTGAGTTCCGCTAAACAAAGAAACCGCACCACTTTTTAAATAGTTATAACGAATTCCTATTTGAAAAGCTTCTCTAAATGGAGCCGCACCATAGAGCGTATCTCTTTGAAAATTTCTCGCATCCTTTTGATAATTAGCAGAAAGATTCAGCTTGGGCAAAATCCGATAATTAACATTCGAAGTAAAAAACTGCGTATCTGTATAATAACCCGAAAAATGAGGAGATGCATATATATAACTCACATTGACATTTAAATCATTAAAATAAGTTTGAGCTTGCAGCTGCCATGCAGTTCCTTGTGTTTTTTCGTTATTACTAACAGCATATTCTCCTTGTATACCAATTTTATCAAAAACATTTGTCTCACCAGAAACATAATGCAAATGATCCTCTTGGTGACTATCTTTTCGTTTCAATAAATATCCGTAACGTATATTATTTTTGGCATTAAAATTCACTTTAGCATAAACATTGATCTCTTCTTTAATGTCTTTAAAAAAACGTGGTTTATTGTAAAAACCACCTACCTCTAACTTCTTGTATTTTTGCCTTAGTTCTACACCTCTTCCATATCTTGAAAACTCGGTCAAAAATGACGAATAAAAGATCTTATCTCCTAAATGGGCATAAAAATTATTGGATTTATAATTAATAAAATATTCTTCATACTGAGAAAAGGCAGTTAATCCGAAACGATCGGGACCGATTGCCCTAAATTCAAGAAATTTTGTATTCTCTTCATTTAAAGCTCCGCTTCCATAAATTTCTCCCTGAAAACCAGATTCATAATCATTTCGCTGCTGTCTCCCAATATACGTTGCTGCTGCTCTAATAGGAAAACGAAGCCAGACATCTTCATTTACAGGAAAAGCGGGAATAACATTTGTAATCTGCGAGGCAAATACAGATTGCGTAGTGTCGCTTTTTACAGAAGCTGTAAGTTTAATTAAGTTTTGCGAAGGTTTGGGTTGTTCAAGATCCGTAGATTGATAAGCATTTATTGTTGCTGCCATTCCAGGTAATAACAAAATAGGATTGTCTCCTTTTACAAAAGTTGCTGCAGAGGTCTCAATAAAGATATTCTCTTCAACGTTTCCCTCATTTTTTAGAATAAAAAAACTATGAATAGTATCTCCGGCTTTTACGTAGCTTGGCGTAGAAATAACATCTAATGTTATCCGCTTTACTTGACTTACCATTAACGCAAAATCTTGAGAATACAAAATAGTATTTGTTTTATCATTAATAATTAAATGTATGCTGTCTTTACCTTTTGATGAATTAATTGGTACTTGAATAGCGGCTAAATATATTTTAGTTTCATTTGCTGCTAAATCAAGATCATAAGGAGCAGCAGCTAAAATCCAGCCTTTTGGAAGCGTAACTTTTGGCGTAACCAAAATATCTTTTGAAAATGGATTAGTAATCTTAAAAACCAATGTTTGTACTTTTCCTGGAGTAAGAAACTCGTTCTGGTTTACTAAATTAACCGCGAGGTTTTGCGCCTGAAAAAAATAAGGAATAATAAATAATAATATAATTATTATTTTATTCATTTGGTATATTTAGTTCAATATTTATTCCAAAAACATGATCATCACTACTACTCGCGAGTATTGAAGCATTATACTTTCCAGCAGGAACTGAACTTAAATCTATAGCAAATAGTTTGGAATTGTTAGGCAGTAAACTCAAAATATCGCTCTTAAATTTTCCTTTATTACTGCCGTCTTTACTATCAAATATCTCGATGGAGGCTTCAACAAGATGAAATATTTCTCCATTATTTGAAATTGAAAGTTCCAAAATATTCTTTCCTGAAATTTTCTTTAAATCAATAGCATCAAAAGTCATTAAAGCACTTGCTGGTTTTTCATTTGTTGTAATAATCTGAATGCTGTAACGAATGAGTGTTCGCAACTGAATACCATTTTTGACATTATTTGGTACAATATCATCAACAGGCTCGACCATTACAACGCTCCAAAAGCTGCCGCCAGAAGTGTTTTCTGGAATAATGATTTCATAAGATACACTAGCCTTACCTTTACCTTCTATTTTTAATAAATCAGTATTTAATTTAATCCATTTAAGATTGCTCCTTTTATTTTTTCCATAGTCTTCATAAAATGAAGCGCCTGTCGCGTTATAGCTATAATCTTGTTGATAAAGCCTTACATTTTGAGGAATATCAGAAGTGTTTTCGATTGTGATAATTCCTTTTTGCAGTGTTCCTTCTTTTAGTCTGTAATTATGTGTCAAACCATTGGTAATAACAATACTTGCGAATAAATTAGTATACGCAAAGAAGACTGCAATAAAAAAGAGTGTTTTTTTTAAAGTCATTGTAGTAGGTAGTTAAGATATTCTGGTAGTTGGGGTAAACAAAAAAAGTGCCTCCTGATTTTACTTAAGCGACACTATTTTTGTTCAAAGATCTTGCAAAAAATACTGCTTTTAGTTTTCACTAATAGTATAAGTAACTGTTACCGAAGGTGTAGAGGCAAACAAACTTGTGTAATTATTAGCATGTAATGAATAAGTCAAATTGTGTCCGTTTGAAGCACCATCTCCGGTATATGAAGCTCCAATTGCTGATACAATTTGTTGGTCAACAGCAGTAAGAGTAATTGCACTGCCGGCAATAGTTCCAAGTGTTCCACCTCCATTTGATCCAGCAGCTGTAGCCGCCTGAACTCTTACATCTAATCCAGGTACAACTGCATCCATTTTGACAGATACTTTAGCCGTTTTTGCACTTGTTGTTGGAATGTAAGAATAATTGAGCCACAAACTAGCATTGTTAGCAGGAGCTACAATAGGCAAACCTGCCTCTACGGGAGCAGTAAAAGCCATTGTAATATTTTTTGACAACGCTGGTTCAATATCCACAATAGCGACTGTGGGAATTGTAATTCCTACTGTGTGAAAATCTGTTCTAGTGTCTTGAGCATGGGCTCTGCCAAAAACAACCATAAAAAATACAACCGATAAAATGTTAAATTTTTTCATACGAAATGTTTTATATTTTATATAAAATTATAAAATTTTCAAACATATCTCGATAAAATCTTACAATTTTAATAAGTTTTTTTGCTTAACAATCTTCAACTTCCAATTTTATGAGTAATAACTTCAACAATTATTAACAATACCATTACTACAGATTAAAAAAAACATCATTGCCTCTTTTACAAAATCTGTTAAACGAATCTATACTGCTTATAAGTCATAAAAATCATTTTTATGTATCTATTTTAATAATAAAAAATTAATCCAAAAATAGTACAAAGCATTGCTAAAAGCAAAAAAAAGCAACACTCTATTTTGTAAGATATAGAGGAAAATTTACGACCCGAAAGTAACGGATTTACCTATCTTGTTTTAAAATATTTTTACACAAAAGCTCAAAATTCAGCAAGATAATTCAACTCAAATTTGAACATAATATCTGACAAAAAAACACTTCTATGAGATGTTTTTTTTATCTTTGAAATTAAGACTTTTTAGTCTAGATAGCTTTATCTTTGAACTTTCAGAAAAATAACATTCATTATGGAACAGAAAATACATCAGGGAAGAAACGTAAAACGCTTCAGAGAAATGCTTGGCATCAAACAGGAAGCTTTGGCTTTTGACCTAGGAAATGACTGGAATCAGAAGAAAATTTCTATGTTAGAGCAAAAAGATTTAATTGAAGATGATATACTTAATCAAATCTCAGATGCATTAAAAATTCCTGTGGAAGCTTTTCAGAATTTTAATGAAGAGCAAGCAATAAATATTATTTCGAGCACTTTTCACGATACTCAAGGTTTGATAAATTACAGTCCAACTTTCAATAATAATCCAATCGATAAATTGATTCAACTTCACGAAGAAAAAATCGCATTGTACGAGCGTATGCTGAAAGAAAAAGATGAAATGATGGCAAGACTTGAAAAACTAATCACGAAATAAGCTTTTATAAAAATATATTAATTCAAACAGAGATACTACTATAACAAAAAAAGCTTCAGAGAAATCTGGAGCTTTTTTTTGTTTTGAACTATCTTACTAAAATCCCTATTTGTCAACATTTCGTTGTGTTCTCGAGCAGAACACTCGTGCCCACAGGGATAGTAGCTGTTATGCCCCGTTATTCTTGTTATTTAGTTAGTCTTGTAGTTGCCGTTGGTTTAACTTTTTCTTCAAGTATATCAATAACACTTTTCTTCAAGTCATCATATTTGAAGTTGTCGTTAAAACCAATGTTGAACGTTGAATGCGTATCTCCTTTTGTTCGGCAAAGTAAATATTTTGAACCTCCATGTTCTACTGAAATTGGAGAAAACTCTGTTTGAATTCTATATTCAATTTTGTCATCTTGATTTACAACATAGAATAAATGCTTATTGTATATGTCTTTTGAACCTTCTTCGTATCTTTCGAAAGCTTGGATTAATTTGCCATTCCATTTGAATTGGTCGTAACAAAACATATCTTTTAAATTGTCTTTAAGTAGGTTTTTCTTGTGAGCTTCATACAATTTATCTTTGTATGGTTTTGCTTTGTCATATTCTTTTCTAAAATAATATATTTGAATAAGTTTAGCATAAGTGTGATAGTCTGCGGGGTCGAATTGTAAATGTTCAACAAAAGCGGATTCCGCTTTATCATATTTGCCTTTTAGAGATTCTAGAAGTCCGATGTTGAATAATGCATTTAAATATGAACTTGATTTACTATCAATTTTTGATTTTGCTGTATAAAATGCCTCTAAAGCTTTGTCGTTATTTTTCTGATCAGAATAAATTTGAGCTATAAATGAATAAGGTCTGTCTGGACAATTCTTTTGTTCCGTTGCCTTTTTATATGCCTCTAATGCTAAATCTAATTTTTCTAAATTATAGTAGGAATCTCCAAGTCCACTATAAAATTCTGGATCATCCGATTTTAAATTAATTGCTGACTGAAAACTTTTTATAGCATCATCATATTTCTGCATATAATTTAAAGTAGATGCTTTAATGTAAAATGGCGCAGGGTCTTTCGAATTTTTATCTATGGATAAATTCATAAACTTGATACAGTTATTATCGTCTTCTTTCATATAATAAGCTAGCCCAATATAATACAACGATTTTGCGGAGTAATCTTTAGATTTAGATGCGTGTTGCTCGATAATTTTATCAAATTGTTTATCGTCAGATAAAGTTTTTAGCTCTCCTGTTACTTTGTCTTGAGCAAAAATTGTCAAGCTAGAAATTGTCAGAATGAGTGTTGCTAAAATGTTCTTAATTGTCATTATGTTGTTACTTTTATAATTAGGCATAACTTGTAAATATGTTTAACGATATCCTACTTATCTATCTTAAATTAGGTTAATATATCAGACAAATAAACAGATGACCTTTTTTAAACTTGATTTCTTACTCAGGCTTTATTAAATTATCTTTTATTTTAGCATAAATATCAAGACTTATAAATTTGTTATTTTTAATTTCACAGTCTTTCATAGTTCCTTCGTACTGAAAGTCAAGTTTTGCCATTGCATTTTTACAATTCATATTTTCCGACTCAACAAATCCTTCAATTCTGTGAAGTTCTAAGTTGTCAAACCCATAATTACAAATTAACGGCATTGCTTCTTTCATAATTCCTTGTCCCCAAAAATTTGAAATTAACCAAAAACCAATTTCTGCTTTTTTATGTTCTTTACTTAAATTATTTAATCCACCCGCACCGTAAAATATTTTGTTATCTGCCGAGCAAATAGCAAACCAAATTCCTGTTTCATTTTTTTCAAGGTCAGCAAAAAAAAGCATTTGTTCTTTAGTTGCTTCCAATGTTTGAAAACTCACGCCATAATATTTAATAACTTCTGGATGTGAAAGTCCTTTGAAAACATTTTCAAGATCACTATCTGCAAATTGTCGCAGTAAAAGTCTTTCGGTTTTTATAGTTGGAAATTCTTTCTTCATGATTTTTTCTTCGTTTCTGATTATGTGTTTTCGTCATCACGGACTTACTGCTAACTTATTTATATGTGTGACAAAACCATACAAATCTCAGTAGATATATATGATAATTTTCATACATTATTTACTTTCAAATATATAATTTTTCCAATACAAACTATTAAAAGGATTTTAAATTTGATTGATACTTTTGGCATTTATAGGAGTGGTTATACAAACAAAAAGCTTCAGATTACTCTGAAGCTTTTTTCATTTATATTTAACTTTTAAAAAAGAAAAAACTACGCTGTTTTGGGAATAGAAAATTTTGTTTATCGATCAATATTACCCAAGTGCATTTAAGAATGAAAGATAATATTATATCAAATTACAAAATCATAATTTCTAAAACTGGTACGATATACCGGCACTAGCGATCCCTTTGTATCCAAAACCAAATTCTGCAAAACCTGCAAATGATTTTCCAACACGAAATCCTAAGGCGTTTACCTGATAATTTACAAAACCATTCCCATCAGGAGAGCTTCCCGGACCTGAATAATCGACACCTTCAGAAGTATATGCAACTGCAATCCCAGAGTACATTTGGAAAAAATTACTTGAAATATAGCGGTAATCTGTACCCAATCCTACAGTAATATAAGAATAATCAAGCTCCCCGTTTTTTGTTCCGCTTACATATACATCTTGTGACATTTTTTGATAAAAACCATCTGCATATACCATCCATCTCTTTGCAACAGCATAGCGATACGTTAACCCAAAAGTGGGACCTGCTTTCATGTTTTGGGTTGTAATTTGTCCACCTGTAAAAGCCCCTGAAAGGACATCTGTAAAAAGGTTTGCCAAGTCTGTTGATGTAGCTGCTCCTACACTGAAGCTAATGTCGCTAGTACCTTTTTCTTGCGCCTGTCCTGTTATCGCAAAACCAAATACAATAAAGATTGAAAGTAATAATTGTTTTTTCATATAGTAGATAATTAATTTACTTTTTTATATTCCAATGTCCCCAACTGATCATTTGTTATAATACGTTTTTCACTGTCAAAATATTCTATTTGAAATTTCACAGATATAAGATCAACAACCACTGTGAGCACCGCATTGTTTTTTGATAATTTCCATTTACCTTTTGTACTCTTATCCCCAACAATTCCAATAAATTTTCCATCCTCACTAAAGACCTGGAAAACCTCATCACTTTTAAATTTTTCTTTTATACTTTTCTCTTTCCCATTCTTTGTTAGTTTTACCAGTTGCCATTTACCAATAAGTTGAGCCGATGTTTGTGCAGAGATAGTGCACATAAAAAAGAAAAGTATTACAGACAGAGTGGTTTTCATAAATATTTTTTTAAGTTGATTTTTTATTATTATTTTCCTCCCTAATTCCGCACAATGTCAAGCCTCTTGACGATATAGCGGATTATTCATTTTTAATTGTTTCGTAATAGACACTATTAAAATGTCGCGTATAGGGATCGAACATTTTTTTATTTTCAGCATACAACTCTAAGGCAATTTTTTTATACTTTTTATATTCTTTTTGGTTTTGTAAGACTTTATAAACCTTACATTTATAATAAGAATTGTCTGCAAACTCATTTATCTTTGTTTGTTTTTCAAATGCTTTTAAAGCATTCTTATAATCTTTAACTTGATAATACGTTACACCTAATTGATAGTAATCATACAATCCAGCCGAATAATCTTTTGTTTTTAATTGTTCGTTGAATATTTTAATTGCTTTTTTCTTTTGATTAATTGCACTATAACAAATACCTTTTGTTATGTTCAAATGATAATCTCCATTTGTTGAATATCCTATGTTGTAATTTGCCAAACTATCCAGTTTTTCAATGTCTTTAATTGCGCCTTTATAATCTCTAAAAAATTGATAACGACACCAAGCACGATAACCTAAATTTAAACTATAATCTAAATCAACTGCTTTGTCTATTAACTTTTTCCAGGTTAAAAAGTCCCCGCTTTTTAAATACGCTGTTGATTTTTCTCTGTACGCATATGCAAAATTTGGAGAAATTTTAATTGCATTATCAAGAACTTCTTGAAACTCTCTTTGAAATTGATACAGTTTCTCTATTTTTTCTGCCTCAATACAGGCTTTGTATTGCAAGGTGTCGCCTACGTACAAAAAAGCATTACAATTTGGTTGAGAAAATAAATAAACTGGGCAAAGCAAGAATAAGTAAATTAAGTTTTTCAAGGTAATATTTCTTTTAATTGTCCATTTTCTATTTTGAAAATCAAATATTGATAATAGTCAACTCCTTTGTATTTTTTCTCTTTCCAACCTTTTAAGTTTTTTGTAATACTCATAAGTTGTTCTGTTATTGATGGAACAAAAACTTTCTCTTCATAATTTTCGTTCATAGAAATCAAACGAAATCTATCTGTTTTTCCCTTGCAGTTAACAACAAAATTAATTCGGATTAACCCTGTTTCGTTTTTAATGATTTCTGATTTATATTTTTCAGCAAACTCTTTTTCAATGGCTAATTTATCTCCTTCGTATACCAAACCATCGCCCATATTAAAGTATTGATAAATATGTTTTGGATTACATAACTCAAAATCTTTATTGTCAATTTCTGCATTAAATTCGATGTCTCCAATATACTTTGGATAGACGGATTTAGTTTCGCTTTTTCCCTGACCGAAAGAAATTAATGGTATAATCAAAAGGAATTTTAATACTTTAGTCATTGTATATTTGTTTCTTTTTTGTGCGATTCTCCAAGGGTGAAATCGTTGAAAATTTTCTGATGCGATTGCGGTTTTGGACTAAATTAAGCTCTCTCTTAGGGTTTGTCATCATCTCAAGTACAAAACCAGCTTTAAACAAAGCCTAAAGCTGGCATATAACTAAACAACGGTTGTGAGTGTCTTATTTACTCAGCTCTTTTTCAATTTCTTTAATAAGTTCAATTGTTAGTGGTTTTGTATTTTTGTCATAAACTCTTATGTTATTATTACCTAGTTTGACAAGAAATTCAAGTGTCTTTTTAAATTTTGGGTCTGCATACATCTCTTGTTCTGATTTATCTGCATTTTCTATCATTTTATCAAAACACTTAAACAGGAAATCATTATAATATTTATCGACTTCGTTGATTGCCGGTACATATATTTGGTAATAATTTAAGATTTTCTGTTTTAATTTTTCGTCTTCAATATATCCAATTTTACCACTAGACTTAAAACCTTCAAAATTTCCAATATTCATTTTTGGTCCATGTGAATAAATTGGGAACTCAACTTTATTTTTAGACTTATAAATACTGTCAAGTTGGTGAGGCGTTAGTGCTAAAATTTTTTCATAATCCATGTTTGATTTTTTGTATGCCTCTTTTTCAATGTCGATGCTTTTTGCATCATTTTGCAAATCATTCTTTAAATTTTCAAGAAATACCTTTACTTCTTCTTGTTGATGTTTGTGTTCGCTCCAACTGTGCAGCGATATTGAAAGTGTTACTGCAAAAACGATTATGAATATTTCTATGATGATTTCTTTTATTTTCTCTCCCAAAGTGTGTTCTGTGTTTTTCACTGTTTTGTAAATTTTCTTTGTATGTTTCGTTACTTCTTCTTGCATGCGGTTTTAGTTAAAATAGTATCTGGTTAATTTATATATGAGTTTGTTTTACAAAATGATACACACTTATTTGTACGTGTGACAAAACCACCCAAATTAGGGCAAATATGCGTGATAAATATCTCACAATATTTATTCTCAAATATATAATTTTTCAATTATAAATCAGCATATGGACTTTTATTTTACTGTTGTCTTAATTCATAAAATAAATACAGATATGTAAACAAATTATCATA
>NZ_MUHD01000053.1:1123-2097 GCF_002217395.1 Flavobacterium plurextorum | reverse complement strand
AAAATAATCTGTGTATGATGAAATAAAACCGTTTACAATATTTTGCGGTGTTATACTTTCTTTTGTTTTTTGAACATTTAAAACTAACTTTTGATAATTAATATCTTTTTCTAATTTTAAAATTTCTAAATCTCTGTCGATTTCAGCGTATGAAGAGTACTTTTTTGTTTCCATAACTTATTCATTAAAAAAGATTTCTGAAAATTTCTCTAAAATTGGTCCTTCCACAAACTTATCTTTTATAAAGAAAAGTAAAACTGTAAATACCAAATAGATCCCTCCTACTGCTAAAAATCCCAATGCAATACTTCCGAATAAAGCACCAAAAGCATAAGCTGCAGCAAAAGATCCAAAAAGTAAAACCATACTAAAACACAATAAAATCAATGTAAACTTAAAAATTAAAGTTGTTGATTTCATTGCAACTTTAAAACCCCAGAGTTTATAATATGCTAAATGACTATCAATATAAACTTTAGCCTGATCCTGAATTTTTTCTGTATTTTCCTTTAATTCTTCAAAAGCCATAATTGTAGTTTTAATTAAAAAAAGAAGCACAAAATACACTTTGAAAAAAACTGTACTTTGTTAATACTTAAAATTAAGTAAAATAAACCAAAATACAATTATAAAAATCCAAGTGAACTTTGTGCTCCTTAAATATTATTTCTGAAGTTTCGCGTTATGCGCTTTTAAATCAGCAAGTTTAGATTCTAAAAAAGTAATTACTTCCTCTGTTTTATAACTCATATTCGAAAGTAACTCATCATATGTTCCGTCAAGATTACCCTTTGCATGAGCAAATTTTTCGCGCAATACCTCAGAACTAGCTGAAAGTGAATCTTTTAAATTATGCCTGGCATCGTCTAAACCTTCTTTTAATTTTGCTCGTGTTTTTGATCCTTTATCCGGAGCAAATAATATCCCAATTGCTGCACCAGCAGCTGCGCCTGCTAAAATAGCTGCTACAGTAT
>NZ_MUHD01000053.1:0-1074 GCF_002217395.1 Flavobacterium plurextorum | reverse complement strand
GTATTTAAGTTCTTTGACATAATAATAAAATTTAAGTGATTAATAAAGGTACTCTTTTTTTAAAATATAAATAATTGAACAAATGATATTTACTAAAATTTAACACTAAAATTAATACGCGTAAGCTACTGCTTCATATTTGCCATTTCCTTTCTCAACAATACTTACAAACGGATAGCCATTTGAAGCTGACTTACTTTTGATTCTCATAGCTGTTTGATTCTTATTAGCAATTGGCGGTTCACCTTTTGTCCTTGTCGAAACACCTGTAAATGAAGCCACTTCTTTCAGTCCTATTGTCTTTTCTTGAGGCAGAACAGTTACCATTTTATAATCATCTTTTGAATCTACTATGATTTTATCAGATATTTTTTGTGTTTGATTTGTTTGTTTATTGGTTAATTTAGAAACAGCATACTTACTAATTTTAACTTCTTCAGAACTTCCGTTCAAGGAATAATAAATTAAACCATTTTCGTTTTTAATAAAATTCACATCAAGTTGTTCTCCATTGTGTTTTGTAATTTGATGTGTTTGCGAAATTGCAATGTTTGCAAATAAAACTGCCGATAATGTAAAAAATAAATTTTTCATAACATTTAAAATTTAAGGATTAAAAATTCTTAGTTCAAAATGAAAATCAAAATTTCGATACGTGTAAAACTAACTTCATGAAATTTACAAATTATAAATGCCTTCAAAAAAATACTTACATCGTAAACGTATTATCAAAAACAAATTACAACTATAAACTGACCATAAAATCAATTTTTAAAATTCAGGTTTAGAATTAACTCTAAAACTAAAAATGAAAATTTTTAAATTTTAGAAAAACTCCAATTCGATTCTTAAAACGTCAATTTTTGAAATTCTAAAATTTCATACTTGAGCTTTTTATAAAAATAGCAACTTTATAAACAATTGTATGTTAACAACCCGTTAAACTAAGAAAAATTAGGCTAAAAATTAAAATAAAGATCATAAAACAACAAAAAAACAAAAGTTAATTATTGATATTAAAGAAGTAAAAACGGCGCTTAAAATTAATTTATGAAGGTCATTTTTACTTAAATC
>NZ_MUHD01000052.1:10280-11568 GCF_002217395.1 Flavobacterium plurextorum | reverse complement strand
AAATAGTACGAATTAAAATGAGATTTAGCGAAAAAAATTAAAAAAAGTCAAACCAACACCTTATCAATAGTCTAATTTTAAACATAACATAATTATTAACACATATAATTTTATTTTTCACATCCAAAGCAAAAAAAGAAGAAAATACAATCAAAAAAAAGAGTATACTTTTCTTTGTTTTATTTTTTTATTTCGAATTACAAATGATCTTATTTGATTTTTTTTTCAAAACCTTACGCTTTACTCTTCATCAATTATGATATATTCTTCTCTTTAGGATAGCTCTTTAACCGTAAATTTTTATGGAATAATTGAACTTATTACGAAACGCTGATTTAGAGATGACTTATGACAAATTATCAGCTGTCATTTTGCAGACTATTAGATTTCCATTGAGGAAATATGTAAACACTAATATCTTTACTTAGATCCCGCTTATTTATCGGACTAAAGAAAATATGTTTACAGCTGTATTAAACAACTTTCTGCTCTTGTTAAAAAATGAATAGGAAAAAGATTTAGTAGATCTAAATAATAGATTTTCAAAAAATGTACGCTCAGATGAAAAGAAAAAAGAAATCACCAAAACAAGTTAAAAAAAAAGAAAATAAAAGAAGAAAAATGAACCTTAAAACTAAAACAAGTTTTAAAAAATTGAATATTTGAAACACACGATCTGATAGGTGTTCAAATAAAAAAAGGTTATTTCACTTCATCGTGAGACAGCCTTTTCTTCTTTTTGTTTGTATTTAAGGGATATATGATCCAAAATAAAAAATCCTTCGAAATAAATTCGAAGGATTTCTTTAAATAGTTTTTGTAAATTATTATAAATACAAAAAATTAGTATTTAACGTACTCTTTAATTTCTAATCCGTATCCAATCATACCGACACGTTTGGTTTGCTCTGAATTCGACAATAATCTAATTTTGGAAATATCAATATCATGCAATATCTGTGCACCAATACCAAAATCTTTTGTATCCATCTTTATTTGTGGTGCTTTGAATTCGCCTTCAGCCTGTAAAGCTTTCAATTCTAACAAACGGTTTATGAAGTCTGTTGGCGGAGCCTCCTGATTGATAAACAAAACAGCTCCTTTGCCTTCCTGATTGATCAATTGAAACATGTTATCCAGCTTTTTGTCAGCATCATTGGTAAGCGTACCCAATATATCATTATTTATTGTTGTAGAATTGATTCTCGTTAGAATTGGTTCTCCAGTATTCCAAGTTCCTTTGGTAAGCGCAATGTGGATTTGTTTGTTAGTTGTTTGCTGATAAGCC
>NZ_MUHD01000052.1:5070-10269 GCF_002217395.1 Flavobacterium plurextorum | reverse complement strand
AAGTCTAAAAGTTCCAAAACGGGTTTCAATATCAAAATCTTCTTTCTTCACAATCAGGCTGTCGTGCTGCATTCTATAAGCAACAAGCGCTTCGATGGAAACTAGTTTCAAATTAAATTTTTTAGCAACTTCTGCCAATTGCGGCAATCTTGCCATAGTACCATCGTCATTCATGACTTCGACAATCACTCCAGCAGATTTAAATCCGGCCAAGCGGGCAAAATCAATCGCAGCCTCAGTATGTCCTGTTCTTCTTAAAACACCTCCTTGTTTGGCAATTAATGGAAATATATGCCCTGGACGTGCCAGATCATGAGGCTTTGTGTCCTGATTTACTAATGAAAGTACCGTTTTGGCTCTATCTGAAGCAGATATTCCTGTGCTTACATCACTTCCTTTAAAATCTACTGAAACAGTAAAGGCTGTTTCCAACGGATCCGTATTGTTAGTTACCATCTTATGTAATCCAAGCTCATTACAACGACTTTCGGCCAAAGGCACACATATTAAACCACGCCCATGTGTAGCCATAAAGTTGATCATTTCAGGCGTTGCTTTTTCTGCAGCCGCTAAAAAATCACCTTCGTTTTCACGATCTTCATCATCAACTACAATGATTATTTTACCTTGGCGAATATCTTCTATTGCTTCTTCTATTGTGTTAAGCTGTATTTTTTCGGTGGACATGATGCTAGTGTTTGGTTTTGAGATGGATATTATGTTCGTATTGAATATTATCAATAAATCGTTAAGTCAATAAAATAAACCGCAGTATACGATTTATTCAGGACATCCAATCTCTAGTTTGTTTTTTCGAGGGTCAAAAATAACGATTAAAATTCGAATCTAAAAGAATTGTTTTTCTGGTAATTCGCATAACTTTTTCATTGGTAAGGCTCTACCACATATTTGGGTAAGCCGCATTAATGCCTTAAAAAATGAAAAGGGACAGCAAAATGCTAATCCCTTTCTTATGTAAATTATTTAACTCCTACTTCTTTAAACCATTTTCTTATTCCTTCGTCAGATGGTCTTAGCGCATTTGGATCGACGATATTGCCTTGTGGATCAAGTAAAATAAATCTCGGAATACCACTTACTTCATAAGCTTTCTCAAAAGAAGTATCACCATTGGCAAATAACTGCACACCTGTCAATTGAAGATCAGCTACCATTTTTTTCCATTTATCATGGTCTTTTACACGATCGACAGAAATACTTACGAAGCTTATATTTTGACCGTGAAACTCTTTCTCCAAATCTTTAAGAAAAGGTATTTCTTTTTTACATGGTCCACACCAGGTAGCCCATAAATCGATATAAACAAACTTCCCTTTCAGATCATCTAAGGAAGTTGTACCTCCTTTGAAGTTTTCAAAATTCACGAATTTGGGAGAAACCATTCCTTTAGGCAGAATTTTATCCTGATGTTTTTTCAATCCGGTAGTTTTATTATATCTGTCTACACTGCTTTTTTTAAAATCTTCAAAATCTTTTTCTTCAAGAGCTACAAAAGATGCGTCTAACCCCTTTGTTTCTTTGAGTATTTTTTGGTAACCAGCAACAATTTCATCTATTTTTTTCATAAACTCATCGTTGTCTAATTTAAATATAGATTTATCTGCAGTTGCTTTTTCAGAGTACAAGGCTTTCCTGAACAAATATTTATTAGGTATTTCGCCCTCACCTTTAAAATCCATTGTTTCATCCCATTGTTTGGTATCAAAAGTGATTTTTAAATCATAGCCATTCTTGAAATAAAAAAAGCCTTGTTCTCTACCATCAAATATTCCATAAAAACCTTCCTTCACTCTCAATGTGTCAGCAAAAGCGCCGTCTTTATTAACATTGATTCTTTTTATTTTAGTTCTGCCTTTAAACACAATCAAAGAATCCGAGTTTTTCTCTGTTATTTTTCCAAATAGACGCACATAGTCAGTTGTTGCTTTTTGAGCGAAAGTACTCAAATTCAAAACAAGGGTTACAATCCCTAAATAATACCATTTTTTCATTATATCTTTTAATTTATTTCGTTAATCAAGTTTTAGAATTATTTAAACGTCATTTTTCCGTGTAAATAATCCCCGATTTAATAGTCATAAAACCATCTTGTAAGTTTTCGATCTGCTTTACAGGATCTGAATTTGTAATATAAAGATCTGCTCGTTTGCCTATAGCTATAATACCTCTATCGTCTACTCCAATACTTTCTGCCCCTATTATTGTGGCACTTGTTAGAGCATCCTTATTGGTAAAACCACAGTCGTTAGTGAGAATTTTTATTTCTTTGAATAAGGGAACAACATGATCTTTTTCAAATAAATAAGGCCAATCTGTTCCAGTAGATACCTTAACTCCTAGTTCATGAGCTCTTTTAGTTACTGTTACACCAGCATAAAGCTTATTATTGTTTCCAATATAATTGGTGGCATCCAATATAACGTTGTTATTTTTCATCAACATTAAAAGCTTATCCAGTTTTTTATCATCAATAACTGGTCTTTTGAACCGATTCATTTCTTTAACAGCAGAGTCATATGGAATGTCAAACGCATGAGACATGCTATTCACTTTTGCATTGGCAATATCAGTTGGAGTGGCAGGAAAAACTGCAGCATGACTCCAGCTTTGCAATCCTTGAAGTTTTGCCTCTTTTACAATTTTTCTAACAAGATCCGAAGTCAAGTCAGAATATATCTTAATCCCAGTGACTCCTGCTCCTTTCGCTTCTGCAACAGCAATTTTGATATCTGTTTTCTCTGTAATAGTTTGCTCCCAAGGTGTATCGCTTTTATCCTTGTTATGCTTTCTCACTAAATCGAAATAAGCCGATCCTCCAAACTGAGCTGCATAAAAAATGGACGGCGCCGGGAGTTGATTAAGAGTGCTGGCACGTTTATAGTCTGCCAGAATAATTGCATTTCCAGTCATGTCTCTTACAGAGGTAATTCCGGCATAGATCATTTTAGAAAGTTGATCCTGCATATATTTATTGTTCTTTTCTCTGTCCAGATCAGGTACTGTGGCTAGATGAACATGTGAATCAATTAATCCGGGCATCACATATTTTCCAGTAATATCAATTAGAGCAGCTCCTGGATATTTAGCAAGATCATCAGTATACAAAATGTCTTTGATCTTATCGCCTTCCATTACAATACTCCCTTTCTTACTATTAAATTTATCGTCAAAAATAAATCCGTTTTTAAGAATAGTAATTTTTAAGTTTCCTTTAGTTTGCGAATAGCCCATAAGTATTGTACAGACTAAAAACCAACATGTAAGAAGTCGTTTTTTATTCATTTTTTTAAAGTATTTATGTTTTTAGAAATGACATTATGAGCCCACTTTTGTAAACAAAAATGTGGGCTCTATATGCCTCTTAGTATCCGGGGTTTTGTGGAATTCCCGAACGATCAATTTCTGTTTGTGGAATTGGTAAAGCAAATCGATCTGCTTTAGGCGCTAAACCACCGCCGCCAGCTCTAGTAAAACCTAAGCCAAGTCTTTTTAACTCTGTGAATCTAAAACCTTCAAATGCCAGTTCTCTCCTACGCTCGTTTAAGATTTCTTTACTTAGATCTGCTCCTAAAAAGTCACCCAAACCTCTAGCATTTCTTAGTTTATTCAAATTCACCAATGCTGAAGCACTGTTGTTTTCCTTTAAATACGATTCTGCCAATATGAGATACATTTCTGGCACTCTTATTAATTTAAGATCAATATTTCCTGGATCAAATGTTGCAGCGTTTGTAGTTCTTGTTCCAGCCTGCTTCTTTGGAAAATAGCTTCCTTTGACTGTAGGATGCGTTTTAAAGTACACTGAGAATCGGAGATCTTTATTCTGATCATAGAGACTTATTAAATCATTTGATACTAAATAAGGATAACTTGACATTACAGGAATAGCAAAAATTCCTGCAGTATACTGTGTTTCGTTATTTTCAAAGCGAATTCTAAACATAATCTCGCCAGAATCATCTTTATCCCATTCTTTTTGGAGTGCCGCAAGTGTGGTATCTAATTTATATCTAGTATCTGTCAGGGCTAAATTACCATATACAATAGCATTTTTGTAATCACCCGTTTCATGAGACACACGTGCCAGTAATGCATAAATAGCTGTTTTAGATATTCGATAAGAATTAACTGCATTGACAGCCAGAGGCGCGGCTTCATTCAAATCGGCTAAAATGTAATTGATAACTTCAGCGGAAGTATTACGGGGCTTAACATCTAAAAGCGCATCCGTTTCAAATCGGTACGGTACCGCCAATGCTGTTTTATTAGTGTTGTAAGCTGGAGCATAAAAGCGGTATAAATTGTAATACAAAAGCGCTCTGATGCCTAATGCTTCACCTAAAAATGCATTTTTATTGGCAAGTGTACTTTTTCTGGCTTGTCTAATAACGGTATTCACATTGTTAAGTGCCTGATACGATATTTTCCAAAATCCTTCGATATTTCCTGTTGTGCCGGTATAAGCGAGCGGATAAATATTTTCTAAACTGCCATCAAAGGAATAGTCCTTTGAGTTGGATGAACCCACCAAATCATCGCTGATGGCTTCTGGAATACTGTAAATTCCATGAGAATATCCGTAAAAATCCTGTTTCATAACACCGTAAACGCCATCCAAGGCAGTTCTAAAACCGCCATCTGTCTGAAAAAGAGTTTCAGGTGACAATTCATCTAAGGGTTCTTTATTTATAATATCATCAGTACAAGCACTTAAAAAAGTAACCAGCACTGTAGCAAAGAATAATTTTATATTTGTTTTCATCTATTCTATTGTGTTTATTTTATGTGTCCTGTAGAATTTGATTTTCCTTTTGTCTGATACGCCTTATTATGAAAATGCGCATTTAGACTTTTCGCCTTCTTAAAAATTAACATTGACCCCAAATGAGTATCCTCTAACAATGGAAGAAGAAAGTCCAATACCGCCCGCTGCAGTAGCATATTCAGGATCAATATAATTGACGGCCGATTTAGTGAAAAGATTTTGCCCTTGAATAAAAAATCTAAGACGTTCTACTCCAATTTTTTTTGCAACTTCTTTATCAATAGAATATCCAATCATAACATTTTTCAATTTTATATAACTAGCATTTTCAAGAAACTGAGACGATGCTTTATAATCTGATACCATTGATGCTGTTGGTCTAACTAAGTAAACTTGTCTTATCGCTAAATCGG
>NZ_MUHD01000052.1:0-4971 GCF_002217395.1 Flavobacterium plurextorum | reverse complement strand
TTAAATGCGGGATTATTATATAAATTATACACTCCTTCATTTAATACATAATGTCCTGCGGCATACGAAATCAAGAAGGACATATCTACATTTTTATACTTAAAAGTATTCGTTAATCCTCCGTAGTATTTTGGAATCGAAGTTTTATTGGTAACTTGTCTTAGGTTATTAATTTCGGCAGTGTTAGAATTCGTTCTATTAGTATTAAAATCTACCAATTTTCCATCTGCTGCTCTATATTGATTGAAGCCGGTTACCGGATTTACTCCTGCCCAATCCACAATATAAAAAGATCTTATTGCGCTTCCAGCCTTAAAAACGGTAGATCCCGAGTTTGATAAAATATCTTTGTCGTCTGATAAGGATAAAACCGTTCCTTTATTGTCTGCAAAATTAAAATCCGTTGTCCATATAAAATTATGATTCTTAATATTTACACTATGTAGACTGATTTCTATTCCTTCATTTCTAAAATCTCCAATATTAGAAACTAGTTCTGAGAAACCTGAAGTAAGCGGTATTGGCTTATTATTCAACAAGTCTTTTGTCGTTCTAACGTAGTAATCAATTGTTCCGCTAATCCTATTATTAAAGAAACCATAATCGATACCAACGTTCACGTTAAAGTTTTTCTCCCAGGTCAAATCTTCATTTTCACCTCTTATCAGATATGGAGCCGTACTTCCTGCATAGGTAACTTGACTTCTGTAACCATACAATGACTGAGAGGCAAAATCACCAATAAAGTCGTTTCCAGAAGTTCCAACGCTGGCTCTCAATTTTAAAGAACTTACTGTTTTATTTCCATTAAGTAAATCTTTATGCATATCCCAAGAAGATCCTACAGACCAGAAATTGGCATATTTATTATTGTTTCCAAAACGAGAAGAACCATCTCTCCTGAATGAAAGTGAAAGGTTATAACTATTATTGAAGGTATAATTTAATCGGGAAAAGTAAGAAATGGAACCTGCCTGAGATTTTCGCTCTGTGATCGCACCCACGGTTTTCGCTGCACTTACTGTCTGCACAGCGTCGGAGCTAAAATCTTTTGCTGTAACGGAAAAACTGTTGGTCTCACTCTCGTTAACTTCATACCCCATAACCATATCAAATGCATGTTTTTGAAATGTATGCGCTAAAGTGGCAGTCAGCGTCCCTGTGTAGTTGTTACTGTCACCCGTATTGTAAGTAAGCGCACCTCCATTGACAATTACATTTTCATAACTATTGTTTTTAGAGGTATTGAAATTTGCGCCCAAAATACCATTTAAGGTTAACCATTTTACTGGTATATAGGTAAGATTTGCACTTCCTCCGATATTTTTTCGGTTGTTATTCACGTTCGTATTATCTCTCACAAATATTGGGTTGTAAGGAACACTAGTTGAATTACCAACATCTAATAATCGCAATGAATTTCCAGCATCATCCTTAATTGTCAGCCACGGATTTAAAAGAAAGGCGTTTGAAAAAGGCGAACCCACCGTACGCTTATCCTCCTCATTTACGTTTCCAAAATTCCCTGAAAATCCTACTTTTAATTTTCTGCTCAAATCATAATCTACACGCATTGACACAGTATACCTTTTGTAATGACCTCCAAAAATATTATCGACATTGTTGTAGGTAAGCGAAGTGTAATAATTTGCCTTGTCTGACCCGCCTGAAAAAGAAATATCATTTTCGCGGTTGATTTCGTTTGTTAATAATAAATCTGCCCAATTTACATCCTGACCTGAAGCTCTTCTTTTTTGAAGTAAAGCAGGGCTCGTTTTATAGAAGCCCAATGACTCTTCAAAATCCAACTTTTGAGACGCATTCATTATGTCATTAGTAAAAGACTGATCTGCATATTTAACTCCTAAACGGCTATTAAAAGCAACCTTTAGTTTCGTATTTCTAGTCCCTCTTTTTGTAGTAACAATAAGAACTCCATTTGTTCCTTTAGATCCATAAATAGAGGTTGCAGCTGCATCTTTCAGAATACTAATATCTTGTATATCGGCTGCATTTAGCATAAATGCATCTAATCCAGATCTTGGCATCTGCACACCGTCTACCACAATCAATGGCTCTGTACTTGCGCTAATAGAGCCTACACCTCGCAATAACATTGTTGGTGGTGAATCTGGAGAAGAAAAACTTTCCTGAACAAACAGACCTGGCACTACACCAATCAACGCATCAGCAAATGATACATTTTGGGTATTCTGTAATACTTTTGTGTCCAGTTTTGTTACAGCGCCTGTTATTTTATCTCGGGTCATTTTTCCATATCCTACCAAAACCAACTCATTTAATTCATTTGCAGTTGGTTCAAGAGTAACGTTAAGTATTACCTGATCTTTAATTTTAATTTTTTTTGCAGCAAAACCTAAAAAACTAAAACTCACCACATCGCCTTCATTTACCGTTATTTGATATTTTCCTTCAAAATCAGAGACTGTACCAAGCTTGTTATCGTTTACCAGAATTGTTACTCCAATTATTGGCAGTCCCATATTATCTGTAACTATTCCTGAGATTTTTCTTTGGTTTATGACCTTACTGCTTCCATTAGCAGATGAAGCAGTTGCTTTTTGATTTAATGCAATAACAATCAATTTATTATTTACAAATTCTGCTTTGTAGTTATCACCAATCAATTCTTTTATAACTGCCATTACATCAGCGTTATTTACTGCAATATTTACCATTCTACGTGAATCAAAGACATCATCACTATAGAAAAACTCTATATTGGTCTTTTTGGTAATTGTTTTTAAAACAGATGCAACAGACTTGTTTCTTGCGTTTATAGTTATCTTTTGTGCAGAAGCAAAAGCAACTATATTAAAAAGAAATATTGATAATATTATGGATTTCCTCATGATGCTAAGAAAATTATCCCAAAGCGCGGATTTTACCCCACAATCTTTTGCGGATAGGTTTTTTTTCATACTTTTAAAATGTTTTGGTTGGTTAATTGATTTCGAACTCTTTTTTTCGACTGAACAAATACTAGCCGGGAAATGGTGCAAACATTTTCCGGTTTTTTTTACTTACTAATGGTTACTTCATAGGTTTGGTTGATTTTGGTTATTTTGTATTTCACATTTGATGTTTTTCTAATTATATCCAAAAATTGATCGATTGACTGGTCTTTTAAAACAATTCCTGTGAATTTTATCTGCTCTAATGATTTTTGTTCGAACCTCACATTAAAATTGTACCATCTTTCCATTTTGTCCAAAATACTTTTCAGGTTTTCATTTTCAAAATAAAACTTACCATCTTTCCATGCACTATAACCATAAGGATCAACTTCTGCCACCTTTATAATTTCGTTATGAACACTAGCCTGCTGCCCGGGTTTTAAAATAACTGATTCGTTTTTTTCGGTTTTACTTATTTGAGAAATTTTTACTTTTCCTTCTGCCAGTGTAGTCTCAAATTTTTTGTCTTCCTGATAAGCACTTACATTAAAATGTGTCCCTAAAACGGTTACATTTCCAGATTTGGTTTTAACTGTAAAAGGACTATGAGGATTTTTACTGACTTCAAAATAGGCTTCACCTTCTAAGGTTACATCTCTAGTATTTCCACTAAATTTTACAGGATATTTTAAAGATGATTTTGAATTAAGCCAGACTTTGGTCCCGTCTGAAAGCCTAACAGCATAAATACCGCCTACAGGTACAATCAAAGTATTCTCTCCATCTGAAGCCATTCCTTTAACAGCTTTAGCATCATAAACCAAAACCTGATTTAGATTTGAAATCACGCCATTTTTAGAAACGATCTTTTCTTTTTTGGGTTCTAAGGAAATAACCGTTCCATCCGCAAGAACAAGAGTTGGATTGTTATATCTCGGTTTAATACTTTCTACAACAACTTCTTGGTTTTGCGTTTTACCATCATTATTAATATAATAGAAAACAGAAGAAATCCCAGCTAAAAAAACTAAAATTGCTGCATATTTCAATATCTTCTTATAATCAAAAAGTGGTATTACAGACGTTTCTCTAAAATCAATTTTTTCTTTAATTCTTTCGAAAGCTAAATCTGTATTAACCGTATTATAAAATCTTTCCTTTGATTTTAAAGTTTCTACATTAATAACTTTTTGATAATATTCTTGATTTTCGGGTATAGAAAGCCATTCCTGCAAAAAAGCATTTTCTTCAATCGATAATTCTCCTATAAGAAGTTCCTTTCTTATTAGAGCAGCGATTACAAATTCCTTCTTTCCTTGAGACATATTTTTTGATATTAAGTATCGTTTATTAACACTTTAAGTAATGTTATATACCTAAGAGTGTGAAATATCAAAAATGGGTGGAAAGATTTTTTATTTTTTTTATAAAAATAATAAAAGGAATAAAAGTTCTGAGTGATTCTTGAGTTTAACCTTCAATAATTCTATCGCGCGGGCGCGCTGAGATTTAACAGTATTTATTGAAATATTAAGCTGTTCAGCGACATCCTTGTATTTCAATCCTTCTATACAGGAGAGTTCAAAAACTTCTTTGCATTTTTCAGGTAACGAATTTAAAGCTTGGGTTAAAGTCGCATATAATTCTTCTTCTAGGATATTGAAATCAAAATCCAACGTTTCGTGAGATAATTCATCATTCAATTTAATGACTTTCTGTTCTTTTTTTAAGATCAAAAGTGAACCATTTCTGACCATGGTGTAGAGATAAGACTTAACATCAATTATCTTTTCAAATTTTACACGGTTTTCCCAGAGTTGCAACATGACATTTCCTACTACTTCCTCGGCTAGAAAATTGTCTTTAACAAAACTGTAACTGTAACTTACAAGTCTTGGATACAAAGAATAAAATAGCTCTTTGTAATACGTCTCATTAATTTTAATATTTCCCTTTTCTGAGCTAATTTTTCGTCTTTGTTTGTTTGCACAAATATAAATTTAATATCAACAAATCAACATTTTTACAATATAATTATCATTCAATTTCCCAA
>NZ_MUHD01000051.1 GCF_002217395.1 Flavobacterium plurextorum | reverse complement strand
CTTCTTAAGACAATCTTAAGATAAAACTAAGAATATTTTAAGCGATAAAACACCTCTAAAAATTTTGTTAAAGACTTTATGCGGTGTTATATTTGCAAAAAATTATTTTTATTAAATCTAAATAAGTAAAATGAAATATAACTTACTACTCGCTTTATCCTTGATTAGTTTAGCGTCTTATAGTCAAGATTATTCAAGTGCCGACAATACCACAACTCTTAATGATACGGTAAAAAATAAAAAAGGAGAAATTCTTAATGAAGTTTTAATAACAACAAATAAGCCTAAAAAACCTATTGAAGCTGCACGTTCTGGTATTAAGGTTATGGACTTGCCTCAAAGTGTTCAAATTATCGGCAGCGATATAATTGCACAACAGCAAGCAATTAGATTGAGTGAAGTTGTTAAAAACATGAACGGTGTTTACGTAGGTTCTGCTCGTGGTGGTGCTCAAGAATCATTCTTTTCAAGAGGTTACGACATGGGTGCAAACAATATGTTTAAAAACGGATTCCGTTTTAGCAGCGGATCTATGCCTGAAGTTTCTTCATTAGAAAAAGTAGAATTTTTAAAAGGTAGTGCTGCTTTATTATACGGAAACGTTGCTCCAGGTGGAATTTTAAACATGGTAACTAAAACTCCTCAATTTACTAAAGGCGGAGAGGTTTCTATGCAAATCGGAAGTTTCTCTTACTATAAGCCTTCTATTGATATTTACGGCCCTTTAAATAGTTATATTGCTTACCGTTTTACTGGTTCTTACGAAAACTCAGAGAGTTTTAGAGACGTTGTAAAAAATGAGCGTTACTACTTAAATCCTTCATTTTTATTTAAGTTGAGCGATAAAACTCAAATTACACTTCAAGGTGATTATTTAAGCTACGACTGGACTCCAGATTTTGGAACAGGAATAATTGGAAAAGAAATTGCTGATGTACCAAGAAACAAATATTTAGGAGCACTTTGGTCTTATGGAAAGACAAATCAAGCAAGTGTTTCGGCTTTAGTTAATCATAATTTTAATGACAACTGGAAACTTAATTTCAATACGTCATTCCAAAATTACAAAAGAACTTCTAAAGGAACTGAGCGTGTATCTATCGACACAACAATTCCAAACTATGTAAATGGTGATTATATTCGCCCATTAGGTCAAAATCAAAACTTTGAACAAATCATTGGTGAGCAATTAAGCTTACAAGGGATTTTTCATACTGGAAAAGTTAAACACCAAATTTTTACAGGCGTTGATTTAGAAAACTCATTCACTCAAGCTTATACTTATGCTTTTGACGAAAAAGCAGTAAAAGATGCTAAAGGAAAATACATTGTTAATGCATACGACCGTGTAAACATTTACGATCTTATTTATGACGGACAGCGTATGGATATTCCAAATGCAAATGCTACAAGACTTGTAAATACGGATTCAAACCGTTTTGGAATTTATGCTCAAGATTTAATTTCTATTTCAGAACAATTTAAAGTTTTAGCAGGATTACGTTGGTCATGGCAAGAAACTCAAGCTGAAACAACTGATTATACTAAAGCTACAATAACTAAAGGACAAAAATTGACAGATGCTGCTTTTTCTCCTAAAGTTGGTTTAGTTTATCAGCCTACAAAAAACACTTCATTATTTGCAAGTTATGCAAACTCATTTACTCCAAATACAGGAACAACTGTTGATGGTGAAGCTATCAAACCATCTATCATTGACCAATATGAGGTGGGTATTAAAAAAGATTTCTGGAGAGGTTTATTAAGTACAAACGTTACACTTTATCAAATCACAAACAGTAATTTAGCTCAAACTGCTGAATTTAAAGCTGACGGAACTCCTAATACAGATACAAACGTAAAAGTATTAAGCGGTGAAACTAAAAGTAAAGGTGTTGAAATCGATGTTACTGCAAGACCAATTGATGGTTTAAACATTATTGCTGGTTACAGCTACAATGATATGCGTTACAGCAAAACTTCAGGTTTAAACGGTAGTTTTATCGAAGGTGATCGTTTGGCTAGAACTCCTGCAAATACTGCAAACTTAAGTTTCTTTTACACACTTCAAGATGGTTTATTAAAAGGTGTTTCTTTTGGAGCAATCGGAAATTACATTGGTAAAAGAATTGGAGGATGGAATAATTTAGTTGTAATTGATCCTAAAACTGGAGTACAAACTATAAACGACAGAGAAATTCCTCTAGAAGGTTACACTACAATTGATGTATCTGCTGGATATACTTGGAGAAAAATCTCAATTTTATGTAAATTATCAAACATAACAAATGAGTTGAATTATACAGTTCACGAAAACTATAGCGTGAATCCAATCGCACCTCGTCAAATTATGACAAGTTTGCGTTACAAATTCTAAAAATTTGAATTAGATTATAATGACCCAAAGCTTTTTCTGCCTTTTCATTTTTTGAAAAACAGAAAGAGTTTTGGTTTTTTAATACACGAACCTTATCTGCAACTAGATAAGGTTTTTTATTTCTATAAATAAGGAAACGTTCTAATTGTATTACTTTTGCTCAGCAGATACCTCCTATTCCACAAAACAAAAAATCCAAATATGTCAGATTTCAAAAAAAATCAATTGCAGAAAAGTTTAGGTCTAAGTTTTAATATTGCGGTATTAATTGGAGGCACGATTGGAGTTGGTATTTTACGAACACCTGGAACTATTGCCGAAATGCTTAGTAATTACTGGCTTATAATTGCTTCATGGCTTTTTGGAGGTTTATATGTTTTATTGGGTGCCAATTCGTATGCTGAACTTGCGACAATGTTACCAAAAGCAGGCGGTTCTTATAATTATATTAAAAGAGCTTTTGGAGAATATGCTGGTTTTTTGTCTGGATGGTTCGATTATATTACAAATGTTATTCCACCCGCTTTTTATTGCATTGTAATCAGCGAATATATTATTATTCTATTTCCTTCGCTTGCAAACTACTCTGCAGTAATGGCAATTTCCTTACTGCTTGCTTTCGTACTAATACATTTAAGCGGTGTAAAAAACGGAAGTGTTATTCAGCAGATTACAAGCTTACTTAAAGTGATCTGTTTTGTTGCTTTAGTAGTGGCCTGTTTTATGTATTCTGGTATTGAAACTGCACCGATAAAAACGGATAGTTCTTTTTTTCAAATTGGTTTAATTTTCGGTTTTTTCAAATCCTTGCAACTTATCATTGGTACTTATAATGGCTGGAACAGCGTTTGCTTTTTTGCTGAAGAAAACGATGATCCAAGCAAAAATATTCCTAGATCATTGTACAGCGGTGTTTTGTTAGTTATGTCAATTTATGTTTTAGTAAATGCAGCTTTTTTTCATGTTCTGCCAATTGAAACTTTAGCCAAATCAAATCTCGCTGCTGCCGATGTTGCTAAAATTCTTTTTGGAGAAAATGGCGCTGTAATCGTTACGGTGATTTCTATTTTTTCGCTAATCAGCATCTTAAATGCCTTTATGATGATTCCGCCAAGAATTCTTTACGGATTAAGTCGTGATGGATTTTTTATTGAAAAAGGAACGCAGGTAAACAAAGGCGGAACTCCTATTGTTGCGCTTTTAGTTTCATCACTTTTCAGTTTATTTTTAATATGCATCGGCTCATTTGAAGTGTTATTTTCTTTTGCCGCTTTTATCTCGATTATTGTTTGGGGATTGGCTTATTTTTCGCTTTTAAAACTAAGAACAAAAGAACCTGATCTGCCAAGACCTTACCGCTCTTTTTGGTATCCTTGGACAACAATAATTGCGATTATATTTTCTATCGCATTACTTGCAGGTTTTATTTACAGCGATCCTAAAAGCTTTATTATAATTGTTGGTATTACGGTCGTTTCTTATCCTTTGTTTCTAGTTTTGACAAGAAATAAAAAATAAACAAAACACCCGAAATAGAACTCGCAAGGTAAGCTTCATCAAATAAAACGTCATTTTTTCATTTTACTTTTTAATTACATTTGTCAGATTTACAGTTGTTTTTATTCACTTGAAATAATAAATATCTAATTTTCTTAAAACAAATTCTAAATGAATAAACTAAAACCTCTAATTGGATTATTATTATTAATCGTCACTTCTTGTTCAGAAAATGAAATAAAAGAACCAATAGATCCAAAAGAACCGGTAAAAGAAAATACGAAGCTTCTAGTCAAATCAATTCTGGAGATAAACCCTTCAAGCGGTCAAGTAATAACATTTACTTATAATGGTTTTAAAATCAAAGAAGCGACAACAATTGGTACTAATGTTGGTCTTTTAAAAATAACCTATAGCTATACTGGAGATTTAATCACTCAGCAAGATGGTTACATAAATGATCAACTATATGTTAGCACAGAATACACTTATGAGAATAACAAGCTAAAAACTGCTATTTTCAAAAACACAAATAGCGGAACTATTTTCCCCTCAATGAACCAAACTAAATACGTATATAATTACATCTCCGAAAATCTTGCAGACATATATATTTATACTTATTTTAATAATGATTGGGTACTAAGTGACTCTACTTCTAAAGTAAAAATATATTTCGATAACGGTAACATTTTAAAAAGAGAAAAATTCAACTCACAAGGTTCACTTACGTCAACTTACAATTACGAGTATGACACAAAACCATCTATATATAAAAACATTACAGGATTCGATAAATTGTATTTTACAGATTCATTTGAAAATGTTTTTAATAGACATTTTGATATTAAAGACATTAGCAATTCTAATAATATAACTTTTTCTAGTGAAAAAATAAATGGAATTTTTACCGAAGCTAACCGTTATAGTTATGATCTCAATACAGACGGCTACCCTAAAGAAAAACGTTACCATTATAACCGCAGCAACGAAATTCTCTATCTCATTGAAAAAAATTATACTTATTATTAATATAAAATAAGAAATCCCAATCCTGAAAAACTTCAGTATTGGGATTTTTTTTATAAAGGAGATTTCTTTTTATTTCAAACCAGCCAAACTCTGCTCGATTGTAGCAATTTTTGCTAAAGCATCGGCTTGTTTTTGTTTCTCTATGTTTAGGACTTTTTCTGGAGCTCCGTTTACAAATTTTTCATTAGAAAGTTTTGCTTCTACAGATTTCAAAAATCCTTTTGTATAATTCAACTCTTCTGTCAGTTTTGCAATTTCTGCTTCAACATCAATATTTCCTGTAATCGGAATGAAATATTCATTTGATTTTACACGGAAAGATAATGCGCCGTCTACTTTTTCAGAAACATATTCGAAAACAGAAACGTTTCCTAATTTCGTTACAACTGAATCAAAGTAAATAGAAACATTTTCACTATTTATTCCTTTTAATTCGATTGCATCTTTAAACGGAATATTTTTGTCTTTACGAATAGTTCTAATTCCAGAAATTACTTCAATTGAATTTTCAAAATCAGCAATTAATTTAGCGTCAAAAGGCTTTAATTCTGGCCAAGTTGAAACGATTAAAGCTTCTTCCGGAGTTCTTTCGGCAATTAACTGCCAAATTTCTTCCGTTAAGAAAGGCATAAATGGGTGAAGTAATTTCAAATTACTTTCTAACATTTCGATTGCTTTATCAAATGTTGTTTTATCAATTGGCTGTTGGTATGCAGGTTTGATCATCTCTAAGAACCAAGAACAGAAATCATCCCAAACCAATTTGTAAATGGCCATCAATGAATCTGAAATTCTGTATTTCTCAAAATTATCTTCAATGTCAACTAAAGTTTGCTGCAATTTTGCTTCGTACCATTCGATCGCCACTTTTGAAGATTCTGGCTGAGCGATAGTTTCTGAAACTTCCCAACCTTTAATCAATTTAAAGGCATTCCAAATTTTGTTTGAAAACCCTTTTCCTTGATTACACAATTCTTCGTCAAACATAATATCGTTTCCTGCAGAAGCACTTAAAAGCAATCCTACACGAACACCATCTGCACCAAATTTATCGATCAAATCTAAAGGATCAGGAGAATTTCCTAATGATTTAGACATTTTACGACGTTGTTTATCACGAACTAAACCTGTTAAATATACGTTTGTAAATGGTTTTTCACCTGCGTATTCGTAACCTGCAATGATCATTCTAGCAACCCAGAAAAATAAAATATCCGGACCTGTAACCAAGTCATTTGTTGGATAATAATATTTATAATCTGCACTTTCAGGATCCATGATTCCGCCAAAAACTGACATCGGCCATAACCAAGATGAAAACCAAGTATCTAATGCATCAACATCTTGCTTTAAATCTTTTGTTTCAAGTTTCAGGTTTGAAGTTTTTTGCTGTGCTAAAATTAACGCATCTTCAATGTTTTCAGCAACTACGAAATCTTCTTTTCCGTCTCCATAATAGTAAGCCGGAATTTGTTGTCCCCACCATAATTGGCGAGAAATATTCCAATCGCGAATATTGTTTAACCAATGCGCGTAAGTATTCTCAAAACGTTTTGGATGTAATTTAATATCACCGTCAACTAAAACAGATTTAATTGCAGGTTTTACTAGATCTTCCATTTTCAAAAACCATTGATCAGATAATCTTGGCTCGATTACGGCTTTGGTTCTTTCAGAAGTTCCTACTTTGTTTAAATGGATTTCGGTCTTCGCCAAAGCTCCAATTTCTTCTAATTCTTTTGCAATTTCGGTACGAACCACAAAACGGTCTTTTCCTTGATAATGTAATCCAAAACTATTTAATGTAGCATCTTCATTAAAAATATCAACGATTTCAAGATTGTGTTTTTCTCCTAACGTTTTATCGTTCATATCGTGAGCAGGAGTCACTTTTAAACATCCTGTTCCAAATTCAACATCAACATATTCGTCTTCGATAATTGGAATAACGCGACCACAAATTGGCACTATAGCTTTCTTCCCTTTTAAATGTGCAAAACGCTCATCGTTTGGATTGATACAAATTGCAGTATCTCCAAAAATAGTTTCAGGACGCGTTGTTGCAATAGTCAAGAAATCTTCTGAACCTTCAATTTTATATTTTAAGAAAAATAATTTTCCTTGTTGTTCTTCGTAAATAACTTCTTCGTCAGATAAAGTTGTTTTAGCTTCTGGATCCCAGTTTACCATTCGGTATCCTCTGTAGATTAATCCTTTGTTGTATAAATCTACAAACGATTTAATTACAGATGCAGACATATCTGGATCCATAGTAAATTTGGTACGTTCCCAATCGCATGAAGCACCTAATTTTTTAAGCTGCTCAAGGATTGTTCCTCCATATTTATCTGTCCATTCCCAAGCATGTTTTAGGAATTCTTCACGAGTTAAATCATTTTTATTGATTCCTTCTGCTTTTAATTTTGCTACAACTTTTGCTTCTGTAGCAATCGATGCGTGATCCGTTCCCGGAACCCAGCAGGCGTTGAAACCTTTTAAACGTGCTCTACGAATTAAAACATCCTGAATAGTATTATTCAGCATATGTCCCATATGCAAGACACCAGTGACGTTTGGAGGCGGGATTACAATAGTATACGGCGTTCTATGATCTGGTTCTGAATGAAAATAATTGTTTTTCATCCAATACTCATACCATTTGTTCTCAATCGTCTTAGCGTCAAATTGTGCTGGAATTGTCATTTAAATAGGTTGTTTAATCGTTAATTTGTTTAACTGTTGAATCGTTTAATTGTTTAACTGTTTTATTTTGCAGCCAGTATTTTCAGACCATAAATCGATTAAACGAATTAACGTTTAAAACAATTAAACAAAAAATGGTTCAATTTTTGTAATTATAACTGACAGCAAAAGTAAATAATTAAAGACACTATAAAAAGCGAATTATTAATTTGTGTGTTAATTAAAAGAATGTATATTTACTTACAATTAAAAATAATTTCAAAATGAAAAACGTTGCCTCTTTTATTGCAGTCGTATTGTTTAGCGCAATAGGCTACGCACAAAATGGCCCAAAGATTGAATTTGCAGCCTCAGACAATACGATTGATTATGGAAAAATTTCAAAAAGTGATAATGGAGTTCGCTCCTTTGAATTCACTAATACCGGCGATGCACCGCTTTTAATTATTGGCGCAGAATCGACAGTTAGTTCTATCGTTGTTACTAAACCCGCAGCAGCAGTAATGCCGGGAAAAAAAGGAAAAATCGATGTTAAATACAACATGGTTTCTGGTCCTATTCGTAAAACAATTACAGTTGAAACTAATGCAGTAAATTATCCTGACGGCCGAGTTGCCCTTAAAATTAAAGGAGAAGTTTTATAAAAAAAATAAAAACTAAAAATAGTAAAAGCCGTTTCTTTAATTAGAAACGGCTTTTTTTTATGATGAAGTAAAGTCTCCCTCGTCAAAATGACAAGCTTGTGACTACTTTTCTGTTTTCTCAGCGCATTCTGCGATTTCGAATTTATATTTTACTTTTTCAAAATCAATAGGTTTGTCTTTTACTATATAAGTTACTCCCATTGTAGTCTGCATGGTTCCGTTTCCTAAAATAAGCTGTTTGTCACGTTTTAAAAGCGCCATTGGGTTTTTGAATGTAGTATTTTTATTAACGTTATCTCTAAAAGTATAATCTACGAATAATGTATCGCCATGAAATTCACCAGCAACTTCTCCTGTTCTTACTGTCGAAGGCGCAACTTTCATGATCATATCACCTGATAATCTACCATTTTTTAAAGTATTCAATTTTAAATCTATTGTATCTTTCTCGTATATCGCTTTATAGCATTCGGTACTTACAATTTTTTCTCCCTCGGCTTTTGCTGCTTCGGCTTCTTTTCGTTTTTCTTCATTTTTACAGCTTTGAAATCCAATACAGATTACAAGCAGACAAGGCAAAACTAGATTTTTCATATTTAATATTTGATCAAGGTTATTGTATAAAATTAATAAAAAAGAAATCAACTGAAAGAATTTTATATAATTTTCGAATCTATAAATTCTTAATTACAAATTCAGACCTTCTGTTCAATTCATGCTCTTCTTCTGTACAGGCTTCATCTGTTTTACATTTTACAATGGGAACGGATTCACCATATCCTTTTGCCTGAATTCTTTTTGAATTGATTCCTGATTCGATTATAAATTCTCTAGTCGAATTGGCTCTTTTTTGAGACAAATCTTCATTATATTTCAAATTACCTCGCGAGTCAGTGTGTGAACCAATTTCAACAACCATGTCTGGATATTTCTTCATTAATTCTACTACTCTGCTCAAAACTACTTTAGATTCTTTTCGAATATACCATAAATCGTAATCAAAATAAATAGGATCTGTTTTAATGACTAATCTGTCTTTATTATCTTTTACAACATCTTTTTCCTGTTCTAAAATTTGTTTTACTTTTTCATTCTTTTTCACTTCCGCTGTAACAATTGCTGCTTCTTTTGCTTTTTTCTCTCTTTGTTTCAATTCGATTGCGGCAAGTGCTGTTTTTTTCTTATTATCTTCTTCTATAATAAGTTCTTGTTTTCTTTTATTTTCTGCAATCTGCTTTTCTTCTTGTTTAATAACTTCTAAAGATTTTAGAGCCAAAGAAGCATCATTTATTTTATCTCTTGTTTTATCTAATGTCAATATTTTAGACGCATTGGTATAATTTTCTTTAAAAGCACTAATTTTATACGAAGCTTCACAATGAACTGTAAAACTAAACTTTCCGTCGGCTGAAGTTGTAACTGTATTCAGGTTTTTATTTTCTGAATCTTGTAAAATTACGGTTGCGTTTTCTAATGCTAATTTTGTATCGACATCTGTAATAATTCCAGCAATCAATTGTTTGCAATCTTCTACAATTAAATCTTTAATTTCTTTGAACCAATAAATATCGTCGCTTCCTTTCCCTCCTTCTCTATTTGAGGCAAAATATCCTTCTTTATTGGTATCTATATTAAAAGCAAAATCATCTAGATTTGAATTTAACGGTAATCCAATGTTAACTGGTTTTGAATATTCATTGCCATTAATATCTGTTACAAAAACATCCAGAGATCCGTAGCCTAAATGCCCATCTGAAGAAAAATAAAGTTTGTTATCTGCTGATGCAAAAGGAAATTGTTCTCTTTTAGCGGTATTAATTACTGGCCCAAGATTCTTTGGAGTATCAAATGCGCCTTTATTTACATTTACGGAATAAATATCAAAAGATCCTAAAGTTCCGGGCATATCAGAAGCAAAGTATAATACTTTTTCATCAGCGCTTAAAGCTGGATGTTCTACTGAATAATTTGGACTATTGAATGGAAGCGATGTAATGTTTCTCCATTTTCCATCGACTAATTCTGCTTTAAAAATCTGAAGATTTGAAATTTTATTTTCGTCTTTCTTTTTCTTTCTGTTTTTAGAATTATTGCGGGTAAAATAAATGGTTTTACCATCTTTTGTAAAAACGGCATTAGATTCATGCATTCCTGTTCGTAATTCGTCAGCAAAATAATGCGTCAGAGAATCTGCTGAATTGCTGTTTTTCAAAGGAATTGTAACCAAATTTAAATAGGTTTCATTATCCCATTTGTATTTTTTATCAAATAAACCAGGTTTTAATTTAACGCCAGCAAATACTAAATTCTCACCATATTTTACAGCTCCAAATTCGGAATTTGGGGTATTTAGGGCTAGATTTTTAATTTCAAATCGTTTGCCTATTGCTGTAACATTCTCGAGTGTTTTCAGCTCTTTTTCAAAAACAGCAAGATCTTCTATATTCGTTGATTTTGAATAATATTCCTTTAAGAAAGTATTTGCTTCATCATAATTATTGGTTGCTTTTAATGTTTGTGCATATCTAAAATAATATTCTCGATCTAAGCCGTTATTATAGTTTTTGATCAATAAACGATAATAGCGTTGTGCTTTTACTAAGTCATTAGTATAAAAATAAGAATCGGCTAAGTTTTTAATAACCTCTTGCGATGGTTTTTCTTCTGCTAATTTTTCATATAAAATAATAGATTCGCTGTAATACGTTTTGTCAAAAAAGCGCTTTGCTCTGCTTAATTCTAGGTCTTGGGCATTTATAAACTGTATTGAAAATACGAATATAATAACGAGTAGTTTTTTCATATTTTTCATTTTAGAAGAATCTTGGTGATTTGTCATATCCTTTTCCTAATAAGTCCAGGTCAAATAGAAGCATAATTTCATGGGTTCCAGAATTAAACTGTCCTAAATTAGACAACGTATAATCGTAAGCATAACCAACTCTCAATGACGGTGTAACATTGATATTGAATAATGCACTTACAGAATCATCTATTCTATAAGAGGCTCCAAGCTCAAATTTTTCGTTATACAAAACGTTGGCTGTAATGTCTAATGTAATTGGAGCTCCAACGACAAATTTGGACATAAATGCGGGTTTTAATTTCAGCCTGTCATTAACTTGAAAAACATAACCAGCGGTCAAAAAAGTGTGTATCGCTTCTGAGCCAAAAGCGTTTATTCCCGATTTTTCTTCAACATATTTTGATTTTAATAAATTAGGAACTGACAATCCTACGTACAAATTGTCTCTAAAATAATAAGCTCCTACACCAATATTAGGTTTGGTGGCGTTTATGTTTTCTGCGAAAGCAAAATCTGTTTGAGGATCTGCAAATCTAAATCCGTTAAAATTCGTCTGCATAGACGAAAATCCTGCTTTAAGTCCAAGCGACAGTTTGTTTTTTCCTCCTAAATTTAAAACATAAGCAAAGTCAGCATAAACATTGTTTTCTTTTTTTGCGCCGTCGCCAATATCATCAGAAATAAATGATATACCTGCTTCAACTTTATCGGTTATTGCACTGTGTGCAAAAAAAGTAAATGTTTTGGGAGCTCCAACTGCTCCAACCCACTGTGTTCTGTAAAGTCCGCCAAAATTCATCATTGCAGGAACTCCTGTCGCATATGCCGGATTTACAACACTCATATTGTACATATAATGCGTGTATTCTGGATCTTGTTGTGCGGAAATGGATGTTATATATAGAAAACTAATAAGAAGTATTATTTTTTTCATTTGAAAACTAGGTTAAATGATGTAAAAAGAAATTATCGATTCAGGTAAAGACGTCCTTGTTTAGGAGGTTTATTATCTTTGTTGAAATTGATAATATAAAAATAGACTCCGTTAGCTGCTATTCCATCTCCAAAACCAGCCGATTCAGAATTTCTTCCATCCCAATTGGGTTTATTTATATTTCCTTTAAACATTACATTTCCATATCTATTGAAAATTTCAAGCGAATAATCTGGGTACAAAAATTCAATATCAGGAATCCTAAAAGTATCATTTACATTATCTCCATTTGGCGAAAATCCGTCAGGAATAAAAAAATCAAATTCTGCAACATCACAATCTTTTAGTGAGACTGCTACTTCTAAATAATTATCCGAAATACAATCTGTTACAGTCGACAAATCGTATCCGTAATAAACAGCATTATGAACTAATAAAGTTGTTGATTTTAGCAGGTTTCCATTTTCTTTGGCATCATACCAAGTAACGGTTGACGACACATTTGTTACTTTTGATAAATCTGAAATAGTTGGATTTTTCAAGCCGCAAAAATCTGCTCCACCAGGATTTAAAACTGGTGCCGGCGTATCGTTTATTACTATAGAAACTGTTGTTGGTGCTGATGTACAATTTGCAGCGGAAGTTTCTCGTACATAAAGACTTTCTGATTTTAAAAGGTAAGTATCTGCAAGCGGTGTTGTCGCTGCTGCCGAATTGTACCATTTGTACTGAGATCCGCGTGGTGATAAATTTGCAATTGTTGCACCATCTACTTTACAAAACGTTTGTGGATTATTTACCAGCGGCGGCGCAGGAATAGGATTTATAATGAATGTATCAAAAATATTAGACAAATTAATATCACAGAATGTAACGGCGTTCATCAAATTACTGGCTAAAATTGTTGTAGAACCAGTATTTACAAGTAAACCAGCTGGAATAATAAAACTTGCATTTCCATTTACAACTTTTAAAGCAACAGTTTGCAATGTTGAAGTATTACTATCAGAAAGTGTATATGAAAGTACTGCATCTGTTAAGTTTCCTAATCCTGAAACTACAGCAGGAACGGGATCATTAAAACATACATTTTCTATTTGAATTTTTACTGTTACAGCATTTGGCAGGGGATTAATAATTAAATCTCCTTGAAGAAATACATTATTTGTACAACCAGTAACAGCATTTGTAATTCTGATTATAGTAATTTTTGAAACTCCGCTTTTAATATTCAATGCTGCTGGAATTTTAAAATTTGCTTTTCCATCTGCAACTAAAAAGTTTGCCGTTTGTCCCGCAGCAGTATTATCTCCTGATAAATTGTATATAATAGTGTATGGCCCATTGACTAATTGTACAATATTTGAAATATCTACTGAGGCGTCTTTGTTTTGGCAAGTAGGACTTGATGTTAATACTGCATTGTCTAAACGAGGCAGCGGATTAATCTTTAAGTCATAAAACAAATCCGTCACAATATTTGCACAAGCTTTTCTACTTATGGTTGAAATAATATTGGTAACGGTCATTCTAAAAGTTCCGACCTGTTTAAAATAAGATGATTTTATCGGAAAAGAAACTTCTCCATTTACAAAGTTTGCCTTTATAGTTTCTGTGCCTCCATTTGGTCCAGAGACTACAAATGCAATTTCGTATTCTCCATCTGGAATTACCTGTGGACCTTGTGTAATTTTGGCTGAATATACTGCCGTCGTAATCTTGTCTTCGCAAATATCTGATTCTATATCAAGCTTTGCTCCTGTAAAATCAAGTTGTTTTTCGAGTACAATACTAATAACTGATGTTTCATCTGGACATATTATATTGTTAGGATATGCCAAAACGGTATAAGTGTAATTGTATGTTCCTGGTCCATTATTATCAAACACTTCTTGAAGATTGATGGTATTATCTTGAAGTGAAGTTAAACCAACACCTCTCCATTCTCCTCCGCTTTCTTCATTAGAAAGTAAGGTATGTAAATCTAAATCTGTATAACCTGCCAAACCAGTAGTTCCGCAAAGCACTAACTCTTGTCCTTCTCCTGCCTCGGGAGCTCTAAAAATTGTTACCGTTATTGTCGAGGTTGGAGCAATTGGTGAGCAAGCAATCACTGCTGGAACAGTGTACGTAAACTGAAATGATCCTTCTAATCCTGCAATTGGAATTGTTGAACCAACAGCATTTCCTTTACTATCTTTCCAAGTTCCGTTTGAATGTGGTCCCATTACCGTACTATTAAATGCGGTAAAAAGATTAAATGTTTTCTTAGAACTGCATACAGTAGCAAAAGGAGCCGGAACTCCTGCATACGCTCCTATTGTAATGGTTACAACTGCCTTATCATCTATACAGCCAGCTGCATTTGCAACGGTATAGGTATAATGATAAACACCGCCTTTTCTTATAAGTTGTCCGTTTAATTCGCCTGTGGCACTGTTAAGTCCTTTTGAATTATCGTCATCTGTCCAAGTTCCGCCTGGAGTTGGTGTGCCGCCTAATAGAGAAAATAATGATATAGATTTGTAAACTGGATTGTAGATATCACAAATTACTTTTTGTGCATCATCTCCTGCACATTGTGCATATATTTTTGAAGGTAAAATAAGTAAAAAAACAAAAAATAGTGGTATTTGTAAGAATTTAACGTAGTTTTTGGCCATGTATTATTATTTTCGTTAAACTTACAAATAATAAAACACTTGCCAAAAAAAACATAAAATTCTGATTAATTTTAATTTTCTATACAACTTTAATTAATCCAGAAAATAGAATTACAACTCATCTTCGAGCCTGAATCGAAATTTTAAAACAAGACTATTTCTCTCAACTTCGAGGTTAATAAATATATCTTCCTCTGATTTTAAAAGTTGATTTATCTGCTGTAGAGTAAGCCTATAAGGTCTGTCGCCATTAATACTTACGATAATATCTCCTTTTTGAAGTCCGCACTTTTCAGCGGCTGAATTTTTCCGAATATTTACAATTTCGTAAACAGGTTTTAGTAAAAATTTGTATCTAAAATTACCACCGCCGCCGCTTTCGCTCTTCTCAACATCACTTACAGTTGAAACAACCTGAACTGTTTCCAGATGCACTGTTTCCTGAACCCATTGCAGACCATTATGCTGAACAGTAATTCCGCTTTTATTATAGGTAAACGGCTCACCGAATTTGTTGTTTTTTTTAAGATACATTTTACGGTCTGTATAATCCATTACCAAAGTAAATCTCTTTAAAATTTCTCCGCCTACAGAACCAACTCTTCCTGGAACCATCTTTACATTTCGAATAGATGTTGAATCAGGAAAAGCAACAATTGGCTTTTTAAAATTAAAATCGGCAATCGAAAAACTTTTAATTCTAGCACGATGACCTTCGATATCTCCGCTAAATCCTTTTCCTAAAAAATCAGGAAAATTCTTTTTGGGAAGCTTAATTTTACTGTTTTCAAAAACCCAAAAAGCATCACTATTACCAATATCAATGAGCAGCTTTGCAGGAATATCAGTACTATCAACAACAGCCGAAGCATTAATATAAGGTTTAGATCTCTCTATTGTAATTGGAATTGCTTCAAACTTTTTATCCAGCTTTTTCTGAATCTCTTTTCTATTATCGTAAACCGTAATTTTCTTTCTTACATAGTTCACTTCAACAATGTTGTTTTTAAAAAACTTATAGCCAATAATTCCATTAACGGGAATACCAATATGAGATGATAAATTAAAACCTTGATCTAAAATAACATACAACATGTGATTTTCTGATTTTAATCCATGTGTTTCTAATGTATTATTGGTTGATTTAAGTCCTTCTATTTCTTCTTCGGCACCAAGTCCTCTAAGTTTTATTTTCTGAACATTATTAAACTTAACCTGCTGCATTTCATCCATACTGAAAAGAATAGTTTCTTCAACACCGGAATCTAAAAGGAAATTAAGTTCTATTCCGTTTACTTTAATCGGAATAAAAATGAGGTTATTTATCAATTGAAAGGGAACAATTACCTTTTTACTATTGTTTTGAATTATGAAATTATCTTGAGCCAGCAGGTTAAAAGATAAGAATAACCCAAAAAACAACATAATATATTTTTTCATTGACAATATTTTATTATAAAATTACTAAATATATTTATAATTGTTACATTTTCATAAGTACTTGTATTGTTTACGTTAAATTCGAAAAAAAAATGCAAATTTGCACTTCAATAATAAATCTCATGCCAACAATTTCTAACAAAGGCAGAAACATGCCCGAATCTCCGATACGCAAGCTTGCTCCTTATGCTGATTTAGCAAAGCAAAAAGGACACAAAGTGTATCATTTAAACATTGGTCAACCGGATATCAAGACACCCGAAGTGGCCATCGAGGCGGTAAAAAATATTGACAGAACTATTATAGAATACAGCCCATCTGCTGGATATGAAAGTTACAGAAAAAAATTAGCAAAATTTTACCAACGCCAAAATGTAAACGTTAACTCAGAAGACATCATTGTAACTACTGGTGGTTCTGAAGCCTTATTGTTTGCGTTGGCCACAATTACAGATCCAGGAGATGAAATTATTATCCCTGAACCTTTTTATGCTAATTATCATGCATTTGCTTCTTCTACAAGTGCAACAGTAGTGCCGCTTGTTTCGACCATCGAAACGGCATTTGCATTGCCAAGTATCAAGGAAGTTGAAAAGTTGATTACTCCAAAAACAAAAGCAATTTTAATTTGTAATCCGGGTAATCCAACAGGATATTTATATTCGGAAACTGAAATTAAACAATTAGCGAGTTTAATTAAAAAATATGATCTCTATTTAATTGCTGACGAGGTTTATCGTGAGTTTTTATACGATGGAGATGACATTCATTACTCTGTAATGAATCTTGAAGATGTACAGCAAAATGTAATCATGGTCGATTCAGTTTCAAAACGCTACAGTATGTGCGGCGCAAGAATTGGATGTTTGGTTACTAAAAACAAAGAAGTATTAGCAACGGTAATGAAATTTGCTCAGGCACGTTTAAGTCCGCCAACAATTGAACAAATTGCCTGCGAAGCTGCGATCGATACTCCACAAAGCTATTTTGATGAAGTTATCTCTGAATACAAAGAACGTCGTGATACTTTAATCAATGAGTTAAATAAAATTGAAGGCGTAATGGTTACCAAACCTAAAGGTGCTTTTTACTGCATTGCTCAATTGCCAATCGATAATGCTGATGATTTTGCCCAATGGCTTTTAGAAAGTTATGATTTAAATGGCGAAACCGTTATGGTGGCTCCTGCTGCCGGATTTTATTCTACTCCGGGAATGGGATTGAATCAGGTAAGAATAGCTTATGTGCTAAATAAAAAAGATTTAATCACTGCTGTGAATATTTTAAAAGAAGCTCTTTTAGTTTACAACAAAAAATAAAATCATAAAATACAATCCTTTTAAAAGACAATAACCATTTAAGTTATTGTCTTTTATGTTTTAATACAGTACTGATTTAGTTTTTATTTAAACTATATCTTAAAAGGATCGATTAAATAATAAAAACCATAGAAAAGGTTTCCTATTTATTAATTATCTTTACCGCCTTAAAAAGATATACCCATTATAATAGTAATTTTTAATGATAAACAACGAAGATTTTTTAGACGAAATAGGTGACAGTCATTTCAGCAGTAATGCAAAAAACCCTCTAAGAGAGGATGCTTTCGACTTAAGCGATGACGAAAAAATAGAAAAAATTAAAAAAGATGTTGAAAACATTCTTCAAACTCTTGGAATGGATTTAACAGATGACAGCATAAAAGGTACTCCAAACCGAGTTGCAAAAATGTTTGTAAAAGAAATTTTTGGAGGTCTTAATCCTTCAAGACAGCCAAAAGCTTCAACTTTTGACAATAATTACAAATACGGTGAAATGCTTGTTGAGAAAAACATTACTGTTTATTCTACCTGCGAACACCACTTACTGCCAATTATCGGACGCGCTCATGTTGCTTATATTTCAAGCGGAAGAGTTATTGGTTTATCAAAAATGAATCGTATTGTTGAATATTACGCTAAAAGACCTCAGGTTCAAGAGCGTTTAACAATGCAGATTGTTCAGGAACTTCAAAAAGCTTTAGGAACAGAAGATGTTGCCTGCGTTATCGATGCTAAACATCTTTGCGTAAACTCAAGAGGAATTAAAGACATCGAAAGCAGCACTGTAACGTCTGAATTTGGTGGAAAATTCAAAGATCCTCAAACGAAAAGAGAATTTTTAGACTATATTAAGTTAGAAACACAATTTTAATTTTTTACAGTATTTTCTATTATATTTATGGTCTAGCCCTGATGGAAGCGACATCCTTTTATGGTGGGGTTCACCATAAAAGATACAGCGGACAGCAGGAATAGCTCCTAAAAAAAATCAACAAAAAAAATATGCCTTTATATACAACGCAGCCACTAAAAATATACAACTCACTTTCGGGTGAAAAAGAAAGTTTCAAACCAATCCATGAAGGAAATGTTGGAATGTATGTTTGCGGACCAACGGTTTATAGTAATGTACATTTAGGAAACGTAAGGACTTTTATGTCTTTTGACGTTATTTTCAGGTATTTTCTACATCTTGATTACAAAGTTCGTTACGTTCGTAATATTACTGATGTTGGTCATATTGTAGATGATGTTGATGAAGGTGAAGATAAAATTGCTAAAAAAGCACGTATAGAGCAATTAGAACCTATGGAAATTGTACAGCGATATACTGTTGATTTTCATAACATTCTAAAAGCTTTCAACTTTTTACCGCCAAGTATTGAGCCAACTGCAACAGGTCATATAATTGAACAGATTGAAATTATCAAGAAAATTATCGATAAAGGAATTGGTTACGAAGCCAATGGATCTGTTTATTTTGACGTTGTTAAGTATAACGAAACCAATAATTACGGTATTTTAAGCGGCAGAAATATCGAAGATATGCTTGCTAATACTCGTGATCTTGATGGACAGTCAGACAAGAGAAACCCGCAGGATTTTGCTCTTTGGAAAAAAGCAGAACCAGAACATATTATGAGATGGCCTTCGCCTTGGAGCGATGGTTTTCCGGGCTGGCACTTAGAATGTACAGCAATGAGCACCAAATATCTTGGAAATCACTTTGACATTCACGGCGGCGGAATGGATTTAAAATTCCCTCATCACGAATGTGAAATTGCTCAAAACGAAGCTTGCACAGGTCAATCGCCTGTTAATTATTGGATGCACGCTAATATGCTTACCTTAAATGGTAAAAAAATGGCAAAATCTACAGGAAACAACATTTTACCAGGTGAGATTCTAAGCGGTGAAAACAATATTCTAAGCAAACCTTTTTCAGCATCTGTAACACGTTTTTTCATGTTACAAGCACATTATAGAAGTATTCTTGACTTTTCTGATGATGCAATTGTTGCTGCCGAAAAAGGATACAAAAGATTAATGGAAGCTGTTGATTCTTTGTCAGAAATTAAAATCAGCACAACAAGCTCAATAGATATTTCTTCTTGGAGACAATTGTGTTATGATGCGATGAACGACGATTTTAACACTCCAATTTTAATTGCACAATTATTTGAAGCTGTTCGCTATATTAATCTGCTTAAAGAAGGGAAAGAAACAATTTCTGAAGATGATTTAAAAACATTAACTTCTACTGTAAATGGTTTTGTTTTTGATGTTTTAGGCTTAAGCAGTGAAAAAGGTACTGACGGCAACAACGACAAATTAGAAGGCACAGTAAATATGCTTATCGGAATGAGAAATCAAGCTCGTGCTGATAAGAATTTTGCTCTTTCTGACCAAATTCGTGACCAATTGATTGCTTTAGGGATTCAATTAAAGGACGGAAAAGAAGGTACTTCTTTTAGTATTTAAAAACGAAGTGTTCAGTAATCAGTTTAAAGTGTTCAGATTTAAACTGATTACTAAATACTGATCTCTGATTACTAATAATCATTGATTACTAAAAATATGTTTTCAAAAATTCTAATATATCCATTTGTAATTCTGGTACGCTTTTATCAAACAGCGATATCACCTTTTACGCCTGCTGCATGCCGATTTGAACCAACTTGTTCTACATACATGATTCAGGCATTACAAATGCACGGATTATTTTATGGCGGATATTTAGGAATGAAACGGATTTTGAGCTGTCATCCTTGGGGAAGATCAGGTTATGACCCGGTTCCCGAGAAAAAATGCTCTCATAAACATTAACTTTAAATAAAGACTTACTCTGTTTTAAATATTTATTTTTACAAAAAACAAAAATTCTTAACATATGACACATGCCTTAAATATCATTTGGAATCCTTCAGAAGGAATAGATTTAGGATTCTTTATGATTCGTTACTACAGTTTAATGTTTGTAATTGCTTTTGGTTTAGGATGGTTTATCATGAAAAAGATTTTCGAACGCGAAAATGAACCAATTGACAAATTAGATTCTCTATTTGTTTGGACTGTTTTGGCTACTTTAATTGGAGCACGTTTAGGTCATGTATTATTCTACGATTGGGAGTATTTTAGAAATCATTTACTTGAAATCTTTCTGCCTGTTAAATTTGAACCTAAATTTGAGTTTACAGGTTTTCAAGGTTTAGCAAGTCACGGTGCGGCAATTTCAATTATAATTGCGATGTACTATTACAGCAAAAAGATTCTAAAACGTCCATTATTATGGATTTTAGATCGTGTTGTTATTCCAGTTGCGAGCGGTGCTATTTTTGTTCGTTTAGGAAACTTCATGAATTCTGAAATCATCGGTCATGAAACTACATCTCCTTTTGGAATTCGTTTTTTACATGATCAATTCAGCAAAGGTGAAGCTGTTAATGCTACACAAATCGCAAATCCAAAAGATGCTTACACTGCGATTGCAACAGATCCAAAATTTGCTAATTTATTAGCACAAGTGCCTGCAAAACACCCAACACAATTGTACGAAGCATTTTGCTATATATTTGTATTTGCAATCTTATTTTTCTTGTATTGGAAAACTAATGCAAGACTTAAATCAGGGTATTTATTCGGATTGTTTTTAGTGCTTTTATTCGTTGTACGTTTTATAGTTGAGTTTGTAAAAGAAAGTCAAGGCGGTTTTGAGAACGAATTAGGCCTTTTCTCAACAGGACAATGGCTTAGCATACCTTTTATCATAATTGGTCTATTTTTCATTATTAGAGCACAAAGAAATCCTTTAGCTGCTTCGTAATTACACATAAAATATTCTCTAAATAAAAGATTAAAACTTCATCTTCAACGCTTCTTTTACTTCTATGCATAAGCCGCACCATTTCTTATCACGCCGGCATTTGAAATACACCTAAAGACAAATCTCATATCTAAATATAGCTTCTTCTATTTTAATGAAGAACCAAACATTAAAACACACAAGCGCAACCTTTCTATTTTGTCTCTTTGCTCAAGAACAACAGCAGCTTTAAAAATTCATTAGTAAAGTAATAATCCTTATTTCTAAATCCACTTCTGAAACCAAACTTTAAGCTAAATAAAATCAAGAACTACCTATATCTTTCTTTAGTATTATTAGCTTCTATACGCAAACATTCAAGTCATAACTTGCTACCTATAATAGCACAAAAAAAAAGATCCAGCTTTCACTGGATCTTTTCTAATATAATTTAAGCAATTAATTATGCTTTGTTATGCTTGTCTTCGATTGTATGTTTCTCATCACTTGAAATCGTATCAACCAATACTGGAGTTGCGATAAATAATGATGAATATGTTCCTACAATAATACCAATTAACATTGCAAAGATAAATCCTCTAATAGATTCCCCACCAAAGATAAACATCGTTAATAACACAATGATCATCATTAATGACGTATTCAATGTTCTTGATAATGTAGTATTAATAGAAGCATTTACAATATCTTCGAAGCTACCTTTACGGTTTCCGATGATGAACTCTCTAACTCTATCAAATACAATTACAGTATCATTCATTGAGTAACCAATTACAGTAAGAATCGCAGCAATAAAGTGCTGATCCATTTCCATGTGGAAAGGCATGAATTTGTAACATAAAGAGTAAACTCCTAATACAAAGATTACGTCATGCGCTACAGCTGCAATCGCACCTAATGAATACTGCCATTTACGGAAAGAAACCATTAAGTATAAGAAGATAACTGCCATCGCACCAAGAACTGCCCAGTATGAATTCGTTTTAATATCTTCAGAGATAGATGCTCCAACTTTAGAAGCTTGTAAAACTCCAACTTTCTTACCATCAAAAGAGTTGATGAATTTATCGTAAGAAGTATTTGGGTAATACTTTTGTAATGCAGCATATAATTTTTGATTTACTTCTTCATCAATAGCTACACCATCTTCTTTAATTTTATATTTAGTAGTGATTTTCAATTGATCATCATCTCCTAAAATTTTTGCCTCAACCGGAGTTCCAAAAGCTGCAGATAACTCATCTGAAACTACTGTTGCATCGATTGGTTTTTCAAACTTAACTTGGAATGTTCTTCCTCCAACAAAATCAACACCTTCATCTAATCCGTTAACGAAGAAAATAGAAGTCAAACTTACAATTACAACAATTGAAGAGAAAATGTAAGTGAATTTTTTAACTTTAATAAAGTCAAAGTGGAAATTAGTAAACCAGTTTTTAGTAATATTTGTACAGAAAGTTAAATCAGCTTTTCCTGCAATATTTTTGTCAATAAAAATTCTTGCAATAAAGATTGATGTAAACAATGATGTTACGATACCAATAAGTAATGTTAAAGCAAAACCTTTAATTGGTCCTGTACCAAAGATAAACAAGATTGCTCCAGTTAAAACGTGTGTAACGTTCGCATCAATAATAGAACGCATTGCTCCGTGCCATCCGTAAGAAGCAACTACTGCTTCAGACAATGATTTACCATCACGTAATTCTTCTTTTGCTCTTTCGAATATAATAATGTTAGCATCTACTGCCGTACCTAATGTTAATACGATACCTGCAATACCTGGCAATGTAAGTACAAAACCAAAACTTGCCATAATTCCGAATAAGAATAATAAGTTCAACAATAAAGCTAAGTTAGCATACCAGCCCGCTTTACCGTAATAGAATACCATCCAAACACAAACTAATAAAAATCCTAATACAGCTGAAATTGTTCCAGCATCAATCGCAGCTTGACCTAAAGATGGTCCAACAACTGTAGATTGTACAATATCTGCAGATGCAGGTAATTTACCAGCATTTAAAACGTTTGCTAAATCTTTAGTTTCAGCAACATCAAAAGAACCTGTAATTTCAGATCTTCCACCAGCAATTGGTCCACTTGTAACACCAGGAGCTGAATAAACAATATTATCTAAAACAATAGCAATATAACCTTTTTGAGAAAAAGCTCTTCCTGTTAGTTCTTCCCAAACTTTAGCACCTTGACTGTTCATTTGCATAGAAACAGCTGGTTTACCCATTTGGTCAAAAGTATCTTTTGCATCAGTTACAACACCACCGCTCATAGCAGGAACGTTATCTCTGTTTCCTTTTAAAGCATATAATTCTACAGCTTCAACATCTTTTGCTTTTGCATCTTTTATAGTAGTTGGTTTACTCCAAACAAATTTTGCATTGTGTTGGTCAGCAGCCAATAAAACTCTAATTTCTGGTCTTTTAAAATAACCGTTGATTGCAGCAGTATCTTTAGTAGCAAAATATCCTAAAACTGGACCGCCACCTTGAACAATCATTTTATCAAATAAAGGATTGTTTCCTTTTTTAGTATCAAGTGAATCTTTAGAATTATCAGTTAATAAAGCATTCAATGAATCTTTAACAACAGTTTTAGTTTCTGCTTTCTTAACTTCAGTCTTTTTTAAAGCTTCGTTTGCTGCAACTAAGAAGTTACCAACTTCTTCAATTTTGTAAGTTTCCCAAAACTCTAATTGAGCTTTTCCACCTAATAATTTTTTAATTCTATCAACATCTTTAGCACCTGGAAGCTCTACTAAGATTCTTCCTGTTTCTCCTAATTTTTGAATGTTTGGTTGTGTTACACCAAATTTGTCGATACGCTCTCTTAATACTTTATAAGCACTTTCAACAGACTCATCAACTTTTCTTTTGATTACTTTTTGAACTTGAGCATCTGTCATTTGAAAATCAACACCACCGTCACCTTGTAAACTTCTGTTTGCAAAAATATCAGGTGAAGCTAACTTTACAGTTCCATTTGAATTTGCTTCAAAAGCTTCAAAAAATTTATTTAAATAGGTCTTATTTCCTTCTACATTTGCACTTGCATCTGCTAAAGATTTATTAAATACTGGATTTTTAGAGTTGTTTGCCAATCCTTTTAAAACATCTTTAATAGAAATTTGAAGAATCACGTTGATTCCTCCTTCTAAGTCAAGACCTTTATTAAGTTGTTTGTTTTTTACTTCGTTATAAGTAAAATCCGTAAACCCAAGATTGAAAACTTTTTCTTTACCAATAGAATCTAAATATTTTAGCTCTTTATCAGGATTATCTCCTGCAAAAGCTTTAGCTTCACTTTTGACATTATTTGCCACAAAAGTGAATGATAGTTGGTAAATACTTACCAATGCAAATAGAATTGCGAAAAATTTAATAAGTCCTTTATTCTGCATTATTACTAAAAATTAATTATGTTTTATTGTTTGTTTTTGTTTCTAAATTCCCTAAAAATAAGC
>NZ_MUHD01000050.1 GCF_002217395.1 Flavobacterium plurextorum | reverse complement strand
TTTTGGTTTTTATTATATTAAATTTAACTTTGTCTATAGAATTAGTAGAGTTTAAAACTATAAACAACTGTATTTTGAAAACAACCGTTAGCATATCATCTTTTATTCTTCCTAAAAAGTATACCTATAACACTTTTCGTTATATGTGCTTCTGTTGTTAATTCTTCATAAACATTTCGTTTTCAATTGTTTTTTCCACAAAACCTTAAAAACGATTTTCTTAAAACCTTAGGTTTCTTGCTGACATAATTTAATCGCTTTGATTCAATTTTTTTTGCATCAATAAGGATTACTGTATCATAACCATAAATCATCAAAATAATAACTAACACCAACAAACATGACGAAAAACAACCATTTCAACTACACGTAAACACGTTTCTGCGGCAACAGAAATGAGACGGAATTAAAGAATATTTATCACTAAAATAAAAGAATGAAAACAAGGGTTTAAACGAACCTCTTTGTGCATTTTTTAATTACAAAAACCTATTACCAAGAATGAAAAAAAGTACAAAACTTATTTTATGGATTAGCATTTTGTTTATCTCAGTTGGAATTAAAGCTCAAAACACAGAGCCTACAATTCAATCTAAACTAAATGGAACCATAGTAGATCAAATAACCAATCAGCCTGTTATAGGTGCTTCTGTAAACATTAAAGGAACCACTCACAGCGTAGAAACAGATTTAGACGGAAAATTTTATTTTCAAACAGGTCAAAAATTTCCTTACACATTACAAATCAGCTATATCGGATATCTTTCTAAAGAAGTTGTAGTAGACGGAAGTCCAATTGTAATCAAACTGACGGAACAAGTCGAGAAATTAGACGAAATTGTTGTTGTAGGATATGGAACTTCGGCAAAAAAAACCTTTACAGGTTCTACTGCAAAAATCGACGCCAAACAAATAGCAAATCGTCCTGCACAAAGTTTTGACCAGTTATTGGGCGGTCAAGCATCTGGACTAAATATTGTACAGCCAAGCGGTTCGTTAAACAATACTCCAGTTATTAGAATTCGAGGAATAAACTCTATAACCAGTTCGTTGTATCCGCTTATTATTGTTGATGGAGTAACTGTATTTACAGGAACTGCAGGCGGAGCAATTGGCAATAATCCATTGTCAGATATTAATCCGAATGATATTGAATCTATCGATGTTTTAAAAGACGCATCGGCGGCGGCAGTTTATGGTTCGCGTGCAGCAAATGGAGTTATTGTAATTACTACTAAAAAAGGAAAGAAAGGAAAAGTAAATATCAATTATGATGTTTGGGTAAGCTGGAATAAGGCCAATAATTTACCAAAACTTTTAAATGCTCAGGATTATGTAACCATCAAAAATGAAGCTAGAACAAATGCGGGACTTACACCTGGTTTTGCTCTAGGACAAAATGCGGATGGATCTACGCAAGAAACCAATTGGTATGATGTTGCTTATCATACAGGAGTTTCTCAAAACCACAACTTAAGTTTTTCTGGTGCTACAAATTCTACCAACTATTTTGTATCGGCTAACTATTCCGATCAAAATGGTATTTTGAAAACAAACGAATTTAAGAGACAGGGAATTCGACTAAACTTTGAACAAAAGGTAACTAATTCGTTTATTGTAGGAACTAATTTCTCGTATAACAACACCCTGAACTCAGGACCAAATTCTGGTTCTTCGACTCCTAATTCTGTTGCTTCTTCATCGGGAAATAGTGTTAATACACAATACATAGGATTACAGCCGCTTGGAAGACTTACTTATATTTTGCCATCAAACGTTTCAGTTTATAATGCTGAAGGTTCATACAATATAAATCCAGCCAACGGAAATATTGGATACGGTCCAAATAGTCCTTCATTAGGCGTTTTTAATGCTTACAACCTGCAGACGATTTTAGATTTAGACAAAAATACTTCTGAGAACAATACTTTTATCGGAAGTGTTTATGCGGAACTTGAAATCCTTAAAAACTTAAAATTTAAGACTGTTTACGGCATTAATAATTTTGTTGTCGAAAACAAAGAATTTAGAAACCCTTACAGCGGTGACGGTTTTTCAACCAAAGGAGGAGCTACCAATTCGAACACAAAATACCAAAGATCAAACTGGACAAATACGCTTACCTACTCTATTGTATTTAACGAAAAACATAATTTAAAAGCGCTTTTAGGACAGGAAAAAAATGTTAGAACAATTGATGGATGGGGAGCAATAAAAACAGGACTTACAGATCCGTTTTTTACGAGTTTTCAAGGCGGATTTACAACTATAACCCCAGGCGTTTCTGTTCAAACTGAAAATGTACTGCTTTCTTATTTCAGCAGTATTGCTTACGATTATGACAAAAAATATTTATTGAATCTTAACTTCAGAAGAGACGGATTATCAGCATTGGCAAGCGGCAATAAATGGGGGAATTTTGGAGGTGCTTCTGTGGGATGGAATATATCTGAAGAAGATTTTTATAAAAACTCGTCTATCAAAGAAGTGCTGAATGCGTTTAAAGTGCGTGCCAGCTACGGAATTGTGGGTAACAGCGAATTGAACGATTATGCTTCGCTATCACAATATACAGCAGGAACTTATGCAGGAGTGCCTACTCTTAACTTCTCTCAATCTGGAAATTCTAACTTAAAGTGGGAAACCAGCAAAAAGTTTGATTTTGGAGTTAATTTGGCTTTATTCAATAATCGTATTACTATTGAAGCAGATTATTATAAAAACAATATCAACGATTTAATTTTAAATGCTCCTCAAGCGTTATCACAAGGAATCCCAAATAACTCTATTGCTGCAAACGTAGGTTCTCTTTACAATAAAGGTTTTGAACTTACTGTGAATGCGAATATTATTGATGATAATGATTTTCAATGGAATGCGAGTTTGAATTTATCTACGATCAAAAACAAAGTTACTTCTCTTGGAGGATACGGTGATATTTATCCGACAGCTTTAAGCACTTTCGGAATCCAGAATATTACTAGAGAAGGTTATTCTGTAGGTTCTATTTTTGCGGTTCCAACAACTGGCGTAAATCCTGAAAACGGAAACCGAGTTTATGTAAATGCAAATAATGAAGAGGTGCAATACAATGCACTTACAAAGGCTTTTACCTATTTAAACGGCACTGCAGCTCCTGCAATCGACAACTATCGTGACGGCCGCATTCAAGGCCCGTCTTTGCCAACTTATTATGGTGGTTTGAACAATAATTTGTCTTATCGAAATTTCGATTTAACGATTGGACTTACTTTTTCTGGAGGAAACAAATTGTACAACGGTACACGATCTACTTTATCAGATCAGCGCTTTTTTAACAACGGAACTTTCATAAAAGACCGCTGGACAACACCAGGACAAGTTACCGATGTTCCAAAGTTAGTGTATGGCGACAGTTTTTCTGGAGGTTTCTCATCAAGCAACTCAGCTTATGTTGAAGACGGATCGTATTTAAAACTTAAAAATATCATTTTAAGTTACAGAATTCCAGTTAAAAATGAATTGATTAATAAATACATCTCATCTGCAAAAGTATATGCTCAAGGATCAAATTTACTGACTTGGACTAAATACAGAGGTTCAGATCCTGAGATTTCAATAAACGGAAATTCAATTAATTCTGGAAAAGATCAAAACGTGCCAGCCAACTCATCTGTGTTTACATTAGGTCTTAATGTAGGTTTCTAGGCGCTAATTAATTATACCATTAAATAAAAACATCATGAATTTCAATTATAAAAATTATAGAAAAAGCATCACAAAAGCCTTTATTATTACTCCATTTATAGCCCTATTATTGGCAGGATGCAGTGATGATTCTTTAGATACGGTGCCGGAAACAAGTATTTCTACGGAAACTGCTTTTAGCACGCCTGCAAAAATTTTAGCACAGGTAAATGGACTTTATGCGCAATTCAGCAATCCGTCATTGTATGGCGGCCGATTCATTATTTTTAATGAGCAGCGAGGAAATGAATTTAGCCAAAATGACGGAAACAACTCAACTGGTGCCAATGTTTGGAATCAGTCTATAACCTCATCGGGAGATTTTGTAAACTCTGTTTGGAGTGTTGCTTATACGGCGATTAATTTTTCGAATATTCTAATCGATAATTTAGCAAATACAACTGTTGTTACCGATGATTTACGCAAAAATTATATTGCTGAGGCCAAGTTTATCAGAGCCATTTCGTACTTGAGTTTAGTGCAGACTTATGCAAAACCTTACGCTCAAAATAGTGCTGCGCCAGCGCTTCCGCTGCGCTTAAAAGGAAACACATCTGGCGGACTTAATGACTTTGCTTTTAGCTCGGTTTCCGATGTTTACACTCAAATACTAAAAGATCTTGACGAAGCCGAAGCCGATTTGCCAGAAAGTTATTCAACCGCAATTCTTAACGCTTCGAGAGCACATAAAGCCACAGCGATCGCCTTAAAAACAAGAGCCTATTTAAGCAAAGGCGATTATGCAAAAGTAGTTTCGGAAGCAAGTAAAATTGTACCGCAATCGGCACCATTTCAATATGTATCAGGAAGTTTAACGCATCGCTTAGAACCCAATATTGCAACTGTTTTTGGAGGTCTTTACGTAGGCAGCGAAGCCCTATTTACCATTCCGTTTACAACTGCCGCAGAAGCACCGGGTTTACAAAGTGCTCTTGGACCAAATTATTTAACTCCAGTTCTTTATTTTAATAGTGCAGGAATTATTGCAAATGATGTTTTTGCCTCACCAACCTCAACAGATGCAAGAAAAGCTCTAGTAATTACCAATTCAACTGGTCAGAAACTGCTAAACAAATTCAAGAAAAACAGCGCTCCTTTTACTGATTTTGTACCTGTTATTAGATACGCCGAAATCATATTAAACTATGCCGAAGCCGCGGCGCAGAATAACAATCTTCCTTTGGCTAGAACTTTATTATCTGCTGTACGAAATCGTTCTGATGCTTCTTATGTTTTTACAACTGGTGTTACGACAAAAGACGAATTGATTGCTACTATTTTAACGGAAAGAAGAATAGAATTAGTTGGCGAAGGATTCCGTACACCAGACTTATTACGACGTGTACAGACTCTTCCAGGAAAAACAGGAAATGCAGGTGTAGCTCCAGAAGTGCTGCCAACAGCAGGCAATTATGTTTGGGCAATTCCTAGTAACGAATTGGCTTATAATAAACTGGCGCCGAGATAAAATAGTACAACCGCTAAGTACAATTAAAAAAAAAATTAACACATAGAAACATAGCATCAAACTTTTAGATAAGGGAACAAAAAGAAGTGAAATGCCAATTTCAACAGAGCAAAATCTATATTTCTATGTGTTAAAAAATATTTGAAGTCAGCAGATTACTATTGACTTTATCAAAAAAATAAAAACATAAAAAATAACGAAATGAAAAATAATTTTAAATATCTGGCTTTAATCTTCGCTTCGACGATTATTACCGCTCAACAAAAAAATACCGCTGATAAGGTTTTTATCAATGGAAATATAATCACTGTTGACGCCAAAAACAGCACAGCACAAGCCGTTGCAGTAAGTAATGGAAAAATTCTGGCAGTTGGCAGCAATAGCGCAATTGAGAAACTGAAAGACAAAAAAACAATTGTTGTTGATTTAAAAGGCAAAACTGTGGTTCCCGGGTTTATTGACGGACACAGCCATTTTATGGGATTGTCAAGATCGACAACCGTAAATGTAGGTTCACCGCCAATGGGTACAGTTAAAAACATTGCCGATTTGGTAAGTCGTATTCAGGATTTTCAGAAGCAAAAAAATATCGCTCCAGGCGAATGGATTGATGCCTACGGATACGATCAAGATCAATTAGAAGAAAAAAGACATCCCAATAAAGAAGATCTTGATGCTGCTTTTCCTAATAATCCCGTAACGATCACAAATATCAACGGGCATATGTCTGTTTCAAATTCTTATGCTTTAAAAATTTCAGGAATTGATGCAAGTACTCCAAACCCAGCCGGCGGTGCCATCGAAAGAAAAAAAGGCACTAACGAACCTACAGGTTTATTACAAGAAAATGCCAGCAGATTATTAAAGAGACCTGCAAAACCAGCACCATCTTTAGAGGAGCAGATAAAAAGCTTAAATGAACAGCAATTATTTTATGCAAGTAACGGTATTACCACAGCTCAGGACGGATATACAAGTTATGAGTCACTGCAATTATTGCATAAAGCAGCCGAAAAAAATGCTTTGTTTATTGATATTGAAGCTTTGCCCGGTTATCCAACTTTAGAAAAGGTACTAGAAAATCCTGATTTTAAGTTTGGTGTACTAAAAAATCACTTAAAACTAGCAGGAACAAAAATGATTGCCGATGGTTCTCCTCAAGGTAAAACAGCTTTTTTTAGTAAATCATATTTAGTAGAAGTGCCAGGTTGTAATCATGATCAATGTACAGGTTTCCCAAACATTACACAAGATCAATTTAATGACCTTGTAATTAAAGCTTTTCAAAACAATGTTCGTCCGTTTGTGCATTGCAACGGAGATGCGACCATAGATATGTATTTAAAAGCAATCGAAAATGCCAATAAATCTTTAAATACAAACAGTAATGATCGCAGACCCGTAACTATTCACTCACAATTTGTACGTCCAGATCAATTAGACAGCTACAAAAAACTGGGTATAATTGCCGCTTTATTTAGTAATCACGCCTTTTTTTGGGGAGACGTACACGTTCGCAACTTAGGTCCAGAAAGAGCAAACTTCTTAAGCCCATTAAAAACAGCAATTAAAAAAGGAGTTGTCGCTACAAACCATACTGATTATCCTGTTACACCGCTAAACCAATTGTTTTTGTTATGGACTTCTGTAGAAAGAAAATCACGTTCTGGACAAGTTATTGGTCCTGACGAACGCCTTACTCCTATCGAAGGTTTACGCGCTATTACTATAAACGGAGCATATCAATATTTTGAAGAAAACAGCAAAGGTTCTATCGAAACTGGAAAACTAGCCGATTTAGTAGTTCTTTCTGATGATTTAACAAAAGTTGAGCCTTCTAAAATAAAAGACATAATTGTTTTGGAAACGATTAAGGAAGGAAAAACAGTTTTTAAAAAATAACCATTTAAAGCTTAAAAAAATGAATCAGATCAACATTAATCCTGCGCCAGCTGTATCAATGAGAACACCAAAAAAGTCTTCTGAATTTTTCTGGTTTAGTGAAACTGATACAGTAAACTCACAAGATAAAAAGAATACAAAAATAAAAAAGGGCTTAAAAAAGAAGAAAAAAAATGATTGAGGGAAAAATTGAAACTGTCGCTATAAGAACACCCGAAAGAGTCGCAGAGATTTCTTGGTTTAATGATATTATTGGCGGTGATACAGAATATTTAGGCGTTCTAGACAATGATCGTCGAAGCAGCTACGAGCATTGCCGTGACATTACGCTGGAAGCAGAAAAATTAGGTTTTAGCAATATTTTATATCCATCTGCTTATACTGTAGGTCAAGACGGATTGGCTTTTGCGGCAAGTGTTGCGCCCGAAACCAACAAGATTACATTTTTGCTCGCAATTCGTACCGGCGAAGTACATCCACCTATGTTAGCGCGAGCCATTTCTTCGCTGGATCATATGCTGAAAGGAAGATTGATTTTGAATATCATAAATTCTGATTTACCTGGAACACGCGAAGATCCTAATGTAAGATACCAAAGATGTTCTGAAGTAATTCAGATTTTACAGCAAGGCTGGACACAAGACCGAATCTCTCACAAAGGCGAAATTTATCAGTTTGATCTGCCTTCTGATCCTGTAAAATCATATCAGCAAAATGGTGGTCCGTTATTGTATTTTGGAGGAACTTCACCTGGTTCCAGAGCTGTTTGCGCCAAACATTGCGATGTGTTTTTGACTTGGCCGGAATCTGAAGAATCGATGTATGCCACTCTTAAGGAAATGAGCGAACGCGCTGCTGCCGAAGGAAGAACTATTGATTTTGGATTAAGAATACATGTAATTGTTCGCGAAACACAAGAAGAAGCAAGAGCTTACGCGAAAAAACTGATTTCAAAGTTTGACGAAAAACGAGGTTTAGAAATTAGAAGCCGCGGTGAAGATTCACGTTCTCTAGGCGTTTTAAAACAAGACGAATTAAGAGAAACGGCTGACGACGATGGTTATGTAGAGGATATTTTATGGACAGATATTGGTAAAGTTTTTTCCGGCTGCGGAAGCGGTCTCGTAGGAAGTGCTGATCAAATTATAGAAAAACTAAATCGCTATATGGATATGGGTTTTCGCTCTTTTATTTTCTCAGGATTTCCTTTAATTGAAGAAGCCAATTATTTTGCAAAACTAGTTTTACCACGTTTACCAAATGCCTCTTTACCGCATTTGCAAGGAAGAATTCCGCAAGAAACACCTACAACACCTTTAACCAATGCTGAATTGGTTTAGTTATAAAAATAAAATTTAGAATGTCTGAAATAGAAAAAAAACAAGAATACAAAAGAGAACTCGGTCTTGCCGATGCAGCCTTATTGGTTGCCAGCGGAATGATTGGTTCTGGAATTTTTATTGTAAGTGCTGATGTTACCCGAAACGTGGGATCAGCAGGATGGCTTATTTTAGTTTGGCTCATTGGCGGTTTCATGACTTTGATCGCTGCGGTAAGTTATGGAGAATTAAGCGGTATGTTTCCTAAATCAGGAGGTCAATATGTTTACTTAAAAGAAGCCTACAATCCGCTTGTGGCATTTGTTTACGGCTGGAGTTTATTTACGGTTATTCAAACAGGAACAATTGCCGCGGTTTGCGTTTCGTTCTTTAAATTTCTGGCTTACTTTTTTCCGTTTTTTAGTGAAGATTTGATTGCTTTTAGAATTGGAGAATCATTTACAGTATCTCCGGCACAGCTCTCCTCTATTGTCTTGTTATTTATTCTGACTTACATAAATACCAAAGGTGTAAAACTTGGAAAAGTGATTCAGAAGTTTTTTACGGGAACTAAGTTAATCAGCTTATTAGTATTGATTATTTTCGGATTTATATTTTTCAAACCCGAAATCTGGCAGGCAAACTGGACAAATCCGTTTCATTTACAAAAGCTAAATCCTGATGGTACTTTTTTACAATATACGAATACACCAGCTTTTTGGGGCGCAATAGCTTCGGCATTAGTGGGAACCGTAATTAGTTACGACGCATGGAACAATGTAACTTTTGTATCTGACGAAATAAAAAATCCAAAACGCAATATTGGTTTGAGTTTACTTCTAGGAACTGCAGTTGTAACCCTAATTTATGTTTCATTAAATGTAATGTTTACCGCAGTTTTACCTGTTGAAGCCATTGGAACGCCAGAAAAAGACCGCGTTGGAATTGCTGCGGCGCAGGCTATTTTTGGTTCAAGCGGTACTTCGATTATTGCCTTAATGATTTTAATTGCTTCGTTTGGTTGTGCTAACGGAATGATTTTATCGGGCGCAAGAGTTTATCAAAGTATGGCAAAAGACGGTTTGTTCTTCAAAAAAACAGCGATTTTAAACAAACATTCGGTTCCTGCAAATGCACTTTGGATCCAGTTTTTTATGGCAGTAATTTTGAGTTTAAGCGGACGTTACGGCAATTTATTGGACATGATTTCTTTTGTTGTGGTTTTGTTTTACGTTATCACTATTGCTGGAATTTTTGTGCTGCGTATTAACAAACCTAAACACGAACGTCCTTATAAAGCTTTTGGATATCCGTTTTTGCCCGCCATTTATATTCTTTTAGGATCAGCTTTTTGCATTTTATTAATCATTTACAAACCTACTTACACTTGGCCTGGATTGATCATTGCAGGAATTGGAATACCTGTTTATTATATAAGAGAGAAATTTTCGACACCAAAAAAAACAACGCTTTAACCGTTGGATGTAATTATTTTAAAACATAAAAACATAGATTTTATGCCTAGCGAAGGAGACAAAAAAGAAATACATTTCTTTTACATAACTCCTTATGTTTATTTTAAATAAATGAAACACTTTTTTTAATCTATGCTTCTATGTGTTTTAGAATTTTTATAACAACAGATTAATTTAAAATGTTTTAAAAGTACAAATTCAGATTAGTTGATTTCTCGTAAATGTTAGTTACTAACCAAAAAACACTTTATTATGAATTCATTTTATCAAGAAATAGCAAAACAGCATCAGGAATTACTAATACTTCCAGAGAAGAAATTAATACATCTATTTATTGATGACTTATTTGTCATTTTGTTTTCAAATACGTCAAAATCACACGAATCTGAAGCTACAATTAAATACAAATTCAATCAGCTTAAAAAGCGTTTTGATGAATTGGTTCAAGATTTTTCGCAAAAAAAAGATCATGATAAAGAGCAGACACTGACTTTTTTTAATGCCATACCGCATTTGCATAAAAAGACGATAAACGATGCTTTAAGCATTTTTACAAAAGATCCAGCCGCAAAATCGCTGGAAGAGGTATTGTATTCTTATCCCGGTTTTTTTGCTATTGCGATATACCGCTTTTCACATCAATTATGGAAACAGGATTTAAAACTTTTGGCGAGAACTATTTCAGAATATGCGCATATTAAAACCAGTATAGAAATTCATCCAGGCGCACAAATAGGAAATGATTTTGCAATTGACCACGGAACTGGAATTGTTATTGGCGAAACCACAATTATCGGCGATAATGTGCAGCTGTTTCAAGGTGTTACGCTGGGCGCTTTGAGTGTAAAAAAAGAAGATGCTTTTATTAAAAGACATCCAACTATTGAGGATAATGTCATTATATATTCGAATAGCACCATTTTGGGCGGACAAACTGTTGTAGGAAGCGATTCGATCATTGGCGGGAATGTCTGGCTTACTTATACTGTCCCGTCAAATTCAATAGTATATCACAAAAATGAAATTAAAATAAAAGACAACAATGCGATCGTATTTAGTGAGTAATCGATTCATAAACACTGTATATCAATAATTTAAAAACAACTTTACTATAAATTAAATCCAATTTACTTTGAGTGTTTTTATTTTTAATCTAAATTTATATATCAAATTAAAAAAAGGCTTCTAAATATCTAGTAATAAGCACTTTTAATCAAAAACAAATTAACCTTTTAAACCTTTAAATCATGGCGGAATCAAAACAACAGCAGACCGCATTAGGAGATGTAGCTGCAAGACAATTAGCAATAGCAACCCGTACGGTTCCACAAATAGGAACTATCAGTCCGCGCTGGCTGACACATCTTTTACATTGGACACCTGTAGAATCAGGAGTATTTCGTTTGAATAAAGTAAAAGATGCCAATCATATACAAGTAGACTGCTCTGCGCGAGACGAAAGAGTTTTACCAAATACTTTTGTTGATTATATCGATAATCCTAGAGAATATAATCTTGCTGCTGTACAAACAATTGTCGAAGTACATACTCGTGTTTCTGACTTGTACAGCAAGCCTTATAATCAAATTTCAGAACAGCTGCGACTGGCAATAGAAACCATTAAAGAACGTCAGGAAAGCGAATTAATCAACAATAAAGATTATGGTTTATTGAGTAATGTTGCACCCTCTCAAATTATAAAAACCAGAACCGGCGCGCCAACTCCAGATGATCTAGATGAGTTATTGACCAAAGTATGGAAAGAACCTGGATTTTTCCTGCTGCATCCCTTAGCCATTGCAGCATTTGGCCGTGAATGTACACGCCGCGGTGTACCGCCGCCAACGACGTCTTTATTTGGATCTCAATTTTTAACTTGGAGAGGTATTCCGCTGATTCCATCAGATAAACTGCCAATTAAAAACGGAAAATCAAAAATCATTTTATTGCGTACCGGCGAAAGTCGTCAAGGTGTTATCGGTCTTATTCAACCGGGACTGCAAGGCGAGCAGTCTCCAGGATTATCAGTTCGTTTTATGGGGATAAACGAAAAAGCAATTGCCTCTTATTTGGTATCTCTTTATTGTTCATTAGCCATTTTAGTAGATGATGCAATCGCGGTTTTAGAAGATGTAGAAATAGGCAAATATCATGAGTACAAATACTAACGATAACGGTTTACCAAACATTGACGATTTGCAGCTTTTAGCTAACGAATTGTTCAAGACGCTGCCTAACGAATTTCCTAAAGAAATCTCGTTAAGTCCAGATCGTAATGAACATCCTCGTGCCGCAAAAGTTGCAGAAACGTTCTTGCAAACTGGAAATTTAGGCAGCAGCGACACTCCTATTTCATCACAAAATGCAGTAAATACGCCTTCGTCTTTACCAGCGTTTAGTGGTTTAGGAGCTTCTCCTACAGTTGCAAATTATGGTTCAGGAGCTTCTGCATTATATCCTAATGCTGGAGCGGGATTTGATCCTAAAAGCGGCGTTACAACATCGGGCATTCAGGAAGATTATAATCTAAACCTTAACAATCCGCATACTGGTTTTTATGATACTAATTTAAAAAACGCCGCTACCCCGCAATTAAACGAAGAGAGTTTTTTTTCTCAATTACTCTTAAACAATGAATATCTGCCATTTCAAACAGAGAATTCTTCTTTTGAGACTGAGTTAAAAGCAGCTTTAGCATTTGTTGATACACAATTTACAAAACGTGAAGCTTTCCCTTTGAATGGAAATGATGCTGCAAACTCGTATTACTTTTTAGATCAAAATCCGTTTGCTTTTGATAAAAGAAATACAAATGCAATTGTTGGAAACACTTTTGACTCCAAAGAAATAAGCGGTTTTACAACTTCTCATTTTGATGCCAATCTAATCAAAAAAGATTTCCCAATTTTAAGCGAAACAGTAAACGGAAAGCCATTAGTTTGGTTGGATAATGCCGCTACCACTCAAAAACCAAAATCGGTAATTGAGCGTATTGCTTATTTCTATGAACATGAAAATTCAAACATTCATCGTGCAGCACATGAGTTAGCCGCTAGAGCTTCTGATGCTTATGAAGCAGCTCGTGAAAAGGTAAAAACTTTCTTGAATGCATCTTCGGTAAACGAAATTGTTTTTGTGCGAGGCGCAACAGAAGGAATTAATTTAGTAGCGTGCACTTGGGGTGATCAAAATTTAAATGCCGGCGATGAAATTATCGTAAGTAATTTAGAACATCACGCCAATATAGTTCCGTGGAAACGACTAGCAGACAAAAAAGGCTTAAAACTTCGAGTAATTCCTGTTGATGACGATGGTCAGATTTTACTGGATGAATATGCAAAACTGCTCAACTCAAAAACACGTTTGGTTGCTTTTACACAAGTTTCGAACGCACTTGGTACCGTAACTCCTGCTAAAAGAATTACTGAAATGGCGCATGCAGTTGGTGCCAAAGTTCTAATAGACGGCGCACAATCCGTTTCGCACATGAAAGTTGATGTACAAGATTTAAATCCAGATTGGCTGGTATTTTCTGGACATAAGCTTTTTGGTCCAACCGGAATTGGCGCTTTGTATGGTAAAGAAGATTTATTAAATGAAATGCCTCCGTATCAATCTGGTGGAAACATGATTCAGGATGTAACTTTTGAGGAAATAAAATACCACAAAGCTCCTAATCGTTTTGAAGCTGGAACAGGAAATATTGCAGATGCTATTGGTCTTGGCGCAGCAATCGACTATGTTACCAAATTAGGTATCGATGCAATCGGACAATACGAGCATTATTTGCTGGACTACGCAACAAATCTTTTAAAAGAAATTCCGGGCGTGCGATTGATTGGAACTGCAAAAGATAAGGCGAGTGTATTGTCTTTTAACTTGCAAGGTTACAGCAATGATCAGGTTGGACAAGCTTTGAATAAAGAAGGTGTTGCGGTACGTACCGGTCATCATTGTGCACAGCCTATTTTGCGACGAATGGGAGTTGAAACTACAGTTCGTCCTTCATTGGCTTTTTACAATACCACACAAGACGTTGATACTTTTATCAAAACATTGTGGGAACTTAAAAAAGTAAGATTTTAATATAAATTATCATTGTGCTTAATTAAACACATAGGAACATAGTGTTTATTGAGAGTCTAAGAAGCGTTTAACTTGCATATATATAGCTATGTTTAGAAACTAGTGTCTTTTTACATTCTTTAATATCCCTGGAACCTATGTTTCTATGTGTTTAAAAACATTCCTATTTCGAGGAAAAAAATAATGAAACAAGCACAATCAATGAGTTAATTAAGAGTAAATGTCTCACACATCTATTCGAAGAGATAATTACTTTTTTTGATATTTTAAGTAATTATAAACAAAAGGCGTTCGTCGCGGCGAACGCCTTTTTATATAATAAAGTAAGCTGAATTAATTACTTAAATTCATTCAATGATTTTTCGATTATAACCAGACATTCTTGTATTTGAGTTTCTGTTATTACCAAAGGCGGTGCTAATCTAATTTTATTACCATGAGTTGGTTTTGCAAGCAGTCCGTTATCTCTAAATTTTAGACAAATCTGCCAAGCTAAATCAGAATCTTCATCACAGTTAATAACAATAGCATTCAAAAGTCCTTTACCTCGAACCAGTGTGATTAAATTATTTCTTTCAGCGATTTCGTTTAATCCCTTTCTTAAAATAACACCTAAACGTTCGGCATTTTCAGCAAGATTTTCTTCTTTTACAACTTCCAAAGCCGCAATTGCAACGGCAGCTGCAACAGGATTTCCTCCAAAAGTAGATCCATGCTGACCCGGTTTAATGACATTCATAATTTCGTCATTACATAAAACAGCTGAAACTGGATAAACTCCGCCCGAAATTGCTTTACCTAAAATCAAAATATCAGGTTGTACATTTTCATGGTGAACCGCTAGTAATTTTCCAGTACGAGCAATTCCAGTTTGAACCTCATCGGCAATAAATAAAACATTATGTTTTTCACACAATGCTTTTGCTTTTACTAAATATCCTTCAGACGGTACATAAACACCGGCTTCACCTTGAATTGGCTCTACTAAAAATCCTGCAATAGTTTTTGATGATTCTAAAGCTTTTTCAAGTGCTTCAAGATTATCATATTCAATTTTTATAAATCCATCTGTAAACGGTCCAAAGTTTTTACGAGCCGATTCATCATTAGAAAACGAAATAATTGTAGTCGTTCTTCCGTGAAAATTATTCTCGCAAACAATGATCTGCGCTTGATTTTCTGGAATACCTTTTACTTCATAAGCCCATTTACGACATACTTTAAGAGCTGTTTCAACAGCTTCGGCACCAGTATTCATTGGTAAAACTTTATCAAAACCAAAATACTTCGTTACAAACTCTTCGTAGTTTCCTAATTTATCATTGTAAAAAGCACGTGAAGTAAGCGTCAATTTTTGAGCTTGATCAACCATTGCTTTCACAATTTTAGGATGACAATGCCCTTGATTTACTGCTGAATATGCTGATAAAAAATCATAATACTTTTTACCGTCAACATCCCATACATAAACGCCTTCTCCTTTTTCTAAAACCACAGGAAGCGGATGGTAATTGTGGGCTCCGTATTTGTTTTCTTTCTCGATTAAAATTTCAGATTTTGCCGAAAGTATTTCTTGAGTATTTGCCATCATAATTTCTTTTTTACTTCTGCAAAAGTATAAAAATTATTTATTTTAAATCAAAAAGAAGACAATTTAACTTAAAAATAGCTTTTAAAAAACCAAAACATCAATTTTAAAACACATATTAAGTCATTTTGTTTTTATAATTATCCACACGAATCAGACTTATTTTTATCTTTACAGAAAATAAAAATTTTCGCATGGATATTTTAGATGAGTTTGACGTAAAAATTATCAAAGAATTAGAAAAAGATGGCAGAATAGCTTATTCGACGATTGCTTCTAATTTGAAGATTTCGAATACAATGGTGCATCAACGTATTAATCGTTTATTTGAACAAGGCATAATTACAGGCATCAAACCTATTTTAAATGAAAAGCAAATTGGCTATGACTGGGCTTCTTTTACCGGAATTACGCTCAATAAAGATTCTGATTCTGAAAGAATTATTGAAGCTTTAAAAGCAATTCCAGAGATTACAGAATGTTATTTTGTTACAGGATCTTTTACGCTTTACCTTAAGATTACGGCAAAAAACCACGAACACATGCGAAAAATATTATACGAAAAAATCGATAATATCCCTGGAATTGCAAAAACAGATTCGATGGTTGAATTAGGATGTGCCTTTAAACGAAATGTATCCTTGTAAAAAAAACAATATGATTTATTCTGCTAAATTATTACAAACAACACTTCTTTTTTGCTGCATTTCTATTTTTGCTTTTTCTCAAAACCTAAGTAAAAAAGACATTGCAAAATTGGAAGAAACGGCACAAAAAGTAACCATAATTCGTGATAATTGGGGAATTCCTCATATTTATGGAAAAACGGATGCTGCGGCTGTTTTTGGTTTAATGTATGCACAATGCGAAGACGATTTTAAACGTGTTGAAATGAATTATATAGAAAAACTAGGCCGTCTTTCTGAAATAAAAGGACAATCAGTTCTATATAATGATTTAGAAATAAAACTTTTAATAGATATCAACGAAGCTAAAACCGATTATAAAAATGCCGCTCCATGGCTAAAAAAACTATTGGATAGTTATGCTGACGGAATCAATTTTTACTTATACAAACATCCTGAAGTAAAACCTCTTTTACTAACTCATTTCGAACCTTGGTTTCCGTTACTTTGGACAGACGGCAGTATTGGTGCGATTAGTACAGCCGATCTTTCAGTAGGAGAATTAAAAGCTTTTTACTCGGGCAGCAATGAAAAAACAGCTTACGTAGAAAGAGAAAAAAATGTACAGACCGGCTCAAATGGATTCGCTTTTGCTCCTTCAAAAACGGCTTCTGGAAATGCTATTCTTTATATTAATCCGCATACTACTTTTTATTTCAGACCCGAAGTTCAAGTTTCGAGTGAAGAAGGTTTAAATGCATATGGCGCCGTTACCTGGGGACAATTTTTTATCTATCAAGGATTTAATGAAAACTGCGGCTGGATGCACACTTCTTCAAATGTGGATGTTGCCGATATGTATGCTGAAAAAATTGTATTGAAAAAAAATAAACTGTTCTACGAATACGACAAGAAATTAATTCCTGTAATTGAGAAAGAAATCATAATTAAGTATTTAGAAGATGGAAAACTAGTTCCTAAAAAATTTAAAACTTATTTCACCAATAATGGTCCAATAATGGCCAAACGAGACGGAAAATGGATAAGCTTAAAGTCTAATAACCGTTCAATGAATAGCTTAATTCAAAGCTGGGTTAGAACTAAATCAAAAGATTTTAACGACTATAAGAAAGCAATGGATTTGAAAGCCAATACTTCCAACAATACTGTTTATGCGGACAGTAAAGGGAATATTGCTTATTGGCATGGAAACTTTATTCCGGTAAGAGATAAAAATCTCAATTGGTCAAAAGTAGTTGACGGATCGATTTCTGCTACGCAATGGAAAGGACTGCACGAAGTAAATGAAACGGTTCATTTGTATAATCCAACAAACGGATGGCTTCAAAACTGTAATTCAACACCATACACTGCAGCAGGAACTAATAGTCCAAAAAAGGAAGATTATCCCGCATATATGGCTCCCGATGGAGAAAATTTTAGAGGTATAAACGCTGTTCGTATTTTTAGTCAAGACAAAAAATACACTTTAGACAAAGTTATTGCTGACGGTTACGATTCTAAACTATCTATTTTTGAAATCTTAATTCCCGCTTTGACAGAAGTTTTCGAAAAAAACATAAAACCAACTGATGCAGCCTATATTGAACTTGCTGAACCCATTTCTGATTTAAAAAACTGGGATTATTATGCCAAAGAAAATTCTATAGCAACAACTCTTGCAGTCGAATGGGCATACAAACTAGATCCTATCATTCAAAAGGCTTATGTTAATGAAGGAGAAACTGATCAGGTCGAAAACACTAAAAAATTTGCTAAAAATGCGACTGCAGACCAATTAGTTCCACAACTGCAGGCAGTAGTAAAAGACCTAAAAGCAAAATGGGGAACATGGCAGATTCCGTGGGGAGAAATTAATCGTTTTCAACGTTCTAATGGTGATATTAATTTAAAATATGACGATACGAAACCAAGTTTACCAATTGCTTATGGCCCTGGTTCTTGGGGAAGTCTTCCTTCTTTTAAAAGCAGTTACCAAAATGGTTCTAAAAAACGTTACGGCTACAATGGTAATAGTTTTGTATGCGCCGTTGAATTTGGGTCAAAGATAAAAGCGAAATCATTATTAGCGGGCGGAAATAGCGGCGACATAAACTCAAAACATTTTTTTGATCAAGCCCAAATGTATCAAAATGGACAATTTAAAGATGTTTTATTTTACAAAGATGATGTCGAAAAAAATGCAGAACGCACTTATCATCCAGGAGAATAACCTCTAAAGCCAGCTTTAAATAAACAAACCTCAGAAGAAATGTCTTTTGAGGTTTTTTTTTATTGTAATATTCCTCATATTTGTCTTAAAAATATCATTTTATGAAAATCATACAGCTATTTGTTTTAGGAATTTTACTAAATACTACTCTAATGAATGCACAATTGAAACCAATAAAATATTCTGACGGCAGGCAGGTTTTGAATGGCTTATATATAAAAGCTGCTGAAAAAAGCTCCGAAAATCCAAGTATCTTAATGCTTCCAGCATGGCTTGGAATTGATAATGCTTCTAAAGGAATTGCCGAAAATTTAGCAAAACTGGGTTATAATGTTTTTATAGCTGATATTTATGGCGAAGGAAATGTTCCTAAAAATACTTCTGAAGCTGGAAAACAAGCTGGTTATTATAAAACAAATTATGAAGCGTACCAAAAAAGAATTGATATTGCACTTTATGAATTAATAAAATTAGGCGCAAACAAAGACAATATTGCCGCTATTGGGTATTGTTTTGGAGGAACAGGAGTTTTAGAAGCCGCTCGAGGTGGTTTAAAACTTAAAGGCGTTGCTTCGTTTCATGGAGGTTTAGGAAAAGATGCTTCTAGAAAAATAGAACCTATTACTGCGAAAGTTCTAGTATGTCATGGCGCTGATGATCCGTATGTATCAAAAGAAGAAGTCGCATCTTTTCAACAAGAACTGCGCGATTCTAAGGCCGATTGGCAGATGATTTATTATGCAAATGCGGTACATTCTTTTACAAATCCTGAAGCTGGAAATGACAATTCAAAAGGTGCTGCCTATAATCCTGTTGCAGCAAAAAGAGCTTTTGAGCATTTACAGCTTTTTCTAAATGAAGTTCTTAAAAAATAAACCTTAAAATACCAATCAAAAAACCAAAATCAAAAACAATCAATACACCAATGTCACACAACAAAATTAGAGAAGACAAAACCTGCTTGAACTGCAGACATGTTGTTGAGCAAAAGTTCTGTCCTAACTGCGGACAAGAAAACAGTGATTCCCGTAAAACTTTCCATCATTTATTTATTCATTTCATTGAAGATCTGACGCATTATGAAAATGCATTTTGGAAAACAATAAAAAACCTTCTTTTAAAACCTTCAACTTTAACGAAAGAGTATCTTTCTGGCAGACGATTATCTTATTTGGCGCCTGTTAGACTCTATATTTTTATAAGTTTTGTAACCTTTCTGTTAATCGCAATGTTTCCTATTCATGTAGAAGAAGATACAAACGAACCTACGAAATCAGAAAACATTAAAAAACAAATTTCAAAACAGACTAGTACATTAAAAGAAAATGAAAACGTAAAGGCCTTACTAAATTCTGATTCTGTATCGCCAGAAGATAAAAAAGCGATTCAGGATATGTTAGACAATCCAAAATCAAGTGACGATAGTCTTATAAATTTAGGATACAAATCTGTTAAACAAATCGACTCTATTCAAAAATACGGCTCAAAATCTGAAAAGCTTTCTGATTTTAGTTATTGGATAAATAGAAAAATACAAATCATAAAAGATAAAAATACGAATCAAGAACTTTTCAATAAATTCATAGAGTCTTTTATACATAACTTACCCAAAGTTTTGTTTATTATCATGCCGTTTTTCGCTTTCTTTTTATGGATTTTCCATAATAAAAAGCGCTGGTATTACTTTGATCACGGCATATTTACGCTGCATTATTTTTCGTTTTTACTGCTGATTTTTTTAGTTCTTTTCTCCGTTGGAAAAATAGGAACCTTAATAAACCATCCTATTATTTCTATAGTAATTGACTTTTTCACATTTGTAGGAATTGTGTGGGCATTTTATTATTTTTTCCCAGCTCATCATAGATTTTACGGAGAGTCTAGAATTGTATCCTTTACTAAAAGTGTAGTGTTATTTTTCATAAACTCATTTTTTATTTTATTTTTACTAATTGCTTTTGCCTTTTACACATTTATCAATTTACACTAATACCAAATGAAAAAAATTGTAGTTTTATTATTAATTGCCTCGGCGTTTTCGTGTAAAAACACACAGTCCGCCGCATCAAAAGACAACTCAGATCCAACGAAATACATAAAATCGATTTCTGAAAAAGACCTAAAAAAAATGCTGTATGTTGTTGCATCAGATGAAATGCAAGGACGCGAAACAGGTTCAGCCGGACAAAAAAAGGCGGGATTGTATATGATTGAGCAATACAAAAAAAGCGGTGTTTCGTTCCCAAAAGGAGCAAAAGACTATTATCAGCATATACCAGCATCTTTCTTAAATGCAAGACGCAATGAAAACTTACCAGATTCTGAAAACATCTGGGCATACATTGAAGGATCTGAAAAGCCAAATGAAGTTTTAGTAATTTCAGCGCATTACGATCACGTAGGAGTTAAAGGTCAAGACATCTATAATGGTGCCGATGATGATGGTTCTGGAACAGTTGCTGTTATAGAAATGGCTAAAGCATTTGCAAAAGCAAAAAAACAAGGGCACGGACCAAAACGTTCAATTTTATTCCTTCACGTAACTGGCGAAGAACATGGCTTACATGGCTCACGTTATTACTCTGAAAATCCTTTGTTTCCAATTGCTAATACTATTGCCGATATCAATATTGATATGATTGGCCGTCGTGACGTAGAACATGCTAAAACAAATAATTATGTTTATGTAATTGGAGCTGATAGATTATCATCTGATTTGCACAATGCGGTAGTATCTCAAAATGAAAAATACACTAAAGTAGATTTAGATTTTAAATTCAATGATCCAAAAGATCCAAATCATTTTTATGAGCGTTCTGACCATTATAACTTTGCTAAACATGGTATTCCTTCTGTTTTCTTCTTCAACGGAGTTCACGAAGATTACCACGGAAAAGATGATAATCCTGAAAAAATTGAATACGATGCATTAACTAAAAGAACTAAATTAGCTTTTGTTGTTGCTTGGGATTTAGCAAATAGAGAAAATAGACCTGTAGTTGATAAAAAATAAGGTTCTTATTTTTAGGCATAAAGTTGCAAAGGTTCTGAGGTTCTGAGGTTCTGAGGTTCTGAGGTTCTGAGGTTCTGAGGTTCTGAGGTTCTGAGGTTCTGAGGTTCTGAGGTTCTGAGGTTCTGAGGTTCACAAAAAAAGGGATGAGTTTAAAAACTCATCCCTTTTTTGTATAATAGATATAGAATACTAAAAGAAAAACCTTAGCTACTCAGAACCTTAGTCCCTCAGCACCTTTCCTCTAGTCATTCATAGAAATCAAAAACTCTTCGTTGTTTCTGGTTTTTTTGAAACGATCATTTACAAAATCCATAGATTCTACTGGGTTCATATCTGAAAGATATTTACGCATAATCCACATTCTTTGTAACGTTTTCTCGTCTAATAATAAATCATCACGACGCGTGCTTGATGAAGTAAGATCAATTGCAGGGAAAATACGTTTGTTTGCAATTTTACGATCTAATTGAAGCTCCATGTTACCAGTTCCTTTGAATTCTTCAAAGATAACTTCATCCATTTTAGAACCTGTTTCTGTCAATGCAGTTGCGATGATACTTAATGAACCACCATTTTCAACATTTCTAGCTGCTCCAAAGAAACGTTTTGGTTTTTGTAATGCATTTGCATCTACACCACCACTTAACACTTTTCCAGATGCTGGCTGAACTGTATTATAAGCTCTTGCTAAACGTGTAATCGAATCTAATAAAATCACTACATCGTGACCACATTCTACTAAACGTTTTGCTTTTTCTAGTACGATATTAGCAATTTTTACGTGTTCTTGCGGCTCTCTGTCAAAAGTTGAAGCAATTACTTCTCCACGAACACTTCTTTGCATATCTGTAACCTCTTCAGGACGCTCATCAATCAAAAGAACGATCAAATATACCTCAGGATGATTTGCAGCAATCGCATTTGCAATGTCTTTTAACAACATTGTTTTACCCGTTTTTGGTTGTGCGACTATCATACCACGTTGTCCTTTTCCTATTGGAGAGAACAAATCGATGATACGAGTTGAAACTGAACTTCCTTTTTCGGCCAATTTAAATTTTTCTGAAGGGAAAACCGGCGTCAAATGTTCAAAAGAAACTCTATCACGAACAACTTGCGGATCGTGACCGTTAATTTTAAGAACACGAACTAAAGGGAAAAATTTTTCTCCTTCTTTTGGAGGACGAACCACTCCTTTTACAGTATCTCCTGTTTTTAAACCAAACAATCTAATTTGTGAAGTTGATAAATAAATATCATCAGGAGAAGCTAAATAATTATAATCTGATGAACGCAAAAATCCGTAACCGTCAGGCATCATTTCAAGAACACCTTCACTTTCAATAATTCCGTCAAATTCAAAATCTGAATCTCTGAAATTATTCTTTTTATTTTTATGATTTTGGTTTGGATTCTGATTTGGATTCTGGTTTCCGTTATTCCCGTTTCCATTCCCACTTTGGTTTGGGTTTTGAGCTGGACTTTGATTTGGGTTGGAATTTTGGTTTTTATTCTGATTAGGAACAATCTTTTTAGCTGGAGCAGGAGTTTCAGATTTCTCTGTATTTGCAGCTATTACAGGAGTTTCAGATGTCTCAGATGTTTCTTCGTTTGAAACTATTTCTTTTGCTGCTTCTTTTTCTTTTTGCAGGGCAACCTTTTTTTCGTAAGCTGATTTATTAAACTTGACTATTTTAGGTGCTTTCTTTTCTGCTGTTTTATTCTCTGCCGTTTTACTTTCTGCTTTTTCTTGAACTTGTACAGTTTCCTTATTTTCTACAGCCGCTGGAGTTTCTATTTCCTTTGGAGCTTCCTCAATCTTATCAAATTCTAAAACTGGAGCATTTTTACTGACAATTTTCTTTGTCGGAGCAATTCTGGCTCTTTTTGGTTTATCATCAGTTATTTCCTTTTCTACAATAGTTGGTTCCGGCGCCGCTGAAGCCGCCTCTTGGTGCGCTAATATCTGAGTAATCAGAGTATCTTTTTTAACGCCATTAAACTTTATTGTTTTAGCTAACTTAGCTATTTCTTGAAGCTCAGAAAGCTTCATTTCTTTTAATGCAGAAATATCAAACATGAATGTTCTATGAATTTAATTATTTTAAAGGAAAAACTGTAAAAGAATAGGTAGATATATTTAATTCAATTGACCGCAGTATGAAGTGCTTACGGTATTATGATGCAATAATACGAATAAAATTTAATCATACAATAGTATTTTAAAAAAAGAAAATATATTTTTGTAAAACAATTTTAGATCATGATACAACGAATTCAAACCGTATATTTAATTCTTACCTTTTTAGTAACAGGGGTTTTAATGTTTTTTACGCCGCTTTGGACATTAAATACTGGTAAAGCATTTTACTTTATGCAAGATCAACTTTACACGGTTTTATTAGGACTAAGCACAATGCTTAGCATCGTTAGTATCATTTCATACAAGAAAAGACAAAATCAATTTGTAATGGGCAGATTGAACATAATATTAAATTTAATTTTATTAGGATTATTTGTATATCGTTCTCTAAATTTATCTGGAGAGACAGTAAATGCTGTTTCAGAGAAAGGTATTGGGATGTTTCTTCCTATTGTTGCTATCGTGTTATTAGTTTTAGCTAATAAAGCCATCAAAAAGGACGAAGATCTTGTAAAATCTGTAGATCGTTTGAGATAAACCTATAAACTTAATTTTTATGTGCGAAGAGAACCCGAAATTTTATTTCGGGTTTTTTTGTGCTTTTTTTTTCCTATTGAACTGATAATCTTAAAACGAGGGCCAAAAACAAAATTGTAAGATATTTTTTTCATAAATTTACACCTCTGTTCCAAAAACGATTATGACAAATAAAATAAGGATTCATCTTGCCGACGATCATCAAGTGCTTATTGATGGGCTCACCAATTTACTTCAGACTGTTTCAAATTTTGAAGTTGTCGGCAGTTCATTGAATGGCAATACCATTTATGAAGATATCATACTCGACAAACCTGACATCTTAATTCTTGATATCAGTATGCCTGGAAAAGATGGTGTTGAAGTTTTAAAAGAATTTAGTCAAAAAGGATTTCCCGCAAAAGTAATTATCTTATCAAGTTATGATGATTTAAAAATCATAAAAGAAGTAATGAAATTAGGCGCTAACGGATATTTGACAAAGAAATGTGCAGGTCAAAATATAATCGAAGCAATTGAAGCCGTTTATCAAGGACAAGAATATTTTTGTGATGCTGTAAGAGAAAAAATATTCAACATTTTTTTTCAAAACAATCCAAAAGTAAACAAGGATGTTTATATCGAGAATCCTATTTTAAGTCCGCGTGAAATTGAAATCATAACTTTGATATGTCTAGAATACAGTGGAAAAGAAATAAGCGAACAGCTTTTTATCAGCACAAATACTGTTGAAACACATCGAAAGAATATCATGAAAAAACTGCAGATAAAAAACACCATTGGATTGGTAAAATATGCTTTAAAGAACAATTTAATTAATTCGTAATTCAACAAAGACAACAAGTAACTAGTAGAAATTTTATGGTGTTTATTCGAATTTTCATAGTAACACTTTTCTTTATTTCCAATGGAAACAAAGTCTACGGTCAACAAAATGTTCTTTCTAAAAAAACGAATACTGAATTACAGAATGCCTCTGACAAAAATACTGTTTCTCCGCAGGTCAAACTTGAGCAGTTAAGAAATAAAAAAGTAGTCAGCCTATTTATTGTTCTTATTATAATCCTTTCGCTCTTATTTTATTTTGTTTACCAAAACAATAAACTCAAACAAAAAATCAGAAGAAAAGACATTAAACAAAAGATACTGCTTAATGTTATTAATGCAGGAATTGATAGTCAGGAAAATGAGCAAAAAAAAATCGCATCGTTTTTACACGACAATATCAATTCACTATTAACCTCGGCTTCATTGCATTTAAACGTTTACACTGCTAAACATAATACAACATCAGAAGAAATTAGTAAATCAAAAATGATACTGGCAGAAGCTCACGATTTATTACGTGATATGTCTCATGACCTTGTTCCTACCCTTTTAGTGCGATTTGGATTAATTTATGCTTTAGAAGATTTATGCGAAAAAAACACTACATCAAATATACGTTTTGAGTTTTCGAGTTCAATTCCGACAGAAAAAAGATATTCCGAGAAATTTGAAATGAAGCTTTACTTCATTGTAACTGAATTGTTCAATAATATCATTAAACACAGCGACGCACAAAAAGCTCAAATTTCATTGCAAGAAAAAAACGAGCATTTTATAATAATTATTCATGATAACGGCAAAGGCTTTAAAACACTTAAGTTAAACCAAATAGAAGGTTTTGGACTTAACCGCATTAGAGCTAGAATCAAAAAATACAAAGGAAGTTTTTCTATCACTTCAAAAGAGAATAATGGAACCACAATTAAAATACAAATTCCTTTGTCTCATTAAAAAAATTACTTTTTACCAATCTCTATAATCTCAAGATCCTTTATTTTGTCATCATCGATTACGAAACGAAGCATTGTTCTCATTTGATGAAATCCACTTTTCCCAGCAGCACCGGGATTCATATGCAGTAAATTGTTCTTTTTATCAAACATTACTTTTAAGATATGAGAATGTCCGCAAATAAATAATTTTGGCGGATTTGAAGCCATTTCTTCCCGAATACTAGGATTGTACTTTCCGGGATAACCGCCAATATGAGTTATCCAAACAGAAACGTTTTCACACAAAAACCGATTATGAAGCGGAAATTCTAATCTTGCTTTTGCATCATCAATATTACCATACACACAGCGAAGAGGTTTTAACTTTTTTATCGTGTCGGTCACATTCAAATCTCCAATATCTCCAGCGTGCCACACTTCGTCAGCCTGAGAGACATATTTTAAAATTGTTTCATCGATATGACTGTGAGTATCTGAAAGCAGGAGGATTTTTTTCATTTTTTTTTAAAGAGGCACAAAGGTTCTGAGGCGCAAAGGTACAAAGGTTTTTTTGTAGAGGCGCACAACAGTGCGCCTTTCATATGGTTTTCTTTTATTTTAAAACATAAAAAAACCGATCTGCATAACAGATCGGTTTTTAAACTTTGTGTTAGACGCACTGCTGTGCGCCTCTACGTTATACGACGCGCCTACATTAGACATCGAACGTTTTACATTTTACAACAATTACTGTTTTTTAGGATTTTGATTTTTCACATCCTTTGCCTCTTTCGTATCCATCATTTCCATTAGTTTTAAACCTAACAAACCACTGATAGATCCATCAGAACCAGCATTTCCTGAAATCAAAACATCTGGGATTACTTTTATATTTCCTTTACCAATTTCCTCAGTTACCTTATAGCGGGTAAAATTATCTCCACCCATTGCGGTAACTTGTAATTGATAAGATTCTGCAGTCGATTTACCAATTGCCATGATTTTTTCTGCTTCTGCAAGACCGGTTTTTGAAATTCGCTCTGCCTCTGCACTTGCGTTTAACTTAGTTGCTTCTGCCTGTGCTCCTGCTCTGGCTTTGGTTGCTTCCGCTTCAGCATTTGCACGCATTTTTGTAGCTTCGGCTTCAGCATTTACATTCAATTTCAAACTGGTTGCATCACCTTCTGCTTTCTTTACAGTTGCATCGGCAGTACGTTGTGCAATTTCAACACTTTGAGATGCTCTAACAATTTCTTTCTGCATATCAGCAATTGCAGTTTCTTTTTCCATTCCCTGACGTTGTTCTTGCGCCATTCTTTGGGTTTGATATGTTTTTTGCTCTTCTTCTGCCAGTTTTCTATCTGTTAAAGTCTTCATTAACGAATCTGGCGGAACAATATCTCCAATCAAAGTATCAACCGCATTTACGTTGTATTCATCAAGTACTAACTTAATATGATTTTTAGCTGATTCCTGACGCTCTTTTCTAGTTGTTAAAAACGAAATCACATCGCTGTCCTGCGCCGAGTTTCTAAAATAGTTACCAATTGTAGGTTCTAAAACCTGAGAAACTAAGTTATTCATACTTCCAAATCTTGCGATTACTTTTGGAGCTTCGGCTGCGGGAACGTGAATAATTTGTGCCACATCCAAATTAAAAGGGAAACCATCTTTTGAACGAACTGTAATTGTCGATAAATTTTTATCTAAATCGTGCGATTCACTACGCGCGTTTGCCCAGTTTAATACCAAATTCGTTGTTGGAACTGGTTCTAGTTTGGTCGTATATTTATTCAGTGCATATTTTCCAGGTCCAAAAGGCTCCATCCACACACCTCTTTGCCCTTTTGAAACAATATTTCCATGTTTAAAAGTATCGCCTGTAACGTCTTGTCCATCTTCTCCAATATAAGAAATCACAACTCCAACATATCCAATTGGCACATCGGTCATAGGATTTTGTTCTATCAAAATTCCCCATGTATTAATATAATACGAACCTGCCAGCATAACTTGAGGCTGTAGACCACGATTTCCGCCATGCTCTAAAAACTTATCAAAATCCTGAAAATTATTATGATCACTGACAAATTTACCTGCAATTTGTCCTTGCGGAATAGGCTCTCCATCAAGTGCCGTTACAATACCAATCATATTTTCGTAAATCTTGATTTGATCAGCAATAACAATTTCAAATAAAAATGTATTAATACGATACGATCCCGTCGTAATAAAAGCTGTTTGACGCCCTTTTTGTCCGCCATTATTCAAGAATGCCGTTGCATCTTGAAAATTATCACTTTCGACTTTTCTGGCTAAGATTCTTCCGGTTGGAATTTCTTTTCCATCTTTACTGAAAACTAAACCAATTTTTCCTTCGGGAATAATTGTAAACCCAGTCATATCTATTGAATACTGCCAGATCCACATTCCCCAGTACAAACCTGGAGCTAATGTTTGTGCTTGATAACCAGCCTCCCCTTTTGTAGCGATAATTCGACTGTCTGGTAATGATTTGTCTGCGCCAAACAAAACAAATTTTTTGGTTACTAAACCAATTTTATCTTCGGGAACAATCACCATTCCGAAGAAAACGCGTAAAATAAATTTGTAAAATACGATGGCGAATAAGATTAAAATTATCCACCAATAAGAAGTAATTTCATTCATAGTTTTTTGATATTTAGACTACAAACATAAGAGAAATATTTCCTGTTAAAATCAAATATTTTCAAAAATTAACATTTAGTTATTTCATCTAAAAAACTCGTAAAAAAAGACTTTTTTAAATCGTTGGAATTATCAATTTCTGACACAATTTTTCACCAAACAAACTATGATTGGTATTTTTGGGTTTAACGCTTTTTAACAAGTTCAAAACGACAAAGAAACAAAGATTCAGAGGTTTTTAACTGCTGATTTTTTTATTATACCGCCGTTAACAAATTTTCAGATATATAACATACATTTTTCAAATCTAGCACTAGATGCACAGCAATGCATCTCTACAGAAAAAACTCACTCCGTTAGCTATCAGGATTACTTCTTTGAGCCTCTTAACCTTAACAACTTATAAAAAAAACTTAGTCCCGATAGCTATCGGGAGAGCTCCTTAGCACCTTAGCCACTTTTTTCATACCTTTGCACCTCAGTCCAGAAACTTCGGGACTGCACCTTAAAATGAGATATTTTATTCAATTTGCTTATAACGGAACACATTATCATGGCTGGCAAATTCAGCCCAACGCCTCATCTGTTCAAGAAACTTTAAACAAAGCGCTTTCAGTTTTACTGAATTCGCCTATAATTTTAATGGGCGCTGGACGAACTGATACTGGTGTTCATGCAGAGGAAATGTATGCGCATTTTGATTATGATTCTGATATCGACAGTAAAACTCTGGTTCATAAACTTAATTCATATTTGCCAAAAGACATTGCTATTTTTAATCTGATTAAAGTTCACGATGATGCGCATTGCAGATTTGATGCTACAAAAAGAACGTATGAATATCATATCAATACTTTTAAGAATCCATTTTTGCAGGATTTGAGCTGGTATTTTAATCAAAAATTAGATGTAGCTTTGATGAATGAGGCGGCGAAAATTTTATTGCAGCATACCGATTTTCAATGTTTCTCGAAAGTACATACAGATGTAAACACATTTGACTGCACGATTTTTGAGGCGTATTGGAAAGTTGAAAACAACAAATTAATTTTTACAATATCGGCCAATCGTTTTTTACGCAATATGGTTCGCGCAATCGTGGGAACTTTAGTCAATATTGGTTTACAAAAAATTACACTGGCAGATCTTGAAAATATTATTGCCAGTAAAAACAGAGAAAAAGCAGGTTTTTCAGTTCCTGCGCACGGTTTATATTTAACCAAAATTTATTACAATTACATATAGCTATAAGCTGAAGGCTCTAGACATTAAGTTTTAAACTTGATGCCTAGAGCTTAAGGCCTAAAGCTTAAAGCTTAAGAATAAATGAAAGCAAAAGCATTTGATACCGGATTATTTAAACGAATTTTAAAATATACCAAGCCTTATAAATGGCGCTATTACGGCGTTATTATTTTTGCAATTTCATTATCGATTTTTGCAGCGCTGCGACCTTATTTATTAAAACAAACGGTCGACGGCTATATCGCGACTCATGACAAGCAAGGTTTACTGTTATATATTATTTTAATGGGAGTGGTTTTACTGATGGAAGTTTTCTCTCAGTTTTACTTTGTGTATTGGGCCAACTGGCTTGGACAGGATATTGTAAAAGACATTCGTACGAAACTTTTCAAACACATTTTGAGCTTTAGAATGAAGTATTTCGATTTGGTTCCAGTAGGACAATTGGTTACCAGATCTGTTTCTGACATTGAATCGATTGCTCGAATTTTCAGCCAAGGTTTGTTTATGATTATAAGCGATTTGATGAAAATGCTGGTAGTTTTGATTTTTATGTTTTACATGAACTGGAAACTAACTTGGATTGTTGTTGTAGCAATGCCTATTCTTGTTTACATCACTAGAATTTTTCAGCGTAAAATGCAGGTTGCTTTTGAGGAAGTGCGTACGCAAATTGCAAACATGAACTCATTTGTTCAAGAACGCGTTACGGGAATGAAAATCGTACAGCTTTTTAACCGTGAAAAAATCGAAGCCGAAAATTTTAAAGAAATCAACAATAAACATAGAGTTGCTTGGATTAAAACCATTTTGTACAACTCGATATTTTTTCCAATTGCCGATATTATATCATCAATTACTTTAGGTTTAGTGGTCGTTTACGGCGGTTTTAAAATTTTAAACGGAGATCATTTCACGACGTTTGGAGATTTATTTTCGTACACTATGTTTATCGGAATGCTGTTTAATCCGTTGAGACAGATTGCTGATAAATTTAATGAAATGCAATTAGGAATGATTGCTGCCAATCGTGTTTTTGATGTTATTGACACGCAAGATCACATTCAAGATACAGGAACTCTTGAAGCTCCAGTTTTTGAAGGAAGCATCGAATTCAAACAGGTTCGTTTTAGTTATATTCCAGAGGAAGAAGTTATTAAAGGAATTGACTTATCTGTCAATGCGGGACAAACAATTGCTATTGTTGGTTCTACAGGTGCAGGAAAATCGACTATTATTAATTTACTGAATCGCTTTTATGAAATTAACAGCGGCAGCATTTTTATTGACGGTCACAATATCGAAAATTATACGCTTGCTTCATTACGAAAACAAATCGCAGTTGTACTGCAGGATGTCTTTTTGTTTGCCGATACGATTTACAATAATATTACACTGCATAATCCAGAAATCACACGTGAACAGGTTTTGGAGGCCGCAAAAAAAATTGGCGTTCATGACTTTATTATGAGTCTGCCTGACAATTATGATTTTGATGTTAAAGAACGAGGCGTAATGCTTTCGTCTGGACAAAGACAGCTTATTGCTTTTTTACGTTCGTACGTGAGCAACCCAAGTATTTTGATTTTAGATGAAGCAACTTCATCAATAGATACTTATTCAGAAGAATTAATTCAGCGCGCTACAGAAACGATTACGAAAGGAAGAACTTCTATTATTATCGCACACCGATTGGCAACAATTGTTAATGCAGATAAAATTGTCGTTATGGATAAAGGATTAATCGTAGAACAAGGAACACATCAAGAATTACTCACCAAAACCGATGGATATTATAAAAACTTATATGACTCACAATTTGCAGTTGCAAATTAGGTTTTAAACAATAAAATGCTCCATTGAGTTTAATTAATTTAACATATAGAAACATAGATTTCAAGCTGTTTAAAAAAGGCGTTTCACTTTTTTTCAAACACACAAAGTTGACTATGTGAAAGCAACATGTTTCTTTTTTATATCTTTTTTACATTTAAAAACTATGTTTCTATGTGTTGGATAAATAATAATTAATTTTCTTCAATGGATTAATAAAATATTTTTTTTTGAAATTTAAATACAATACCACTTCACGCCGTGCTTTTTTAATTTATGTAATTATCTCTATACTAATTACTGTAACTTCTGTTTACATACTTAGCAAATTAATTACAGATCTTACGGAACAAGCAAGTGAAGATATGGCGCAGCGCAGCTTTTATAAAAAGCAGGAATTCATGTCGCAGGAATTTTCAAAATTTCTAGAACAGGAAAACCAAATAAAACATATTCTCAACATTAGTAATTCTAGTAATTTATCGACAAACTTAAAAGTTTTGTCTTCATTGCAGGCCACAAATACAATGATTACGAACAACTGGTTTCAAATAAATGATGACAAAATTCAATTTGGGATTACTTTCCCTTCTGATTTAAGGAAGAAGGAAGCAGCTGATTTTATTCTTAAAAACAAAGATGCAAATCATGTAAGCACAGTTATATTTCAAAATAAACAATGGCTTTGGAGAATTTATTTCAAACTAACTTCAAAAAATACAGTTGTTCGTTATGGGTATGACATTAATTTAAAGAACCTTCACGGCTACTTGTCTACTATGGACAAAACGGTTTCTAACTATGCTTTTGTATTTGATAAAACCGGCGCTTGTATTTTTCACCCAGACTTAAAATTTGTTGGAAAAAATATATTTGACATTTCTTCTATTAAACCTTCAGATACTATTTTCAGTAAGAAAAAAGATTACGTAAAAAGAATTACAATGTCTGAGTTTTTAAAACTTGATGTAATCCGATTTACCAAAAAACTAGATATTAAAGGTTCTCGATGGTTTGTATCTGTTAATTCTCCTAAAATTTTTGAAGGCGAAAATGTATCACTAATCAAAAAATACTCGACTTGGATTTATACGATTACAACGGTAACATTACTTTTGATCTTTTCGATCTTCTCTTATGCAAATAGACGTGCTTTTAGAGAGAAAGAAATTGTAGAGAATGAAAAAAACAAACTGCTTGTCGAGAATGAAAAAATCATAAAAGAAAAAGCGCTTATTCAATTACAACAATTAAAGGAACAGATAAATCCGCATTTCTTGTTCAATTCGCTCAATTCACTTTATATGTTAATTGGCAGCGATGTTAAAACCGCACAAAAGTTTACACTAAACTTATCGCGTATTTATCGTTATTTAATAGATCCGCCGCAAAAAAACATTGTGCCATTAAAGCAGGAATTGTTATTTATCGAAAAATATATCTTTTTACAACAAACCCGTTTTAAGGAAGAATTGTTCTTTTCTATCCAAATTGAAGATCAAGAAGCCTTAGAAAAATTCATTCCGTATTTGGCTCTTCAAGTTGTAATTGAGAATGCGATTAAGCACAATAAAGCGACGCAGGAAACTCCGTTAACAACTCAAATTTTAATTCAGAAAGATCAAGTTATTATTACGAATAATCTCCAAAAAAAGGCTGACAGCGAGCCTGGCACCAAGTTTGGGCTAAATTATCTGAACAGTATTTATCAATTTTACTCGAAAACCAATTTTGAAACCTCAGAAAAAGAGGGCAATTTTGTTTGTATCCTGCCATTAATACCCATTCACTCCTAAAATAAAGCCACTCACTCCCTTTTGTTTTTTTTTCGAGCTAAAATCAAATAGCTTCGGCGCAAAATTAACTTAAACTTAACATCAAAATGAAGGAAAAGGCATTCCTGCATAATTTAAAATTATTCTGCTTACTAGTTCTGCTCTTATTTGTTCCCGTTACTGTTCTTGCTCAGAAGAAAAAGAAAAAAGAAACGGATACTGAAATTGTAAAAGATTCTACTGATTCTAAAAAAGTTAAAAAATACGGTGACCTTATAAAAAAGGGAACACTAAAAAAAGGACTTTTTAATATCATTCAGGTTAAAACTGATGTTTATTTTGAAATTCAGGATAGTTTATTTAAAAGAGAATTTCTTGTTGTAAACAAATTATCTCAAGTTCCATTTCAGGTTAATGAAGCTGGACTAAATAAAGGGATGAATTATGAAAACAAAATAATTACTTTTTATAAAGATACAATTGCAAAGAAGGTTTGGGTAAAATCATACGTACCAAAAGTTTCTTCTCCTAAAGAAGATGCTATTACAGCATCAGTAATCGACAATTTCTCTGAATCAATTATTGAAGTTTTTGATATTGAAACTAAAAACAACGATTCGACTGCTGTTGTAATTAAGGTAAACAAGATTTTTGACGGTAAGCAAAAAAGTTTCAATGATGTTTTGAGCAATATAGGTTTTGGAGGTTCTGTAAAATCTGATTTATCTTATATTGAAAGTTTAAAATCTTTTCCTAAAAACATTGTTGTAAAATCACAGTTAACGACTTCTGTAAGCGAAGGCGGACCAGCTTTGTCTGTAACTCTTGGTGTAACAAGCAATATTGTTTTACTTGATAAAACACCTATGAAACCGCGTTTTTCTGATAAAAGAGTTGGTTATTTTACGGAAAAACATTGGTACTTTGCTGACGATCAACAGGCAATGTTAGAGAAAGAGCTTATTACACGCTGGCGTTTAGAACCTAAAAAAGAAGATGAAGAACGATATTTGAAAGGTGAACTAGTTGAACCTAAAAAACAAATTGTTTATTATATCGATCCTTCGACTCCAAAACAATGGAGAAACTATATTATTGATGGTGTTCACGATTGGCAGATTGCTTTTGAAAAAGCTGGATTTAAAAATGCTATTATTGCTAAAGAACCAACAGAAAAGGATTTAGATTTTGATGTAGATGATGTTCGTTATTCTGTAATTACATATGCTGCTTCTCCAAAATCAAATGCAATGGGACCATCTGTTGTTGACCCAAGAAGCGGTGAAATTCTGGAAGCTGATATTATTTGGTGGCATAATGTAATGACGTCTTTACAAAGCTGGATGCGTATACAAACTGGTCCAATCGACCCAAAAGCCAGAGCAAACAAATTTAGCGATGAACTTATGGGAGAAGCTATTCGATTTGTTTCATCACATGAAGTTGGTCATACTTTTGGACTTAAACATAATATGGGATCTTCTTTTGCTTATGATGTTGAATCTTTACGTTCTAAAGATTTTACTGCAAAAATGGGCGGCACTGCACCATCTATTATGGATTATGCTCGTTATAATTATGTGGCACAGCCAGAAGATAATGTTACTGTAATTACTCCAAAAATTGGAGAATATGATAAATACGCAATCGAATGGGGTTACAGATGGTACAATGTGAATGAAAATGAAACCTTAAAATTAAACGAGTTAATTGCCAAACATCAAAATGATCCGATTTATTTTTATGGTGAACAGCAAGAAAATATAATCGATCCGCGTTCTCAATCTGAAGACTTAGGAAACGACGCTGTAAAAGCGAGCGAATATGGTTTAAAAAATCTAAAACGTGTTGTAGATAATATCTTAAACTGGACGTACGACAAAGACCGCACGTATTATGAAACTGGCAAACTTTATATAGGAACTATTGGTCAATGGCAATTGTACAATCGCCATGTATTGAATAATATTGGCGGAGTTTATTTAAATGAAACCGTTCACGGAGATAACAAACAAAGCTACATTCCAGTTTCGCCTGCAATGCAAAAAAGAGCGGCAGATTATTTAATCAAAAATGTACTTACAATTCCGCAATGGTTATTCTTTAACGACATTTTAGACAAAACAAATCCGCTTAAAGATTCTCCTGTAGGACCTTACGAATACACGCCTTATACTTTATCAAGAGAATTACAGTACGGTATTTTATACGATTTGTTTAGCGATGATCGTTTACTTCGAATAACAGAAAACGAATTATACCAACGTAATAAAACCAATGAAAAGGTATTTACCGTAAATGATTTATTCAAAAAAATGCATCAAAGTGTATTTTCAGGAACAATACAAGGTAAATCGCTGACAATTCTAGAGCGTATGACGCAAAAGAATTATGTTGATGTTTTGATCGTTTCAACAAATAAAATATTTGAAAAAACAGATGGTAAAAAAATAATCGACATTCAGGAAACACTAAAAATGCCGCATTTATGCAACTATTTAGAAGATTCAAAAATGGCGAGAAATATCAATCAAACTTCTTTAAAAAGAGTTACAGAAATTACCTCTGATAAAAAAGGAGAATTGAGTACAGTCTTGAGATTAATAAAATTGAAAAAGAATACTGGAGATCAATCGACCCAAAATCATTATACCGATTTAATTCAAAGAATCGAGAAAGCACTAAACAACACAGTCAATTAATATACAATACAAAAACATGAAAAAATTTCTAAATGTCTTACTGCTTCTCCTAGCCATTGCAGGATACTCGCAGGAAAACAGAACCATTACCGGAATCATTCTTGACGAAGCTGACCAGTCTCCTATACCTGGTGCGTCAGTTTTTGTAGAGAACAATTCAATTTCAAATAAAACTTCATTAGCAGGAATTATACACAGTGAAGCCATTGGAACAACAAGTGATTTTGATGGTAAATTTCAATTAAAAATTGGTAAAGATGTTACTTCTTTAAGAGTTACTTTTATGGGATATAAACCATATACTCTTGAAATAACTTCTCAAAAAGAATACACAATCCGTTTAAAATCTGATGTTGCACAGCTTCAAGAAGTGGTTTTAACGGGATACCAAAAAATCGAAAAAAGAAAACTGACTTCGGCTATTACTAAGGTTGACATGGCTTCGATTCAGCAATCTGGAGTTTCTGGTGTCGATCAATTATTAATGGGACAAGTTGCGGGTGTTGCCGTTACAACTCCATCTGGAGCGCCGGGAGCGCCAGCCAAAATTAGAATTAGAGGTACAGCATCTCTTAATGGTACACAAGATCCTTTATGGGTACTTGACGGATTACCATTAGAAAATAATGATGTTCCTAAAAATTATGACAAAGAAAATATCGATCAACTTGCAAACTATTCTATTGCAGGTTTAAATCCAGACGATATTAAAGATATTACGATATTAAAAGATGCTGCGGCAACTGCCATTTATGGTGCTCGTGCTGCAAATGGTGTAATTGTAGTAACTACAAAAAAAGGACGCAGAGGTAAAATGGTTGTAAACTTCAACACAAATACCTTTATTACTCAAAGACCTGATTTTGACAAATTGAACTTATTAAATTCAAGTCAAAAAGTTGATTTAGAACTTAACATGGCAAGTCGCGCAGATTTGACATATAGAGACACCGGTGGTGAAGTTGCTCGTATCTTAAACGGAGCGAATGAATTAGATGCCTTCAGAACCGGTGGTTTCTCTTCTTTAAGTGCAGGAACACAGCAATCAATCAATAACTTAAGAAAGCAAAATACAAATTGGGGTAACTTATTGTATCAAGATGCAGTTAACACACAGCATGGTTTAAGTTTATCTGGCGGTGGCGAAAAATCTGATTACTACTTCTCTCTAGGATATTATGACGAAAACGGAGCTACTGTTGGTACAGGTTTCAAACGTTACAACTTAACATTGAAAAACAACTACGAGATTACTGATAAATTTAAAGTTGGTATTGGAATTTTTGGTGCCGAAAATAAAACGACATCTTACTTAACAGATCTTGATGGATTTACAAATCCAGCAAATTACTCAAGAAACGTAAATCCATATTTAACTCCGTACAATGCAGACGGAAGCTATAAATATGACCCGGATATCGCGTCATACTCTGATATTAAACTTCCTTTTAATTTCTTAGAAGAGAGAAACAATACTTCATACGATTTAAAAACGAGAGCAATAAAAGCATTGTTTGATGCTGAATATAAAATCACTAAAGATCTAAGAGTAACAAGCCAGTTAGGTTTACAGTTTGATAACTCTTCTAGCGAAAAATACGCTGGTCAGGAAACTTTTTACACTAGAAGACAAAGAGAAAGATCAAGCTATTTTGCTGATAATACGCAAAAATACTTCTTACCTGATGGTGGAATTATTCAAAACACAAACACAGACTTTTTTCAGTACAACTTAAAAACAATGGTGAATTACTCTAAAACTTTAGGGGAAAATCACGAAATTGAAGTAATGGCTGGTAATGAATTAAGAAGAAATAAAACTACTTCTATAGCAACTAAAGGTTTTGGTTTTGACGAAAAAACTTTGACTACACAGCAAATTATTTTCCCAAATTCAACTTTTGCTAAAGAGTCATTTTACAAAACATATGTAAAAAATGAATACGAAAATGCTTTTGTTTCATTCTTTGCAACAGCATCTTATACTTACAAAAGAAAATACAGTTTCTACGGAAGTGTTCGTTATGATGGTTCAGATTTATTTGGTGTAGATCCTAAATACAAATACTTGCCACTTTGGTCAGCATCTGGATCCTGGTTAGTTTCTCAAGAAAATTTCTTAAAAGACAGTAAAGTAATTTCTAACTTAAGACTTCGTGCTTCTTACGGTTTACAAGGAAATATTGATAAAAACACTTCGCCTTACGTAGTTGGAAGTAACCAAACAACTACTATCCTTCCTGGACAATCAGAATCTACAATTGTGGTATTAAGTCCGCCAAACAGCAAATTGCGTTGGGAAAAAACTCAAAACACAAACTTTGGTTTTGACCTTGGTGTGCTTAACAACCGTATTACTCTTGTAACAGATATTTACGGAAGAAAAAGTACCGATTTAATTGGCTTAAAAGCATTACCATTAGAAAATGGTTTTGAATTTACAAACATGAACTGGGCACAGGTAAGCAACAAAGGTTTTGAAATCGCTTTATCTACAAAAAACATAGACCGTCCAAATTTTAAATGGAACACCAATTTTAACTTTGCACATAACAAAAGTAAAGTTGATCGTTTAGAAATAAGAGATAATAGTTATTTACCAAACCAAGAAGGACATGCTGTAAATGCTGTATTTGGTTTCAAAACAAACGGAATTGACGAAAACGGTTACCCGTTATTTGTTAATAAAAAAGGAGAAACTGTAAATGCACAGACTTTCTTTGGTTTATATGATCCACTTGCTGGTGTTTTTCCAGGTATGTTCTCGCAATCAGATTTAAGTGCTGCAGAGTTTAGAGATTTATTTACTTACTTGGGAGATAAAGATCCAAAATTTACGGGAGGTTTAATCAATACTTTTAAAGTAAGCAATTTTGATCTTACTATAGCAGCTTCGTTTAACATCAAACAAACTGTTACAAGAACTCCTCCATACAACGGAACACTTGTAGATAGAGGACAAAACTATACGACTGATATTTTAAACGCTTGGTCACCAAATAACACTTCTTCAAACTTACCTGGAATTACAAGTAAAGATTCTGGTACAGGAGATTCATGGATGGCTTACAATTGGTTCTCTGGCGGTAACCCAATTAATACTTATAACTATTTAGACACATGGGTCAGCGAAATGAGTTATATGAGATTAAGCAGTGTTCGTTTTGGATATACTTTTCCAAAAACGTTCTTAGACAAAATCGACATTCAAAGTATTAGAGTAAATATTGAAGCAAGAAACTTGTTCGTAATAAGCTCAGACTACAAAGGTTATTTTGACCCTGAAACTTTCGGAAACATTTACGCACAGCCAGTTCCTAGATCGTTGACTTTAGGATTTAATGTAACTTTCTAAAAATTAAAAAAGATGAAAAAATTCTCAAAATATATAACACTTTTCGTTGCTGCTATTGCACTTAGCAGCTGCGATGACTATTTGGATATTACTCCGGTAGGAAAAGTAATTCCAGAATCGTTAGCTGAATTTCGTGCGGTTTTAACAACAGCATATGCGCTGTACCCAGAACACAAATCATTGAGTGCCGCTCGTACAGATGAACTAATCCTGAATGAAGATAACAGCGAAACTGCTATTTACAAAGATGTACATATCTGGAAAGATCTAAATCCGGATCGAAATACGCTAAATTTTCATTATCAAGGTTTATATAATGTAATTTTTTATACGAACGTAGTTATCAACGAAGCGTCTAATAAAGTAGCAGCATCTGAAGAAAGAGATCAATTAATTGGAGAAGCTTATGCTTTGAGAGCAATGGCAAATTTTGATTTAATAAATCTTTTTGGAAAACCTTATAATCCTGCAACTGCAGCTTCAGACAAAGGAGTTCCATTAGCTTTAGAGATTGATTTGGAGCAAGTATTTATTCCGCAGAGTGTAGACGTTATTTACAATCAAGTTATTTCTGATACTAAAGAAGCTGAAAAATTAATTAATTTAAGTACACAGCCAAAAGGTTTAAATTACCGTTTCTCAAAAGTGGCGCTATACAGTTTAGAAAGCCGTTTGTATTTGTATCAACAGCAATGGCAAAAATCACTTGATGCTGCCAATAAAGCTTTAGAAATCAAAAACACCTTAATTGACTTAAAAGCAACGCCGGTTTTAGCTACAAAATACGATGGAAAAGAATCTATTTTAGCACTTGAAGATGGTTATATTGTTGGTCTAAAAAGAGCTTCTTTTGCATCTGCTGATTTAATTGCAGCTTACAATAGAACAACTGACTTACGTTTCCCACTTTACTTTGGAGCAAGCGGAAGCCGTTTTAGAATTTTAAAAGGCGGAAATGACGATCAAAAATCATCTTTCAGATCTTCAGAGTTATATTTAACAAAAGCTGAAACTTTATTGAAATTGGACAATATTAACGATTCTAAAGCAACAGTTTTAAGTTTCATTAAAAACAGATATACACAAGCAGGATATGATCAGCTGGCAAGCAGCATTAATACAATGAATGCGATTGATCTAACTAACTTCATTTTTGAAGAAAGACGCAGAGAATTTCCTGTAGAAGGTCACCGCTGGTTTGATTTAAGAAGAAGTACTCAAAAACAAATTGTTCATAAATTCATGAATGTAGAGTACACTTTACTACAAAACGATCCGCGTTACACTATTATTTATCCAGCAGATGCGAGATTAAATAATCCGAATTTATAAGTTCATTCAAAATCAGAAAAAAAGGTCCAGTTCAAAAAACTGGACCTTTTTGCTTTTAAAAACGTTGTAAAAAAAACAGAGTGAACTATCTTTGCAAAATCAACCTTAGAATTTCGATTCTATAAACGAAATATTAAAAATGAAAATTGCCATTGTTGAAGACGAATATCTTGCTTCAAGTTATCTGAAATCAATTTTAGAACAGCAGGACATTTTACAAATAGCCGAAATTGCAGTTTTAAAATCTGTAAAAGAAGCTGTTGCCTTTTTTTCAGAAAACAATGTTGACTTGGTTTTTATGGATATTCATTTAGGCGACGGAAAAAGTCTTGAGATTTTTGAAAAAACAACGATCTCCTGCCCTGTCATTTTTGTTACTGCCTACGACTCTTACGCCATTACTGTTTTCAAACACTTTACGATCGATTATCTTTTAAAACCTTTTGAAGAACAAGAATTATTTGAAGCCTTAATCAAATTCAAAAAAATAAAGGAAACTTTTAACAGCGATGGAGCACTGCAATCATTAGTTGTAATCGAAAACCCCGAAACAAGCAAAATACAGCGTCATTTTTTAGTCAACCACGGTTATAAGCTTATCTCTATAAACGAAGCCGAAATCACCTATTTTGCCGCATCTGGAAAGCATTTGTTTATATATGTAAATTCTGGAAACAGTTTTTTATACAATAGTACTTTAACAGATATTATAAATAACCTCGATCCATTTACATTTTTTAAGATAAATCGTAAATACATTGTAAATCGAAGTACAATAAAAGAAGTCGTAAAACACTCTAACCAAAAAATCGAACTGATTCTTACCGTTCCTCCTATTGAAAATGATGCTATAATTTTGAGCAAAAAAGAAATCACTAATTTCAAAAACTGGCTGGATCAATAAAATTCAGACATTTTTTTGAGTTCTAAAGTGTCGTTTTACTATAAGGTTAAAAATCAAAAAAGTGTATCATTCGCATTTTTTCATCGTGAAGGACTTTGCAAATTGCCAAAAAAAATTAGAAAACGTTAAATTAGCGTTATAAGAATCATAAAACTGATGCTTCATAACCAGCACGATAGCGATCATTTTTGATCAATTCTTTATCTTTGAGATTCAAAAATCAAATGTAAACGAAAATGCCACAACACAGATTTTACCCTGACGAAAAATTCAAAGAAATAGAAATAAATGCCTCATTACAACTTAAATACGCCATTTCAAACAGAGGCCGATTAATAAGCTTCACAGATGAAATTGAAAATGGACGTCTTTTAAAAGGCGGTTTAAGCGATGGTTATCCTACTTTCAGATTTAAGGTAAAAAAAGACGATCAAATCGTTAACAAATACCTTTTTTTATACAAATTAGTTGCCCATTATTTTATTCCTAAAGAATCAGAAGAACAGACTTATGTACTTCACTTAGACTACAATCGAAGCAATGACGATGTGCACAATTTATGCTGGGCCACAAAAGCCGAAATGATGGCGCATAGTCGTAAAAGTCCGAGAGTAATTCAAGCTAAGAAAAACCTGATCGAGCACAACTTGAAAGCTGACGGAAGAAAATTGACTACAACAAAAGTCATGTTAATCAAGAAAATATTAGCAAGACCAGAACAAAAAACACGTCTAAAAATGATCGCCAAACAATTTGGCGTAAGCGAAATGCAGATACGCAGAATTGCAAGCGGTGAAAATTGGGGACACGTGAAAGTATAATTATTATTGTTGAAAAATATGAAAGGTAAAATGTGAAATGT
>NZ_MUHD01000005.1 GCF_002217395.1 Flavobacterium plurextorum | reverse complement strand
AACTTAGACTGTGTCAGCGTTCTTAAATAAATGTTAAAAAAATATTCATTCTTTCAAAACAATAAAAAGTAAGATTTAAACTACTCAAATAATTTTACATCAACTCAATAAAAAAGCCTTACTAAAAGTAAGGCTTTGGTAATTTACATTAAGAAACAGCTTTTAGAAAGCAACATTCCATCTTGGTAATTTTCCGTTTTCATCTAAGAAATTTTGTAAAACTTGTCCTTCAACAGCAGTTGGAATTGCTTTTACATCTGCATTAAAAGTTTCATACCAAACTACTTCAAGAACAGAGATATTCTCTAATTTCATTTGCGCCGGCCAAGAGTATTTTCTTCCAGTTTTTGCAAACTGGTGTCCATTTACAATTTTATCGTATAATCCTCCGCTTTTGCTTTTAAGAGTTCCGTCATTTTGCACAGTTCCTGTAGAACCTGCCATGATTAGCTCTTTTGCATCTCCATCAATTTCGTAAACTACAAAAATCCCAGCACTTCCTTCAGGAGCATTACAAACTTCCTCTAAACTATCATTTACAGTAAAAGTAAAACTATTACTTGATTTAAACTTTTCTAATTCTTTACTCATCGTTTTTTATTTTTAAGCTCCTAAGATACTGAGACACAAAGTTGCTAAGTTTTTAATTTATATTCCAACATTTTAAAAATGTAAAAAAGTCTCAACAAGATATTGAGACTTTTTTGGAATTTGTTATTTTAAATAACTTGAAGATTATCCAAGTACTTCTTTTACTTTTTTACCAATTTCAGCTGGTGAATCAACAACATAAATACCGTTGTCTTTCATAATTTGTTTTTTAGCAGCAGCTGTATCATCAGAACCACCAACAATAGCACCTGCGTGACCCATTGTTCTACCAGCAGGAGCAGTTTCTCCAGCGATAAAACCAATAACTGGCTTACGGTTACCATCAGCTTTTACCCATCTTGCAGCATCAGCTTCTAATTGACCTCCAATTTCACCAATCATAATGATTACTTCAGTTTCTGGATCATTCATTAATAATTCAACAGCTTCTTTAGTTGTAGTTCCAATGATTGGATCTCCACCAATTCCGATAGCTGTAGTAATTCCTAAACCTTGTTTTACAACTTGGTCAGCAGCTTCGTAAGTTAAAGTTCCTGATTTAGAAACAATTCCAACTGTACCTTTTTTGAAAACGAAACCTGGCATAATTCCAACTTTAGCTTCACCTGGAGTAATAACTCCTGGGCAGTTTGGTCCAATTAATCTAGAATTTCTTTCTTTAACATAATTATTTGCTTTAATCATATCTGCTACAGGAATTCCTTCTGTAATAGCAATAATTACTTTAATTCCAGCGTCAGCAGCTTCCATAATTGCATCTGCAGCAAAAGCAGGCGGTACAAAAATGATAGATGTATCAGCACCAGCTTGATCAACAGCGTCTTTTACTGTATTAAAAACTGGACGATCTAAATGACTCGTTCCTCCTTTTCCTGGAGTAACACCACCAACAACATTAGTACCGTACTCAATCATTTGAGAAGCGTGGAAAGTTCCTTCGCTCCCTGTAAATCCTTGAACAATTATTTTGGAATCTTTATTAACTAAAACACTCATGATATATATTTTATGTAGTTTTTAAAATTGTGTTGCAAAAATAAGGTTTTGTAATGTATTTTGCCTCTTTTATTGTCAAAAAAATATTAAGAAAATTGACTCATCTGATAACCTCTATAAAGTTTGTCATCTTTTATCTGCCAAAATGCAGAAAAATGCGCAAGCAGCATCTCTTCACGAGGATTCTCAATTGTTTTTACATAGTGAGAATAACGTACTGAAACTAAATCTTCTTCAGCAATAATATGGCTGATTCGTACTTTTGAACGAACATAAGCTCGACTTAGCTCATTGGCCATTTCCAGCATTGAGTCATGATTCATCTCAATATATCCTTTACTGCTATTCCACTCTAAAATAACTTCAGGATGGAGATACGTTTTAAGAATTTCACTATCAATTAAGGCATCCGACTTATAAAATTTTTGAACAAACTCTTTTATAGACATATTACTTCAATTTAGTTAGAATTTCAGGAATCTTTTTGATATTGGCTAATTGTTTTAACTTTTCTCTTGATTCTTCAATTGGTGTTCCAAAGTAAGACTTACCTCCTTCTACTGATTTCGTAACACCTGTCTGCCCCATTACAACCGCTTTTGCTCCAATTGTGATTCCGCTTGTTGTACCTACTTGTCCCCAAATAGTCACTTCATCTTCAATAATTACACAGCCGGCAATACCAGTTTGAGAAGCAATTAAACATTTTTTTCCGATAACTGTGTCATGTCCAACATGCACTTGATTATCCAATTTTGTCCCCTCTCCAATAGTTGTATCTCCAGTAACACCTTTGTCAATTGTACAAAGCGCTCCTATTCCAACATTATTTTCAATTACTACTCTACCGCCAGAAATTAACTGATCAAATCCATCAGGACGTTTTTTATAATAAAAAGCATCAGCTCCTAGTATAGTTCCTGCATGAATCATAACATTATCTCCAATTACGGTATGATCATAAATAGTAACGTTTGGATGTATTAAACAGTTTTTACCAATAGTAACATTGTTTCCAATAAAACAGTTAGGCTGAATAACAGTTCCTTCTCCAATAGTTGCAGAAAGTGCTATCGATACAGTTGTCGCTTGAAAAGGTCTAAAATGTTTGGTTAACGTATTAAAATCTCTGAAAGGATCATCAGAAATTAAAAGAGCTTTACCTTCTGGACAATCGACTTTTTTATTAATTAAAACAATAGTCGCGGCAGATTGTAAAGCTTTGTCATAATACTTCGGGTGGTCAACAAAAACGATATCTCCTGGTTCTACAACATGAATTTCGTTCATGCCTAAAACGGGAAAGTTTTTATCACCAATAAATTCGCAGTTAAGCAAATTTGCAATTTCTTCTAAAGAGTGAACTTTTGGAAATTTCATATTTTATAATTAGAAAATTTGTCAATTAGAGAATGTGTCAATTAGAAAATGAGTCAATTAGAAAACAAAATTATTCAACTTTTGCTGTATCAATTTTCTAATTGACTCATTGACAAATTATCTAATAGATAAACTACTCTTTTACACGCTCCATGTAAGAACCTGAAGCTGTATCAATTTTAATTTTATCTCCTTCGTTGATAAACAACGGAACGTTTACTGACGCACCAGTTTCTACCGTAGCAGATTTAGTTGCATTAGTAGCTGTATTTCCTTTTACTCCCGGCTCTGCGTAAGTAACTTCAAGAATTACAGATCCCGGCATATCTACTGATAAAGGCAAATCAGTTTCAGTATTAATCTGAACCATTACATTTGTACCTTCTTTCAATAATCCTGGAGCATCTAAGATATTCTTGTTTAAAGAAATCTGCTCAAAAGTTTCAGCATTCATGAAGTGAAACTCATCTCCTTCAGCATATAAAAACTGAAAAGTATGTGTTTCAACACGAACATCTTCGATTTTATGTCCAGCAGAAAATGTATTGTCTAATACTTTTCCTGTTGTTAAACTTTTTAATTTAGTTCTTACGAAAGCTGGACCTTTTCCAGGTTTTACGTGAAGAAATTCGATGATTTTATAGATATCGTGATTAAATTTAATACACAATCCGTTTCTAATATCTGATGTAGATGCCATTTTACTTTGTTTTATTTAATTTTTTGTTGAATCGTTTAATCGTTGATTTGTTTTCGAATAAACGATTAAACAAATAAACAATTAAATTTTATTTTTAATAGTTTCCTGAATAACCTTTCATAATTCCTCTTGATGAATTTCTAATAAAATCTAGAATTTCATCTCTCTCAGGAGTAGCTTCCATTTCGGCTTCAATAATACTTAAAGCCTGTGTTGTATTGTAATTTTTTTGATATAGAATTCTGTAAATTTCTTGAATTTCTCTGATTTTATCTGTACTGAAACCTCTTCTTCTTAAACCTACAGAGTTAATTCCAACATAAGATAATGGTTCCTTTGCCGCTTTTGTATAAGGCGGAACATCTTTTCTAACCAATGATCCACCAGAAATCATAGCATGATCTCCAATATGAATAAATTGATGAATAGCAGCCAAACCGCCAATAACTGCGTGATTACCAACCACTACGTGACCTGCTAAAGCAACTCCATTTACAATAATTGCATTGTTACCAATTTCGCAATCGTGCGCAATATGAGCGTAAGCCATTACTAAACAATTGTTTCCAAGAATAGTTTGTCCTGAAGCAACTGTACCTCTATTGATAGTAACGCACTCTCTAATTGTACAATTATCTCCAATAATAGCAAGAGAATCTTCGCCGCCAAATTTTAAATCCTGCGGCACAGCTGAAATTACAGCACCAGGAAAAATATTGCAATTTTTACCAATACGGGCACCTTCCATGATGGTTACATTTGAACCAATCCAAGTACCATCACCAATAACAACATTATTGTGAATTGTTGTAAAAGGCTCAATTACAACGTTTTTAGCGATTTTAGCGCCAGGATGAACATATGCTAATGGTTGATTCATCTATGTTTTATATTTTAAATTAAAATAATCTAATTTGGGGCAGTAAACCTAAACAATAAAATTGATTATTTATTATTGTTTTCTTGCGATTTGTGCCATTAATTCTGCCTCAGTAACTAATTTTCCGTTTGCATAAGCATTTGCCTGCATATGGCAGATTCCTCTTCTGATAGGAGAAATAAGCTCACATTTGAAAATTAATGTATCACCCGGCAATACTTTGTGCTTAAACTTAACATTGTCAATTTTCATGAAATATGTTAAATAGTTTTCAGGGTCTGGAACTGTACTTAATACTAAAATTCCTCCTGTTTGCGCCATTGCTTCAACAATTAAAACACCTGGCATTACTGGAGCTTCAGGAAAGTGACCTACGAAGAAATTTTCATTCATAGTAACATTCTTCAAACCAACAACATGACGATCAGACATTTCAATAATTCTGTCGATCAATAAAAATGGAGGTCTATGAGGAAGCATTGCCATAATTTTATGGATATCCATTAATGGCTCTTGGTTTAAATCATAAACTGGAACATGATTTCTCTGTTCGATTTTAATGATTTTTGCCAATTTTTTAGCAAACTGAGTATTCACATAGTGACCTGGTTTATTTGCAATGATTTTTCCTTGAATACGAACTCCAATAAGAGATAAATCACCAATAACATCAAGTAGTTTGTGTCTAGCAGCTTCGTTTGGATAATGTAAAGTCAGATTATCTAAAACACCATTTGGCTTAACAGAAATCTCATCTTTACCAAAAGCTTTCTTTAAATTAGCCATTGTAGTTTCAGAAATTTCTTTATCTACATATACAATTGCATTATTTAAATCACCGCCTTTAATTAATCCGTGCTCTAATAATGACTCTAATTCATGTAAAAAACTGAAAGTTCTTGAATTAGCAATTTCATTTTTAAAGTCAGCTATGCTTTTTAGTGTAGCATTTTGCGTTCCTAGTACTTTTGTACCAAAATCCACCATAGTTGTTACTTGATAGTCATCACTTGGCATTACCAGAATTTCACTTCCCGTTGCTTCATCAGTAAATGAGATAACTTCTTTTACAACATAAACATTACGACTGGCATCTTGTTCTTCGATTCCAGCTTTTTCAATTGCTTCAACAAAATATATTGATGAACCATCCATGATAGGAAGTTCAGAGGCATTTAATTCAATAATAATATTGTCCAAATCGCAGCCAACTAATGCAGCTAAAACGTGTTCTGGAGTTTGTATCTTAACACCTAATTTTTCTAAGTTAGTACCTCTTTGTGTATTAACAACATAATTAGCATCAGCCTCAATGACTGGCTGACCTTGCAAATCAACTCTGACAAAAGTGAAACCGTTATTAATTGGAGCTGGTTTAAAAGTCATTGTAACTTCTTTTCCAGTGTGTAATCCAACTCCTGTTAGTGAAATTTCATTTTTGATGGTCTTCTGTTTAACCATTATTTCCATTTTTTGGGTTTATTATTTGTTTTTTTAATTCTTCCAGTTCGGCAACAATCTTAGGAAAGTTCTTAAAATGAACATACGATTTATTAAAATCTGTATATCCAAGTGACGGTGTTCCTTGCAGAATTTCATCGTCTTTAATGTTTCTAGCAACCCCAGACTGTGCCTGAAGCCTAACATTGTTTCCTATTATTAAGTGGCCTGCTATACCAACCTGCCCGCCAATCATACAGTTTTCGCCAATTTTAGTAGAACCCGCAACACCGCTTTGAGCAGCAATCACAGTATTTTTACCAATCTCTACATTGTGAGCGATCTGAATTTGATTGTCTAATTTAACTCCTTGTCTAATAATTGTAGAACCCAGAGTTGCTCTGTCGATCGTAGTATTAGCACCAATGTCAACATTATCTTCAATGATAACATTACCAATTTGCGGTACTTTACTATAAACTCCTTCTTCATTTGGCACAAAACCAAAACCATCTGCACCTATTATAGTACCTGAATGAATTGTACAATTGTTTCCAATTACTGTCTCCGAATATATTTTTGCACCTGCAAAAATACATACATTGTCACCAATAACTACATTGTCACCAATAAAACTGTTTGGGTAAATTTTTACATTATTACCTAAAACAACATTTTGTCCTATATAACTAAAGCTTCCCAAATATAGATTTTCACCATATTTAGTTCCTTCCGTCATAAAAGAGTTCGCCTCAATTCCGCTCTTATTCAATTTTACTTGATTGTAAAAGTGTAAAAGTTTAGAGAAAGAAGCATAAGCATCTTCTACTTTTATTAAAGTTGTAGTAATTTCCTGCTCAGGTATAAAGCTGTCGTTAACAATTGTAACGCTTGCTTTTGTAGTATATATGTAATTGATATATTTGGGATTAGCCAAAAAAGTAAGCGATCCTTCCTCGCCCTCCTCTATCTTAGAAAGCCTAGAAACTTCTGCATTGGGATTCCCAACAACTTCTCCTTCTAAAATTCCCGCTATTTGTTCTGCTGTAAATTTCATCGCGACAAAAATATAAAAAATAGATTTTAAATGTTAATTTTAGATAAGTTGTTTTGGAAAACAGATGTAATATTTTGTCACCAATTTAGATAACGATTTCAAATTCAACTGATCAGAGGCTTCTACAACATCTTCAATTGTTTTATCTTTTTTCAAAATTCGAATCGGTTCCGCTTCTTTACTGTAAGCCTGATTCTTAATTTTTCCTCTAAATATAAAGTAACCTGCTTCTAACTGCGAAATATGATGTTCTTCAGCAAATTCTTCTTTTAAAGATTGTGATTCTTCCATCGGAATTTTCTCTGCGCTCAGCTTTATCTTCAATAAATCTCTGTTGATAAGCATTTTACTTAAAGTAGAAAGAATAAAATCATCCTGTTTCTGCCATGCCTTAAGCGCACTTATAATATCAAAATCATCTAATTGAGAAAACAAATCCAATTTTTCAGCATCAAAATCTTCAATTGTAATTTTGTTTTGCATGAAATACAAAAGCGGCTCACTGCAAGGCAGTTTAACTCCTTTTAAAGTCAATTCTTTTGCTCTTTTTAAAACTTTCATCAAAATCAACTCAGCCACCAAACTTGTTTTATGCAAGTAAGCCTGCCAATACATCAATCTTCTTGAAAGTAAAAATTTCTCTACCGAATAAATCCCTTTTTCTTCAATTACCAAAACACCGTCAACCACATTCATCATCTGAATTAAACGCTCAGAGTTAACATTTCCTTCGGCAACACCAGTATAAAAACTGTCACGTTTTAGATAATCCATTCGATCCATATCCAACTGACTTGAAATCAATTGAAGCATAAACTTTCTATGATAATCCCCTTTAAAAACTTGAATGGCCAAACTTAATTTTCCGTCAAATTCATCATTTAACTGATTCATGAATAACAGTGAAATAGCTTCATGATTTACATCTTCAACAATACTTTTTTCCATAGCATGCGAAAATGGCCCGTGTCCAATGTCATGCAGTAAAATTGCAATGTAAAGCGCACTCTCTTCTTCTCCAGAAATCGCAACTCCTTTAAATCTAAGCGTATCTACAGCTTTCTGCATTAAATGCATACAGCCAAGAGCATGATGAAAACGTGTGTGATTTGCTCCTGGATAAACCAAATACGACATTCCCATTTGCGAAATACGACGCAAACGCTGAAAATACGGATGCTGAATTAAATCATAAATAAGTTCGTTCGGGATAGATATAAACCCGTAAATAGGGTCGTTGAATATTTTAAGTTTGTTATAATGAGTCACTAGTTGGCTATTTTTTGGTCAACAAATATAAGTAATTAACCATAAACAGGTTTTAGTTTTTAACTTAAAATATCGATATTTAACATCAGTATTTTCTTAAATTTCAAGAATAGAGAAAAATCAAAGTAGAATTAATTTATATTTAACATTCCTAATTTTATACTATTTTTAATACTTTTTAAGTTCTATACTTCTAAATTGCATTAAAATTAAACTCGTTTATGGACAAAATAAAAATACTTTGGGTCGACGATGAAATCGATCTTCTAAAGCCACATATATTATTCCTCGAAAAAAAGAATTACGCTGTAACAACCTGTAACAATGGTCTTGACGCAATTGCTTTATTTGAGGAAGACAACTTTGACATTGTTTTTTTGGATGAAAATATGCCTGGAATGAGCGGCTTAGAAACGCTTTCAGAAATGAAAGAAAAAAAGTCAGCTATTCCTATGATTATGATCACTAAAAGTGAAGAGGAATACATAATGGAAGAAGCAATTGGATCTAAAATTGCCGATTACTTAATTAAACCTGTAAATCCAAATCAGATTTTATTGAGTTTAAAGAAAAACTTAGACGATTCAAGATTGATTTCGGAGAAAACAACTTTAGATTATCAAAAAGAATTCAGGAAAATTTCGATGGAATTAGCAATGGTTAATTCTTATGAAGATTGGGTTGAACTTTATAAAAAACTGCTTTTTTGGGAATTAAAACTAGAAAATATCAACGATCAGGCGATGATTGAAATTCTAGAATCTCAAAAAGTAGAAGCCAATTCACAATTCGGAAAATTCATTGAACGAAATTACGAAGATTGGTTCACTCCAAAAGCCGACAAACCAATTCAGTCTCACAATTTATTCAAAGAATTAGTCGTTCCAGAACTTAAAAAGAAAGACAAACCAATTCTATTTGTTGTGATCGACAACCTTCGATACGACCAATGGAAATCTTTTGAAACTGTAATTTCTAACTATTACAAATTAGAAAAAGAAGTTCCGTATTTTTCAATCCTGCCAACAGCTACACAATATGCAAGAAATGCTATTTTCTCTGGTTTAATGCCTTTGGATATGGAAAAACAATTTCCGCAATACTGGAAAAATGACGTAGAAGATGGCGGAAAAAACCTTTACGAAGCAGAATTTTTATCGGCACAATTAAAACGTTTGGGTTTAAATATTAAAGAAGACTATTTTAAAATCACCAATTATGCCGGCGGTAAAAAATTAGCAGAAAACTTCAAAGCTTTAAAAACAAATGATTTAGTTACCGTAGTTTACAACTTTGTAGATATGCTGTCGCATGCAAAAACAGAAATGGAAGTTGTAAAAGAATTAGCTTCGGATGATAAAGCATATCGTTCTTTAACATTAAGCTGGTTCAAAAATTCTCCGTTATTAGAAATCATTCAACAGGCACAACTTTTAGGCTTTAAATTAATTCTGACAACAGATCACGGAACTATTAATGTGAAAAATCCATCGAAAGTTGTGGGAGATAAAAATACCAGTCTAAACTTGCGTTATAAAACGGGCCGCAGTTTAACCTATGAACAAAAAGATGTTTACGTAGTAAAGGAGCCAAAAACAATTGGTTTACCCGCAATAAACATGAGCAGTTCGTTTATTTTTGCCAAAAATGATTTTTTTCTGGCGTATGTAAACAACTACAATCATTATGTAAGTTATTACAAAAACACCTATCAACACGGAGGAATTTCATTAGAAGAAATGATTATTCCGTTTTTGGTCTTTAACCCGAAATAAAAAAATATCGCCTCGAATTTCATGAATTTTTATTTTATATCAAAAAAGTAAATTTTAATTCGTGAAAATTTGTGAAATTCGTGGCAAAAATAACATAACAATGAACATCGTTTTTTCTTTAGATCAAATTCAAGAAGCAGCAACACAAATTTTAGCTTCAAATCCTAAAAAAATCATTCTTTTTAATGGTGAAATGGGCGTTGGAAAAACTACTTTAATCAAGCAGTTATGCAAAAATCTAGGCGTTAAAGATGCTACCAGCAGTCCTACCTTTTCATTGGTTAACGAATATTACACTTCTGACAATCAAATTGTTTATCATTTTGACTTTTACCGTTTAAACAAAGAAACAGAAGCGCTGGATATGGGCGTTGATGATTATTTATACTCTGGAAACTGGTGTTTTATAGAATGGTCTGAGAAAATTGCAAATCTGCTTCCAGAAGACACATCAACTATTACAATTGAGTTATTGGCAGACGGAAAAAGAGAATTGAAATTTATGTAAATTTTAAAACGGTCTTAGAAATAATCAAATAACATTGAAAAAGAAATTAATTATTTTATTAGGGTCTATCTTTATCTTAATTGGACTTTTCTTCTTGTTTGTTGTTGGTATTACAACAGATTTTATATCAGATGAAATTGAAGCTTCTGAAATTGCAAAATGCAAAGAAATCGTTAGTATTATTGATCGAAATAGTAATTTTATAAAAGATAGTATTTCTCTAAATGCAGATGGAGACGGAAAATGTATAAGATATTACATCGAAAACAACGAAGATATTTCTAAACTATTCTCAAAAATTAATATTCAAGATAAACAGAAATTTCAGCAATTGCTTAATACTAAATTTTGCCAATACATCGAAATTAGCGAAGCGAAAAATTGCATTATGTTTTGCATTAAAACATCTGAACATGATTACAGCATTGTAGGAGCCTATAAAAAAATGTTCATAATCTATGAAAAAGATCCCATTTGTAATTGCAAAGACAATCCTATTGGATATCCAAATTATCCAGAATATGTAAAAGTGCTCTCAAAAAATTGGTATCAGACAAAAGTAAATGTATCGAAAAGGCATTTTGGATGTTAAGCACTTCTAAATCTGGAAGACCTACATTTATCTTTAAAATTCTCAACTCAACTGCATAAACTTAATATGCAAAAAATGCAACTATGAAATCCGAAAATACCGTAGAAATAATTCCTTTTTCAGAAGATCTGAAAGAGCATATTAAAACTTTAAATATAGCTTGGTTAACCAAATATTTTAAAGTTGAAGAAAAAGATAAAGTAACACTTTCAAATCCGCAGGAAGAAATTATCGATAAAGGCGGAATGATTTTCTACGCGAAATATAATAACGAAATTATTGGAACAGTTTCTTTACTAAAAGTTGATGATTCAACATTCGAATTAAGCAAAATGGCTGTTTCTGATAATGCTCAAGGATTAGGAATTGGTAACAAATTACTTGAACATTGTATCGATATTGCGAAAGAAAATGACATAAAAAAACTCTTTTTATATTCTAATACAACTTTACTTCCTGCAATTCATCTGTATAAAAAATTTGGTTTCGTAGAAATCCCTTTAGAAGCGGGGGTTTACAAAAGAGCCGACATTAAAATGGAGAAAATAATATCTTAACATTTGACCTTAGTATTAGCAGAATTTTTACACTAATTCTAAAACTTTTTACGTAATTTGTACTCTTAATTTTTTGCATAACTCATGTCAATTACCTTAACTCCGTTTACAAAGCAACAATTAATTCCGCAAGAAGAAAAACTTGAGGTTGGTCGTTTTAAAAGAGAACTTTTTATAGGAATTCCAAAAGAAACCAGCTATCAGGAAAGGCGTATCTGTCTGACTCCCGATGCCGTGAATTCTTTAACTTATGAAGGTCATCGCGTAATGATAGAATCTGGAGCTGGAGAAAGTTCGAGTTATACAGATAAAGAATATTCTGATGCTGGTGCAGAAATTACTAAAGATACCAAAAGGGTTTTCGGTTGTCCGCTTTTATTAAAAGTAGAACCGCCGACTTTAGCCGAAATCGAAATGATAAATCCAGAAACTATTATCATTTCGGCAATTCAATTAAAAACAAAAAAAAGATCTTACTTTGAAGCTTTAGCGCAAAAAAAGATTACAGCATTAGCTTTTGAATATATTAAAGATGAAGACGGCACTTATCCTGCCGTAAAATCTTTAAGTGAAATTGCTGGAACAGCTTCAATACTTATCGCTGCCGAATTAATGATTACGGATGAATTTGGAAAAGGACTTTTATTTGGCAACATTACCGGCGTCCCTCCTACCGAAGTAGTAATTTTAGGTGCGGGAACTGTTGGTGAATTTGCTGCAAAAACCGCAATTGGACTTGGCGCAAGCGTAAAAGTATTCGATAATTCTATCACTAAATTACGCCGACTGCAGAATAATTTAAGCCAGCGTATTTTCACTTCTACAATTCAGCAAAAAGCATTATTAAAAGCTTTAAGACGTTGTGATGTCGCAATTGGCGCTATGCGAGGCAAAGAACGCTGCCCAATTATTGTTACTGAAACTATGGTAGAGCACATGAAAAAAGGCGCTGTTATTGTTGATGTTAGTATCGACACTGGCGGCTGTTTTGAAAGTTCTGAAGTAACAACACACGAAAAGCCAACTTTTATCAAAAACAACGTTTTGCACTATTGTGTGCCAAACATTCCTTCTCGTTATTCAAAAACTGCCTCGTTATCAATAAGCAATATACTTTCTCCCTATCTTCATCAAATTGCTGAAGACGGCGGATTAGAGAGTGCGATCAGATGCAACAAAGGGCTTAAAAACGGAATTTATTTATACCACGGAATTCTAACAAATAAAGCAATTGGCGACTGGTTTGATCTGCCAGACAACGATATTAATTTACTTGTATTTTAAAGGAACTTTAATGTACCTTTGCAAAAATTTTATTTCATGAAGTTCGTACACCGTTTTGCATATTATTTGATTGGTTTAGTAATGGGTTGTTTTGTTGTAGCCCTTATTTTTAGTGGTAAAGATACTCGTTGCAACTATTTTCCAAATGCCAGAGTTTTAAATGATTTAAGAACAAAACCTTTTCAATATTCTGATAAAGCCGTTCAAACTTTAAATGAAAAATGGGTTGATACTGCCGATGTAAAAAATACATTGACGTATGGCGACGTAGATTTTGACCAAAGTAATGTTCCATTCAAAAATGGAAAAGTATATATTATTGAAGGAAAAACAGCTAAAAATCAAGAGATTATTTTAAAAGTAGTAAACTACGAAAAGAAAGCTGTTTTAGAAGAAATCACAAAGAAACCAGCAGATAAATAGCAGGTAAAAGGAATGCTTTGTCATTTCGATCCCGAAGCCTCCGGAGAGAAATGACAAGATCAATCTCACAACCATTCTATTTCTTTAATCCCTTTTGATTTTAGAAAAGCATTTGTTTGGCTAAAATGCTTATTTCCAAACCATTTTCCTTGATTTGCACTCATAGGAGAAGGATGGCCTGATTCTAAAATATAATGTTTAGAGCGATCTATTTTTAATCCTTTTTTCTGAGCAAAACTTCCCCACAATAGAAAAACAACATTTTCTTTTTGGTCAGAAACAGCTTGAATTACAGCATCTGTAAAGAGATTCCATTTTAAATGTTTGTGACTATTTGGACTATCTTTACGAACCGTCAGCGAAGCATTTAGAAGTAAAATTCCCTGCTTTGCCCATTTTTCAAGATTTCCTGATGACGGCATAAAAATCGAATCCAAATCAGTATTTATCTCTCTGAAAATATTGCGAAGTGAAGGCGGAATTTTTACCGTATCATTTACTGAAAAACTCAATCCATTGGCTTCTCCATCTCCATGATAAGGATCTTGACCAATGATTACAATTTTCAAATCGGTAAAACTGCAATTATTAAAAGCGGAAAAAATCAATTCAGCCGGAGGAAAACAAGTATGCGTTTTATACTCAACATCTAAAGTCTCCATTAAGCCTGTAAAATAAGGTTTTTGAATTTCGTCTTTTAAAACGTCTTGCCAATCTTGAGATAAATTAATTTTCATTTTAAAATTTTATTACAAATTACGCAAAGTTTTTTTCAAACTACTAATCAATAGTACTATTTAGTTTTCAAAACTTTGTAACTTTGAAACCTTACAACTTACGATATATAATGATATCTATTACCGAAAAAACATTACAAGATTTACAATTTCCAACGGTGCTCGAAACTATTTCGGCTGGCTGTAATACAGATATTGGAAAAGAAAAAGCTTTACAAATAACACCTTTTAGAGATAAAGAAACATTGATGCAGGCTTTAATGCAAACGTCAGAATATGTTTCTTCATTTCAAAACAATAATGCGCTTCCAAATCATGGATTTGATGCGATAACACATGAAATTAAATTTCTGGCGATCGAAGACAGTTTTCTAGAAGTAGGAAGTTTTAGAAAAATTGCCACACTTTCGTCAACAACAAACACCTTGCTTACTTTTCTAAAAAAGTTTGATGATTATTATCCAAATATAAATGCAAGAGCTTCAAGAGTTGAATATACAAAAGACATTGTTTCTTTAATTGACGCAATTGTAGACAAATACGGCGAAATAAAAGACAATGCCTCTCCTGCTCTTTTGAGCATTCGTCAGAGCATGAATATAGTACGAGGAAAAGTGAACCAAAGTTTTGGCGTTGCATTAACACAATACAACAGCTTAGGATATCTTGATGATATTAAAGAAAGCTTTGTTCAAAATCGCCGCGTTTTGGCTGTTCTTGCTATGTATCGCCGTAAAGTAAAAGGTTCTATTTTAGGAAGTTCTAAAACAGGAAGCATTGCTTATATTGAACCAGAAGCGACTTTAAAATATTCGCGTGAATTAAGCAATTTAGAATACGAAGAAAAAGAAGAAATCACTCGGATTTTAAAACAATTATCAAATTCAATTCGTCCGTTTTTACCGCTTTTAATTGAATATCAAGAATTCCTGAGTGATATTGATGTAGTAGCCGGAAAAGCAAAATACGCTAATCGAATCAACGGAATTTTACCAACGATTACGGAAGAAAGAAGATTGTTTTTTAGAGAAGCTTATCATCCTATTTTATATCTAAATAACAAAGAAAAAAACGAAGTTACGCATCCGCAGACTATTGAACTAAAACAGGAAAATAGAATTATTGTAATTTCTGGTCCAAATGCCGGAGGTAAAACAATCTCTTTAAAAACTGTTGGTTTACTGCAATTGATGCTGCAATCTGGAATGCTGATTCCTGTACACGAGCGAAGTGAGACTTTCTTATTTGATCGAATTTTAACAGATATTGGAGACAATCAATCTATTGAGAACCATTTAAGTACTTACAGCTATAGATTAAAAAACATGAATTATTTCTTGAAGAAATGCAATAAGAAAACCATGTTTTTAATTGATGAATTTGGTACTGGTTCTGATCCTGAATTAGGAGGCGCTTTAGCCGAAATTTTTCTAGAAGAATTTTACCATCGTGAGGCATTCGGAATTATCACAACGCACTATTCTAATTTGAAAATTTTAGCAAACGAATTACCATTTGCTACAAATGCAAATATGATGTTTGATGAAAAATCGCTTGAACCAATGTATAAACTGGCTTTAGGACAAGCGGGAAGTTCTTTTACTTTTGAAGTTGCGCTGAAAAACGGAATTCCATTTGGATTGATTAACCGTGCAAAGAAGAAAATCGAAGTTGGAAAAGTCCGCTTTGATAAAACTATTGCAACACTTCAAAAAGAAAGATCAAAGCTGGAAAAAACTTCTTTAAATTTAAAAGAAGAAGAAACTCGAGCACGCGAGGAAAGCAAAAAGATGGAAAACATCAATGTAAAAATCAAACAAAAACTAGAAAGCTATCAGGAATTATACGACAGCAATCAGAAGACAATTTACATTGGTCAAAAAATAGAAGATATTGCGGAGAAATATTTCAACAATAAAAACAAGAAAGAACTTATTGGTGAGTTTTTAAAAATTGTTGAAATTGAAAACTCTAAACGTAAAAAAGCAACTCCAAAAGAAAACAAAGCGATTATTGAAAAGAAAAAAGAAGTAATTGCAGAAGTTTCTGTGAAAGTGGAAGAAATTAGAAAAGAGAAAAAAGAAAAGAAACTCAAGCCAATTATCGAAAAACCAAAACCTGTTTTAAAAGTCGGCGACAGAGTTAGAATGCTCGACGGAAGATCTGTGGGAAGTATTGATTCTATCGAAAAAAATAAAGCAACAGTAAACTACGGTATCTTTACCTCAAAAGTAAGTTTAGACGAATTGGAGCTTGTCGAAGCTGCTAAGAAATAGTTGATGGTTTGTGTTTGATGGTTGATCGTTAATACTTGATCGTCAATGGATTTTTAAATGCGAATTGGAGCTTTAGTCGGAAAACGACGAAATGAAGCGTATATATAAAATGGAAAAACAGAGTGAAATAGTTTCGCTGCTAAGTAAAACTGCAGAGAACAAAAAAATAATATTATTTGACGGCGTTTGCAATTTATGCAGTAACGCCGTTCAATTTATTATAAAACACGATAAAAAAGACATTTTTCGTTTTGTGGCTTTGCAATCTGATTTAGGAAAAGAAATCTGTACTTATATTGGTGTCGATCAAACTAAAATTGACAGCATAATTATGTACAATCCTGCCGTAGCTTATTATTATAAATCTGATGCTGTATTTGAAATTGCCGAAGATTTGGGCGGATTATACAGTATAATCACAATCTTTAAAATTCTCCCAGAAAAACTTCGCAATTACATCTACGATTATATTGCTGCAAATCGCTACAAATGGTACGGCAAAAAACAAAGCTGCATGATTCCAACGCCAGAACTTAAAGCGAAATTTTTGTAAAAGAAATTTTAACCAAACCACAATAGACTAAAAGTCCTTAGATTTAGTTAGCAGACTAAAAGTCTGCAAGGTTACTGTATCTATTTATTTGTTGCAAATTACACTAATTAGCACTAATTAATTTGTGAAACTTAGTACAATTTGCTGCTATTTTTTTACCAATTAAAGCTAATAAACTAAAGTACATAGTTTTAAACTAGATGTGATACCAGTAAAGACTGAACCTATTATTCCACTTCTTCAAAAGTAAATTTTGAGTTCTTGTAATCTATAGTTCCAGGTAAAAAACAAGGAAGATTCATATAAGTTCCTACTACACCGTTTCCTAAAACTAGTTTATTTTCTTTCCGTAATAAAGCCAAAGGGACTCTTTTCCAGCTTCCGCCATTAGAAATAAAATGAAAATCACCTCTAAACGTATCTCCCTTTATATCACCTCTTACATCTCCAGAATCTTTACCAATTTTATGATACAATATTTCATAACGTCCAAAAAAACGTTTATCACTGATATTTAAAACCAAAATTGCAGTATCATTTTTATTTACAGCGCGATAAAAAACTTGTTTGTAATCGTTCTTTTCTTCTTTAGAATTACAAGAAACGATAATTGCAAAAATCGAAAAAAGGAACAAAAGTGATTTTAAATTCATAGTATATATTTATTTTGACATAAGCTAATATTACCTACAACTTATCTGCTGTACAATTTACTTATATCATTTATAATGATTTAAGTAATTTATAAACGATCTTTTACAAACTCAATTTGAGTTTTTCCATGGGCTCTAGGCTTACCATTTTCATCAAGGTTTACCATTGTAGTTTCATCGATTGTAATAATGGTTTCACGCGTCATCATATTTCTAACTGCACATTTTAAAACTACCGAAGTATTTCCAAATTTAACCACATCAATTCCAATCTCGACAATATCTCCTTGTCTTGCAGAACTTCTAAAATTAATTTCAGACATATGTTTGGTTACAACTCTCGGATTTTCTAACTGAATTATAGTATAAAGCGCCAGCTCTTCATCTATCCACGCTAATAATTTTCCTCCAAATAAAGTTCCGTTAGGATTTAAATCTTCGGGCTTAACCCACTTTCTGGTATGAAATCGCATAATTTTAATTTATAAAAGTAAAAATAGAGTTTTTTGTATTTGAAATTTTTATAAATTTAAAGAAAAAACATGGCAGATAGAGACACTTTTTTAAAAGAATTCAGAGGCGAAACTTTAGGAACTGTAAGTGCTCAATCTTCGGCAGATGAGTTATTTCAAAATCAAACGATTAGACCTATTTTAAAGCTTCAAAATGATTTATTTATAGCCGTTTTTATTAATTATGTAAATAAAAACAAAGCCGATTTTTATTCGTACACTATCGAAAAGAAACTTCAGACGATAGAAAATTCGATTCAAAAAGATATTAAGTTTCGAAATTCTCTAAAAGGAATTGTCATGGCGCTTTTTACAATCGAAGAATACGATACTTATATCCAAAATTCTTCTGATTTGAACAAACGTATGATGAATTTATTGATTGACAGATTAAAAAGTCAAGTGCAGTTGTTTGAAGTGAGAACGGATTCAAACTAGGTTTTTAAATGGTAATAGAAATAGTTGAGAATAAAAAACAAAGTCTATTTGTATATAGAAATGAAGAACTATTGTTTTATTCTACTATCAAATTTAATTGGCTTCGAAAAAATTTAATCAAAATTTTTGATCCAACTGATGAACTCATTTTAGAACTTCAAAGTTATGAAACACCATTTAGTTCAGCGAAGTTTGAAATTTTGTTTCAGAATAAAAACATAACAAAAGATATAACTGAAATTACAAAAACTTCCCTATCCTTTGATCAAAATAGAACCATTAAAAGAATAAGTGAAAAGTACTTTTCATTTAATTTAAAACATTCTTACTTTTTGGACAAAATTAAACTAGCTGATATGAAAGGAAAATTTTGGAGTACAACTCAAAAAATATCATTAAATCTCAATATGGAACACGAAGAATTTATAAATCCTATAATAATCCATATTCTATCTACTAAAACTGGATATAATTCTAATTCAGTATAATTACTATTGTTTACAAAGAAAACCCATGTTTAACCAATTCCGAAATAAATTTCCTCTAACTGACGAAAAATGGAATGAATACATCAATCATTTCAATCGCATTGAAGTACCTGCGAAAACGGTTCTTTTGGAAGAAGGCGAAATTTCGAAAAAGTTATTTATTATTCAAAAAGGATGTGTTAGAGTTTGGTTTAATAATAACGGAAAAGACTTAACTTCTCAATTCTTTTTTGAAAACCAAAGTGTTGCTTCTATCGAAAGTTTCATTAAAAAGTTTCCAAGTCCTGTTGTTGTAGAAACAATTGAACCTTCTATTTTATGGTGGATTCACAAAAAAGATGTTGACCAAATCTTAGAAGAAATTAAAGAAATCCCTGCACTTCGAGACCAATTAATCGATGTGCTTTTTCAGAGAACATTTGATTATATGAAACACTTTTTCTCTTTTATAAAAGAATCTCCTGCTGAACGTTATCTTAATTTAATCGAAGAAAAACCTCAAATCGTTCAGCGTGTTCCACAGCATTATATTGCCTCATATCTTGGTGTAAGTACAGTTCACTTAAGCCGAATAAAAAGCAAACTGGCACACAAAAAATAATTCAATTGTATTTGATAACAAATGTTATCGTCAGCCGATTAACGCCTTTCTACTTTTGCTTCATAAAATTTAAACCTTATGAAAGCAGCAGTAATTTATAAAAAAGGCGAATTGCCAAAATATGCAGATTTTGCAACACCAATTGCAAGCAATGAAAACGAAGTTTTAGTTTCGATTGAAGCTGTCGCAATTACAAACTTAGACAAAGGAATTGCCAGCGGAAAACATTATTCGTCTGAAAATGAAATTCAAAACGGATTTGTAATTGGCAGTGACGGAATTGGTTTACTTGAAAACGGAACTAGAGTTTATGTCCGCGGAATTTCTGGCACAATTGCCGAAAAAGCAATAGTCGAAAAAAACAGAATGGTTATAATCCCAAACGAACTTGACAGTGCAACTGCGGCAGCAATGCCAAATGCCGTTGCAGGTTCTGCAATGGCTTTACGATTTAGAGCCGGAATAAAACCTGAAGAAACAGTTTTAATAAATGGCGCTACTGGTTTTACAGGTCAAATGGCTGTTCAAATTGCTAAATATTACGGGGCAAAGAAAATAATTGTTACGGGGCGAAATGAAAAAACACTTCAAAGTCTTTTAGAACTTGGTGCAGATGAAATTATTTCTTTAAAACAAGATGACGAAAGTTTTATTTCTCAGCTTAAAAAAATTCATCAAAACACTCCAATCGATATTATTTTGGATTATTTGTGGGGACATTCGGCAGAACTTATTCTTTCTACTCTAAAAGGAAATGGAAATTTTACAAATAAAACACGATATGTTTCTATTGGCTCAATGTCAGGAGATACAATTCAATTATCAGCACAAATTTTACGAAGCGCTGACTTACAATTGTCAGGTTCAGGATTAGGAAGCTGGACAAAAGAGGAAGTTAAACTATTGTTTTCAGAAATTCTTCCCGAAATGTTTCTACTTGCGGCTCAAAACAAACTAAAAGTAAATATTGAAAAAGTAAATCTGATTGATATCGAACAAAAATGGAACACAGAAGTTCCTGATGGAAAACGATTGGTTGTTATAATTTAGCATTAAAAAAAAACAGGTTTGACGAGATTCTTAATCTTACCAAACCTGTTTTAAAACTACCTTTTTAAGACAATTATTCTTCAGAGAGCATTAACTCTCTTATGTATTTAACTGGGGCACTTCCAAAACTTAAAAATTTCTCGTGGAATTTTTTCAAATTAAATTTATCTCCTTCTTTCTTTTTAAGTTCTTCTCTTAAATTATAAATTTCAGTATAACCTGTAAAATAAGAACATAACTGTACTTGAGATAAAGTTACACGTTTCCATTTCCCATCTGCTTCAGCTTGCTGCTGAAAAGCTTCTTTAGTCAATAAACTGATTCCCGCTTCTTTAGTCATTTTTTTAGTATGAACACTAATATCTAGAATCGTATTACAGGTAGTTCTTAAATTCCATTTATAATACATCAACCACATTTCATCAGAATTTTTATAACCACTTTCCAACATCATTTTCTCAGCATAAACTGCCCATCCTTCTACCATAGCGCCATTTCCTAAAATAGATTTAATGATACTTGGTGATTGATTGCTGTAAACCAATTGTGTGTAATGTCCTGGAATTGCTTCGTGAATATTTAAAATTTGAAGAATATAATCGTTGTATTCTCGCAAATAACTTTCTGCATTTTCAGGAGTCCAACCACTCATACTTCCTACATTATAATACGTATTTGCATTTTTATCATAAGGTCCCGGAGCCGAAATTGACGCTCCTGCCACTCCAGCCATATAAGCTGGTTCTTTACGAACCACAAGTGGTTTTGATGGATCGATATATAACAAATCCTTAGCTTTTACATAAGCCGTTAATTCTGGGATTTGTTTCTCAATTTCAGATTGGAACTTTTCTGGAGTCGTATGCTGTAAAGATATTTTATCAATAACCTGTTTGATTAAATCTAATTTATCTGTCGGTTTTGGTTCATTTCCTTTGTATTTTGCCCAAAGTTTATCAGCCAGAACGAACATTTTTTCGTGTAAATCTTTTTTATGGTCAATTGCAATTTTATAAATCTCATCAGCTGTATAACTAGATTGAATTTCAAAATTGAACTTTTTAGCATATAGTGCAGAACCAAGTCTAAAAGATCGCGGAGTTTTATTTGGTAAAGCTTTTAACCAAGCAGCATAATCTTTGATTGCTTTTATTGAAACTTGGGCTTTATCAAGCATTTCTTTTTTCTCGGCAGCGCTTAATTTACTTTTTTCTAAAGCAACTTTTAAATCGGCATCAAAAACAGAAGATCCACCTAAGTTTTGCGCTATTGCAAGTTCAGTGTGTTCAACAGTTGGATTTTTGATCTTCTTTTTTGCAGCTTCATAATAAGCAGGAATTGCGTTCATTTTTGCATTAAAAGCACGTAAACGAATTTCAGGAGTTTCATAAGTGCCATTTAAAATTTCGGCAAAAGAGCCGCAAACATTATAACCGGAAGGATCCCACTCGCCTGCTTTTAATTCTTTAATACTGAAAATATTGCTTTCGAGCTCATTTTTAATCAAATGAAAATCGGTTTTGTTATTGTCCGATAGTTTATCAATATCAAATTTGCTTAAAGAGTCCAATTGCGCGTTGACAAAATCAAGTACTATTTTTCTTTGATTATCATCAGGAATAACCAAAACACTATCTAGTTTATGATAACCAACACTAGAAGCCCAATGTGGACTAATTTTCCATAAAGAGGTCACAAAACCATCTTTATACTTGTCAAATTTTACATCTAAGGCTTTATCTTCGTTAGACTTAGTACTTTTGTTACAGGAAAAAAGCAGCGTAATCGCGAAAACCGAAACAAATAGTTTTTTCATAAGTTATTTTTTTATGGTTTAAAGATAAAAAAAATGTTCATTATGCAAAACTATGTGATTTTTACAATCAATATTTCAATAATTCTAATAAAACTTCTTCGAAACGATTTTTAGGTAGAAATTGATCTTCTAAAGCTTTTGTAAACGGAATTGGTGAATCGAGACTTGCCGCTCTTTTTACTGGAGCGTCTAAATACTCAAAACATTCTTCCATAATCAAAGCCGAAATATCACTCGCAATACCTCCAAACATGGTATCTTCTTGACAAATTACTGCTCTTCCAGTTTTTTTAACCGATTTGAATATTGTTTCCGTATCTAAAGGCTGCAGCGTTCTTAAATCAATTAAATCAGCTTTGATTTCAGGATATTTCGCTAAAGTTTCCAGCGCCCAATGCACCGAAGCTCCAAAAGCAATGATAGTAATCGAAGTTCCTTCTTTTAACAAAGCCGCTTTTCCAAACGGAATAGTGTAATAATCTGTTGGAACATCTTGGTAAACGCTTCTGTATAATTGTTTATGTTCAAAAAACAAAACTGGATTTGGATCGTTAATCGCTGTGTTTAATAATCCCTTTGCATCATAAGGAAAAGCGGGATAAACAACTTTTAAACCTGGAGTTTTGGTAAACCAAGCTTCATTTGTCTGCGAATGAAATGGTCCCGCCTGAGTACCGCCTCCGCAAGGCATACGAACCACAACATCGGCTTTTTCGCCCCAGCGATAATGTGATTTTGCCAGTAAATTGACTATTGGATTAAATCCCGTTGAAACAAAATCAGCAAACTGCATTTCGACAATTGCTTTATAATTGTTTATAGACAATCCCATGGCTGTCGAAACAACGGCGCTTTCGCAAATTGGAGTATTTCTAACACGATCTTTTCCAAAAAACTCAACAAATCCATCAGTAATTTTAAAAGCACCACCATATTCGGCAATATCTTGCCCCATCATGACAAGGTTTTTATGACGCTGCATCGACTGCTCCAAACTATTACGAATAGCATCTATAAAACGAATATTCTTGTTTTCGGATGTCGAAATAACTTCTTCGTATTGATATGGCTTATAAACATCTTCTAATTCACCGCTGTAAGTAGGTATTATTTCAGGTTCAGCATTGGCGATGGCAAGATTCTCGTCAATTTCCTGCTTTATTTCATTGTGAAACTCTTCGTCAAGTTCAGTAGTAAGAACTCCAATTTCTGTTAAATAATTTCTATAATTAACGACTGGATCTCTAGTTTCCCATTCCTCTATTAATTCCTTTGGAACATATTTGGTACCGCTTGCTTCTTCGTGACCGCGCATTCTAAAAGTTTTAAACTCGAGCAAAACAGGATGCGGATCGTTTTGCATGTCTTCTTTTAATTTTGACAGTTTATTATAAACCTCCAAAATATTATTTCCGTCAATAATATAACTTTCAATACCATAACCAATTCCTTTATCGGCTAAATTCTCGCAAGAATATTGCTCTTTCGTTGGTGTAGACAATCCGTAGCCATTATTTTCGATAACAAACATTACTGGAAGTTTCCAAACCGCAGCAATATTCAATGCTTCATGAAAATCGCCTTCGCTTGTACCGCCTTCGCCAGTAAAAACAGCCGTAACTTTTTTATTATCTTGAAGTTTATTCGCCAACGCAATTCCGTCAGCAATTCCTAACTGAGGTCCCAAATGCGAGATCATTCCGATAATATTATATTCCTGAGTTCCAAAATGAAAACTTCTGTCACGGCCTTTTGTAAAGCCATTTGCTTTTCCCTGCCATTGTGAAAATAATCGGTGCAAAGGAATATTTCGAGTAGTAAAAACTCCGAGATTTCGATGCATTGGCAAAACGTATTCAGATTCGTCTAAAACAGAAGTAACACCAACAGAAATTGCTTCCTGACCAATTCCTGAAAACCATTTAGATACTTTACCCTGCCGAATTAGAATGAGCATTTTTTCTTCGATTAAACGCGGCTTAAGCAGTTTTTTGTATAGGTCTAGCAACTGCTCATCTGTAAGGTTTTCTCTATAAAAGATCATAGTTCTTGGTTTTTATATATCAAATATAAAAAAATATAACAATTTTACTTATTTATGTTATAAAATTTTAATTTTATTATAACTTTTAAAATTCAATTCTAAAATATTCTCTACCTTTGTTATATAAAGGCTTTTAAAGCCTTTTTTTTCTTAAATAAAAATGTAAAGTATGCAAAACATTCCTAGTGTAGACTTACGTGATTTCCTTTCGGACGACCCGAAACGTAAACAAAAATTTGTAAATGAAATCGGCAGTGCATTTGAAAACATTGGCTTCGTAGCCCTAAAAGGTCATTTTCTTGACGACCAATTGGTAGACGAACTTTATGGTGAAATTAGAAAATTTTTCGCCTTGCCAGTAGAAACTAAGCATAATTATGAAATTCCTGGAATCGGCGGACAAAGAGGTTATGTTTCTTTTGGAAAAGAACATGCTAAAGGCCGCAAAGAGGGAGATTTAAAAGAGTTTTGGCATTTTGGCCAATACGTTGATGAAAACTCAAAATACGCATCAGAATATCCTGAAAATGTAGAAGTTACTGAATTACCTCGTTTTAATGCTGTAGGAAAAGAAACTTACCAGATGCTTGAAAAAACTGGTGTATATGTATTAAGAGCTTTGGCTTTGCACCTTGGTTTAGATGAATTTTATTTTGATCAATATGCAAAAGATGGAAACTCTATTTTAAGACCAATTCACTATCCGCCAATCACTTCTGAGCCAGAAAATGCAATTCGTGCAGCGGCTCACGGTGATATTAATTTGATTACATTATTAATGGGTGCTCAAGGTAAAGGACTTCAAGTTCAAAACCATAATGGCGACTGGATTGATGCTATTGCAGCTGATGACGAATTGGTTATCAATGTTGGAGATATGTTGTCTAGACATACTAATAACAAACTTAAATCAACCATTCACCAAGTGGTGAATCCTCCTAGAGAATTATGGGGAACTTCACGTTTTTCTGTACCGTTCTTTATGCATCCTGTAAGTGATATGCGTTTAGATTGTTTAGAAAATTGTATTGATGAAGAAAACCCAAAGAAGTTTGATGATATTACCGCTGGTGATTATTTATACGAACGTTTGGTAGATCTAGGTTTAATCAAAAAATAAAACTTATTTAAGTTTCAATTTTAAAAATTCCAAATTCCAAACTTTCATTGGAATTTGGAATTTAATTTTTAAATTGGAGCTTATTTTGTTAGAAGAAGAAAACATATGGATTTTAAAGATCAATTAAAAAATTTGTTTCCCGATCATATCGAGTCAAACGAACCAGAAGAGGTTCAAGAGCAAGATCATGTTCTTTACATTCAAAAAGAACCAATGATCTGCAAGTTTGAAAAACGAAAAGGAAAAGCAACTACCATAATCGAAGGTTACGAAGGAAGTGATGAAGATTTTAAACTATTAGCCAAAGAAATAAAAACAAAATTAAGCGTTGGCGGTACTTTTAAAGATGATTCTATAATTATTCAAGGTGATTACCGAGATAAAATTATGGCTATTTTAAAAGAAAAAGGATTTAAAACGAAACGCGTTGGCGGATAAATAGAAAATCTCAATTTTTAAAATTAGAATTTCAGCAAGATGCACAGCCGTGCGTCTCTACAAAAAACCTTTGAACCTCAGACAAACCCTTAGAACCTAAAAAAAATGATACAATCATCAGAATTAATACTTAATCCAGACGGAAGTGTTTATCACTTAAACCTTCGTCCTGAACATATTGCCAATGATATAATTTTTGTTGGTGACCAAAATAGAGTTGAAAAAATCACTCAGTTTTTTGATTCAATTGAATTCTCGACTCAAAAAAGAGAATTTAAAACTCAAACTGGAATTTATAAAGGCAAAAGAATTTCTGTAATCTCAACTGGAATTGGTCCTGATAATATTGACATTGTTGTAAATGAACTGGATGCTTTGGTAAACATCGATTTTAAAACTCGCGAACCAAAAGAAAACCTAACTTCATTAAATATTATAAGAATTGGAACTTCAGGTTCTTTACAAGAAGATATTCCTGTGGATAGTTTTGTAATGTCGAAATTTGGACTTGGTTTAGATAATATGCTTCGCTCCTATTTAATCGACGAAGTTTCAAATGCAGCTCTTGAAGATGCTTTTATCAAACATACCAATTGGGACAGCCGTAAAGGAAGACCTTATGTAATTCCGTGTTCAGAAAAACTGGAACAACTTATAGAATCTGATAAAATTTTTAAAGGAATTACTGCAACTGCGGGAGGTTTTTATGGTCCGCAAGGCAGAGTTTTACGTTTAAATATTCAGGATGAGGAATTAAACAGTAAAATGGATAATTTTAAATTTGAGGATGAAAGAATCACAAATTTAGAAATGGAAACAGCTGCGATTTATGGACTTTCGGCACTTTTAGGTCATAATGCTTTATCTTTAAATGCCATTATTGCCAACCGTGCATCAGGAACATTCAGCGAGGATCCTTATAGAGCAGTTGATGAGCTTATTACTTATACATTGAATAAATTGGCGGGGAAATAATTAGATAATTTGTTAATTAGAAAATTAGATCATTTATGAATGATGCAATTCTTAAATTTGAAAAATTACTAAACGAAAATTTCCTTTTTTTTCCAACAATAGAGGATGAAATTCTAGAAGCTAGAAATCCAGGAAAATGGTCAAAAAAGGAAATCCTCGGACATTTGACAGATTCAGGAATTCATAATTTGGTTCGTTTTACAGAAATTAATTATCTAGAAAAACCTTATCACCACAGACCATACAATCAAATTGATTTAGTAAATTTAAATCAATATCAAACAATGGATATTCAGGAATTAACACAGTTGTGGTTATCAATCAACAAACAAATTCTTAGAATCATGAAAACTGTCAATGAGAAAGCCTTAGCATATAAAATTATCTTAAGCGATCATTCAGAAATTGATTTAAAATTTCTAATGACCGATTATGTTGAACATTTAGAGCATCATATTAATCAAATAAAATCTTAAGTTATGTTTTTAAGAGTTGCAAGACACACGGATAACTTAGAAATAATTGAAAATTTTTATATCAATATTCTTGGTTTTGAGCGATTAGGTGATTTTCAGAATCATAAAGATTATGACGGCGTTTTTATTGGAAAAACAGGTTTAGACTGGCATTTTGAATTTACGCAATCTAAAGTAAAAGCCAATCATTCTTTTGATGAAGATGATGTTATTATCCTATATCCAAAAACAATTTTAGATTACAACGAATTAATAGATAAGCTTGAGCATCATAATATTTCAACTATAACTGCCGTAAATCCTTTTTGGAATGAAAACGGAAAAATGTTTCAGGATCCTGATGGTTATAGAATTGTTATATCTCCATTGAAAGCAATAATAAGTGAAATTAATTAAGCAATTATAGAATTAGATAATTAGTCAATTTGAGAATTAGATAATGAAAAGAGATTGCGCAAAAAAATATTACAAAATAAATAATGGCAGAAACACATAAAAAAATCCTATTCAAATACTATAGCGATTATCTAGAAGAAACCGTTTCAGAAACTATGTGGGCTGAAATTGTAGACTTAGAAAAGGGACTTTTTAAATTAGATAATATTCCTTTTTTTGGAGCATTAATTGCAACAGACGATTTATTTTATGCTGAATTAGATGAAAAAGAAGAACGTTTGGTCTATCAAAAAACGATTGAAAGTTCTGGAAATTCGATAGTTCAGATTTTAATTTTAGAAAAAGATTTTGACAAGGAAATTATAATCGAAAAACTGAAAGCAATTAATTGTTTGTCTGAAAGTTTAAACGATACTTTTCTAGCTGTCGAAATTGCAAGAGAAACAGATTATTCGATTGTGCGAAGTGTTTTAAATGAATATGAAACGCTTTCTGTTTTTGAATTTGCAGAGCCATGTCTTTCTGAAAAACATCGTGCTGATTTATTAAAAAACTAAACAAACTTAAATACGCATACCAAACTTAACTTAAACTTAAACTTAACTACAATGAAAACGGTAAAAATTGCAGGTGTTCCGGAACACTTCAATCTGCCATGGCATTTATGCATTGAAAACGGCGAATTTGAAGCAGAAAATATTGATTTGCAATGGAAGGACATTCCAGAAGGAACTGGTAAAATGTGCCAAATGCTGCGCGACGGAGAAACTGATATGGCGGTTATCTTGACTGAAGGAATTGTAAAAGATATTGTTGCAGGAAACCCTAGTAAAATTGTTCAAATTTATGTGCAATCGCCATTAATCTGGGGAATTCACGTGGCTGCAAAATCTGATTTTAAGAATATCGCAGATTTAAAAAATAAAAAAGCCGCAATTTCTAGAATTGGATCAGGTTCTCAATTGATGGCTTACGTTAATGCAAACGAGCAAGGCTGGAAGAGTGATGATTTGCAATTTGAAATCATAAATACAATTGATGGTGCTGTTGAAGCTTTGACAAACGGAACTGCAGATTATTTTATGTGGGAACGTTTTATGACCAAACCTCTTGTAGATAAAGGTATTTTTAGACGCATTGGCGACTGTCCTACTCCATGGCCGTCTTTTGTAATAACAGTTCGCGACGAATTTTTGAAGAAAAATCCAAAAGTTGTTGAAAAAGTCCTAGAAATTATAAACAAAACTACTGTTGATTTTGCTCAAATTCCGAGTATTGATAAAACATTGGCTGAATTATTCAATCAAAAAGCAGAAGACATTCAAGAATGGCTGAAATTAACACAATGGTCTCAAAAACATTTAAATGAGAAAGCTTTTATCAAAATCCAAAATCAATTATTTGATCTCGGAATTATTGATAAAAAAAGTACTTTTGTTGAAACGGTAAAAGCGCTGTAAAAACTGCTTTCGATTCTTATGATAAATTTTCCTAAAATTGACTTTCCGCAATTAAAATCCAAATTACAGGTGAAATCACCTTGGGATAGGGTGATTATTATGCTGTTGAGTCTTTTGATAACGATACCTATTTTTATCATACTGCATCAAAATCTAATCGATTTAAACTGGGCTTTTAACTTAGATCGTGTATTAATTTTTATTGTAGTTTTCTCTGCCGTTTTTTTCTCTCTAATGCTCCTTCGAACCATAATAATATTATGTGTTGCGCTTTACCTGCTGATACTGTTTTACGGAACTGTGATAGGAAATTATGGATTCAGCGAAATCTCTGAGGATTATAATTCGATGATTTACACTATGTCAGACAATCCTTTTCCTCAGGATATTATTGTTGCAAAACTGCTGCCGTTTCCAAACAAATCAAAAATTATAAACGCGATCGAATATCAAAATCCAAAAGTTAGGAATTTTGCTATAATGGCGACTACTAAACATTTTAAAGGAATAAAAGGATATTCTGATTATAGAACTATAATTCAATGTTTTGCAGTATTTAAAGAAATCAACAGCCGCTGGAATTATGTAAATGATCCAAAAGAGGGCGATTATATTGCAACTGCCAGCGAGTCATTAGAATATTTTTCTGGAGACTGCGACGATCACTCTATTTTAATGGCAGCCGCAATTCGTTCTATTGGCGGCACTCCGCGATTAATTCATACAAAAGGACACATATATCCTGAAATACTGATTGGTTCTTTAATCGATTTGGAAAAAGTCAATTATCTAATCAAAAATGTGCTTTTTCCAAAGGAAAGCTATAAAAAGAAAATTCACTATCATATTGATGAACGTGGTCAGGTGTGGATGAATCTTGATTATACTGCCAAATATCCTGGAGGACCATTTATGTACGAGGAAATTTTAGGAGCTTTGACTCTTAATTAACTTTTATAATGGAAAGAAAACAGCGTCTTACTAAGCCTTTTCTAAAAATAAATAAAACCTAAGAAAGCAATAACAATTTCAATAAAATATTATAAATCAGATACATTAATTCATTTTGTGTTAATAAAATGTTAGGAGTAATACTTTTTTTTGTAACTTTTCCTGTCTAATTTTTAATCACAAAATCATGAAAAAATCTAAATTATTTATCTTCGGAATTGCATTGGCTGCAGTATTAATTATTTCATGCGCTAAGGGTAGAAATAAACTTGTAAATTCTTGGAAAATTACTGCTGTAGAAGCTAAAATGCCACTTTCAGATTCTTTAAAAGCAGTTATTCTAAGCGACGGAACCCTAACTTTTACAGAAGATGGGCACGTAACTGGCTTTTTAACTAGAGAGATTACAAATGGTACTTATGCATTGACAAAAGGTGGAAAAAGTTTAGTGATAAAAGATGAAGTTGGTACTCCATACCCTTGTGAAAGCACGATTACAACAGATGAACTGGTTTTAGATACAAAAGAAATGAAGCTTACTCTTAAGAAAATCTAACTTAAGTTTAGTGTAACATTTTTAAAATCAGAATCATAATTCAAAAAAAATAAAGACATTGAAAACTCCTAAATTATTTATTTAGGAGTTTTTTTTTGAAAAAAACTTAAAAAAAATATTGCGCAGTCAAATAACTGCATTATATTTGCAGTCAAATAACTGCATAATGGAAATTAGAAGAGATGTTTTTCAAGCGATCGCTGATCCTACCCGCCGAGCAATTTTAAGTTTAGTTGCTATACAAGCAATGACTCCCGGAGCCATAGCCGAGAATTTTAAATCGTCTAGACAGACTATTTCAAAACACATACAAATATTGAGTGAATGTGAGTTACTGCACCAAACACAAACAGGAAGAGAAATTCACTATCATTTAAATCCAGAAAAAATTAAGGAAATCGACAGTTTTATTGAACCTTTTCGCAAAATGTGGGATGACAGGTTTAATAAATTAGAAAGTATAATGAAGAACTATAAACCCAAAAACGATTAATACATGGAACCAAAAACTAAAGTTAGTGCCGTAAATGGACAACAGCAATTAGTGATTACTAGAGATTTTGATCTTCCCTTGGAGTTACTTTTCAAAGGATATACGGAAGCCGAAATTGTAGAACAATGGATGGGAACAAAAGTACTGAAACTAGAAAACAAAAAACATGGCGGCTGGCAGTTTGAAACTTCAGATCCTAATGGAAATGTGGTTTTTAAAGCAAACGGAGTTATACATGAATATATTCCTAATCAAAAAATAACACGAACTTTTGAAATGGAAAACACGAGCTTCTCTCCTCAATTGGAATTTTTAGAATTTGAAAAAATCACCGATGAAACCAGCAGGCTTACGATTCAAATTATTTATAGATCAATTGAACTTAGAGATCAAACATTGAAAATGCCGTTTGCCCAAGGTATTAACATGGCACATAATCGATTACAAGAAATTTTAAGTAAAACATTAAACTAAAATATTATGAGCAAAAGAAATAAAATTATCTACTGGATTGCTACGCTTTGGCTGGCATTAGGAATGACTGCGACAGGAATTGTGCAATTATTAAAAATGAAAGATGAAGCAGAAATGATAACGCGCTTAGGTTATCCTTTATACTTTTTAACTCTTTTAGGAGTATGGAAACTTTTAGGAGTTATAGCGATTTTAATCCCTAAATTCTCTTTATTGAAAGAATGGGCATATGCTGGTTTCTTTTTTGCAATGACAGGAGCTGTTTTTTCGCATTTTGCTATAGGAGATTCTGCCAAAGACTATTTTGGTCCAATATTGTTGATCGCTTTAACTATTGTTTCTTGGTATTTTAGACCTGCCGAAAGAAAAACCAGTACGATCTAAAAATAGAGAAGAAACATAAAAACTTTGAACTTAAACGGCATCAAATTAATTATCCTTTTGAGAACATTAATTTATTCTGTAAATACAATAAATATTTCAATTAATTGTTTTTATAAATACACCTCAATAGTGTTTAATCTATAATAAATAGTTCAGAGATATGAAAAAAATAGTTTTTTTAGTTATTATGTTTAGTGTTTGCTTACAAGGATATTCGCAGGATGAACTCAACGCCAAATTTAAACCGATTCCTAAAAAGAATTCAGAAGTTAAAGAAGTGATTCCTCCTCCTAAAGAAAATACTCCAAAAGCAGAACCGCCGGTTGTTGCCGAAAAACCAGATCCATTAAAAGTTAATCCAGAGGAGCTTTTTAAAGATACAAATCTGTATAAAAAAGAGTCAAATGTTGATGGTATTTTTTATAGACGAAATCAATTTTTAGGAAGTTTTAAAACAACATCTTTTACTTCTACAATTCGTTATCGCGACGCTGCTTTTGTAGACGGTGATAAAATAAAAGTATATTTAAACGATAAAGTTGTTGAGCCAGAAGTAAGTTTAGACGGAGAGTTTAAAGGTTTTAAAATTAATTTGGTAAACGGAGTTAATAAAATTGACTTTGAAGCATTAAATGAAGGATCTGCTTCGCCAAATACAGCAGAGTTTCAAGTTTATGATGATAAAGGTGTTGTGATTGAAGCGAGTCAATGGAATGTTGGTACGGGTTACAAAGCAACAATTGTAATAGTGAAAGAATAAAAATAGAAATTTCTTAATTCTATTTTAAATCAAAAACGGTCTTTTCAGACCGTTTTTTGTTTTTATACGATTTTCAGTAGAATTGCTTAAAATTGTCAGTAAAACAGCAGTGTTTAGACAAATTCGAAACAATTATAACAAAAACTGAAAGACGAATTTGCACCTCAAGTTTAACTTCGCTTTTGTAAATATCCAATCAAAATGGATATAGATCTAAAAACGATTAAACTATGAAAAAAACCTTTAACCTATTTTTTACTGCCTTTGTAATTACCTTCAGTTCGTTTGCGCAAACCAACCAAAATGATCCCTCACTCGCTTGGTTAAAAAAAACATCTGAAGTAATACATTATCAGTTAAGCAAAGCTGCTGAAACGTATAAACCCGGAAAAAACCCTCGTTCGACAAATCCCGATGGAACTGTTAGACTTGCTGGTTTGACCGATTGGACAACTGGATTCTTTCCCGGAAGTCTTTGGTACGGATATGAATTAACCGGAGATAAAAAACTAGCTCAAGAAGCACAAAAGTTCACACTTGCACTAGATTCTATCCGACATATAAAAAACACGCACGATTTAGGCTTTATGCTTTATTGTTCTTACGGAAATGCCTACAGAATTACTGGTGATAAAACTTATCTTCCTGCACTTGCAGATGGTGCCCAAAATTTATACGCTCGTTTTAGTCCAACAGTTGGAGCCATTCGTTCTTGGGATTTTGATTGGTGGCACTACCCTGTTATTATCGACAATATGATGAATCTTGAATATTTGTATTGGGGCGCTAATCAATTTAATAAGCCAGAATATGCAAACGCTGCCAATTTACACGCTTTAACAACAATTAAAAACCATTTTAGAAAAGATTATAGTTCTTATCACTTGGTAGATTACGATCCAAAAACGGGTAAAGTACTACGCAAAGCAACACACCAAGGAGTAACAGACGATTCGGCTTGGGCACGCGGACAAGCTTGGGGACTTTATGGTTATGCAATGTGTTATGCAAATACTAAAAATCAGAAATTTTTACAGCAGGCAGAAAACATTGCTTCTTTTATAATGAATCATCCTCGTATGCCAAAAGACAAGGTTCCTGTTTGGGATTTTGATGTTCATAATGCAATGGATACTGATGAACTAGCTCCAAGAGATGCATCGGCTGCAGCAGTAATTGCATGCGGATTATTAGACTTAAGCACTCAGGTTAAGGACGGAAAAAAATATGAAGATTATGCTGAAGCAATTTTAAAATCATTGTCTTCTGAAGCTTATTTAGCTAAACCAGGTGAAAATAATTTCTTTTTATTGAAACATAGTGTTGGAGCATTTTTATACAATTCAGAAATTGATACACCACTGGATTATGCAGATTATTATTATTTAGAGGCATTAAAAAAATATGCTGAAATTAAAAAAATAACTTTTACAGAGAAATCGTAACTCCATAAATTAAAGATGAAGACTAACAAATACCTATTCATTTTTGCATTTATTCTGTTTTCTGCACAAAACATTTTAGCACAGGAAACCAAAATAAATAAAACGAGTTTCGACCTTATTAATCTTGATTATAAGGGACTTGAAAAAGTAAAAGCATTGGTTACTGCAAAAAAGTACGAAGATGCCAGTGAACAGCTTTTAAAATATTATCGCGGTCGTACTGATGTTAAAAATTTAGATTTTAACAGTACAGACAGACAAAAATATGCTGGTAAAAAAGTAAGCGACAATACCTTGGAACTAGCGAATGATATTTTATTGCACAAATTTAAACCGCACAAAGGCTATCCTGCTTACGATTACGGAAAAGACATCAACTGGCAGTATCGTCCTGTTCAAGATCAATTACTGACTACCTTTTTGCATCGTACTGCTTTTTGGGAGCCGTTAGGAATTGTTTACAATAGTACTGGTAATGAAACATATGCAAAAGAATGGGTATTTGAAGTACGCGATTGGATCCAAAAAAACAAACAAGGTGCTTATCCTGATGATAAACAATATGCCTGGAAAGCCTTTGTCGTTTCTTTTAGGCTTAATCACTGGTCTTCATATTTTAATATGTTTATTAATTCGCCGCATTTTACTCCAGCTTTTTTAATGGAATTTTTAAACTCTTATAAGGAACAAGCTGATTATGTAATGAATAATTATACTGATATTGGAAATCATCGCTTATACGAAGCACTCCATATGATGTATGCAGGAAGCTCTTTTCCAGAAATGAATCATGCCGAAACATGGCGTAAGAGCGGTATCACAGTTTTAAACGACGAAATCAAAAAACAAGTTTTACCTGATGGAGTTCAGTTTGAGTTATCACCATCCTATCATATTGGCACAATTAAGATCTTTCTAGATGCCTTGCAAATTGCACAACTAAATGGTGTAGAAAAAGAGTTTCCAGAAAGTTATCATAATCTAGTCGATAAAATGATACTGGCAGTTGGTAAATATTCATTTCCTGATTATACATTTCCATTATATGGCAACTCTTTCTTAACAACTAAAAGTGCCATGCTTAAAAATTATCAAGTATGGACAAAGGTTTTTCCTCAAAATAAAACAATTGAATATTACGCTGCAGACGGAAAATCAGGTTTGAAACCTGAGTATCTTTCCAGCAGTCTGCCCAATGCGGGTTTTTATGCCTTTAGAAACGGCTGGGACACAACATCGACCGTAATGCAAATTAAAGCTGGACCTCCCGCCGGGTTTCATTCTCAACCTGATAACGGAAATTTTGTTCTTTGGGTAAAAGGTCGTGACTTTACTCCTGACGCTGGCAGTTTTGTTTATGCGAATGTTGGTAATCAGGAAAATAGTAAAAGAGATTGGTATCGTTCTACTAAAGCACATCAAACCTTAACTCTTGATGATCAAAATATCCAAAATGATGCAAAACTAATTAAGTGGCAGCCAGATGGAAATCTTCAACTACTTTCGTACCTCAATCCAAGTTATAAGAATTTAAATCATGAAAGAAACTTTTTGTTCGTAGATAAAACTTTTTTCATCATTATCGACAGAGCAATTGGAACCGCAAAAGGCGATTTAGCAATTCATTACAATTTAAAAGAAGATAGTAAAGCGAGCATAAATAGCTTAAACAACAGCATCGTTACAAATTATAGCGATGGAAACAATCTTGTTATTCAACTTCTTAATAAAGATAAAGTTACTCTAAAAGAAGAATCCAGTTTTGTTTCCTACCAATATCAAAAAGAGACAAATCGACCTGCTTTTGTATTTAAAAAACCTAAAAACAATGAGCTTACGCAAGGCTTTATCTCCATACTTTATCCATACAATGGCAACAAACCACCAGAAATAAAAATCATCGAGAATAAAGGACATGATCTGCCAAATGGTAAAATTGATCTAACCTTAACCATAAATGGAAAAATAAACCAAATTCAACAAAACCTTAATCCTTAAAAGATTAAAAAACTCAGGACAACTTTTATTGCCTCAGTGATACAACAAAAACTTTACGAAGCTATCTTTGGAATTCAGAAAAACTGAAATCAAACAGCTTTTAATTTTATTAAATAACCACAATCTATGCAACTAATTAAATTAAAAATCTGAATGAAAAACCTAAAAAACATTATAAGCATATTGTTTCTTTCGTTGACAACATCCTTTGTCAATGCTCAAGAAACTCTAATTAAAAAAGAAAATTTTGACGTTGTCAATTTAAACTATCCAGGTTTAGAAAAAGCAAAAAAACTCTTTGACGCAGCACAATACAATGAGGCTGCAAAAGAGTTGCTAAGCTACTATCGCAATCGAAAAAACATAAAACATCCTGATTTCAATGTGGGTGATGAAGATAGATTTAAAGGAAAAGATGTTGGAAAAGCAAATCAAGAAAAAGCTGATAACGCTTTGCAGCATAAATTTCAACCTATAAAAGGTTACAGCTATTTTGATTATGGCGCAGATATAGACTGGAATTATTGGCCTATAAAAGACAACGAAATGCGCTGGCAGCTTCACCGCGTAAATTGGTGGCAGCCAATGGGTATTGTGTATAGAAGTACTGGTGATGAAAAGTATGCTAAAGAATGGATTGCTCAATTTCGTGATTGGGAGAAAAAAAATCCGTTAGGACTTTCTAAAGACAATGATCGATATGCATGGCGTCCGTTAGAAGTTTCTGATCGTGTACAAAGTCTTCCTGGAACTTTTAATTTGTTTGTATCCTCTCCCAATTTCACTCCTGCTTTTTTAATGGAGTTTTTGAATTGCTATGCTAAACAAGCTTCATATATTCCAGCACATTACACAAAAGATGGAAACCATTTATTGTTTGAAGCACAGAGAATTTTAGGCGCGGGTGCTTTTTTTCCTGAACTAAAAGAAGCTTCTGAGTGGCGAAAAAGCGGTATTGAAATTCTAAACCGAGAAATAAAATTACAAGTCTTGGCTGATGGTGTTCAGTGGGAATTATCTCCTACTTACCATGTTGCTACAATCGATATTTTCTTAAAAGCATACAATTCGGCTAAAATGGCAGGAGTTGAAAAAGAATTTCCTGCTTCCTATTCGAAAACAATCGAAAAAATGATACTTGCACTTATAAACATCACTTTCCCTAACTATAACATTCCAATGTTTGGCGATGCATGGCTGGTTGAGAAAAACGCAAGATTAAAACAATTTGTTGTATGGTCAAAAGCGTTTCCTGAGAATGAAGAAATTAAATATTTTGCAACAGATGGCGCATCAGGAAAACTGCCGTCTAACTTGTCAAACGCATTATCAAATGGTGGTTTTTATACTTTTAGAAACGGCTGGAACGAGCAGTCAACTGTAATGATTTTAAAAGCCAGTCCTCCTGGAGAATTTCACGCACAACCTGACAACGGAACTTTTGAACTTTGGAATAACGGACGTAATTTCATGCCGGATACAGGCTGTTATATTTACAGCGGTGATGCTGAAGTTACCAAAATGAGAAATTGGTACCGTCAAACCAAAGTGCACAATACATTGACTTTAGACAACCAAAATATGGTAATTACTAAAGCGAAAGAAGAAAAATGGCAGACTGGACAAAATTTAGATATTTTAACCTACACAAATCCAAGTTATAAAGATTTAAACCATCAGAGAAGTGTGCTTTTTATTAATAAAAAATATTTCTTGATCATAGATAAAGCTGTCGGAAATGCAGTTGGAAAATTAGGTGTTCATTTTCAATTGAAAGAAGACAGTAAACCATTTTTCGACAAAACGAATAATAAGGTGTATACTACTTACGAAGACGGCAACAACTTGTTGATACAATCTTTAAATTCAGATAAAATAACTCTTAGTGAAGAAGATGGAAAAGTATCTTATGCATACGGCAAAGAAACTCCAAGACCTGCTTTTGTATTCGAAAAAAATAAAATCGATAACAAAACACAAGATTTTATAAGCATCGTATATCCTTATAATGGTTCTAAAGCTCCTGAAATCAGTATTAAACCAAATGCCGATCATAATCTGGAAAAAGGAATTGTGAGCCTTACAATTAGTATTGACGGCAAGAAAAGCGATATTAAAACATCCTTCTAAAAACAGTAAAAGAAAATATTTTAAATATTCTATTTCAAAGACGTCTCAACAGGACGTCTTTTTTTTGTCTTGTTTTTATCTTGTCTTTTACAAAGAAACTAAATCCACCTTTTAGCAAATAACCTTTACTTATAATTTTCAAAATCTAGACACAAAATAATAGACTGTAACAGATTAAATTTACTTTCTACTTAAATATCAACGGCTTATATCGACTTTATTTTTCACTTATTTAAATGCTTTTTAACCGCATTTTAAACCTTGTTTATCTTTTGCATGAAATAGAAAAAGATAATACTAAATAAAAAGTAAGAAAAAATATTAAAAATACATTTTTACCCTTAATTTTTTGGGGTTTAAAGCTTGTTTTAATCAAAATCAATAGTATTTTGGACGTTTTCAAAACTGTCATTTTAGGTCGATTTCTATATTTGTTTCTATCAAATAATAACCAACATGACTAATCAAAAGCTAATGAATCAATTTTTACAAAAACATCTTTTGTTTACAAGACAAAAAATCCCTAAGTCATTTTTTCAAGTTCATAAATTGTTATACTTTTCTCCAAAAACAATCATCGGCCGATTGTGATTTAAAAAGAATACAATTTAAGAGACATTAAACCAAACCTTATTAAAGCCAATCGTTAACTGCCGGAAAAATAATGCATCAGTAACTTTTGCTTTACAAGGTTAAAACTAACTCAAATATTAGCTATTTGGAATAAGCCAAAACTTATTCCGGTTAAAACCAAAATTATGAAAAGGACTCTATTTTTATTTTTACTGCTGACAACTTGCGTGATGTACGGGCAAGATGTTATTACAGTTAAAGGTGTTGTAACCGACTCCCAAAATATGCCTATGCCTGGGGCAACCGTTTCTGAAAAAGGAACTAAAAACAGCACAATTACCTCTATGGATGGTGAATATCAAATTAAAGTAAAATCTAATGCTGTATTAGTATTTTCTTTTATTGGAACCAAAACTACTGAAGAACAGGTAAAGAACAGAACACTTATCAATACAAAGCTTATTGACAATGCCAATAATCTTGATGAAGTTGTTGTAGTTGGATATGGAACAAAAACACGAAAAAACCTTACTGGTGCAATATCTTCTGTAAAAGGAACTGAAATAGCTAAAATTCCTGTACAGGATGTAGCGCAGGCAATGCAAGGTCGTATTGCCGGATTGCAAGTAACTATGCCAGACGGAACTCCTGGAGCACAACCTTCATTACGAATTAGAGGAGGAACTTCGATCACGCAGAGTAACGAACCTCTTTATGTAGTCGATGGAGTAGCACAAACTGGCGGTCTTGCTTTTTTAGATCCAATGGATATCGAATCTATTGATGTCTTAAAAGATGCATCCTCTACTTCTATTTATGGTGCGCAAGGTGCAAATGGAGTAATTTTAGTAACTACAAAAAAATCTGCTGGCGGAAAACTTAGATTAAGCTACGATACTTATGGCGGTATAAAAACAATTGCCAAAACATTACCGGTAATGAACCCGTACCAATACACACAATTGGTTTACGAAAGTGCGACAGATGACACCAGAATGCAAAAATACCTAAGCACTTTTGGAACTTATGATGAAATGGAAGGACTTTACAAAAATAGAGCGGGAATCAACTGGCAAGATGAAGTTTTTGGAAATGCTGTTGTAAATCAGTATCATAAAATAGGTATCAGCGGCGGCGAAAGTGATACAAAATACAATGCGTTTTATTCGGTTAATAATGATCAAGGAATTATGATTGGCAGTGAATCTTTAAAAAACATTGCAAAATTGCAAGTAACACAAGCGATAAGCAAAAAATTTACGGTTAACGCTATTGTCAATTATTCTAATCAAAAAATTACAGGATTATCTACAAATGATGGTGGAAATGCTAGATTAAGTATGCTGCAAACGCTATTGCAATATCGTCCTACGATTGGAAAAAATGGTTCTGATGATGATCTTAAATATTTGCTGATTGATCCGTTAGACAATCAAGCTTCACCAGCATTTCAAAGTCCGCTTATCACTATTGACAGCCAAAAAAGAGAAACAGTAAATCGTTCTATCAACATGAACTTTCAACTTTCGTACTACCTTACACCAAAATTAGTTTACAGCGGTTTGGTAAGTTACACGGATAACAGCGTTAAAAGTAAGTACTTTAATGGTGCTGAAGGAATACAAGCTATCAGATCTGGTGGAGCAAACGGAGGTATTACACATAATCTTTCGACTCGTTTAAACTACAACAACGTTTTGACTTACAATAATACATTCGCTAAAAAGCATAAACTTAGTGTAACAGCAGGTCAAGAGTATATTTACAATTATTCTGAAGGAATTTCAGCATCAGCATCAGCATTTCCTAATGTAAATTTAGGATGGGATAAATTACAACTTGGTACAATTGCCGCAATTCCAACTTCATTTGCTGAAGACGATAAATTATTATCATTTTTCGGAAAAGCCGATTATTCATTCAAAAGCAGATATTTACTGTCAGCAAGTTTACGTGCAGACGGTTCTTCTAAATTTGGAACTGAAAATCAATGGGGAGTTTTCCCTTCGGTTTCTGCCGCTTGGAGAGTTATTGAAGAAGATTTCATGAAAAATATTCCTGCATTTTCTGATTTAAAATTCCGTTTAAGTTATGGAGAAGCTGGAAATAACAGAATTGCAAATTATGCTGCTTTAGGTATTTTCAATTCAGGATCATATCCTTTAAACAATCAAGTAAATATTACTGCTTTTCAAAGTAATCTTCCAAACCCATATTTGAAATGGGAATCTACTAAATCAACCAATTTAGGTTTAGATTTAGGATTCTTTAAACAACGTATCTCTCTTACTACCGAGTTGTATGAAAATCGTTCAAAAGATTTACTTTACAACACTCGTGTTCCTGCTAGTTCTGGATTTAAAAAACAATTCCAGAATATTGGAGCAACTTCAAACCGTGGTATAGAATTTACGTTGAATACAACTAATGTTAAAAATGATAATTTTAACTGGAACACCACTTTTAATATTGCTTTCAACAAAACAAAAGTCCTTAGTTTAAGCGAAGGTGAAACATCACTTATTACTAATAGTTATACAGACAAAAATGACTACATCCTAAAAGTGGGACAGCCAGTCGGCGTAATGTATGGTTATGTAAACGACGGTTTATATCAAGTAAGTGATTTTGATTATAATGCAACTGCCGGCACTTATACTTTAAAAAGTGGTGTAGTAAGTGATAATCTTGCTGTACAGCCTGGTTACATTAAATTTAAAGACATCAGCGGTCCAAATGGTACTCCAGATGGTGTTATCAATGATCTTGACAGAACCGCAATAGGAGATGCAAATCCAAAATATACAGGAGGTTTAAACAATACTTTCAGTTATAAAGGGATTGACTTAAGTGTTTTTCTTGATTTTACAGTTGGTAACGATATTTACAATGCAAACGTGCTAAACAATTCAAGGCTTAATTTAGACAATCTAAATACATTTGCCATGTTTGCTGATAGATGGACAACTATTAATGCTGCTGGACAACGTGTAACTGATCCTACTGAATTAGCTGCTTTAAATGTTGGTAAAACGAACCCTGCTTTTAATGGTAACACTACAGGACGTTTGTACAGCGATATTATTGAAGACGGTTCTTTTTTAAGAATCAACAATATTAGTTTAGGTTACACACTGCCAAAAGCATGGCTGAAAAAATCGTATATCTCAAATTTGAGAGTTTATTTTACAGCTTATAATTTATATGTATTTACGAAATATTCAGGATTTGATCCAGAAGTCAGCGTACTTAATAATGCGATTACCAGAGGAGTAGATTTTAGTGCTTATCCAAGAAGTAAATCCTTTATCACTGGTTTAAATATTTCACTATAATTTAAAGATTAGAAAAAATGAAAAACAAAATATTTTCCTCTGGAGCAATTATAGCAGCGAGTGTATCTTTTCTTTTACTGCCGCTTAATTCATGTGAAAAAGAATTAGAAGTTACACCCTATTCTTATTTTACAACAGCCAATTTCTTTAAAACTTCAGACGAAGCCAATATGGCTGTATTAGGAGTTTATGAAGCAATGTCCTCTTTTGACAGTTATGGATGGAATATCTCTATACTTTTTGATACTGATACTGACATTCAACAAATCAACGGTTTAAGTGCCGATGACTGGCGTATGATTCCACATTATCAAGGTATTTCGCAGACAAACGTTTTTTATGCCGTTTGGAGCAAATTATATGAAGGAATTGACAGAGCCAATGTTGCGATTGAAAGAATTCCGCAAATGGCCTTGTACACCGAAGGAACTCAAGCTCAAAAAGACCAATTAAACAAATTCATTGGTGAAGCTAAATTTTTACGCGGCTTTTACTATTCTGAGTTAGTACGTTTATGGGGTGATGTTCCTTTTAAAATAAAAAGTTCACAGGCAGGAGATGATTTAAAAGGCGGTCTTGTAGACAAAAAAGAAATCTACACACAGATTATCAAAGATATGCAGGAAGCTGCCCTCCTATTGCCGGAACAAATCCCTACAGATGAACGTGTAAACAAATGGGCTGCTAAAGCTATGCTGGCAAGAGTTGCCCTATTTGCCGGCGGATATTCATTAGGTGCTGACGGAACGATGAGTCGTCCTGCCAACTATAAAGATTTTTATAAACTGGCACAACAGCAAATCAATGAAGTAATGGCACAAAACCCGTATAAGTTGAATCCATCTTATTCAAAGGTTTTTAAGAACCAGTGTCTGCATGTTTTAGAGCCTACTGAAAACATTTTTCAAGTAGCCTTTTACAATCCGGCAGGATATAGAGAAAACTCTTCTAACATTGGTAATTTTAATGGTGTAACTACCGCAAATGGTTTTTATTCTTCGACCAACTCAAGATGTGTTGTTCCAAAACCTTTTTATAACGGATTTAATGCAGCAGATCAAAGAAGAGATTTCTCGATTGCCATGTACACATTAAATGCCGCTGGAAATAAAGTAGCACTTTTGACTACAAGACAAGACGAGAGCTGGACGGTTGGAAAATGGAGTCGTGAATTTCAAACCAATTCAATTCAAGAAAAAGCATACAGCCACATTAATTGGGTTATTATGCGCTATTCTGATTTGCTTTTAATGCGCGCCGAAGTAGAAAACGAATTAAATGAAGGTCCAAATGCTATTGCTTACGATGCAATTAATCAAGTTCGCAGAAGAGGTTTTGGTGCCGACGTGCAAGGAAGCCGTATTGCTGTTGACTTAAAGACAAAAGGTACTGGATATAGTTCTGCAGCAAATGTAGTAATCCAAATTACAGGCGGCGGCGGTTCTGATGCTTCTGCGGCTGTTGTAACTTTGGCAAGCGGCGCTATCAACACAATTGCAATGTTACGTACTGGAGACGGTTATACTTCTGTACCAACTGTTACAATTACAAGTGTCGACGGAAAAGGTTCTGGCGCAACAGCAACAGCTAGAATTTTGCCAAAACCAACCACAGCAGAGATGAATTTGCCAACAGGTCTTGACAAAACTAGTTTTCTTAAAGCTCTTCAGCAAGAAAGAGCTTGGGAACTTTCTTTTGAAGGAATGAGAAGAGCTGATTTGATTAGATGGGGAATTTTAGGAGATAAAATAACTGAAACTGCTAATGCCGTAAAACTTATTCGTTCCAACTATTTCTATCCTTCAGTTGGAAACTTTGTAGCAGGAAAGCATGAACTTTATCCTTATCCTCAGAATGAAACCGATGTAAATAAAAACATTACACGACAAAATCCTAAATATTAAACGAGCGGTTCTTGAATCTTTACAATTCATTTTCCTTTCAAAAAAAATATCTTTTTAAAACATTAATGCAGGACCTCGTTCTGCATTAATTGTTTCATCTGAGTTGAAAACGACATTTTTTCATTTAATGTAACTAAACCATTGCATTCAATTTTATCCTCCGATGCTAAAATAAACTCTTCACGAGGGTAATTAAAATTACAATTATGATAAACTTATATAATTCTGAACTGCCTTCATCCTACGCAGTTGGAATCGATATTGGCGGTACCTCACTTAAATGCGGTCTTGTTAATGAAGAAGGCAAAATTTTACTGTCCTTTCTAGTTCCATTACAGAATGCCGGCACCCAAGAAGAAATTATACAACTAATCGCAGACGCCATCAACCAATGCACCTTGCAATTAAAAAAGCCAATTGCCGGCGTGGGTATTGGTTTTCCAGGTCTTGTCGAAAATAACGTAATCATTGGCGGTGCAGATAATTTACCTGGTTTTGAAGAATTACCATTAGGCATTATTTTAAAAGAACTAACTGGTCATACTATTGTTATTGATAACGATGCCAATTTAATGGGACTTGGCGAATTAACCTACGGTGCGGCAAAAGATTGTACTGATGCTGTTTTTCTAACAGTTGGCACAGGTATCGGCGGAGCTATTATGATTGATAAAAAACTTTACGGCGGCTTTAACAATCGCGGCGGTGAACTAGGTCATATCATAATACAGCAAAACGGCTTGCCCTGCACTTGCGGCGGACGCGGTTGTCTGGAAGCTTACGCCTCTATTACTGCTTTAATTGAAGATTATAAATCTCAAAGTAAATTTTCTTCCGAAGAAATTGACGGTAGATATATTGTCGACAAATACCGTATTGGAGAAAAACATGCCGTTCGTGCCATGGAACGTCATTTTGACTCTTTAGCCGCAGGGATTGCCAGTTTTATAAACATCTGCAGTCCGCAAAAAGTAATTATAGGCGGTGGAATCAGCGAAGCAGGCACGTTTTATATCGACGAATTAAGATACCGAACAAAAACCTTGTCCATTCCTGCTGCTTCGGTTCATACCCAGATTGTTGCTGCCAAATTAGGAAATAAGGCAGGTATATTGGGCTGCACTGCAAATGTTTTTCAGAAACTTAAAATGGAACATTATGAAACGAAATAATTTTCTAGTTGTAATGATTCTTGTTATTTGGTTCGTAATCTCATTTGTAACCAATATTTTAGGTCCATTAATGCCTATAATCATTCAAACATACAAACTCAGCCTTACGATGGCCGCTTTTTTACCTTTCTCGTTCTTTTTAGCTTATGGAATTATGTCAATTCCCGCTGGAATACTAATCGAAAAAATGGGAGAAAAAAAGGCAATGCTTCTAGCCTTTTCTTTAAACTTAGCCGGTTCAGCAGCCTTTGCCATAAATCCTCTTTACAGCACTGCGCTAGGCTCTTTATTTGTAATTGGATTAGGAATGGCCATGCTGCAAGTTATTATTAACCCGTTGATGCGCACAGCAGGAGGCGAAGAAAACTTTGCTTTTTACTCTGTTATGGCACAGCTTACATTTGGATTAGCCTCATTTATCAGTCCGTTTGTTTTTACCTATCTCTTACATCAAAACAATGCTTTTCTAGACTTTATTTTTAATAATCTTGTTCAAAATAATTTAAACTGGACGATCTTATACTGGTTATTTACTTTGATTTTTGTCGTAATTATTCTAGTAGTAGCATTCCTGAAAATACCAATTGTAAAACTCAACGATGATGAAAAAACTGGAACTTCCCGAGTATACTTAGAACTGCTGCAAAAACGCGAAATCTGGCTTTTCTTTTTAGGAATTGTCGCCTATGTAGGCACAGAACAATCACTAGCAAACTGGATGTCTGAATTTTTAAGAAGCTATCATGGCATTGATCCTGCTTCTAGAGGTGCAAGTACCGTTGCTTGGTTTTGGGGAGCCATGACTTTTGGCTGTTTACTTGGACTTGCCGTTTTAAAACTATGGGACTCAAAAATAGTTTTAAAAACAGCCAGTATTTTCTCCATGATCGTCTTAATTGCTGCATTATATGGTGATTCAGAAATGGCTGTTGCGGCATTTATAACTTTAGGTTTTACCATTTCAGTTATGTTTTCAATTGTATTCTCGCTGGCACTTAATTCTACACATAAACATCATGGTTCCTTTTCTGGTATTCTATGTTCTGGTATTTTTGGCGGTGCACTCGTGCCTCTTATTATTGGAACTTTAGGTGATTATATGGGACTTCGTTATGCTATGTCTTTTCTGTTTTTTACGCTTGGGTACATTTTATTTTTAGCTTACAGCGCAAAACCTATCATTAATAATAAAACTACCAAACTGAAGAATATTTTCAAAAGCGAACAAAATTAAAGTGCAAAATCAGTATGAAATACCGCACAGGTATTGACTTTTAATTAAAATTAATAGCATTTTGTACAAAATCAAAACTATCTTAAATCAATGATCCCTAAATTCGTTTTGTACTTTCAAAGACTCTATGTCCTATAAAAAGACAGCTAGCTACTAAATAAACCAGACCATTATGTTATTTAAAAAAACAATAGTACTATTATCTCTAGCAGGTTTGATCGCCGCCCCCTTTGCGAGTAAGGCTCAAACCAGCGATCGTCCTAATATTCTAATTATAATGACCGATCAGCAGACTGCTGATGCTATGAGTATTGCAGGAAATAAAGATTTACATACACCTGCAATGGATAAACTAGCACAAAATGGTGTTCGTTTTACCAGAGCATATTGTGCGCAGCCTTTGTGTTCGCCGTCACGCAGTTCAATTATGAGCGGAAAAATGCCTTTTGAGAATGGTTTCATCGGAAATGCTCCAGAGAAAGACGGACAATGGCCCGAAGATTTGCTTATGATGGGGAAAATTTTCCAAAACGGAGGATATAAAACAGGTTATGTTGGAAAATGGCATTTGCCTGTACCAACGGCAAAGAAAAGCCAGCATGGTTTTGAATACATCGAAAACACTAATTTTCAAGATTATAATGATGCCGCAACTCCATCGTTCTGTGCGCGCTTTATCAAAGAAAACAAAGACAAACCATTTTTGCTTGTCGCTTCTTTTTTAAATCCGCATGACATTTGTGAGTGGGCGCGCCATGAAGATCTAAAAATGGATGTTCTAGAAAAAGCTCCACCCGCAGCACAATGTCCACCCTTGCCACTTAACTGGAAAATTCCAGATCATGAACCTAAAATTGTACGTGAACAGCAAAAAGTAAATCCAGGAACCTATCCAAGTGTAAACTGGACAGAAGATCAATGGCGTCAATACCGATGGGCTTACAACCGCTTGGTAGAAAAAGTAGATGTTTATATCGAAATGGTTCTCGCTTCTTTAAAAAAATACAATATCGAAAAAAACACCATCATCGTTTTTACAGCAGATCATGGTGACGGTTACGCAGGTCACAGCTGGAACCAAAAACAAATATTATACGAAGAATCAGCAAAAATACCTTTCATTATTTCGAAAATAGGTCAATGGTCACCACGAACTGACGAAATGCTGGTTTGTAACGGAATCGATATTATTCCGACCATCTGCGGATTTACCGGAGTACAAAAACCTAATTATTTAAAAGGAATCGATCTTAGCAAAAAAATAGCCAATCCAGCGCAAAACCTGCGTGATACTTTGGTTATTGAAACCGATTTTGCCGATAACGAAGATCTTTTAGGCATCAGCGGACGCGCTGTAATTTCAAAAGATTTTAAGTATATCGTTTACAATAAAGGCGATTTAAAAGAACAACTATTCAATCTAACCAATGATCCAGGAGAAATTACAAACCTAGCCGTTAATTCAGCCTATAAAAAACAACTGAATGAAATGCGTCGTTACTTAAAACAGTGGTGCAAAGAAAACGGAGATACTTTTCAATCTGGGTTATAAACCAAAAACAAGATTATGCTGCATAAAAAAGCATTTATGTTATTACTTTTTGTAATCACATTTCATATATATGGTCAACAGCCAGCGACAATTAAATTAACAGCCGAAACACTGCATGGCAGACTTAGAGAATGGCCTTATCCTGCAAATGGAGTGACCATCAATACAAATGCGCCTGCTTTACTTTGGCCGGGAACAAATGGCGAAAAGAAAATTGTGCTTTCAGGAGATATTGGAGATGATTTTACCATTGATCCAAAAATTCACCATGTGGTTTACAAAGTAATGCTGGCTTCTGATCCTGATTTTAAGCAAAACTTAATCAGCAGCGAAGAGCAAGAATGGGCAATGTATCCGCTTCATCAGCCTTTGAAATCTGGAAAATGGTATTGGAAATATGCTTATCGTCAGAAAAACGCACAAAACTGGGTTTGGTCGCCTTCATATGATTTTATCGTTAATCCTGCAGCTGTAAATAATCCCGTTTCACCATCAGCCGCTACGGTTTTACAGCGTGTAAACGGACAGCATCCGAGGCTTTGGAATATGAATAAAATAGGGAACGATTTTTACTTAAAAAACCTATCTAATCCTGAAGCTAAAAAATTTATCGCTTACGCTGAAAAATTAATGCTGGAGCCGCTTCCCGAAGAAAAACCAAGACGTTACATCGATACAACCGGCAAATCTGAACTTCAGAAAAAAATCAATATTGAAGCCATGTATCACGGTTTTGGAGATATGGTGGGCAATCCTGTACGTAATCTTTGTATTGCTTATCAGCTTACAAAAGACAAAAGATTCATTTTGGATGCTAAACGCAGAGCACTCAATATTGCCAAGATGAATCCAGACGGTTTAGCTACTCGCGATGATTTTACAGGAGGAGCAATATTAGAAGCTGTTGCATGGTTTTACGATGCTGGATTTGAATTTCTAAGCTCTGACGAAAAAACATTTTTAAAATCTGTTATCAAATTACGCGGTGAACGAATTTACCGTCATCTTCCAAACCGCTTCGAAATCAACATAAACGACAATCACATTTGGCAGATTACATTGCGAAATCTTGCAATAGGCGCCGTAGCAACTGTCGACGAAGTACCCGAAGCTAATAAATGGCTGACTTACATTTATGAAGTCTGGTCTGCCCGATTCCCTATTTTAAGTAATAATGACGGCGGATGGCATGAAGGCAGCGGTTATTTTAAAGTAAACTTTAGATCGTTTATTTATTTATCTCAATTATTAGGAGATTTAAGCGGTGTAGATTATTTTCAACTGCCTTGGATGCAAAATCTTCCATATTTCCTGCTATACACACATCCATCGGCGGCTTCATGCATGGCTATGGGCGACATGTGGGAAAAAGAACCTAATATTGCTAAAATCGACGCTTCGTTTGCTGATGCTCTTACGTATAGAATAAACAATCCTTTTCTTAATACTTATGTAGCTGCTATTAAAAAAGACTATCCGAACTACTTTACAGGAACAGATGATTTATTGCTTTATCGATTAATAAACTATAAATCAGAACGAAATCTGCCTGAATCGTCGTTTAATGAACTTCCGAAATCACGTTGGTTTCAAGACATGGGAATCGCTGCTATGCATGAAAATCTATCTGATACTTCTAAAAATTTAAGCAGTTATTTCTTTAGCTGTCCTATTGGTTCTTCTGGTCACGGTCATGCTTCACAAAATGCATTTACTATTAACTATAAGGGCAAAACAATTTTTGGAGGCACTGGCTATTACAGTAATTTTAGTGATCGTCACAACCTATTAGATTATCGCACTTCAAGAGCCTATTCAACTATTCTCGCAGATAGTCTGGGACAAAAAATTGGCGAAGACGGTTACGGCTGGACGCCACGTTTTATTACAGGAAAACACATTCAATATGTGTTGGGCGACGCTGCAAAAGCTTACGGTCCTATTACAAATGAATTCTGGCTGGATCGTTTTCAAAAAATTAATGTCGTACCAAATGAAGCAAATGGATATGGACAGCGAAATATTACCCTTTATCGCAGGCATTATCTACAGTTAGAAGAAGGTTATGTTGTGATTTACGATGAACTCGAAGCTGAAAAACCAGTAAAATGGACAACCCAATTTCAAGTGCCTTATTATACAATTGAATCGAAAGAAACAGCCAACAGTAAACAGCAGAATTTTACCGTAAAAACAGATGTAGGTTTAGTAAATACAAGTGTTTTTGCCAATACTGATCTTAAAATGCAAGTGCATGATAAATTTGCCGAAGCTGCCGTAAACTGGAACAAAGTAACTGGCCCAGACGGAAAAATTTTCGAATATAAAAATCAGTGGCATGCGGGAATAACTTCAACGCCAAGTAAAAAAATGCGCTTTCTAACCGTCATTAAAATCGATGGTAAAACAGCAGAAATCATAAAACCTGTCGCATTAGAAAATGGAAACATTCAGCTGAATTTTGGCAGTTGGGAGTTATCTGCACAATTAAATAGTGATCAAGCTCCAATGTTAAACATTAAAAATGAAAAATTAAATACGGCTTTTAATTACGGTGCTTCTTCTATTAAACTAGGAAAAAAAACGTATCAACATCAAACCAGCGGAAGCTCAATGCTTGTTGAAACTATCAATAACAAACCAATGCTGCAAGAAGTAATCGATGAATTACCAGATGTCGCAAAATATGATTCTAAAACTAAGTTATAATTACCATGATAAAAAATATAAGTTTTGCGATCTTACTAATTCTAAGTGGTAAACTAGCTGCACAGCAACCTGCAGAAATTAAACTCACTGCCGAAAAATTACATTCTAGAGTACGCGAATGGCCATATCCTGTAAACGGAATAACAGTGCCTACAAATGCTCCTGCTCTGCTTTGGCCGGGAACAAACGGTAAAGAAATGGTGAAACCAATGGAAAGCGGCAGCGCAATTCCAGAAGATCCAAATATTGGCAACGTACGATACAAAGTAATGCTGGCAAGCGATAAAAACTTTACTAAAGATTTAATTACCAGTAACGAACAACGTTGGGCAGTTTATCCTTTGCATCAGGCTTTAAAATCTGGAAAATGGTATTGGAAATATGGGTATGCCTTAAAAAACAGCAATCAATGGACGTGGTCTCCAACGTACGATTTTGTTATTGATTCAAAATATGCAAACCAAAAAGTTTCTCCGCCTGTAAACGAAGTTTTAAAACGAAATGAAGGAGCACATCCGCTTTTGTGGGATATGCGTACAATTGGCGAGGATTTTTACAAAAATAATTTAGATAATCCTGAGGCTAAAAAGTTTATCGCTTACGCGGAAAAATTAATGCTTGCTCCTCTCCCAACAGAGAAACCGCAACGTGTAATTGATACAACTGGTAAAAATCCATTAGAAAAAAAGATCATTATCGAGCGAATGTATCATGGTTTTGGAGACGCCGTTGGTACTCCAGTTCGTAATTTATGTATTGCTTATCAGCTTACTAAAGACAAACGTTTCATTTTAGACGCCAAACGCAGAGCTATAAACATTGCTAATATGAATCCTGACGGACTTGCAACTGGCGATGATTTTACAAGCGGTGCAGTACTTGAAGCTTTAGGCTGGTTTTACGATGCGGGATATGATTTTTTATCACCAGATGAAAAAGAGCTTTTTAAAAATATCATTAAACTGAGAGCAAAAAGAGTTTACGATCATTTACCAAATCGTTTTGAATTGCACGTAAGTGACAATCATGTCTGGCAGATTACTATGCGAAATCTTGCTATTGCAACCGTTTCAGTAATAAACGATGTGCCTGAAGCAAAAGAATGGCTTACCTATTTGTATGAAGTATGGTCGGCGCGTTTTCCAGTTCTTGGCACAACAGATGGCGGCTGGCATGAAGGAAACGGCTATTTTAGAGTCAACTTTAAATCGATTATTTACCTGTCGCAAATGTTTGGCGATTTTAGCGGAGTCGATTATTTCAAATTGCCTTGGATGCAGAATCTGCCCTATTATATGCTTTATACACATCCTAATAAATCGGCAAGTACCGCAATTGGAGACATGTGGGAGAATATTCCGTACATTGTAAAAGGCGAAGCTTGGTTTGCTGATGCGCTGACTTACAAAATTGATAATCCATATTTAAACTGGTATGTTGACGGAATAAAAAAAGAATATCCGTCTTATTATCACGGTACAGATGATTTCCTGCTTTTCCGTCTTTTAAATTTTAAACCAAACCGAAAATTACCTGTTTCATCTCCTTCAGATTTGCCTAAAACACGCAAATTTGGAGATGTAGGAGTTGTTGCCATGCATGAAGATTTAGCCAACGCCGATAAAACTTTAAGCAGCTATTTATTCAGCAGTCCGTTTGGTTCTTCGGGACACGGGCACGCTTCGCAAAATGCTTTTACAATTAATTATAAAGGAAAAGTAATCTTTGGAGGAACTGGCTACTACAGCAATTTCAGCGACAAGCACAATCTTTTGGACTATAGATCTACAAAAGCGTACAACACTATTTTAGCCGACAGCTTAAACCAAAAAATTGGCGAAGAAGGTTACGGATGGATTCCAAGAGCGATCTCAGGAAAACGCATACAGTATGCTTTAGGAGACGCCAGCAATGCTTACGGCGAAATTAAAAGTGAATTCTGGCTGAACAGATTCGAACAGATTAAAGTTGTACCAAGCAAAGAAAACGGTTACGGAGAATCTGGCGTAACATTGTACAGAAGACATATGCTGCAATTAGAAGGCGGATATATTGTTTTGTACGACGAACTAGAAGCCAAAAATCCAGTTAAATGGACCACACAGTTTCATTGCCCATATTATACAATTGAAGGTCAGAATTCGGAAAAATCGAATCAGCAGCAATTTGTTGTAAAAACAGACTTAGGAAATGTTACTGCTAATGTTTATGCCGAAAGTCCGCTAAAAATGGCTGTGCACAATCAGTTTTTTGAAGCTGCAGTTAACTGGAATAAAGTTACCGATGATGAAGGTAAAATTAAAGATTTTAAAGACCAATGGCACGCCGGAATTACCTCAGAACCTAAACAAAAATTTAGATTCTTGACTATCATTCAAATCAAAGAAGGTAAAACAGAAGTCATTAAAACCTTATCAAACATTAATGATTTAAAGCATTTACAAGTGGGAGATTGGGAAATTTTAGCGCAGTTAGACGGCAAGAAAACGGCAGCTTTACAAGTGATTGGCAAAACCGCAAAATCAGCATTTAGTTTTGGAAATCAATCTATAGAGTTTGAAGGAAAAAAATATGCACCAAAAATTGCAGGAAGTTCTGTATTACTGGAATTTTACAATTCTAAAGTAAACAAACAAGAAGTTGTTGACGAGTTGCCAGATGCAGCTAAATACGATAAAAATTAAAAGAATAAAGTGTTTTCTTTTTGTTTAAATTTAGAGTTAAATTATCAATAAGCTATTAAATTACAAAGGACTATGCGGAAAAATGTCATTTTCTATAAACACTCTGATTTAGAGTTTAAAATCTATGTTTCTATGTGTTCATTTTTTTTCACGCAGATTTAGCAGATTTTTTGATTCCTTTAATCAATGACTTTTATTTTAAAAGAAAACAAACAAAACAATTAAAATTGAGACTTTCATGAAGAAAACGATTGCCATAGCTGTGCTTTTCTATTTCGTACTTTTTGCCACTAAAAGTCAGGCTCAGGTACAAGATCGCTATTTCCGAACTATTTCGGTTGATAAAGGCTTGTCGCAAAGTTCTGTTTTTGCTATTCAGCAAGATACTTTAGGTTTTATCTGGATAGGAACTCAGGACGGATTAAATCGTTATGACAGTAAAGGTTTTAAAGTGTATCGCCCTTTAAAAAATGCTAAAAACAGTTTACAATCTTATTTCATTCGAAGTTTGTTTACAGATCATAAAGGGCGATTATGGATAGGCGGAAATCAAGGTTTAAGTGTTTACAATTATGATACTGACAACTTTACGAATTACCAGTTTCCAAAAAGTTTGGGCGAATGGTATATTTCGTCAATTACAGAAGACAGCGAACATCGTATTTGGGCAGCATCAATTACAGGAGAGATTTTTGTTCTTTCACCAAAAGACGGAAAATTTACCAATATTAAATTTAAAGCTTCTTCTCACGAAATAAAAGAGATTGCTTACATCGGTTTTTGGCAGCAGCAGCTTCTTATTGGCACCGATGTTGGTCTTTTTCAATTAAACCCAAAAACACATCAATTAAAAAAACTGAATTTAGGAACTAACAAACCTTACATCAATAGCGTTTTTGTAGATAACAAGAACTTGTGGATTGCAACTGAAGGTTATGGAGTGATTTTGTATAATGGTCAAAACCGCCAGACTTCTAGTCTTACACACAGTTCATCAGCAAATAGTATCGCTGATAATAATATTCGCTGCGTGGGCAAAGATACTGAGGGCAATATCTGGTTTGGCACTTTTAGAGGTCTTTCTATCTATAATCCAGCGGCCAATTCATTTACAAATTATTATCATCAAATTTCACAGCCGTATACAATTGCTCAAAATTCGGTTCGATGCTTTTTGAAAGATAAACAAAACGGAATCTGGCTGGGAACCTATTATGGCGGTATCAATTACTATCATAAAAACGATATTAAGTTTAATATTTTAAGCCAAAACTCGGCTAAGCCATCGTTAAACGACGAAGTTATCGGAGTCATCAAACAAGATACTAAAGGAAACTTTTGGATAGGAACCAATGACAAAGGAATAAACTATTGGAACAAAAATGCTGGTACAATAAGTTATTACTCAAACAGTGAAAACAATCCAAACAGTATAAGTTCTAATAATATTAAAGCCATTGCTTTTGATGATAACGGCAATGTACTTGTTGGTACTCATAACGGTGGAATGAACCTTCTGAATCCAAAATCAGGAACAGCACAGCGATTTCTTCATGATGAAAAAAATCCTAACAGTATTGCAGGAAACTTGGTGTACGCTCTTCTTAAAGACTCAAAAGGACGTATTTGGGTTGGTACCAGAACTGGTTTAGATCAGTTTCATCCTGAAACCAAAACTTTTACTCATATTCATCTCGACAAAGCCGGAAAACGTTTAACATCAGACGCTGTTACCTTTTTGTTTGAAGACAGTAAAAATCGCATTTGGATAGGAACTACAAACGGAGTTACGCTCTTTTACCCTGATACGCTTTTATTTGGAAATGTTGGACATGGAAAACTAAGCGAAGATATTATCAATTGTATAACTGAAGATCAAAAACACCGAATTTGGATTGGTACTAGAGAAGGTTTGCGTTTGTATGACGAAAATCAGGAATCTTTTATAAGCTTTAAAGCTAGAAAAGATTTTTTTCAAGAAACCATTTACGGTATTGTTCCAGATAATGATGGCAATTTATGGATTTCTACAAATAATGGTTTAATCAAATTTAATCCAGACAGTCGTTCGGTTCAAAATTTTGACGAAAGTGACGGCTTACAAAACAAACAGTTTAACGAATATTCGTTTTGCAAAGCACAAGACGGTATGTTGCTTTTTGGCGGTATCAAAGGTATTTCGTACTTCTATCCTGCTATGATCAAACAAAAACCGCTGCCTTTAAAACTAAGTTTTACAACACTTGAGGTTTTAAACAAAACGGTTGCCGTAAATGATGAAACCAATATTTTAGAACAACATATCGATCAGGTAAAAGAACTTGAAATTGGTTCAGAATACAAGCAATTCAGTATCTTTTTCAACACCTTCAACTATATTTCATCTAATAGAACTTATTACTATTATAAACTCGACGGCATCGATAAAGACTGGCAGCGCACAGATCAGCTAAAAGTGAGTTACAGCAATTTACCAGCAGGAAAATACAACTTTCAAATCAAAGCCGTTGGTCCAAATGGCGAAATGAGTTCCGTGAGAAGTTTAACAATTGATATTCTTGCGCCTTGGTATAAAACACTTTGGTTTTCACTGCTTTTATTAACCATTATTGGTATTGCCGTTTATATTGGTTTTAAAATTATTAAAGAAAGAATTCAGGCTGAACAACAGTTAAAATTAGAACGAATAGACAAAGAAAGAGTGAGTTATATCAACCAAGTAAAAATGGATTTCTTTACTAATGTTTCACATGAATTAAGAACGCCATTAACATTGATTCTAGCTCCTTTAGAAGAATTATTAAAAACACCTTTTGCAGACAAAATATCTAAAAAGAAACACGAACTAATGTTTATTAATGCAAAAAGATTATACAACCTAGTCGATCAGCTTTTTGAGTTTAGAAAAACCGAAATGGGAACGCGACAGCTTAAAGTGGGCAAAGGTGATATTGTTCGTTTTACACGTGAAATTTACGAGTCGTTTAAACCGCTTTCAGAAAAAAACGACATTCATTTTAGCTTTCATACAGACGAAACGCAACTCTTATTTTACTTTGATAAAGATGCTATGGAAAAGATTTTATTCAATCTTTTATCCAATGCTTTCAAATATACCAAAACGGGTCAGAGCATTACGCTGGAATTAGTAAAGAAAAATGAAACTGTAGAAATAAAAGTCGCTGACACGGGGGTTGGAATTAGTGAAGACGATTTATCAAAAGTATTCGATCGCTTTTATCAGGTAAACAATCGTGAAATGAATTTGGGCTCTGGTGTTGGTTTGGCTTTTACAAAACGCTTAGTCGAACTGCATCACGGAGAAATTTCTGCTGAAAGTACTAAAGAAGTTGGAAGTGCTTTTAAAGTAACAATTCCTCTTTCTGATCAAGTTTATAAAAACGATCAGCATATCGAAGATTCTTTGTATGAATTAGATATCGTTACCGATAATGAACTTGATAACGAAAACATTCTTGAAGAAGAAAACGAATTAGCAGAAAGAGATCAGCCTATTAAACTGCTTTTAGTTGATGATAACAAAGAGATTATAGATTATCTTCAGGATTACTTTGGTAAAATTTACGATGTAACAGTTGCTTACAATGGTCAAATGGCGCTTGAACTTCTAGAAATTCATCAATTTGATATTATTATAAGCGACGTCATGATGCCTGAACTTGACGGACTGCATTTTTGCAAACGTGTTAAACAAAACATCAATACTTCGCATATTCCATTAGTGCTTTTAACGGCAAGAACCGAAACCAGCCAGCAGTTAAAAGGCATAGAAATGGGCGCTGATGATTATATCACAAAACCTTTTTCTACTCCAATATTGGCAGCAAAAATTACAAATCTGCTGCGCTCTCGTAAACGTTTAAAGGAATATTATGCTGTAGGCAAAGAAATGGTTCCTGAAAACATTGCTTTTAATACACTTGACGAAGATTTTCTTAAACAAGCCATACAAATTGTCGAAGATCATTTGGCCGATTCTGAGTTTTCAGTTGATCATTTCAGCAGACAAATTGGTATGAGCCGTTCTAATCTTTATTTAAAACTCAAAGCTATTACAGGCGAATCGGCGATGGATTTTATAAAAAGAATCCGATTTAAAAAAGCAGTAGAATTAATGCAGAGTAAGCGATACACAATTGCACAAATTACCTATATGTGCGGTTTTAACTCTCCATCTTATTTTTCAACCGCTTTCAAACAGCATTATGGCTGTATGCCGAGTGAATATTTAGCCAAACTGGAGCAGCCAAAAGAATAACTAAACAACAATACAAACTAACTAATGCAAACAAAAAGCACCTTTTACAATCCTCCGCCTGTTTAATTAAACAGCTGTAAAAACAAAGTCTTTACACAAAGGTAAACTCAATAATTTCGAAAATTACAACCTCGGCAAAATGATTTCATTTTTGATCGACACGTTCTATTTATGCCTTTTTTAAATCAAATAACAACTTTAAATAAAACAACATAACAAACTATTAATTATAATTTTATGAAAATAACAAAATACATTTTTATACTTACTTTTATTTTACCCTTTACTTCTATCGGGCAGACAAAAGCAAGTATTACTATTCAAAATAATTTGGCTGTAGATCAAACGGAAACTGTGGTTTCTGTAAAATGGAAAGACATACTTTCCTCCTATCCGCAAATCGATACAGCAAACTTTATTGTAATTAATACCAGCACAAAAAAGCAGGTTCCTTTTCAATTGGAACATAAAGGTTCTGCTGCTGTTCAAAATTTATTACTGCAAGTAAATGTTAAAGCAAAATCAGCATTAAACCTTTCTATTCAAAAAGGAAAACCTGAAGCTTTTGCCGCAAAAACATATGCGCGCTACGTTCCGGAACGCAAAGATGATTTTGCTTGGGAAAATGATAAAATTGCGTTTCGTGCTTATGGAAAAGCTCTAGAAAAAACTGAAGGTGATGCTTACGGTTTTGATGTTTGGGTAAAACGAACAAATAAATTAGTATTAAACGAGCGCTACAAACGTGATGATTACCATATCGATCATGGCGACGGCTTAGATTATTACCACGTAGGTTTTACCTTGGGTGCCGGAAATATGGCTCCGTTTATCAAAGACACTATTCGTTACTCAGGCAATTATCATCAATGGAAAGTTCTAGATAACGGTCCTTTACGCTCCACTTTTCAACTAAAGTATGACGAATGGAACGCTGGCGGCATAAAAATGAGCGCCGTAAAAACTATCTCGCTTGATGCTGGTTCACAGCTTAACCGAATCGAAAACATCTACACATTCAATGACAATAAGCCAATTCCTGTTGTTGTAGGAATCATAAAAAGAGAGAAAGCAGGCGTTATTTCTTTAAATGAACAACAAGGTATTATGGGATATTGGGAACCTACTTTCGAAAAAGACGGCACAACAGCAGTAGGTTCTATTGTAACAACGCCAGTAGCTTCTATGTGGAGCAATAAAGAACAAATACTAACACAAACAACCGTCAAAAACAACGAACCAATTGTGTATTACACTGGCGCAGCTTGGGACAAAGCAGGTAAAATCACTACTGCAAAACAATGGTTTGATTACTTGAATGCTTTTTATCAAAAAGTAAACAACCCGCTGATTATAACAGTAAAAAAGAACTAAAACAGAATTACTATTAACTATAAACAAAAAAGAATGTCAATTAATTTATTTGATTTAACAGGGAAAACAGCATTAATTACAGGTGGTGTTCACGGATTAGGAATGGCAATGGCTAAAGGACTTGGACATGCAGGTGCAAAAATTGTAGTAAATGACCATTCGTCGCAAGAAGCAGTAAACAATGCAATTGCCGAATATAAATCGGAAGGAATCGAAGCTTACGGTTACTTATTTGATGTAACTGATGAAAATGCAGTAATCGAAGCAATTAACAAAATAGAGTCTGAAGTAGGCCCTATCGATATTTTAATAAACAATGCCGGGATTATCAAAAGAACGCCTATTATAGAAATGGAAGTTGCAGATTTTGAAGCTGTGGTAAAGGTTGATTTAACAGGTCCTTTTATTGTTTCTAAAAATGTAGCGAAAGGAATGATTACACGCGGAGGCGGAAAAATCATCAATATGTGCTCAATGATGAGTGAACTTGGCCGAGATTCTGTAAGTGCTTACGCATCGGCAAAAGGCGGATTAAAAATGCTTACTAAAAACATGGCTACGGAATGGGCTAAATTCAATATTCAAACAAACGGAATTGGCCCTGGTTATTTTGCAACAAGCCAAACGGCACCAATTCGAGTAAACGGACATCCTTTTAATGAGTTTATTATGGGAAGAACTCCAGCAGGACGTTGGGGAGATCCAGACGATTTACAAGGTGCAGCAATCTTTTTAAGCTCAAAAGCAAGTGATTTCGTAAATGGTCATATTGTTTATGTAGACGGCGGTATATTAGCAACAATTGGAAAACCATCTAACGAAAATTAGATCGTAATTGATTCTAAAACATAGTCATAATAACTGTCTGGATAGTTTTACGGCTTTATAGAAAGGTGTTTCACTTGACCAAAAATACATAAACTACTATGTGAGAGAAATGTGTTTCTTTTTAGTTTTCCTTTCTAAAAATAAAACCTATGTTTCTATGTGTTTAAAATAATTTTAAGCCTCGAGCGAAACGGACAGATGAAGTAATTACATCGAACAGCTTTACTAATTCAATTAATATTCGGCAAAGCCTTTTGTTTACAGCATTAGGCTTTGCTTTTTTTACTGTTTCTGAGTATTTTACAGATAAATCTTAAAAAATTAAAAATTTCTTATTAAAATTATCGTTTTTTAAACGAAATTTGCGCTTTAATATTAAAAAATTAAAAACAAACCCCAAGTTTAATCAAAACCCTACTAATGAAAAAAACGTATTATTTTTTTCCAGTACTTGCCGTTCTGGCAAGTATCACTTTTGCGTGCAGTGACAAGGAAGACGGCGAAAATTACAAGCCAAATTATCTGCCTAGTATTGACGCCGCAACATTACCAGCAGGAAATCGTGCCTTTACAATGTTTGAAGATGCTGAAAACTCTTCAAAAATGTATGACAATAAAGACCGTTGGTTTAGAGTAAACGAGCCTTTGCAAGTAATTCAAAAAGGTAAAGATTCTGTCCAAGTATCACTGTATTCACCAGTTGGATTAACTGACGTGAAAATATATGCTAAATTACCTAACTATGAAAAACGATTTGTTCTTTACAAATTTTCAAAAGTGCCGGCTTTTCACAGATCTTTTCATCAAATTCCGTTAACAGCAGGTAAACATGACTACGAGCTTGAAAACGGAAAAACAGTTACAATTGACAAAATCGAAGGATTTTCTTCGGGAGCAATCGAGTTTTCTGTAGAATCTACTGATCCTTTATTTCTGAAATTTAAAAAAATCAAGTCTACACACTTAGTACAATTTAGCGCTGCGTATCATACTAATGAACTTGGAAAGTTTCTACCAATGAATCCAGTTTTGGCAAAAGAAGCCATAACTATGATCATTAATTATTCTTATGCTTTAAGTCATCCTATGTATTACAGCACTTTTACAAATTTCAACAAATACAAACAGGAACAAGCAGCTACGGCAGGAACCGCAATAAATGGTGCGCTTAACTGGCATGGAAATGCTGAAGATAAGGACGGGACTTATGACTATTTAACTAAAGAGGAAATAGAAAAAACATACTGGAATTACCTTGACGGCAGAACGGTAAATATGGCAATGGTTGGCGGTGCAGCAGCTTTAGGCGGCGGCGCACTGGCTTCTCAATGGGAATCTGGATATGTTACAGGACATTGGTTAGGCGAAATGTCGGTTTGGTCACATGAATACTCTCATCATATTGGCTGGGGACACAGCAGTAACTTAGCAAACAGCGGTGAAGGCGGCGGTCAACAGGAAATGCTTACTGATTTTTATAAATACCTGATTTACTTAAACGATCTGCCTTTTACAGATCCTGAAGTCCTAAAAGGATACAGCAAAACAAGTTACCTAACGGGTAAATACAAAAAACCAGAGTTTAAGATAAATCCTAAAAACCCATTTTTACTAAAATATAAAGGAGAAGGAAAATGGAACTAACCCGCAAAATCAACATGAATAAACTACCCTTTTTAATACTGCTGCTTTGTTTTATTACCAGCTGCAGCAAAGATTCTGATGGACCTGAACCAACAAACTACGACTATTACTACCCTACAAACGAAGCTTCGATTACAGCTAAACAAATTGGTGACGGATCTGGAACGCTTGATCCTAAAGGAATCACGATTTCAAAAGAGAAACTATATGTTTGTAATGGCAATGTTTTAGAGGTTTTTAATGCCGTGACTTTAGCACATATTAAAACAATTGCAAACTACACAAAAGGCAGTACAACAATTCCGTTTGTAAATCTAACATCTGTTTCTATTGATAATGGGAGAATTTACGTAGGAAGTGTTGAATCGAGACTTTTTGTTCTTGATGAAAGCACTACTCTTGGAATTAACACGGTTGGAAACGGACAATGGTGGCAGACTTTTGTACACGTTTTTGGCGTTGTTGCAAAGGACGGATTGGTATTTGTAAAGGAAAAGGAAAAATCTATTAAAGTTTTTGAAGCTTCACAAATTACTGAAACCAGCGACTGGAATCTAAAACCTTTTGCAAAACTAAACACTTTAAGCGGTTTCGATCAAGTATATTCTATGGATGTAACGGATGGAAATTTGGTAGTTGCAGGAAGAGATGCTAAAAGCTATTTATATTATAACATTGCTGGTATTCGTGCAAATGCTGCAGCTTCAATAACTACTCCATTAGAACCTGTAAAAGCTCCTTTTGAAGACGCAAAACCAATTTCGGTAGTATTTAGTAAAGATTGGGCGATAACATCAGAAAACGCAGGAAACACATCTTATTTACGTCTTTATCCAAAAGATGAGTTTAACAATAGAGAATACAAACCAAGAGTAAATGCCTCTGACATTATGGGACAAAATCCTTTTGGAACTATTGTAAGTACTGTATTGCTTAATGATCGCATCTTTTTATCTGATAATACAAATAAAACAATTCGAGTTGTTAAGCTTAATAAATCAACAATTGCAGAGCAAAAGTAAAATCTTCCTCTGTCGTTGTTGAATACGTATTAAACACAGAGAAACATAGATTCTATTTTTATCTATAACAAGAAGACAAAAAGAAACACGTTTCTCTCACATGGGCACGCTATGTGCATTTAAATTAAGTGAAACACCTTTTATTGAAGTATAAAACTATGTTTCTATGTGTTAAAAATTATGCACAAAACATTTTAAACGATTCAATTATAATCAAAAACACCTCTAAAACTTTTGCTTTAGAGGTGTTTTTATTTTATGACAAATTACTTTTATCGTTCTTCTTTAATCAAATACATTATCGAGGCTGACAATAAGCATATTATAGAAATGACTAAGAATAAAAATTTCGTATTTCCTGTTCTTTCAATAATATATCCAAGTAAAGGTTCTCCTAATGCTGCAAAAAGATAACCGCACATATTCATGGTTCCAATTGCGGTTCCCGTTCGCTCCCGCCCCATTATTTGTGGACACAAAGCCCAAAAATTAGCTTGAGGTCCGTAAACAAAAAAGCCGCAGGCAATCAAAAGAAATCCTATCACAACTAGATTTGCATTATGCATAAAGAACAATAGAAATGAAAGCCCGCAGCAAACCAGCATTCCCATGAATATAGATTTATAATTGCTTTTAAAAAGCGTTGTTGACAGCTGTCCAAAACTAAAAGCACCAAAAGCCATTCCCAGCGGAAGCAAAAAGGTAACCCAGATTAACGAAGGATCTTCTTTCCAGTTATCGCCTAAAAAATGCACAGGAACCCAAAATATTAAGCCGTAGCGCGCCATACTTTCTAAACCAAATGACAGGCAGACTAATCTAAACTTTTTATGCCCCAGAACTTCACTGTAACTTTTTTTTATTGCTGTAAAATCGAAACCTTTTGACTTTCTTTCTACAGGAACCGGCGATGCTTTTATAAAAACTAAAAATACGGTGGCCGACACAAACAGTAGTAAAACTGGCAGTCTAAACAACATTCTCCAGTCTAAATGCAGCGAGGTAATATAAATTGAAATCCCAAAAGTTACTGCCGATGAAAATCCCGCTGCCATGGTGTACAAACCAAAGGCTTTGTTCTGTTCTTCTGATTTAAACCAATTGGCTATTATTTTTCCTCCAGGAGCCCAAGCCATCGATTGAAAGTAGCCGTTTAAAAACCATAAAACTAAAATGATATAAGGCGAATGGGTAAAACTAATTCCTAAATTGCAGGCAATAGACAAATAAGCTCCTATTGGCACTAAGTATTTTGGATTAAAACGATCGGCGAGATTTCCGTTGATAAACTGTCCTAACGAATAACCTATCAGCATAGCGAAACTTATCCAGCCAATAAAGGTGTATGAAATTCCTAAATCTTCGCGCATTGCTTTTGTTGCCCAGCCAAAGTTATGTCTGCCTGTATAAAAAAACAGGTAACAAAACATGGTGATAAAAAGCATTTGGTATTTTTTTGAGATTTTACTCATCATTAAATTGTTATTAAAACCCTGTATGGTTTGTGTTTAACTGCATATTGAAATGCTTCTGGGGTTTCTTGCAATGGAAATTCTTTTTCGATGAAAGTGCCAAAAGGATAATCTGAAAAATGATCTTCAAAAAATGAAACGGCATTGATAAAATCTTCATAATTATAATTATGCATTCCTTTTATGCTTAATAATTTACGAATCATTACCTCAGCATTAACTTCAATGTTTTCTGTTGGAGTTACAGCGCCTATCCAAATGTGTTCTGCTCCTATTGCACTAAATTGCAAACCTGTTTTTATGGCTTCAATAGAACCGCTCATATCAATAATAACATCAAAACCTTTTTTATAAAATCCTGACGTTATTTGAGTAAGTTCTTCAATTGGATTTGAACTGTTATAAATATAATCGGCACCAAAAGATTTACTTTTCTCTAATCGCCTGTCATCAATATCAATCACCGTAACCGATGCTGCTTTTTTCTGTTTTGCAATCGCTGCAGCAATCAAACCCAGAACTCCTGCGCCAAGAATTAAGACATTTTTGCTTTCAATTTGACTAACTAATCGATAAGCTGCCATTGCTGTAGCTCCGGCACAATTAATAATTGGTGCAAATTTTTCATCTATAGAGGAAGGCAGTTTCAAAATCCCTGTTCCCTTTTTCAATACACAATGTGTTCCTAATCCGCCGTTGAATTTCTCGTTTTCGGTAAACTGAACGTGTCCGTATTTAAATAAACCCGCAGATTTCTGAGGCATTTTATCTTGTACAAACTCATCTGAATCTGTTGCGGCAAAAATGGTCCAGGTAATAAGATCACCCTCTTTTAAGATATTTCCATTTAAATCATAAAAAGGCTCGCTTTGCGATAGTTCCAGAATTTCTCCCACGATCTCATGTCCTAAAACAATTGGCGATGGTTCTTTTCGTCTTCCTGTAAAAGTATGCAGGTCGCTGCCGCACAAAGTCGTGTATTTGTTTTTTACTAAAATTTCACCTGTCTGCAATGCTGGCAAAGCCGTATATTCAGGAAGAATACTGCCGTTTTTTTCATTAAACAGCATAACACATGAACTACACATTTTTCTTTAAGTTGTTTAAGTTATCAATTGTAAAATCAGGACCTTGCCTTTCGTCACTATCTCGCAGCAGTATATCGGAATTGAATTTATAACTGATGTTGATTTGCTTTTTACTCACTTTCAAAACAAAATAGCCGTGAGCTGCAATATCATTGTAAATCATATGCGGATTAAGCTTGTATAAGAGTTTGCTTTTTTTGGCAATTTGCTCACTGGTTAAACGGTCATCATTTTTAGAAGTTATCGACGGCGTTAAAAACTCCCACGCAATACGTTTGTTATTGGCCGAATCTGGCGCGTTTAATTCTAAAACATGACTTTGATGATGATCTCCTGTTAAAATAATGGGCGGATTTTTCAAGCTCTCAAAAACTTCAATCAGCTGTTCTCTTTGGTAAGGATAACCTGTCCACCAATCCTCTTCTTTTACCGTTTCTATTTTTTTGCTTTTATAGCCTGTAAACATGACCTGATTTACAAGGAAATTCCATCTTGCATCACTATTTTTCAATTCATCTGATAAATGATCGAATTGTTTCTTGGAAATCATTTTTCGCTGTGGATTAAATTTTTCTGGGTCGCTGCTTAATAACTGTTTATCTCTGCCGTCTAATCGTTCTTCTAAGAAATAGAAATTAGCCTCCTTTCCTATTTTAATCGAACGAATCATTTCGCTTGTCGATTTAGCTCTCACAGGCATCCATTCAAAATAAGCTTGTACAGCAGCGGCACTTCTGTCAGTCCAATTCCCTTCGTTGCTCTGGTGATTTTTTGCTCCGCCGAAATAGGCATTATTAGCCAGTTCGTGATCGTCCCAAATACAGATAAAGGATTTTGTACGATGTGCTTTTTGAAGCTCTTTATCTTTACGATAAAGAGCATATCTTTTTCTATAATCAGCTAATGAAATAAGCTCATGAAGCGGATCGTTTAACCGATTGCTTTCTTCAAGAAAAGCTTTATTAGCATATTGTCCTGTTCCGTATTCATAGATATAATCACCTAAATGAAATACGTAATCAATCGCTTTATTATCTGCAATATGGCGGAATGAGGTAAAATAACCGTCTTCGTAATTGTTACAGCTTACAACTGCTATTTGAAGCGGTTTTAAAAGCGAATCAGGCAATGTTTTACAAACTCCAATATCAGAAGTCGTTTCGTTGTAAATAAACCTGTAAAAGTAAACCTGATTACTTTCTAGATTCGTTGCATCAATCTTAACCGTGTAATCGCGGTCTTGTGATGTTGTTACGAAACCTTTTTTAACTACATTTTTAAAAGCAGCATCATTTGCAATCTGCCATTCGACATTGCAAATCCCCGAAAATTCTGTAGTAATACGTGTCCATAGTATTACGGCATCGTTTGTAGGATCTCCAGAAGCCACTCCATGCATAAAATACGCATTGTTATTTTGGGTAAATAATGAAAATACTTTTACAGGAAACAACAACGGAATCATTCCGAGCATTGACCTTTTTACAAAACCTCTTCTGTTCATCTTATCTTTATAAAAAACACAATAGTACTACTTGAATGTTACCTTTATGTTTAGAAATTATTAAAATCTATAGCTTGCTCCAATTTTACCACGAATGCCGTAATACTCCACCTGCTCTGGTCTTGAAACTACACCATGATAATAGCGTAACTCTTGATTGTTAAGGTTGTTAAGATCTATAAAGAATGTAATATTCTTAGGCGTTGTATAAGAAAGGTTCATATCTAGATGAAAATCTTTGTCCTGATATCTGTCAGCTCCTTTGTTATCGCGGATTTCAACTAAAAATGCTTCACGGTAATTTGCTGCCAATCGTGCTGCAAAACCTTTGTATTCGTAAATAAGCGATGCGTTAAAGATGTTTGGAGATTGGTTCATTAAACCTATTTTTTCGTCGCCTCGATCTGATAATGTGGTTTCGGATTTTGTAAACGTGTAATTTGCTTTTAGACTAAAATTGCTTAAAAATCCAGGTAATTCTTTAAATTTCTTATTGAAACCTACTTCTATTCCGTACAAGAATGCATTGTCAGAATTTAAAGGTCTTGAAACTTTATACAAATCCTCGGCTCCGCCAACAGTTCTTATTTCGTCAGTTGTCGATGTATAAATTAAATCTTTAAGATCTTTATAGAAAACACTTCCGGTTACGTAATCGTTTTTGTTTAAATAATAAGAACCTACTAAATCATAATTCCATGAAAATGTTGGTTTTAAATCGATGTTTCCTTCTACAACCGTATGATTATCTGGATTTACTCTATTACTCGGGCTCAATTCATTAAAAGCCGGACGGGCAAAAGTTCTGGTAACTGCCGCTCTTAAATCCAATTTCTTTGATGGTTTGTAAATCAGATGTGCCATTGGTAAAAACGCACCGTAATTTTTACTTCCGTATATTGGTGTAACTACTTTGGTTTTATCGTTAAACTCGTAACTTTTTGCATCTACAGCTGTGTTTTCATATCGAATTCCACCCACAAAACGAAAATCATCGTTAATATTCCATTCTGCAGATCCGTAACCTGCCCAAACTTTTTCGGTAGCATCATAATTACCTGTGGCATAACTGGAATTAGTTACATCCTGATAGTTATACTTTAAGTTCTTGGCAATCGCTGGATTTCCCATTGGGTCAATAAAAGAGCTTTCTGTTGGATAATTGAATTTTAAATTATCATAATTATTATTCAATTCAGGAAACCAATTATTACTTGGAAATGCTTCTCTTTCCCATTGATTTAAATAAGCTTTTGGCGCTTTTGTATCATAAATCCAAGTAATATAACGGTAGTCGTATGTACTGGTTTTATTTCTAAATTTTCCTCCAAACTTAATTTTCAAATTTTCTTTTGCAGCATAATTAAAATCAGCGGCAGCTACTTGATCTTTCTCTTCGACATTACGAATTGAAGTTACATATCTGTCCAAATAATATTTTTCTGGATCATATGGTGTCGAAAAGTGCGGCTGAATATTATTGGATGGATCACCCACATAACCCGCTGGTCCGTCGCCTTGCAAAAACTTATAATTTGTACCGTCGACTTTTACCAAATTGTCATATTTTACAGTTTGTATCCAGTTTCCGTAATAATAACCTCTGTCATTTTTTGTTGCCGATGATGGACCATTGTAACCTGCCCACGAAGTGTAAGCAGCAACTTTGGCGTTCATTTTTAATTTGTCCGATATTTTACTTTCGTATCCAAATTCACCTCCATAATTTTTAAACAAATAATCTACAGTGCTCCAACGCAATACGGCATTACTTGTCGTTTTATTAAAGTAGTGCATTGTTTTTCTGTTTTGCTCTTCGTCTAGAAATTGACTGTAGTAACCACGAGCATAAATTTTGTTTCGGCTGTTAAAACGAAAATCTGTTGCAACATTAAATCCAGTATTGGTTCTCACTCCCTGATAATTTCTAACATCCAGCGTATTTACATTGTGCAATGCATTACCATAAACAACCTCATAATCATCTGTAGAATAAGTACGTCGATTGTAATTGGTCATGGCAAGAAAGCCGAATTTCTTTTTAAAGAATCGATTACCGTATAATACCGTGCTATTATACCCCACTTTATCATCCGCGCGAAGATTAACAGGAATAGCAACAGTCGCACGAAAAGTTTCTTTTTTAGGAGAAAACTTCGGAATATAATTAATTGTTCCTCCAATAGCATCTCCTTCATATTCTGGCGTAATTGCTTTTACAACCTGAATATATTCCAGAAATTCTGTTGGCAATAAATCCATTGGCACGGTACGATTACCAAGCAAATCTCCTGAGGTTTTTGCAGATGGCATTCTGTCTCCATTAATAGTTGCCGAACTCCATTGCGAAGGCGTTCCTCTTACGGTTACGTATCTTCCTTCTCCCTGATCTCTGTCTATACTCACACCCGGAATTCTTTGTACAGCCTCGGCTGCACTAATATCTGGCATTTTACCCATTGCATCTGCACTAACAACATCCATAATAGCATTTGAACTTTGGCGCATATCCATCGCTTTTCTTTCTCCGCTGCTGTAATATTCTAAAACTACTTCATCCAGTTTTTCTTCCTTACCAGCGAGAACAATAGTTCCTAAATCAATATTCTTGGTTGAAACGTTTACTGCAATTTTTTTTGAAGTATAGTTTTCACTTGAAATTTCTAAATGATATTGCCCTGCTTTAAGTTTAAAAGAGAAATTACCATTTCGGTCTGTGTCTACAGTTCTAGATTGCTCTATAACTAAAATCGAAGCCGGATGTAAAGGACCGGATTCACTGCTGATTTTACCTTTAACTTCCTGTGCATACGAAGTTGTTAAGAATAATACAGCTGCAATGTATAGTAAAGCCTTCATGAGTTTATAAATTAAAGTTTGTTTTTTAATTCTGATAAATCGTCAATAATATAATGGTGATAATGATGCTCTAATTCCTCGCGGCTGTATGCTCCAGTGGTCACGCCGACTACTAATCCGCATTTTGCATTTTCACCTTGCTGTAAATCTGACATTGTATCACCAACTTTTCCAACTAATGAAGCATCTTCAATATTAAAATGCTCCATAGCTCTAAAAATCATATCTGGATAAGGACGTCCGTGCTCAACCTCATCAGAAGTAATACTGAAATCGAAATCAACACCTTGTTTCCAATTTAGTTTTTCGAAAATAGCATCGGCAATCGGACGAGAAAATCCTGTATCAAAAGCTACTTTTATACCATTGTTTCTTAAGTACTGAATCGTTTCATGAGCATTTGAAGTTGCTTTTACATCGTTGCTCTGCTCATAAAAAGCAATCATTTTTGCTACAAAAACCTGATGGATTTTATTTATTAACTCAGGTCTTTTTTCTTCTAATAAAATCGAAATCGCTACTGGTTTTTCGTAACCCATTACTACATTAATCTTATCAAGAGAAAAATCATAACCAAATTCTTTTAAAGCAGCTTGCAATGTTAAGCCAACTTTATTTTCATCATGGACTGTCGTACCAGCCATATCAAATACAATTAATTCCATACTTTTGTTTATTTTTACAGTGCAATATTACTATACAAATGTTTACTATATGTAAACAAATCGTAAAGTAATGTTTATTATTAATAAACTTTTGTATACAAATACTAAACATGGAAGGAGCTATTTTACTTGAAATCAGTAAGAGAATAAAACAATACCGAATCGAAAAAGGCTTTACTGTACAGGAACTTGCAGATTTAAGTGACGTAAGTAAAGGCATGATTTCTCAAATTGAGAACGGAAGAAGCATTCCTTCACTAACAGTTTTACTCAGCGTCGTTTCTGCACTGCAAATTAACTTGAGTGAGTTTTTTAAGGATATGACTCAGGAAGATGAAATGGTTCTAATAAAAAGAAAAGACGAATACGATCTGTTTCAAAAGGAAGGATCTAACGGTTTTTCATACGAGCGTTTTTTAACTCGGACAATAAAAAATTCTACTATTGATATTGTTTTCTTAACTCTTGAACCTAATAGTTACAGAGATCAGGTAAGTACTGATGCTTTTGAATATAAATACATTATATCTGGCGAAGTTGATTATTTGATAGCAAATGAAACCTACACTTTAAAAGAAGGCGATTCGCTGTTTTTTGATGGAAGATTAAAACACGTGCCAATCAACAAAAGCAAAAAGCCTGTAAAGATGCTAATCGTATATTTTTTCGATAATTAAAAAACTGCTTTTTAGCTAACAATAAAAAAATCCCAAGTATCAATAAGATGACACTTGGGATTTCTTTTTTCTAAATCTTAAACTATTACTTCAAAGAAGCCATATCAATTACAAAACGATATCTTACATCGCTTTTCAGCATTCTTTCATAAGCTTCGTTGATTTCCTGCATTTTAATAATTTCAATTTCCGAAACGATATTGTGTTTTCCACAAAAATCTAACATCTCTTGTGTTTCGGCAATTCCGCCAATTACAGAACCTGCAACAGATTTTCTTCCTAAAATCATTGGCACCGTATTTAAAATAGGTTCTAAACCTCCTAAATACCCAACTAGAACTAAAGTACCACTGATACTTAATGTAGCAACATAAGGATTTACGTCATGCACATAAGGAACGGTATCAATAATTAAATCAAACTTTCCGTTTACGGCATTCATCTGATTATTATCTGTTGAAATTACTACAGCATCTGCACCCAGTTCTAAAGCGTCTTTTTCTTTATTTGGTGTTCTTGAGAACAAGGTAACTTCGGCACCAAGACCTTTTGCCAATTTAATAGCCATATGTCCAAGTCCGCCCAAACCAACTACTGCTACTTTGCTTCCTTTGCCAACATTCCAGTGTTTTAATGGTGACCAAGTTGTAATTCCTGCACAAAGTAATGGTGCAACAGCGGCTAAGTTTAAGTTTGAAGGCACTTTTAAAACAAAATGTTCGTCGACTACTACTTTTTGAGAATAACCTCCATAAGTATGTCCGCCTAAATGAACATCTCGGCCATTGTAAGTTCCTGTAAAACCATTTAAGCAATACTGCTCAAGGTCATTTTTACAACTGTCACAAGTATGACACGAATCGACTAAACATCCTACTCCTGCTAAATCGCCAACTTTAAGTTTCGTTACTTCGCTTCCTACCTTAGTTACTCTTCCCACAATTTCATGACCGGGAACAGCTGGATATTGTGTTCCTCCCCAATCGTTTCTTGCAGTATGTAAATCTGAATGACAGACACCGCAATACAAAATTTCTATTTCGATATCTTTTGCCAAAACTTCTCTGCGCGCGATTGTCATTTCTTCTAATGATGCATCGGCTGCAATGGTTCCAAATGCTTTTGCGTTAATTGTGTTCATACTTTATATATTAAATTATAGTGTAAAATTAAAAACCCTCTCTCTTTAAAAATAACAGAATAGAAACATTTACTTATGAAATTCAAACAATTCTAAACCTTATAAAGATAACTAATTGGATTGTTTTTTCATAACCAAAAAACAACTTAACAACTAATAATCAACACATTAAAAACGAAAACCTCGACAATCATCGATTTTATACTGATAATTATATAATTGCAAAGTTCAATAATGTAAGCATTCCTGCTATTATAGATTTAACTTTGAATAGAGCATTTTTTGAACTATAAACCGAAGATTATGGATTTATATATTTTCATACAACTGGTTTTAATTTCGGGAGCTGCGACATCAGCAATGACGTGGTTCAGCTATTTTATGTCTAAAAATTACAGAAAATTATACAAAGAACCCGTGCTTCTAAGCTCGGTATTAGTTCAAATGAACATTGATATTACAAACGAGTGTAAAGATAATTTGGGCTGGTTTCTTCATTTTGTAATTGGCTTTCTATTTGTAGCAGCTTATCATATCATTTGGGCAGAAGATATTTTAGCAATTTCGGCACTTAGTGCTCTTATTCTTGGAGTAATCAGCGGTATAATTGGCATAATCAGCTGGATGTTTATTTTTAAAATCACTCATTATCGTCCCCCCCTTGGTTTTAGAGATTACTATATTCAGCTGTTTTTTGCCCATATCATTTTTACTGTCGTAGCAACTGCTCTTTACTTTCTTACTTTAATTTTACTCATTGTAACGAAAGCTTACTTCACTATTTAAAAACACTCACAAATTGACTAAAATACAACAGCCATTTTTTTAAATAAATAATGGCGCCGTATTGCGCCATTATAGTTTTATTATACAAAATCTTGAAGTCTTACTTTTTATCAATTTTATAAAGCCTTCCTTGGTCCGTCACGGCATACAAAGCACCGTCGCTGCCTTGCGTAATATCTCTAAAACGCTGATTTTCGCTGGCAAGAAGTCTTTCTTCTCCTGCAACTTTATTATCTTTAATAACAAGGCGAACGATATGCATGCCGCTTAAACAGCCAACAAACAAATTATTTTCCCATTCTGGTATACGATTTCCTCCATAAAAAGTAATTCCGCTTGGCGATACAACAGGATCCCAATAATAAACAGGCTGCTCCATTCCTTCTTTTTGCTGAATTCCGGCACCAGTAGGTTCTCCGCTGTATTCAATTCCGTATGTAATTATCGGCCAGCCATAATTTAATCCAGCCTGAAGGCGATTAATTTCATCACCACCTCGCGGTCCGTGCTCGCTCAGCCAAATTTCTTTCGTAATTGGATGCACAGCCAGTCCTTGCGGATTTCTATGTCCGTAAGTAAACAATTCAGGCAATGCTCCTGCTCCCGCAAAAGTTGGATTTCCCGCTGCTGCTTTCCCTTCTTTTGTTATTCTGATCACTTTTCCTAAACTAGCTGTTAAAGATTGTGCCAAAGGTCTGGTTTCTAAAACGGAGCGTTCTCCTGTACTCACAATAAGATTTCCTGTTTGATCAAAAAGAATTCGTCCTCCGTAATGCAGATTACTAGCGTTTGCTGGACTTGAGCGATAAATTACCATCGCATTTTCGATCGTTTTTTCATCATTGGATAATTTTCCCTTTGCCACTGAAGATATATTTCCACCCGAAACTGCTTCAGAGAAAACCCAATAAATCATTCGGTTTGAAGCAAAATCAGGATCCAAACACAACCCTAATAAACCGCCTTGTCCTGAAGCATTTACTGCTGGCAGACCAGTAATAGGAGCGCTTACAACTCCTGCGGGAGTAACAATACGCATTGTTCCTGTTTTTTGAGTAACCAAAAGACGTCCGTCCGGCAGACTTTTTACTCCCCACGGATTTGTTAATTCTGATGTAAGAACAACAGCCTGAAACGCAGTATTCGTAGTCACACCATTTACTCGGGTTTGCCCTGCAAATGCAGGTTTATAATTAGAATTTGGCTTTTCTTTTTCTACAGGATCTGTTTTTGTTCCTCCATCATTCTTTGCTTTATCATTACTTGAACAGCTAAACGTCAAAAAAGCAGTTGAAAGAACAAAAATGTATTTAATTTTTTTCATAGCAGTTATTAGTTAATTTGGGTTAATACAAACAAATATCTAAAATTAAGGATATTAACTTTTACATGATTTACATTTTAACTTATAGAATTTCACCAATTTACAAAAAAAAAGTCCAATCGAGTTGAATTGGACTTTTGAATTCTTTTAAAGAAAAACTTAGAGTTTTATTGCAATTTTTCCAATCGTTTTTCCTGACTCTAAAAGCTGGTGCGCCTTTTTAAGGTTATCTGCTGTAAGACCTATTAATGTTTCATTTAAAGTGGTTTTCAAAACACCTTCATCTAACAAATCTGCTATTTTATTCAAAATATTATGCTGTTCAATCATATCTTCTGTTTGAAACATCGAACGTGTATACATTAACTCCCAAGAAAAGGATACACTTTTGCTTTTCAATTTATTCAACGCCACAGGATCACTGCTTCCAGTAATTGAAGCAATATGACCTTGAGGTTTTATCAATTCAACCATTAAATCCCAATATAAGTTGGTGTCGACAAAGTCTAAAATAAAATCTACATTTTCAAAACCAGCTTCTCTAACAGATGTAATTAAGTTTTTATGATCAACTACAAAATCAGCTCCTTGTTTCTTGCACCAATCTATCGTTTCTGGACGTGAAGCTGTTGCAATCACAGTTAAACCAGCGATTTTTTTAGCAAGCTGAATTGCAATCGACCCAACTCCGCCGGCACCTCCAATTATTAAAATTGATTTTCCTTTGTCCTTTTCCGAATTTATTCGGATTCGATCAAACAAAATTTCCCACGCTGTTAAACCTGTCAACGGTATAACGGCAGCTTCTTCAATACTTAACGATTTTGGCTTTCTGCCAGTAATTCGTTCATCAATAATTTGATATTCGGCATTGCTTCCTTGTTTTGTGATATCGCCCGCATAATAAACTTCGTCTCCTTTTTTAAACAGCGTAACATTTTCGCCGACAGCTTCTACAATTCCAACAGCGTCCCAGCCAATAATCTTCGGATTTTCTAAAACGGTATCTTTAGCACTGCTCTGACGAACTTTAAAATCTACCGGATTTACTGAAATGGCATCTATTTTTACTAATAAATCATGGGCAGCAGGAACTGGTTTTGATGTTTCAAATTCAATAAAACTGTCTTTTTCCCCTATAGCCAATGATGTTTTAAATCCTATTGCTTTCATTTTTATACTTTTTTATTTCGTTACTTCTGTTTTTTAATACTTACCTCAACTGGTTTACTTTAACAAAGATACAAGGAGATTAAATTTTAAATATGGTATATTTTAATCCTATAATGGTACAAATTCAGCATAATAAGTTAATCTCTATTTAAAGTCATTACTTGCCCTGAATATTATAATTGTAAATTTGTAAAAAGTAAAATACTCTATTATGATTATCAGAAAAGCTGCTGCCTCCGATTCTAAATACATTGCGCCGATTTTATTACTTGCAATGGAAGACATAATTTATAAATTTATCTGCAAAGACGATTATAACAGCGCACTTGAATTTTTGCAGCATTTTGTCGAAACAGAAAACAATCAATATTCCTATCAAAATTGTTATGTAGCCGAAGCTGATAATGAAATTATTGGTGCAGTTAATCTTTATGATGGTGCCGATTTAGAAAAATTGCGCAATCCGATAATCGAATATGTGCGAAACAATTATAATCCCGATTTTAATCCCGAAGATGAAACGCAGGCTGGAGAGTATTATATTGACTCTCTAGGTATAAATCCTAAACATCAGGGAAAAGGAATTGGTTCTGCAATTCTGCAATTTTTAATTGATAAATACGTTCATAAAAATAAAGAGACCTTAGGTTTACTTGTAGAAGAAGCTAATCCAAATGCTAAAAAATTATATTTAAAGCTTGGTTTTAAACCCGTTGGACATAAAACTTTGGTAAAAAAGAATTTGGAACATCTTCAAATTAACTAAAATAAAAATAGATGAGAAACATATCGACAGCAGATGCAGGATTAGTATTAAGAATAGTTTTAGGAATTACAATGCTTTCGGCAGTAGCAGATCGATTTGGACTTTGGGGCGCACCAGGATCTAACGCAGTTGCGTGGGGAAACTGGGAAAATTTTGTCATCTATACGCAGTCTCTTAACACGTGGGCAAGTAAATCTACGGCAGAAATATTAGGTGCCGCAGCCACATTTTTTGAAATTCTGCTTGCCGTATTATTGCTCAGCGGATTTAAAACTAGAATTGCAGCTTTTGGCACTGCGGTTTTAATGCTTCTTTTTGCTCTCGCAATGGCTGGTTCTGTTTCGATAAAAGCACCATTTGATTATTCTGTTTTTACCAGTGCGGCTGCAGCTTTACTACTCTCAACAATTGCCAAAACCACTTTTGCGGTTGATAATAGGATTTGATGTACTATACTAGATTAAATTCTTTTGTATTAGCAATATTTTTTCAATAGTTAAATATTAATGCGAATGTTAAAATAATTAAATTGTACAAAGAGTGAATAATTAAAGAATTAATAAAGCACGTTTCTAGTCTAACTTTTGTTAATATAATGCAGAGTATAAATTGAGGCATAAATAACAATACTATTTCAAACGGATTTAAACTATGTAATTCTCTTTTGTCATAATTATCAAAATGTATCAAGACAAAACTTATAACTGAAAAGCAAATAAGTGAAATTTCAATTAATTTATGAGAGAAATTCTTTTTATACTGATTAACCAAAATTAACAGGATAAACAATATACAACTGACTTGAGTATAAATATAAGTTGACGATAAAAGAAAAACAAGACATATAATAATACTAGCTGGAAAATACACATTCCTTCTTAGCGACAATCTAAATGCTGTCTCTTCTACTAATGGAGAAAAAAAAACAGCTCCAAAGCAACTCCAAATTAAGTTATTAAAGAAACTTTCTTCTAATTTATTACTTATCACCTCTTCAAAATCAAGCAAAACTTTCATGCCTTCGATAATAAGAACAATGACAGTACAAAGCAGCACATACTTCAGAATGTAAATACTATTTTTCTTTTGGAATACTGTTAAAAAACAATTCATTCTTTTTTACTTATTTTTAGCAGCTTCTGCTTCTTGATTGCTTTGAATAGAATCCTCAGCCTTCCTTAAAGTCTAATTTAATGGCTTATATAAAATAAAGCCTTACCTAATATTTCTCCTAAAAAGTAAAAACAAAAGATCAAAAACAATGAAGCATATACTATAATTAGTGCTTTTTTATATTCTTTACCTAGAAAAATTTTTTCAAATATATTCTGTTGTTCCATAAAGTGTTTTTTTTTTATAAAATATCAAATTTTAAACTCAAATATACATTTTTTATATTTTTAACGACAAATTACCTTACAAAACATTGTTACTAAAAAGTAATCTTAATTTAATTATTACAACGCTGCATCTTATATAAAAAAGGATTTCCAAGCAATATCCTTAAACATTAAATCATAAAATAAAAACTTTTTTAAGGCGTTTTTAAGCCTCTTATTTTTTCAGGAACTGATATGTATTCGTAAATTAGCCACAAACAAAACATATCTTAATGACAGTACTTACATTTACCCTGATTATGCTTCTTGGCGCTTTTATGGCTGGTTTTATTGGTTCATTGTCAGGATTGGGCGGCGGTATAATTATTATTCCACTATTAACTATTATACTTGGTGTTGATATACATTATGCAATTGGAGCTGCTTTAGTTTCGGTAATTGCAACTTCTTCAGGCTCTGCGGCGGCTTATGTAAAAGAAGGAATTACAAATATGCGACTTGGGATTTTTCTTGAAATCGCAACTACTATTGGTGCCGTTGGAGGCGCTTTACTTTCGGCAATTGCTCCTACTTCTTTCATTGCTGTTTTATTTGGACTTACATTGATTTTTTCGGCAATAAATTCTCTTAGAAAAAAAGAAGAACATATTGTTTTAGAATCAAGCCCTTTGGCTAAAAAACTAAAACTGGAAGGAACTTATCCCACTCATAACGGAGAAGTTGTTCATTACGGAACAAAAAATGTTATTGGAGGTTTTAGCATGATGGGACTTGCCGGAATGATGTCTGGTTTACTCGGAATAGGTTCTGGTGCTTTTAAAGTAATTGCAATGGATAATATTATGCGTATTCCGTTTAAGGTTTCAACTACAACAAGTAACTTTATGATGGGTGTTACGGCAATGGCGAGTTCGGTAATTTATATTCAAAAAGGATATATTGAACCCGGAATATGTATGCCGGTTGTTATTGGTGTATTGTTTGGCGCTATGGCGGGCGCTAAAATTTTGGTTAGAACAAACCCTAAAAAACTACGAATCTTTTTTGCCTGCTTGATCTTTGTTCTCGCAATTAATATGATATATAATGGACTTAATGGAAAAATCTAAAGTTATGCAGCACGAAAAATTTGGAGAAAAAGATTTTCAAACCATTATTGGTAATTTACTGCGTTATGGCGTTTGGATTTCTCTATCGGTAGCTTTTATTGGAGGTATCGTTTATTTAATGCATCACGGAAGCGACATTGAAGATTATTCGGTTTTTAAAGAAAATGACCGAAATATCTTTGAAGTAATTGCGACTGTTTATCACGGCGTAATTCAAGGTAACGGCGAGTATCTAATTTATTTTGGAATCATTTTACTCTTCTTGACACCAGTTTTAAGGGTTATATTCTCTCTGTTTTCGTTCTTCCTTGAAAAAGATTATTTGTATGTCGTGATTACGTTAATCGTTATTCTGATTATTATAACCAGTATTTCTTTTGGATTTTCTCACTAATTTGAAACAATTGAACGTTTACTTGAAATAAAAAACTTAAATCGTATTCTTTATTAACTGACCTAATCGTTTTAAGTCAAATTCGGTTTTTTCATTCCATTCAACAGCAAAATTAAGCCTCATACAATTATTGTATTGATCATGCTGTGTAAAAACTCTGCCTGGTGCAAAACCTATTTTTTGTTTTACAGCCGTATCAAAAAGTACTGCTGTATCAATACTTTTGTCTAATTCAAGCCAAAGAAAAGAGCCTCCCTGCGGCTGCGAAATCTTTGTGTTTTCGGGGAAACAATCCTCGATAGTTCGTTGAAAATGAAGTGAATTAGTATATAATGTATTTCTAAAATTTCTTAAATGATGATCGTATCTGCCGTGTTCTAAAAAATCAGCAATTACTTCTTGATACAATGAAGGCTGACAAATAGTCTGTACTAATTTTTCTCTGATTATCTGGTCTTTAAACTTTCCTGGAGCAACCCAGCCTACTCTAAATCCTGGAGCCAAAGTTTTAGAAACAGAACCGCACCACATTACAATACCAGCTTCGTCATAATATTTGCAAGGTTTTGGTCTTGATCTCCCAAAGAAAAGATTGCCATACAAATCATCTTCTATAAGTGGAATATTATGATGTGTGAGCATTTTTACCAATTCGATTTTGCTTTCATCCGGCATCAAACTTCCAAGCGGATTGCTGAAATTACTCATAAAACAGCAGACATCAATTTTATGAATCACTTTTTTCAACGCTTCTAAGTCGACACCTGTAACTGGATGAGTAGGAAGCTCAATAATATTAAGTCCCAAAGTTTGGGCAACTTGAATAATTCCAAAATAAACAGGACTTTCAATTGCAATAGTATCACCTCTTTTGGCAACTGCCATTAAACAATTATAAATAGCATTCATAGCTCCTGAAGTAATTACAAAATCATCCTCAGATAACTTCCCATCTAATATAAGCGACCATTTTGCTATATTTCGTCTCAAGTCAGCGTTTCCTTGAACTGGCTCATAACTTGTGCCGCTTTCTGCCCAATTACGTGCCGCTTTAAGAATTCCTTTGTTCAGTTTTGCAATTGGAAGCAGACTTTCATCAGGAACTCCTAATGAAAATCTGCTGATACTTTTATCCTTCAGCGTATCAAAAACCTTAGTAATCAAATCTTCTGGCGCAGCTTGATTTTCAGATAGTTTTAATTTATTCATTGAAGGAATTGCCAACTTTCTATTTGAAGTTTTACTTATGTAAAATCCAGATTTTGGTCGAGATTCGATCAACGATTTACTTTCGAGCTCTAAAAATGCTTGTTTTATTGTATTTAAACTTACATCGTGCAACTTTTGCAAAGCACGAATTGACGGAAGTTTGTCTCCAATTTTTAGAGTTTCAGAGAATATCTGCTCTTCTATTATATTTGCAATTTTTAGATATAAAACTTCTTTTGCCATCTTTTCACTTCTTAATCTGTACCCTGTAAAAATATAAAAATTAAATCTGTAACCCTTGTAAAATTAATTGCAAACACTTAACCAATTGGATAGTTTCTCAGCTGCATTCTGAATTTTAATGGAACGCGTTTCTATATCTTTAAAAGTTGAATGAAAAATCGTTTCTGCATGAGATTTCAAATTCTGCTCCGCTTCAATACTGTAAAATTCTTTTTCCCAATACGAATTAATTTCAGGTTCTTCAGCATTATTAATGGTAACAAAAGCATATCCAATAACTCGATTCTCAAAAGAAGCAACACTTAATGGAAGCCCTAAATTATTTATTAAATATGATGATCTGTCTTTAGAATTACTATTCACAGCGCTTTTATTCTGGCACATATTTACAACAGATTTTAATGATGATACATTAACTTCATTAAACTGAATGCTGGCTGTTTTAGTGGTTTTCATTTCTATAGTTATTTAGTTTCAAAGCAAAATTAGCGGGCAAAACAGATTAGATACAGATACAAAAAACAATTATTTTACAGGTACAGTTGACTAATATCAACAATCTTAAAATCGCTTTTTTTGAGAGGAGAAAAAAATAAATTTAATATCTTTACTATTATGATAGAAATAGGAATTGACAGTTTTGCTTCGGCAATGTATGGCGACAACAACACTTTAAGCAGTGTTGATGCAATGGAACAACTGCTGCAAAGAATTGAATTTGCAGATCAGGTTGGATTGGACGTTTTCGGAATTGGAGAACATCATAAAAAAGAGTTTCTTGACTCAGCTACAGTTGTTATTTTAAGTGCCGCTGCAGCGAGAACAAAAAACATCAGACTGGCAAGTGCCGTTTCTGTTTTGAGTGCTGCTGATCCTGTGCGTGTGTATCAAAGTTTTGCAACACTTGATTTGATCTCTAAAGGAAGGGCTGAAATTGTTGTAGGCCGCGGATCTTCGATTGAAGCTTATCCCCTTTTTGGATATAATCTTAACGATTATGATGCTCTTTTTCAGGAAAAACTTGACTTGCTTTTACAAATTAGAGATAATGAATTTATAAACTGGAGCGGAAAATTTCGTCCAGCAATAAATAATCTGCCAATTTATCCTAGAGCATTACAGGAAAAACTTCCTGTTTGGCTGGGCGTTGGCGGAACTCCTGAATCATTTGTCAGAGCAGGAAGTTTGGGATTGCCTTTGATGGCTGCCGTAATTGGAGGACAAACACATCGTTTTCGTCCGTTAATAGACTTATATCGTGAAGCTGGAAAAGCAGCAGGTTTTAAACCACATGAGCTAAAAGTAGGTTTACACTCTCCTGGTTATGTTTCGAATACAACCCAAAAAGCAATCGAAGAATATTATCCTGGATATTCAGAACTTTGGACAAAATTAGGAAGAGAACGCGGCTGGCCTCCAGTAACAAAAGACAAATTTGATGGTTTGATTGATGATCTGGGCGTTTTAATTGTAGGAAGTCCTGAAAGAGCTGCCGAAAAAATTCTGCGTCACAGCGAAGCACTTGGTGGAATTTCGAGATTTACTTTTCAAATGGATAATGCAGGATTAACACATTCTCAGCTAATGAATGCCATAGAACTTATTGGTACAAAACTTATTCCTTTAATACATAAAGGATAGTTTTTTTTCACCGCTCCCAATAGCTATCGGGATAAAAAGAGTAAAAAGGATTGTTTTTACGCTCCCGATAGCTATCGGGATTGCAGATTAAGCAGATTTATTTTTGATCTTGTAAATAATACAATCTGAGGAGATCTGCTTTAATCTCTGTAAATCTCTGTGAAAGCTATTTTTGATACAGATTAAAAAATCCTCTTAATCCCTGGCTAAAGTTTCTTTATCGCAGCATCCCCTTAGGCAAACCTTTCACAACAATAAACTATAAACAAAAAAAGCATCCGCCAAAACTGACGGATGCTTTTTCATTTATAACAATTCTACGATTTTACTTAAAACTTGTATGTTACACCAACTCTAAAATTAATTGGCTGTTCTGTCTGCCAGTAATAAGCTGATAGATATGAATAGTACGAACCGCTGTAAAGGTATTTGTTCAAGATATTAAATACGTTTGCCGTAACCTTAAACTTTCTAGTGTCATAAGATAAACCTCCATCAAGTTTAAAATAGTTAGGAAGTTTTTCAAGTCCTACACTCCAAGTATCTGTCAAACGTCCTGCAAGATAAGTTCCGCCTATAGACGCTCCAAGACCTTTAAAAGTTCCGTTTTGAATACTGTAATTTAACCAAGCATTTGCAGTATGTTTTGCATAACCAGGAACAATAGAACCTTCTTTAATAGTAGAAACATTAGACTCTAATACAACCGATTCTGTAAACGCATAATTTGCAATTAAATTAAGACCATCAAAGATTTTTCCTCTCAAATCAAACTCGACACCTTGTGCTCTTTTTTCACCTAAAACAAGACTAAACTGCTGTCCCGGAGTATTTGCAGGATCTGATGTTAATTCGTTTTTCTTTAAAATACTGTATGCTGCCAATGTTGTACTCCAAGAACCATCAAACCAGTCTTTCTTAATACCAAACTCAACATTGTTTCCTGTAAGTGGTTTTACACTTTCTCCGCTTTTAATAACACCCGATTGCGGTGTAAAAGCCTGATCATATAAACCATAAACCGCTAAATTTTCAGTAATAGAATAACTAAGTCCTACACGAGGTGTAATATGACTGTCTTCTTGTGTAGATCCCCAGCTTGATTGACTTAACCAAGTATATCTTGCAGCAAGTGTTAATCTCAGTTTATTTTCAAAAAAACCAAGTTCATCTTGAATATAACCAGCAGCATATTTAGAACTCATTAGTCCGCCTGCTCTTTGGCTTAAAGGTGTTTTATGATCAAACTCAGGAAAACCATTAGATGGAGTTCCGTAATCTGGATTATAAACATTAAAAGGTTTATCAACAGTATCAAGATCATGCGATTGTCCCCAATCTGCCATATAATCTTTGTTACCTAAATCAACTCCACCTAATACTTTATGCGATACAGAACCTGTATTGAATTTTCCGTTAACAAATATTTGTCCTAAATACATATTACTTTCAGCATCCCAAATACCAACATTTCTAATAATTTCTCCTTTTGCAAGAGTTCCTTCAGAAACACCGTCAAAATTTCTATCTACATTACCCGGACCAACTACTCCCGGCCAAGAACTATATCCTTGCTGAATATATTTAAAATAGGAAGTTTGCGCAGTAAGTTTCCATTTATCGTCAAATTTATGTTCAAACATTAAATAGCCGCTGTGATCTTGAATATTAGTATCTGGCAAACCAGGCTGTGTCATTGTAAAACCAACTGGTAATGTTGCATATCCGTCAGATTCAGGTCCAAATACATAAAAAGAACCTACCTCAGTCATATTTGCATATTGAAAATTATACTCCGCTGTAATTTTTGTTTTATCATCAATTTGATATGAAATAACTGGCGCAATTACATAACGATCATTATGTTCGAAAGGACGATGTGAACCTTTTTTCTGTGCAGCACCATTAAAACGGTATAATAATTTGCCTTTTTTATCCAATTTCCCGTCAAGATCTATACTTGCTCTGTAAAAATCATAGCTTCCTGCCATTACAGTCGCTTCCCCTTTTGTAATTCCCGTTGGCTTTTTAGTCACCACATTATATAGTCCGCTTGGATCACCGCTCGAAAGCATAAATCCTGCAGGCCCTTTTACAAACTCAATATGATCTACAAAACTCATATCTTCCGTTAATGGTCCCCAAAAAGAAGAAACTACATTAAAACCATTACGAAAAGCCTGAATTTGTGAACCACGCATTGTAATATTTGTATACATATCTCCCCAATGCTCTAAACGTACAGCACCACTCACATTACGAATTACTCCATCGCTCATACTCACAATCTGCTGATCTTTTAAAGTCTGTGCGCTTACAATTTGAATGTTCTGCGGAATCTCTAAAACAGGCGTTTGAAGACGCAATGACAAAGAAGGTTTGTCCTGCTTGTATTTGTTTTTTGTAATTACAACTTCTTCAAGATCTTCTTGACTTTCTGAAAGTGAAAAGTTTTTAGTTGTAGTCTGGTTTGAATAAACCTCAATCTCATTTTCTACTGCATGAATCCCAACTGCTCTAACACTTATAATGTACGAACCTGGCTTAACATTTTTAATATCGAATTGTCCGTTATCATTTGTAACGGCCGTATATTTTGTTCCTTTTAGAACTACAGAAATACCTTCTGCCGGTTGTTTTCCGCTTAGCGAAACTTTCCCGCTTACTTTACCCAAGTTCTGGCTCATCATATTTAACGAACTCAAGAAAAGCACCAAAAAGCAAACTTTCTTAATCATATTTATAATCATTTTAGTAAAATTTTAAGTTTTATTTGGCAAAAGTAATTGCTAATATTTTTCTACGCAAATTATTTTTAATTATTCTAAATAAAATTAATACTAGAAAAAATAATATAAAGCATTCATAAAAATCAAAAACAGAATAATCTTGTAATACTTTTTTGAATATTAATTATTATTTATAAATTAGAGCTTACAAATTGTTAGTATTCTAAGTTTTAGCAGAAATTCTTCTATTACGAGTTATTCATTTTAAATTAAAAAAATAATGGATTCAAAAATACCTCAAGGCCCTCTTGCCGATAAATGGAATACTTATAAAGCTAAAGCCAAGCTTGTAAATCCTGCAAATCGAAAAAAACTAAATGTTATTGTCGTTGGAACCGGGCTTGCTGGCGCTTCCTGCGCTGCATCGCTGGCAGAACAAGGCTATAATATTAAATCGTTTTGTTTTCAAGATTCAGCAAGAAGAGCACATTCTGTAGCTGCACAAGGCGGCGTTAACGCAGCAAAAAACTACAAAAATGATGGTGACAGCGTTTTCAGAATGTTCTACGATACTATCAAAGGTGGTGATTTTAGATCTCGCGAAGCAAATGTTTATCGCTTGGCCGAATGTTCTGCCGCTCTAATAGATCACGCGGTAGCACAAGGCGTGCCGTTTGCGAGAGAATATGCCGGTTATTTAAACAACAGATCTTTTGGAGGTGTTCAAGTTTCAAGAACTTTTTATGCCCGCGGACAAACAGGTCAGCAGCTTTTATTGGGTGCCTATCAAGCCTTAATGAGACAAGTTTCTACAGGAAAAGTCACCACATACACACGTCATGAAATGCTGGATTTGGTTATTATTGACGGAAAAGCAAAAGGAATTATTGCTCGAAATCTTGAAACAGGAGCATTAGAACGTCACAGTGCAGATGCTGTAGTTTTAGCCTCTGGAGGTTACGGAAAAGTATATTATCTTTCGACATTGGCAATGGGCTGTAACAGTTCTGCAATTTGGAGAGCGCATAAAAAAGGCGCTTATATGGCAGGTGTAAGCTGGATTCAGTTTCACCCGACTTCTCTGCCTCAGCATGGCGCCAATCAATCCAAACTTACTTTAATGTCGGAATCACTGCGTAATGACGGACGCATTTGGGTTCCCAAAACTGCCGCCGACGATCGAAATCCAAATACAATTCCTGAAGAAGAAAGAGATTACTATTTAGAACGTCGTTATCCCTCTTTCGGTAATTTAGCTCCGAGAGATATTTCGTCACGTGCTGCAAAAGAAAGAATTGACGCAGGACATGGCGTTGGACCAATGAAAAATGCTATTTATCTCGATTTTTCTGATGCCATAAAAGCGCAGGGAAAAAATAGTATAGAAGCAAAATACAGTAATCTTTTTGCAATGTACGAGAAAATTACGGGAATCAATGCGTATAAAGAACCAATGCTGATTTCTCCCGCAGCGCATTTTACAATGGGCGGACTTTGGGTTGATTATGAATTAATGACCACGATTCCGGGATTATTTGCTTTAGGTGAAGCTAATTTCTCTGATCACGGAGCCAATAGACTGGGTGCAAATTCATTGCTGCAAGCCTGCGTCGATGGTTATTTTATAGCACCGTATACTATTCCGAATTATCTATCAGGAGAATTAAATGCTCCTAAATTTGATACAAATCATCCTGCTTTTGAAGAGGCCGAAAAATCAGTTCGAACACAATTAGACAAATTTTTAAACAGTAAAGGAACTCTAAGCGCAGATTATTTTCATAAAACTATCGGAAAGCTTCTTTATGAAAAATGTGGTCTCTCTAGAACCAAGGAAAACCTTGAAGAGGCTATTATAGAAATCAAAAAATTAAAAGCTTCGTTTGAAAAAGATCTGTTAATTACAGGCGACGATACACTTAACAGTGAATTAGAAAAGGCAGGCCGTATTGCTGATTATTTAGAATTGGCTGAATTAATGTGTTATGATGCTTTACAGAGAGAGGAATCCTGCGGAGCTCATTTTAGAGAAGAATATCAAACTGCCGAAGGTGAGGCAGTTCGTAATGACAGTGATTTCTGTTATGTTTCGGCTTGGGAATATCAAGGAAAAGATCATCCGCAGAAATTGCATAAAGAACCTCTTGTGTTTGAATCTGTAGAGCTTGCAGTCAGAAGTTATAAATAAATGGTCAGTTGTGAATTGTGAAATGTGAAAAGCAGCTGAAAACAGGATGCTTTGCGTAAAAATCAAAAACTAAAACAAAAACTAAAGGCATATGAAACTATTTTTAAAAATATGGCGTCAGTTTGATACTTCCTCAAAAGGAGAAATCGTAGATTATGAAATAGACGGTGTTTCTGAGCATATGTCTTTTCTAGAAATGCTTGATCTTTTGAACGAATCGCTTATTCAGAAAAAAGAACGTGTTATCGAATTTGATCACGACTGCAGAGAAGGTATCTGCGGACAGTGCGGTGTTATGATTAACGGACGTGCACACGGACCTTTAAAAAATACGACAACCTGCCAGCTTCATATGCGAAGCTTTAAAGATGGCGAAACTATTTATATTGAACCTTTTAGAGCAAAAGCTTTTCCGGTACTTCGAGATTTAAAAATCGATAGAAGTGCTTTTGATTCTATTATAACTTCTGGCGGATTTATTGGAGCCTCAACTGGTCAAGCGCCAGAAGCCAATAGTATTCCAATATCTTACGAAACTGCCGAAGCTTCGTTTGATGCTGCCGCCTGCATTGGCTGCGGCGCCTGTGTTGCTACTTGCGTAAATGCCAGTGCAGCTCTATTTGTCGGAGCCAAAATAACTCATTTGGCTTTGCTTCCTCAAGGAAAAATAGAAGCTTCAAAAAGAGTATTAAATATGGTGAAAGAAATGGACGCTGAAGGTTTTGGAAACTGCTCTGATACAAGAGCCTGCGAAATCGAATGTCCACAAGGAATTTCGGTGCTTTCTATCGCAAAAATGAATTATGAATATAGCAAGGCTGTACTTTTGAGGAAATAAATTTTGATGCATTTTTTTTTAAGCCGCCGATTAATAGGAAAAAAAAATATGTCATTTCGACTGAAAGGAGAAATCGCACTAGAAATGTCGTAACAATGATCGCTAATCTTTGCTGACTCACTAGTGCGATTTCTCCTTTCAGTCGAAATGACAAATAATCTGCTTAATCAATATTTTAATAAAAACTTAGCATCTTAGTTCCTTTGCAGTAACAAAACTATTATACCGCAAAATAAGGCGTTAAAATATCTTCAAAATTATAAAGACCTTTTTTCTTGTCTTTTAAATTCTCGGCTACAAAAACAACTCCGTTTCCAAAGGCTTCTCTTGAAATAGATTCATGAATTAACCGCACGGTTTGGAAAGGAAATCCAAAAATAACCTCGTGTTTTCCTACTATTCCTCCTGCTCTAACTGAATTTATATTTTCTTTTTCAATATCTAAGGCTTCTGCAATTTTTACAGCAGTTCCAGATGTTCCTTCTTTTTTCTTAAAATGCTCTTCGTTTACTTCAATATCAACCCAAGGCGCAATTTTCTTTAAAAATTTAGCCGCAAATAGTAAATAGTTCACTCCTAAAGTAATATTTGGCGACCAAAAAACAGTGGTTTTATTGGCTAATTTTTTTAGCAGTTTTAATTCTTTCTCTTTATAATGTGAGATTGCCGAAATGATTTTTACTTTTCGATTCGCTGCAAACTCTCCATAAGTATAAATTCCCTCACTTGACGAAAAATCAATGATAACATCTACTGGATGTTTCTCCAGCAGCTCTTCAACACCGGTATTAGAACTAGAATAGATTAATCCAGGTTCTTCTGATTCAATTCCTAAAAACTCTGGAACTGATCTGTGTTCTAAAACTTTACTTTGTCTTAAAACCCATTCCAAAGAGAATCCTTTATTTTCTAATAGTATTGAAGCTACTGATTTTCCAGTTTTTCCGAATCCGATTAATCCTATTTTCATATGTTTTTTTTTATTGAGTATGAAACTCGTTAACAGAAATTGACCTAATTAAGATGAAAAGTAAATCATAAAAAATGTATTTTATGAATCTTAAAAAATGTCCTAGTAAGGTAAAAATAGGGATTATATAACAGGCTGACTAACAAAAACTGCATTATATAACATTTTTTAATGCTTTTAACAGGAATAATACGCATCTATTTTTGAGGTAAAAATGAGTAATACTAATTCATAAAACACCAAAAAACATAAATTTTAAACAGAAAAAAAAAATCAAACCTCCAAATAAGTCAGGATAGTTTAAATAATTCTCATAATCTTTTATTAAAACAAATAAGATACTATATTTGCAACACTGTTGCGTTACTTGTTTTTACTACTGATACTAACAAATAGCGCACAGAAATACCACTAAATGAGAAAGAAAGTCGTAGTTGTCAATTTCGTAATATCTTTAACTGTATTGTTTACAATGCTGTTTCAGACTATTCACTCCTACGAACACGTTTTTAAACAATTATCGGAGAAACATTGCGATCACAAATATACTGCTGGTCAAAATGAGATAACACACAGCCATTCTGTAGATACAAACTGTTCTATTTGTCATTTTGCATTTAGTACATTTATTCCAAACTCTTTTCAGACCTTATCTTTTCATAAAGTAACTGTCGAAATATCTTATCAGTTTGTTTATTCTCAAACTGTTTCTACATTTTTCAAAGGCAGTCTTTTTGCCCTGCGTGCGCCGCCCGCATTACTTTAGTTTACCAAATTTATTCGTCACAATTTTAAAATTGCGCAATGTCTATTTCACTGTAAATAAGCAAAATCGTGTTTTATTATGATTTTTTATTTGAACTGTTTTGTTCTAAAATCAGTTCGGATAAATGAATAATTAATTTCAGTAAACTCTTTCTCGATTCCTTTTAAAAACTAAAGATCAAGCTTTTACAAACCTGTAACAGCCTGAAATTTCTATATCAATAATTAAAACCTTACCAAAATACATTAAAAATTATGCTGACAGCTGAGAATCTTACCAAAAAATATGGTGACAATATTGCTTTGAACAAATTAAATCTAACAATAAAAGAGGGTGAAATTTTTGCTCTTTTAGGTCAAAATGGCGCAGGAAAAACAACAACGATTAATCTTTTTCTTGGATTTATTGAACCTACAGACGGCGAGCTGCGAATCAATAATATTTCGGTTACAGAAAATACGCAGGAAACAAAAAAACATGTAGCCTATATTCCTGAAACTGTTATGCTATATCCTAATCTAAGCGGTTTAGAAAACCTAAAGTTCTTTTCGTCACTGGCAGGATTCAAATATTCTGCGGGAGAATTGACGTATTTTTTAACAAAAGCCGGTTTGCAAGCCGCGGCGCACAACAAAGATTTAGGAGGTTATTCTAAAGGAATGCGTCAGAAAGTTGGAATCGCTATTGCCATTGCCAAAAAAGCAAAAGTGCTTTTGTTAGATGAACCTACGAGCGGTTTGGATCCAAAGGCTTCTAATGAATTTTCGCAGATTTTAAAAGAACTTTCTGCTGATGGAACTGCTATTTTAATGGCAACACACGACATTTTCAGAGCCAGAGAAGTGGCTTCGCACATTGGAATCATGAAACAAGGAAACTTAGTTACGGTAATCGAAGCTGACAAAATCTCTGCAAATGAACTTGAAAATCTGTATTTACAAACGGTATAAAAGGAAATAGAATTTCCATTAAAGTAAAAAATGAAACATTTATTCAGCCTTTTATTTTTAATAATTGGCACACATTATATACAATCTCAAACGGTTAACAGGAGATCAAAAGACACAATTGCTCCGGATTCTATCAAACGAAATGAGTTGCAAACAGTTGAAATTGTAGGTCGATCGACCAAAAAATACAACAGCGATTACTCGTTTGCTGCAACAAAAATTGCTGCTTTAAACAAAGATATTCCGCAGTCTATTTCGACAATAACCAAAGAACTAATTGCGGATAAAGCTGCATTTTATCTAGCCGATGCAGTAAAAATGTCAAGCGGCGTTATTCCTGCGAGTTATTACAATCAATATACCATTCGAGGAATCAGTCAAAATGAAGAAGGTCAGATTGTTAACGGAATGCGAACACGCCAATACTACTTTTTACAGCCTTTAACGAGTAATATCGAACGTGTTGAAGTTATTAAAGGTCCTTCGAGTGCAACATTTTCATCTGTAGATCCGGGCGGAAGCATCAATTTAGTAACAAAAAAACCATTGGCAATAGATAGAAAAGAAGTTAGTTTGAGCGTTGGAAGTTTCAGCACTTTACGAGGAACTTTGGATTTTACAGGTCCATTAAACGAATCAAAAACGCTTTTATATCGTGTAAACGGCGCCTATCAGCAAGCAAAATCATTTCGTGATTTAGTTAACAACAAATCGTTTTTATTCTCACCTTCATTCAGCTATATCCCAAATGAAAAAACAGCTATTAATACGGAATTGATTTTAAGCAATATGACCGGAATTCTAGACAGAGGTCAGCCGATTTTTGGCGCTGTTGCAGGAAAAACCAGTTTAAACAAAACTCCGATAAGCTTAAATCTTGGCGCGCCGAGTGATTTTTTTAAATCGAAAGAAATGATCTTGACAACCAATTTTGCTCATAAATTCAGTTCAAAAATTGGTTTTAATGCTGTGTACATGAAACAAACCTGGACAGAAGATCTTCAGGAACATAGAACTACAAATGCTTTTGCGGTTGATATGAACAATAAACCTGTTACCAATCTGGCTATGATGCAATTTGTGCAGCGTCAGCAAAACTGGGATATCGACAACTTAAGTACTTATTTTAATTTTAATTTAAAAACTGGAAAATTAAATCACAAACTACTAACGGGTTATGATTTAAGCAGCTGGAACAAAAATAAAGGCGGCGGACAAAATGCAGCAAGAGGTTATTTGTTGAAAGACGGAACGGTTACAGGTTCTTTTGTCGCAGCAAATGCAGCAAATTATCAAACGGTTACCATTGACGGCGTAGTGATGCCTAAACCAAATGTTGAATATTTTAATTTAGGCAATCCGACTTATAAAATCACAAGTCCTAACGATTATACTTTAAATGTTAGAACCGCTCTGCCATCTGCCTTAACAACTACAAATGCGGTTTATATTCAAGATCAAATACAATGGGAAAAATTTACTTTTTTATTGGGACTGCGAAATGAATGGTTTGAAGACATTACGAATTATGACACTAATAAAGAATTAAAAGTAAAGAAATCGGCTTTATTGCCAAGAGTTGGAATCACGTATGCGGTAAACGATGCAATTAATGTTTATACAACTTATCTTGAAGGTTATCAGCCGCAGTCAAATACGGTAACTTTAATGCCGCAAACAGGAACTTTGCCTGCCGGAAGTTTATTTGATCCTCTTGAAAGTGATTTGAAAGAAGCAGGTGTAAAGATGACTTTTTTAAATAATTCGATGAGTTTCAACGCCGCGATTTACGAAATCAATCAGCGTAATATTTTAATGAATGCTAATGATCCTGCAAATCCCGATTTATTGGTGACAAGAGGTGCTGAACGAAGCCGTGGTTTTGAGTGTGATCTTGCCGGATATATTACGGCTGACTGGCAGATTAATGTTTCGTATAGTTATATCGATGCCGAAATTATTCAAGACAATAATCCAGCATTAATTGGTGCCAGAAAACAGAATACACCAAAAAACAGCGCCAATTTATGGACACGTTACAACTTTGCTTCTGACTCTGTTTTAAAAGATCTCGGAATTGGTTTTGGAGTTCAATATCAAAGCAGTAAAGTGCCTTGGTTTACAAGAGATTTTACACTTCCTGATTTTACCATTTTTGATGCTGCTTTGTTTTACAAACCAAGTAAAAGTAATGTACAGATTGCTGTAAATGCTGGCAATTTATTAAACAAAACCTATTGGCTTGGTGCGCAGAATTATTTGCGTTTGTTTCCGGGAAGTCCTAGAAATGCAAGCCTTACTGTAACTTATAAATTTTAATTCGTTGAAGTGAGAAACATTTAAACACATAGAAACATAGATTTTTTTTTCTAAAGAAAATAATTGAAAGAAACTAGTTTCTAATACATAGCTATATGAATTTATACAAATGAAACGCCTTGTAAAAATCAACCAAAAGCTATGTTTCTATGTGTTTAAACATTACACTCAACAGGTAAATTTTAATTAACATGAAATTATTACACACTGAAATACTTATTGCTAAACATTTTAAGAGCTCTGTTTTTAAAAACGCTGCAATATATGTAATTACACTTTTTATTGGTGCTCTGCTCCTATTTGCAGCGTTTTCCGGCTGGGACAATTACAAAAGTCAAAACGAAACCAGCGAAAAATATCAGCATGAATCCCGCGAAGACTGGTTGAAAAATCCAGATAAAAATCCGCATAGAATGGCGCATTACGGTAATTTTGCTTTTCGAAAAAGTACCTCTTTAAGTGTTTTCGAATTTGGAATGGAACCGTTTTTTGGGAATGCGATTTTCCTTGAAGCGCACAAACAAAATACCGCTAATTTCTCTGAAGCAGGATTCTCAAACAGTATGCTTCGCTTTGGCGAAATCAGTATTGCAATGGTTTTGCAGGTTTTGCTTCCGTTATTAATCTTTTTTATTGGATTTAATTCTGTGGCTTATGAAAGGGAAAATGGAACTTTAAAAATCCTTTTAAGTCAAGGAATCAGCTGGAAACAACTTTTGCTTGGTAAAATCCTAGGCGTTGCAAGCGTCGTTATGCTTCTTTTTGTTCCAACTATTATTGTTTTGGTTTTGATTTGGTTACTGCTTCAAAACTTCTCCATTTCGACAGATGAATCGATTAAAATGCTGTTGTTTATTGCATTCCATTTTATTTATCTGATGTTCTTTTGTGTTGCCGCCGTTTTGATTTCAGCTTCAAGCAAAACATCAAAAAAAGCGTTGGTTTCTTTAATTGGAATCTGGTTGATTTTTACCATTATTCTGCCAAGAACAACTCAGGCAATTGGAGCGTATTTGTATGAAGCACCTTCAAAAATTCAGTTTAACAGCGATATCGAAAAAGACATTTTGAAACAAGGCGACAGTCATAATCCAAACGATGTGCATTACAAGGCTATAAAAGATTCTTTATTGAGAGTTTACAAAGTCGATTCCGTACAAAAACTTCCGTTTAATTATTCTGGTTTTATTATGACTGAGGGCGAAAAAATCAGCTCAAATATTTACAATAAACATTTAGAAAATCTTCTGCAAATTTATGCTGAGCAAAATAGTTTTTCTAAAGCTGTTTCGTTCCTAAATCCCTACATCGCAATGAAAAATCTATCGATGGGATTATCAAATACAGATTATGATTCGTACATCGATTTTCAAAAACAAGCCGAGAAATATCGTTATGAAATGGCACAGAAAATGAATGCTTTACAAATAAAATACATCAGCAATAAAAAACCGCAGCCTAACGATAAACCTTTAACAATTGGTAAGGAACATTGGGCTGATGTTGAAGAATTTCATTATGAACCTAAAAGCATCTGGGAGGTTTTAAAAACCGAAATCGCCTCTGTTATTTCTATTCTTTTGTGGGCAATTCTGTTGTTTATTTTGATCAGAATTGCTGCTAAAAACCTAAAAGCCATTTAATATGTTAGTACTCTTATTTAAAAATTTCATACGTTCGAAAGGCACCAAAATTGGATTGCTTTTTTTACTCGCAATTGGCTTTATAAGTCTTTTAATTGGACATCAGTTTCAGGAAAAACAACAGAATAATATTACTGAAGCGGCAATTTACCAAAAGGAACATATAGCGAGAAATGCCGCTTTTCATAAAGACGAAATTGGACTTCTGCTCTACTACATCAAGTTTTCGCTGGTTAATAAAACACTGCCTATAAACAGTTTATCAATTGGACAACGCGATGTAAATCCGTCAATTCAAAGCGTTACTATTCGTGGTCTCGAAGCTCAGAAATACGATTCAGAACTTAATAATCCGAGCAATCTTTTAGCCGGAAATATCGATTTTAGTTTTGTGCTTTTGTATTTATTTCCGCTTTTGATAATCGCCTTTTCATATAATATTATTTCTGAAGAAAAAGAATCTGGAACTTGGAAAATTGTGGCGACACAGAGTCCAAACACCTTTTTATACATCTTGAAACTATTCTATGTCCGAATTTTAATTTTAATTGGACTTCTGACTTTGATTCTTTTGGCAGCGGTTATCTTTTTACAAATTCCAATTGACAAATCGTTTATGGTATTTTACGGACTTTCTGTTTTGTACTTATTATTTTGGTTTGCCGTTTGTTTTTTTATTGTTTCGCTGCAAAAAAACTCAAACTTCAATGCGGTCATTCTATTGACGATTTGGTTATTCTTGATTATAATTCTTCCTGCTGGAATTAATACGTACATCATCAATACATACAAAGTTCCTGAGGCTTTAGAATTAACGCTTACGCAGAGAAATGCTTACCACGAAAAATGGGATATGGACAAGCAGGAAACGTTGGATAAATTCTACAAACATTATCCGCAGTTTAAAAATTATCCTTTGCCTGATAAGGAATTCAGCTGGCTTTGGTATTATGCAATGCAGCAAATGGGTGACGATGAATCTGCTGTTCATTCAAAAGAATTAGAAACTAAACTGCAGCAGCGCAATAATGCCGGCGAATTTATAGCACAGTTTATTCCAACGCTTCATACTCAAATTCAGTTGAATGAAATTGCAAAATCAGATTTACGAAATCAGCTTTTATTTTTAAAAGAAACGACGCAATTTCATGAAAAGCTGCGTTTGTATTTCTATCCAAAAATATTTGACAATGCTCCGGTTAATCAAGAAAAATGGGAGAATTTTAAAGTTGAAACTTTTAATGATAACTCTGAAAATAGTTTTGTAAAAGCGTTTTTACCCTTATTGCTTTTTAATTTACTGCTGATTGGTTTTGGCTGGAGGAATTTTAAACGTTTTTAACCACAGAATTATTTAACCGCAAAGCACGCTAAGGTCTACACAAAGTTCGCAAAGTTTTAAACAAAGCTTTGCGAACTTTGCTTTTTTACTAAGCCTCCTAAGTTAAAAAAACTTTGTGTCCTTTGCGGTTAAATAATTCTATGATTAAAAAACAGCAACAATAAACCTATTCTGAATAAAATCATTCGAATTAATCTTTATTTGAATTTTATTTAGAATTAATATAAATAAACTTTTATATTTGCCGCTTTCTTAGCAAATCGAAGTACTTTTCAAAATTTACTTAATATTGCTTTTTCAAAGTAAATTTCGTTTAATGAACAATAATACCAGTTTCGAATTAAATCTATTCCTGTCCTTTAAGGAAGGTGATGAAACTGCGTTTAAATTTTTCTACGACAAGTATTTCAGACGAATTCAATCTTTTAGTGTTCAATTTATTTACGATTCAGACGAAGCTGAAAACCTTGCGCAAGAAGCTTTACTTCATTTGTGGCAAAATAGAGAAAGCGTAGATTCGATCAATGGAATTCAGGCTTTTTTGTTTACTTACGCCAAATCTAAATGTTTGAATTTAATTCGTCATAACAAGGTAAAAGATAAGTTTAAGAATGATTTATTGAACTATAAAGAGAGAGAACTGGATATTGAGGTTTTAAATTCGCTTCAGTTTGATACTTTAGAATTAACTGAACTTGAACATATAATTCAAGAATCGATTAATGATCTTCCTCCTAAAACCAGAGAAGTTTTTATAAAAAAACGCTTTGAGAATAAAAAAAATGCAGAAATCGCCGAAGAAATGCAAGTTACTTTAAAAGCTGTTGAAGCCCACATGACAAAGGCTTTGAAGATTTTAAAAACAAAACTATCCGATTATTTATTTCTTATTTTTATCCTTATTTATAATAATTAAGAATAAAAGGTAGGGTTTTTTATTTCTGAGGTGTACTTACTATAACCAGAAGTTTAATATTTAAATATGACATCAGAAATAATAAATAAATACCTTTCTAACGAAGCTTCAGAGCAAGAAGTTCAGGCACTTTTTGAATGGATTGAAGCTTCTGCCGAAAACAAAAAACAATTTATCGCAGCAAAAAAAGCTTGGGTTCTTTCCGGCTTATCAAACGTTGCTGCAACTGATGCTGTTTCTGTAATTCAAATGAAACCAAAAAACAAACTGAGGCAATACTTAAGTTATGCTGCAGTATTTTTAGTTCTTTTAGGATTAGGAACGACATTTTTATTATTAACTAATACTTCTAAAACTTCAAAAGAGATTGTTCTAGAACTTGGCGACGGCCGTTTAGAATATTTTTCTGAGAAAAATCAAACTACACTTTTAAATGATAAAGGAGATTTAGTGGCTAGAAAATTTCCTGATGAAATCATTTATTTTGGTAAAACTTCTGATGAAAAGGTGGTTTATAACACACTTACGATTCCGTACGGAAAACGATTCAAACTTAAACTTTCAGATGGTACAATTGTGAATTTAAATGCAGGAAGTACTTTGCGTTATCCACAGCAGTTTGGCATCAACGGTAATAGAAATGTTTATTTAACTGGTGAAGCTTTTTTTGATGTTGCCAAAGACAAGGAGCATCCGTTTATTGTAAACGCCAATCAGGTTGATATTAAGGTTCTTGGTACAAAATTTAATATCAGCGCTTATCCAGAAAACCCAACTATTAACAGTACTTTGATAGAAGGGAGCATTGAAATGTTTGAAACTGCAAATCCTGCAAATGTTGTTTTACTTGAGCCAAACCAAATGGCTACTTGGCAGCATAATGCAAAAAAAATTACTTTAAAAAATGTTGATCCTGCCTTTTACTCAGCCTGGACAAAAGGTGAATTAGCGTTTAAAGACACCCCATTTTCTACAATCGCAAAGATTATTCAACGTACCTATGACGTTGAGATTATCAATGAAAATTCTGACTTGGCCAGACAGAATTTTACTGGTACTATAAAAATCAGCGAATCGAGTGTCGAGAACATTTTAGATCTTCTAAAACGTGACACGCCTTTTAATTATTCAATTGAACAAAAAACCATTACCATTACCAATCCTCGATAAATAAATAAACATGACATTTACGATACAACCCGTTTTAAGAAAAATTCTATTTTTCTTAGCCATACTTATATCTGGATTTAAAGGATTTTCTCAAAATAAATTAATAACGTTACATGTAAAAAACAAACCTATAAGCCTAATTATCAAATCGATTGAAGAGCAGACTGATTTTAGAATAATTTATAATGCAAGAAAAATAGATGCTGATCAGCTGGCTGATTTAGATGTCAATAATGCGTCTCTTGAAACCACTTTGAAACTGTTATTGAAGGATAAAAATATTTCTTTCTACATTCAGAAAAAACAGGTTTTATTAACGAATGCTGTTCCTGACGTTACTGTAAATACGCAGGAAACAGAAAGATTTATTAGCGGTACGGTTTATAATGCAAAAGACAAACTGCCGCTTCCAGGTGCAACTATACGCATTAAAGGAACTGGAATGGGAGCTATTACTGACTTTAACGGAAAATTTGTTTATCTGTTAAAAGGAAATAATATCAATGATCTTGTTCTTGAAGTTGGCTTTTTGGGTATGGAAACGCAATCGCAAAAAGCGGACAACAAAAAGCAATTTGTTTTTCACCTTCAAGAAACTACTGATGAGCTGAATCCGGTTATTATTACCTCATCATATGGTACAACAAAGTTAAAAGAGGAAATCGTGGGAAGTATTTCTACTTTGAACGCAAAAGATATTGCGGTTGAACAAGCTTCTGAATCTGTTGATAAAATGATTACGGGGCAAATTGCAGGAGTTTTGGTTGAAAATACAACAGGAGTTGGAGGTCCTGTAAAAATTAATATCCGCGGACAAGGTACTCTGCCTTCTTTTACAAATGCTAGAACTGGAACTTCTACACAGCCTCTTTTTATTGTTGATGGTGTTGTTATGAGCGAAGAATTTGGTTTAGACAGTACTTTTTTTAGTGGAAATGGAGATGCTACAGAAACATTTTCTAACCCGTTAATGAAGATTGCTCCAGAGAATATAGAAAGTATTTCGGTTTTAAAAGATGCCGCTGCAGTTGGTATTTATGGTGCTGATGGTGCAAATGGCGTAATTTTAATTACAACTAAAAAAGGAAAAAAGGGAAAAACACAATTTGGATTCTCAAATCAGCTTGGTATTTCGTCAGCCATTAATCAAATTAAATATTTAAATGGCGAGCAGTATACTGAACTGCGTAATGAGTTTATAAAAAATACTTCACCAGGAAGTGCTTTAACACCTTACAACGGGGTAAACACAGATTGGTTTAGTTTATTGAACAGAACTGGTGTTTACAATAAATACAACTTTAATGTTTCAGGTTCAACTTCAAAATTTTCATACCGTACTAATGTGAGTTATACCAAAATTGATGAACCTCAATTGGGGAATGATACGAAACAATTAAATGCGGGAATTAATTTAGGTTTTCACCATAAAAATCTAAATGTAAGCTTAATGCTTAATCCAAGTTTTGTACAGCAGCACGCTCCAAATATCTTTTATTCATTTGCTTACCTTCCTACTCTGTCTCCTTATAACGCAGATGGTTCTTACTCTTTTTTAGGCTCAAGCGGTATTACCAGAGGAAATCCTCTGGCGGCAATTGAACAAAATAAAAATGAGACTAATACTTACGGTCTTTTAAGCAGTTTAAATGTTTCTTATCAGCTTAACAAAGCGATAAAGTTCTCTACTCTTTTTGGTATTGATTATACAGATAAAGAACAGGATCGCTACTATTCTGCTGAAAATGAAAGCGGACAGTTTTTGAATACTTTTAAGTTGAATGGTATTGATTATCCTAGATGGGGACGCCGTCTTATAAACCAACGAAATTCTACAAAATGGAACTGGCAGGGACAACTTTTGTTCGAGAAACAGCTTACTGAAAGCCATGGTATTGATGGAGTTTTAGGTTTTGAACTTGCGGAGGATAAAACCAATTTTAATTATAAATCTGCTGTGGGTTTTGTGAATCCAAATCAAGTTAATGCTATTTCGGATGCTGTTATGGATGACAACCCAAATACGCCGGAAGATGAATCAAAAAACAATCAAACTTTTGGAAATGATATAAGCAATAATTCGAGAGTTTCGGCATTTGCTCAAGTAAATTACAATTATAAAAAGCGCTATTACTTTTTAGCTAATTTCCGTCGCGACGAAAGTTCTGTTTTTGGTGTTGACAGCAATGTTGCTTACAATGGCGGCGCAGGTGCAAGCTGGATTATAAGTAATGAAAATTTTCTTAATTCTAATTCTTGGATTGACTTCTTAAAATTGAAAACCAGTTATGGTTCTACAGGAAATTCAAGAATTGGTTCTTATAGATCTAAAGGTTTATACACAATTCATCAAAATGGTTATAATGGTCTAGACGGCGCAGTTCCGAACACAGCTCCAAATGGAGATTTAAGCTGGGAAAAAAACATAAAATTCAACGGCGGAATCGATTTTAATATTTTTAAACGTCTAGAATTTTCTGTTGAATACTATTATAATAATTTGAGCGATTTGATTGCAACACGAGATATTCCAACTGAAACTGGTTATAATTCTCTTCAATTAAATGCGGCAACCATGTATAATAAAGGTTTTGAATTTTCAACCCGAATTAAATGGATTAAAAGTGATGCTTTTAAATGGACTACGGCTTTTAATATTTCTACAATAGAAAATAAAGTAACAGAATTAAAAGGTTTAGGAAGCGATTATTCTCAAGCCGAAATGGCGCTTGCACAAAAAATAGGCTACAGCACCACTACCATTTGGGGATTAAACTGGGTGGGCGTTGATCCTGCAACTGGAAGAGACTTGGTACAGAAAAACGGAAAAATCTACGATATTATGACTTATAGATCATTGTATACTATCGCAGATTGGGAACCAATTGGCGACCGACAACCGGATGCTTTTGGAGGATTTTACAATAGTTTTTCTTTTTACAGCAATCTTGTTTTGTCATTTAGGGGAGATTTTCAAATTGGCGGTGAATTCTTAGCAAAAGATGTTCTTATCGATAAATATTCAAATACATTCAACAGAAACCTTTCTGTTAATGCTAATGATCATTGGAGAAATCCTGGAGACATTGTGTCGCAGCCGGCAGTTACTTCAACTCCAATCGTGGCAAACCTCAGCAAATATGTTTATGACGCGACTTATATCAGATTGAGTAATATTAATTTAAGCTATAATATACCGCTCAAAAATACTTTTCTAAATTCCCTTGCGGTTTTTGCAGATGCAACTAATGTCGCGTATTGGTACAAAGAAAAAAGTCCAAAAGGAATGAACGGAATACGCGAGTTTAATTATACATATCCGCAAGCCAGAACAATCTCGCTTGGTGTTAATGCTAAATTTTAAGAAAATGAAATATTTAAAATATATAACAATTGCTGTCCTAATATTTTCGGTACAAAGCTGCAGTGACTTTTTAGAGCAAGAACCTGGATTACAAACTTCTATAGACGAACTTTTACAAAATAAGAAAGGTGTTTTAACTGCTTTAAACGGATTGTATCGTGAAGTTGAAGCAAATACCAGAGGCGAACGTTTTGCTGTTTATGCTGATATGCAGGGAGGAAACATAAAATTTACTCCTGCTTCAGCTGGAAATAGCAAAGGACAAATTACCGCTGCGCCAAATGTTAGAGCCGTATATTCTTTTGAAGATTTATCTGAAACCAGCAACTTTAAATTATTTTACGATGGCAGCTATGCTATTATAAATCAAGCCAATTTGATTCTAGAATATATTCCGTCGCTGCCTGATGCCACTGATGTTGAGAAAAATCAAATAAAAGCCGAAGCCTTAACGATAAGAGCTTATGCACACTTTTTACTTTCCTTAGTTTACAGTCAAAATTACGGTTACACACCAAATGCATCGCATTTAGGAATTGTTTATAATACTGAATCTATTAAGTCTGGCTTGAAATATCCGGCAAGAAAAACAGCCGCCGAAACTTATTCTTTAATTATTGCTGATCTAAGAACAGCTTTAGACAATTATTCCAGCAACGCCGCTTTAGCAGGGCCAGCGTATTCATTTTTCAATAAAAACAATACAAAAGCACTTCTTGCAAGAGTATATCTGTATAAAAAAGACTGGGCAAATGCTTATGAAACTGCAAATGATGTTATTGCAAATTCAGGTATAACATTAGTAAACTCCTCAAATTTAATTGCACAATGGTCGCAGGCAGATATTCCTCTTTCTGAAACATTATTAGAATTTTCGATTCCAAAAGATGCCGAAGGTTCTGTGTCATCATCAATGTCATCTTATTTTGGATATAACGGATCTAATTATGCTGCATATGTTGCTTCAAATGACTTAATTAATTTATATGAAAACGGCGATTTAAGAAAACAACTATTTGTTACTGCCTCCCTGCCTACTTTAATAAATGGAGTGCTTACTGGTGCCAATTATAACTTTACCAAAAAATTTCAGGATAATGCCGGCTATGTCGCTTTCAGATTAAGCGAAATGTATTTAATACGAGCCGAAGCTGCTTTAGAAAACAATAGATCTGATCTTGCATTTGCCGATATTAATACCATTCGCAGCCGTGCAAATGCCTCATTGCTTACCAATACAACCAATTTAAAAGAAGCGCTATTATTAGAAAGAAGAAAAGAATTGTGTTTTGAAGGACAGCTTTTCTTTGATTTAACCCGTAATCAAAAAGGAATTACAAGAAATGATGGTTGCATTTCAAACAATTGCAGCATCGAATATCCGTCGCTAAAATTTGTACTGCCTATTCCAATCTATAATATTAATCTTAATGAAAACTTACAACAAAATGAATCGTATTAAGATATTCAGCATATTAACTTTAACTGTATTATTTATTTTTTCTTGTTCTAAAGATGATTACAAGATGGGTTCTGAAATTGACCCGCACGTAAGATTTAACTTTTTCGTAAAAAGCGACAATACTCCTTTAGAATATCCTGCGATTAATGGAACTCTTATTCCACAGTCGAACTATATAAATAAAGCAATAAAAACATTAAAAGTCCCAGTTGCTCTAACAGCCTATTCCTTAAAAAATACCGTTACAGCGAATTTCAGCTCGACGATAACAGGCGACAATTCAGGTTTCAGATTAAATCCTATCAATGAACTTGTTTTTCAAGGAAACAAATTAACCGACACGATTTCTATTTCGTTTGATAAAAGATGGACCGCAAACCAAAGTATTACATTGAAACTCGAAACAATATCAGATCCAAGTATTCATATTGGAAACCTGAATACGGAATCTAAAAATGATACCTTCAAAATTGATTTAGCTCCAATAACTACTAATTATACATTTCCAATAAGTCGATTTGACATCAAAGGAGAAGCGGGAGAAAAATTTGACTTTAATGTTAATTTTCCAAACGGGTATTTTCCTTCTGAAATGGAAAATCTTGAAATATTTGAATCCTTAGATGGATTTAATTATTCATTAACTCATGATCCTTTTAAAGCAAACAGCAATTCTGTTACCTATCATTTTACCCTTTTAGAAAACATTAAAAACGATGATGTGTATTATGAATCAGCCATTTCATTAGTAAATGCTGGTGATTATACTGCAACAGGAAACACGATTTTACAAATTGTAAAACCGATCAAATCAATAAGAGATGTCAATGCAAATCCAGCATCTAAATTTTATGATTTATCAAACGCTTTTTACCTTACTTACGGCGAAACTTGGTTTGATAGAAGCGGCGTTTGTGCATGGCAGGCTTACAATGCCTTTACCTTTCCAATTGTTGTTCCTAAAAGTCATGAAAATGCTGTTTTATACAGCGATAAAGGAACTGCAAATCCAAATGACGACGTTTATCACGATGCTTTCAGAATTGGTTTTAATGTGGCTTCTGGAACAAATACCACAAATTCATTTAACCTGAAAAGATGGTTTAGCAACGAAAGCACAACTGCGGCAAGTTCGCCTGGATTTAATATTTCATCCGCTTTAGAGTTTTTTCCAGCAAACGGAAATAGTAAAACAAACGGAAATGTTTTAGTAATTCCGCAATACATTACCATTACAGGAAGCAATAAAAACAAGCATCTAATTGCAATTTCAGGATCAGGAACTTACAAAGAAATTAGTACTGGTTTATTTGAAATTTCGTTCGAATTAAAACTAACAAACGATGCGCTTTTTGGAGGAACTGTCTCTACACAATATAGAATATACAACAATAGAACATATCCTAAACCAGCAGCTTTAAACATCAACTGTCCTAAAGAAGTTGATCTATAATTTTTGATTGACAGCTTTAGATTTACACATTATACAAATCAAAAGCTGTTAAAAAAAATACATTCAAAAAAAGAACAAAAACACAAAAAACAAAATTGAAAAAGCTAATCTTCCCTATTCTCTTTTTGGTAAGTTTAACGGCTTACAAAAGCATTGAGCAGCCAAATTACATTGATATTCAGGAATTACGAAAAATCTACTCTAGCGGAGATTTGTCCAAATGGCCTGCGGCAGAATTACATGAAAGCATCGATAAGTCGAAATTTCAAGATATTGGAGTTTTACCTGCCGTTCCTTATCCTGATTATAATCCTTATTCTAAAGAAAAAGAAAGTTTAGGCAAGATATTGTTTTTTGATCCGAGGTTATCTCGAAGCGGACAAATTGCCTGCGCATCCTGCCATAATCCAGAATTGGGATGGACTGATAATTTAACGCGTTCTTTTGGTCACGACCGCCAAACAGGAAAACGTAATTCTATGACCATTTTAAACTCGGCATACGCCACGTCCTTATTTTGGGATGGACGCGCAAAAAGTTTAGAAGATCAAGCGCAATTTCCTATTGGAGATCCTTTAGAAATGAATGAGAAACTAACAATTGCCGTTGATAAAATTGCCAAAATTAAAGGCTATAAACCGCTTTTTGAAGCCGCATTTGGAGATAAAAAAGTTTCTTTAGAACGTATTCAATATGCCATTGCTACATTTGAAAGATCAATTAATAGTCCGAAAAGTAAATTTGATCAATTTGTAAGCGGAAAATCAGACATTTACACCGATCAGCAAGTAAAAGGGATGCATTTATTTCGAACCAAAGCACAATGTATTAACTGCCACAATACACCATATTTTAGCGACAATGAATTTCATAATGACGGACAGACTTTGTTTGGAACAAAAAATGAAGATTTTGGACGTTATAATGTTACTAAAGATGTAAAAGATATTGGCAAATTTAGAACGCCTACACTTCGTGAAGTAGTAAATACTAAGCCATGGATGCATCACGGACATTTTCCAACTTTACTTGATGTTGTTGAACTTTATAATTTAGGAAACCCCTCTCCTGTTCAAAAAAAATATTTGGGAACAGCACGAGATTCTTTGATTCCGAAAGTTGATCCTGCGCTTAAAAAGTTGAATTTGAATAAAGAAGAAATAAGTGATTTATTAGCTTTTATTGAAACTTTAAGTACACCAACAAGAAGAATTATGACACCTGAAATGCCAAAATAAACCAGTTAAATACAATACTCTTAAAGCCTGTTTTCATTTAGAAAACAGGCTTTACTTTTATACAAAATCTAAACTATACTTTTCCTTTTTTCGATAACAATTTGCTATTCTCACATTGAAGTATAAAATGACACCGCAGCTAAAATGATATTGTCATTTTTTAAATTTGTTTGTAACAAAAAGAAACTCTCCTTTTTATAAAAAATACCACTTATGAAACTTGAACACATCCAACTGCAGACTGCAGATATTAAACAGACTGCACTATTTTATCAAGATATTCTTGGTTTACCGATTATAGAAAACAACTCCGAATTTGTTACCATCAAAGCAGGAAACTCAACTTTAAAGTTTGTTGAAAACAGCAATTTCAACTCAATATATCACTTTGCCTTCAATATTCCCGAGAACAAACTTGATGAAGCTATTGAATGGTGTAAAAGCAAAGTCGATTTAATTGTAATTGAAGATCAAAATGTTATTACCAATTTTGAAAACTGGAATGCTCACGCAGTTTATTTTTATGATAATAATGGAAATTTATTAGAGTTTATTGCCAGACATGATCTCAATAATTTTCAAACGGAAGAATTTAGCGCTAAATCCATTTTAAATATTAGTGAAATTGGAATCGCAAATGAAAATCCATTGGAATTAGGAAATCAATTAATCGCAAAACACGACTTAAACTTCTTTACAAAAAATACAAACAGCGAAGTTTTTGCTGCTATTGGCGATGACGAAGGTTTATTGATTATGGTAAGACCTAATCGAAATTGGTATCCTACCAAAACTCCATCTGAAAGTAACAAAACAGATATTAGACTTGAAAATAATGGGCAGATTATTGATTTAAAATTTTAAACAACTTCGAATTTCAAATCATTTTTATTTCCTTATTTTTATAAAACCTTGACACTACTTTACAAATAACATAAAAATATTTAAAATGCCATTTGTCCGAATCAGTCTGCTCAAAAAACTTTCTCAGGAAACAAAAAACACTATTTCAGAATCGATCCATCACTCTTTGATCGAAGAGTTTAATATTCCAAAAGATGATTATTTCCATGTTATTGAAGAATTAGAACCTCATCAAATAAAATATCCAGAAAGTTATCTCGGAATTTCACATTCTGATGAAATAATTTATGTTCAAATAACGGCTGGACAAGGAAGAACTTTAGAACAAAAGAAAAAGTTATATCATCAAATTGCCACAAGAATTTCGGCAACAACATCAATTTTAATCAATAATGTTATCATTGTTTTATTAGAAAATAATGGACATGAAAATTGGTCTTTTGGAAATGGTGAAATTCAGGAACAGAAACATTTAAAAAAATAACACTGCTAAAAATATAAAGCCCAATTCAAGTAATTTGAATTGGGCTTTATCTATATTAATTTAATGTTAAAACTTCATTTTCTGAATTCTTACGGCATTCAATATCGCCAGTAAGGCAACTCCAACATCGGCAAAAACGGCTTCCCACATAGTTGCTAGTCCGCCTGCGCCTAAAATCAGCACAAAAGCCTTTACAACAAAAGCGAGCGTAATATTCTGCCAGACAATTTTTTTGGTTTGTTTTCCAATATTAATTGCCATTGCGATTTTACTTGGTTTATCATCTTGAATTACAACATCGGCAGTTTCGATTGCGGCGTCGCTTCCTAAACCTCCCATCGCAATTCCTACCGTGCTTAAAGCAATAACCGGCGCATCGTTTACGCCGTCACCAACAAATGCAACAGTTTCGTTTTTAGCCTTAATTTCATTTACTTTATTTACTTTATCTTCGGGAAGCAAATCTCCAAAAGCATTGGTAATACCCAATTTATCGGCTACAAACTGAACCACATTTGTTTTATCACCGCTTAACATTGTTACTTTTACACCTAATGCTTTTAGTTTAGTAACCGTTTCCTGCGCGTCTTTTTTAATTTCATCTGCGATGGTCAAATAACCTGCAAATTTTCTGTCGTATGCGATGGCAATTGTCGTATAAACAACTGTGCTGGGATCTATATTGTACGGTATCGCAAACTTATCCAAGAGTTTAAAATTACCAACATGCAATTCCTTTCCGTTAAAAAGTGCCTTTAATCCGTGTCCTGAAATTTCCTCAACATTTTTCAATTCAATCGATGAATCAATTTGCCCTACATAATTATGAATTGCGGTTGCAACAGGATGCGTACTATGACTTTCTAAAACATTTACCAGATTCAGAATTTCTTTTTTATCAAATTCAGGATTAATAATTACTTCCTGAACTTTAAAAACACCTTCCGTCATTGTTCCGGTTTTGTCCATTACAACATTCTGTATAACCGAAATACTGTCTAGATAATTACTGCCTTTAAACAAGATTCCGTTTTTACTTGCCGCTCCAATTCCGCCAAAATATCCTAGCGGAATACTAATTACTAACGCACACGGACAAGAAATAACCAAGAAAACTAACGCGCGGTACAACCATTCATTAAATATATAATGATCTACAAAAAACGCTGGCAGTACACAAATTGCGATTGCGAGATAAACGACAATTGGAGTGTAGATTTTGGCAAACTTTCTAATAAACAATTCTGCAGGCGCTTTTTTGGTTACTGCTGTTTGAACCAATTCTAGAATTTTAGATAATTTACTGTCGCTGTATGCAGTTGTAACCTTTACTTGAACAATTGTATTCTCGTTTATCATTCCTGCAAGAACTGTTTCGCCTTTCTTTTTGGTGTCTGGTTTACTTTCTCCCGTTAAAGCTGCCGTATTAAAGGAAGCTGTATCTGATAATAACTCTCCATCTAATCCCAGTTTTTCTCCAGCTTTAAGCTGAATAACTGATCCTATTTTCACTTCAAAAGCTTTTACTTTTACAGCAATATTATTTTCAAAAATAGTAACCTCATCAGGGCGTGAATCTAATAGACTTTTAATATTCGATTTTGCTTTGCTGACTGCCATTCCTTGAAATGTTTCTCCAATGGTATAAAACAGCATAACTGCAACACCTTCTGGATATTCTCCAATTGCAAATGCTCCGATTGTAGCAATACACATTAAAAAAAACTCCGAAAAAACATCTCCTTTTATAATGCTTTCATAAGCTTCTCTCAAAACAGGAAAACCTACTGGAAGATAAGCAGCAGCATACCAAGCAATCCTTACATAACCTGAAAACCAAGTTTGCGGAAAATAGTTATCAAAACCAATTCCTATAAGTAATAAAACAAAGGATATGATGGCAGGCAGAAACATTTTAAATAAACTTCCTTCGCTGTTATGTTCGTGATCATGTCCATGATCATGTCCGTCATTATCAGAATGTACAGGTTCATCATGCGAACAGCTGCAGGATGATTTTGCTTTATTTTTTGTGCTTTTTATTTCTTTATCTTGATGTATCATGAGGGGAAACTTCTTGTTTAAACTTTTTCTAAATAATGCACTAAATTTACGGTTTTTATGTCAAAGTTCATTGCTGCAAAGGCACTAAGCCACTAAGTTTTTTATTAAAAATTAACTCTACTATTTGTTATTAGAAACCTTTACTATCGAGACGAAGTCTTAAAGCAACTGTTTTTAATTGCCTCCAGCTTTAGCTGGAGGTCAACTAAATTCTAATTTATGGCTTTAGTCAAAATTGCATGAGTTTGGCTAAAGCCACTATTCTACTTCAAATTTATTACCTCCAGCTAAAGCTGGAGGCAATTCTAATTAAATCTTAAAAACTTAGCTGCCAATGGTTATTGGGATTGTAAAATTAATTCATTGCAACATCAAAAACTTTTTAGGCTAATAATCTAGTGACTGTGCTCACCTCCGCCTTTCATGGCAGACAACAAATAAAATGCTCCTTTTGTAACAATTTTAGCTCCTGATTCAATTGCACCAACAAACTTAATTTCTGTAAAACCTAAATCTGTTGTTCCTGGAACCACTTCAACGGCTTTAAAATGAACTTCTTTCTCGTGAGCTTCTTCTTTTTCACCTGCTGCATGTTCGTGCTTTTCTTCGGCATGTGCTTCTTCCTGTACAAAAACAAAGTATTTATCGGCATTTCGAACTACGGCATCTTTTGGTAAAGCCGGAACAGTTGCATTAACAATATTAATATTTGCCGAAACGTACATTCCCGGAATCAATCCTTTTGCATCGGCTGGATCAATTTTAGCATGAACTGCAACAGTTTTACTTTCGTTAGAAAATGATTTATTGATTCCGAAGATCTTTCCTTTAATTGATTTATTAGATTGATTTGTTAATACAAAATCGATAACCTGACCAATCGAAATTGAACCTAAATCTTTTTCATAAACATTCAAATCTAAATGCATCTGACTATTGTCTACTACTTCAAACAAAGAAACTCCCGTTTGTGCAAAAGCACCTTTGGCAATATTAATTTTCCCCACATAACCGTTAATCGGCGCCACAATTGGAACTACAGAAGTACTTCCTTTTGTAGAAACATGCAAAGCTTCTAATTTGTTTTTTGCGGCTTGTGCTCGCGCTCTTTCCGCTGCTAATTTGGCTTTTACTTCCTGAAATGTTTTTCTCGGATTTACGTTTTCGTCACTTAATGTTTTCTGACGATTGTATTCTAACTGCAGATATTCAACATTGGCTGTTGCCGAATGATATTCTTCCTGCATTTCGATAACTTCAAGATTTTGAATGGTTGCCAATACTTTTCCTTTATTGACAAAAGTTCCTTCTAAAACAAAAATATCCTTCACCGTTCCACCGATTAAAGTCGAAACCTCAGCAGAATTTTGTGGAGGAACTGTAGTATATCCATTTGCTTTGATGATCTTGTTAAGATTCCTTTCTTCAACAAATCCTGTTTCAATTCCTACCGTTTTATATTGAGATTCTGTTAATGCAACTTCTGTAGTAGACTTTTCTTCTTCTTTTGTTTCTTCTGCCTTTTTTTCATTGCACGAGATTAATGTAACCGCAAAGAACGCAAGGAAAAAGCGCAAGGTACGCGAAGAAATTAAACTTTGCGCTCTTTGCGAAACCTCAGCGCTCTTTGCGGTTAAATATATAAGTATGTTTTTCATTTTAATTGTTTTTGATGGTTGGAAATTGGAGTTCGATAGCACTTTGATTAAAACTATGTGTTGCTTCTGCAAATTGTTTTTTAATATCGATTGCCTGATTTAAAAAACTAATATAAGACCAGTAACTCAAATCGCCGTTTGCATACGTTTTTTGTGCTGTTTCAATAATCTGATTGGCGTATTGTAAACCTTCATTTTGATAATAATCCAGATTCTTCTGCTGTTTTTTGAAGTTGTTCTGTAATTCTTCTTTTTGAAGATTCAGCATAATTCTATTTTTATCTAATGCCAATTGTGATTGCGAAATACTAATCTCAGCCGCTTTTGCTTTTGCTGTATTTACTCCTCCAAATAACGGAATCTGAAGACCGGCTGTAAAACCTTGAAATAAAGATTCTTTATTAATCGTTTGTGCAAAATAACCTAAACCTACCTTTGGCGTTCGCATAGCTTTAAATGTTTTAGCTTCCTTTTGAAAAACCGAAATCTCTTGTTGATACAAATCGGTCATTACACTTTCTGCTTTTGAATCCTGATTTTCAATAAAAGAATACTTTAACGAAGTCGATTCATCTGGCAGTATATTTTCATTCGTTTGAATGAAAAACTGAAGCTGCTTTTGATAAATTGCCATATCATAAGCCAATTGTTCTTTCTGAGTTTCGATTTCTTTTACTTTCGCTTTAGCACTTATTACCTCAATATTACCGCTTTCTCCAGTTTTAAAACGAAGCTCAGCATTTTTTAGAAATTTGGTATAAATCTCATTTAACTCAGAATTTAACTTCTGAATCGAAATTCCGTACAAATATTGATAATAAGCCAATGTCACCGCTTTTTCAATTTCATAAGATGATAAAGCTTTACGTTTCTCTGCCAATTTTGCCAGTTCTTCCTGTAACTGTCTGTTAGCCTTTGTAATGTTTCCTAACGGAAAAAATTGCTGCACGGAAACATTATGATCATAATCCGCACTGTTAAACTGTCCGCCTTGATATTGCACCTGAAGCGGATCTGGCTGAAAAGCAGTTTTTTGTAAAGTCTTCTGCTTTTCTATTTCCTTATCGGCAATTTTTAAATCAATATTGTTTGATTTAGCAAGCTCAATTGCTTTTTCTAATGATATTTTAGTTTGCGCTGATGCCAGTGTGGTTATCAGTAAAAATGTGATTAACCACAACGTTTTATTCGCCAATAGAAACTTGTTTAACCGCAAAGTTCGCAAAGAATGCGCGAAGTTCGCGAAGGTTAAATTTCTGTGAGTGTATTTTAAGTTTTTCATCTTTTTTTAATTTTCTTTGTGTCCTTTGCGTAAACCTTAGCGTTCTTTGCGTTTAAGTCTCTCTAACATTAAATACAAAATCGGCAAAACAATTAAAGTCAATAAAGTTGCCGAAAACAATCCGCCAATTACAACTGTAGCCAACGGTTTCTGAACCTCGGCTCCACCGCTTGTAGACAACGCCATTGGCAAAAATCCTAATGAAGCTACCGCAGCAGTCATTAAAACGGGACGTAATCTGGTTTTGGTTCCAATTAAGATTCTTTGCATCGGATCTAAAATTCCTTCCGTTTTTAATTGGTTAAAACACGAAATCAAGACAATTCCGTTAAGAACCGCAATTCCAAACAAAGCAATAAATCCAATTCCCGCAGAAATACTAAACGGCATTCCGCGCAGTGAAAGTGCAAAAACACCTCCAATTGCAGACAGAGGAATTGCTGTAAATATTAAAAGAGCCTGCTTGTAACTTTTGAATGTAAAATAAAGCAGTATTAAAATCAAGCTTAAAGCAATAGGCAATGCGATTGAAAGTCTTTTTGTCGCTTCGATCAAATTTTCAAATTGTCCGCCATACGTTACATAATAACCTGCTGGAAGTTTAAAATCTTTATCCAGCTTTTGTTGAATTTCTTCAACAACCGTTTTAATATCACGTCCGCGTACATTTAATCCAACCGTAATTCTACGTTTCCCATCTTCACGAACCACCTGAACCGGCCCTTGCTCGTAATCGACTGTCGCCACCTGAGAAAGCGGTACCTGCTGTCCGCTTGGAAGCGGAATAAACAAATTGCTTACATCAGTAATATCAGCACGATTATCTTCATTCATTCTAACCACAACATCAAATCGTTTGCTTTCATCGTAGATTTTTCCTGCGCTTTCTCCCGCAAACGACGAACGAATGATTTGATTAATATCAGAAATATTCAAACCGTATAAGGCGATTTTGTTGTAATCGTATTTAATTGTTATTTGCGGCAGACCTGTTACTTTATCCGCTTTTAAATCGCCAATTCCTTCAATGCTTTTAATCTTCGAAATTAACTCAGTTGCTTTTGAATCTAGAATTTCCAAATCATCTCCAAAAATCTTGATTGCAATATCGCTTCGGCTTCCTGTCATTAATTCGTTAAAACGCATTTGAATTGGCTGCGAAATTTCAATATTAGCTCCTGGAATCACTTCCATTTCTTTTTTCATCGCATTTGCCAGTTCTACCCAATTGCGATACTTGCCTTTCCATTCTTTTTTGTCTTTCAAAACAATAATCAAATCACCGCTTTCAATCGGCATTGGATCTGTTGGGATTTCGCCACTTCCAATTTTGGTTACTATTGTTTTTATCTCAGGAAATTTAGCTTTTAGAATCTGCTCGTACTTAGTGGTAGTTTCAACCATCTGCGTAAGCGAACTTCCTGTCATAATTGTTGCATTAATAGCCAAATCGCCTTCTTCAATAGTCGGAATAAATTCTCCTCCCATATTCTGAAAAACTATAACACCTAATACAAACAATCCTAAAGAAGCTCCTAAAACTACTTTTTTAAACTGAAGTGCTTTGCTTAAAAATGGTGTGTATAAATTCTCGAACCAACGCATCATTCTGTCGCTGAAATTTTCTTTATGTTCTGTTTTTTTCGAAAGAAATAAAGCACTCATCATTGGTACATATGTCAGCGAAAGTATAAATGCACCAATAACAGCAAAACCAACTGTCATTGCCATTGGTTTGAACATTTTTCCTTCGGTGCCCACTAAAGCCAGAATTGGTAAATACACAATCAAAATTATGATTTCGCCAAAAGCGGCACTATTTCTAATTTTTGATGCCGAATTATAGATTTCAGCATCCATTTCTTCCTGCGAAAGTTCTTTTTTACGTTTGAGTTTCTGCAAATGATGCATGGAAGCTTCGACAATAATCACGGCACCGTCAACAATAATTCCAAAATCAATTGCTCCCAGACTCATTAAATTGCCGCTTACGCCAAAGGCATTCATCAAAATAATAGCAAAAAGCATTGCAAGCGGAATTACAGAGGCTACAATTAATCCTGCACGAAGATTTCCTAAAAATAAAATCAATACAAAAATGACAATTAAAGCTCCTTCTAATAAGTTTTTTGTAACGGTTCCGATGGCGTTATCAACTAATTTTCCACGATCGATAAAAGCTTCGGCAACAACGCCTTCTGGCAGACTTTTATTAATTTGGATCATTCTTTCTTTAACGCGATCAACAACTGCGCTGGAATTTTCTCCTTTCAACATCAAAACCATTCCTGACACGATTTCGCCTTTACCGTCTTTAGTTGATGCTCCATAACGCAATGCAACGCCTTCGCGAACCTGCGCTACGTCACGCACCAGAACTGGTGAACCGTTTCGGTTTTTAACCACTACATTTCCAAGATCTTTAACTCCTTTTGCCATTCCGACGCCGCGAATAAAAAAAGCATATTGATCCTTTTCAATGTAAGCGCCGCCTGTATTTTGATTGTTTTTTTCTAAAGCATCAAAAATCTCGGTAATGGTTACGCCAAGACTGTTCAATGTATTTGGGTTTACGGCAATTTCATATTGTTTTAATCTCCCGCCCCAAGTACTTACGTCCGCAACTCCTTTAATTCCTTGCAATTGCGGAATAATTATCCAATCTTGAATGGTTCTTAGTTTTACGGCATCGTATTTATTTTCGTATCCTTTTTTGGCATAAACATCGTATTGATAAATTTCACCTAAACCTGTAGAAATTGGTGCCAATTCAGGCGAACCTGCATATTCTGGAATGTTTTCTTCGGCTTGTTTTAAACGCTGAAATATTTGTTCACGCGCCCAATAAATATCGACATCATCTTCAAAAACAACGGTAACAACAGATAATCCAAAACGTGAAATACTGCGTAGTTCTATAATATCTGGAACTGTTTTTACAGCTTGTTCTAATGGATATGTAATTAATTGTTCGACCTCTTGACTTGCCAAAGTAGGTGCGGTTGTAATAATTTGAACTTGATTATTGGTTACGTCCGGCAAGGCATCAAGTGGTAATTTTTTAAGTGAATAGCTTCCCCAAGCTATTAAAACAAGGGTAAACAATAGTATAACGAATTTGTTTCGTATACTAAACTGAATGATTTTATCTAGCATTTGAAATATTTAATGACATGAGAAATTAGACAAAAATTTGTCTTGTGATTTTGTGGAAAGTCCACAATTCTCTGACCCAAATAATTCTCTAGTTTTAAAATTTAAAACTAAACAATTGGGTTATCATTATGCTATTTGAGGCGGCTGCCAAATACTTCCATAAAAATTAGAAGTAAATACAGAAATGTAATTTGGTAAAGAAGTTGAAATAATGGTGTGAACAGCAGGAAAATCGTAACTCACAGAATATTGAAAAGTCAAAATTTGTGCTCCGCAGCAATTACAAGCGCAAAAAGGAGAACATAAATCATTGTCTTTATCATGAGAATGATTGTTTTCTGATGAAAACTGAGCTGTTTTATGCATAGCACTACCCACTTCCACATCTGCACAAGGCATATTTGAAAGTACTGTTAAGTAAAGTGATAATACTATTGCGATCCATTTCATGACTGTAAAAATAATACTTTATCTCTTTAGTTGAAACAAATTATTTTACTATGTCACTTTTTAATTACATTTTCTAAAAAAAATAGTACAAGTCAAAAGAAAATTTATTTAACTTTAACAATAATTAACATAATATTATACATCCAAAATTTCAACCTTTTATATCCTATATATCTAAAAAACAGAATCGTACATACCTATCAGTTTAAGAATACATTAGTTCTATTTTATTTTGCGCAGTTTTATTAATTAACAAATACCACAATCAATGAAATGCAATACAGTAATATCAGCCTTTTTACTATTCTTTAGTGTACAAATTTTCGGTCAGGTTTATACCGATAAAATCGTAGGACAAAAAAATCAACAATTAAAAGACAGTCTTAAAATAGAAGAATACCCATACGCTCTTCCTATTTGGGGTGAGAAAGTAGCTCAAAAAGGATACAAGCTTCCTTATTCTGCAGGGTTATCAGTAAATTATTTTTGGCAGGATTCTCAAATCGATATTAGTGATTTGAATGTTGGTTTCAATAATGGTCCGCAATACAACTTAGATGAAATTGTACGTTTTGACAAATCTTCAGTCGAAGCCGGAGCTCTTACAATACGACCTGACATCTGGTTATTACCTTTTTTAAATATCTATGGAATTTTTGGTAAAGCAAATACTGCCACAAAAATTAATGCTGGGATATGGATTCCAGATGCGGATAATAATTGGTCACAAGTTGCTTCTTTCAGCACTAAAGCCAATTTTAATGCTACAACTTTTGGTTTTGGTATGACTCCAACAATTGGTATTGGCGGCGGCTGGCTCGCACTGGACATGAATATGGCTTGGACTGATATCAGCTCTTTAGATAAACCTGCTTTTTCTTATGTTTTTGGACCTAGATTGGGTAAAACATTTAAATTTCATAAACAAGATCAAAATATTGCTTTATGGGTAGGTGGTTTCAGAGTGCACATTGCCGGTGATACGAACGGAAATATTGCATTGTCTGATATTTTTGATTTAACTACTGCACAAGGAAAAGTGGACAGCGGTTTAGAAAAAGTAGCCGAGAATCAAACAAAAGTGGATAACTGGTGGAATGGTTTAACTCCTGCGCAACAAGCGAATCCTATAAATGCGGCTAAGCACAATACAGCAACTAGAGCATTAGAAAGAGCTGGTACTTTTTTAACTACTCTTGATGGTGCTTTGAGTACTGCAGACAACTCTTCTGTTCAATATTCTTTGCAAAAAGCTCCAAAAGATATGTGGAATTTTATTATTGGAACTCAATTTCAATATAACAAACACATTATGTTTAGAGCAGAATGCGGATTTTTAGGAAGTCGTACTCAGGTTTTAGGAGGACTTCAATATCGTTTTGGACTTTAAAACCAGCTGTATGAAAAAAGGTTTGCTCTTGCTTGCTGCATTATTAAGTATGTCACAAGCGAAATCCCAGGTGTTGATTTCCTTAATTTTTGGTGACAAGTTAAATTCTCCTTTTTTAGAGTTTGGTTTAGAAGGCGGTATGAATTTTTCGACGATTTCTAATCTGGATAGTTCTGGAAGTAATCCTGGATTTAATCTAGGTTTTTACTTTGATTTACGATCAAAACAAAATCCTGCTTGGATGATTAATACTGGTGTAATTGTAAAATCGCCAATGGGAGCGCGACATATTCCGCTGTATTCTCTAGACGATGTAAATTTAGATAATACTTTTGCGGGCGGAACTGTAAATCGCGAGATTCGATATTTTAATGTTCCTATTTTGATTAAATACCAATTTAAAAATAGAATTTATCTAAAAACAGGACCGCAATTGGGATTGTTAGCTAAAGCTTTTGATCAGTTTTCGAAAGAGGTAAATAAAGACGATGTAGTTTACAAAAAGAATATCAGGGATCAAATTCGTGTTATTGATGCGGGACTTGCTTTAGGAGCCGGTTATCATATGAATGTTGGAAATGGCTTGAATTTAACGGTTCAATATTATTATGGTTTGGTTCCTGTAATGAAAGGCGACGGTCCAAATGTATACAACAGATCTTTATATGTAACTGCAGGTTTGCCTATTGGAAAAGGAAAAGCTGCTCAAAAAAGAGCTGAAAAAGATGCTGAGCTCAATAAAATTATTCTGCCGGAAGATGAAATGCCTAAAAAGTAATCAGCATTATATTTATTAGGGAAAGAGTTAAAAAAAAAAATCCAAATTTCAAGATTCTAGAAATTTGGATTTTTTTATTAAAATTTAAAAGATATTATCTGCTCCATTCAGCGATACTGTCTTTGTTCATTTTTACATAATCTTGATTGTTTGCAGCTTCAGCAGCAGCCAATGAGATTTTAGCCGTTTCAACAGCGCCTTTTTTATCTCCTTGTTTTGCCTGAATTAATGATTTCAATCTAGAAACGTAATATGGTTTTTCAGTACTCATATCAAGAGCTTTATCAATGTAAGTTCTTGCAGTTTCAATGTTTCCATTTGATTGAAACAAATATTGTGCTGCAGCAAAATAGTCATTCCAAGTTGGTCCAGCCAATGTTTTTTCGATACTTGCTGTTGCAATTTTTGCAGTAGGAACTTCAAACTTTAAAGCAACGTGAGAGTTTTCCCAAGCCATTTCTAAGTAACCAAAATTAGGATCTAAACCATTAATTCCAATTGTAAAAGTTTCTACCGGCGTTGGCAGTGCATTTTCTTTTACTGTTGTTCTTAATGCTACATAAGCGTCACTCCAATTTTCTGGCAATCCCCAGTTGTCTGTAGAAAGGTAAAAAATAACTTCCCAGCTTTCGATTTTAGGAATAGTGTAAATTGCATATTTCCCTTTTTTCAAAGTTTTTCCGTCAATTACAACATCATCACTAAAATTAATAATTGTATTTTCGTTTGCTCCTGTTCTCCATAATTTTCCAAACGGAACTAAATTACCAAAAACTGCTCTGCCTCTTGCACCTGGACGCGAGTATGTAACCTCAACATCTGTTAACCCAACTGTTTGTTTAATATAAGCTTTTGGACTCGCTTGCGGTGTTTTCACCTGTGCTTCAGACGCAAAAGGAGCCATTATTATAGCTAATGCAATAAGTAGTTTTTTCATTATTAAGAGTTTTTTTTGTTTGTTCAAATTTACAAATTCAATTACCGAACAAATGTTAAAATTTACATAATTCAAGATTGAAAATCAGCTATTTTTTTGGCGTTTAATTCGTTGAAATTATTAATGATTAAATCCGCTTCATCTAGATCCTGCATGTTCGAATGAAGACTGTTATAACCTACGCAAAAAATCCCTGCTCCTTTAGCTGCTTTTACACCATTTGTACTGTCTTCAATGATAATACAATTCTCTTTTGGCGCAATTGATAATGACGCGGCATGTATAAAAATAGCAGGATTTGGTTTTGACTGAGGAAAATCTTCACCACTCACAATATGAGAAAAATACTGGTGCAGATTAAATCTAGTAAAAACTCTTTCTATTGTAACCTTCGATGCCGAAGAAGCTAAAATTAACTGAATTCCGCTTGCATGTAAATCTTTAATTAAATCCTCAACACCTTCCAGCAGATACAAATCTTCCTTTGTATCAAAAGCATCATTAAAAATACTTCTTTTTCGTTGAATCAAATCTTCAACTTCATGCGCGATCGAAGGAAAATGTTGTTTTAATGTTTGAAATGTATTTCGAGTCGAAAATCCAGTAAATGAAGTATACATTTCCTCTGAAACTTCGATATTTAATTCTGAAAACTGCTTGTAATACGCATAACGATGAACGGGTTCTGTGTCGACAATTACACCGTCCATATCAAAAATTACTGTTTTAATCATTTTTTTTTAGGTTCTGAGGTTCTGTAGAGACGCACAGCTGTGCGTCTCTACAATTTTTTAATTGATCCAATTCTAAAAATGCTGCTTTTAAACTCAGCGACTTAGAATCTTAGCTTCTTATTTTTTTAGCAAATAACGAATTACAGTTTCAGCGGCATGAAGTCCAAACAAACCAGGCATATAACTGTTAGTTCCGTAAAATGATTTTTTAAAATTTTTCCCGTCTGTCAATTTTAAGCTGTTTTCATCTTGAATTTCAGATGAAAAAACTACTTTTAATTTATTGATTTTTACAGCTTTTAATCTCTTACGAATTGCTTTTGAGAAATAACAGTTTATAGTTTTAGAAATATCAGCCACTTTTACTTTAGAAGCCAGCATCTTTCCTCCTGCTCCCATACTGCTGATAATTTTTACTCTTTTACGTTTTGCTGCAATAATCAAATTTAGTTTTGGCGTAATACTGTCAATACAATCCAAAACATAATCAAACTCAGGAGAAACGATTTCAAAAGCGCGCTCCGGCGACAAAAACTCTTGAACACGAGTTAATTTCAATTCGGGATTAATATCCATTAAACGATCGCCTACAATAGTAATTTTAGGCTGACCAACAGTTGAATGCAAAGCAGGTAATTGTCGGTTAATATTAGTAATATCAACAACATCTCCATCTACAATTGTCATATTTCCAACTCCCGCTCTAGCCAAAAACTCGGCTGCAAATGATCCTACTCCGCCTAAACCTACTACCAGTACATTTGCATTTTTTAGATTCTCTAATCCTTCTTTTGTAAATAAAAGCTCAGCTCTTTCTGTCCACTCTGCCATATATTTTCTTTTGTTCTTTTTGTTTGTTTTAAATTTTGTTTCAAGTTTCAAGTTCACTGCCTGTCAGACTGAGCGAAGTCGAAGTCCAATTTGAGCGCCCCTTCGACTTCGCTCAGGGTGACAAACTCATTTTACTTTTTACTATTTACTTTTCACTAATTACTAATTACTTCTCACCAAAAACTCTTTCATAATTTCTTGTAATAATTTCTTGTAGTTCTTTAACTGTACTGTTTTTATATGCTGCTGCCAAATTGTAAACCTGCTGAATACTTTCATCGATTGTATCTGTCTCTAAAAAAAATCGATCGTTAGGAATTTTTTGAAAGACCTCTTTCAAATTCGGATTCTGCAGCAAATATTTCCCAAACGAAATGTAAAATCCAGCTGCGATAAGCTGTTCTGCAACTTGACTGTTTTTAGAAAAACCGTGAATAATCATTGGAACCGAAATTTTCATTCTCTTTTTGATTGCAATAATTTCCTGAAACGCCGCAACGCAATGAATAACAACTGGTTTCCTGTACTTTTCGGCTAAAGCCAATTGTTTTTCGAAAACCTGAATTTGAAGTTCAAGCGGAATTTCAACACGTTTATCTAAACCACATTCTCCAAGTGCTAAACAGTTTTTGGTCTGCAGTTTTTCTTCAATAATTTTCAAATCATCTTCTAAACGATCTTCCTTAATATACCAAGGATGAATTCCAATTGAATAATACGGAATCGATGCATCAAAATCCTGCGGATACTGATTAACCAATTCTAGAATATCAGATTGATTAGTAAATTGATGTGTATGAAAATTAAAAAAGTCCATTAATGAAACGTTTTTACACCTGCTTTAATTTCTATTTTTAAATCATTTTCTAAAGGAACAATTGGGCAGGAATACTTATGGTTGTATGCACAATACGGATTGTAAGCTTGATTAAAATCGATTGCAATTGTATTTCCTTTTGGAATTTTTAAATCAATATATCTTCCGCCTATGTAACTTTCTTTTCCGCAGGTTAAATCTGAAAAAGGAAGAAACAAATGATCTTTATATTTTTCTTGTTTAGACAGTTCAATGTTTCTATACACATTCAACTGCATTTCGACACCGTCAATCGTAAAATAAATAGTTCCGTATTTTACATATTTTGGCGTTCTTGTTCCAGTAGTTTTCATTTCAAAAACCTTTTCATTCTCTGCTTTTTCGAATCTTGCATTAACAAAATACTTTTCATTAATGGGATAAAAATCCAGTGTTTTAAAAGTTTTTAAATCTTCCTCCATCAACGGACTTGTCTTAGCATCAGCATATTCTGAGTTTATTTGCTTTTGAAATTTTTCGGCATCAACACTTTTAAATTTCTTTTGGCTGAAGCCAAAACTAAAAGTTAAAAGCAAACATAGGATAATGTAGTTTTTCATCGTAGAAATTTAGTGCAAAAATAGTTTAAAAGTAACAAAATGACAACGGCAGAACATGACAAAGTTTTCTAACTTTGTTGCAAATTTTAATCATCGCAATGCTCAAAACTGCTTTTAGTCATTATATAAACAATTTTAAAGGATTTTCTAGAGAAATCTGGATACTTACAATTATCACTTTTATCAATCGTGCCGGAACAATGGTACTTCCTTTTTTGTCTAAATATTTAAAAGAAGATCTTCATTTTACGTATAATCAAGTTGGCTGGATTATGGTAGCATTTGGTTTAGGCTCAATGCTTGGTTCTTGGCTGGGCGGTAAATTATCTGATAAAATTGGTTTTTATAAAATCATGATTTTTAGTTTATTTACTACAGGAATTTCAATGTTTCTAGTACAATTTGTTACCACTTTCTGGGGTTTGTGTATTGCAATGTTTGTTTTAATGACTATTGCCGACATGTTTCGACCAGCAATGTTTGTATCTCTTGGAGCATATGCAAAACCGGAAAATAGAACCCGTGCATTAACACTGGTTCGTCTTGCTGTAAATTTAGGTTTTGCAGCCGGACCTGCACTTGGCGGTTTAATAATTATGGGAATGGGTTATTCTGGATTATTTTGGGTTGATGGTGCTTCTTGTATTATTTCTATTCTAATTTTTGCATTATTAGTTAAGGAAAAGAAAAAAGTCGATCATGGTGATAAAACCGAAAGTGCCGCTGAAGTGAAATCTGTTTTTCATGATGGAATATTTTGGGTTTTCTTATTTGTGAGCTTCATAACCGCTATGATTTTCTTTCAGCTTTTTACAACGCTTCCATTATATCATAACGAAAAATTTGGGTTAAGCGAACTTCAAACAGGTCTTTTAATGACTTTAAACGGACTTTTGATTTTTGCTTTAGAAATGCCGACGGTTGGTTTTATGGAAAGACGAGGATTTGCTAAAATTAAAATAATAATTCTAGGATCCTTTGTAATGGCTTCGAGCTTCTTTCTTTTACTAATTAATTTTTGGGCAGGAATGTTAGTAATCAGCATGATCTGTATTTCGATTGGAGAAATCTTAACCTTTCCGTTCTCAAATGCATTTGCATTGAGCCGTGCTCCCCGCGGTCAGGAAGGACGTTATATGGCGCTTTACACGATGAGTTTTAGTCTCGCACATATTGTAAGTTCTAAAGTTGGGTTTGAAATTATCTCTGATTTTGGCTATCAAATAAATTGGTTATTTATGGCTTGTATCGGAATAATTGCAACTCTTTGCTGCCTTTGGATTAAAAAAGCTTTACTGCAAGAGAAAAACAAATAAATCCTCTATTCAAAATTAAACCATTAAAATTCAATTCATTAACTTTGAACTTGAATAACTTTTCTGTGCCTTTTATTCTCAATAAACGTGTTTTTTAGTTAAATAACTAATTTTATAGTTGCATAACTAGAAAAATAGTTGTAGGTTTGAATTAAAATTAGAAAACATGCAAAAGTTAACCAACAAAGAAGAAGAGATAATGCAAATTTTATGGAAGTTGAAAAAAGCTTTTGTAAAAGAGATTCAGGCAGAAATCACTGAAGATCAACCGCATTACAATACACTTTCGACAATAGTTCGAAATCTGGAGGAAAAAGGTTTTGTAGCGCATAATGCATTTGGAAACACACATCAATATTATCCTGCTGTAACTCTTGAAGCCTACAGCAAGAAATATATGAAAACGGCAATTGACAACTATTTCAACAGTTCCTATAAAAATATGGTTTCGTTTTTTGCCAAAGAAGAAAAAATCTCTGCTGATGAATTACGCGAGATACTAGCTATGATCGAAACTCCAAAAGAAGAAAAATAATCGTTATGGAAGCACTTTTCATTTATATTGCAAAATCTACAGGTTTAATCGTATTATTTTACTGTGCTTATCAAGCTTTGCTTCGAAAAGAAACATTTTTCAACAGCAACAGATGGTTTTTATTGGCGGGTTTAATAACAGCAGTAGTTTTACCTTTATTAGTTTATACTAAAGTTATATGGGTTGATCCTGCTCCATCATTTAATATGGACTATTCACCACTTCAGTCGTCACAAATTACCCAGGAAACTTTTGAACTTAATTGGAACTATATCTTACTTGCGGTTTATGCTGTCGTCTTTTTAGCATTGATCGTAAAATTTGCTTTCGATTTTTATAGTTTAAATACCATTTTAAAAGGCCGTAAAATAAAACAACAAGCCGATTTTAAATTTATCGATATTGCCGAAAACATCGCCCCTTTCTCCTACTTTGATTACATCGTATACAATTCATCAATGTATAATGCACAAGAGTTAGAAAATATTATTGAACATGAGAAAGTACACAGCGAACAAAATCATACCATCGATGTTTTAATCGCTCGTATTTTTTGCATTATCTTTTGGTTTAACCCAATTATGTGGCTTTATAAAAAAGCAATAGTTCAAAACTTAGAATTTATTGCCGACAAGGAAGCTGCTAAAAAAATATCTGATAAAAAAGCCTATCAATACACGCTTTTAAAAATAACAACGCACGAAACCTGCGTTGCAATCACCAATCATTTTTATCAATCATTAATCAAAAAACGAATCGTTATGTTAAACAAAAATCAATCAAAAAAACGAAATTCTTGGAAATACTATACTGTAATTCCAGCTCTTATCGCTTTTGTATTCTTATTTCAAATTGAAGTAATTGCAAAAGAAAAACAACCCGTTTCAAAAGGAGTTTCTGAAAAAGTAGAATCAAAGGATGTTTACAAAATCAAGAAAAACTCGACTGACAAAGAATTAAACGAAATCAAAGAAAACTTAAAGAAAAAACACAATATTGATTTCGAATTTTCTCAAACACAAAGAAATGCAGAAAATGATTTAACTTCAATTAAAGTTGATATCAAAAATGGAACTCAGCAGGTACAATCTATTCAAACAAAAGGTGATAAACCAATTAATAGTTTCGGAATAGTTATTACAACGGATAAAGATGGCAGTAAAAAAGTTGGTATTCAAACTTCTGATGAAACCAATAATTCTAAAACTGACAAAAAAGCAAAATTTGTAAGCAGCACAAAAACAACTACTAAATCAAACACCAATGACAACACTAATTCTGATGTTAATGCAAAAGCTGACGCTAATAATATTACAAATATTAGCACTACTGTAACTACAGATACTAACAATAATGTTACTACAAAAGTAATTACTACAGATGGCGATTCTTCGACCATAACGATCTCGAATTCTACTAGAAGTAATATGAAAAAAGGCAATCAATTAATAGTTTTAAATGGAACTGTAATGTCAACTGATTTTAATTTAGAAGAGATTAAACCAAATCAGATTAAAACCATTGTTATTTCTAAAGGAACTGAAGCAAAAGTTAAATATGGAGAAAGCGGATCGAATGGTGTAATTGAGATTGAAACAAATAAATAATCAAAAAATGCAAAAGTTAACCAACAAAGAAGAAGAGATAATGCATATTTTATGGAAGCTTAAAAAAGCTTTCGTAAAAGAAATTCAGGCAGAAATCACTGAAGATCAACCGCATTACAACACGCTTTCGACTATTGTTCGTAATCTTGAAGAAAAAGGCTTTGTGGCGCACAATGCATTTGGAAATACACATCAATATTATCCTGCAATTAGTTTAGAAGCTTACAGCAAAAAGTACATGAATACTGCGATTGACAACTATTTTAATAGTTCATACAAAAATATGGTTTCGTTTTTTGCCAAAGAAGAAAAAATCTCTGCCGATGAATTACGCGAAATCTTAGCTATGATCGAAACTCCAAAAGAAGAAAAATAATCGTTATGGAAGCACTTTTTATTTTTATTATAAAATCGAGCGGTTTATTAGTACTGTTTTATTGTGCTTATTTCTTTTTACTTCGAAAAGAGACTTTTTTCAATAGCAGCAGATGGTTTTTATTAGCCGGATTATTCACCTCTATCGCTTTGCCGTTTCTGGTTTACACCAAAATCGTTTGGGTTGATCCAGCTCCAATAATTCAAAACTTTAATTACACACAAAACTATCTTCCGCAGACTGTCGAAAAAGAATCTTTTGAGATCAACTGGAATTATGTTGCAATAGCCGTTTATGCTCTTGGCTTTCTAGCTTTAATCATAAAATTTGGAATGGATTTTTATAGTTTAAATTCCGTTTTAAAAGGCAAAAAAGTACAACAGCAAGCTGATTTTAAATTTATAGATGTAAATGAAAATATTGCTCCGTTCTCTTATTTTGATTATATCGTATACAACTCATCAATGTATACAGAGGCTGAATTAGAGAATATTATTGAGCATGAAAAAGTGCACAGCGATCAAAATCATACAATGGATGTTTTGATTTCTAGAGTATTTTGTGTGCTGTTTTGGTTCAATCCAATTATCTGGCTGTACAAAAAAGCAATTCTGCAAAATCTTGAATTTATTGCTGACAGCGAAGCAGCCAAAAAAATTTCAGACAAAAAAGCGTATCAATACACGCTTTTAAAAATCACGACACATGAAAGCTGTGTCGCAATCACCAATCATTTTTATCAATCATTAATCAAAAAACGAATTGTCATGTTAAACAAAAATCAATCAAAAAAATGGAATTACTGGAAGTATTATGCTATACTTCCTGCTCTTGTCGCTTTTGTACTTTTATTCCAAATCAAAACAGTAGCACAAGAAAAAGAGAGAAAAGAAGCTCAAGAAATCACTGCAAAAGGTGATTCGGTTATTGTATTCAAAATTAAGAAAACAACAACTGATCAGGAGCTAAAAGAAATGACTGTTAAACTTAAAAAAGAACATGATGTAGATGTTGTCGTTTCTAATGTCGTAAGAAACTCTAAAAATGAATTAACAGCTATTAAAGTTGATATTGACAAGGGAACTGGAAAAGCACGAACTCTAGAGATTGAAGGCAATAATCCTATTAATGACAGCGGCATAGTAATTACAACGAACAGTAATGGCTCTAAAAAAGCTGGTATCCTTACTGGTGAAGAAGTTGACCAACCAATGACAACAGGAAATCGTGTTGTAGAAATTAAGCATTTTAACGGTAAAGATATGCCTGAGCCGCCAGTTCCTCCTGCACCACCAGCAACTGCAGCACTGCCAGCTGCACCAGTACCTCCTATGGCACCTGAGTTACCAAAAAACTTAGAGCTTCCTCCTGTACCAAATATGTCAAAAATGCCAAAACCTCCAGTTGCGCCAAGAAATCTTGAAGACAAAGCTGCAATGAAGAACTTCGAAAAAAAGATGGCGGAATTTGAAAGAAAAATGGAAGCTTTTCAGCCACAATTAACAGCTTATGAAAAACAAGTAGATGAAATTATGTCTAAACGTGAAGGCGGCTATGATAAAGAAATGCAAAAGTTCGAAATTGCAATGGATAAATTTAACGCAGAAATGGACAAATATAACGCTCAGATCGATCAGCAATTTGGAGGTGATTTTGAAAAAAAGATGGAGCAATTTGAAAAAGACATGAAAGTATACGAACAGAAGATGAAAGTGTACGAAAAAAACATGCAGAAATTTGAAAAGGATAATAAACGTTCTTAATCTTAAATTTAAGAATACGTTACAAAAAAGACTTTGCCTAACCGCAAAGTCTTTTTTTTGTATCTTTGCGCAAAATTAACCTGCGATGTACAAATTTTTAGCCAAATTAAATAAAATACTTTTACCAAGTTTTACTAAACAAGGTTTAGATATTTCTAAAGCCAAAAAATGGCAGATGGCTATTATTGGTTACAGAGCTTTTATTACTAAACGGGCTTTAGAATAATTTAGTTTAGAATAAAAATCATATTTGAATCGATATTTATAAATCGAATTCAAAATAGCAGCATAACGTAAATGAACCGCAATGAGATAAAATTTGCTGTTCACTTTACATGAATTTCTCCATGAAAAATAAAGAATTAAATATCCCTCCTGTTCCTGCCGTACTTTTAGCAATCATTAGCGTTCAATGTGGAGCTGCAATTGCAAAAACCCTTTTTCCTGCTATTGGAGCAGCTGGAACGGCATCTATCCGAATTGGTGTTTCGGCATTGATTCTGCTTTTAGCATATAGACCAAATTTAAAACAGGTAAAACCAAACCAATGGAAAATTGTAGTTCCTTACGGCTTGTGTTTAGGAGTCATGAACTTAACTTTTTATCTGGCTATCGAACGAATTCCAATTGGACTAGCCGTTACTTTAGAATTTGTGGGGCCTTTATTACTGGCCATCATTGGCTCAAAACGTCTAATTGATTATTGCTGGGTATTATTGGCCGCAACCGGAATTGCTTTAATAGCACCGTGGTCAAATGACACAATAGACATAGTAGGAGTTTTGTTTGCACTTTTAGCTGGAGCATTCTGGGCAACTTACATCATTCTAGGCGGAAAAGTATCAAAAATAATGCATGGTGGTCAGGCCGTTGCAACTGGTATGTTGTTTGCCTCGCTGCTAATTTTACCTTTTGGTTTTTACGAGAACGGATTAGCTAATCTTACTCCTAAACTTTTTGGTTATGGTGTTGCTCTTGCACTTTTATCAAGCGCAATTCCATTTACTTTAGAGATGAAAGCTCTTGGACAACTTCCTCCCCGCACATTTAGCATTTTAATGAGTTTAGAACCAGCCGCTGCTTCAATTTGTGCTTTTCTATTTCTACAAGAAAAACTGAACTTTTATGAGATCCTAGCTGTCATTTGTGTAGTATCTGCCTCTGTTGGCGCTACATTAACAGCAAAACGATAAAAAAACAAAAGCCTTGCAAATACAAGGCTTTCATAAACGTAGGTAATTGTTTTGGAGATTTTAAATTATTTCTTTGGCAATAATACTGTGTCAACAACATGAATTACGCCATTTGATTGATTGACATCGGCAATTGTAACTTTAGATTTATTTCCGCTTTCATCGCTTATATATAAATCTTTTCCTTTCATCCAAGCTGTAAGTGTTCCACCGTTTACCGCTTTTATTGTTGCTTTTCCTTTTCCTTCTTTTATTGCTTTTGCAATGTCTGATGCATTCCATTTTCCTGCAACAACGTGATAAGTCAAAATATTTTGAAGCATTTTTTTATTCTCTGGTTTCAACAATGTTTCAACAGTTCCTTTTGGCAGTTTATCAAAAGCTGCATTTGTTGGAGCAAAAACAGTGAACGGACCTTTTCCTTGAAGTGTTTCTACTAAATCAGCAGCCTTTACAGCAGCAACCAATGTTGTATGATCTTTTGAATTAACGGCATTTTCAATAATATTTTTGTTTGGATACATTGCGGCACCGCCTACCATTACTGTTTTTTGAGCAAAAGATGTAAATCCTAATGCTAATGTCAAAATTGCTGCAGCTAAAAATTTTCTAGTTTTCATAATTAATGTTTTAAGTTATATCTTCATTTACGGAGAACTATTTGTTTTGGTTTTAAAGAAATCTGAAATAATCTTAAATAACACCGAAACATTCTCAAAATCGATTATAAAACAAGCCTTTAGCTCTTCAAAAGTTTTTTAATTATTTTTAAAGACACGATGATTTTTGTCTCTATTTTATTATTAACTTTAAATTCAAAACCAATTCATTATGGAAAATCTACCTAAAAAAGTGAGAAGTAAAAAGTTAAATACAAAAGTCGATTTAACCGCAATGGTCAGCGTTTCGTTTTTGCTGATTATTTTTTTTATGGTTGTTGGTGAATTATCGAAGCCAAATGTTATGGATTTAGCTTTACCAAATAAAGAAAGAGGTTGTGGCCCAATAGGATGTATTGATGCAACTAGACTTTACACTATTTTATTAGACAAAAATGACAAAATAATTACCTATTCTGGTTTATTACACTATCCTACTCATTCTCCGAAAGAAATTAAATATGGGAAAAATGGAATTCAAAAAGAAGTGTTTCTTAAGAAAAAAGAAATGCAAGAATATATGACCGCGATGGGAAAACCAAAAAGTGGTGTAATAATCATTATAAAACCAAGCAAAAAATCAAACTTTAAAAATTTGATAGATATTTTAGATGAAATGGCAATTGCAAAAATTGACACTTATGCAATAGTCAACGAATTCACGCCAGAAGAATCAAAATTACTAGCTTCAAAATAAAGCTTCTTGCAAAAACGAATACCCTAGCCCTGATCGAAGCGGCATCCTTTTTCTGGCTCCTTTAGCCAGGAAAAGATGTAGCCGAGAGCAGGAAATAGCTCCTTAAAATACTAATTCTATAAATTCCAAAATCTAATTGGGATGCGCTTGGACTTCGCTCAGCGTGACAACTTGAAACTTGAAACAAAAAAAACTGAAACAATAAGACAAAAAAAAGTCCCACATTACTGTGGGACTTTCTATTTAGAGGAAACTTAAGAATTATTTTTTCTCAGTTTTTTCCATTTTAGCTTTTAATGCAGCTAATACATCATTGTTATCTCCTAAAGTTGCAGCTGGTGCATTTGTAGTAGAGTTAGATGAAGTATTTTCAGTTGCAGCTTTCACGTTTTTCTCTTCTTCTTCACGGAAGATAGCAGTGTGAGAAGCAACTACTCTTTTGAATTCTTTGTTGAATTCGATTACTTTGAAATCAGCAGTATCACCTTTTTTCAATTTCTTTCCGTCTTCTTTTTCAAGGTGACGAGTTGGAATGAAAGCAACGATATCATCTCCGAATTCTACAGTAGCTCCTTTGTCAACGATTTCAGAAATCTCACCGTTGTGGATAGTTCCTACAGCGAAAGAATCTTCGTATTGATCCCAAGGATTAGCAGTAGTTTGTTTGTGACCTAAAGATAATTTACGTCCTTCAACATCTAATTCTAATACAACTACATCAAGTTTTTCACCAACGTTTACAAACTCAGATGGGTGTTTGATTTTCTTAGTCCAAGAAAGGTCAGAAATGTAGATTAATCCATCAATTCCTTCTTCTAATTCTACGAAAATACCAAAGTTTGTAAAGTTTCTAACGATACCTGTATGTTTAGAACCTACTGGGTATTTAGAAGTAATATCAGTCCATGGATCTTGAGTCAATTGTTTGATACCTAATGACATTTTACGGTCATCTCTATCTAAAGTTAAGATAACAGCTTCAACAACATCTCCAACTTTTACGAAATCTTGTGCAGAACGTAAATGAGTTGACCATGACATTTCAGAAACGTGGATTAAACCTTCAACACCTTCAGCAACTTCGATAAATGCACCGTAATCAGCGATTACAACTACTTTACCTTTTACTTTATCACCAATAGTTAAATTAGCATCTAAAGCATCCCATGGGTGAGCGTTTAATTGTTTCAATCCTAATTGAATTCTTGTTTTCTCATCATCGAAATCAAGGATTACAACGTTTAATTTTTGGTCTAATTCAAGAACTTCACTTGGGTGATTGATTCTACTCCAAGAAAGGTCAGTAATGTGAATTAATCCGTCAACACCACCTAAGTCAATGAACACACCATAAGAAGTAATGTTTTTAACAACACCTTCTAATACTTGTCCTTTTTGTAATTGACCGATGATTTCTTTTTTCTGTACTTCAATATCAGCCTCGATAAGAGCTTTGTGAGATACAACAACGTTTTTGAATTCGTGGTTAATTTTTACCACTTTGAATTCCATCATTTTGTTTACATATACATCGTAGTCTCTAATTGGCTTAACGTCAATTTGAGATCCTGGTAAGAACGCCTCGATACCGAATACGTCAACGATCATACCTCCTTTAGTTCTACATTTAACAAAACCGTTAACGATTTCTCCAGTTTCATTAGCTGCAATAACTCTATCCCAAGATTTGATAGTACGTGCTTTTCTGTGAGATAATACTAATTGACCTGTTTTGTCCTCACGGATGTCGATTAATACTTCAACTTTGTCACCTACTTTTAAGTTTGGGTTGTAACGGAATTCATTTAAAGAAATAACACCTTCAGATTTAGCATTGATATCAACGATAACGTCTCTATCTGTAATTCTAACAACAACTCCTTCAACTACTTCTTCTTGATCTGTAGCGATGAAAGTTTTTGATACTAGTTCTTCAAACTCTTGTAAGTTTTTCTCATCTACTGCATCAATTCCTTCTTGGAAGTTATGCCAGTTAAAATTTGCTAAAAACTCTTCTTGTGATTTTAATTGTTCAGACATGCTGATAAAAAATTTGTATTCTGTTTTTCTTGAGTTTCTCAAAGCGATAGAAAAAACAGAAGTTGTTTTACATAAATGGTTGATACCTAATGGAAACTCTTCTCTGCCAAAAGGTTTGCAAAATTACTACAAATTTCTGTACTTACAAAATAAATTCAAATGATTATCAATCAATTGCTCGGAAGCAGACGTTTTTGGGTTTTTCAAGACCTGAAGTCCCGCTATCCGCTACAATCTTACGAAACCTGCAAATTTTGATTCTCAATCTTTACATTAAAACTTATCTCTGCCTTCAAAGCTTTAAAAACTTTAATTATAGTATCAATTGTAGCGCTATTTATACTGCTTTCTAGTTTTGAAATTTGCGCTTTTTTAACTCCTATTAACTCTCCTAATTGTTCCTGAGTTAGATTTCGTTCTTTTCTAGCAGTTTTAATCATTCTGCCCAGAATCTCCATATTAAGCTCATATTCATACTGATCTCTTTCTGAAGTTCCTATTTCACCAATATATTTATCTTTCATTTCAGAAAGAGAATATGATTTTACTGTTGCTTTTGCCATTTTTTAAATTTTATTTATTCTCGAAATAATTCAACCTAATTTTATTTGCTCTCTCAATTTCCTTTGTTGGAACTTTATCAACTTTTTTCACAAAACCATGAGTCGCAAAAACTAAAGTCTCTTTATTGTCAGTTTTATCCCAAAAAGCTAAAAATCTTATTTGCAAACCGCTAAATTTAATTCTGAACTCCCAAATATCATCTTTAAGCTTTTTAAACAATCTTGGATCATGATTTTTTTCAGCCAAATCAATATTATATAAGATTTTAGCAATTATTTTTCGGTCAAGCCTAGAAATAAATTCATCAGCTTCTTCCAAAAATTTTGTTTCAAAGTATTTCATCAAACTTATGTATAACAAAAATACCACAAAAGTTTCCAACAATGGAAACTTTTGTGGTATTTTTTATTTTATTAGATTATTCCTTTTTGCCCTTAGATCTTTTAAAATCTAAAAACTAGAATCTTAATGACTCAAATTCTCAATCTCTTTCGGATCATGTTTATGTTTAAACAACACAGCAAAAGCAATTGCAATAACCAAAGCATAAGCCGCAAATGAAAGCCAGATCGTATGCCAATCTTTCATCAAAATCGGATTAGCAAAAATTCCATCTGTCGAAATCGAATTTCCTTGACCTTTTACAAATTCTAACATCTTAGAATTTGTTACATCAGTTTGTAAAAAACCTGCTAATTCAGTAGTATTGGTGAATGATTTTGTAAAGAAACGATCAATCGCCCAACCAGAAGTTAAACTTCCTAAAACCGCTCCTACTCCATTGGTCATCATCATAAACAAACCTTGTGCAGAAGAACGTATTTTAGAATCTGTATTACTTTCTACAAATAATGAACCTGAAATATTAAAGAAATCAAATGCCATTCCGTACACGATACAAGACATAATAATCATCCATAATCCGCCAACAGGATCTCCAAAAGCAAATAATCCAAAGCGTAAAACCCAAGCCAGCATACTAATAAGCATCACTTGTTTGATTCCAAAACGTCTTAAGAAAAACGGAATCGCCAAGATAAACAACGTTTCAGAAACTTGAGAGATCGACATAATAATAGTCGAATACTGAATCACGAAAGAATCAGCATATTTTGGAAAATGTTTAAACTCATCTAAAAACACATCTCCATACGCATTTGTCAATTGAAGTGCTCCTCCTAAAAACATAGAAAAAACAAAAAACAAAGCCATTTTATAATTACCAAATAATTTAAAAGCTTCTAAGCCCAAAGTTTCGGTTAACGAAGCGTCTTCTTTAGTTAAACGCTGCGGCTCACATTTTGGTAATGTAAAAGCATAAATTCCTAAAATTAAAGCCCCAATTCCAGCAATATAAAACTGATATTCAGTTGCTTTACTTCCGCTTAAATTAGTAATCCACATTGCGGCAATAAAACCAATTGTTCCCCAAACACGAATTGGCGGAAAATCTTTTACAATGTTTTTATTATTCAACTTCAGTGAAGTGTAAGAAATTGAATTACTTAATGCAATTGTCGGCATATAACAGCACATTGCCGCAAACATTACATAAATAAAATTATCTGGAGTAGTCACATGAGCAATTCCAAATAAAACTGCCGCATAAGCAATATGCAAAACACCATATAATTTTTCGGCATTTACCCATCTGTCGGCAATAATTCCAGTTAAAGTTGGCATAAACAAAGAAGCAATTCCCATGGTTCCAAATACTAAACCAAATTGTGTTCCTTCCCAATTTTTGGTTCCAAACCAATAATTTCCAATTGTGATAAGCCAAGCTCCCCAAACAAAAAACTGAAGAAAGCTCATTACAATTAATCTATTTTTAATTCCCATATGATGAAATTGTCTTTTTAGTAAAAATGAAGCGGTAAAACTACCATTAAAAATAATATCTACAAAAAATTAAATGGTTTTTAAAGCATCATTTACCAATTCTAAAACGGACTCAAACTGCTCTTTTTTATTTAAGTAAGAATTATCTATTTCTATTGCGTCATCTGCTATCACCAAAGGAGAATCTTCACGGTGTGTATCAATATAATCTCTTTCAACCACATTCTTTAAAACATCTTCATACGAAACATTATCTCCTTTTTGCTGCAATTCATCAAAACGTCTTTGTGCGCGAGTTTCGGCACTGGCAGTCATGAATATTTTAAGTTCAGCATTAGGAAAAACAACAGTTCCTATATCTCTTCCGTCCATTACTATTGCTTTATTTTTTCCCATTTCCTGCTGCTGCTCTACTAATTTAGCACGCACTTCCGAAACTTCTGCCACTTTACTCACATAATTTGAAACTTCAATAGTTCGTATTTGTTTTTCAACGTTTTCATTATTCAAATACATTTCGGCAAAACCTAATTCCGTATTAAATTTAAATTCTAACTGAATCTTTGACAAAGCATTTATCAAAGCATTTTTATCAAAAAAATCAACTCCAATAAACTTATTCTGCATAGCAAAATAAGCTACCGCACGATACATTGCTCCAGTATCTACATATACATATTCAAGTTCTTTTGCCAATTGTTTTGCTAATGTACTTTTTCCTGTTGATGAAAATCCGTCGATAGCAATTGTAATTTTTTTCAATTTTTTATGTTTTAATTTTTATTCCTAAAAGCCTCTAGTAATAAATACTCATTAAAATATCAGATTCTGAGTTATCTATAATTTCAGCCATTCTTTCAAAATATTTCTTATTGACCATTGGACAGCCAAAGCTGTTACAAATGTAACCATCTTTCTCTTTATACGGAACATCATAATAGTAATGAAAAACAATATCTCGCTTAAAAGCATTACTATTAGTTGAATCTAAACCATGTAGTCTATATGCTTTTCCGAACTTACCAACATAAGAATTTCCTATCGAATATCTGCCTAATGAAGTACTTAAGGAATTTGGCACATTACTAAATTTAAGTTTCCCCTTCGTTGTTGTTTCAGAACCTGAACCATGAGCTACCAAACCTTGATCTATAATTTTATTTGTTTTTAAATCATAAACAAAGAATCGATTTTTACCTGAAGGTATTTTCATATCAATTAAAAACACTATATCCTGATTGTATTTCGAATCTTTCTTAAGCAACTTTTTAATTTCATTTACCTGAGAACTAAATCTTTCTTCATTTTTCTCTTTTTCTTTCAGATTCTCATTTCTGCAAACAAATCTATAAACCGCAAATGCTAAGAGAATGAAAACTGCGACAAATAATATCTTTTTCATAAATAACTAAGGCAAAAAAAAATCCTTTTAAAATCGAAAACACAATTGTTTACAATTATAAAAGGACTATACTTTTTAAAGTACTGGTAACTATTATTTTAATAATAAATATCTAAGATAATATTCGACTTAGAACTATCAATTATTTTTTCAATTCGTTTAAAGAACTGCTCGTTCACCATTGGACAACCGTGACTATTACTAATATAATAATCTTGTTCGTCATAAGGAACCGCAGAATAGTAATGTAAAACAATTGCTCTTTTTAAAGCATTATTGTTAGATTCTTCTAAACCGTTTAATCGATATGCTTTTCCAAAAATCCCTTTATAGCATTTTTCAACAACATATCTGCCTAACGCAGTACAATTGGAGTTTGGTGTATTACTAAATCTAAGCAACCCTTTTATTCCAGTTTCTGAACCAGAACCATGCGCAACAAGCCCTTGATCTAAAACCTTGTTGTTTTCTAAATCGTATACAAAGAAGCGATTTTTTCCAGAAGGCACTTTCATATCAATCAAAAAAGCAATTTTTGTATTGTACTTTTTATCGATAGTAATCATGTTTCTTATATCGCCTATTCTGCTGTTGATTCTTTCAATTTCTAAACTGGTAATAGATTCTTCTTTGAAGTAATGGTTTGTGCCCGTAAAAAACCCCACAGTCATAAACAAAAATAAACTAAATATTTTCATACAAATTATTGAAAATTTAAAATTAGACCAAAAAGACTTGTATTCGCCGCCAATGTGTATCTCGAATATGAATAATTAAATTTTAATTTATTCATTTTCAGACCAAATCCTAATGAAACTCCTGAAAAATTACGTTTTTCTTCTACTCGTAATTCTTCCCCTCTTCTAAAATTATATCCTAAACGCAGATTTATTGCTTTTTTGGGAAATAGCTCCACACCAAAAACAACATGCCTTAAAGCGTTATTAACAAACGAAACTTTCTCGCTGCTTGTCGATCCATCGATATTAGTTTCACCTCGAACGGGATTCGAAAATGAAATATTCCATTGTTGCAAATTCTCTAATGTAAGATGCCAGCGAATAGGAATATGTTCTAATTCTTGCGATGCTCCTGCAGTAATTTCAAAGGGCAAATTTTCCTGTATTCCTGAGTAGGTTGTAAATTGTGTACCAATATTACGGATTACTAGAGCCAAATTTACGTTATTTTTTTCAAATATATACAAAAAACCTAAATCAATAGCACCTCCAACAGAATTATAACTCTCTAAAGTTGAAGTTATTAACTTAACATTAGCTCCAATATGAAGATCTGTATACGGAACATTATAGGCATATCCCAGCGATAATGCACCTTCACTTCCTCTAAAATCCGATGTTGACTGCCCATTTTCATCGTAACCTTCAAATGATCCGTAGTTTACATAATTAACTCCGGCATAAAATGTTTGCACGTGTCGGTCATAGGTATAAGCATACGAAGCACTTCCATAAGAAGCTTGTCCGTAGTAATTTCCATAATTTAAAGCCAAGTGATTATCCATTTCGTCGTTTAAAACTGCAGGATTAGACATTGCCTGATTAACATCTTCATCATAAATAGTGATCGTTTTACCTCCTAAAGCCGCCTGCCTAGGTGATGCTGTCAAATTTAAAAATTGATAGGTGTAACGCCCGCCAACTTGTCCGAAAGAAACCGAACAAACGAATATCACAAAAAATAAAACAAAATGTTTTAGCATTCTTTTCTTGGCGTTCCTATATGGGAATAACGCAGTTGCGAAGGTAAAATTATAAACCTAAAAAAATAAACTACATTTAAAAAAAATCCAAATCCCAATCTTAATTAAAAATTGGAATTTGGATTTTAAATAATTTAATACTTCAATTTGAAGTTTTTATTTCAATACTTTGGCATTTTTTACATTTTGATCTGTAAGTGCTAATGCCAATACTTCGCTCATTTCTTTTACATAATGAAAAGTAAGTCCTTCTAGATATTCTGCTTTAATTTCATCAATATCACTTTTATTCTCGTGACATAAAATGATTTCTTTAATACCTGCTCTTTTTGCTGCTAAGATTTTTTCTTTAATTCCGCCAACTGGTAATACTTTACCGCGAAGTGTAATTTCTCCTGTCATAGCAAGATTTTTTTTCACTTTCTTTTGTGTCAATAACGAAACTAATGAAGTCAGCATTGCAATACCTGCACTTGGACCATCCTTTGGGGTCGCTCCTTCCGGCACGTGCAAGTGAATATTGTATTTTTGAAATAACTCAATTCCTAAACCTAACTTTTTAGCATTTGCTTTGATGTATTCCAGAGCAATTGTAGCAGATTCTTTCATTACATTACCAAGGTTTCCTGTAATGGTCAAAGCACCTTTTCCTTCAGAAATCAATGATTCTATAAATAAAATATCTCCTCCAACACTTGTCCACGCTAAACCTGTTACAACTCCTGCAACATCATTATTCTCGTATTTGTCACGCTCTAATCTTGGTACGCCCAAAACTTTTACGATATCTTCGTCTGTAACTTTTTTGTTATACTCCTCTTCCATCGCAACAGCTTTTGCTGCGTTACGAATTACTTGAGCAATTTTAGTTTCTAAGTTACGAACACCTGATTCTCTTGTATAACCTTCAACAATTTTTTCTAATTGTTTTTTTCCAATAGTTAGATCTTTAGAAGTTAATCCATGTGCTTCTAATTGTTTTGGAAAAAGATGTCTTTTAGCAATTTCTACTTTTTCTTCAATTGTATAACCAGACATTTTTATAACTTCCATTCTATCACGCAATGCAGGCTGAATCGCCGCCATATTGTTTGAAGTAGCAATAAACATAACTTTAGATAAATCATATCCCATCTCTAGGAAATTATCATAAAAAGCATTGTTTTGCTCTGGATCTAAAACTTCTAATAATGCAGATGAAGGATCGCCGCTGTTTCCGTTTGATAACTTATCGATTTCATCTAAAATGAAAACCGGATTTGATGTTCCTGCTTTTTTCAAACTCTGAATAATTCTTCCCGGCATAGCACCGATGTATGTTTTTCTATGCCCGCGAATCTCCGCTTCGTCACGTAAACCACCTAATGAAATACGAACATACTCACGACCTAAGGCTTCTGCAACTGAACGCCCGATAGAAGTTTTTCCAACTCCTGGAGGCCCTGTTAAACATATAATTGGAGATTTCATATCATTTCGCAATTTTAAAACTGCCAAATGCTCAATCATTCTTTTCTTAACTTCATCAAGACCAAAGTGATCTTTATCTAATATTTTTTGAGCGTGTTTTAAATCAAATTTATCTTTAGAATATTCGCCCCAAGGCAATTCTAAAAACAACTCTAAATAGTTACGCTGAATTCCAAAATCAGGAGATTGTGGATTCATGCGGCGCATTTTAGATAATTCTTTCTCGAAATGTTTCTGCGTTTTTTCGTCCCATTTTTTGGTTTTCGCCTTCTGCCCCATTTCGTCCATTTCTTCTTCCTGCGAAACACCTCCCAATTCTTCTTGGATGGTTTTCATTTGCTGGTGAAGAAAATATTCGCGCTGCTGCTGATCTAAATCAAAACGAACTTTTGACTGGATGTCATTTTTTAATTCCAGCTTTTGCAGCTCAACGTTCATATAACGTAAAGTTTCAAGAGCTCTGTCTTTTAATCCGTTAATAGATAACAAACCTTGTTTTTCTTTTACGGATAAATTCATATTCGAAGAAACAAAATTGATCAAAAACGACTGGCTTTCAATGTTTTTTATCGCAAATGTCGCTTCTGATGGAATATTTGGACTTTCTTTTATAATTTGAATTGCCAATTCTTTTACAGAATCTAAGATCGCAGTAAACTCGGTGTCATTTTCGTCTGGACGTTCTTCTGATACTTCTTTGATTGTAGCAGTTATATAAGGCTCTTCTGAAACAACTTCGTCAATTTCAAAACGTTTTTTTCCTTGTAAAATAACGGTTACATTTCCGTCAGGCATCTTTAAAACACGTAAAATTCGTGCTACAGTTCCTATTTTATGAATATCATCTTTTGATGGATCTTCGTCTTCTTCGTTAATTTGAGAAACTACACCAATAATTTTTCCGCCTGCATTGGCATCATTTATCAGTTTAATTGATTTGTCTCTTCCTGCAGAAATTGGAATTACAACGCCTGGAAATAAAACGGTATTACGTAATGGCAAAATTGGAAGCGAAACAGGAAGTTCTTCGTTGTTCATTTCCTCCTCGTCCTCTGGAGTTAATAATGGAATTAATTCTGCTTCTGAATCAAATTCTTGAAGTGACAGATTGTCAATAGTGAGTATTTTATGATTTGACATAATAATATATAAGTCGTTTTGTCATTAAAAGTTTAATCCAAATTGCAAATGGAGCATAAAAGATTATAATTTCTATTAAGTACTGCAGTTACAAGATAGGCCATAAAATTAGACAATCATTATGCCAAATCCAAAATAGTCAGTTTTGAATTTTATATTTTAACTAGTATTTGCATTTATTTCTAAAAAAAATAAAATTATTTTTATAAAACTGTAACAAACAAAAAAAAGCACCGTCCTTATAAAAAACTAGCAACCATTACTTGAGTATAACTAATCAAAATATCGAAGAATTAATTGCACTTTGTAAAAACAATAATCAAAAGGCTCAATTCGAAATTTACAACCGCTATTCTAAAGCTATGTACAACGTAGCTTATAGAATTGTAAAGGACGAACATTTTGCACAAGACGTCATGCAGGAAGGTTTTTTGAAAGCTTTTACAAAGATTAACGATTACAAACAGGAAGTAGCGTTTGGAGCTTGGCTCAAAAAAATTGTAATTAATTATAGTATTGATTTTTACAAAAAAAACAATGCTTTCCAAATGGAAGACCTGAACAAAACACTTTATAAGATTGAAGAAGATAATTCTATTTTATCTGAAAACATCGATCTCAATTCTCTTAAAGTGCAACAGGTTTTAGACACAATTTCAGGCTTAAAAGATAATTACCGAATGGTTCTAACCTTATTTTATATTGAAGGTTACGATCAGGAAGAGATCTGTGAAATTTTAAATATTAGTTATGCTAATTGCAGAACAACGTTGAGCAGAGCTAAAGAAAGTTTACGAAAAAAATTAGAAGATTTATGAGATCGCCGTTTAAAAAATGTTTGTGTACACAAACGCCGGTAAATAAAATGCGATACAATATAACACTTCTAAAAAAATAAATTTTGGATATTATGAAAAAGGAAAATGACGAATTAGATCAATTGTTTAACAAGTTTGAAAACCAATGGGATGTTCGCGAAATGAGCTCAGATCATCAAGTTGACTTTTTAAACAAATTAAACAAAAAACAACCTAAGAGAAAAAATTATGCTGTGTGGGCAATTGCTGCTTCAATAGTTCTGTTTTTGGGAGTATCAATATTTTACAACAATAATGAGAAACCGAAAGAACTAAAATTTGCTTCAAATGAGACAAAACGCACGGATTCTATCTTTAGTATTTTGATTAAAAATGAGCTGGTTAAATTAAAAGAAAAGAACTCTCCAGAAAATGAGCAAATTATAAATGATGCTTTAAAACAAATGAAAGTCTTTGATGCTGACTACGAAAAAATCATTAAAGAGGTTCAGAAGAATGGAGAAAACAAACAAATTATCTACGCTATGATCAGCAACCTGCAAACCAGAATCTCTTTTTTGCAGACTGTTTTACAGCGAATCGAAGAAAACGAAAACTTAAAAAATACTTCTCATGAAAAAACTTTATAACTTACTTTTTTTACTTCTTTTGATTCCTTTTTTAGGTTTTTCAAATGACGGTACTTATATCACAAAACAAAAAAACATTAAAAAAACATATATCGTAAACTCAAATGCGGGTATTGATATTGAAAACAAATACGGAAATATCTCTGTCTCTACTTGGGACGAGGATAAAATAGATCTTGATATCACGATAAAAGTTAACGGACCAAATGAAAATTGGGTTAACGAAAAATTAAACAATATTGATGTTAACATTACGGCTCTAAAGTCAATGGTTACTGCGGTAACTTCAATTGGAACTTCTTCGTATAAAAGCAAAGGGAGCAATAATAGTTTTGAAATTAATTATGTCATAAAAATTCCGAAAAACGGCTCTGTTAAACTGCTTAATAAATACGGAAATATTGCAACTGAAAACATTTTTGGAGCTGCAGATATTGCCTGCAGATATGGCAAAATTTCTTTAGGAAAGTTAAACAGTTCAACCAATAACGTAAAAATAGAATATTGTCAAAACTCAACTATTGATTATATCAAAAACGGGAATATTGAAGCAAGGTATTCTGGATTAAAAATTAACGAATCAGGTAATTTAAATTTAGATACTAATTATACAGATTTAGTAATTCTTGAAGGACAAAACATAAAATACGACTGTAATTATGGAACGTTTAAATTTCAGAAAATAAACTCCTTCTCTGGTGCAGGAAATTATCTGACCATATCTATTGGTGAGATTTCAAATAGCGTTAATTTGGATACTAACTATAGTAAAATCAATATTTCGACTATAACAAGCAAGGCAAATAATGTCAATATAAACTCTGGTTATTCTGATGTTTATTTGGGATATGACATGAACTATTCTTTTGATTTTGATATTAATACAAGATACGGAGGCATCAAAAGCGACAATTCTCTAGATGTTTTGGTCAATGAAACTAAAAATACAAGTAAAAGAATCAGCGGGTTTAATAAAAAGAAAGGTCAAAATAAGGTTACTATTAATTCTAATTACGGAAACGTAACATTAAACAAAAAACAATAATCATAAAAATTTAAAGAAATGAAAAAATTATCTCTATTAGTAGCTTGTGGTGCATTTTTAATTGGTTTTATGGCTAATGCGCAATCTGAAAAAATAAACGGAAACGGTAAAGTTGTTACTGAAACAAGATCAACAGCCGGCTATGATGCAATAAAAATTGCAGGCTCTTTTGATGTTGATTTGGTTGCTGGAAAAGAAGGGAAAATTATCGTTAAAGGTGAAGAAAATATTCTATCTGCAATGATAGTTGAAGTTGAAGAAAATACTTTAAAAATTTATACAAAGAAAAACACTAACATCCGTTCTAGTATAGGCAAAAAAGTTGAAGTAACAATTCCGTTTGAGAAAATATCAGAGCTGACTCTTTCTGGTTCTGGAAATATTAAATCAAAAGATATTATCAAAAACGATTCGTTTTTAGCAAAGCTTTCTGGATCAGGAAATTTTAGACTAGCGGTTGATTCAAATTCTTTTGAATTAAACTTAAGCGGATCGGGAAATGTAAATTTAAAAGGAAACGCTGATAACTTTACTACAAAACTTTCAGGTTCTGGCGACATCGATGCAAGCGCTTTAAAATCTAAAAATGTAGTCGTGAATGTTTCGGGTTCTGGAAACAGTAAAGTAAATTGTAACGAAAGTTTGACTGCTCGAGTTTCTGGCTCAGGTGATATTAAATATACTGGAAATCCTGAGAAACGTGATGTAAAAGTTTCTGGATCAGGAAATATTTCAAAAGTATGATACAATGAATGTCACGAATTTTTATTCATCATCAATCAATAACAAATTCTAATTCGTGACATTTAAATTTTTATAAGGCGTTTTATTAATTTAAAACGTCTTTTTTATGCACTCTTCTTAATAAGAAAATCGATGTTACAAAGAAAACTGCTAAAATAACAATTGCTGCACGAGGGCTTCCTGTTATTTGATCGATAATTCCGTAAACACACATTCCTATTACAATTCCTATTTTTTCAGCAACATCATAAAAACTAAAAAACGAAGCTGTATCTTCTGTTTCTGGTAAGAGCTTTGAATACGTCGAACGTGACAACGCCTGAATTCCGCCCATGACAAAACCGGCAACTGTTGCCATAACATAAAAATGCATTGGCAATATTATAAAATAAGCCAAGGCGCAAAAAGCTGCCCAAATGGCATTAATAAAAATCAGGGTTGGAATATTTCCAAATTTTTCGGAAGCTCTCGAAGTTAAAACCGCACCCACAACAGCTACCAGCTGAATTATCAAAATACAAATTATTAAACCAATAGTGCTTTCTTCTTTTGACGACCATTGAATTTCCTGTGCTCCAAAATAAGTTGCAACCAGCATTACGGTTTGTACAGCCATACTTGAAACAAAAAAACCGCCTAAATAGCGTCGTAAAGGAACATTTTCATTCAGTAAACCCCAAACCTTTTTCAATTCTTTGAAGCCATTAAAAATGACAGATTTTGTTAGTTTTTCGCCTTTTTCTTTTCTCCCTTTTGGTAAATAATAATACGTATACTGACTAAATAATATCCACCAAACTCCTACCATGATAAAAGAATAACGCATAGCTTTCATTGCTGGTTCTGGACCAGAAATATTAAACCATTCCGGCTTCATAATCATCGCTAAATTGATAATCAATAAAATAACGCTTCCTATGTAACCTAAAGAATATCCTTTTGCACTAATTCTATCTTGTTGTTCTTCAAAAGCAATATCTGGTAAATATGAATTGTAAAAAACTAAACTTCCCCAATATCCTAATAATCCAAAGAAATAAAATGCCAATCCGATATAAATATCTGTTAATTCAAACCAATATAATCCCATGCAGGATAATGCTCCTAAATAACAGAAAAACTTCATAAAGGATTTTTTATTTCCTACATAATCTGCAATACCTGATAATAGAGGTGAAATAAAAGAAACAACTAAAAATGCTGCTGCGGTAATAAAACTAATTAGTGCTGAATTCTTTAGATGAAGCCCAAAAACATCAATGTAATGATCTCTTTTTGAAAATAATGCTTCATAAAAAATGGGAAATACTGCGGATGCTATTGTAAGCGTATAAACAGAATTTGCCCAATCATAAAATGCCCAGGCGTTTAACAATTTTTTATCGCCTTTTTTTAATTCTTTCATAGAAATGGTTTTGTTAACAGGCTACGAATTTATCTCTTTTTTATGATAATCAAATAGAATTTCAATAAATCATGTATTAATAAATTATAAACAAGGCTATTGTGTAATGTCATCTATAGAAACAAAAAAGCCGTCCAAAAATCTGGACAGCTTTCAAATTATCTTTGTAGTGTTTTGTTTTTATTTAATAACTCCAACTTTCAATGCTGTAGCTTTTGCTTCTGGAATTAATGCTTTTAAGTTAGCAATTCTAGTGGCATCAGAAGGGTGCGTACTCATAAATTCTGGTGTTCCAGACGCACCTGATTTTGCCGACATTCTACTCCAAAATGCTATGGCATCATCTGGATTGTAACCTGCAATTGCCATTAAAGTAAGTCCAATTTTATCTGCTTCACTTTCGTTGCTTCTGCTAAACGGAAGCATTACTCCTACTTGTGAACCTACTCCATATGCTTGTGCAAAAATATCTCTTGTCGATTGCGATTTACCGCTTGTAGCCGCATCTAATGCTGCTCCGCCTATTTGCTGCAATTGTGCTGCACTCATTCTTTGTGCTCCATGATTAGCCAAAGCGTGCGAAACCTCGTGTCCCATAACAGTTGCTAAACCAGATTCATTTTGTGTAACTGGCAAAATTCCTGAATAAACTACGATTTTCCCTCCTGGCATACACCAAGCATTTACCTCTTTATTATCTACCAATTTATATTCCCATCGGTAGTCTTTTAGATATTGAGATTGTCCCAAATAGGTTAAGTATTTTTCGGCCGCAGCTTTTATTTTAATACCAACTTTCTCTACTAATTTTGCATCGGCTGTTCCTGTTATTACTTTATTTTCAGAAATAAACTGACTGTATTGCTGAAAAGAAGAGGGAAATAATTCGCTATTTGAAACGAAATTTAAATTCTTTTTTCCGGTCACTGGATTGGTTGCACATCCAACAAAAAGAGCCGCACATAACCCTAGTAATAATTGCTTTTTCATGATTCTGATATTTTTCAACATACAAAAATACAATAATTATTAATTTCGCTTTTATATAATTATTGACTAATTTATCAGAATTAACTTATTCTCCAGTTATGTGAAGTTCATTAAAACCTTTTTCAACAATTAAAAACTGATTGGATTCAAAAGCAATTTTATCAAATTGTATTTTTTCATTGTCAATTTCAATCTCACTCACTTTAAATGGTAATCCAATCAAGTTTATTTTGTATTTGCTGTAAGGCGTATCATATTTACCTTCTTTATGAAGCTGAATAATCAATTCTTTTTCTTTTCCTACGGTTCTAAAAGATAGAAAGCTGTAACGCCCTTTTTTATAATCATAACCATCTTGTGCATCTTCATAAACTACTGATTTTTCTTTGCCGTTTTTATAGTATACATCAAGTGTTAATTCATCAAACTCTAATTCTCCAACATATTGCTGCACTGGATATTTTGGAATTACTGCACCTGCTTTTACAAAAACTGGAATCTCATCAAATTTAGTATCAATCCACACTTCACGTCCTCCAACTGAAAATTCATTTGTCCAGTAATTATACCATTCTCCTCTTGGAATATACATACGTCTTCCTACTGCGTTTGGCTCAAGAATTGGGCAGACTAATATTTGATTTCCAAAGATAAATTCGTCGTTGCGATAATGCGTTTGTGTATCATCTTGATCGAAATAAACTAATGGTTTCAACATTGGAATTCCTTCTTCGATATACTGCCAAAACATGGTATATAAATACGGAAGTAATTGATAACGTAAGCTTACAAATTTTCTAGTAATATTAATCACTTCTTCATCAAAAGCCCAAGGTTCTTGATTACCGTGATCTCCTGAAGAGTGTGTTCTGCAAAACGGATGAAATACGCCTAACTGAATCCAGCGTGCATACAATTCGCCTGTTGGCTGCTCGGCAAAACCACCAATATCAGAACCTGTAAATCCCATTCCTGAAATTGACATTCTTTGTACCTGAATATTAGCAATCCATAAGTGTTCCCAAGTTGCTACGTTATCTCCTGTCCAAGATGATGTATAACGCTGTGCTCCTGAATAAGCTGACCTTGTAATAACAAAGGGACGTTTAGGATAAGCAAAACGCTTTACGCCATGATAGGTCGCTCTTGCCATTTGAGTTCCGTAAATATTATGTGCTTTTCTATGACTGCAAGGGTTTCCGTCGTAAACATGGCGAACATCCATTGGAAATGTTTTATTTGGAACTTCCATAACAGCTGGTTCATTCATATCATTCCAAACTCCTTTTACTCCAATTTCGGCAACTAATTCCTTAAATAATCCTGCCCACCATTCTCTAACTGCTGGGTTTGTATAATCTGGGAAATTACATTCGCCTGGCCATACTTTTCCTTTCATATAAGGTCCGTCGGCTCTTTTACAGAAATAATCTTTCTCTAAAGCTTCTTTATAAACCCAATAATCTTGATCAATTTTAATTCCCGGATCTATAATTACTACCGTTTTAAAACCATCTTCGGCTAGTTCGGCAACCATTCTTTTGGGATCTGGAAAGTAATTTTTATTCCATGTAAAGCATCGAAATCCTTCCATATAATCAATATCCAAATAAATGGCATCACACGGAATTTTAAGTTCTCTAAATTTTGAAGTGATTTCTTTTACTTTACTTTCAGGATAATAACTCCATTTACATTGATGATATCCTAAAACCCAAAGCGGCGGAAGTTCTGGTTTACCAGTTAAATCTGTATAATTGGTCACCACATCCTGCATTTGCGGCCCATAAATGAAATAATAATTCATTTCACCTCCTTCTGCCCAAAAACTAGTTACATTTCGCCTTTCCTGACAAAAATCAAAGAAAGTTCTAAATGTATTGTCGAAGAAAATACCATAGGATTGTTTGTTATGTAAACCTATATAAAAAGGAACTACTTTATAAAGCGGGTCTTGTTCTTTTTGATAAGCATATTGGTCAGTTGCAAAATTCTCTACTCTTTTGCCTTTTAAATTCATTTGAGTTGCTTTGTCTCCAAGTCCGTAAAAACATTCACCATCTTTAGATGATTTACTCATTTTTACGATATTTCCACCATATTCGTAGCTTTCTTCCCAATGAAAACCAAGCTCATCCTCAAGAATTAGAAAATCATTCAAATCGTAAATCGATAAACGAAGATCTGATTTTTGAATTTTACATTTTACTTTACTGGTTCTAATTTGAAAATAAGTTTCTTCTTCTGTTAGTTCAAGAAAATTATAACCATGAAGTTGGGATTTATCAATTGCATACGAAAAGTCGTTGCTGAAATACCCTTTTGTTGTAAAGCGAAATCGAATTAAACTATCTCTAAGGATAGTGACTTTTAAGATTACTTTATTATCTGTATTAAAAAAAATGGAATCGCCTTCGTGTTGAAAAGAGACGATTTTTGATGGATATAAATCGCCTTTGTATTCTAATGCCGTGTTTGTAATCATATCTCCAAATGAATTAATTATATAACGTTAACGCTCTTTCAAACTTACAAAAAAAGTTTATAAAGCCCTATGAATAAAAGGTTTATTCACGAAAACGTTTTTTCTGAATGGGTATTAGAATTCCTCTCAAAAAATCATCAATTTGATAATTTAAGAACGAAATAATAATAAAATAACTGTAAAATTTTAATTGCCTTATTTTTATGCAAAAGAAAAAACAGTAATACTTAAAGGCGGCAGAATTAATTCAACAGAAAATTCTCTTCCGTCATATGGTATTGCATCTGTTTTTAATACTTTAGAATTTCCAACATCGCTTCCTCCATAAACTGCTGCATCGCTGTTAAAAATTTCTTGTAATTTTCCTTTCTTTGGCACTCCTATTCTATAATTCTCACGTACAATCTGTGTAAAATTAAGAACCACAATAACATTTTCGTCAGGTTTGTTTCCTTTTCGAATATAGGACAAAACGGCATTTTGATGATCTGAGTAATTAATCCACTCAAAGCCTTCGACTGTAAATTGCTTTTCGTATAAAGCAGGATATGATTTATACAGCAGATTTAAATCTGTAATTAGTTTTTTTATTCCGGAATGAAAATCATATTGAAGCAGATGCCAATCTAAACTATTCTCAAAATTCCACTCACTCGTTTGACCAAATTCTGCACCCATAAACAATAATTTTGCTCCAGGATGCGTGAACATATATCCGTACAATAATCTCAAATTGGCAAATCGCTGCCATTCATCGCCAGGCATTTTATAGATAAGAGATTTTTTTCCGTAAACTACTTCATCGTGCGAAAACGGAAGCATGAAATTTTCGGTGAAAGCATACGTCATCGAAAAAGTTAAATCATTTTGATGGTATTTTCTGTAAACTGTTTCTTTTTGAAAATACTCTAAAGTGTCGTGCATCCAACCCATCATCCATTTCATTCCAAAACCTAAACCACCTGTAAAAGTTGGTCTAGAAACCATTGAAAACGAAGTACTTTCTTCGGCAATAGTTTGTACTCCATCAAAATTAGCATAAATTACTTCGTTGAACTCTTTTAGAAAACTAATGGTATCTAGATTCTCTCTTCCGCCAAAAATATTAGGTTCCCACTCTCCATCTTCTCTTGAATAATCAAGATACAACATTGAAGCAACGGCATCAACCCTTAAACCATCGGCATGATAATTCTGAAGCCAAAAAACAGCATTACTAATCAAAAAGGCTCGAACTTCATTTCGCCCATAATTAAAAACCAAACTTTTCCAATCAGGATGATATCCTTTTCGGCGATCTGGATGTTCGTACAAGTGTGATCCATCAAAAAAGCCTAAACCGTGAGCGTCATCTGGAAAATGTGATGGAACCCAATCTAAAATTACTCCAATTCCTTCTTGATGCAGTTTATCAACTAAAACCATAAAGTCCTGCGGTTTACCAAAACGCGATGTTGGCGCAAAATATCCAGTTAACTGATATCCCCACGAAGGATCATAAGGATACTCCATTATTGGCATGAACTCAACATGAGTAAAACCAGTTTCTTTAACATATTTAACTAAATCATCAGCAAGCTCCAAATAAGTTAAAAAACGGTTATTCTCGGCACGTTTCCATGAACCTAAATGCACTTCGTAAACAGAATAAGGTTTGTCTAACGCATTATTCTGCTTACGATTCTGCATCCAGTTTTCGTCTTTCCATTTGTATTCCAAATCCCATACTACTGATGCCGTATGCGGCGGCTTCTCACAATACAGAGCAAATGGATCTGCTTTTTCAGTTACAATTCCGTCAATATTTGACTGAATTTTATATTTATAAAGAGCTCCTTTTGTAATTTCTGGAATGAAACCTTCCCAAATACCGGAAGAATCCCAACGCACATTTAAAACATGTTCTCCTTGAGTCCAATAATTGAAATCGCCTACCACCGAAACTGTCTGCGCAGTTGGAGCCCAAACGGCAAAGTAAACTCCTTTTACTCCATTAACTTCAATTAAATGAGCTCCCAGCTTTTCATACAATTTGAAATGCTTTCCAGCTTTGAATAAATCAATATCAAAATCAGTAAATAGAGAATGTGTAATTACTTTTGTCATATTTGTTTTTTAAGGCAATTGGAATTTATTTTTATTGGAAACTTATTTAATAATTTATTCTATTCTGAAATTATCAGAAAGAACTGCGCCTTTTTTAATTACAACAATTCCGTCTTTTATGCTGTACAATTCATTGGTGAAATTTTCTAGATGTTTTCCGCCGCTAATATGAACATTGTTTCCAATTCTAACATTTTTATCGACTAAAGCATTCTTTATAAAACAGTTTTCACCAATACCAACATGAATTTTATTAATTGTACTCTCATGATTTAGTTCGTCAAGATCCTGATAGAAATCATTCCCCATAACATAACAATTTTCAAGTACCGTTCCTACTCCAATTCTAGAACGAATACCAATTACAGAACTTTTAATTTCTTTTGCATTAATAATACAGCCTTCAGAAATTAAGGATTGATCGACAATTGAATTTCTAAATTTCGACGGCGGCAATAATCTAGGTCTCGTAAAAATTTTATTCTCATTATCGAATAAATTAAACTCTGGAATATCAGCAGTTAAACCAATATTTGCTTCAAAAAAGGATTCGATATTTCCAATATCAGTCCAATAACCCTCATATTGATAACTTAGAATTTTATGCTTTCCAACGGCTTGCGGAATAATTTCTTTTCCAAAATCCTTTGTTTCTGGATTCGCCATTAATTCTTCCAACAATGGCTTATTAAAAATATAAATTCCCATTGAGGCAAGATACTTTTTACCTTTTTCCTGCATTTGTTCGCTTACTTCAGATTCCCAATCTGGTAATAATGATGGATCTGGTTTTTCGATAAAAGCTTCAATACAACTTTCATGATTCGTTTTTAAAATTCCAAACTCCGGAGCATCTTTAGCATTTACAGGAAGAGTTGCAATCGAAATAGCCGCATCGGCTGCAATATGAGCCTCCAGCATTTCATTAAAATCCATTTGATACAATTGATCGCCAGAAAGAATTAACGCGTGATCAAAATCGTGTTTTAAAAAATGAGACATACATTGTCTAACAGCATCTGCAGTTCCTTGAAACCATGTTGGGTTATCTGGAGTTTGTTCGGCTGCTAAAATATCTACAAACGACTGGCTGAAAATACTAAAATTGAAGGTATTCTTGATATGCGCATTTAAAGATGCCGAATTAAACTGTGTTAGAACAAATATTTTAAAAATATCCGAATTAATACAATTTGAAATTGGAATATCGACTAATCTATATTTTCCGCCAATTGGCACTGCAGGTTTTGATCTCGTTTCGGTTAATGGAAATAAACGTGATCCTTGTCCTCCTCCTAAAATAATAGCAACTACATTTTTCTTTTTAAATTTCATTTTTCTCAATTATTAGGTTGTATATCTCGATGTATTCTTGGCAAACTCTTTCCCAGGAATGGTCAGCAGCCATTCCTCTTTCTAAAACTTTATTGAAATTTAATTTATTATTGTACAGCTTTACAGCCCGATTTATAGAATAACAGATATCTCCAACTGAAGCCTGATCATGGCAAATTCCGTTTCCTTCATCTCCAAAATCAGCAACCGTATCTCTTAATCCTCCAGTTCTCCTAACTATCGGAATTGTTCCATAACGCATCGCATACATTTGATTTAATCCGCAAGGCTCAACTCTAGAAGGCATTAAAATATAATCTGAACCTGCATAAATCAAATGCGCTAATTCTTCGTTATAACCTATAAAAACATTGTAATTACCATTATAATCGTTTCTTAATTGCACCAACTGCTCTTCTATAACAGCATTTCCAGATCCTAAAATCAGAATATTAATATTTTCAAAATTTTCAGATAATGCTAAAGCTGAAGCTTGGGGTAATAAATCACCTCCTTTTTCCTCAAACAAACGGCCGATAAAACTAAATAGCGGTTTTTCAGGATCTAAATCAAACTGTTCGCAAAGTTTTTCCTTATTCTTTTGTTTTCCCGCTTCAAAAGTTTCTATAGAATAATTTGCGGTAATCATTTGATCTTTTAAAGGATCCCAAACTTCTATATCAATTCCATTTAAAATTCCCCTCGATTTACTGCGGACTGACTTGAACAAAGATTCCAAACCATTAGCGGCATGATTAATTTCATTTAAATAACTTGGAGACACTGTCGTTACAGCATTTGCACATTTTACACCAACTGCCAATGAATTAATAGAATTGTTCCATTCTAAAAATCCAACATGCTTTAAATCAAATTCTGGTAAATAATGCAGCTTATCAAATCCAAACCAGCCTTGATACAAACCATTATGAATTGTAATTACCGTTTTAACATTCTTCAAACTATCATACTTGTACGCAAATTGAACTAAAAACGGAATTAATCCAGTATGATGATCGTGACAATTTATAACATCTGGAACTGTATTTCGACAAATTATCCAATCTAAAACTGCTATCTGAAAAGCTAAAAAACGTTCTATATCATCTTCATAACCATAAACATTAGGGCGATCAAATAATTCATTTATTTCTACAAGGTATAACTCATACCCCAATTTGTTAGTTGTTTCTTTCAGAATACTAAATGGGAAATTAAAATTCCCAAGTTTAACTGTGCCCCAATGAACACATTCAAAGTCATTCTCTTTTCTAAACTTAGTATCATAACAAGGAACAATTACTCGTACCTGATGACCTGCATTAGTTTGGTATTTTGGCAATGCTCCAACAACATCAGCTAGACCGCCAACTTTTGCCATTGGATAACATTCGGCACTAATATGAAATATTTCCATGTTAAAAATTATAACAAATTGTGAATTATTTTTCAGCAGTCCTATATAAATAGCTACTTTTATGTTTTTTAAATTTAGCAAAAAATAAACAGAATTAAGCCCACAAGTAAAATTTATTGATATGTCAAAAAAGACAAACAATCCTACTAAATCATTAAAAATTCCACAGTTTATTATTGTATCGTGTAAAATTTGTGCTTTAATTTCATCTAAACTAGTAACATCATATGCCGCAAAATTATTTACAACACCCATAAAACATAAGGTTCCAAAACGAGAATTTGAGATGGATAAAAAAAGCATCCAAAACTTAATCTATGTTCCAGAAATAAACAAAAGTGTTGTTACGTATGAGTACGGCAAAAGTGAACGCAAAATTTTATTAGTTCATGGATGGTCAGGACGCGGCACCCAATTGTTTAAAATAGCCGACGAACTTTTAGATAATGGTTACTCCGTAGTAAGTTTTGATGCTCCTGCACATGGAAAATCAAAAGGAAATACGACGATAATGTCTGAATTTATCGCTTCTATACTAGAAATAGAAAAACAATATGGTCCATTTGAATATGCAATTGGTCATTCTTTAGGCGGAATGTCGGTATTAAATGCAATTAAAGACGGCTTGCAGGTTAAAAAAGCAATTGTAATTGGAAGCGGAGATATTGTTCAGGATATTCTAGATGATTTTGTTGCTAAATTAGGTTTAAAACAAGCTATCAGCGAACATCTTCGCGAGTTTTTTGAGAATAAATATCAAGTGAAAATGGATAATTTTTCAGCTTACAGAGCTGCTCAAAAAGTAAAAATACCAGTTTTGGTTATACACGATAATGATGATCCTGAAGTGCCTGTAAAAGCTGGAATTCATATTCATCAAAATCTTGAAAATGGAGAATTATTCTTAACAGATGGTTTAGGACATAGAAAAATTCTAGGAAATCAAAATGTAATTAAAAAGACTTTAGAATTCATCAAAAACTCTTAATTTTATAAGAATAAACGTTTTACCTGCTTAATTCAAAAAAAGAAAAAAATGGATTTATTTGGAGAAACATCAAATTGGGAAACTAAATTAGAACCCATTCTAGAGAAATATAAAGGGAAGAAACATCCTTTAGAATATAAGAACGCTTACCAATTATTGGTTATGGTTGTTTTATCAGCACAAGATTCTGATGCTAATATTAATAAAATAGCACCTGCTCTATTTGATAAATTTCCTTCATTAAATAGTCTTTCAAAAACAGATTTAGAAACATTCATTCCTTATATCAGTAAAGTTCGAAACTTCCAGACAAAAGCAAACTGGCTTTTAGAAATTGCAAAAACTATTCAAGAAGACAATAATATTCCATTAACTATGAGTGGCTTAACAGCCTTAAAAGGAATTGGAAGAAAATCTGCAAATGTAATTTTAAGAGAAACTAATAAGCCAGCTGAGGGCATTATTGCTGATTTACATGTAATTCGAGTGGCTCCAAGAATTGGAATTATTAAAGAAAGTAAAGACGGAAATAAAGTAGAAAAGGATCTCATGCAAATACTACCAAAAAATATTTGGTCTGAAATTGGCATGGCGATTTCTTTTCTTGGGAGAGAAACCTGCAGACCAAAACCTAAATGTGAAGAATGCCTTATAGCTGATGTATGTCACTACTATTTGCAAGAAGTAATCTAAAAAAAAACTACTTTCTTCTCGTATCAATTAAATAAACAATCTTCCAATTATCTTTTTCTTTAAATAATGTGAAAGTGTTTACGCCGCAATGACTTAATTTATCATTTATATAAAATTCATAAGGCGCCCAGACATGTGCCATTGCTCCATCAATTTGAATATTATAACTCAATATTTTTTCCTGAAATTTAGTAGCCTCTGGAATTGAAGCAATAGATTTATAAAAGTCTTTTGCACTTTCATTTGTCAATTTATTGCCTTTGCTCTTACTTTCGCTTATTGATTGCAAAATAACTTTATCTCCACAAACTGATTTCAACTTAAAAGTATCTTTTTGATGAAATCCTTCAAAAAATACATCAATACATTTTTGAACTTCTTGCTTTTGAGCATTAGATACTCCCCCAAGGAATAAAGCAATTATAACAATAAAACTTCTCATAAATTTTATTCTATTTAAACTCCAAATTGCGAAAGATGATGCTCTAAATGTTTTGCAAACATATTATTCCATTCTTTCGAAGTCAATTTTCCAAAAGAGTGCGATTCTTTACCTTCAAATTCATTTATTCCTAAAGACTGAGTTCTAACCAAATAAGATATCAGTCTTTCCTTTTCAGCTTCAAAATCACGATTTCCTTTAATTATAAATTGCGGCGCCGTTTGGTTATTTTTAGGATATGGTTTATCATCAACCACTTTATTTTTAACCAATAATTTTAAAATAAGCTTAATAAAACCGTTTGGTTTTGGATGAACATTTTCATAAACCATTTCGTACGACACATTGCAATGCGCAAGCATTTGATCGACAGACATTTTACCCCAAAGCCCTTTCGAATCAGGCTTAAGCTGATTGATTCTATTAATAAACTGATCACAATCTTCTTTTGAAAAAACATTTTGCATGATTAAAAAACAGTATATAGTTAAATATGTAAAGTAAAAATATAAAAATTATGTACAAAGTACCTATTTAATCAATCATAATTTAAATTATACTAATAGTAGTAAATAAAACCGGCGTTTTATATCAAAAAAAAACTTCAACTAGCAAAAGCTAATTGAAGTTTTAGTACTCAGAGCGGGACTTGAACCCGCACGAACATTGCTGTTCACTGGATTTTAAGTCCAGCGTGTCTACCAATTTCACCATCCGAGCATTATGTGGTACCTCCAGGGATCGAACCAGGGACACATGGATTTTCAGTCCATTGCTCTACCATCTGAGCTAAGGTACCTTTTTTGCTTAAAAAATTAAGCAAAATTTGAATAAAAAACCCCATTTCGAGGAAATAGGGTTTTCAAAAGAAAGGCGACGACATACTCTCCCACATAACTGCAGTACCATCTGCGCAGGCGGGCTTAACTACTCTGTTCGGGATGGGAAGAGGTGAGCCCCGCCGCAATAACCACCTTAAGGTTGTTAGTTGCTTTAGGCAACTTTTTTAACTAACAATTCATTATGAACAATTGATAATTAAAAAAAATATCTTAACATACTGAGATAAAGAAAAGTACTTTTATTTACTATTTTAGAAAGTTTCTTCCCCGCCGAAGCGGGGAAAAGGGTGTACATAAGCTTACGGATTATTAGTACTACTCGACTATGACATTACTGCCTTT
>NZ_MUHD01000049.1 GCF_002217395.1 Flavobacterium plurextorum | reverse complement strand
TTTAATGTTGATTTAATTTTATTATAAGGTTGTTTTAATGTTATTTTAATGTTGACGGTTTAACACTAAAAAAAACCTTGCTCAAAAGAACAAGGTTTCATGAAGATAAACTTCGTGATTTGATCTAAAAAAAAGATTGAAAATTATTTAACCGTGATTAAGTAAGTAGCCATTTTCCAGATTTCATCGTATTTTTTGCCATTGTGTTCACCAGCAGCTTTTTCAGTATAAGCAAATTCTACCATATAATTTCCAGACCAGATTGGCGTAAACGAAAACTCGCCTTTATCATTTGTCCATAATTCTTTTTCCCAGCCATTTGGAGCGATAACTTTTATTTTTTGCTCCTTTGCAACTGTACCATCATATAAAGCCACACCATTTATTTTTGCATCTTTTTTTGTACTGTCGGCATTTTCACTAAATACGCTGATTACATTTTTGTTGGCAGAAGCAGAATTTCCAGCAGTTTTATTTCCAACAACAACAGTTGCGCTTGAGTTGTAATCAAGAACCATAGTTCCGTAAACATCTTTTACCTTATGATGCATTACAACCGTGTAAACTCCGTCTTCATCAGGAGTAAAAAAAGTTTGATATTTATTGTCTAAAGCTTTTGCAGTAAGTTTTGTTTCTTTTTTTGAAGGAGAAACCAATATTAAGCTAAAATCTTTTAAATCAGAAAACCATTTGTCCGCTTTTGTAATGTCATTATCTGAAAATTCTCCAAAGTAAACCGAGATTTCTTGCGCTTTGCCTTTTGTTCCAGCAGCTTTAGTTTCAATCCAAAGAGCGTGAGCAAAAAGTTGAGGAGCGGCAAAGAATGCTAAAAATAAAAATGTTATTGTTTTTAAAGTATTTGATTTCATATGATCAAGATTAATTTGTTAAGTATGATAATGGTACAAACTTAAAGTTTATTTAGAACAATTAAAAATAAAAACAAAAATCTTTAAAGCTAATTCTTATTCGGCTTGTTTAAACCTTGGTTTTACTTGGTGTTTGTAAATGAAACACATTTAAGTATTTTTTGTTTTTTATGTATTTAAAGTCATTATTTATTATTAAAATGAAAAGTTGCTGTTATATTTTTGAAGGTAAAACAGTTGAATTGGTATTTTGTAAATAGAAAAAGCAAAAAGGGTCGCAGTTCCTTTTAAAAAGCCCTAATTTTGCGATCTGAAAAAAGCCTTCATGATTTTACCATTCTTTAAAAAAATTCAAAATACACCTAGAGGATATCGTATAGCCAATACTGTATTTTTTTTCCTTTCAGGTTTTGGATATTCTTCTTGGGTTTCTAGAATTCCGCATATACAAGCACAATTACATTTATCTGAAGCCGAATTTGGAGCAGTTTTATTCGCATTTCCAATTGGATTAATGCTGACAATGCCTTTTACAGGAAGATTGCTCAATAAATACAGCAGTCGATACATTATGCTTTTGGGAGCAATCATGTTCAATATTGTATTGTCACTTCCAGGATTGGTTGCGTTTGTCTGGCAGCTGGTTTTTGTACTTTTAATTTTTGGAGCTTCGCGTAATATTTTTAATTTATCCATAAATGCACAATCTCTTGAGGTTCAAAAATTATATCCCAAATCGATCATAACTCGTTTTCATGCCGTTTGGAGTATTGCCGTTTTTACAGGTGCAGGTTTAGGTTATGTTATGGTAACGCAGCAAATTGCACCATCGCATCATTTATTAGGAGTAAGCGTTTTTATGATGGCGCTGACAGCTTGTTTTTATCCAATGAGTATTCATAATGAACCCGTTCCAGTAAAAAAGAAGTTCTTTTCGATGCCCGAAAAAAATCTGGTAAAATTTGCCTTGATTTGCTTTGTTTCAATGGCCTGCGAAAATACAATGTACGATTGGAGCGGAATTTATTTCGAAAACATACTAAAAGCTTCGCCAAAGTTAACCAGTGCAGCATTTGTCTTTTTTGCAACAGCCGTAACTTTAGGACGCTTGTTTGGTGATTATGGTGTAATGAAATTTGGTACCAAACGAATTCTATTTTACAGCGGCGTTTTAATCACAGTAGGATTTGGAATCTGCTTTATTCTGCCGTACGCTTATCCAACTATTTTTGGTTATGTTTTAATTGGTTTTGGAGTGTCTTGTGTAGTTCCGCTTGTGTTTAGTATTGCTGGAAGATCATCAACATTAAGCAGCGGTTCAGCTTTAACTTCTATATCTACAATTGGTTATCTCGGATTTTTATTAGTGCCGCCAATGGTTGGTTTTATCTCCGAATATCTTAGTATGAAATGGGCCTTTTTAGTAATGGCACTTTTAGGAATACTTATGATTTTTATGGTCAATAAGATAGGGGAGAACGAATAGATTTTTTTTGAAGGTTATTGTTATTTGGCAATAAATTGTTGATTGATTGATTTTTTTGGTATGTATATTGCTTATAATCTTTGCTTAAACTGAATTTCAGTTCTAAAAATCCGTAGACCTTTTTAAGTAAAATTATGAACGAAAGAATTATGTTATAGCAAAAATTTGTATTTAAAATATCTTTAAAATGAGATAAAAGGTTTAGTAGAATCTTGTTTTAATTAAGATTACAATTATTTGAATACAGTTGTTTACCATTTACTTGACCTAAATCAGATATTTCTTTCCAAGTTTTGCAAGCATTATTTTGATCTCCAGATTCAAAATAGACTGTTGCTTTATTATATAAGGCATCTAAATTTTTTGGATCTAGTTTATAAGATTCCGAGAAACATTGTATAGCATATAAAAAATCTTTTTTTTCATAAGCTTTTAGTGCTTTATTGAAAAAATCTACAGATTTTCTGTTGTTTTCTAAATTGTCTCCGTAAGCAATTTCAAATTCATGAATATCATTTGTAAAGAAAATTACTTTTATTCCCCAATAGCGCTTTGTTATTTCACTATCTAAGATAAATGGTAATTGTACAGAATCATATTCTTCAAAATTCTTTAGATTCCATTTGTCTATGGAATTGTCTATAACAGTTTTTATTATTTTGATTCTTATTGAATCCGCTTTAGTGGAATAATTTATAATTGTTTTGATTTTTCTCTTTTTTGGGAAAATAGTTAAGTTTCCGGCAATTCTAAAATTGGAATAATTATTTTTAAAGGCCTTATTTAAATCTAATTCTATAGTTGAAGAAGTTTTAGGTGTGAATTCTTTAGATGCTATAATATTTTTTTTGTTGATATTTTTTTGTTGATATTTTGAAAGAAGAATTTCGTCTTTTACGAAGAAAAATCTTTTTATTTTATCATCTGATAAGTTTTCGATATGTTGATACATAACTAAAGTGTCGTTGCTGAGTCTTTCTATTACGTATTTTGAATATTGAGATGTTATAAGTTCGTTGTTTCTTAATTTAAAATCTAAGCAACTTTGATTAGTTTTATGTATTGGATTTGAATTTAGACATAGTGTGTTTCTATTTATCGTGTATTCTAAAAAAGTAGAATCTTTTGTAAATCGATCGAAAAGCTTACTTCCATCTTTCATTTCAATTTTATACTTAATCCATTTTCCACTTAAGTCTGAAATATTAATTTGTGCAAAAGTAAAACTGGTAAAAAAAAAGATTGATAAAAAAAGGGTTCTTTTCATTTTTGAATTTACAAACATTATTAATTGAAAAAGTTATGCTACTTCTTCGTCATTACAAACTTCTCTGAACTTGGTTTTCCATTCAAATTTCCAGAGATTTCAGCGGTTATAGTATTATCTGCGCTTTTGGTATAAGTGATTTTTTGAGGATAATCGTGTTTAGCGTTTTCAAAAACCAATTGTTTGTCAGACTCTAAAGTTGATGCAAAAGAAACTGGTTTGTCATCATTTTGCCCTTTTACAGTTGCTTTATACGTTAAAGTTTCTCCAAGTTGTGCCAAAATAATAGATTCAAAATGGATAGTGTCTTTACCTTTTATAAAATAAGAGGAAGCGCTGAAAGTACTATCGTTTAATTTTTGCCAGTTTTCAGTAAGAACACCGTCAGTCGATTTGTTTTCCCAGTTGCCAATAAGCCAGTCGGCAATTTTGATTTTATCCTTTTCTACAGATTCCTTTTTTTGACAAGAAACAGCTGTTATAACAAGTGCTAAAAGAGTAATTTTCTGAAACATATTTATGAGTTTTGATTGCACTAAAGTATGAAAAAAATTGATGCCACGAATTACACGAATTTTCACGAATTAAATTTTGAAAAATTGGAAATGTTTTGCCACTGATTAAAGGGATTAAAATGATTTTGTTTCATGCAGATTCTACAGATTTAATTTTGATTCTGTGTTAAATAATCTTCGATTATCTGCTTAAATCTTTTTAAATCTGCGTAAAAATCAATTCGTTAAAATTAGTGTAATTCGTGGCAACACACACACACACACAAAGTAAAGAATCCATTTTCCTAAGAGTTAAATTTTGAAAAAATGAAAATGCTTTTTGCACTTCAAACTGTTTTATTTAAACACATAGAAACATAGATTTTATAGCTGAGAAAGAATGTAAAAAGAAACACGTTTCTTTCACATAGAGATACTTTGTGCATTTTTACTAAGTGAAACGCCTTTTTTAAGAAACTAGAGCCTATGTTCCTATGTGTTAAACAAGACTACACGCAACATCTTAGATTTTGTATCATGCAGAATCAAAATTAAATCTGCCTAAATCTGCATAATCTGCGCGAGACAAAATCTTTTTAAATCTGCGTAAAATTTAATTCGTGGCAACAAACACACAAAGTAAAGAATCATTCAAATCCTATTAATCAGTGGCAAGAAAAAAACTAAACGCTTTCCTGTAAAATAGAATAAACCAATTCTTTAGTAGGTTTTTGATCTTTTAGTTTGGCGCGAACTTCATCAAAAGTCACTTTAAAATCACAACCCGATTTATATTCAGCGCAGCCGTAAGCCGTTTTTCCCTTTAAGATTGTTCCTTTTTTACATTTCGGACAGGTTAAAGAATCAGATGATTCATTTGTTGTCTGTTTAGCTTGAGTTTTCTTAGGTTCTAGTTTTAGTTTGAAATTTTCTTCAAAACGAATCAAACCTTCAACAGTTCCAGAATCTGTTTTAAAGCCTTTTATATTTACGGTTGAACCTTTTTGAAGCAGTCGCAAGTATTGACTTTCGGTAATCTTTTTATCCGCAAAAACATTAGGCAGGACAAAATCGCAGCCAGATTTATACTCGCTGCATCCAAAAGCTGATTTTCCTTTTATGAAATTTCCTTTTTTACATTTCGGACAGGTTTCAGACAAAATACCTGCGGCTTTCTTTTTTTCTGCTTTAACAACAGGTTTCTGGATTGTTGCAGCATGCGAAATATTGGCATGTTTGGTTTCGCTTCGTACTTCATAGACTAAAGCTTCAACCATGCGTTTCATGTTTTTTATAAAAGCTGCGGCGGTAAAACTGCCTTTTTCAATGTCTTTTAGCTGTTTTTCCCAAGAACCAGTAAGTTCTGCCGATTTTATCAGTTCATTCTGAATTGTATCAATCAACTGAATTCCTGTTATGGTTGGTAAAACTTGTTTTTTATTTCGAACAATATATTGACGTTTAAAAAGCGTTTCGATAATATTCGCTCGTGTTGACGGACGACCAATACCGTTTTCTTTCATCAATTCGCGCAAATCTTCATCGTCAACTTGTTTTCCTGCTGTTTCCATGGCGCGCAGTAAAGTAGCTTCGGTAAAATGATTGGGCGGTTTGGTTTCTTTTTGCAGAAACGAAGGTTCGTGCGGACCTTTTTCTCCCACAACAAAACTTGGCAGTAAATCGGCTTCTTTTTCTTTTGCGTTTGGATCTTCAAAAACAACTCGAAATCCTTTTTTTAAGATTTCTTTCCCTGTTGCTTTAAAAGTTACATCAGCAGCTTTTCCTATAACTGTAGTATTTGCAACTAAACAATCATCATAGAAAACGGCAATAAAACGCTTTGTAATAATATCATAAACTTGCTGCTGATTGTATTGCAGATTAATTTCTATTCCGGTTGGAATAATAGCGTGGTGATCTGTTACTTTTTTATCGTTGAAAACCTTAGGTGATTTCTTTATTTTTTTGCCTAAAAGCGGTTGTGTCAATTCTGCGTAATGCGTTAATTTTTGCAAAATCCCGGTTACTTTCGGATAAATATCTCCAGGCAGAAAAGTCGTATCAACTCTTGGATATGTAATGGCTTTTTGTTCGTATAAAGACTGCGCAATTTTAAGCGTTTCTTCTGCCGAAAATCCAAATTTTTGATTGCAGTACACTTGTAAACCAGTCAAATCAAAAAGTTTTGGTGCATATTCGTTTCCGTTCTTTTTGTCAACAGAAACAATTTCGAAATCACTTTCTTTGACTTTCTCAGCTAGAATTTCACCATCTTCTTTTTTCAGAAAACGACCTTCTTCATAACTAAAAAGAGTTTCTCTATATAAAGTCTGTAATTCCCAATATGGCTGAGGTTTAAAGTTTTCGATTTCTTTAAATCGATCTACAACCATTGCTAATGTTGGCGTTTGCACGCGTCCAATAGACAAAACTTGTTTGTAACCGCCATGTTTTACAGTATACAAACGAGTGGCATTCATACCAAGCAGCCAATCGCCAATTGCTCTTGAAAATCCGGCGTAGAATAAATTATCATAGTTTTCAGAAGGTTTTAAGTTGTCAAAACCCTCTTTTATCGCTTCGGTAGTAAGAGATGAAATCCATAGACGTTGTATTTCGCCTTTGTAATTTGCTTCGTTCATTACCCAGCGCTGAATTAATTCTCCTTCTTGCCCGGCATCCCCGCAGTTTATAACCAATTCGGCTTTGTCAAAAAGGCTTTTTATAATTTTAAACTGCTTTTGGATTCCTGAATTCTGAACTACTTTGGTTTCAAATTTCTCAGGAAGCATTGGTAGATTGTTCAAATCCCAGCTTTTCCAGTGCGGTTTATAATCGTTAGGTTCTTTTAAGGTACATAAATGTCCAAAAGTATAGGTCACAGCATAACCATTGCCTTCGTAATACCCATCGTGTTTGGTATTGGCACCCAAAACGGATGCGATTTCACGTGCTACACTTGGTTTCTCAGCAATACAGACCTTCATTTTTCTCCTTCTTATTTGAAGGCGCAAATTAAGAATTTTTTATAAGAAAGGCGCAAAGGTTCTTAGGAACAAAGGAACAAAGTTTTTTTTAATCACGTATTGGTACTTTTTTTTATTTCATTTTATGTCATCTCGACGAAGGAGAGATCACACAAGGAACTCCACAATCTAAATCGACAATTTTTGTCAAATCCCGAGTATGATTCCTTGTTCCTCGGAATTGACAAGATTATTGGCAATAGTAGAATTTAAAACGGTTAGATCCAGAAAAAATACAAGAGAATTAAGAGTTCCAACATTTTAGTATCTCAGAACCTTAAGGCTTTAATCCCTTAGTTCCTCAGAAAAAAAATCCAACATCATTTTCAAGGCATTTTCCGAATGCATTTTATCACCATTTTCAAGAGATTCTTGTGCCGCTTTAGAAGCTCTTTCACGCATATTCAATTCATAAAACGAAATAGCCTCTTGCAGTGTATTGTATTTATTAGAAGTTAAACATTCCCTTAATTCCAAAGCATCAAGCATCGCCATATTGGCGCCTTCGCCTGCAAAAGGCGGCATTACATGAGCAGCATCACCAATAATTGTGGCATTTGGCAAAGCTTCCCAAGTTTGATTTAAAGGCATACAATAAATTGGTCTTGAAATAAATGGCGTTGTGACATTTTCGAATAATTCGTACCAAATCGTACTCCATTCTGGATATTCATTTTTGAACCAATTTAGTATTTGTGTTTTATCATAATAATCTAAACCACTGTCAGCAGTCCAGTTTTCATTTGCTCTAAAGCTGGCATAAAAGCCAAGATCGCCGCCGCCTTTTTGCCCAAGCAATATATTTTTGTTATTGCCAAAAGCCATAATTTTACCGCCTTTGCATAATGAATCAATGTTAGGAACTGCTTTTTGAGAATCATAAACATTGCCTTCAAGCATGGTTATGCCCGAGTAAATGGCTTTGATATTTGTAATATAAGGACGTATTTTAGAGTTTGCTCCATCAGAACCTATAACAACATCTGCGTAAGCAGACGAACCATTTTTAAAATGCAGCTGCCAGCCGTTATTCTGTTTTTCCATCGAATCAAAATGACTGTTCCAAATTACCGTTTCGGGTTGTAAAGACTCGAGCAATATTTTTCGTAAAGTACCGCGATCAATTTCAGGACGAAAATATTCATTGTCAAAATCTTCCTCACGATTGGTATCATGGTCACTAAAAAATATAGCAGCCTGCTCGTTTACGATAAGAGTTTTATCGGCACCAGGAAGAAAATTGGTTTTAAATTCTTCAAACAAATCAGCCTTTCGAATTGCAGCAAGTCCAGAATCATTATGTAAATCGAGCAGCGAACCTTGTACTCTTGCATTTTTGTTCAAATCTCTTTCATAAACCTTTACATTCACGTTTTGCAGTTGTAAAAGTCTTGCCAATGTCAATCCGCCGGGACCGCCGCCAATAATGGCAACTTGTTTATTTTGTAATAACATCTCGTATAGTTTTAGTAATACGAGGCAAAATTATTGTTGTTTCAAGACAGATAATAGTATAAATCGGTCATCTTTATTTTTTAAGAGTTCGCTGGGAACAACGCCAGAGAATTTTTTAATTTCTTTGATAAAATGAGTTTGATCGGTAAAGTTTAATTCGGGAAATAGTCTGCCTTTTGCAATATGCTGTAAAGAAGCTTTGAAACGTAGAATTTTGCAAAAAGCATTCAAAGAAAGCCCAAATTGCTTATTAAAATAGCGGTTTATTTCTCGGCTGCTCCAAGCTATTTTTTCCGAAAGCTCTTTCACTTTTATTTCACCATTTGCAGCATATATAAGTTCAAAAATTCGACGTTTTCTTTCGTCTATTGTTTTTGGTAAAAGGTTCTTTAACTGCGCTGTTATTTTTTGCTGAAAAGCTTCAAAATCTTTCAAATCATCAGAAGTAATATTCCAGAAATCTGTGGGCAGATTTTTTGCACTGTTTAGAATATCAGCAATTGAAGTCTGCAAAAGATATTCAACACCAAGCGGTTTAAAACTCACTTTAAACGCAATTGTGTGCGACGGAATAACTCTTTCTTCGGGTATTGTTTCTAAGCCAATTAATACAATCTGAAAAGGCGCTTGATCGGATTGCAGAAAAAACAAATCGACTCTTCCGTCTGGCATTAAAACGACTTCTTTTGCTTTATCTGACGGATTGCAGAACATACCAATGTTTTCTACAAAGTCAGCAAGCGGCTCTTCTGGCAAAAGAAAATTATAATAGAAGTCGTTACTCATACCAAATAAGTGTTTTACCACGAAAATACAAAACTACTTAACTTAGCTGTTGTTTATAGTTGTTTTTTAACACATAGTCCCGATAGCTATCGGGATAGATTTTAGGTGTGAAAAAGAAGGCGAAAGAGAAAAATATTTCTTTCACATAGTAAGTTATGTATAAAAACAAATAATTAAAATGTGTTTTTATGAGATTAAAATTGATGCAGGAATTATTGTTTAGCAGATTTTTATTTGGATAATTAATTCAGCACATGAGATCTAATAGAAGCAATGATTTCTTGGTAATTCTCAAAAGAATCTGGGCTGATTAATATTTTTTTTCCGTCTTTGAGAATCACTATGCTTTCAAAATAACCTGAAGTTATTTGACCTGCTTTTCCAGACATTCCTTGAACCCGCATAGTATCTAGATTTGCTACTAATGGATAAGGAATAAAGTTTACTTTTTTTGAGACAAAATTTATTTTTGTTATACCTTCTTCTGAAACAATAATTTCATTAATTGTTCGAAGATTAATAACTTGAAAAAAGATACTAACAGTGAAAAATAGAAAAAATAATATAATTGTTTCATAAACTCCACTAACGACTTTATCATAGAAAATTAAAAAACAAAAACAAGTAAAGAGAAAAAGGCTGTTTTTTCTAATTAAATATAAGGGCCTAAATTTTGAATGTACTTTCATGTTTTAAGCAAAGAAATTCATAACGATTTATAGAAAATGGATTAAGCAAGTTTCTTTTAAATTAAACTTTCTTTCTTCTATCAGTAAGATATTTTCTAATTGGAGTATCATACAAAACCATAGTCAAATAAGCGAAACCAAGCAAAAGTGCTGTTCCTGCAATTATAATCAAAGTCAGCTCGCCAACTGCGGGTTTGTATTTGGTGTAATAACCTGCAAAAATCCACATTACAGCATAATGCGTCATGTATAAAGGATAAGATATTTTTCCGAAGAAAACGCAAATTTTTCTAAAACCTTCTGTTAATGAAGCTCCAGCGCCTAATGCAATCAACAAAGGAAAATACAGTAAAACTACTAATGGTTCTGTAAGCCAGTTCCAACCAGAAAACGGCATTACAAATGTTAACAGCAATAATACAGATAACCCAATAAATCCAAGTTTTGATTTAATAATCCAGTTTGAACGGTAAATGAGCATTCCTGCTAAAAAAGAAAACGAAATACGAGCGCATCCATCCCAAAAAGTTTCTCCGCTCCATCCGCCCATCAACGAACCTCCCGCGCGATGACTTACAAAACAAATTCCTGCGGCAGCCAAAAGCGTTAGTAAAAAAAGCCATTTACGGCTTAATTTATGAAGGAAAAGCGCGTAAAGAATATTAGCAATATATTCCCAAAATAAAGACCACGCCGGCGCATTTAAACCAAATATATTGAAATAACGATCTGGCATTACAGGAAAAGGAATTAGAAGCATCGAAGTAATAAACAACAAAATTAATTTGCCTGTATCATAAGTTGCCGAATGACCGCTGAAAGGATCGAAAAGAAAGGCAAGAAAACCCAATACAGCACCAAAAACAACTAACGGATGTAATCGTATTAACCTTGATTTAAAAAACTCCTTAATTCCCATTTTGTCAATACGATCGTGATAAGCGTAGGCAATAACAAATCCTGAGAGACAAAAGAAAAAGTCAACGGCCAAAAAACCGTGGGCAATAAAATTTTCGTTTGGCGGATAAACGATTTCCATAAAATGAAAAACTACGATTGCCAAAGCGGCGATTCCTCTTAAGCCGTCTAGGATTTCAAAATGTTGTTTAGTCTTTAAAATTTCGGTATCAGATTTTGTCATGTTAATAGATTCTTTTTTTTCGTGGTTTATAGATTAGATTTTTTAGCGTTTGCTTTTAGTAGTAGTTGTGGTGTATTTAAAATTACTTTTTTATTTATTCGCGATTTGGAGTTTTTTGTAAATTAAAAACTGTCCCTGCAGGATCCATAATCCAATGCATGTTTTTTGGAATTTCCTCAATTTCGTCGCAGGTTTCTACGCCATTTTGTTTTAAATAATCTGTCGCTTTTTCGACATTGGGAACCGTTAATTGAAGCCAAGTTTCAGAATGGGTGTAATTATCTACACAATCCAGCCAAATGACATTATGACCAAATTTAACCGAATGTGTTTTTGTAACGGTCGGATTTGTTATAGCCACTTCTTTTACTTCTAGTTTTAAAATGTCGCGATAAAAAGCTACAGTTTGATCGTATTTTTGCTTCGGAATTTTAATTGCGATATTTATTCCTGCTTCAAAATTTGTTTCCATAATTAAAATAGGTGTTAGAAAGTTACTTGCTAGAACTTGATTTTTTATGAATTTACAATCTCATTCGCAAAGATTGATTTTTTTTGTTAATAAACTAAAAAAAAGCTGCAGAAAATAATTTCCTGCAGCTTTCTTGATAAGCATTTGCTCTTGTATGTTGTTATATCTTAAAAATATCGATTCTTTTCATCCACGGAATTTGCGAATCTAAAAATTGAAGTTTTGTTTTAACAATTTGGTCTGTTTTATCTCTAGGATTTTTGGTTACAAATCTCGCTTTCGAAGTATTGAAATCTAAAGTGTATTTTTCGTCAAGATCTTCTTTTTTATTGCTAGAAAAGGTAACCATATTGTCTTTTGCGCTCCATTTTCCTTTTCCGTATTTGTTAGATTCCGGCGAAGCTGCGCCTTTTATTTTGGAATAGGAATGAAACTCAAAAGTTCCGTCGGGATTTAAGCTCAGTTTGTATTCAATTATATGTTGTTTCCCTTCATCCGAAAGTGAACGCGTATAATCACCCGCAAATTGATTGGATTGTGCGAATAAAATCGAGTTGAAAATAAAAAGTAAGATGCTAAGTATTAGTTTCATTGGTTTTGGAAGTTTTAAAAACGAGTTAAAAAGTTTTTTTAAAAGTAATTCGTTTGCAATGAAAAACCTTACGTAAAGCCGTATTTTTTTATAAAATAATATTGTGGCTCATGAAGCAGTTTTTAAATTCAGGAAGTTATGAAGAACAGTTTATTTAAACGATTTGAAAAAATTGTAGCCCAATAAATATCCTAAATTTTCATTTTGATAACTTATATTGGCTGTGTAAACACAATTGTTTATGTAAGAACTGTAAAACTCTTGCGTAAAAATAAGTTGTTCTGTTTTAGGATGATACAAATGAATCAGGATTTTGTAGAAATCGTATTTACCAAGTTTTACATCGCTTTTTGCCATATCAAACTTTATTCCCTTGCCATTGTATGTTTCTTCGAGAAGTTTAGAAACGAAAACTTTGTATTCTTCAAATGTCATTTTCTTTTTGCCGGCTAATGTCTCATACGAAGCACTGAAAATGTTGTATTTATCTTTTTCAAAACTGACCAAAGTAACCACGTCTCGGCTGATATTTTTTCCTTCAGAACTGTTTTCTTTCATGGCTTGATAACCTTTGTCTTCCAGCTCTTTTGTTCTTTCTTTTGACGTTAATGTAAAGTCAGAAGGAATTTCGATTTGCCAGTCGAACAAATTGCATTTATACTTGCCATCTTCTATTTTTCCGTCTTCCTGCGGCGTGATTATTAATTCACTTATTTTCGAAGATTTAATTTGTTCTTGTTGGCAAAAGCCAAAAAAAGGAAGAACAGTAAGGAATAAAAAACTGAAGTATATTTTTTTCATGATGTTTGATGAATGTTTAGTGTATTATTTTTAGAAAAAGGAAGATTGTAAATAGCTGAACAATTAAGTCCCAGCAGGACGATATATTTATAGAATTTTATTATTGCGCATTTATAAAAGCCACAGAGTGGCGACATTTCGCCCTACATAAAAGCATAATTTATGTCGCTCCGCTGGAGCTTTAAAATTTTGGTGTTGTATATTTTGCTATAAATATTGCGCTCTGCTGGAGCTTGAATTTTGCAATTTATAGAAACAGTTTGTAAAGTAGAAATTTGCAGGCTTTATTTTATGAAGCAATTAAGTCCCAGCGGGACGATATATTTATAGGATTTTTTTATTGTACATCTATAAAAGCCACAGCGTGGCGACATTGCTTTTTTTAATGTAAAGAATAAATTATAAATCTTTAATTAAATCGCTTGGATTTATTTTTAAGGATTGAGCAATTTTAAATAAAGTGCCTATTTTCATTTTTTATGTATTTTCTTAAATTTTATATGTCCATTTCGGCATCATGCGCAACTTCTCTTTGTTTTAATTATTTTTCTTCCATATATGTTCTTTTTAGCTTAGAATTAAAGTAATTTAATTATAGCAAATATATAGGTATTTGTTTGAGGTTTTGTGCTGATGAAAAATTTTTGGAATATTCAGTTGTATGCAACCTATTGTATACAATCACTTAAAAATAATCTGTTATTTCTAATTTCGTTTCGATATGAAAAACTAAAAAATTATGGAAGCACAACAATCAGAAGAAACTAATAAATTTTTAGAATTACTGAATAAAGGAAAAGACTTTAGAAAACTAAAACCAGATTCTGACAATAAAAAATCGTTTACTGTACCGCTAAAAGTATCCTGTTATAACGAACTAAATCTAATGGTTTCAGATTTACTAAAAGCAAGTATTGTTTTACTGAATAGTGAAGTTAGAAGTTTGTCCAGCTTTACAGCAAATACAGATATTAATGTAATGACTTTGCTAGAAATTGCATTACAGCTTTTGCCAGAAACAGAAATGGAGTTATTAGATGATTTGCATAAAATTCATTTGGAATCTGATGTGATGTGACAACATTTTTCGCTGCGCAATCTCAAAAGCTTTTGGGACTTACTTTACCCTATTTTATATAGTTTGTTTGAAAACAGAAACAGATCAAAGTCTTTGACTTTACACTGATTTATGTTTATCAAAATAATTATTTTAGAATGATTTGTAAAAGTCGGGAGGCTTTTGTGAGGTTTATGGTTTTTAAGAACAAAAAAATACGCAAAGTCAGAGACGTTTGCGTAGCCTTTTATTAGAACTCTTCATTGAGTTGGGACATATTTTTTAATTCGATTATTTCGCGAATAATGAAGTCATTTTTTGGAACAAATATAATTTCTGTACCAAATTTAGAGTTTTGACTTAATCTTATGTTTAAGACTTTTCCTAATATGTTTTGTTCTTCCACTTTTTTAATATCTGATATGGGAATCGCAATCATTTCTTTTTTGTATTCAATTATCATTTTTCTGTTTTCTTTATCTAGAAAAACATTTCTTAATGGAAATAAAAATTTCCTGGCTGTATATACCATCCCATTAATCACAAATAATATAACAATTACCATAAACCAATTTTTACTTAATATTGTGGTATAAAGCATAAATATTCCTGCGATTATCATCCAGATTGGAAGAATATATTTTTTTAAAAATGTAAATTTTGAACTTAATTGTTTTTTTTTCATTTAAATTTTGTTTTTAGCTGAATCTGGAAGTCAAAGATATTTTCGTGTCGTTTTATGAAACATTCTTCGCAGAGCAGGCGTTTATTTTTCATCAAAATTTAGATTAATTCTCATTTTAGATTTTAATTTAAAAAAGTCTATTTTTTCTAAAGGTCCATAAATTTTATCATATCTTTTATCTATAATAAAATAATTTCTTTTTGAAGAATTTTTAGGTATTTGCAAGGCAATAATATAATTAATATTCGATTTAGCTTTTTTTACATTTGCGCTTATTTTTACATCCTTGAAAACATTTTTATTAAAACTTTTGTAGATAATTGCACCATTAGGATAACCAATATCCATAGCTTCATATTCTGGTAAATAATAATAATCATTACCAAGATTTGTGTTATCCGCACAACTAAAAATTATAAAGAGTAATACCGTAAAATATGTTTTTTTCATTTTAATATTTGAAGTGATATAATGTATTTTATAAACCGTCTTCGCTGAGTAATCCAAACTACGTAATCTCAAAAGCTTTCGGGACTAATTTTACGTTTCATTAGAACTTTTTAAAGGTTGAACGAGGAAATAATTTTACAATTAAAATCAAATTTTAGTTATGTGATTTCTTTTTTAAAAGGAATAGAATTATAAGAAGCGGAATAAAAGAATAATAAAAATACAATCCCAAAACAGCATCAATTTTTTGCGATTTAAGATCTGTTTTATCGTTTAAAAAGACTTCATCATTAAGAGTATTTCTAAGTACTTCGATCGTTTTTACATTTTGATTGTAAGTGTATGCTCCTGTAATCACTGCTGAATTGACGTATGCGCAATCTATTTCTTTTTTTGTTTTAGAATGCAATAAATTACCGCGAATTATGGTATGATCTTTTGAAGTAGATTTTCCCTGACTAGAAGAAACTTCACTCTGAACAAAAGCCGTGTCAACTACAAAAATATCTTTTTTAAGATATTTTTCGGGATTGTATAATGCTTCATAATTTTCAAAAGGTTTTTTGAAACTGCCTGCAATATCCTGATTTATAAAACCATGAACTAATTGAGTAGTAAATACAAGTACAGAAGTTACTAGATGCACTAATAATACGACCTTGATGACTTTATATTTTTTGAAAAACGGATGATTCTTTAGTTTCATTTTGAGACAATTCTGTACGCATATTTACAATTGATTCCGGTTGAAAATAGTACTGACTTTAGAATGTTTTATATCGTTTGTTGTAAATCAGAAACCTTTGCAGAACAAGGGAATCTTGTTTATTCGATTTTGAGTTTGTTGATTCTTTTTCTGAAAAATAAAAACTCTATTGCTGTAAGAAATAGATAAATTATTGAAAAAATGGCAGGCCTTTTTAGAATAGTTACATTGTGTACGGAAATATCGATTAATAAATTAATAAGGATAAAAAGGACGCAAAATGTTGGTATTCCTAAAAATGCTAAAAGTGACCAATAGAAATTATTTCTAATTTTTTCTTTCAAATTTAGAAGAATTGCAAAAGAAGAGATGATCATCGCAATAAAATATACAGCAGAAAAACCTAGATTTATTATGAGATCTAAAATCTGTAGAAGTTTTTCAAAGGAATTTCCCGCGATCACATTTGTTTCTGAAATCACAATTCTGTAAATAAAAAATAATGAAATGCTTATCAGAAAATTAATGATCCAAAACCTGAATATAATTTTTTTTCATTTTTTTTGGCAGCTAGTTTTTTATTATCTGTTGCACAATCCCGAAAGCTTTCGAGACTGACTTTGCGTTTTATGCGTAATTCTTTGCAGAATTGGCGGTTTTTATTCTTCTATTGTGTAATCAAAATTTCCACTTACAGGTATCGTTAAAATTCCGTTTGCTTTCATTTCATTTGTCGATTGTGTATAAATGAAATGGTACCACCAAATAAAAAATTCTTCAAATGATATTTCTTTGTCGTAACCTAATTTAACGTAAATCTGCTTGCTGTAATTTCGTTCGCTTTCTAAAACTTTCAATAAATCGGGTAAATAGATTTTAGCCATTTCATCAAAAATTTGGTTATCAGATTCTGTGATTATATTTTTAGATAATGAACTTTCAAAACCGTCTCTGTTATTTCCATAAATACTGCTGTAATTATTGCCAATTTGATGCGATTGATTGCCATAAATTCCAAAAGATTCTGTTCTAGAATCAGTGTTTTCGCTAATCTTAAAATAGTAATGTTTTCCATTTCTTAAAGGTCTATCATCTTGTTTAAGGAATTCTTTTTCGACATTATTAATTTGCCAAGAGTCTAACAAAACATCACTTAGAATTAGAAATGACCATTTTTCAAAACTCTGGGTTTTAGAAATTGCTGTAGTGTTGAATAGTGATTTTATTTCGGGTAACTTTTTTGTAATAGATTTTGTTATTTTACTCGAAATAGGTTTTGCGTATTTATATAGTAATTCACCATCTTTTGAGTCCGCAATAAAAACAGTTGGTTTGTACTGATTATTAACTTTATGAAGCCAATTTTTAGATTCTAAAAAGGTAATTTTACTTGCCATTTTTTCATCATTAAACTTTGTAAAACTTTGAAAATCTTGGACACTATAACCTTTATGAAGAGCAAATAATAAAAAATCTAAACTATCTTTTTTTATTTTAAAATCGGGAAAATTATCTCCGCTCGAAATCATAGCTCTTTCAATTTTTAATTTGAAAATCTGATCAATTTTATTTTGAGCTTTAACATATTTTCCAAATAAAAGAAAAATTAGGATTAATATCGTTTTGGTATTCATTTTTAAAAATCTGATTTTAGTTGTGTCGCAAAGATTGATATTTTTTTATTTATAAATATATAAAGAGTTGTGTTTTTTGTAGTTTTTTTCTACGTATTAGATCTCATTGTTTTCAGCTAAGATTGCAAATCTGAGCTTTCATATATCAGGGAATATTTTTGTCAATTGATATTTGAATATCATCTTTATATTTATTACGATATTCGATAACAATCAGGACAGAAAACAGCTCACTCGCTGCGCAAATGTCTGTGACTTTGTGCCATTTCATATAGCTTGTTTGAAAACAGAAACATCTTAAAGTCTCTGACTTTAAACTCATTTATGCTTGTGAAAACCATTATTTTAAAATGATTCAGGAAAAGTCAGGAGACTTTTGACAGGTTTATGGTTTTTGAGAGCAAAAAAATACGCAAAGTCAGTCCCGAAAGCTTTCGGGATTGTGTAGCTTTTTATTCATAAAAAAAGTTTTGTTGCATAACGTTAGCGCAGATTTGTAACCGCTGCGCAAATGTCTCTGACTTTGCGCCACTTTGCTGTAATTTTTTTAAAAACATAAACGCCTCAAAGTCTTTGACTTTAGCTAATTCTTTTTTATGAAAATAATAATTTTAGATCGATTGCGGAAAAGTCGAGAGACTTTTGATAGGTTTATAGTTTATAAGAACGTGAAAAAAATTACGCAAAGTCAGAGACATTTGCGTAGCGCTTCGGAAGGAACACTTCTGAGAGCGGGTGCTTTTTGTTTTGATGATTTTTATGATGTCTTACTGTTGCGGGCACGTATTACAAATCCGCGCTAACGAACCGTAGAGATATATCTGCGCGATCTGGGTAACTTCAACTTTCCGAAATAAACTGTATAAACTCTTTGCCTAATTTTGTAGTTCTACTATCTAAAATTGCATCACCAGACATCATTGTTTTTAAACCATTGGTATAATGAAGTCCTGCATTTAGTAAGTCGTTCCACATTAAGTCAACTAACTCTTCTTGTTCTGCTAATGTAGGGAATGTAGATTTTAGAAGAGTAGAGAGACTTCCCATAGTCAAATTAGGTGGTATCAGTTTGTTTTCTTGAAACCAAGCATTTGGGTTGTCAAAAAAAGTTAAAATGGTAATATGCCAAACAGTAAATGAATCTATTAAATTTAAAAATATTTGACTTTTTGTTTTTTCCACTGTTTCATTTAGGGCTACATTTATCACTGCATTCCTTAATGCAATTATTTTCTCCTTTTCATTTGTCTTGATTGCAATACTTGTCGCTTGTATTATTGTGTCTATAAATTGCTCGTTTTGTGAAAGATTTATGAAGTTGACTTGATTGTTTTCTTCTAATGATTTTAATTTTTCAGCAATTTGATCCATCCATTTTTGTCGTCTCTTATCGAGAGGAGGAGTTACCACTAAACCAAATAATTCTGTTGCTGCGGTGCCAAGCATGGGAATACTGCTAAGTCCTATTTTAATTGCAGAATATAAAATATCTTCTTTTGTAGTTTTATTAATTTTTTTCATTTTGTATAGTCTTTAAATTAATTATACTACTGTTTGAAGTTGTTAAAGTTAAATCTTGCCATACATTTGAATTGTTTTTACTTTCGAAAGTACTTTGTTCAATCCATTTTCCCAATTGTTTTACATGAATTGTAAATTTTAAGTCAAATCTGAAAGGTATATGGTGTTGATCTATAGTTGTTTCGGAACGAAAAAGGTATTTTTTTACGGTATTACTTTTTCCACTTACAACAATTGGTAGTATCTCCGTCAATGTGGCATTATCATTAAAAATATCTGTAAATTCTCTTTCTGCAATAAAATTTTCTATAAGAATAGTTTTCCCATTTGCACTAATTGTTACATATAATTTAACATCTTCAAGAGTTTCAGTTTTTCCGCCATTATTTAGAAAAGAAACATTTAGAAAGATAGCGGGTCGTTTTCCATTATTATCTACAATTATGGTGTATAATTTCGAATGTCTTCCTACTGATGTCTTTAGTTTAAAATTGTAGTTGCTATCCCAATAAGTGAAAACTGATATCGTGATTGCAATAAGAGAGAGTATACATGTAATTATGTCGTTGATTTCCATTTTTTATTAAGTTAAAGTTAGTAAGTGATTTACATCGCTGCGCAAATGTCTCTGACTTTGCGTTATTTTATATAGTTTGTTTGAAAACTGAAACGTATTAAACTTCCTGACTTCATATTCATTTATGGTTATAAAAATAATTAGTGAAAAGTCGGGAGACTTTTGATAGGTTTATAATTTATAAGAACGTGAAAAAATTACGCAAAGTCAGAGAGATTTGCGTAGCGCTTCGGAAGGAACACTTCTGAGAGCGGGGACGTTTGCGTAGCGTTTCATTAGCACTCTTCGTGGAGCGGGGACCATATTTATTTCACTAAACGAATTGCTTTTACAGGCCAAGCTGAATTCTCATTTCCGTTTTCAACATCGTAAATTTCAATTTTCCCTTTGTCTTTTAGAACATTAATTTGGGCGTATGTTGGTCCAAATGAATATCCTTTACTGGCTAAAACATTTGTTACGAAAGATTTGAGACCAATAAAAGTTAGGTTTTTATATTTTAAAGAGTCTTCGGCTCTTGTTAATTCTTTAAGCAAATTTTCTTCTGAAATTATTTCAAAATTATTGTCAAGCTTTTCAGGAAGATCTATTTTTCCTACAATTTTTATATTGGTTGGAATTTGATCGTCAATTGGCGGTGTTGTTGTAATATTTGAACTGGAAGTTTTAATCATTGCTTCTTGTTCTTCAACGGAGAATCTAAAATCATCGATCTTGTCTTCAGCCTTTAAAATGATACCTTTAATTTCTGTATGCAAGTTTTGAGCATTTTCTAGATCCGGTTTTATAAATAAGTTATTATGAGCAACTTTATTTCTTAATTGAAATAATTGTTTCCACTTACTATCAAAGCTAAAATCTTTGAAGTGCTGTTTAAAAAAGCGATTGTAATTTCCGTCTAAATCTTGTTTTAGTTTTTGAAGTTCTTCAACAGAACTGATAGATAAGATTTTATCAGTTAGATTTTCAGGTTTATTAAAACCTAATTTATGCTTGTAAATAATCTCTCCTAAATCATTAAAATCAATTAAAGTCATATCTGTTTCAACAATTTTTGAAAACACATTTTCATTATCTTGTCTCATTTTTGTTTTTTCAATTACCTTGTCCGGAACAGCTTGTTTCCACCAATCTAACCCGACTTTTTGCGTAAAAAATTTTGCCAAATATCTCCTTAGAATATTCTCTAATTCATTTATTAAGGGATAAATTTTGTTGGAAATTTCTGTAGAAATATCATCTGTTAGAATCCGGATGTGTTCAAATCTCAATCTACTTTTTAAGTGAACGACTAAGGGATATCTGAACTTTTCAAGTTTATCAAAATCATTTGATTCAAGTTTTAAAATAAATGCAGATTCATAAAGATTGTAAAGGACGGAACTTGTATCAACAGGTTTTATTTTTAAAGTTAAATTTTTATCTTTAATAAATTTTTTATCTTTCTCATCTATTTCTTCGGGATTTTCCCATAATTTCTCGGTTGAAAGTAAACCATACAACAGACTTTTTGGAGATTGAATTTCACTATTGCCACTTGGGTCTATTATTAATAATTCAAATGTGTATTCTTTTTTCATATTGTATGTTGATTATATTTTGGTTCGTTTATTTGTATTGTGTCCACTTAATATGTGTATAATAAAGTTTTTATAATCTACTTAAAATTGAAAAGACACGAATATTTCTCTAGTTTTTTATTATTTCAAATGAATGAATTAAGCGTGAAAAACGATTATAAAATAATCATTATAAACATAACTATATTAAACTTCTGAAATTTGCAGGAAACCGTAAAACATCTCTTTAATTCAATT
>NZ_MUHD01000048.1 GCF_002217395.1 Flavobacterium plurextorum | reverse complement strand
AAATTGAGGCTTTTATTTATTAGTATATTTTCAAGTTAAAACCTGAAACTTCAAAGTAAAAAATCTAGTCGTTCTGATTCTTCATTCCGAATAAATCTCCTTTTTGAAACAATTTCAAATCCTCTTGTAAAGCTTGATGATTTCTTTGTGTAACAGCAGGTGAATCTAAATCGCTCAAATCTGGTTTTCCCGCATTTACCCACGCTGTATACCAAAAACTTGCTGTTGCAGTAATCGCTTTTTTCATTTGAGTTTCAACCATTCCGTTTAAGTCTTGGTGAAGTTTTTTCGCATACTCATCAGAGAAAACTGGTGTATTGTATTTGCTTTTTAATACTTTTCCATCTGAATCCATTTTAAAAACCTGATTTTCTGGAGTTGCAGTTCTTAACTTTTTGTCTATGTCTAATAACGGTTTCACTAAAGTGTGCGTGTCGTTTATCATATCCCAAGTTGCTTTATGAACATCAGCGTAGTACTGAGCTTCAGGAACATTTAACTTGTAGTTTTTTGCAAATAACTCAGGAAGTCTGCTTTCCCAAAGAGAATGAATTCCTTTTTGATCGCTCAATTGTCCGTCATGATTTGCAGAAGTATGCAGAGGCATATGAGCATCACCAATATAATGACCTAAATCTGCAGCAAGAAATAAAATTTCCGCTCTGTTTTTATCTTTAAAAGCTTTGGTTAATTTAGCCATCATATCTTCAATATACCAAGGCAAAATTCCGTTAGTGTTCAAGAATTTACTATCGTATTTTTTCTTTGCTTCTTCCAAAGTTTTTGGAATACTATCAGCAGAATCAAAGTTTTCCATATCAAAATAGTGTCTTGGATTCTCGTCTTTGTAATTTAAAGCATACTTACGAATATCTGGTACTGATGCTTCTTGAGTAATAAAATCGATGTGATTATAAAAGAAGATCTGAAGCGGTTTTGGCAAAGCCATTACTGCTGCTTTATTAATTCTTTCATGGCCTACAATTCCCCATGATAAAGTAAAAAAACCTATGATTAATGCAAAAAAAGCAATTAATTTTGGTCTCATTTTGAAGTTTTTCATTTTTGTTTTTATTTGAGAGACAAATTTACCTTATTTAAAGATAATTTAAAAGAATCGTTTTTAAGATTCTTTTAATTTAATCTCTAACCATTTTTAAACCATATAAGTATGGTAAATATAAAATCGTCAGAATTTTTCTTGTATGTTTGTTCTGGTATTAAATCTTACAAATATGCGCCTCTTTATTCTAAATTTCGTTTTATTTTTTAGTTCACTTTGTTTAGCTCAAGAAACTGATATACAATTAAAAAATGTCAACGATACCATACTAAATACAAAAAGAGTACTTAAAATATCTGGTTCTTTTGATCCTGTAAAAACAATGCAAAAATTGTTTCCAGGCAAATTATATAATTTACCAGATCGCAATACTTTTGTAAGCTGGAAATGCAGCAATTGTAAACCGCAGCCTTATATTGATGTGAATGGTGTTGAGGGAGATCAGCTTTTTCCATATAAAGAGGGTGTTGCAACAAGACTTCTAAGTAATAATGATTATTCTGATTCGAAAGGAAATCAATTCAAACTATTGACTTTTAATCATTCCTTTTATGATGCTGATGGTGCACAAACTGGGCGTTTCTCTGGCGGATTAATTGGCGTTGCCAAATTTGCTAAAAATGGAGCGGTTTGGGAAATGAAATCTTTTCAACCTGCTGTTGCTGCCTTTGGTGCATTTTCAAGAGCACCTACACCAAAACTTGTCGAAATTGGTGAAGATCAATATGCGTTTACTATAGAACATGCAAACGGCGGTGCAGGCGCTCCTTACAATGGTTTTTTATATCTTATTGCTGGTTTTAACGGAAAATACCAGCCTTTAATGGAATTAGATTATTATAGTTTGTTTAATAATGGCGGAAACTCTGAGTGGTCTAGTTCATATAAAGTAATCAACGATGGTACGAAAAAGTTTTTTAGAGATTTTGCCATTACTACAACTGGTTTTTACAAAAAAGCAAAAGGTACAGAAGATGATTATGATGTAGATTTGCCAACAGAAATTATCGAACTGGCTAAAACGAAAAAACAGTTTAATTTTGTAATTGAAAAAAGACTTTCCTTTACGGGAAAATGGTATAAAATTACTGGCAAACCAACTGTCAAATTCTCAAATGTAAAATAAATTTTAACCCAAATACAGAATTGATACTAAACCTAAAACTGCAATAAAAATCCATAAAAACACACCTTGCAGTAAAGGCTTCACTCCTACTGATTTTAAGGTTTTTACATTCAATGTTGCTCCTATTAAAAACAATGTAATCGTTAATCCAATTTTTGCAATATTTACAATATACGGCGCAATTACTGCAGTTGCAGGAACATAACTATTTAAAAGCATAGCGACAATAAACAAACCTATGAAGTAAGGAATTTTAATCTTTGAATTTTTACTTTTAAAAATCGCTGCTGTTAATATCGAAATTGGAATAATCCATAAGGCTCTCGCTAGTTTTACGGTTGTAGCTATCTGCAAAGCTTCGGCTCCATATTTATTTGCTGCACCAACTACAGAACTGGTATCATGAATAGCAATAGCACACCATAATCCGAAATCTTTTTGCGATAAATCAAGCTGATGACCAATAAATGGAAAAACAAATAAGGCAATTGAATTCAAAATAAATATTACTCCTAAAGCTATTGAAGTTTCATTCTCGTTTGATTTTATTACTGGAGAAATCGCCGCTATAGCGCTTCCTCCACAAATTGCAGTTCCACAAGATATTAAGTGAGATGTTTTTTTATCGGTTTTCAACCATTTCCCTAAAAAAGTTCCTAAAATTAAAGTACTAAATATGGAGAATATAGTTAGTAAAAAGCCTTCTTTTCCTGCTGAAATGGCACTTGATGCATTCATCCCGAATCCTAAACCAATAACAGAGAACTGTAATAAAAAGGTAATTGCTTTATTATTGAATTCTACAAATGGATTACCAAAAATGTTTACAATTACAACTCCAAACAACAAAGCTATTGGCGGTGAAATAATCGAAAATAAGCATAAAAAGATAACAGCAGCAAAAATGGCTTGTTGCAAGTAACGATTAACTTCGAATAATTGTGAGGCTGTATGTTCTTTTGTTTTCAAAATAGAATAATTAAAAATTTATTCTGCAAAGTTCTATCCTTTTACACGAAACTCCCAATCGCAAATTACAATCGACTATAACTTTAAGTTATAATGATTTGACATATTTTGGATAAACAGCTCTGATAACGAATCAGATTTACCTAACAATGTGATAATATAAAAGTATCTTTCTACAGATAATTCTTCTACATCTAAAACCATTAATTCTTTATTTTTCAACTCTTTACTTACTGCATGAATAGACATAAAAGCAAAGCATTCCGAATTTAATAAATAAGACTTAATACTTTCTGTACTTCCTAACTGCATTTCGATTTGTAAATCCGAGAATTTCAAACCGGCTTTTTTCAATGCATATTCTATAACTTCAAGTGTTCCAGATCCACGTTCACGGGTTATGAATTTCATTGATTTTAAATCACTTACTGAAATTTCATTTTTTTTCACAAACGGATTGTTGCTATTACAGACTAAAACCAATTCGTCTTTTAAAAACGGGATATATTTTATGGATTGATTTTTCGATTGTCCTTCGACAATTCCAATTTCGATTTCTTTGTTGATTAAAGCATTTTCGATTTGTTCTGTATTTCCATTTAACAAATTGACTTTTATGTCTTTTTGTTTTTGATGAAAATGTGCTAAAACTGGAGAAATAATATATTGCGAAATGGTTGTACTTGCTCCTAATCGCAATAAACCTTGACGTTCGTTTATAAAAGAACTCATTTCAAAATCGATCTCGCGATAAATTTCAAAGATGCTTTTGGTGTGCTTAAGTAAAATTTTTCCGGCTGGAGTTAAAGCAATTTTAGAACCGTTTCGCTCAAAAAGTTTTGTTTTATAGGTTTCTTCAAGCTCGTGAATATGTTTAGAAACGGCAGGCTGTGTAATGTATAGCTCTGTTGCCGCTTTAGTAAAATTAAGGCGGAGCGCAACGGTGTAAAATACTTTTAGCCTGAAGTCCATAATTTATTCCTTTTTAACTCTTGTTCTTAAAACTTCCATCAGCTTCGTAATTCCATTAACAATTCCTTGGTAGTAATTTCCTTTTTTGAATTCTGGAATAAAATCATGATCTATGATTTCTTTTGTTTCTTGTTCTGTAAGTGCTTTAGCTATTCCATTTCCAAGTTCTATTCTGATTTTTCTATATCCTTTTGACAGTCCAATCAAAATTCCGTTATCTTTTCCTTTCTTTCCAATACCCCAAGTTTTAGCAATATGAAGTGATAGCGCTTCAAATTTGTCACTAGAAGTCTTAACAGTATCAATGGTTACAATTGCAATTTCAATAGATGTTTCCCTTTCAAAATTTGAAATTATATTGTCTAACTTCTTTTCTTCATCATCAGAAAAAATTCTTTCATAATCATTAATCCAACCTTTGGGACTTGGCAAATTATTCCAATAAATTTCTCGAAATGTTGTAATCGTTTTATCTTTTAACGAATCATTTTGCTTTTTCTCAAAAGTTTGACCAGCTGCAGAAATCGCAATAAAAAATAAAATAATAAAAATGACTTTTTTCATTATTAAAAACTAATCAATTCGGGGCAACAAGCTACAACAACCCATTATATTTCCTAACAAACCATTCCGTCGCTAACAAAGCCGCAATTAAAATCAATAACCAAACCCAGTCAATTATTGGAGTTTTTGTTGAAACGTTTTTTTCGATCGATTTGTATTCTTTGTTTTCTAGAAGCTCTTGAATCAAATCATCGGCTTGATCTTCAAAGAACGCTTTTCCATTGGTTTGAAGTGCTAATTGTTTCAGTTTTGCAACATCAGGGTTTACAAATTGTTTCTCAATGTCAAAATCTAAAATTTCAAAATGACTTGAATATAATGTATTTGAATTTAGCTCTTTTACTGTAAAATTATACTTTCCTGCGGTTAATCCTTCTAAGTTTACAGAGAAAGAATTATTTCCTTTTAATAAATCGTAGTTTTTTACTTGTTTGGTTTCGGCATTTGTAACAGTGATTGTTAATCTTGCTTTTTCGTCAAACTCGTAGTTTTTATTGAAATATTGGGCATTAATTATAATTTCCTCTCCTGAATTATAGAAACTTTCATGTGCTACAACAAGCGATTTCTTTGATGTTGATGTTGCTAAATACTGAATTATTTTATCTATAAATACATCATACTTTTCAAACGACTGATTATCTATATGACTTTGTAAACGCCATTTCCAGCTGTTTTCACCTAAAAGAAAGGCTGTTCTTTTTCCTTGATTTTCGGCGAAAGCCAACAAAGGAGCATTGGTAGAAACATTTCTAATTTTTGAAGAAAGCAAAACAGATACATTTCCGTTTGTTGAAATTGTTCCGAATAAATTTTGCAAAGGCGGGAAATTTTCGAAACCAATATTATCAACCGCAAATAAATTGAATTGCGACTGAAATTCAGATAAATAATCTTCGACTTGTCCGCTCATTTTAAAAACCAGATTATTTTGCTGCTGGTTTAGAAAATTAAAATCGGTGTTGTTTCCAGTAATAACAAATGTATTTCTTCCGGCTTGTTTATTATTGTCAAAAACAGCTTTGAAGGCTGATGTTGGCTGATACAAAACTAAAACTGACGCTTCTTGCAGCTGGCTAACATCATTTGGTTTAACCAAAATTACTTTTCGCTGCGCATTAACTTCGATTGAGCGTTTTAAAGCAGCAATATCTGGATGGTTTATGGCTGAAACAATTGCTATTGTAGATTTTTGATCGATTACTTCTACAGCAAAGTTCTTGATATTATTATAGCTGTTCTTTTCTTTTGCATTTGAAGAAATACTGGCTTTAAATATTTGCAGTCCTACTTTATCTGCCGGCAAAAGCAAATTTAATGCTGCTGTCTTTTTTGATGGTGAAAAAGAAACTTTCTCTTTTGCGACAACGGTATTTCCCTGCGAAATTGTAAAATCGGCAGTTGTAGATTTGTCACCTGCATATTGAAGAAAAACTTCAACAGGAAATTTATTTTTATGAAATGCGTATTTATTTACATTTAACTGATTTATTTTTAAATCAAGAAAAGTGGTTGTATCTCCCACAACCAAAGGATAAACTTTATTGACAGGATCAAATCGATATACATAATCGTTTCCTGTAGTTTGATTTCCGTCCGTAATAATTACAGTAGGGAAAATCAGATTTTTGTTGATGCTTTTTAAATTCTTTGCAACTTCGTCTAAATTGGTTTGTTTGCCGCTAAAATCAAATTTATCTGAAGTTTTAAAATCGGCGTCGAATTGATAGGATTGAATTTCAAATTTTTCTTTTAATGCGGGATTTGAAATTAGCTTTTGATATAATTCAACCGATTTTTTATCTGCTTTTAATGCAGTTATCGAACTTGAATTATCAACAGCAATTGCCAAAGGTGTTTTGGTAATTTCCAACGAACTTTTTGAAATTACTGGGTTTATAAGTAACACCAATAATCCAAAAATGGCTAGAAAACGTAAAAAAGCCAAAAACCAAATCAGATTTGATTTGTTTTTGGCTTTAAAAAAATATTGAAAATACGATAACCCACCCGCTATTACTAAAGAAAGCAATAATAATAAAATCGTGTTTGTAGTCATATTTTATTTTGGTTTATAGTTTTTAGTTTATCGTTTTTGGTTCTGAACAATAAACAACAAACCATAATCAATTAGCATATTAAGTAAGCATTCCTCCGCAAACATTAAGAACTTGTCCTGTAACGTATGCACTCATATCTGATGCTAAGAAAAGACAAGCGTTTGCTACATCTTCAGTAGTTCCTCCGCGTTTCAACGGAATTCCGTCTCTCCATCCTTTTACTACATCTTCTGGTAATTTTGCAGTCATTTCTGTTTCAATAAAACCTGGAGCGATTGCATTGCAACGAATGTTACGTGATCCTAATTCTAAAGCTACTGATTTTGTAAAACCAATTGCACCTGCTTTTGATGCTGCGTAATTTGTTTGTCCTGCATTTCCAGAAACTCCTACAACAGAGCTAATATTAATGATAGAACCTGCACGCTGCTTCAAGAACGTTTTTTGAATTGCTTTTGTCATATTAAAAACTGACTTCAAGTTTACATCAATTACTTGATCAAAATCAGCTTCAGACATACGCATTAACAAGTTATCTTTTGTAATTCCTGCGTTGTTAATTAAAATATCTACTGTACCAAAATCAGCCAAAACTGCATCAACAAAAGTTTGTGCTTCATTAAAATCGGCTGCGTTAGACTTGTAACCTTTTGCTTTAACACCTAAACCATTTAACTCAGCTTCTAAAGCTTGAGCTGATTCTACAGATGAGCTATATGTAAATGCTACGTTTGCTCCGTGTTTAGCAAAAACTTCTGCAATTCCTTTTCCAATTCCTCGGCTCGCGCCAGTAATGATTGCTACTTTTCCTTCTAGTAATTTCATATTGAAGTATTCGTTTTTATTTTTTGAAATACAAATATAGATTATTTGGGCGTTTAATAAAATTTGTGCCATAAAAATTGGTCTTGAAATTATTTATTCTATCCGAATTGGGTGCAGAAACATTAAACATATAGAAACACCTTTTTTTAAGTTATTTATATATCTCGATATAACTATATGCTGCAGGTTAATCTAATAAAAAAGCGATTCAAAATTGAATCGCTTTTTTCCTTAATAATTAAACTTAGAATTAACCTATATGCTCTTGCTTAGTGATGTAAAAAATAATGATAAGTACTACGGCCATTATCAGCATTCTATAAATCGATGATTGAAACTCTCTTGTTCCAGAAATTTTGTCCTTTTTTTTCTGCTTTATCAAATTCCAAATCATAATAGGAATAATGACAGCTATTGAGACATACAAATAATACCTCACATATTCGTAATACCATTCTGTTATGGCGATAAGTATAAGTCCCCACAAAAAAATAATACTTACCGGCGCAGCAATTTTCTCCTTCATCTGATTAAATTTTAATAATTAATGTTTTCTAGTTTAAAAAAAGCGACTCTAAATTGAGTCGCTTTTTCTCCAAAATTAAAAACAAAACTAAAGCTATTAGTTAAGCCTCCAAGTCGTCATTCTAAAAGGACTTGAAGAGCTAGTGAACGTATAAACTGGATCAGTGTAAAATACTCTAAAGCTTTCTTTTTTCACATAAATTCCGTTTGGATCCATCAGATACTTATCAAAACTAGCAAGGAATGCCGGCGTAGCTACTGTTGTATTTCCGTTCCAAGATTTATGCTTTAAAATCACTTTTTTACCAACGGCATCTTCTGTAATAGTTACATGATGCTGTAAAGCTCCTCTTCCTACAAATGTGTAATAAATAAATGTTCCAATAGCATGATTACTATATATTTCAACAGTTGCAATGCTTTGTCCTTTAGGCAAGGCAGCATTAATTTTTGCTATTTCTGAATTAAACAGTACCGAGTTACTTGGTGCGTCTACAGTATAATCATTAGTATAATAACCAAATGCAGTAAATGGCTGCCCAGGAAGAAATAATTTATAATCATCTGTAAGTGATAAAGGTTTGTCTGTATATTTAATTACAGCACTTACACCACCTGTTCCTGAAGCCGTAAAACTTCCATCTGTATCATTATATACAAAATTAGTCAGGTTTTGTCCGCCCACTACTACCGCAGGACTCACAACAATACCAGTGGGAGTGTACCCTACTCCCATATTATAGCTTACAGAATAACCTGCTTCGATAGAATTTGATTCTGCAAAACGAGTTACGTCAGAAAATGAAAAATCAAACTGATGTTTTGTTGTTCCGTCATTTGTTTCTAATAATCTAAACAATGGTCTCGTCGCGGCGCCAATTACATTAGGAATCATTTCGATATTTTTATGCAAATCTGCCCAGTCTTGAGCTGTTGCTTTTACGAAACGTAATTCACGATTGTTTCTATTGGTTCTAAAAATAATCTCTCCCTTTTCCTGACCATAATACAAAAACTGAAAATCTCCTAAATATCCTTTCGCTCTTAAAGCTGGAATAGGGAAATTATCTGATTCTGATAAAAGATGAATTCTATTTTTTGTTGTAAAAGTTACGCTTACTGTACTTCCAAGCTGAATGGCGTACTCGCTTTTGTATACATCTGTATCAGCATCAAAATCTGATGCCATTTCTACACTTCCGTCTTTGGCAAACTTAAATAAATGTGTATAACCTCCTAAAACAGTATTATCTGTAAAATAGACTGCTTTCCATCCAAATTCTGACGAAAGTAGTGCATCGTTTAGTTCAGATTTCTGGTTATTTAAACGCGTAGTAGGCGTTTCTTCAAAAAATTGCTCAGCGTCTGTATTATTATTACAGGCGGTTAATTGCAGTATTAAAACAGCTGCAAATAAGTATTTATATAGGTGTTTTATTTTCATAATACTTTTATTAATTGTTTATTACTGCACTTGTATTTTTCTCTGCTTCATCTCTTAAAGCATAGAAATCCATGTTAAAAGCGTCTTTAAAATATTTTACTACGATTGCTTCTTTTGCTTTTAATGCGGCTAAAGCAGTTGGGCTTTTAATACCTTTTAAAAATGCCGCATATTCAGCTTTTGAATAGATTAAGATCATAGATGCAGTTTCGGCAAAATCTTCATTGATGTTTGATCTTGCATAACTGGTTATAAACCCAAGTTCATTAGATTCTGGTATCTCATAATTGTACCAATCTGCTGTGTAACCACCTGGTGTCAATGTTTTCCATGCTTTTTCATCAAATGGCTTATTTTGGTTTAAGATGTGTATGTACTCATGCTGAATTGTATGTACAAACTCTGATACATTTGCTCTATCGTCTTGATCTATATAATCGGTTTCGAATAATGTAACACGCTGTCCTCCTTCGGCTAAACCTAAAGTTCTGGTTCCTACACTATTTAAATTCACACCGCCTATTAAAACAATTTCTCTTGGAGCAATTTTTTTCACAAAGTCAGGGCCTCCAATCGTTAAATAACTATTAAGCCATATTGTTTTCACAATTTCAAGTGCGGGCTGTACTTTTTCTGTTAATGGAGGAAAAAGAAAACGACTGTTATCTACTGTATTTTGATTCCATTTGTATTGCACATTAATATTGTACGGATTTAAATAGGTGGTTGTTATCCAATTATCTAACTCCGTTTTTATTGGCTGCGTATAGTCTAACTGGCTTTCTCCCGGCATTTCATCGCTTCCGCATGAAACTAGTACTGTAGAAACTATTGCTAAAATCGCAATTTTATTATATTTTAATAATTTCATAATTTTACTTTTAAGATTATCTAGGATTCAATTCAACGCCCGTACTTGATGCATGCAATGGAATTTGCAAAGCTCTTCGGTTGTCATCTTTAGCTAATGTATTTACTGGTTTGTTTGCCGTTTCGTGTTTTACAACAATATTAAAACGTTTGATATCAAACCATCTAAGTCCTTCGTGTATAAAATCTCTTCTTCTTGTTTCTGCAATTGCTTTTATGTACGATGTCTGTACTGGTGTCATTGTATAGAAAGGTGTATATTCATTTGCAACCACTGGAAATTTAGCCACCACTTTTGCTTCCGTTAATTTATCTGTTGGTGCATAGGTTGGTGTTCTTGTTGCCAAGAAATATTCTAATTCATCGTTTGCCAAAGCAGTTTGCCCTTTCATTACGTGAGCTTCAATTCTGTTTAAGAAGAATTCATCATTGCTTAATAAAACTTCGGCAACAAATGGATCTCCAATTGCTGCAGTTACATTTGAATATTTGAAATACTCATAAAATTTAGGCACAAATAAAGTTATACTGCTGTTTGATGAATATAGGTTGTAATAATATGGTTTTCCAAAAAGATTTGTAGTCGGGCCAAAAACTTCAGGCTGACGTGCACCTGATAGGTTAAAACGGTTTAAATGATATACTCTGCTTACAATTGTATTTGCAGAAACGATCAATAAATTTGTTTCGGCAGCACTGCTTGAATATTTTAACTGCTGATCTTCTACACCTAAAGATTTGTAAGCTGAATAATCTCTAAGTTTTCCAATTGGTTTTGAACCTAGGTCATTGGATAATTCGATTACTCTATCCCAGTTACCTTTTACCAAATAAAATCTGCTGGCGAAAGCTTTTGAAGCATTTATATTAAAATGAAATCTAGGCTCTTTGTAATTGTTTGTTACATATTTTAAACCTTCTTCAAGATCTTTCTCGATAAAATCAAAAACTTCAGCAACTGTATTTCTTTTGTATTTAGTCACTAATTCTGTTTCTGGTTTTGTCACATAAGGAACTCCTAAATCTGTAGCCGCTGTAGCTGGATTATAACGTTTGGCCCAAAGTGAAACTAACATAAAATGAGAATAAGCTCTTGCTATTAATGCTTCTCCTTTTTGCGGTTTTAAATTTGCTGTATTTCCTAATTCATCAATTGCTTGTAAAGCTTTATTTGCATGTGCAATAGCTCTATAGCAAGCATCCCAATAGTAAGCTTGAGTATCAATATCTGTTGTTTCTGTTTGAATTTCCCAGTTATAGTTTTCCTCATTTTTTCTCAGTGTTTCTGGAAGTCCGCTGTCAAAAACGTTATCCGACATAGTTTCCGCAATCTCAAAATAACTCATTTGAGGATAAGCTTCAACTAGCAATTCTGATATTTTTTCGGGCGTGTTTATTTCAGTTCTGTTATCTGGTTTTTCTGAAAGAAAATCATCACAGCCAGTAATACAAATAAGTATTAATAGGGATAGTGTTATTTTTAAGTTTTTCATGTTTTTGACTATTATAATGAAAGATTTAAAGTAAATGTGTATTGAGATGTTACTGGTAATGCAACTCCTCCAGAATTACGAAACTCAGGATCTTGGCCGTTTAATCTTTTATCAGAATAAATCAACCATGGGTTAACAGCAGAACCTTTTAACGTAAAAGTGCTAAGTCCTAATTTTCTTTTAAAATCTTTAGGAAACTCCCAGCTCAAAGAGATATTTTTTAATCTCACAAAATCACCATCAGCAATTCGAACATCAGAGTAATTATAAGTATTATAAGCTCTTGCAAGGGTACGTTCTCCGTCATAATTTGCATTCAAACGCTTGTCAGCAATTACTGGAACATTAGTATGATTTTCATCCCCTGGATTTATCCAACGATTTGTAAAATCTTTAGTAAAAACAGTTAAATCGTCATAAGCACTATCATAAATAGGATTTAAACGAACTTTATTTCCTCCTGAGCCTACAAAAAATACATATAATGACCAATTTTTATAAGTAAATGTATTAGCCCATCCTATTGATTTATTCGGTTCAATTGAACCTTCATATTTTAAATATTTCGTTACATCTATATTGTCTTGAAAATTAGCTCCCGTAATATTATTCTCTGCACCATCTTGCAGGATAAACGTTGGCAAACCTTGGTTATTTAATCCTGTAAACTGATAAGAATAGATTGAGTTTCTTGGATGACTAAGTGTATTTCCTCCATTCGGATCAACTAAATCAAAAGCAGTTGGAGTGTTTTGCAGTCTTGTAATTTTCTGTGTAAACACAGAGAAATTAACTGTAGAAGACCAATTAAAACTTGGAGAGCTTAGAATTTTTCCAGTTACACCAATCTCTAAACCTTCCGTTTCCATATCAGCATTATTTCCTTGTCTAACTCTTTGACCTCCAATTCCTGAAGTAATCACATAATCTACTAAATCAAATGCTTGACGACGATAAACATCTGTTGTAAGCTGTAATCTATTGTTAAACATTCCAAGATCAACCCCAATATTGGTTTCAAATTGTTTTTCCCAAGTTAGGTCACCATTTTGCAATTCATCAATTCTAATTCCAGATTCCCTGTCATCAAGAAGAAAACGATCTGTGATAAAGCTTTTGTAGATTGCCAATGAGTTCGTTGCCGGGCCAGCAGTAGCTGTTAAACCATAAGATGCTCTAAGCGCTAAAGTGTTTACCGATTCAACATTTTTCATAAACTTTTCTTCAGCAACATTCCATTTTCCACTAAAAGTATAAGTCGGAAGCCATCTTGACGAATCACTGTTTCCTTGTCTGTTAGATCCGTCATAACGACCTGTTACAGAAGCTGTGTAACGACGATCGTATGTATAACCAACTTTTCCAAAGAAACCTACTGTTCTCTCTTTTTCTTCATTGAAGCCATAATACGAATCTCCTCCGTTGATTATTTTTTCGATTATTCTTGGATCTGTAAATGCCGTTAAACCTCTGTCGTATTGTAAACCTGCAGCTGTAAAATTATCACTCGTTCTGTCTACAACTCTCATTTCTGTTCCAAACAAACCTTCTAATTCGTGTTTTTCATTGAATGTATTTCTGTAATTAACACTGTTTCTTAAGTTGTAAGAAGTTAAATCATTTGTAAACTTTCTTAGGAAACCTCCATTTGGCAAAACTGAAACTTTTGGAGCTGTTAAATCATTAGGATCTTGATACAAAAAGATATTTTGATCTCTAACCAATGTATTAACACCGTCTTCACCATCTGGAGTACCAGCTTTATAAGCTCCTACTACATTTGAACCTTCTAAAATTTTATGCTCACGGCTTGTGTTTGCATAACGAGCAGAACCTGTTAAGTTATATGTTAAATGCGGATTAATTTTATAATCTAAATCTAATTGGAAACGAATGTCTTTTACTTCAATTTCCATATAGTTATTCTTTAACTCATTGATGATGTTCATCTTTGCCCAGTTGTTTCTGTAATACTCCAGTTCTCTGTTCTCATCGTATGGTCTTAGAGTTCTACTTGTATTTAATACATAGTTGAATGGGTTAATATCAAAATCACGTGTCACTTTTCCAAAAACAACATCTTTTTCGCTTTCATAACTACCAGGCGCACCTTGATCACGAATAGATGCAAGAGTCGAAAGTGTAATGTTTAATCTGTCATTTACATAAAATGTACCTTTGATGTTACTTGAAATCTGTTTTACATCATCAGCGATAGTCCATCCCGGATCTGTATAATATCCTAAAGAGGCATAAAATGTATTATTTTTACCTCCTCCAGAAAAACTTAAGGAATGATTTTGAGTGATCGATGGTCTGAAAAGCACATTAAACCAATCTGTATTGGCTAATTCATATTTCTTTAAAAAATTGTTACGACTAACCGGATCATTATTTACTAAATACCCACCAGTTTCAGGAATATAAGTATTTATAGCACGCCCTAAAATATTGTAAGCTCCGCCATATCTTCCATTTACAGTTGAAGGAAGATCTAAATAGCCTTTAGACTCCATTTCTTTAAAAATACTCATTGACTCTTGAGAATTCAAAATATCATATTGGCTGTAGTTTGGTACTGCTCTTACTGTTTGCTCTAAACCATAGCTTACTTTTAACGGAGAATCTCTACGTCCTTGTTTTGTAGTTACAACAACAACACCGTTTAATGATCTAGAACCATAGATAGAAGTTGCAGATGCATCTTTAAGAATTTCAATACTTTGAATGTCATTTGCATTTAATCCCGCAACTGACGAACTTAACAATGTTTCAGAATTTCCTGAAGCTAAATCCGCAAATGATAAATTGATAATATCTTCCTGAACAACACCATCAATTACCCATAGTGGTTTTGTATCTCCAAAAATAGAAGATGATCCACGCACTGTAATTTTAGGTGCAGTACCAAAAGTTCCTGTAACATTTTGTACTGTAACCCCAGCTGCTTTTCCTTCGATCATTCTGCTTACGTCAACAACACCATCAACTTTCAATTCAGCACCAGAAATTTTGCTGATCGCCCCTGTAAAGGTTCTTTTTGATGTTTTTTCGTAACCTGTAGTCACTACAACTTCTTTTAGGTTTTGTCCTAATTCACTAAGAACAATTGTTGGTGTAGTATTAGAGATACCTATTTCTCTGGTTTCCATACCGACGTAAGAAATAACAAGTTTATCTGAGTTTGAAGGCATTTCGATAGAGAAATTACCATCAAAATCTGTTAATACAGCCGTTTTTGTTCCTTTTACCAATACTGTTGCACCAGGAAGAGGGCTTCCGCTGGCATCAGTTACTTTTCCTTTGATAATTGGTCCTGCAGTTAATACTTCAAAAAGTGAATCATGATTATCTGCACTTGCAAACGGATCTTCGCTTGTCGTTTTTTGCAAAACAATTTGATTGCTCACTTCTGAAAATGCAATATTAAAAGGCACTAATATTCTACTAAGAATACTAGATAAAGTCTCTTGATTTGCCTCAATGCTAACCTTTCGGCTCAATTGAGGAAGTCTTGAATTATACGAAAATTTTACATGTGCTGACTTTTCGATTTTAGACAAAGCACTATCAAGAGTCAAATTCTCAACTGTAATTGTAACTTTTGTGTCTAATTTCTTTTGCCCATTTACATTATTTGCCATAGCAAAGCTTGAAAACACAAGTGCTAAGACAAACTGAAATAGTGTTATTTTCATGATTCTATAGAGTAATCGTTGTTTAACAACTGGTTTTTTCATAATTTTGATTTGTTTTGATTAATACTTATTCGAGTGTATTCTAAGAAACGAATGAATTACTCTTTACAGAGAGAAAATTCAATTTAATAAGTGTCGTGGTGTTACAGCATCACGGCACTTTTTTTTACAACATTCTTTTTCACATAGGCAGTTTCATTTTTTTTGGTTGGTTTAGTTTTTGGTTTTTTGGCTTATATTTTTAAATATGAAATAAACTACAATTAATTTCATAACTGAAAGTTTTTACATCAAAAAAGTTACAATTAGTGACAAAACATTTAAATGCAATTACAGTTGCATTAAAGATTAATTACAGCCTTGGGATGTTATAATTATCTGATTTCCGTTCATTTCAAAACTTGTACTATTCCCGATGCTTTTACAAACAATTTTTAATTTTTCGGTTAAAGGCTGATCGCTCAATGAAGTGGTTAAATGACAATCTTTTAATTTATCTTTTGGATAATCAATATCAATTAAATAAGCTTGTTCAATTGTTTCAAAAATTTGAGAAACTGGAATATCGTTAAATTCGAAACTTAACTGTTCAATATTACCAACACTTTTTGCAAGTACTACATCTTGAGTAATATCTGTTATTTTATTAAATTTTAGATCATTTCGTAAAAATCGTAAAGCTTGATTTGGAAGCAGTACAATCTCTTGTTGATCTGACTTAGAAATCATATCGTTCGACTTTACCTTAACTTTACCGGTACGAACAAGAATTTCAACATCAGGCTGATCAGAATAAGCTTTAACTCTAAAACTAGTTCCAACAACTTTTGTGATAATCTCGTTCGCATAAACGTAAAAAGGCTTAAGAGGATTTTTACTAATTTCAAAGAAACCTTCGCCGGATAAATACACCTTTCTTTCGTTTCCAGTAAAGATTTTAGGGTAACTTAATTTACTATTTGGCTGCAGTAAAACAGAGCTGCCGTCTGATAATGTAATAATTTGTGGTTTATTAGAATTATTAGTCTGCTCGACCAAACCTTCATTATTATCATCGATAAGTTCTTTGTAAGTAACTATTTTATTTTCGGAAGTAAAATAATGGTTGTAACACCAAACTGACATCAGACATAAAAGAAAAGATGCCGCAATTCCTGAAAGAAGATATCTTCTAAAAAAAGTAGTTTTTGAATCTTGCTGTGCGTTTTGAGATTCTTTCTCACGAATTTTTATCCAAGTATCTTGTAACGCTCTGTGAATATCAGATTTTGTAAGTTCACTTTCAGGAACTTTCATAGAAAGAAGCATTAATCTAGCATCTTCTACTAATTTTGCTCTCTGTTGACTTTCTAAAGTCCATTCCTCCCATCCATCTTGATCTATTTTAAACAGAATCCAGGATTGAAATGATTCATCAGATAAAAAATCTTCTATTTCGGTATATGTGTTACGTTTTTGCATCTAAAAATAAGGTTACAAAAACATAGAGGACAGCTTTCTTATTATATACTCACTAAATTGTGATTTTTTTTTATTTTTTTTAACTTAATTTAAAAAGCGCTTGAAAATAGCATTGTAATAATAGTTAAACTACCCTTCCATTCTTTACGAAGAGTTAGTAAAGCGCGGTGCAGCAAATTATTTGCAGATTGATAATTAATATCCAGCATTTCGGCGATTTGCTCAACACTAAGACCTTGATGGTAACGCAGATAAAGCGCTTCCTTTTGTCTTGGAGGTAATTCGTTTAGCAATTTATTCAAATGAACTACTTTCTCTTTTGTTGCATAATCATCATCCAAAAGTTCATTATCGACAGCAAATTCTAATAAAAACTCGACAGCATCTGTGCTTGCTGTTTTTCTAAAAATATGATCACGTTCATACAATCGAGCAATTCTCTTTCTTACACTTGAAAGTAAATAAGCTTTTACTACAACAGAACCTTGCAATGAATTTCTATAAAGCCAAATATCTGTAAATACATCTTGCACACAATCCTGAACTTTCTCTGCATATGGAGACAGCGAGTTCCCGTAACTCACCAAATCGCTGTAGTGTCTTTCAAACAGAAGTGAAAATGATTTTTCATCACCTATTTTTAAATCATTCCAAAGTGTATTGTCATCAATAGAATTGACTGGTAAGATTCGGGTTTTCATAATTAGCAATTATTATCTAAACAAGAAGACATTTTTATTAATGCAGAGAACACATTATTTTAACATTATAATTTTATTTTGCTCGCTAAATATATAAAAGCAAATATTTAAAACCAATTATTTTACAAAAACGAAGCAGTTTCTTAATACCGAAACTGCCCTTAACTTAGACTGTGTCAGCGTTCTTAAATAAATGTTAAAAAAATATTCATTCTTTCAAAACAATAAAAAGTAAGATTTAAACTACTCAAATAATTTTACATCAACTCAATAAAAAAGCCTTACTAAAAGTAAGGCTTTGGTAATTTACATTAAGAAACAGCTTTTAGAAAGCAACATTCCATCTTGGTAATTTTCCGTTTTCATCTAAGAAATTTTGTAAAACTTGTCCTTCAACAGCAGTTGGA
>NZ_MUHD01000047.1 GCF_002217395.1 Flavobacterium plurextorum | reverse complement strand
TTCTCAAATTATGGCATTTCATATAAAATTTGATGCAATAAACCACGTAAAAACACTGGAAATCAATAATTTTTACAAAAATTTAACACCCTAATGTCTTTTGTATGAATTTATATATTACATTTGCTTTATTATAAATTATTATTACAATTACAATGCGTACAGGTACAGTAAAATTTTTCAATGAATCTAAAGGTTATGGGTTCATTACAGACGAAGAAACAGGAAAGGACATCTTCGTTCACGCTTCAGGAATTAACGCGGAAGAATTACGCGAAGGTGACCGTGTAAGCTATGAAGAAGAAGAAGGAAGAAAAGGGAAAGTTGCTGCTAAAGTAGCAGTAATCTAAGAAAAATATAGCAATTTATTTTTTTTGCCTCTGAATGGTTTTAAAAACGTTTCGATTAATTTCGAAACGTTTTTTTTTGCTCATTTCTTAAAAAAATATTAAAATTTTAAGACCTTATTTATAATCAATAAAAATTACACCCAAACGTTGTTGCATTGCGTACTTATGTCACCCTTTAGTTTGTGATTTACGTCATTGAAAGTTATCTTTGTGGCTTATTCTTTAAGTAAAAAAGCTAAGCTTATGCAATCTGATCAATACAGTTACATTCCTATCTTAATGCAGTTCATTCTAGCTGTTGGTTTTGTTGTAGGAACAATCATTATTTCTGGAAAATTAGGCCCAAAAAGAACCTCTGAAGTTAAAGATAAAAACTTCGAGTGCGGGATCGAATCTGTTGGTAATGCACGTATTCCTTTTTCAGTAAAATATTTCCTAGTTGCCATCCTGTTTGTATTGTTTGACGTAGAGGTAATTTTCCTTTATCCTTGGGCAGTAAATTTTAAAGAACTTGGTATTGAAGGAATGTTGAAAATGATTGTTTTTATGTCACTGCTTTTAGTTGGTTTTTTCTACATCATCAAAAAGAAAGCTTTAGACTGGGAATAAGAAAATTTTAGATTTCAGATTTTAGTCCCGATAGCTGTCGGAATAGATTTGAAAAATAAATTCTTAAAATACAATGTTGATTTTTTAAAATATTGATTTCGATTTCAGGATTAAAAATCTAAAATCAGAAATCTACAATCTAAAATAAAAATGAGCGATTCAAATGTAAATATGGTTGCGCCACCTGAAGGTGTTGTTGGTGAAGGTTTCTTCGCAACAAAACTAAATGATGTTGTAGGTTTGGCACGCGCGAATTCTCTTTGGCCTTTACCTTTTGCAACTTCATGCTGCGGAATTGAGTTTATGGCAACAATGGCTTCACATTACGATTTAGCACGATTTGGATCTGAGCGTGTGAGTTTCTCTCCTCGTCAAGCAGATATGTTATTAGTAATGGGAACAATTTCAAAAAAAATGGCCCCGATTTTAAGACAAGTTTACGAACAAATGTCTGAACCTCGCTGGGTAATTGCCGTTGGAGCTTGTGCTTCATCGGGAGGTGTTTTCGACACTTACTCAGTTCTTCAAGGAATTGACAAAGTAATCCCAGTTGACGTTTACGTTCCGGGATGTCCTCCAAGACCAGAACAAATCGTTGATGGAGTAATGAGATTACAAGATTTGGTAAAAAGCGAATCTGTTAGACGCAGAAGCTCTCCAGAATACCAAGAATTATTAGCTTCCTATAACATTTCATAAGATGGCTTTAGAAAATACCCTGATTCAAGATAAACTTACAGAAACATTTGATACAAGTGTTTTTAACTTTCAACAAGAAAGAGATATTTTTTCATTAGAAACAACTCCTGAAAAAATCACAGCTTTGATCCTTTTCCTGAAAAATGATTCTGATTTACGTTTTCACTTCTTAACAGACTTATGCGGCATTCATTATCCAGACAACGATGCAGATCGTCAATTTGCGATAGTTTATCATTTGCATAACTGGTACGAAAACAAACGTATTAGAATTAAAGTTTACTTGAATGGTGAAAAACCAGAGATCAAAACCGTTTCAAATATTTTCTTGAGTTCAAACTGGATGGAAAGAGAAACATACGATTTCTTCGGAATCAATTTTATTGGTCACCCGCAATTGAAACGTATTTTGAATATGGACGAAATGGTGTCTTTCCCAATGAGAAAAGAATTCCCAATGGAAGACAGCGGAAGAACTGATAAAGACGACAGATTCTTTGGAAGAACAACAACAAATTGCTAAAAAATAATTCAACATTATAAAATGTCAGAACTATTATTACCACCAGAGCATCGTTATGCTAAAATAATTAAGGACAAACTAAACGAAGACGGAAGCGAGCTTTCGGTACTGAATTTAGGACCAACGCATCCTGCGACTCACGGTATTTTTCAAAATATCTTATTAATGGATGGTGAAAGAATTCTAGAGGCTGAACCAACTATTGGCTACATCCACAGAGCTTTTGAAAAAATTGCCGAGAATCGTCCTTTCTATCAAATCACACCTCTTACAGATCGTATGAACTATTGCTCCTCTCCTATTAACAATATGGGATGGTGGATGACTTTAGAGAAATTACTAAATATTGAAGTTCCTAAAAGAGCACAATATTTAAGAGTTATTGTAATGGAGCTTGCTCGTATTACAGATCACTTAATTTGTAACTCGATTCTAGGAGTAGATACTGGTGCATATACTGGTTTCTTATACGTTTTTCAATTCAGAGAAAAAGTTTATGAGATTTACGAAGAAATTTGTGGAGCTCGTTTAACAACAAATATGGGAAGAATTGGTGGTTTTGAAAGAGACTGGTCACCAGAAGCTTTTAAAAAACTAGATACTTTCCTTGAAGAATTTCCTGTCGCTTGGCAAGAATTCGTAAACTTATTCGAAAGAAACAGAATTTTCCTTGACAGAACCGTAAACGTAGGTGCAATTTCTGCTGAACAAGCAATGGCTTACGGATTTACAGGTCCAAACTTACGTGCTGCCGGAGTTGATTATGACGTTCGTGTTGCACAGCCATATTCTTCTTACGAAGACTTTGAATTTAGTGTTCCTGTTGGAAAATCAGGTGATACTTACGATCGTTTCTGTGTTCGTAATGCAGAAGTTTGGGAAAGTTTAAGTATTATTCGTCAAGCTTTGGATAAAATGCCGGCTGGAAACGAATATCATGCTGAAGTTCCTGATTATTACCTTCCTCCAAAAGAAGATGTTTACACTTCTATGGAATCTTTAATTTATCACTTTAAGATTGTAATGGGTGAAGTTCCTGTACCAGTTGCAGAAATTTACCACCCTGTTGAAGGAGGAAACGGAGAATTAGGATTCTATTTAGTTACAGACGGAAGCAGAACTCCATATAGATTACATTTCAGAAGACCTTGTTTTATTTATTACCAAGCATATCCTGAAATGATTAAAGGTTCATTACTTTCTGATGCAATTGTTATCCTTTCGAGTTTAAACGTAATTGCGGGAGAATTAGACGCGTAAAAAATTTTAGATTGAAGATTTTAGATTGTTAGATTACTGAACAGCATATCTAATAATTAAGATTGAAAATCTAAACTTATCATAGAATTGAAGAATTCAGATTGAAAAATCTAAAAACTAATAAAGATTGCAGAATACGGATTGAGGACAAAGATTGAAAAATCTGAAACCTAAAATCTAAAATCTAAAATAAAAATGGAACGTAAACATTACAAACAAGAAATAAATATGACTGAGGCATTGATCGCTCGTATCAATGAATTGATTAGTCATTATCCAGAAGGCAAACAAAAATCGGCTTTACTGCCTGTTTTGCACGAAGTGCAGGACGCGCATAACAACTGGCTTAGCATTGAATTGCAAGACATAGTTGCCGAGATTCTTCAGATAAAACCAATTGAGGTTTATGAAGTGGTTACTTTTTATACCATGTTCAACCAAAAACCAATTGGAAAGTATATGTTTGAATTTTGCCAGACTTCTTGTTGCTGTTTAAATGGTGCCGAAAATTTAATGGATTATACTTCTGAAAAATTAGGCATTAAAATGGGTGAAACCACTCCAGATGGAATGTTTACCATTGCTGGTGTAGAATGTTTAGGTGCTTGCGGATACGCTCCGATGATGCAGTTAGGCGATTTCTACAAAGAGAAATTGACAGAAGACAAAATCGATCAGTTAATCGCTGATTGTAGAGATGATAAAATAATATTACACGATAAATAAGATGTCACAAAAAATATTATTAGATAAAATCAATATTCCTGGAATTAAAACCTACGAAGTATATCGTCAAAATGGCGGATACGCTTCTGTAGAAAAAGCTTTAAAAACACTTACACCAGACGAAGTTACTGAAGAAGTAAAAAAATCAGGTCTTCGTGGTCGTGGCGGCGCGGGTTTCCCTGCTGGAATGAAATGGAGTTTTATTGACAAGAAATCAGGAAAACCAAGACACTTAGTTTGTAACGCCGACGAATCTGAACCGGGAACTTTCAAAGATCGTTATTTGATGGAATATATTCCTCACTTATTGATCGAGGGAATGATCACTTCAAGTTATGCTTTGGGCGCAAATCTTTCATATATCTACATTCGTGGAGAATATATGTGGGTTTTCAAAATTTTAGAAAGAGCAATCGCCGAAGCTAAAGTTGCAGGCTGGTTAGGAAAAAATATATTAGGTTCAGGTTACGATCTTGAACTTCACGTACACTGTGGAGCTGGAGCTTATATTTGTGGAGAAGAAACTGCACTTATTGAGTCTTTAGAAGGTAAAAGAGGAAATCCTCGTATTAAACCGCCTTTCCCAGCAGTTTCAGGACTTTGGGCAAATCCAACTGTGGTAAACAATGTTGAAACAATCGCAACAGTGCCGTGGATTGTAAACAATTCTGGTGATGATTATGCTAAAATTGGAATTGGTCGTTCTACAGGAACCAAATTAATTTCTGCTTCTGGACACATAAAAAATCCTGGAGTTTACGAAATTGAATTAGGTTTAAGTGTTGATGAGTTCATGAATTCTGATGAATATTTAGGAGGAATGTCTTCTAGTCGTCCGTTAAAAGCATTTGTACCGGGAGGATCTTCAGTGCCAATTTTACCAGCCGAATTAATTTTCAAAACTGCAAATGGCGAAGATCGTTTAATGACTTATGAATCTTTAAGTGATGGTGGTTTTGCTACTGGATCTATGTTAGGTTCTGGAGGATTTATTGTTTACAACGATACTGCTTGTGTGGTAAGAAATACTTGGAATTTTGCACGTTTTTACCATCACGAATCTTGCGGACAATGTACACCTTGCCGTGAAGGAACAGGATGGTTAGAAAAAATCTTATGGAGAATCGAAAACGGCCAAGGCCGTGAAGAAGATATCGAATTATTGTGGAGCATTCAAAGTAAAATTGAAGGAAACACAATTTGTCCACTTGGTGACGCCGCTTCTTGGCCAGTAGCAGCTGCGATTCGTCACTTTAGAGATGAATTTGAGTATCACGTTCGTTTCCCAGAAAAAATTAAAAATAGAGATCACTTTGTTGCTGAACCATTTTCGCAAGTAAAGCATTTAGTAGGTAAACAAACAGTTTAAAAAATAGTTTCAAGTTTCACGTTTTTTTAGTTTCAAGTAACAACCTGAAACTTTAAACCTGAAACTAAAAAAACAAAAGTAAGAGATGAAAGTAACCATAGACGGTCAAAGTATAGACGTAGAACCAGGAACAACAATCCTGCAGGCTGCACGTATGATTGGTGGAGATTTGGTACCGCCAGCCATGTGCTATTACTCAAAATTAAAAGGCAGCGGTGGAAAATGTCGTTGCTGCTTAGTTGAAGTTTCTAAAGGTAGTGAAGCTGACCCAAGACCAATGCCAAAATTAATGGCATCTTGTGTAACAGGATGTATGGACGGAATGGAAGTAAACAGTAAATCTTCTGCCAGAGTTACCGAAGCGCGTAAATCTGTAACAGAATTTCTATTGATCAATCACCCATTAGACTGCCCAATTTGTGATCAAGCTGGTGAATGTGATCTTCAAAACCTAAGTTTTGAGCACGGAAACCCAAAATCACGTTTTATTGAAGAAAAAAGAACGTTTGAACCAGAAGATATTGGTCCAAATATTCAACTGCATATGAACCGTTGTATTTTATGTCAAAGATGTGTACAAGTTGCAGATCAATTGACAGACAACAGAGTTCACGGCGTATTAGACCGTGGTGACCACGCTAATATTTCTACTGGAATCTCAAAAGCAATCGACAACGAGTTTTCTGGAAATATGATTGACGTTTGTCCAGTTGGAGCTTTAACAGACAAAACTTTCCGTTTTAAATCAAGAGTTTGGTTTAACAAACCTTATAACGCACACAGAGAATGTACAACTCCTGGATGCTGCGGTAAAGCTACAGTTTGGATGTTTGGTGGAGAAATTCAACGTGTAACTGGTCGTAAAGATGAGTATCATGAAGTTGAAGAATTCATTTGCAACAGCTGTCGTTTTGATCACAAAAACGTTAATGACTGGGTTATTGAAGGACCAAGAGAATTTGAAAAAGATTCTGTTATCAACCAAAATAACTACACTCAAAAATTAGAGAAAGTTGAAATCGATACAGAGAAGAATATTCTTTTAGGTAGAGATATTGACCGTAAAAAAATTAGTATGGCAGCAATTCCATTAACTACTAATGATAAAAAAGTTTAAGAAATGGAAAGTGCATTTATTATAGAAAAAAGTGTTGTTATTGTTGTCGTTTTTGCGGTAACAATGATTATGGCAATGTACTCTACTTGGGCAGAACGTAAAGTTGCTGCTTTTCTTCAAGACCGTGTTGGTCCAAACCGTGCAGGTTGGGGAGGTTTATTACAACCACTTGCTGATGGTATGAAATTATTCTCAAAAGAAGAATTTTTCCCAAACACGCCAAACAAATTTTTATTCGTTGTAGGTCCTGCAATTGCAATGAGTACAGCTTTGATGACAAGTGCTGTAATTCCGTGGGGAGATAAACTGCATCTTTTTGGAAGAGATATTTATCTTCAGGCAACTGATGTAAACATTGCATTATTATACATTTTTGGAGTTCTTTCAGTTGGAGTTTACGGTATCATGATTGGTGGATGGGCTTCAAACAATAAATTCTCATTAATGGGAGCTGTTCGTGCAGCTTCTCAAATGGTTTCTTATGAAGTTGCGATGGGATTATCAATGATCGCATTATTAATGATGACAGGAACAATGAGTTTAAGAGAAATTTCATTACAGCAATCAGGAATGAACTGGAATGTTTTTTATCAGCCTTTATCCTTTTTAATCTTCTTAATTTGTTCATTTGCAGAAACTAACAGAACTCCGTTTGACTTAGCAGAATGTGAAAACGAATTAATTGGAGGTTACCACACTGAATATTCATCAATGAAAATGGGATTCTATTTATTTGCTGAATATGCAAGTATGTTTATCTCTGCTACTATTATTTCTGTTTTATTCTTTGGAGGTTACAATTACCCAGGAATGCAATGGATGGTAGAAAATGTTGGAGTAAACACAGCTAATCTTTTAGGAATTGCGGTATTATTTGTAAAAATATGCTTCTTCATATTCTTTTACATGTGGGTACGTTGGACGATTCCAAGATTTAGATATGACCAATTAATGAACTTAGGCTGGAGAATTTTAATTCCGCTTTCGATTATTAATATTATGATTACGGGTGCTGTTATTTTAAGACACGATATCGCAGCAGCTTTAGGATTCTAAGAACCGTAACTGGCTTCAAATAAAAATAAAATAGATTTAAAGTTTGATTGATCTCAAATTGAAAATCATAAATCATAGATTAAGAAATGTCAATAGAAACTATATCATTATCGGGTAGAAAGAAAGTGGTCTCTAATAAAGAGATGTCTTTTTTGGAACGATTGTATCTTGTGGCGATTGTAAAAGGTCTTGCTATTACACTTAAGCACCTTTTTAGAAAAAAAATTACGATTCACTATCCAGAACAAGTTCGTGAAATGAGCCCTGTTTATCGTGGTCAACATATGTTGAAACGTGACGAGCAAGGCCGCGAAAATTGTACTGCTTGCGGATTATGTGCTTTATCATGCCCTGCAGAAGCAATTACAATGAAAGCTGCCGAACGTAAACCAGATGAAAAACATTTATACAGAGAAGAAAAATACGCTTCGATTTATGAAATAAACATGCTTCGTTGTATTTTTTGTGGATTGTGTGAAGAGGCTTGCCCGAAAGATGCTATCTATTTGACAACTTCTAAAGTATTAGTTCCTGCTAATTATGAAAGAGAAGATTTCATTTTTGGAAAAGACAAATTAGTGATGCCTTTAGAAATGGCTATTAAAAACTCACAACTTAATAACGCTAACTAATGATACATATTCCTGATTTTGCACACGCGACAACTGTACAAATTATATTTTGTTTCTTAGCGTTTATCACCGTAATGACTGCTTTTTTAACCATTTTTAGCAGAAACCCAATTCACTCAGCAATTTACTTAGTGATTTGTTTCTTCTCTATTGCTGGTCATTATTTATTATTAAACTCACAATTTTTAGCAATTGTACATATAATAGTCTATTCTGGAGCAATTATGATTCTGTTCCTGTTTACCATTATGTTGATGAACCTAAACGAACAGCGAGAAGTTCACCGACCAAGAATCACACGTTTAGGAGCTATTGTTTCTTTCTGTTTGATTTGCGTGGTTTTAATTGCAATATTCATTAACTCTAAACCAATTGTTGGTGAATATGATTCAACTGGAGAAGATTTCCAATCTATCAAAGTATTGGGTAAAATATTATTGAACGAATATATGGTGCCATTTGAATTTGCTTCGATTTTACTTTTGGTTGCGATGATTGGAACTGTATTATTGTCTAAAAAAGAAAAATTAAATAAATAATGGGTAATATATTAAATCAAATAGGTATTGAAAATTACATCTTTTTAAGTGTTGTACTTTTTTGTATTGGTGTTTTTGGTGTATTGTACAGACGAAACTCTATTATCGTTTTCATGTCTATCGAAATCATGCTGAATGCAGTAAACCTTTTATTTGTGGCTTTTTCAACTTATCATCAAGATGCACAAGGACAAGTTTTTGTATTCTTTTCGATGGCAGTTGCTGCAGCTGAAGTTGCAGTAGGATTGGCTATTCTTGTTTCTATTTTTAGAAACATTGGCTCAATTAGTATCGATAATTTAAAAAATTTAAAAGGATAAAATAGAAATGGATACCAATTTAGCTTTAGTTTTAGTTTTAGCTCCTTTTTTAGGATTTTTAATTAATGTTTTCTTTGGGAAAAGCTTAGGAAAAACAGTTTCCGGATTTATCGGAACTGCTGCCGTGGCTGTTTCTTTCATAGTTACTCTTGTTCTTTTTAATCAAATAACTTCAACTGGAAAAGCAATTGAAGTTACTTTATTTGACTGGATTCAAATTAGTAATCTAAAAATCAATCTTGGATTTTTATTAGATCAATTATCAGTTCTTTGGTTATTATTCGTAACCGGAATTGGATCTTTGATTCACTTATACTCTATCAGTTACATGCATGATGATGAGAATATGCACAAATTCTTTGCCTATTTAAATCTGTTCGTATTCTTTATGATTACACTTGTAATTGGAAGCAACTTATTAGTATTATTTATTGGTTGGGAAGGTGTTGGACTTTGCTCTTATTTATTAATCGGATTTTGGCATAAAAACCAAGACTATAACGATGCAGCAAAGAAAGCTTTCATCATGAACAGAATTGGAGATTTAGGTCTTTTAATTGGTATGTTCATCATTGGTTCAATGTTCTCTACTTTAGATTATACCACTTTAAAAACTGCAATCGCAGGAACAACAGATCTAAACTTACCATTACTTTCTTTAGCAGCTTTATGTTTGTTTATCGGAGCTTGTGGTAAATCTGCACAGATTCCATTGTACACTTGGTTACCAGACGCGATGGCTGGACCAACTCCTGTTTCTGCTTTAATTCACGCCGCTACAATGGTAACAGCGGGTATTTTTATGGTAACAAGATTAAACTTTGTTTTTGATCTTGCAACAGATGTACAAACTGTAATTGCCATTATTGGGGCTATAACTTCATTGGTTGCGGCTACAATTGGTTTAGTTCAAACAGATATTAAAAAAGTATTAGCTTACTCTACCGTTTCACAATTAGGATTAATGTTTTTAGCATTAGGATTTGGAGCTTACGAAGTAGCTGTTTTTCACGTAATCACACATGCTTTCTTTAAAGCTTGTTTATTCTTAGGATCAGGTTCTGTTATTCACGGTTTACATGGTGAGCAGGATATGCGTAAAATGGGTGGTTTGCGTAAAGCAATGCCAATCACTTTTTGGACAATGTTGATTTCTTCATTAGCCATTTCAGGAGTTCCGTTTTTCTCAGGTTTCTTCTCAAAAGATGAAATCTTAATGACAGCTTTCCACCACAGTATTCCATTATATGTTGTTGGGTCTATTGCTTCAATCATGACAGCTTTCTATATGTTCCGTTTAATGTTCTTAACTTTCTTTAAAGAATTTAGAGGAACTGAAGAGCAAAAACATCATTTACATGAAAGTGGTACTTTAATTACAATTCCATTAATCATTTTAGCAATTTTAGCAACTTTTGGCGGACTAATCAGTTTACCTGGAAACAGCTGGTTAAATGAATATTTAGCTCCTCTTTTCACAAAAACAGCTGGCGAAGAACACCATCTAGGACCAACAGAATACACTTTAATGGGTGTTGCTGTATTAGGCGGGTTATTAGGAATTTTAATTGCTTACGTAAAATACTTTAAACAAGATAATGTTCCTGAAACTGACGAAAACATTACAGGTTTAACAAAAGTATTATACAACAAATATTATGTTGATGAAGCTTACGATGCGATATTTGTTCGCTCTATAAACGGATTATCAAGATTCTTTAGAGATTATATCGAAACTGGCTTATCGGCACTTGTGTTCGGATTAGGAAAAGTAGCAAATGAATTAGCTTTTCAGGGTAAAAAACTGCAGACTGGAAGTATCGGATTATATCTTTTTGCTTTCGTTTTGGGTCTTTGCGCAATTGTTTCTTATTTATTTTTAGCTCAATAATTTTATAACTATGAACGTTTCTCTTATATTAATTATTCTTTTAGTTGGTGCATTTATCACCTATTTTGCAGGTGACAAACTCGCTTCAAAAGTAGCTTTGTTCTTTAGTTTGGCAGCTTTAGGCTGTTCGGTTGTATTGTTAAACCATTTTAATGCTGGTGAAAATATCAGCCTTATCAATGCTTGGATCACACAACCTAAAATTTCCTTCGCTTTAAATGCTGATGGATTAGCAATTGCAATGCTTTTATTGACTACAGCTTTGACACCAATTATTATATTCTCTTCTTTTGGAAATGAATATAAAAATTCAAAAGCTTTTTATGCTCTAATATTATTCATGGCATTTGCAATGACAGGGACTTTCCTTGCAGCAGATGGTCTTTTATATTATATCTTCTGGGAACTAGCTCTTATTCCTATTTATTTTATTGCTCTTATTTGGGGTAATGGCGATGCTGAAGAAAGAAGAAAAGCAGTGGTTAAATTCTTTATTTACACACTTGCCGGCTCTTTATTCATGTTAACTGCTTTTATTTATTTATACCAAAAAGCAGGCAGCTTCTTAATCGAAGATTTATATAAAGTAGAATTATCAGCTTGCGAACAATTCTGGATTTTCTTAGCTTTCTTCTTAGCTTATGCTATCAAAATTCCAATTATCCCTTTCCACACATGGCAGGCAAATGTGTACCAAAAAGCACCAACAGTTGGAACAATGCTTTTATCTGGTATCATGTTAAAAATGGGATTGTACAGTGTAATTCGCTGGCAATTGCCAATTGCACCTCTTGCGGCAAAAGAATACATGAACATCTTTATCGCTTTAGGAATTGCTGGAGTTATCTACGGTTCAATCGTAGCATTAAGACAAAAAGATTTAAAGAAATTATTGGCTTATTCATCTCTTGCTCACGTTGGATTAATTGCTGCAGGAACTTACACTTTAACTATTGATGGTTTTAGAGGTGCTGTTCTGCAAATGATCGCTCACGGATTTGTTGTAGTTGGATTATTTTATGCTGCAGAAATTATCTACAGAAGATTTGAAACTAGAGAAATCAGCGAATTAGGAGGAATCCGTACGCAATCTCCAAAATTCACTTCAATGTTTTTAATTTTGGTTTTAGCTTCTGTTGCTTTGCCAACTACTTTTAACTTTGTTGGAGAGTTTACAGTATTATACAGTTTATCTCAAATTAATATTTGGTATGCTGTTTTAGGCGGAACAACGATTATTTTAGGAGCTTATTATATGCTTAAAATGTTTCAAAATGTAATGTTGGGCGAAACCAATTCAAAAACTTTTGCAGATGTTTCTGTAAACGAAGGAATTTCGATGGTAGCAATTATTGCTGTATTAATTTTCTTTGGATTTTATCCAAAACCAATTACAGATTTGATTACACCAAGTTTAGAAACGATTTTAAACGTTATCAATAAAAACTAAGATTTTAGAATGCAGATTAACGAATTTTGATTTCAGATTTATCCGAAACTAAAAGAATTAAAATGCTGAAAAAAATAAAAATATATTTTAAATAAAATAAATTAGGGCGTTTTAGATTTCCTAAATCAAAAAAACAAAAATGAATACATTAATAGCTATAACAGGATTGGGTATTTTTTGCCTATTGTTTGAAATTCTAAATTTTAGAAAAGGCATCGTTCCGTTTACCATTTTAGGTTTATTGGGCGTTTTGGCACTTAACTTTTACGAATTTGGATCAACAGCAAGTTATTACAATAATATGATTGCAGTAGATAAATTCTCAACTGCCTTTTCATCATTATTTATTATTCTGACTATTTTCCTTGTAGCATTAAGCCATAATTTTTACGAAAATCATCAATCTAAAATTTCTGATTTCATTGCCATAAAAATCTTCTTATTAGCTGGAGCTGTTGCCATGGTTTCTTTTGGAAACTTAGCAATGTTTTTCCTTGGAATCGAAATTCTATCAATCGCACTATATGTTCTTGCAGCAAGCGATCGTTTGAATATTAAAAGTAATGAAGCAGGTATGAAATATTTCCTTATGGGATCTTTTGCATCGGGAATTATTTTATTTGGAATTTGTTTGATTTACGGAGCAATGGGTACATTTGATGTTACAGAAATTTACGAAAGTTCTTTATCTGCCGAGCTTCCAATCTGGTTTCCTATCGGGATGGTTTTAATGACAATCGGAATGTTGTTTAAAATTGCAGCTGTTCCATTTCATTTCTGGGCACCAGATGTTTACGAAGGTTCACCAGCTTTAACAACTGCTTTAATGAGCACATTGGCAAAAGTAGTTGCGATTGCAACACTTTATAAATTAGTTGCCGGACTAAATTTAATTCCGTCTCTTGAAAATCAAGAACTTTTAGGAACATTTGAAAACATCATTGTAATTATTTCAATTGCATCTATGACTGTTGGAAATATAATGGCATTACGTCAAGTTAATGTAAAACGTATGCTGGCATTTTCAGGAATCTCACACGCAGGTTTCATGTTAATGACATTCTTATCTATCGCAACATCTGCAGGTACTTTATTGTATTATACATCAGCTTATGCTTTAGCGGGAATCGCTGCTTTTAGTGTTATTTTATATGTTTGTAAAAATCAGGACAACGAAGATATTACGAACTTCCACGGACTTGGAAAAACAAATCCACTATTAGCTGCAATCTTAACTGGTTCACTATTGTCTATGGCTGGTATTCCAATTTTCTCAGGATTCTTCGCGAAATTATTCTTATTCAATCAAACAATTCAAGCGGGATATATTGCTTTAGTTATTGTAGCAGTAATTAATTCAATTATAAGTGTTGGATATTATTTCAAACTTATTTTGGCAATGTATTCTAAAGAACCAAATGAAAAACGTACAGGAAAACCATTTCTTATTTATGCAGTTGCAATTGTGTCAATTGTTTTAAATATTGTTTTAGGATTATTCCCATCATTAGTTTTAGACTTATTGAATTAAAAAATATACTTCAAAATAAACACAAGTCCATCAAGATTTTTTTTTTGATGGACTTTTTTTATATCTCTTTTTATAGAAGAGAAAATCATGTTAAAAATTTACCTCAAGTCGCCCCACCTCGAAAAAACTCCATATATTTGGGTTCAATTAAATGTATTAAAACTATGGCCTTCAATTCAAATAATCCATTTTTAAGCAACAAGCGTTTTTCATCAAATGCCGTTTCAAGAGCTGAAGAAGTACACGAAGCAAAAATTATTGATTACAATCAGGAAATGACTTTGTCTGGTACTATTAATAAAACAGCTATTTTATTTTTAATATTATGTGCATCATCTATGATTACTTGGTGGATGGCATTTAACGGAATGAATCCAATGTTACCTGCAATTGGCGGTGCAATTGTTGGATTGATTTTAGTTGTTATTTCTGCTTTTAAACCACAAGCTTCTCCATACTTAGCTCCTGGATATGCCCTTTTTGAAGGTTTATTTATTGGAGGAATATCTGCAATTTTTGAATTAAAATATCCTGGAATTGTTGTTAATGCAGTTGGTGCGACTCTTGTAACCTTTTTAGTTTGCTTAGGATTGTATAAATTCAGAATTGTTAAAGTTACAGAGCAATTCAAATCAGTTGTTGTTGCCTCTACATTAGCAATTGCAACTTATTATTTAATTTCTTGGGTAGTTTCAATGTTTACAAGCTGGACTCCTGTACATCATGGAAATTCGATGATGAGTATCGGAATTAGTGTTTTTGTAATTGTTATCGCTGCTTTAAACTTATTCTTAGATTTTGATCAAATCGAAAAAGGTGTACAACAAAAAATGCCAAAATACATGGAATGGTTTGGCGCAATGGGACTAATGATTACTTTAGTTTGGTTGTATATTGAATTTTTAAGATTACTATCTAAACTATCTAGTAAAGACTAAATACTTACTTACAATATTCTGAAAGCCTTTTTGATAATCAAAAAGGCTTTTTTTATGCCTATACATTTCAAAAAAACAGAAGAATAGAATAACACATTTACAACTTCATTTTATACGATACTCTATTTTTATTTTAAAAGCAAAACAAATATCTCAAGTAGTTTTTTCTGCATTCATAAATACTTTTGGCATTTATTTCTCTTTACTGATGTAATCTTTTTCTTTCTTTAACGAATTTGCCGAAAAAATTTAATTTTTTCAAAAAGAGATACATCTTAAGAATCTCAAGAAATCCATACATCTTAAAAAAGTAATAAAAATAAGACTTAGCGAAGTTTTTATGTATTATGTAATAAATTACAATTAATGCAATTTATTACATAATAAAAAACTAAACTACAAAAATTTTAAACTATATATTTTTTTACTACTAAAAAAATAAGAATATCAAAATTTTATATATTTTTGTGCAATCGATTACAATTTACTATTGTTTGAGATAATTAAAACCACTTAATAACTTTTACTAATTTTTTAACCCAAACTATTATGAAAAAAAACCTACTTTTCTTAACCGTTTTCCTTGTTACCGTCCAAATATGGGCTCAACAAGTTCAAATCACAGAAGCCTCTGGATGGCTTGAAACCGCTTTTGTAAAATGGCAGCCGGTTAGCGGCGCTCAAACCTACAATGTTTACTACACAGGAAATGGTCTAACGGACCAAAAAATTGATGATCAATTGATTCGCAGTTACGGAAGTTATTTTCGTGCAGACATTCCTGGTTTGAAAGCAGGAAGTTACATTGTAAAAGTTAAACCTGTAATTTCTGGTACAGAAGGTTCGGGCTCAACAACGAGTTCTCTAACGGTATTAGCACAAGATCGAAACGGATTTGCATTTGAAAGCGGCAGAGTTCCCGGAGGATATAAAGCTGATGGAACGCCAAAAGATAATGCTGTAATTCTATACATTACACAAAATACAAAAAACACCATTTCGATGAACATTACCGGCGCCAGTGCAAATCCATGCGTTGGTTTACAAAATATTCTTTATGCCATCAAAAAAGGAAAAGACACTCGCCCATTTATAATCAGGTTGATTGGCAACATAACGGATATGACTGTTATGGAAGGCGGAGACGTTGTAATTGAAAATGCAAACAATGCTTCAAGCTACATCACTTTTGAAGGAATAGGAACAGATGCTGTCGCAAATGGATGGGGAGTTCGTCTAAAATCTGCTTCAAATGTTGAAGTAAACAATATTGGCTTCATGAATTGCAATAGTACTGCTGGAGACAATGTTGGAATGCAGCAAGATAATGATCATGTTTGGGTTCACAACTGCGATTTATTCTACGGAAATGCAGGAAGCGATGCCGATCAAATAAAAGGTGACGGAGCATTAGACAATAAATCTTCAACATACATTACTTTATCCTACAATCACTTTTGGGATAATGGAAAAGCAAGTTTATTAGGGCTAAGCGAAGGAACCACAACTGGTTTATACATCACATATCACCACAACTGGTTTGACCATTCTGATTCTCGCCATCCTCGAGTTCGTTATTATTCAGCTCACATTTACAATAATTATTACGACGGCGTTTCAAAATACGGCGCAGGATCAACTTTGGGTTCTTCATTATTTGTAGAGGGAAATTATTATCGCAATAGCAAACACCCAATGATGACTTCGCTGCAAGGTTCTGACATTTGGGATGAAGCGAATCAAGTGAATAATGCCGGAACAATGGGAACATTTTCTGGAGAAGCTGGAGGTTCAATCAAAGCTTTTAACAATACTTTTGAAGCTTCAAACGGAACAAATAATATGCGATTTGTGGCTTACAATGATCCGAATCCTTTATACAATATTTCAGGAAAAATCAGCTCTGCTACAGATTTTGATGCTTATTTGGCAACTACAAGAGCCGAAACAGTAAGCAGCAGTGTAAAATCAAAATCTGGAGCAAATACATACAATAACTTTGATACTGACGCTGCTTTATATGTAAAAAATCTCGTAACAGATCAACCCGCAGCGGCAAAAACAAAAGTGACACAATATGCGGGACGTGTTTCTGGCGGAAATTTAAAATGGGTGTTTGATAATAGTGTAGATGATACTTCATCTCTAGTAATTACAACGCTAAAAACAACATTAACAAATTATACTGGCGCTTTAGTTGCAGTACAAGGCGAAGGGAATCCTCCGACAAGTTCACAAACATTAACCTCAACATCAAATAATAATCAAACAGTAACAAGCGGCACAGCTATTGGCAGTATTGTCTTTACATGGGGCGGAGACGCTTCGGATGCTGCGGTTACTGGATTGCCTGCTTCTGGAATTAGTTTTGTAAAAAATACAACGGCAAAAACAATAACAATATCAGGAACACCAACTGCAACAGTATCATATTCAATTACTACTTCAGGAACTGGAACGCCGGCAACAGGCTCTGGAACAATTGCAGTTAATCCAGCTGGAACTCAAACATTGACGTCGACTAATAATAATAGTCAGACTGTTAACAGCGGAACTGCAATAAATGCAATTGTATTTACTTGGGGCGGAACTGCAACTGACGCAGCTGTAACTGGATTACCTTCTTCTGGAATTAGTTTTGTAAAAAATACAACGGCTAAAACTATAACAATATCAGGAACACCAACCGCAACACTATCCTATTCTATCACAACTGTTGGAACAGGAAACACTGTAACTGATTCAGGAACTATAACTGTAACGACAAATACTCCAAGTGGAGACGAAATACACAATTTTACAGCTTCAGGTAAAACAAGCAGTTTTTATACTATAACTGGAAATCTATCCACTACAAAAGGCACGGTAACCTACAACAACTTAACATTGACGCAATGTTTAAAAATAGAATCTTCAACAAATATTTCTTTTACAACGTCTCAAGCGAGTACTTTAACGCTTGTACTAATTGAAGCATCGGCTGTTATAAAAGTTGATAATGTAGACAGAACTGCTTCAAACGGAATTGTAACGGTTTCGCTGGCTGCCGGCAGTCACACGATTACGAAAAAAGATACAGCAAATCTTTTTTATATGAGTACTGCATACAGCGGTTCAACGCAAAGAATTGCACAAACAGAATCTTTAACTGAAGTATCAGCGAAGACTGAAAGCGCGCAAGCAATTTTGTACCCAAATCCAACAACTGGCACTTTGTATTTATCCGATCCTAATTTGACTGTTGAAAAAATTCTTATTTATAATATAACTGGGTTTCTTGTAAAAACGGTTCAAAAAGGAAGGGAAAGCATCGATTTAAACACTTTGACTACTGGAACTTATTTAGCTAAAATATACACAACCGATGGTTCTTATAATCAAACCATTATTAAAAAATAATTTATAAAATTAAAGGCTTCCAAATATTTGGAAGCCTTTTTTATTTTCATTCAAATTATAATTTATCTTTTTCTGTTTCTAAATTCTTCTTGTTCACTTACTTTATTAAACTCCCTAAAAAAGCTTTTAATAGTTTCTAAATTAAACATAACAAACAGAAACATTCCTATAAAAATTGTGATCCAACAGTACAAAATTTTCACTGGTGAAATATCATTAGCAACAACATAAAATACAATTGTAGGCAAAATAGAAACCAATATTGTGAGTCCCAAAGACAACATTAGCGGACTTGTAAAATAGCTGTTAACAGCACCAAAACCAAGCTTTCTAATTATGAAAGCTGCAAATGTTAAAGTTACTAAACCAAACATTATACTTCCAAAACCATAAATAAGCACGGTATCATTCAGGCTGTTAATTTCGTTCTCGTAACCCAAAAAAGTATTAAAGTTGAACTCCATCATATTTCTTATCTTCTGGTGTAACATCAAATAAAGTCTGCGTTTTATACCCAATTAGCTTCGCTAAAATAAAATTAGGAAACTCTTGAATCCCCACATTATATAAGTTTACACTATCGTTAAAAAACTCTCGTCGGTCAGCAATTTTATCCTCCATTTGAGAAACTCTTTTTTGCAATTCTAAAAAGTTGCTATTTGATAACAGCGTTGGATAATTCTCAGAAACTGAAAAAATACTTTTTAATGATTTCGAAAACTCGTTGGCATTATCAATCTTTTCTTCGACCGTTTTAGCATTCAAAAAATCTGTTCTTAATTTGGTCAAATTAGTAAGCATTGCAGTTTCATGTTCTGTAAATTTAGACACAATTTTTACCAATTCCGGCACTTCTTCTGCACGCTGCATCAGGATAACATCAATATTTCTAAATGCTTTTTCATTATTATTTTTCAGCATAACCAGCTTGTTATAAATTCTGATAAAAAAATTAAAAAACACAATAATTAGAATTATTCCGATAATTAAGGCAATGTTTTGAACAGTCATATTTTCTTTAATTTAAAATAATATAGATGAGTACAAGTGAGATGAAAAACAAAACGGTTAAAAAAGAATCGAGCAGCGGTTTGTATTTATTTCTAAATGAAATACTCCTTGGAACTGCAATTCCAAAAATAGTATCTGCACTATCTTTTTTTATTATTACACTGCCATTATCTGAGGCAGCATAACCTATAAGCAGCATATAATCGTCACTTTTCAGGTAGGTTTCAGTATATCTTGTTTTTCCTCCAAACTGATTGTCAATTCTATCAAAATAATATTCTAATCCTTCACCATCTACCGTAACAGAACCGGTTTCATCTTTAATTTTAAATTTCCCCGTTTTTACTTCGCTGAAAATAGTTGAATATGTGGTTCTGCCGTCATCATCTCTCGGACTTTCTTTTTCTATTTTATACGAATAACCAATACATGGTTTTTTGAAGTAAGGAGAAATTATAGGTTCGATTTCTTCCAGATCTCCTTCAATTTCAACTAAACCCATAGCAATTGCATCTATTTTTGATGTTGGCAAAATTGACTGCATTTTATAAAATTTGCTTTTACTGCTTGGAAAAAATATCGAGCTAACCAACACAAAACCAGGAATAATTAAAAACAGAAGCTTTAAATTCTCAGTTACAACCAGCCCATAAAAAGCTCCAACAATACAAACTAAAACAAAGAATCCGAGAAGCTTATCCGTTAATTTCGTTTTTGGAATATTGTGAATCCTATTGAACTTTTCTCTCTCTATTTTTTCTTGTTTACTGCTTTTAATTCCGGAATAAATCATTCCGATAATTCCGAATAGAAAAACGGAGACGAATAAAAACAATATAACCGCAAATGGATATCCGGGATCAATTAAAAAACTCACACCAACCATAATCGGACATAAAACAAAAAATAACCAATTAGGAAATTTCAAATTAAAAAGCCCCGAAAAAATTACGGTTTGAAATAAAGCGACACCCAAACTGAAAAGCATTAAAAAAACAACCACTCCAGCATCGGCTTTATTTTGAGTAAGAAATGCAAAAAATTCGTTCATATTTACAATGCTATTATTTGGATATTGTTTTACAGAATTCCTTAAAATACAATTTCAACTTCTTTAGAAAGCAGTTTTCTTAAGCGATTCCTTTCTAAATCTGAAATTGGATTATGGCTTAAATCAAGACCTATCAGTTTGTGCAATTTATTGATATCGTTTGGAATTTCACTAATTTCATTATGACTTAAAACTAAGAATTTCAAATTCTTAAACTGCAAAACCTCATCTGGAAACCTACTTAGTTTATTTTTTGATAAATCGAGTTCAATGACTAACTGCGGCTTTAACTTTGCTTCGGCCAAATCATAAAAAGTCGATTTTCCCTTTTTCTCATCTTCTTTATTTCTCACCAAGAAGCCAAAACCAATTACACTTAATACAGAAACAAAAAAGATACACAGGAAAGCGACCCAAATAGGATCTTCATTTTTTTCGGTTGTAAAAAGTCTCAAATAAATATAATATGCCATTCCGAAGAACAATACCAAAAACAAACCTATAAAAATTAAATACAGAAGATATTTAAAAAACGAAAGAATAATGTGTTTTAGTTTTGTTGTGTCTTTTGCAAACAATGAATAACCTATCAAAGCAAAAATAAAAAGCCAAAAAATAAGCAATCCAATTTTTGCTGCGTCATTATCACTTTCGATAATTTTAAACGAGATAAAAGTAGGAAACATTAAACCAAACCAAACAATAAATCCAGCAATTCCGATAGAAAAACAACCTAATTTATATTCACTCTTTGACGATCTAAGCCACAAATAAGCTATTAAAAAAGACAAAAGAGCAACTCCTATAAAAGCATATCCAAAAGGTGTAAGTCCTGCTAAAAAAAATAAAGGCATTTTATCGAATTATATATTACTCATTTATATCAAATACAAATCTAAATAAATTACTACAAATTCAATACAAAAAAACCGCTTCTTCCAAATATTGAAAAAAGCGGTTTATTAATAAATCTTCTATTTTTACAAATCAAATTTAATTCCTTGTGCCAATGGCAGACTAGTTGTATAATTGATCGTATTGGTTTGACGACGCATATAAATTTTCCAAGCATCAGAGCCAGATTCACGACCGCCGCCAGTTTCTTTTTCACCGCCAAAAGCACCGCCAATTTCAGCACCCGAAGTCCCGATATTTACATTTGCAATTCCACAGTCAGAACCTACAACCGATAAAAATCTTTCGGCTTCACGTAAATTATTAGTCATAATTGCTGATGATAATCCTTGTGCAACACCATTTTGAATTTCGATTGCAGCATCTACATCTCCAGAATATTTAATTAAATATAAAACTGGAGCAAAAGTTTCATGTTGTACAATTTCAAATGAGTTTTTAGCTTCGGCAATTGCAGGCTTAACATAACAGCCGCTTTCGTAACCTTCGCCTGAAAGTACTCCGCCTTCAACAAGAATTTTTCCACCTTCAGCAACTACTTTATTTAAGGCAAGTGCATACATTTCTACAGCATGTAAATCGATAAGCGGTCCAACATGATTATTTTCGTCAAGCGGATTTCCAATTCGCAACTGTTTGTAAGCCGTTACCAATGCATCTTTTACTTTATCATAAATGCTCTCGTGAATAATCAATCTTCGAGTTGATGTACAACGTTGTCCAGCAGTTCCAACAGCGCCAAAAACAGCACCAATAACCGTCATTTTAATGTCCGCATCTGGAGTTACAATAATAGCATTGTTTCCTCCTAATTCCAACAGTGATTTTCCTAAACGACCAGCAACAGTCTGTGCTACAATTTTTCCCATTCGTGTAGAACCAGTTGCTGATACCAGCGGAATACGAACGTCTTTTGTCATCAACTCTCCTATTTTGTAATCTCCATTTATCAAACAAGAAATTCCTTCCGGAAGATTATTTTCTTTAATAACCTGAGCGATTATGTTTTGACACGCAATACCGCAAAGTGGTGTTTTTTCAGAAGGTTTCCAAACGCAAACATCACCAGAAATCCATGCTAAAGCCGTATTCCATGACCAAACTGCAACTGGAAAATTAAATGCCGAAATAATTCCCACAACTCCTAATGAATGATATTGTTCGTACATACGATGTCCTGGTCTTTCAGAATGCATCGTTAATCCGTGTAACTGACGTGATAATCCAACTGCAAAATCACAGATGTCGATCATTTCCTGAACTTCTCCGTAACCTTCCTGCAAAGATTTTCCCATTTCATATGAAACCAATTTACCAAGAGCCTCTTTATTCTCGCGCAATTTCTGTCCAAACTGACGTACAATTTCTCCACGCTGCGGTGCAGGAATTAAACGAAATGTTTTAAAAGCTTCTGTTGCCGAATGCATTACCTTTTCATAATCTTCAAGAGTAGAAGTCTTTACAGATGCAATTAATTTCCCGTCAACAGGAGAAAAACTATCTAAAATCTCACCCGATGAGAAATTTTCTATTCCAGTAGAAGTTCCTTCATTTACTTGTTTTATTCCTAGCTTTTCAAGCGCTTCATTTATGCCAAATTGTGATGCTATTGTTGTCATTGTAACTTTTTTAGTTAAAATTGTTATATTAATACGTAAAGATATTGTTTTAAAATTACTTTCTAATAAATCATAATAGTTAAAATCAGAGTAAATTTAAGGCTATTTAATAGTAATAACAGAATCAAAGCCTGCTTTATTCATTAAATTTGATGAAATTTGCTTTCCTAAAATAAAAAACATGAATCTTTTTAAACGTCTTCTACTCTGTCTTATATTAGTTACTCTAAATGCCTTTTCTCAAAAAGATCAAAAATCTTCTTTTCAGATCGTTCCATTGGGTGTAAAAGGCGGAATTGACGAAAAAAATCTTTCTGCTTATTTACTCGCTCCTGTACATACAAACGACTATATCTGTTTAGACGCAGGAACAATAAATGCAGGAATTGAAAAAGCTATTGAAAACAAAGTTTTTAAAGTTACTACAGCTGAAGTTTTACGAAAATATATAAAAGGATATTTTATTTCACATGCTCATTTAGATCACGTTTCTGGATTAATCATAAATTCTCCTGCAGATTCTTCTAAGACGGTTTATGCAACTGAAAAATGCATGGAAATGATGGAAAACCATTATTTTAATGATCAAACTTGGGCAAATTTTGGCGATAAAGGCCCTGGAACTCCTTTGAAAAAATATCATTTTGAGACTTTAAAGACCAATCTTGAAACGCCGATTACGAACACTCAAATGACGGTAAAAGCATTCCCGTTAAGTCACGTAAATCCGTTTGAAAGCACTGCATTTTTAATAAAAAATGGAGATTCGTATGTTTTATATTTAGGTGATACGGGACCTGACGAGGTTGAAAAAAGTGATAATCTTAAAAATTTATGGACAACAGTTGCTCCTCTAATTAAAAACAAACAATTGAAAGGAATTTTTATTGAAGTTTCTTTTCCAAACGAACAGCCTGATCAATTTTTATTTGGACATCTAACACCTAACTATCTAATGAAAGAGCTTCTTGTTTTAGAAGAATTAGCAGGAAAAGGAAGCTTAAAAGATTTCAACATTATTATTACACATTTAAAACCGCCTGCTAAGAATATTACAAAACTTAAAGAGCAAATTAAAAATCAAAACAATTTAGGCGTGAAGATTATTTATCCTGAACAAGGGAAGAGATTTGAGCTATAATTTTTTTGCCACTGATTAAACAGTATTGTATGGATTTTAAAATCTAATCTTGTCATATATTCCAAACCCGACCCGTTTTAAAAACCTGTCGGGTTTGATATTTTAACTCAATTAATAAATTACTTTTTTGCTGTAAATCTCGGATCAGTTTCCATTACAGTGCCGCATTTATCACAAGTTCTTAATTTTTCAGAGTTGTAAAAATGCTCGAAGTGCGGAAGAAAGTCTTTCTCTATATTATGCAGTTCAAAAAACACTTCGTATAGTTTATGATTGCAGTTATCACAATGCCATAACAATCCATCAGTATATCCTTTTCCTGCTCGTTTACGTTCAATTACCAAACCTATTGAACCTTTAGAACGAACTGGAGAATGCGGGATTTTAGCAGGATGAAGATACATATCGCCAGCATTCAGCTCCATTTCTTTACATTCTCCATCTTCTTGAATTACCACTTTTATACTGCCTTCTAATTGATAAAAAAGCTCTTCGGTTTCATTGTAATGATAATCTTTTCTTGCATTTGGCCCTGCAACTATCATTACGATATAGTCGCCTGAATCTACATAAAGGTTTTTGTTTCCAACTGGCGGCTTTAATAATTGTCTGTTTTCTTCAATCCATTTAGTAAGATTGAACGGTTTTGCTATGGCCATTTTATAAATTTTTATGAGAAGCTAAGATAATGAAATTGTAGAGATGCACAGC
>NZ_MUHD01000046.1 GCF_002217395.1 Flavobacterium plurextorum | reverse complement strand
AAAAACAAAACCCCGATAAATTTTTATCGGGGTTTTGTTTTTATGGTTAGAATTTTCTACAAATCAAATCCTAAATTCACGCCCAGTTTCATGGCAATGATTTTAGTAATTCTTTGTTTTAATTCTGGTATTTTAATGCTTTCGATAACGGCATTTGAGAATGCGTACATCAATAAAGCTTTAGCTTCTTTTTGTGGAATTCCACGAGATTGCATGTAGAACATTGCTGTTTCATCCAATTGTCCAACGGTACAACCGTGAGAACATTTTACATCATCGGCAAAAATCTCTAATTGTGGTTTTGCATTGATAGTTGCTTTGTCACTCAATAAAATATTATTGCTTTTTTGGAAAGCATTTGTTTTTTGAGCTTCTTTTTCAACCAAAACTTTTCCGTTGAAAACTCCTGTTGAGCGATCAGAGAAAATTCCTTTATAATCTTGGAAACTCTCGCAATTTGGCGTTGCATGGTTTACCAAAGTATAATGATCAACGTGCTGTTTGTCGTTTAAGATCGAAATTCCGTTTAACGTACTTGTCAATCTTTCTCCAAAATGATAAAAATTCAAGTTGTTACGAGTTAAATTTCCACCAAAAGAGAAAGTATGTACGTAAGCATGACTTTCTTGTTGTTGAGAAACATAAGTATTGTCAATTAAATTCGCTTCGCTATTATCGTTTTGAATTTTGTAGTAATCAACAATTGCACGTTTTTGAGCAAAAATCTCGGTAACCGAATTGGTTAAAACAGGATTTTCATTCAAACTTTGGTGACGCTCAATAATTTGAACATGTGAATTTTCGCCCACAATAATCAAATTTCTTGGCTGTACCATTAATGCAGCTTCACTTCCAGTTGAGAAATACATAATTTCAATTGGTTTATCGGCTACTTTTTTCTTCGGAATATTGATAAACGCACCTTCCATTGCAAAAGCAGTATTCAATGAAGTCAAGCTGTCATCTTTACTTGCGATATGATTGAAATAGGTATCAATAATCATTTTATATTTTGGTTTGGTCAATGCTGATGACATTAAGCAAACATCAATTCCGTCGTGTGTTGTAGAAGACAAATGCGAACTAAATACGCCATCGACAAATACTAATTTATAAGTGTCGATTTCGTGTAAAAAGTATTTTTTTACCTGACTGAATTCGATTGCATTTTCCTGCTTTGGAAAAACCGAAAAGTCATTTTTTAAGATGGCATTTAGCGATGTATATTTCCAAGCTTCTTCTTTTTTGGTTGGGAAACCTTTATTTTCGAAGTTTTTTAAAGCATTTGTGCGTATGTCATGTAAATCTGAATGTACATCGACACGCTCTTCAAAAGCCATAAAAGACGATACTAATTTTTCTTTTAAATCCATTTTGTTTTTGTTTCCTTCGGTGTTTCAGGTTTCAAGTTTCATGTTGCCTATTGAAACTTATTCCCTTTGAAATCTTTTTTATTTAAATAAGTGATAAAGTTTTTTATTTTACCGCTTAAATTTTCATAATCTGTTTTTAAAACTTCGAATTTTTGTTCGGAAATATATTCAAAATCAAAAACCCGATATAATTGAGATCTTGCTTCTCCTGCCGAACCTTTTGCAATTGATAAAAATTGTCGAAATTCTAAATTTCCATCTCTTTCAAATCCTTCAGCAATATTATCCATTACTGAACCCGAAGAAGCTTTTATTTGATTTTTGAATCTGAGATCTGATCTTAACTCTGTATGAGCTGCAATTAGATGAATTTCTTTTGCTAATCGTCGAGCTTCTTTCCAGATTTCTAAATCCTCAAATCGAGTTATTGTTGCCATAATTTCTGCTTTAGTAATTTTAAGTTTAAACTTACAAAATATAGTTTAACTTGAAACTAAAAAAACATGAAACCTGAAACAAATTTTAGTTTTCTGCCTTGATCCAGTCGTATCCTTTTTCTTCCAGTTCGTAAGCCAATTCTTTTCCTCCAGATTTTACGATTCTTCCGTTGTAAAGAACGTGAACGAAATCAGGAACGATATAATCAAGTAAACGTTGGTAGTGTGTGATAACGATAATTGCGTTTTTCTCGCTTTTTAATTTGTTTACACCATTTGCAACAATTCTTAAAGCATCGATATCAAGACCAGAATCGGTTTCGTCAAGGATAGCTAATTTTGGTTCCAACATTGCCATTTGAAAAATCTCGTTTCTTTTTTTCTCTCCTCCAGAAAAACCTTCGTTTAAAGAACGAGATAAAAATTTACGATCGATTTCTAATAATTCAGATTTCTCACGAATTACTTTCAGCATTTCGTTTGCCGGCATTTCTTCTTGACCGTTTGCTTTACGAGTTTCGTTGATTGCAGTTTTCATAAAGTTAGTTACACTAACTCCAGGAATTTCTACAGGATATTGAAACGAAAGGAAAACTCCTTTGTGTGCTCTTTCTTCTGGAGCTAAATCTGCAAGATCTTCTCCGTCAAGGAAAACTTCTCCGTCTGTAACTTCGTAGTTTTCGTTTCCTGCAATAACAGCAGAAAGTGTACTTTTTCCAGAACCGTTTGGTCCCATGATAGCGTGTACTTCGCCAGCTTTAACTTCTATATTAATTCCTTTTAGGATTTCTTTATCACCAATTGAGGCGTGAAGGTTTTTTATTGATAACATTGTTTTTTATTTTATATAAATGTCAATTCTATTTTTGTTGTTTGGTTTAGGATATTGGCATTAAAATGCGCGTGACCTAAATATTCCATGCCTAAATAATCGGCAGTTTTTTTAAACGGAATGTAAAAACTTTCTTCGATTTCATTGTCGTGTGAATTTGATATCACGCCAATTTTTTTTCCTCTAAGTTTTCTTCCGGTTTCTTTTTCGATTCGGATTAAATCTGAAAACCGATCAAAAAAGACCTTCATAATTCCGCTCATATTATACCAATAAATTGGCGTTGCAAAAATGAAAGTATCATGATTTTCGATAATCTTTTTAATCAAAGGCAAAAAATCATCTTCTATATTTTTGCTTTCGTAATCATAATAAGAAATATTATAATCACTTAGATTTACTACGTCAATATTGTATTCTTTCGAAATTTCATCTATAATTTTGGTTGTATTTCCATTTTTTCGGGAAGAACCTAAAATGATGACTTTTTTATTTTCCATCTTGAAATTATCCTACAGAACCTTCTAAAGAAATCTCTAATAATTTTTGCGCTTCAACTGCAAATTCCATTGGAAGTTTGTTTAATACATCTTTACTGAAACCATTTACAATTAAGGCAATCGCTTTTTCAGTAGGAATACCTCTTTGGTTGCAATAAAAAACTTGATCTTCTCCAATTTTACTTGTCGTTGCTTCGTGTTCAATTTTTGCTGATGGATTTTTACTTTCGATATAAGGAAAAGTATGTGCTCCACAATTATTTCCCATTAACAATGAATCACATTGTGAAAAGTTTCTTGCATTCTCTGCTCTTGGCGAGATTTGAACTAAACCACGGTAACTGTTTTGTGATTTACCAGCCGAGATACCTTTAGAAATAATAGTCGATTTAGTGTTTTTTCCTAAATGGATCATTTTTGTTCCAGTATCAGCTTGTTGATAGTTATTGGTAACGGCAATCGAATAAAATTCTCCAACCGAATTGTCTCCTTTAAGTACACAAGAAGGATATTTCCAAGTTACAGCAGAACCTGTTTCAACTTGTGTCCAAGAAATTTTAGCGTTCGTTTCGCATAAACCTCTTTTGGTTACAAAGTTGTAAACCCCGCCTTTTCCTTCTTTGTTTCCAGGAAACCAGTTTTGAACGGTAGAATATTTAATTTCAGCATCATCAAGAGCGATTAATTCAACTACAGCAGCGTGTAATTGGTTTTCGTCACGGCTTGGTGCGGTACATCCTTCTAAATAAGAAACGTAACTTCCTGCATCTGCAATAACCAGCGTTCTTTCGAATTGTCCAGTTCCTGCCTGATTGATTCTAAAATAAGTTGAAAGTTCCATTGGGCAGCGAACGCCTTTTGGAATATAACAGAAACTTCCGTCAGAGAAAACTGCTGAGTTTAATGCTGCGTAGAAGTTGTCTTTTTGAGGTACAACAGTTCCTAAATATTTTTTTACTAATTCAGGATGTTCTTTGATAGCTTCAGAAATTGGACAGAAAATAATTCCTTTTTCAGCCAAAGTTTTCTTGAAAGTTGTAGCTACCGAAACAGAATCGACAACAATATCCATAGCGACATTGTTCATCATTTTTTGCTCATCAACAGAGATTCCTAGTTTTTTGTACATTTCTAACAATTCTGGATCAACATCGTCCAAAGTTTTGTTAGGATCTACTTGTTTTGGAGCTGAATAATAAGAAATTGCCTGAAAATCTGGTTTTTCGTAATGAACATTTGCCCATTCCGGCTCAATCATTTCTTTCCATGCACGAAAAGCCTCAATGCGCCAATCCGTCATCCATTCAGGTTCTTCTTTTTTAAGAGAAATAGCTCTTACAATTTCTTCGTTTAAGCCAATAGGAAAGGTTTCAGATTCTATATTGGTATAAAATCCGTATTCATATTCTTTAGTTTCGAGTTCGATTTTTAAATCGTCTTCAGTGTATTTGCTCATTATATTTTTATTGTCTAAAAGATTGAAAGTCTAAAGTTTGAAAGTCAATCGAAGTCTTTAATGACTTTGCGACTTTCTACTTTTAACTAAAGAGAAAATGATTCTCCGCAGCCGCAAGTTCTGCTGGCATTTGGATTGTTGAAAACAAATCCTTTTCCGTTTAATCCGCCTGAAAATTCAAGAATTGTTCCGGCTAAATATAGGAATGATTTTTTTTCAACTGCTATTTGTATGTCATTATCTACGAATACTTTATCATCGTCGCCTTTGGTTTTGTCAAATTTTAAATCATAAGACAAACCAGAGCATCCACCACTTTTTACGCCTACTCTTACGTAGTCGTTTGCGGCGTCAAAACCATCATCAGTCATCAAATCGATGATTTTCTTTTTGGCTGTATCAGAAACCTTTATCATTGTTTATGGTATTTGTTTTTAAAAGATCATTTAAAATCGCATCTAAATAGTAATCAAAATATTACATTAAATAAAATGCCAATTTCTCTGTTCAAATGAAATTGTCTGCAAAGATACGACTTAAAAACCTTTTTCCATAGCGGTTCACATTATTATAACAAATGTTAAAATAGATAGAATTTATTTTGCTGAAAACAGAGCAAAAATGTATCTCTTTTTTTTTACAGTGAATCTGTTTGTTGAACGAAAAGGTTGATGATTTTTGCGAATTTTTGCGATTCTCGCATTTTAATGGCAAATAAAGTTAAAAACCGTATTTGTACTTATTGTAACTGCTGTTATATTGTTATTTTTGTAATTAATTGTGAGTAATTATGAAAAAACAGTATATGAATAAGTGGGTGAAACCACTTTTTGCAGTATTTTTTGTTTTTGGAATAGGAGCTACATTCTTTATTTTTAGTAGTGAATTAAAGGAAAGTGCCAAAGATGCTGAGACTCCTTCGATTAAAACTAATCTTGCAGAGCCAAGTAAGGAATCTACAGCGCAAAAAAACATTATCGATTCTTTGAATGTTCTAAAACAGCAATACGATTTAGCTATTCTAGAAAAGACTTCATTATCAAACCAATTGGAGCTTGAACGAAAAAATGTCGAAAACTTAATGGAGATTATTAAAGCTTCAAAAAATCCTTCGATTACTCAGATTCAAATTTATAGAAAACAACTTTTAGATTTAAAAATAACATTAGAATCTAAAGGTTTAGAAATTAAAAGTCTCAAATCTCAAAACCAAAATCTACTTACTGAAATTGAGTCTCAAAATGTTGTGATGTATCAGCAAAAGGCGCAAAATGACACTTTGATTTTGAAGCAAAAAAAACTAGAGTCGACTATAAAGGATGCTTCAAGGTTATCATCAAATAATTTTAAGGTTATTGCATTAAGAGAGAATAGCTCTGGAAAGGAACTAGAGACTGAAAAAGCAAGACACACAAAAAAACTCAGAGTCAGCTTTTCTATCAATGGAAATTCAGTAGCTAAAACAGGAAAAAAGATTTTTTATATTCAGGTTTTAGATCAAAAAAATAAAGTTTTAGGAGAAGACAAATTAATTGAATTTGGAAATGATAAAGCTTTAGTTTATAGTTTTATCGTGGCAGTGGATTTTCAAGGAAAACCTGTTAATGTTTACGGAGTTTTAAATGCCGATGAGAATGATTTTAAAAAAGGAACTTATTTTGTTAACTTTTTTGATAAGCAAGAAATCATGGGAAGCACTTCGATTACTTTAGAATAAAGGGTTGGGAGTTTTTAAATAGAATTTGTAGCATAAAGGAAATTGATTTCCTAGCTTTGTTTTCTTATTAGAAATTTATACTCATGAAACTTTACCCAATAGAATCAGGAAATTTTAAGTTAGATGGTGGTGCAATGTTTGGTGTTGTGCCTAAAACAATTTGGAACAAAACGAATCCTGCAGATGATAATAATCTTATCGATATAGCCGCACGTTGTTTGTTGATTGAAGATGGAAATCGTTTGATTTTAATTGATACCGGAATGGGGGATAAACAATCAGAAAAGTTTTTTGGTTATTATTCACTTTGGGGATCTCATTCGATTGATAAATCTTTGGCAAAATATGGTTTCCATAGAGATGATATTACCGATGTTTTTATGACGCATTTACATTTTGATCATTGCGGAGGAAGTGTTCAGTGGAATTCTGATAAAACTTTTTATGAGCCGGCTTTTAAAAATGCAAAGTTTTGGACAAATGAAAATCATTGGGAATGGGCTACAAAACCAAATGCGCGTGAAAAAGCTTCTTTTCTTTCGGAAAACATTTTACCAATGCAGGAAAGCGGTCAGTTGAATTTTATAAAACGTCCTGAAAGTGATTTTGCATTTTCTGAAGAAATGAATTTCGGAATTTTCTTTGTTGATGGTCATACCGAAAAACAGATGATTCCACATATCCAATATCAGGATAAAACCATCGTTTTTTGCGCTGATTTATTAGCTACAGCGGGACATATTCCGTTACCCTACGTAATGGGTTACGATACGCGTCCGTTATTGACAATGCCTGAAAAATCAAAATTTTTGAATGCCGCTGCTGACAATAATTATTATTTGTTTTTAGAACACGATGCACATAATCAAATTATAACGGTTGAACATACCGAGAAAGGTGTTCGTTTGAAAGATGTTTTTACCTGCGAAGAGGTTCTTTAATATTATGTTTAAAACATAAAAAAATCCCGTTTTCAATTGAATGAAAACGGGATTTTTAGTTTAACTAATTGTAATTATTTAAAGGTTAGTTGGTTTTAAATTTCCAAATCTGTCCAACAGTTTCTCCTCCTTTGTTGTCTTTTACGACAATTTTCCAGAAGTACTCTTTTGTGGCGTCAAGTGTAACATCAAATGATGAAGCGCTTATATTCTCGGCAACTTTTGCTGTTGGAGGATTAGTTGTTCCAAAATACACATCGTAAGTTAGAAGATCACCTGCGTCAACATCAGAAGCTTTCCATTTTAAAGAAGCTGTTGCTGTACTTAAAGCAGAATTTATTGCTGGCTGAACTAATTCTGGAGCAAATGGTAAATGATTCACAACAGCAGTTCCTGCAGTATAAAATTTAAAAATTGCAGAGTAAGCACTAGATAAACCTTTGCTGTCTGAAGCCTGTACTCTCCAATAATATGCCGTATTTTTCTCTAATGCAAGAGAAGAGGTAATGGTTGAGTTGTTAAGCGTATTAACAATTTGATTAAATCCATTATCTTTTGCAACTTGAATTTGATAAACAATCGGATCTTTTTCAGTATCAGTAGATTGATTCCATTGTAAAGAAACAGTATTGTCTAAACATAATTTACCATCAGTTGGAGATACTAACACAGGAACTGTAGGTGCCGTATTTGTAACTGGAGGAGTAATAGGATCGTCTCCGCCGCCTCCGCCGCATGCTGCAAACAAAAAACTAATGATTGATAGGTATATAAAATTCTTCATTTTTATTTTTTTATAATTTTAATGTATTCTGGAGTTTCTAAATAGATTTTTGCGGCATAAATCCCCGAAGCTTGGTTTTCAAGATTTAACTGTGCTTTTCCATTTTCGATAGAATATGTTTTAGTCGAAACTAATTGGCCGGCAAAATTGTACAATTCGATTTTAACTTCTTTTTGACCAGTTGGAATTTCAATTTCAAAACTTCCAGATGTTGGATTAGGATACGCAGATAATGTTCCTAAAAGATCCATTGTAGCCACTTTTTTAGAGAAAATACCTTCGCAAGCTTTAGCAGTTGCTACTTCAATTAAACCGCCTTTTTCTAAACTTAAATTAAAGTTAGAATCTGTTGTTTGAAATTGTTGAGTTCCATCAACAAACACAGTAAAAGGAGCAGTTCCTTCAGTAATTTCTACGGCTACATTTTTAGAGGTTACGCTCGATTTTCCTGTAATGTTAGCGGCTTTCGAAATAGTTACTGTAAAGTTTTGTTCGAATATCATTTCCGGAATAGTGATCTTGATTTTATAAGTTCCCGGAGTTAAGCTAGTAACTTTTAAACTGTTGTTTGTAAAAGTGTACGACTTATCATTTATAGTTGCTGTATAAGCAAAAGGATTTTTACCAACAATACTAATTTCACCATTGTTTTCTCCTGTACAAGATTCTCCTTTAGTTTCGACTGTAAAGTTGTTTGCAGGTAAATTTAGTTCACCAGTACATTCTGTATTAAAAGTTGCAACACTAGATTTTTTAGTAGACCAATTTGTGTTAGCATAATTTACATCATCAACAAGAATACAATACAATTTTGAATTTCCATTGAAAGATACATTATTGGTAGACATTATAGTGTTGTTGCCATTTTTCAGATTTAATTTTTCTAACTGATTGTAAGAGCAGTATAAATAATATACCTGAGGGTTTTTGGAAATATCTAAGCTCTTTAATGCTCCATTGGCACAATCTAAATAAAGTAAAGCTTTATTTTGCGAAAGGTCTATGGTCTCAATCTTAGTCAATTCAAACGTTAAATGGGTTAGAGCAGTGTTATTTGTGATATTTATGCTGGAAATAGAATTGTTGCCTATAAATAACTTTTTCAAAAGAATATTTTTTGAAACATCAATAGTTGTCAAGCTGTTTGCATATAGATCTAAACTTGCTAATTCAGTATTTTTTGAAACGTCTACATTTTTTATTGTATTGTTTCTAGCTGATAGAGTTTTTAAAGATATAAAATCTTGAATCCCGGTTAAATCTGAAATTTCAGATTTGTCTACATTCAATGATGTAATTTCAATAATGTTAGCCGTAGCAACTTTTCCGTCCTTTAAGCCAGAATCAATTCCAAGAGCGATTAATTTATCTTCAAATTTAGGATCAGGGATTGCAGTAGTGTATTCACAGTTTGAGCTGTAACCAGTATTAGCATCTTTAAATGCAGTCCATTTTGTATTAGCATAAGTTTCATCATCAACCTGAATACATTTTAAGTCTGGGTTATTGGTGAAGTTTTTAACGCCAGCAGCATCTGAAGCGATATTGTTTCCATTTTTTAAATTTAATGAAATCAATTTGTTGTTTGGACAGTAAATTGAGGCTAGTTTTTTGTTTTTTGATAGATCTAGCGACTTAAATAAATTGTCATTACAATAAAAAGCTTGAAGGTTTGTGTTGTTAGATAAATTAACTTGAGTTAACTGGTTTTTCCCAACATTTAGACTTGCTAATTTAAAGTTTTTAGAGACATCTATTTTGTTTAAATTATTATCACTTACCGTTAGCGATTCTAAATTAACAAAATCACTAATTCCTGTTAAGTCTGTAATTCCTGCAGTTGAAACGTCTAAAGAAGTTAAACTTGCAATGTTGGCAGTTAAAACTTTTCCATCTTTTGCTCCTGTATCAATTCCTAGTGCAATTAGTTTTTCTTCAAATTTAGCATCTGGAATAAGGGTTGTATAAGCACAATCAGAACTAAAATTTGCTGTCGCATCTTTTTTTGTCCAATTTGTACTAGAATAAGTAACATCATCAACTTGTACACAGCTTAAAGAAGGATTAACTGCAAATTGAATATTTTTTATTTTTGAATTCGCTCCATTTTTTAAATTCAAACTTTTCAATTTATTGTCATTGCATGATAATTCGATTACCTCAGTATTTTTAGAAAGATCTAAATCTGTAATAAGATTTCCGTAGCAGCGAATGTATTGCAGTTTTGTATTTGCACTTAAATCTAGCTTCGTTAGTTGATTAGCACCACAGTCAAGAGAGGTAAGTAAAACATTGTTAGTAAGGTCTAAAGAAGTTAAAGAACCAGAACCGCCATTGCCGGCAGACCAGTAACTTCCCGAAGCTTCTAATGTTGTTAATTTCTTGTTATTACTTAAATTTAAAGAAGTTATCGGGTTTTGGCTTGAATTTAAAGTTAATAGTTCTGGATTTTTTGTAAGGTCTAGACTTGTAATTTTATTTCTCTCAAAATCGATAAATTCTAGCTGTGGATTTTTTGTTACGTCCAAACTTGTAATTAAAAGATCAGTACAATTCAAATACTTTAATGCAGGATTTTCTGAAACATTAATTTGGGTTAATGGATTATTGTTACAATTAAGTGATACCAAAGCTTTATTTGCAGATAAATTGATTTCTTTAAACTTATTTTTAGTTAAGTAAAGTTCAGTTAAAGCTTGATTTTTAGAAAGATTAATTTCAGTCAAATTGTTATTAGATAAATTTAACTCTTTTAAATTTACTAAAGCAGTAACATCAATTGTTTCTAAATTATTAGCAGAACAGTCTAAAGCCGTTAATTGAGTGTTTTTAGAAACATTAATACTTTTTACTTTTAAATTGTAGCCGCTTAATTTTTTTAAACTCGTAAAAACCGATAGTCCTGTAAGATCTGTAATTGGAGCATCACCTAAATATAAATATTGTGCAGCCTCAATTTTTCTAGTTAAGACCTTTCCGTCTAGTTTGAGATCCAGTCCATTACGAACTAATTCTTTTTCAAATTCTACATCAGGAATAAGAGTGTATTCAGGTTCAGAACATACTAAAGAAAAATCAACAGAAGCATCTTTACCAGTAGTCCAATTTGTGTTAGAATAAGCTACATCATCAACTAGAATACAAGTCAGGCTCGTATTTTCTGTAGCGTAAAAACTATTTTTATCAATTAGGGTATTTTTGCCATTTTTTAAATTAAGCTCAGACATTGGTTTATTGTACTTGCAGTATAAATATTTTAAAGCAGTATTTTTAGTTAAATCAAGTCCAGTTAATTGATTGTTATCAATATATAGCTTCTCTAATTTAGTATTGTTAGATAAATTGATAGATGTTAATTGGTTTTTGTCACAGTAAAGCTCTCTTAAATCTGTAAGTTTAGACAGATTTAGGTTTTTTATTTTATTGTTCCCGCAAAGTAATTGAGTTAGTTTTGTATTTTCTGAAACATTCAAAGTTTCAATAGTAGTGTTGCTATCACAGCGCAAGATTGTTAAATTAACGTTTTTGGAAACATCTAACGTAACTAATTGATTTTGCATTGTATAAAAATTGGTCAAAGCAACAAAATCTTCAATTCCTGTTAAGTCAGTAATTGAGCTATAAGAAACATCAAGATAGGTTATTTTGTTAATCTTGTCAGTTGGAACTTTACCATCTGGAGTACCAGAATCATAACCTAAAGCAATTAATTTTTTCTCAAAATTGATGTCTGGAATTTTAGTGTATTGTACAGGAATATCGTTAACATCAACCATAGAAACATTATCTACCAAAATTTCAGAATTAAGAGTTCCGTATGTCCAAATATCAACTTCAATACTTTCAGAAATAGTAGGAGTATATTCAAATTCTATTTTTCTCCACTCGGTAGTAGAAAAAGTTAGGTCTGTTTTTTTAGTTATTTCCGACTTAAAAGTACCAGGTTTATGATACAAACTAAACTCAATAGAAGAGAACGTTCCTTTTACAAGTTTGTGGTACAAAGTCACTTTATATTTTTTACCTGCCGTTACAGGAAAATATTCACTATTTATAAAATTAGATGTTCCGCTGGCTATCATCATATTAGTACTAGAAGCGCCATTTTGTGCTATATTGCTTTGAGAAGCGAAGCCGCTAAAAAATCGAAACCAATTGTCTGGCTGCGACGAGGAAGTCCAAGTTTCAAAGTTTCCATTTGGAACTAAGTTGGTTTGTGCATAAATAGAAAAATTTGCCAGTAACAGCAATAAGAGTAGTTTTGTTTTCATAGATTGGGTTTAGAATTCAGTCGCGCAAGAATAGTTATTTTAAACGAATTTTCCTTACGGGAAAACGTAAAGGCAAATGTTTTTTTTAAACCTAAAAAAAAGGACAATCAAATTAGAGTTTTTTTTGGTGTCAGGTTAAGGGAAATCATTTGAAACGAAATGGTTTAGTTCATGTTTCTGTGTCTTCCAAAATTCACAACACAGTGTTAACTGTTAGTTTTTTGTAACAAAAAAGCATAATTTAGTCCCATCTTTTTAACTATACATTATTTTTAGATACATGAGTCATATAAAACCTATTAAATTATCTGCTTTTGCATTACTTGTTTTAGCAGGTTGCAGCGCTACTTTACAAGCGCAAGTTTCAACTTCAAAAGAATTTATTAAAGCTCCATTAACAGTTGTTAAAAAAGCGCCAGTCAGCGAAAACGAACTTAAAAGATGGAGTCATCTTGATTTAATCAAAGATTCTATCCCGGGAATGAGTGTTGATAGAGCCTATGCCGAACTATTAAAAGGGAAAAAAGGTCAAAAAGTTATAGTAGGAATTGTAGATTCTGGTGTTGATATTGAACACGAAGATTTACAAGGAATGATCTGGACAAACGCAAAAGAAATTCCAGGAAACGGAATTGACGACGATAAAAATGGTTTTATTGATGATGTTCACGGATGGAATTTCCTTGGAAACGCTGTTCATGAAAATCTAGAGATGACACGTATCGTTAAAAAAGGCGATGATGGTTCTGCTCAATACAAAGAGGCTTTGGCTCAATATACGGAGAAATATGAAAAAGCTTTAAAAGACAAAGAACAAGTAGACATGTTGTTAGGTTTCCATAATACAATCAAAAAGGAACTTAACAAAACAACTTATAAAATCGAAGATTTAAGCACAATTACTTCAACAGACCCTAACGTCGCAAGAAGTAAAGCTATAATGACTCGAATTTTTACAAATGCAGGACCAACTTTTGACCCAGAAGCTGATTTTGGAGAATATAAAGAACAGGTTTACGATCAATTGAATTATAACTTGAATAAAGATTATGATGGAAGAAAAATCGTAGGTGATAATCCTGAAGACATCAAAAATAAGTATTATGGAAATAACATTGTTTTTGGTCCAGATAAGGAAAAAGCATTACACGGAACTCACGTAGCGGGAATTGTTGCGCAAGTTCGTGGTAATAATTTAGGAGGAGACGGCGTTGCTGCAAATGTTGAAATATTAACAGTAAGAGCTGTTCCTGATGGAGATGAGTACGATAAAGATATTGCTTTAGCAATTCGTTATGCTGTTGATAATGGTGCAAAAGTAATTAACGGAAGTTTTGGTAAAAGCTTCTCTCCGCACAAAAATTGGGTTTACGATGCTATTAAGTATGCGGCGAAAAAAGACGTTTTAATCGTTCATGCGGCGGGTAATGACGGTTACAATATTGATGAAAACAAAAACATCAATTATCCAAACGATTCTCAAGACAACATTAAAGAATTTGCAGATAATGTAATAACAATTGGAGCAATCAATAAAGAATATGGAGAAACTGTTGTTGCACCATTCTCAAATTTCGGAAAAATAAATGTTGATGTTTTTGCGCCGGGTGAGGAAATTTACGCAACAGTTCCAAACAATAAATACAAATATTTACAAGGAACTTCAATGGCGGCTCCAAATGCTGCTGGAGTTGCGGCTTTAATTCGTTCTTATTATCCAAAACTAAAAGCATCACAGGTAAAACATATTTTAATGGACTCTGGAGTTGCGCTTCCTTCAAAGGTTATTTTAGGAGAAAACCCAAATCCAGATGAAAAACCTGTAGCAGTTTCTTCTGTTGAATCATCAAAAACGGCTAAAATGGTAAATGCCTATAATGCCCTATTGATGGCTGAAAAAATGTCGAAGAAATAAAACATAAATAAAAAACTAATCCAATGGAAGAGCGGCAGCTCTTCCATTTTTATTGTAACTATCATGCGAAAAATTATTTTACTTTCCTTTTTGAGTTTAGGTTTAAGCCCTGCGTTTGCACAAAACGCTCCATATTGGCAGCAACACGCCGATTATAAAATGGAGGTTTCTATGGATGTTAAAAACTATCAGTACAAAGGAAAACAAGAATTGGTTTATACCAATAATTCATCAGACACTTTAAAAAAGGTATTTTATCACCTGTTTCTAAATGCTTTTCAACCAGGAAGTGAGATGGATGCACGTTTACATTTTATTAAAGATCCAGACGGAAGAATGGTAAATAAAGTAAAAGGTGCTGATGGAAAAGAAGTAAAACAAAGCCGTATTGAAACTTTAAAACCAAATGAAATAGGGTATTTAAAAATTGCTAATTTCAAACAAGATGGTGTTTCTGCACAAACAAGAGTTTCAGGAACTATCATGGAGGTGACTTTGCCTAAACCAATTTTACCAAATTCAAAAACTACTTTTACTTTAGATTTTGATGGACAAGTTCCAGTGCAGGTTCGTCGTGCAGGAAGAAATAATTCTGAAGGAGTTGAACTTTCAATGTCACAATGGTACCCAAAATTAGCCGAATTTGATTTCGAAGGATGGCACGCAGATCCTTACATCGCAAGAGAATTTCACGGAGTTTGGGGTAATTTTGATGTTAAAATTACAATTGACAAAGAGTATACTCTTGGAGCTTCAGGATATTTACAAGATAAAAATGCAATTGGACACGGTTACGAAGATGCTGGTGTAACGGTTGTTTATCCTAAAAAAACAAAAACATTAACATGGCATTTTATCGCGCCAAATGTTCACGATTTTACATGGGCGGCTGATAAAGAATATACTCATGATATTGTAAAAGGACCAAACGATGTCGATTTGCATTTCTTTTACAAAAACAATCCAAAAACAACTGCAAACTGGAAACAGCTAGAGCCATTAATGGTAAAAGTTATGGATTATTACAATCATAGAGTTGGACAGTATCCGTACAAACAATATTCATTTATTCAAGGCGGCGACGGCGGAATGGAGTATGCAATGTGTACTTTAATGTTAGGAAATGGAACTCTTGAAGGAATTTTAGGAACAGCAACTCACGAATTAGGACATTCATGGTTTCAGCATATTTTGGCTTCAAATGAGTCAAAACACCCTTGGATGGATGAAGGTTTTACAACTTACATTGAAGACAGTGCTTTGAATGAATTAAAAGGAGATAAAAAAGAAGTAAATCCTTTTGTTGGAAATTATAAAGCTTATTATAGTTTAGTAAATTCTGGAAAAGAACAACCGCAAACAACTCACGGAGACCGTTATGATGAAAACAGACCTTACAGCATTTCATCTTATGTAAAAGGAAGTATCTTTTTATCGCAGTTAGAATATGTAATAGGGAAAGATAACGTTGATGAAACTTTAAAAAGATATTTCAACGATTTCAAATTCAAACACCCGACTCCAAATGATATCAAAAGAACAGCCGAAAGAGTTTCTGGAGCTGAGTTAGACTGGTATTTAATAGATTGGGCACAAACAACGAATACAATTGATTACGGAATTAAAGACGTTGCAGATAATGCAGGTAAAACAACAGTTTCGTTAGAAAGAATTGGAAGAATGCCAATGCCAATTGATTTGAAAGTTGAATATACTGACGGAACTTCTGAGAATTTCTATATTCCGTTGAGAATGATGAATTTTATCAAACCAAATCCAAATCCAAACGAAAAAAGAACAGTTTTAGAAGATTGGGCTTGGGCACAACAAAACTATAGTTTTACAATTGACAAAAACAAAACTGCAATCAAAAAAATCACTATAGATCCAAGCGGATTAATGGCTGATGTGAAACAGACGAATAATGTTTTTGAAGTGAAGTAATTTTCAAAAAAGAATAAAAAGAAAGTCCCGTTTAATAAGCGGGACTTTTTTCGTTTTAAGGTATAAAGTTTTTTTGAATAGCCTCAGCTTTAGCTGGAGGAATTAGATTTAAATAGAAAAGGGCTTTAGCCAAACCGCTACAGTTTTGGCTAAAGCCCTTTGTTGTGATTTATTTTTTCATCCAACTAAAGTTGGACGCTATTCAATCTTCTTATTGATTTAACTCAAATGTTCAATCATATCTTTAGTCATTGTTTCAAGATCAAAAGTATGTTTCCAATTCCAATCTTCTCTTGCAGAACTGTCATCAATACTTGCCGGCCAGCTGTCGGCAATTTTTTGACGGAAGTCAGGATTGTAAGTGATTTCAAAATCAGGAATATGCTTTTTAATTTCAGCAGCAATTTCGGTTGGAGTAAAACTCATAGCGGCTAAATTGTATGACGAATGTATTTTTATTTCTTCAACAGGTGCTTTCATAATGTTGATAGTAGCATCGATAGCATCATCCATATACATCATTGGCATTTTGGTTTCTGATGATAAAAAGCATTCGTATTTTTTATCGGCAATAGCCTTATAGAAAATATCAACAGCATAATCGGTAGTTCCGCCGCCTGGAGGAGTAGACCAGCTGATTAAACCAGGATAACGTATACTGCGAACATCAACACCATAAATATTATGGTAATATTCACACCATCTTTCACCAGCCTGTTTACTAATTCCGTAAACCGTTGAAGGTTCCATTACAGTATATTGTGGAGTATTTTCTTTTGGAGTTGTAGGGCCAAAAACAGCGATACTTGAAGGCCAGAAAATCTTCTGAATCTTTTTTGCTTTTGCTAAATTCAAAACATGAAAAAGGGAATTCATATTTAAATCCCATGCAAATGCTGGATTTTTTTCTGCAGTAGCTGATAAAAGTGCAGCCATCAAATAAACATCAGTGATTTTATGAACTTCAACAAGATGTTCAATTTGATTAAAATCTAAAGCATTGACTACTTCAAAAGGACCGGAATTAACAACATCAGTATTTAATTTTCGAATATCAGAAGCGATTACATTTTCGGTTCCGTAAAGTTTGCGCAATTTTTGAGTCAGTTCAGTCCCAATTTGACCGCAAGCGCCAATGATTAATATTTTTGGATTCATTTTTAGATGATTTTTTTAGAGACACAAATATAACGTTTTCGTAATTACGTACGTTTTTTAGAATCATAATTTATAAATTCAATAACAAAAAAGTTTGTTTGTTGGATAATTCTCTGTTTAAGAAATGTGTCTTTGTGCTTTTTGAGTGTTTTTTTAGGGCGTTTTTTGGATCATAAATCCTTTATAAAATTAGTTTTTTACTTAAAATTGATGACAAAAAAATAACCTTGATTTATAGAATCTTTAGCAAAAATCAGAATTCGTAATTGTAAATTTACTTTGTAACTTTGCGATCTAACATTTTATGAAATGAAATATAAAATAGCAGTATTTCTGCTTTTGATTTTAGTGCTGCAATCTTGTCAAAATCAAGACGAAAAGCGTCAAGCTGAAAATGCAAAAGAAGCTAAAAAGAATGAAAAAATTTTTAATAACATCAATAAAGCCTGGGTTTTTATTGATGAGCCAATCAATGAAATTTCCGAACAAAATGTAAGAGCCTGGACAGAATGGCGCGATTTTATGAAAGAGATTGGAGATAAACCAAGAAAAACTATTGGTGCATTTCAGAAAAAATCTACAGCCATTTCAAAAAAAGCAATGGCCTTAAACAATAATATTCCTGCTGAATTTAATCTGCCTCAAATAAGAAGCCGAATCTCAATTTTAATTACAAAAGTTAGAATGTTGGATTTGTTTATTCATTTAAGTAAAATACCAGATGATAAAGTCGCTTTTTTAATTGGAGACATTAATAAAGAACTAGTTTCCTTAGAAAGACAAATGGATAAAATTGTTGAGAAAAGTAAAATTCCGAAAGAACAAGGAGAAGAGGATTTCTTAAGAATGTTAGACACTACGCGTGCGATTCTAAATACAAGCGCACCTCAGTCACCAATACAAAACATAGATCAAAACGCACCAAAAGTTGAGTAAAAACGCTTTATATACTACCTATGACAATTTGCCAAAAGCACAGCAGATTGCCACAAGTTTACTGGAAGGGAATCAGGTAAAAATGAATCTTAGCGGATTGTTGGGATCTGCGGTTTCATTTATAATTCGGTCTGTCTTTAAGAAAACAGAATTGCCTTTTTTGATTGTTTTAGACAACAAAGAAGAGGCCGCTTATTATTTGAATGATTTAGAGCAAATGATTGGTGAGCAGGATGTTTTGTTTTATCCCGCTTCATTCCGTCGTCCGTATCACATTGAAGAAACAGATAATGCAAATGTTTTGCTTCGCGCTGAGGTTTTAAATAGAATTAATTCGCGAAAAAAACCAGCCATAATTGTTACTTATCCAGAAGCGCTTTTTGAAAAAGTGGTTACTAGAAGAGAACTTGATAAAAACACTTTAAAAGTAGCTTTAAACGATAAAATTTCAATTGATTTTATCAACGAAGTCTTGTTTGAATACGAATTTAAAAGAGTTGATTTTATTACAGAACCTGGAGAATTTTCGGTTCGTGGAGGAATTGTCGATGTCTTTTCTTTCTCAAACGATCATCCGTATAGAATAGAGTTTTTTGGAAACGAAGTAGACAGTATTCGAAGTTTTGATGTAGAAACTCAGTTATCTGTTGAAACACATAAAAAAATTACGATTATCCCGAATGTCGAAAACAAGATATTTCAGGAAAACCGCGAAAGCTTTTTAGACTATATTGCCGAAAAGACTGTTCTTTTCATTCAAAATACAGACGGACTTTTTAGTCAGTTAGACAAACAATTTGCAAGAGCAGAAGAAGCTTTTGAGAAATTGTCGAAAGAAATAAAACATGCCGAGCCAGAAAAGCTATTCTTAAATCAAGCTTCGTTTATCAAACGAGCTTTAGATTTTTCGATTGTTGAATTGGCTTCAAAACCAATTTTCAAGACAACTAAAAAGTTTGAATTTCATTTTCAGCCGCAGCCATCTTTCAATAAGCAATTTGATTTATTGCTGAACAATCTGAGCGACAATCATTTTAATGGATATAAAAATTATTTATTCTGTTCGAATGAAACGCAGGCAAAACGTTTTCACGATATTTTTGAAAGTTTAGATGAAGCCAATTCTGAGAATATCAGAAAACAATATAATACAATTGTACTGCCTTTATACCAAGGTTTTATCGATGAAGAGAATCAAATAACTGCTTATACAGATCACCAGATTTTTGAGCGTTATCATAAATTCAACATTAAAAACGGATATTCGAAAAAGCAGAATATTACGCTAAAAGAATTAACAGCACTTTCTGTTGGTGATTATGTTACGCACATCGATCACGGAATTGGAAAGTTTGGCGGCTTGCAGAAAATTCAAGTTGAAGGTAAAACGCAGGAAGCCATAAAATTGGTTTATGCGGATAATGATATTGTTTATGTAAGCATTCACTCGCTTCATAAAATTTCTAAATACAATGGAAAAGACGGAACTCCGCCGAAAATCTATAAACTTGGATCGAACGCTTGGAAAGTTTTAAAACAAAAAACCAAAGCGCGTGTTAAGCATATTGCATTCAACTTAATTCAGTTATATGCAAAACGAAGATTAGAAAAAGGTTTTCAGTTTGCGCCGGATAGTTACTTGCAAAACGAATTAGAAAGTTCATTTATTTATGAAGATACACCCGATCAAACCAAATCGACAGCAGAAGTAAAAGCGGATATGGAAAGCGATCGCCCAATGGATCGATTGGTTTGTGGTGACGTTGGTTTCGGGAAAACGGAAGTTGCAATTCGTGCTGCTTTTAAAGCTGTAGATAACAGTAAACAAGTGGCAGTTTTAGTTCCTACCACTATTTTAGCGTATCAGCATTATAGAACTTTTACGGAACGATTAAAAGATATGCCCGTTACAATTGGCTATTTGAATAGATTTAGAACGGCAAAACAAAAGACACAGACGCTAAAAGATTTGGCCGAAGGAAAACTCGATATTGTAATTGGAACACATCAATTAGTAAACAAAAATGTAGTTTTTAAAGATTTAGGTTTATTGATTGTAGATGAGGAACAAAAGTTTGGAGTTAACGTAAAAGATAAACTTAAAACCATCGCTGCCAATGTCGATACGTTGACATTAACAGCAACTCCAATTCCGAGAACGCTTCAGTTTTCTTTAATGGCAGCCAGAGATTTGTCGGTAATTACTACGCCTCCGCCAAATAGATATCCTATTGAAACCAATGTAGTTGGTTTTAATGAAGAAATTATTCGTGATGCAATTTCATATGAAATTCAGCGAAACGGACAGGTTTTCTTCATCAATAATAGAATTGAAAACATAAAAGAAGTCGCTGGAATGATTCAGCGTTTGGTTCCAAATGCGAGAGTCGGGATTGGTCACGGACAAATGGACGGTGCGAAACTTGAGGAATTGATGTTAGGTTTCATGAACGGAGATTTTGATGTTTTGGTGGCAACCACAATTATCGAAAGCGGATTGGACGTTCCAAATGCCAATACAATTTTCATTAATAATGCCAATAATTTTGGTTTATCAGATTTGCATCAAATGCGCGGCCGCGTTGGTCGAAGTAACAAAAAAGCATTCTGCTATTTTATTTGTCCGCCATATTCGTCAATGACCGAAGATGCTAGAAAACGTATTCAGGCTTTGGAGCAGTTCAGCGAACTGGGAAGTGGTTTTAATATCGCAATGAAAGATCTTGAAATTCGTGGAGCGGGAGATTTGTTAGGCGGTGAACAAAGTGGTTTCATTAATGAAATTGGGTTTGATACGTACCAAAAAATCATGAACGAAGCAATCGAAGAATTAAAAGAAAACGAATTTAAAGATTTGTATCCTGAAGAGAATGATATTGAAACGAAAGAATACGTAAAAGATCTACAAATCGATACTGATTTTGAGTTGTTATTTTCTGATGAATATATCAATAATGTTACCGAACGGTTGAGTTTGTATAACGAATTGGGTTCTGTGAAAAATGAAGAAGAATTAATTGTTTTTCAAAACAAATTAATTGACCGTTTTGGTCCAATGCCTCCGCGTGCCAATGCATTGATGAATAGTATTCGCATCAAATGGATTGCTACTGCAGTAGGAATTGAAAAATTGGTAATGAAAAAAGGTAAAATGATTGGCTATTTTGTTTCTGATCAACAATCAGATTATTATCAATCAAAGCGTTTTCATAAAGTAATAAAATTTGTGCAAACCCACAGTAATCTTTGTACGATGAAAGAAAAACAAACACCTAACGGCTTACGACTTTTATTGACTTTTGACAATGTAAAATCGACTAAAAGGGCTTTAGAGTTGATGGAAATGCTGGGGGAATAAATAATAAAAAAGGTTGCCACGAATTTCACGAATTTGCACAAATTTTATTCAGCAGATAAAATTTAATTTGGCGATAATTGGTGAAATTCGTGGCAGAAAAACAAAACAAAACATTAAGTTTTCTTTATCTTTTATTTAAGAAAAATCTTAGAACTAAAAAGGTTTCTTTGAAAATCAATTCAGAGAAACCTTTTATATGAACTATCAATTTATTATTCTGTTTTTATTTTTTGGATTAACCTCAATATCCGCTCAGATAAAAAATAAAACGATTCAAAACGATTCTTTACAAGTAGAAACAATCGATCCTCTTCGTCCTGCCAAAGCAGCTTTTTATTCGGCTATTTTACCTGGTTTAGGACAAATTTACAATCAGAAATACTGGAAGCTTCCGTTGATATATGGAGCAATTGGTGCGAGCGCCTATTTTTATTTGGATAGTCAAAAAAATTACAACATTTACAGAGACGAATATAAAAATAGACTTGCAGGAAACAAAAGTGATTCAGACTATTTGGGGAACTTAAGTGACAGTCAGCTGCTTTCGGCTCAAAAACAATTTCAAAGAAACAGAGATTTATCAGCCCTTTTCATGGTCGGGTTTTATGTTTTAAACATTATTGATGCAAATATTGATGCTGCCTTGTCGCAATTTAATGTAAGCGAAAAATTAGCACTTAAACCAGTATTAATTAATAATGACACCTTATTAAGAAGTGATTTTGGAATTGCTCTCAATTATTCATTTTAAAAATATTGAACAAAAAAAATGGCGCATGAATTTTCATGCGCCATTTTTTTTTGCTTATGATAGAGAACTAGTTCTTTAAGTCTTTAATAACTTTAAAAGCAACATCAACTTGATCTTCACCAACTAAAATAGTAAATTCATTTGAAGTCGAAATTACCTCGTTTATGATTATTCCTTCCCAAGCCAAACGTTGAAAGATGAAATAATAAATACCAGGAACCACGATGTTTTCTTTTGGTAATTTTACAGTAATAGAAGCCAGATTGTCTAATTTCTGAATTAACTTTTCGCGCATAAAGTGTTTTTCAACTAAATGATTTACACTGCTGCTCACTACAATATTAGTTTCATTTACACCACGAGACGAAGTGTAAAAGATATCAGATAAGGCATTAATATCAGAAATTAAATCAGCCTGTTTGTTTAAAACAGTTTCTGAAGCAGCAAAAGTGTAATCCGTCAATTCAGATCTTACGGTAATTTCGCCTATGTTTTTAATGACTTTATTGATCTTATGATTTAATTTAAAATCCAATTCTTCAGTCAGTCGTTTCAGCGACATTACAACAGCACCTTGTTTTACTTCCTTACCAAATTCACTTTCCAACTCCGTCATGATATTCCGAGAAAGAGAGGTTAAATTGATAATTCCAAGCGATAACGCATTCAATAAAAAGGGTTTTGTTTTAATGTAATTTTCGACGATTGAAGAAACGGTTTTCATAATTTTTTTTTCTTTTTTTTTGTAACTTAATTGGGTTGGTTTAGTTAATTTATGTTATAAATCTCTACAAAGATAAATAAAAAAACAATTTGTTAGAATTATAACAATAAAAAAATATGTTAAAAATGATAAAAAGCATCCGTAAGATGTTCAATTGCAAATATTTCCCCCGTTTTATGCACTGCGGCGATATCAAAACGAATGTTTAAATCATTCTCAAAATCCTTTTCCCTATCGTTTATGTAGGCATTTACTGCTTTTACTAATAGTTGAATTTTTTTTGGTTTAACAAAATCTTGTGGAGATCCAAAATCTAAGCTTGATCTTGTCTTCACTTCAACAACTGCTAAAATATTTTCTTTTTGCGCAATAATATCTATTTCTGCTTTTTGAAAAGTCCAGTTTCGTTCTAAGATCTTATAACCGTTTTCTTCAAGATATGCTGCAGCCAGATCTTCTCCTTTTTTGCCAAGTTCATTATGTTCTGCCATAGTTTAGTTTTTAGTTTCAAGTTCGAAGTTTCAAGTTTTTTGTACGCAAAGACGCGAAGTTGCAAAGTTTTAATTGTGCTTTGCGACTTCGCGTCTTTACGAGATTTTTATGTGGTATTTATTGAATATGAAATACTGCTATTTCTGAAAAGTAACAGTGCTTCCAGCTGCATTGACATCGATAGAAATTGTATTTCCCATAATCAATGCTCTATTATCCTGAATATGTCCAGCTGGGAAATTGAAGATCACCGGGATATTGTATTTCTTAGTGACATCATCAATAATTTCTAATGCATTTTTACCCCATGGCACTTCATTGTCTTTCATTTTGGTCATTCCGCCAATCATAATGCCTTTTAGATTTTCGATGCATCCATTACGACGTAAATTCATCATCATTCGGTCAATATGATATAAGTATTCATCCAGATCTTCGATAAATAAAATTTTATCCTTACAATCAATAGCCGACTGCGAACCTAATAAACTGTAAAGAATAGATAAATTACCACCTACTAATTCGCCTGTAGCTTTACCAAAACGATTCATTTTATCTGGACCAATTGTATAAGAAAGCGGCTCACCAAATAAACTGGCTTTCATCGAACTAACGGCCGCTGGAGTTGCACGAGCTACGGTAACCGGCATAATACCATGTATCGATTTGTAACCCATTGTATTTAAATGGTTATGCAAAACAGTAACATCACTAAAACCAATAACCCATTTTGGATGTTGTTTAAATTTGGTAAAGTCTAATAGATCAAGCATTCGAACGGTTCCATAACCACCGCGAACGCACCAAATTGCTTTAATGTTTGGATTGTCTAATTGTTTTTGAAAATCGGCTGCACGCTGCTCGTCTGTTCCTGCAAGCTGATTAAAATCAAGCCCGATTGTTGAGCCTATTACAGCTTCTAAACCCCAGCTGTGCAATAAATCTATCGTTGGTTTTAAATTGTCGTCGATGTTTTTTCGGGCTGTTGCCAAAAGAGCTACGGTATCTCCTTTTTGTAAATAAGGCGGTGTTATCATGTTTTGTTGAGATTGACAGGTAAATGATTGTAAAGCAAAAATAAGAAATGCCAGTTTAGTGTAGGTAAAATATTTTGAGATAGTGAGCTGGCTTTTCATAATTCTAATACAGGTTTTTAGTTATGGAATTAACAAATATAATAATTCTTTAAAATTAAAATACTGAAAATTCTTACTTTTTGTTTAAATTGGTACTTCAATTTTTAAAGTTATGCAAATTATTAAACTTCACTTTTGTTTACTCGCCTTTTTTGTAATTTTTGTTTCAAACGCGCAATCAAAAAAATACAATATCCACACAGTTGCATTCTACAACTTTGAAAATCTTTTTGATATTTATAATGATGTAAGTACAAATGACGATGAATGGACGCCTAATGGTGCTCAGCATTGGACAAAAGAAAAGTACGATCAAAAACTAAAAAACTTATCGAAGGTCATTTCTGAAATTGGCACTCCAGAAAATTCTAATGCACCTATTTTATTAGGATGCTCCGAAGTTGAAAATAGAGGCGTGCTCGAAGATTTGATAAAACAAGAAAAAATCGCTGGATTTGATTACGGAATTATTCATTTTGATTCGCCTGATCAACGTGGTATTGACGTTGCGCTTTTGTATCAAAAGAAATATTTTAGACCAACATCATTTGCTAACATTCCGTTGCTGATATATAAAAAGAAAGCTGCTATTCAGGAAGATAAAAATGAAGATTTAGGAGATGTCGAAACTAAAACGGAAATTAAAAGCAGGATTTTCACAAGAGATCAGCTCTTAATAACGGGTTTTCTTGAAGACGAAGAGATTCATATTATTGTCAATCATTGGCCTTCGAGATCAGGAGGAGAAAAGGCTAGCAGCGCATTCCGAGAAGCTGCAGGAAAGTTAAATCGTAAGATTATAGATTCATTGCAGCAAATAAATCCAAATGCGAAAATAATTACAATGGGAGATTTAAACGATGGTCCTTATAATAAAAGTATTAAAGCAGCTTTAGGAGCAAAGGCAAAAAAAACGGAAGTTCGAGAATTTGATGTTTTTAATCCATTTGAAGAAATGGCTGTGAAAGGAATGGGAACTTTAGCTTTTAGAGATTCATGGGATATTTTTGATCAAATTATGATGACCGGATCATTAATAAATTCAGGTTTTTCCACATTCAAATTTTGGAAGGCAGGAATTTTTAATAGGCCATATTTAATTCAAAACTCTGGAAAGTATAAAGGATATCCATTACGGAATACACTAGAAGAAGCAGGTTTTAGCGATCATTTTCCAGTTTATATTTATTTGATTAAAGAAAAATTGTAGAGATGCACAGC
>NZ_MUHD01000045.1 GCF_002217395.1 Flavobacterium plurextorum | reverse complement strand
CTTTTCAATAGATTATAATTATATTATTTTTTTATCATCTCGGCAAGAATTTCAATTTCTCTTTCCGATGCATTTTTTGGAGGATTTGAATGTAATTTTAAAATTTCCTCTTCAAATTGATTTTTTAAACTTTCATTTTCTAAATCTCTTAAATTTAAAAGTGCTTTCGATCTAACATAAGTCGATTCACTTCTTAAAGACATTGTGTATAATTTTTTAATATCCTCTTCTTCAAAATCCGAAGATTTCCAATTTGAATATTTCAAAATAAACTGAGAAAACAACAACGAAGCTTTATTATTGTTAATATTCTTTTTTAAAGAATTTTGCAAAAGTGAAAAACTAGAAACATTTTTGATGTTCTCCCCTATTGCTGTTTCAATTGCGATACGTTCTGGTTTAGTCTCAACTTTAAAATATTTATTAATATCTTTTAAAGAATTATTGATACTATTTTCTTCTTTTTTACCTTTTTCTTCCCAAGCATCTTTCAATCCAACAGTCTTGTTAAATACTAATTTTGAAGTAGTTGAATCTTTATCAACAGTAAAATATCCTAAACGTTGAAACTGAAATTTGTCTTCATTTTTAGCTGTTGCTAAACTTGGTTCAACAAATCCAGTTACAATTTCTAATGAATTTGGATTCACAAAATCTAAGAAATTTTTCTCTTTATAACTGTCTGGAGCTTCATCTGTAAACAAACGATCGTACAAACGAACTTCAGCTTCAACCGCATGAGGAATAGAAACCCAATGCAGCGTTCCAGACACTTTTCTTTGACTTGCTTCTGTTCCGCTTCCGCTTAAAGAATCAGTATCATAAGTAACATGAATTTCTGTAATATTGCCTTCAGAATCTTTTATAACAGATTCTCCTTTAATAATATACGCATTTTTAAGACGTACTTCTTTTCCTAAAGTCAAACGGAAATATTTAGCTGGAGCTTCTTCTAAAAAGTCTTCTCTTTCAATGTATAATTCACGAGAAAAAGGTACTTTTCTAAATCCTGCATTCTCATCTTCCTGATTATTTTCAGCTTCTAGCAACTCTTCTTTTCCTTCAGGATAATTTGTAATTACCACTTTTACCGGATCTAAAACTGCCATTACACGAGGTGCAATTTTGTTCAAATCTTCACGAATACAGAATTCTAAAACCGATACATTTATTAAATTATCACGTTTTGCAATACCAATTGTATTAGCAAAATTACGCAAAGATACAGCTGTATAACCTCTTCTTCTTAATCCAGAAATAGTGGACATTCTAGGATCATCCCAACCGTTAACATGCTTTTCTTTAACTAGTTGCTGTAATTTTCTTTTACTAACAACAGTATGTGATAAATTACGTCTTGCAAATTCTCTTTGCTTTGGACGTAATTTATTTTCATCTAAAATTTGATCTAAAAACCAATCGTATAATTCACGGTGAGGCAAAAATTCAAGAGTACAAAATGAATGTGAGATTTCTTCTAAATAATCACTTTGTCCGTGTGCCCAATCATACATTGGATAAATTTTCCAGGCATCACCAGTTCTATGATGATGTTTATGTAAAATTCTGTACATAATAGGATCACGCATCAACATATTAGTCGATTTCATGTCAATTTTAGCACGAAGAATATGTGTACCAGCCTCAAATTCACCGTTTTTCATTCTCTCGAATAAATCTAAGTTTTCTTCAACAGAACGATTTCTGTATGGACTATCAGTTCCAACAGTAGATGGAGTTCCTTTTTGAATTGCCATATCTTCAGAAGACTGACTATCAACATAGGCTTTATCTTTTTTAATTAATGAAACTGCCCAGTCGTATAATTGTTGAAAGTAATCAGAAGCATAACGTTCCTCAGCCCATTTGTAACCCAGCCATTCCACATCTTTTTTTATAGCATCAACAAATTCCTGTTCTTCTTTTTCAGGGTTCGTATCGTCAAAACGTAAATTTACAGGAGACTGATAATCAATTCCTAAACCAAAATTTAATGCAATAGAACTTGCATGACCAATGTGTAAATAACCGTTTGGTTCTGGTGGAAAACGAAAATGAAGTTTACTTTGTGAAAGACCTGATTTTAGATCTTCCTCTATGATTTGTTCAATAAAATTGAGTGATTTCTCTTCTGATGCCATTATTTTATACTAATTTTAGCAAAGATAAAAAAAAGGTTTCAGGTTTCAGGTTTAAAGTTATTTAAGTGGCACAAAACCTGAAACTTTAAACGTGAAACAATAAAAAAATGGGAGTTATAAAACTGAAAAATATCCGTACTTTTTCTTACCACGGATGTTTAATTGAAGAAGGAAAAATAGGATCAGATTATATTGTTGATCTAAAAATTAAGGCAAATTTACAGCAATCAGCACAAAGCGATCATCTTGCTGATACGGTTGATTATGTTCATTTGAATAAAATTGTTGCTGAAGAAATGGCAATTCGTTCTCATTTATTAGAACATGTGGCTAAAAGAATCATAATTCGTGTATTGGCAGAAATTGAATCTGTAGAAAAAACGACTGTTTGGGTTTCAAAAGTAAATCCTCCTATTGGCGGTGATGTTGAAACAGTTACCATTAAAATGACTGAAAAAAGAAAGTAATTCTTTCTGTATAAAATCTAATTTTTTAAAATAGTTTACATTAAACTTTTGAAATTTAAAGATTTTAGTTACTTTTGCCATCCGTTCAAGTAATGGCGTCGTGGCCGAGCGGCTAGGCTGGGCTCTGCAAAAGCTCCTACTCCGGTTCGAATCCGGACGATGCCTCAAAAACCTCTAAAGTAATTTAGAGGTTTTTTTTATGTTTAATTTTTAGAAAAAATTAATTAAATATATTCGTTCGAATCCAGACGATGATTGAAAAATATTCTAAAAAATTAGGAAGTTTTTATAATCTAATTTTCCACAATCTTGTCATTTTGACGTAAAGAGAAATCTCCACAAGAAGCTCTACCAAGATTTGACAATTACTACGGAGTTACTTGCGAAGATTTCTCTTTACGTCAAAATGACAAACTATTGTCAACTTTGTCAAAGTTTAAAACTTCTTTAAAAGTTCCAAACGAACATTATCAACATAAAAAAACCTCTGAAATTCAGAGGCTTAATTATATAATTTTGAGTTATTAACAAACTACTTTTCAATATTCTCAAAAGCATTTTTAACCATTTCTTTCTCTTTTGGAAACCATCCTTGGATCATCAAAACAACTCCAAAAACCATTAAAACTATACTAATTCCTTTTTTAATTTTTAGAATATTAGTTGGTGTCATTTTAGATTTTAATTGTTTGGCTAATAGAATTTTAATACAGTCAACTAATAAATAAGTAATAATTACAGAAGTAAAAAAAGTAAACATTCTAGAATTTTGCATTTCTAATTTTGGACCTACAGAAATAATAACAGCAAGCCAAAAACCTAGAACTCCAATATTAATAACATTCAACAAAAAGCCTTTTACAAACAAACTTCCATAGTTTCTTTTAATAATATCACGATCAATTTCTTCATCGTTAATTTTTGCTTCTTTTTTCAATCTCACGAATGAAATTATACCATACGCCAGCATAATAATTCCGCCAAAAATAAAAAGAGCAGGTTTATCTTTTAAACTCTGAATTAATCTGTAACTGCCTAAATAAGCAATTGCTATAAAAAAAATATCACCTAATACTACACCAAGATCAAAAACAATTGCAGCTCTAAATCCTTTTGTAATACTGGTTTCTAATAGTATAAAAAATACTGGACCTACCATAAAACTTAAAAAAAGTCCCCATGGCAGTCCAGCCAAAATATCATTTATCATTCAAATAGAATTTCTTATTTTACTTCTTCGATTTTACCTCCAAAAACCGTTTTTTGGTTAATTTGTTTTGGTTTTCCATAAATGTAAATAGAGCCTCCTGCGCTCACTTTTGCATCGACAAGGGTTGATGCATTAACATCTGCTTTTCCGCCCGCAGAAACGCTTACTTTCGTCTGAGAAGTGGCTAATTTACTTGCCAGCAAATAACCGCCTGCTCCAAGACTTGCATCTTGATTAGAAGCTTTACCAGTTAATGTTATTGAACCTCCTGAAACTGAGCTCACATTAAGTTTATCAACATCCAAATCAACATTTATCTTTCCGCCTTCCTGAGCACTAACTTTAAAAACAGTTGCTTTTATAGGATCTTTACTTGAAACATAAGCTCCTTCATTTACATCAATAAGCTCTATGTTTCTGTAATACAAAGTAATATCAAGATCATCACCAGATAATAATTTAGGAAAAGGCATTCTTAATTTTAATAAACCTTTCTTGTTAACAACTTCAACTTCTGCTTCTCTTGCTCCTTTAATAACAATTTTGTTTTCAGAAGATGGAACTAATTTAACACTTAATTTATCAAAAACTTTAACCGAATCGAAATCTCCCAGTTCTTTAGTAACTTGACCAAAAGACATTTGTACAAATAAAATTGCTGCTCCAATAATTAGCTTTCTCATACTTTTATTTTTTTAATTAATATTTATTCAGCTCGTCGTAAAAAATGAAAATCAAGTTGCTTTTTAACTAAATCAGCATTTTTTACTTTAACATAAATTTCGTCTCCTAATTGCAAAATGCTGTTTGAAGTAGCTCCAACCAAAGCATATTGTTTTTCATCGAAAGTATAATAATCATCTTTTATTTCTCTGATTCTTACCATTCCCTCGCATTTATTAGAAACGATTTCTACATAAATTCCCCATTCAGTAACACCAGAAATAACTCCAAGGAATTCTTCGTCTTGATGATCCTGCATGTATTTAACCTGCATGTATTTAATACTATCACGTTCAGCGTTTGTTGCTAAACCTTCCATATTTGAACAATGTAAACATTTAGTTTCATAAGTTTCTTCGTCTACAGAAGCACCTCCATCCAAATAATACTGTAACAAACGATGTACCATAACGTCAGGATAACGACGAATTGGCGATGTAAAATGGCTGTAATAATCAAATGCTAAACCATAATGGCCAATATTATCTGTCGAATATTTGGCTTTACTCATACTTCTAATCGCAAGAGTATCAATTAAGTTTTGTTCTTTTTTACCATTTACTTCTTCCATCAAAGCATTCAATGATTTCGAAATATCGCCTTTGTTACGGAAATCTATTTTATAACCAAATTTAGCAATTACACTTTGCATCGCAATTAATTTGTCTTCATTTGGTTCATCGTGAATCCTGTAAACAAATGTTTTCTTTTGTTTTCCAATGTATTCAGCCACTTTTCTATTGGCTAAAAGCATGAATTCTTCAATTAAATGATTCGCATCTTTTGAAACTTTGAAGTAAACACCTTCTGGTTCGCCTTCAGCATCAAGATTAAATTTTACTTCAACTTTATCAAAAGAAATAGCACCATTCTGCATTCTTTTCTTTCTCAAAATCTTTGCTAATTCATCTAATTTTAAAGTTGCTTCTACAATTTCATCTGAAACTACATAAGAATCTCCAGTTATAGAGATATCAACTGGAATAGTATTGTCTTTCGTTTCAATGATATATTGTGCTTCTTCGTAAGCAAAACGCTGATCTGAATAGATTACAGTTCTACCAAACCATTGGTTAATAACTTGTGCATTTGGAGAAATTTCAAAAACAGCAGAGAATGTATACTTTTCTTCATTCGGACGAAGTGAACAAGCAAAATTAGACAAAACTTCAGGAAGCATTGGCACTACTCTATCTACTAAATAAACCGAAGTTGCACGTTGATAAGCTTCATCATCTAAGATTGTTCCTTCTTCTAAATAATAAGAAACATCGGCAATGTGAATACCTATTTCATAATTTCCATTTTCTAACTTTTTGAAAGACAATGCATCATCAAAATCTTTTGCATCCTTTGGGTCAATCGTGTACGTAAGTGTATCACGCATATCACGACGTTTTGCTATTTCAGATTCCTGAATTGAAGTATCTAACTTTTGGGCATAAACCTCTACTTCTACCGGAAAATCTGCTGGTAAACCGTATTCGGCTAAAATAGCATGAATCTCCGTATTGTGTTCTCCAGGTTTTCCTAAAACACGAATTACAGATCCAAACGGACTATCGGCTCTTTTAGGCCAATCTTCTATTTTTACTAAAACTACATCACCATTTTCAGCTTCACCAATTTTATCCTTTGGAATAAAAATATCAGTATACATTTTAGGATTTGCAGTCGAAACAAAAGCAAAATTTGCCTGAATATCAATAACTCCAACAAACTCTGTTTTATCTCTTTCTAATACTTCAATTACTTCACCTTCAGGTCTTTTTCCTTTTCTTCTATTATAAACATAGACTTTAACTTTGTCTTTATCTAAAGCGCGATTTAGATTATTGGTCGGAATAAAAACATCTTCTGCAAAATCAGGACAAATAAAATAAGCCGTTTTTCTGCTCGTCATATCAATTGTTCCTTCGTAATAATCCTGACTGATTGCTTTTATTAAATACTTACCAGGTTCAGATTCTATAATCTTTTTTGAAGCAGCAAGAATTTTCAAATCCTTAATAATTTGATTTCTGCTTTTAGTATCGTCAAGTTCGAGCTTTGCTCCTATTTGCTTATAATTGAATGGTTTATTAGGGCTTTGCGATAAAATTTTTATTATTTTTCCAGAGAAATCCTTCTCATTTTTTATCGGCTTTCTAATTTTCTTACTCATATATCTTTTCTTATAAGGCTTAAAATTACAAATAAGATATTAGATAACACTTTTTAAAAATTAGAATTATTAAAAATATAACTTTTCGTACATTTACAAAAAGACCTAAAATGGAAAGCTTTCAAACCATCGCTACATTCAATTATCAGCACGAAACCGTAGTTCTCAAACACTTACTGGAACAAGAGGAAATTCCATATTTTTTTGAAAACGAAATGACACTTTCAGTTGTCCCAATGTACTCAACTGCGCTTGGCGGAATCAAACTCAAAGTTCATCCAAACGATTTCGAACAAGTTCAAGAAATTCTAGACAACTTGAACAATCCTCTTAAAATCGTTTAAACAGTTTCTTTTTTTCAAACTAAATTCATTTTTTTTCTTTTTAAACTATTTTAGTTTTCAACATATATTAAATACAATAAAAAAGATTTTTAAAAATTTAAAAAAATTTGGTTGTTATTATAGTGTGTTAATATGTCGAATAAATTTATTTTTAAAAGTATTGAAATGAAGTTTCTTTTAGTTATTCTGAGTTATCAACATAGTTATTTTGAGCTAAAAGTTTAATTTTTAAGACTTTTTGTATTTTAATTAACAACGGTTGACAACCAAAAATGAATTCATTTTGTAGATAAGTTCATATGTTGATATTTGTTGAAAATGGTATTTTTGATATTGATAACTTTTCTAAAAATTCATGAAACTTTATTAGGATTTCTAGTTGCAGTTTTGCATTAGGTTTTTTTTTGACACAACCAAAAAAAACTTCTAATTTTCTATCTCAACTTATTAACAAATAATGTTAACTTAAAGTTAATTGAATATCAACGAATTACGAATTGCTATTAACACTTTAAAATTTTAACAAAAAAGCTGTTTATTCTTTATTGATAATGAGATACTTATAGAGTTATTAAAAATGTTAATAAGTGATAAGTTTTTGAAAGTAAGATAGTTGTAAAATAAGGGTTTCAGGATATGAATTTCTAAAATGGAGCTTACAATTATGATTACTGTTTTTTAAAGTTAATAAGTATAAAATTTGTGAAAATTAGGGAAATTCGTGGCAAACATTTATTAATTGAGTAAATTTGCACAACACAACTTAATAGTATTAAAAATGAAAATTTCGATAGGAAACGACCACGCAGGACCAGAGTATAAAAAAGCAATTGTTGAAATGCTTAAAGCAAAAGGATATGAAGTAACTAATTATGGAACTGATTCTGAGGATTCTGTTGATTATCCTGATTTTGGACATCCTGTTGCAAATGATGTATCTGAAGGAAAAGCAGATTTTGGAATCGTTATCTGCGGAAGCGGTAACGGAATTGCAATGACTGTTAATAAACACCCGAAAGTAAGAGCTGGTTTATGCTGGACTAAAGAAATAGCTTATTTAACACGTTTACACAACGATGCTAATATTGTGAGTATTCCGGCACGCTTTACTTCTATTCCGCAAGCTGTAGAAATTGTTGAAACGTTTTTAGCCACTGCTTTTGAAGGCGGAAGACACCAAAATAGAGTAAACAAGATTGCTTGTTCGTAAAACGTCAAAAAACCGGTGCTTCGCACCAATAAATAATAAACACACCGGATGGATTTTTAAAATTTATCCGGTTTTTTATGTTTTTAAATTGCTGTAATTCAGTTTTATATGTTTATTTTTTAAGGTTATCAACATTGTTAATATCTATGATTTGTGAGTTAAATAGAGATAAACTAAAACGGCTTGAAGAATAAAAATGATTGAAAATTTTATAATAAATGACATTTTACTCGTTTTATGTCTAAAGAGTAACATTGCTGTTAATAAACCAATTGTTCCACCAATTGCTTCTAGAAAAAATAAGGTATTTTCTGGGATTCTTTGTTTATTTTTTCTGGCTTGATGTTTATCATATCCAGCAAGAATAAAAACGATTATATTTATAAACAATAATGATATAAAAAAAACTTTCATAGGTATAGTATCATAAACAAAGATATTATTTTGGTGTTGTATTAAAAATCAAAATATTTCATTAAAAGTATAAAATATAGAAAATGAGTCCAGTACAATTATTTGAACAAAAAAAAGTAAGAAGTCATTATGATGCTGAAAAAGAGATTTGGTATTTCTCGGTAATTGACGTGATTGAAGTTTTGACTGGAACAGATCGACCTAGAAAATATTGGGGAGATTTAAAAACGAAGCTTTTAAAAGAAGGAAGCCAACTGTCCGATAAAATCGGACAGTTGAAAATGCAAGCTGCGGATGGTAAATTAAGAATTACAGATGTAGCTGACACAGAACAACTTTTACGTTTAATTCAATCTATTCCTTCTCCAAAAGCAGAACCTTTTAAACAATGGCTGGCGAAAGTTGGTTATGAAAGAATTCAGGAATTGTCAGATCCATCTCAAAGTTTAGACCGCGCTCGTGAAAATTGGCAAAATATGGGACGAAGTGAAAAATGGATTCAACAGCGAATGACAGGGCAGGAAACTCGTAATAAATTGACAGATTATTGGAAAGAATCTGGTGTAGAGAAAAAAGATGAATTTGCATTGTTAACCAATATTATTCACCAAGAATGGACTGGATTAACGGTCAAAAAACATAAAGAAGCTAAAGGTTTACAATCTCAAAATTTAAGAGATCACATGTCTGAGGCAGAATTGATTTTTACAGCTTTAGCAGAACTTTCTACACGCCAAATAGCTGAAAGCGATGAAGCAAAAGGACTAATAGAAAATGCGAAAGCGAGTAAAAAAGGAGGAGCAATCGCAAAAAATGCCCGAATTGCTTTAGAAGATAAAACGGGAAAAAGTGTTGTAACAGGAGAAAATTTCTTGCCTCCAGGAAAAAAAAGTTAGAGTAAATTAGAAACAATTTTTTTAAATATTTAGTTTATTTTTGATCCAGTTAAACTAACAAATAACATAAAACCTTTGCATAATTTGCAAGATAACTTTTGCATCTGTGAGGTTAAAATAAAATACGAATGACTAATATTCAATTCATTGCCAAGTCTGTTCAAACTGCAGCAATTAACATTCAAAATACCGTTAAATTATTAGAGGAAGATTGTACGATTCCGTTCATTTCTCGATATAGAAAAGACACTACAGGAAATCTTGATGAAGTTGTAATCGAACAAATTGCGAAACTTCAAAAAGAATATGAAACGCTTACAAAACGTAAAGAAGCGGTTCTAAAATCAATTGAAGAACAAAAAGCACTTACACCAGAATTAAAACAAAAAATAGAGCAGAGTTTTGATTTACAGGAAATAGAAGATTTTTACCTTCCATACAAAAAGAAGAAAAAAACTAAAGCTGATGTTGCGCGCGAATTTGGTTTAGAACCGTTGGCGAAAATCATAATGTCTGAAAATGATGTTGATGTAGATTTTATTTCTACTCAATACATCAATGAAAATGTTGTTAACGAAGAAGCTGCCATGCAGGGTGCACGTGATATTGTTGCAGAATGGATTAACGAGAATATTTATGTTCGTAAACAGCTTCGTAGATTGTATCAGCGAAAAGCAACTATTGGAACTAAAGTTGTAAAAAAGAAAGCCGAAGAAGAAGGAGCACAAAAATTCAGTCAGTATTTTGATTGGGAAGAACCTTTAACTAAAACACCTTCACATAGATTATTAGCTATGCTTCGTGCTGAAAATGAAGGTTTTGTTAAAATGAAAATTGATGTTGATATCGATGATGCTTACGATGTTATTGATGAAATTATCATTAAAAAACAAAACAGTACAACAGCTCATTTGCAATTAGCAATCGAGGACAGTTATAAACGTTTATTGAATCCAGCAATAGGAAACGAAACTTTGCAAGAAGCAAAAGCAAAAGCTGATGCTAATTCGATTCAGGTTTTTGCTAATAATTTAGGACAGCTTTTATTGGCTCCGCCATTAGGTGAAAAACGAATTTTGGCAATTGATCCAGGTTTTAGAAGTGGTTGTAAAGTAGTTTGTTTGGATGAAAAAGGCGATTTATTATACAACGAAACAATTTATCCGCACGCGCCTCAAAATGAGGAAACAATGGCTATCAAGAAAATCCGTTCGATGGTAAACGCTTATCAAATTGATGCCATTTCTATTGGTAACGGAACTGCTTCGAGAGAAACGGAGTTTTTCATCAAAAAAATCGCGTTTGATAAACCATTACAGGTTTTTATAGTTTCGGAGGCTGGAGCTTCAGTTTATTCAGCATCAAAAATTGCGAGGGAAGAATTTCCTAATTACGATGTAACGGTTCGTGGCTCAGTTTCTATTGGCCGCCGACTTTCAGATCCTTTGGCTGAATTGGTAAAAATTGATCCAAAAGCAATTGGAGTAGGACAATATCAACACGATGTTGATCAAACGAAATTAAAAGAAGAATTAGATAATACTGTAATTCGCTGTGTGAACTCAGTTGGAATTAATATTAATACAGCAAGTAAACACTTACTGAGTTATGTGAGTGGAATAGGAGAGAAGCTGGCTGAAAACATTGTACAATATCGATCAGAAAATGGTCCTTTTGAAGATAGAAAGCAATTGAAGAAAGTTCCGCGTTTGGGTGATAAAGCATATCAGCAAGGTGCGGCATTTATTCGAATTTCTAATGCTAAAAATCCATTAGATAATTCTGCGGTTCATCCAGAAGCTTATCCAGTTGTTGAAAAAATGGCAAAAGATTTGAAACTTTCAGTAAATGATTTAATTGCAAACAAAGAGAAAACAGCGCTTATTAAGGCCGAAAACTATATTACACCTGAAATTGGTTTACTTACACTGAAAGACATCATAAAAGAGCTTGAAAAGCCAGGATTAGACCCGAGAAAATCGGCTAAGGTTTTTGAATTTGATGCAAATGTAAAATCAATCAAAGATTTAAAAACAGGAATGATTTTACCAGGAATTGTGAATAACATTACCAATTTTGGCTGTTTTGTTGACATTGGAATCAAAGAAAGCGGATTGGTTCATATTTCTCAATTAAAAGCCGGTTTTGTGAGCGACGTGAATGAAGTTGTAAAATTACATCAGCATGTTGATGTAAAAGTTACTGAGGTCGATGAGGACAGAAAGAGAATTCAGTTGACGATGATTTTGTAAAACTCTAAATTGAAATAAAAAAAATCCCAAGCTACAATTTGTAACTTGGGATTTTTTAATAAGGTTGTAAATTCTTATTTAGTTTCTTCCTCTTCTTTTTTAGCAGGAGGCGTAGTTTGATCGTCTTTAGCAGCGTTTTTAAATTCTTTAATTCCGCTTCCTAAACCTTTCATTAATTCTGGAATTTTTTTACCTCCAAAAAGTAATATCACAATACCTACTATAACAAGGATTTCTGTAAGACCTAATCTTCCCATGATTGTATAATTAATGCCGAAGCAAATTGATTTTCAAATTCTACCGCAAAGGTATATAGAATATACGAACAACAAGAGTTTTTGGTTTAAAATATTTATTACTTACTGCGTTAAATATTCTATAAAATATTAAAATTGCTGTGTTTGCTCATTTTTGTCAGACAGCAGCAATATGATTAATTACTATATTTGCTTGTATATTTAACCAAATGACTAAGAAAAAATTCAATTTTAGAAAAAATTTGTTCATCAAAAACCGCTTGGTAATCTTGAATGAAGAAACTTTTGAAGAAATTTTTTCATTTAAACTCAACTTAATGAACGTTTTTGTAACGTTTACTCTAGGCGGTATATTTTTAATATTAGTAACCACTTTTATTATTGCTTTTACTCCTTTACGCGAATTTATTCCCGGATATTCTTCATCACAATTAAAAAGAAATGCAACGGAACTCGCCATAAAATCAGATTCATTAGAGAGAGCTTTAAGGAAAAATGAAGCTTACATAAAAGGGATTCAAAAAGTGTTGAAAGGAGAATTAGAATATGCAAAATTCAATAAAGATTCTATATTAGCAGATGTTGATGAACCTTCTGATGTAAATATGAAAACAACCGAAGAAGAAATTAAGCTTAGAGAAGAAGTTGCGAAAATGGAGAAGGAATCTACCAATTCTAAAGCTGTTAAAAATAAAAAAGAAAAGAAGTAATACCATTAAAAAATGTCTATTAAATCAGTAGCAGCAAAACTATTTGCCAGCAAAATATATCATAAAACACAGGCTTGGGCCAATAAACCAGTAGAAACTCAAAATGAAATATTTAAGAGTTTAATCAGCGATGCAAAAGAAACTGTGTTTGGAAAAGATCATCATTTTAAAAAGATAAAAACAATTGATGATTTTCAAAAGAATGTTCCGGTTCGAGATTACGAAGATTTAAAATCGTATATCGATAGAGTAAAACAGGGAGAAGAGAATATTCTTTGGAAGGGAAAACCAATTTATTTTGCTAAAACCTCTGGAACAACTTCTGGAGCAAAATACATTCCGCTTACAAAAGAGTCAATGCCATCTCATATAAAAGCTTCTCGAAATGCGATTTTGCATTATATTTATGAAACTGGAAATGCTGATTTTGTAGATGGAAAAATGATTTTCCTACAGGGAAGTCCAATTTTAGTTGAAAAATACGGAATCAAATTTGGAAGATTATCTGGAATTGGAGCGCACTTTGTACCAAAATATCTGCAGAAAAACAGAATGCCATCTTGGAAAACCAATTGTATTGAAGATTGGGATACTAAAGTAAATGCAATTGTAGAGGAAACGATCAATCAAGATATGACCATAATTTCGGGAATTCCGTCTTGGGTACAAATGTATTTTGAGCGTTTACAAGAAAAAAGCGGTGGTAAGAAAATAGGGGATTTATTCAAAAACTTTAATTTGTTTATTTACGGCGGAGTTAATTATGAACCTTATCGTGCAAAGTTCGAAAACATGATTGGCCGCAAAGTAGACAGTATCGAATTGTTTCCTGCTTCTGAAGGTTTTTTTGCCTATCAAGATTCTCAGAAACAAAAAGGAATGCTTTTGCTTTTGAATTCGGGAATTTTCTACGAGTTTATTAAAGCCGATGAATTCTTTACCGATCCCGATGGTTCGGGACCAAAAAGTTATACGATTGGCGAAGTAGAAATGGGGATTAATTATGCCTTAATAGTTTCTACAAATGCTGGACTTTGGCGCTATAATATTGGCGATACCGTTCAGTTTACCTCTTTGTTTCCGCATAGAGTTATTGTTTCAGGACGTATCAAACATTATATTTCTGCTTTTGGAGAACACGTTATTGCTAATGAAGTCGAAAATGCGATGAAGGAAGCTACTGCAGGAACAAATATTGTAATAAACGAATTTACCGTAGCGCCTCAAATTACGCCATCAAACGGATTACCATATCATGAATGGTTTATCGAATTTGAAAAAGAACCAGAGAATATGGAAAATTTTGCGGAAGCAATTGACGATTCAATGCGAAAACAAAACATTTATTATGATGATTTAATCACTGGAAACGTTTTGAGAAAAGTAGTTATTACCAAAGTTTCGAAAAATGGATTTCAGGAATACATGAAATCGCAGGGAAAATTAGGTGGACAAAATAAAATTCCGAGATTGTCAAATGATAGAAAGATTGTGGATAATTTGAAGTAAAAAATAACGAATTAAAGAAAACTTAAAATGAAATTATTAAAAATTACGTTTCTTATTTTAACTTTATCTCTTTTTTCTTGTGACAAAAAGTCAATAAGTAAACCGGAAGATGTTGGAAAAAATATTTTTGAACTACTTAAAAATATTGATAAAAAAACGATTGATGATTATAATCTTCAAGTAATTACTTATGAAGAATTAAAAGCTTTAGCAAATGATAAAAAGGCAAAACTTGGAAATTTTAGAAGCGAAATCCAAGTAATGACTTCTGTAGAATTTAGAAGAAGGACTTTAATTTATTTACATAAATTGCAAAATAGAGGAAAAAACTATAAAATAGATTGGTCAAAAATTACGTATTCAGATTTTGTATTTGAAGTTATAGAATCTAACATACCTGATTTTGGAGGCGAATCAAAATATTTAAAAGGAGAAACCTATTTTAAAAATACAGATGGTAAAATTTACCTTGTCCAATCTGTTTCTTATTATGACGGTAAAGGATATAAAACAATTTTAGTCTCAGGATTAGCGCCAAAAGATTGAGACTAAATGCTTCTAAAAGATATATTTATCTTTTAGAAGCATTTAAAAATAAAAAAATATGAAAGAAACTAAACATATATCAAGATCAAGAGCTCAGGAATCATCTGCAGCTATAGAAAAAATGTACATTACAATGCGTCACTTATTCAACCGTGGTTTTTATAAACCAATGGGAGTTTCGGGTGATAGTTTAAGAGAGTCATTATTGGCTTTACGCCCAGAAATTTATGGGAATATTGCCGAAGAAAAAGTAGAATTAAATGGGCTTTTATACGTTATAGAACGTTTACCAATAGGAATCGAACAATGCAGGTTCATCAATTTAACTTCAGACGAAGGTTATTCTAAATCGCATTTTCAGCCAATTGTTCCTCCAAAAAGAAGAAGAAACTGTTACCGAATCGATGAAGAACAAATGAATGTTGAAATCACGCGCGGACGTTCTGATATTTACGATATTCTGACGCATTTGACTTTTATTTTTATCGAATCGCATAAAATTAAAAATAGAGTTTTATTAGACGACGGGGGAGAGGTTTCTCGCGATTGGCTTAAATTAGAACAAGCTGTAATGCAGACTAAAAAGCTGGCGCAGATTGAAAAAGAAAAAGCGATTTCGCACGTTGCAAACATTTTAGGCCGAACTTTTGAAGAGGTTTTGGACATTTATGATGCTTTTGGTTCTGAAAATGCACCTGATCGTTTTCTGCACGTTATTTACTGGTTAGGAAAACTAGCAATCGAAGAAATTGTTGAAAACAATAAACGTACAATTACTTTCAGTCCTGTTTTACGCGAGCGTTTAGGACACCATATTCATGGAGAAATCTGGGCAACAAATATCAAAGAAGTTTTAAAAGCAAATGATCTTCTAAAAAGACCAATTCATGTAATTAGTGCTAATATGCACAGTGTGATGAACTCGATTTTTGCAACGCCTTTGCTGAAAACAAAATTTAAAGGAAAAACAGATTTCTTTATTTATGAAGAATTAAGCAACTCAGGCTCAAAAGAAATTAGAGGTCATGTTGAAGAATTGGCTTTGAAAAACGGAATGATTTCACTTCCTGATACTTCGGGAACTAATATAGATGTTCAAATTTTTGATACAGCAAAAATCGATTGGTCAAAAACAGCATTTTCTGAAGCTAAAATTGGTGATGAAAAACCAGTAATTATCGTAATGGATTATGCATTTGGTGAGCAGGCTTATGAAACTATTGACGAGCTTTTAAAACCATTTAAAAAAGAAACGTTACTAAACGTAAAATCAGTTTCGATAATGGGTAAAGCTGGAATTCTTGAAGGAGGAAAAGGCGATATTATGATTCCTACAGCTCACATAAATGAAGGAACGGCTGATAATTATTTCTTTGAAAATGAATTAACAGGCGCCATGTTTGAAGGAAACGATATTGCAGTTTTTGAAGGTGCAATGGTTACTGTTTTAGGAACATCTTTGCAAAATAGAGATTTGTTGAAATTTTTCCACGAATCTACTTGGGGTGTAATTGGTCTTGAAATGGAAGGATCTTATTACCAAAAAGCGATACAATCAGCTTCAAAAATTAGAAAAAGTGTGCCGCACGATATAAAAGTTCGTTATGCTTATTACGCTTCAGATAATCCATTAGAAACGGGAAGTACTTTGGCTTCTGGCGGACTAGGAACAACTGGTGTTAAACCAACTTATTTGATTACTATTAAAATTTTAGAACAAATTTTCAACGTAAAATAAAAAACGTAAATGAGTACAAAAGTACCCCAAAACAATTCAGATCAGGAAATTGATATTTTTGATTTATCGAAAACAATCAGGAATTTTTTTGATAGAATAAATGCCTCTATTTTTAAATCAATTCAGTTTTTTATTAGAAACTGGATAATTGTATTGATTTTGGTTGTTGTTGGATTTGGCTTGGGGTGGTTTTTGGATTCAAACAAAAAAACGTTTGAAAATGAGGTTATTGTGACACCCAATTTTGGCAGTGTTGATTACTTATATTCAAAAATAGATTTAATCGAGTCTAAAATTGTCTCTGGAGATACAGTTTTCTTAAAAAAGGTTGTTGGAATTTCGAATCCAAAAGCAATCAAAAAAATTGAAATTAAACCAATCGCCGACGTTTATAAATTTATCGAAGACAAAGAGCAAAACTTTGAACTCATAAAATTAATGGCTGAGGTTGGTGAAGTAAAAAAAGTTTTAGAAGATAATATAACGAGCAAAAATTATACTTTTCATACTATTTCGTTTGTATCAAACAAAGAAGCTGATGAAAAAGAAATAGTTGCACCATTGATGCAGTATTTAAACAGTTCGGAGTATTTTAATACACTTCAAAAAATAGGATATAAAAACTTAGAACAGCAAATTGCTAAAAATGATACTATCATTGCTCAAATTGACGATGTTTTAAATGGTTTTTCGAGCACAGTTAAAAATGGGCCAAAAAACGATAAATTGGTTTATTATAATGAGAATACGCAACTTAATGATCTAATTAAATCAAAACAGTATTTAATAGTTGATCAAGGAAGAAATAGACTAAAGCTGGTGAATTACGATAAAGCAATTAAAGAGATTACTACAACTTTGAACATAAATATTGTAAAGCTTACAAATGGTAATTTTAAAATTTTGCTTCCTTTAATCTTTATTTTCCTTTTTGTTTTTGTGCATTTATTCAAAAAATTCTACAACAGTCAGCTTTTAAAATCTCAGATTAAATAACGACGCATTGAAAACGAATAAAATCTTTGAGAGAATTTCGCAAAATGCATTTTTAAAACAAAGTCTGAGTACTTTGTTTTTGAGGATTTTTGGAGTTGTTTTACTTTTTGGTTTCACCATATTTCTAACAAAATTTTACAGTCCTAAATTAGTAGGGCAGTATGATTTTGCACGTTCCTTTCTTTTAGCCATCGGAAGTATATGTTTACTGGGTTTCGATCAGTCTATTTTGTATTTTAAAGGCAGATTGGCGGGCACTGGAGGACTTGAACAATTAAAAAAAATTTACTTTAAAATGGTTACAATGCTTTTTGTAACTTCAATTGCCGCGATTGTTATTGTTGCTGCAATCCGTAAAGAAATAATAAACAATTACTTTTCAGATAATGAGGTTTATTCCATTTTATTAAAAGGCACAGCAACGTTGTTTTTTTATGGAATTTCGACTTTAAATACTGAAATTTTCAGAGCTTTAGATAAATTATATACGGCTGAATTGTTTAGAAATGTTGTTAAATATGTTCCATTAATCGCAGGTTCGATTATTTTATTTTACTGGCACAAAGAAACCTGCTTGGTTGATGTTTTTTTGATTGGGTTTGTTTTGCTTTCAATTATTAGTTCTGTATATGTTTTTATTTATTTTAAAGAGCTTACAGTCACAGAAGGTAACGATAGTTTTTCGCATAAAGAAGTATTCTTAAAATCGTACCCAATTGCTATAAGCGGAATGGCAATGTTTCTTTTAATGAGTTTTGATATTATGTTTTTAAAGAAGTATCGAAATGATGAAACCGTTGCTTTTTATTCTGTTGGTTTTAAAGTAATGACCATTGTTTCGGTAATAATTTTAACTATTAATATTACTGTTTCAGCAAAAATTGCAGAGTTTTTTGCGAAAGACAATAAAGAAGAATTAAAAAGAATTTTACGAAATAGTGTTCGTTTAATTTTCGGAATCACATTTCCGGTAATAGTTATTATCAGCTTGTTTTCTGAGTATGTATTGTCTTTTTTCGGACATCAATATGTTGTTGCAAAAGAAGCTTTTTTAATTTTAATAATTGGTCAAGGTATTTGCTCCGCTTTTGGGTCTGCGCCGGTTTATTTGAATATGACGGGAAGACAGCATATTTTTCAGATTGTTTTAATTGCGGCAGTAGTTATTAACTTTCTTTTAAACCGATTTTTAATTCCTGAGTATGGAATGGTTGGTGCGGCAATTGCATTTGTTTCGAGTTCTATTTTTTGGAATAGCGTTGTAGCTTTAATTATTTATCGAAAAGATAAAATATTGATTTTTTTACATTAATAAACAGAGAATCTATAGATGAAAACCAAAATAGAAAAAAGCAAAGCAGCATTTTTGCTCATTGCAACAGCTAATTTAGCAGTTGCGGCGGCAGCTTTTTTTATTTTGCCTCCCAAGTTTTTTTACGACGCTGCAATTATTGCCTTCGATAAAGGAAATGAAATTGGATATGTTGGAAGCTATCCTGTTTCGATTTTATTGTATAAAATTTCCGGACTGCGTTATTTACCTTTCCCAGTCATTGCTTTAATTCAGGTTCCTATTTTAATGTATGTTTTGTACAAAATAGGTATTCCAGATCATTTTGAAAAGCTCAATGTCAAGAACATTTTGGTTTATATGGCATTTTTAATGATTGCCATTTTTGTGTCAATGCCGTCAAAAGAGTTTATAACCTTTTTGTATCTCTCTCCAATCGTTTTTATGTGCTTAAACGAACAAATTTCGTTAAAAAGAACAATTATATACACGGTACTTTTATTGTTGATTTTTGGAGTGTTTTTTCGTCCTTATTATCTTTTAATTCCAGTTATTGGCGGCGGAATGTATTTAGTAAGCTTAGTAAGTTTTAAAAGTAAAACGATCACCACACTGTTTTATGGTTTGCTAATTGCAGTTTTTTTATCTTTTAGTCATGGTATTTTAAAAGGAAAATACCTTTCAGAAATAAGTCGTGAAGTTGTGAATAATGAGCGTATAGGTTCTGCCGATGCCAATTCTATTATTATTTCTCCTGTTCAGACAGATACATGGTATGGAGAAACCATTGGTATATTTTACGGTTTTTTTACAGTCAATATTCCAATAAACGGTTTAAAACACCTATTATCACCGCAAATAATTATATTTATAATCTGGCAGTTATTGCTGTTTTACATCTTATTAGTTCGGTTTGCAAAATGTTTAGCAGATAGAAAAAGATATTCGAAAGAGCTTTTAATACTGCTGATTATTTTTTCTTTTTTTATTGTACAAGGAGTTTTCGAACCCGATTTAGGTACCGCAGTACGACATAAAATGGGTGTTTTTCCACTAATTTACTTTGCATTATACTATGAATCTTTCAGAAAAAAACTTCAATAAATTATTCCATGTTTTTTTGTGTCTGATTGCAATTGCAATGATATTCAGAAAGCCATGTTCGCTGCTTATTATTTTGTTTGGTATTTTTAATTTAATCTACGTAAAGAAATTAAAATTCAGTAAAACAGCCTTAATTTTAGTTGCCTGTATTGCTTCACCGCTTTTGTTAGAATTATTGTTTTTTTGGAACAATGATTCTTTATCTAAAGGATTAAAAGCAGTTGAAAAGAGCACTTCACTGCTATTATTTCCAATTTTTATTATCGGTAATTATCAGCGTGTAAAATTTTTAAAATTAGCAGAGACTTATTGTATTGCAACAACAACAATGATACTGTTTTTTTTAACTAGATTTTGCATGGTTTATCCTGGCTTAGTAAATAAATATTTAAACGGAATTGACCTTTGGGAAATGGGTTACAAGTTTGCTGGCAGCATTGGTATTCATGCTCCGGCTTTAAACATGCATTTGGCCTTTGTTTCTATTTGTGCATTCTATTTTGTGTTTTACAGCTTTCAGTATAAAGAAAAAAGTACTCTTAAAATACTTCGAATAATTGTTTTTTTACTCTCATTTTTCTTTGTTCTTTTAGTAAATACCAGAATGGCACTTGTTAATGCTTTGATTGGTTTTTTGATTGTTTTCATTTTCGAAATAAAATCAAGATTCAGCATAAAAAAGATCATAGTAACAGCAATAACCACTTTACTTGTATTAGGCAGTATTTTGTTCGTTTTCATTCAGAAAAACCCTTATATGAAGGAGAAATATTCTAGTGTAACTTTCGCATATATGGATAAAGTAGGAAAATTAGACGAAATTGATCATCCAGAAATTTATGCTTTCAATTCATTAGCAACAAGACTTTCAATTTGGAAATCAGCTTGGGAATTATCCGTTAAAAATCTTCCTTTTGGAGTAGGAGCTTCTGATGGAAAACCAGAATTAAATAAATATTTTAAAGCAACCAATCAGCAGTTTTTAGCTAAATACGAATTTCCAACACACAACCAGTTTTTAGATTTTTTATTAAAGTTCGGATTTCTGGGTCCTTTAGTAGTAATGTTCTATATTTTAGGTATTGGATATCTGGGATATGATTTGAAAAATGCCATAATAATTTCATTTTTCATTCTGTTTTTTACTTCAAATTTAACCGATGATTTTTTGCTTAGATTTGATGGTATTGCCTTCAGCGGATTTTGGTTTTCTGTTTTTTCAAGTTATTGGCTGCAGCAAAAAACTATTCTTGGTACAAATCAGAAAGCTGTTTAAAGTTTTTGGTTTTATCAAAAACATCCCAGCATCTATTTAATGCATTTTCACCAAAAACAGCTCTTGTTTTTGGATCTTTTAAGGTGTCAAAATAACTATCGAGCTCATTGATTTCGTCAAAAAGGAATCCAGTTTCATTAGGAACAACAATATCTTTATTGCCAATAATATTGGTAGCAATTACTGGTTTTTCTAACGCCATTGCTTCTAGAATTGCAATTGGAAGACCTTCCCAAAGAGAAGTTTGAAGATAAACATCAATTGAATTTAATATTTTGAAAACAGCATTTTTATCTAAGATCCAACCCGTAATTTGAGCGTTTGGTGCTGTAATTAAATGGTTTTGTTCTCCATCTCCAATCCAGATAAAATTAAAATCAGGAAATTGTAAAGCAATCTCATTAAATAATTTAGGATTTTTTGCGGCAGTTATTCTGCCCAATACTCCAATTGTTAATTTTGTATTTTGATGAGGTAACAAGTATTGGCGAATTTCATTTATATCAATGCCGTTTCTAATGAGTTTTGAAGAACCAATATTTTTAGCAATCTCAAATTCAGTATCACCACAGGCAACAGTTGTTCCTCCAAATATTCGCTGAATGCTTTTTTCTATAACAAAATAAAACTTTTTTGTACGATTCGAGATGTCCGTTCTTAAAAAAACATATCCGTGAGGAGAATAAAAAACCGGTATTTTTTTGAATAAGAAAAAAGAAGAAATCCGACCTAAAACACCAGCTTTTGAAGAATGAAGATGAACTATATCAGGATTAATTTTTTTAAGTTCTCGTGTAAGTTTAATAATAGATTTAAAATCTTTCGTAAGAGAAATTTCTCTAACCATGTTAAGGTTTATTAAGTTAACATTTTTTGAGAACTCAGCGTTAACCTTTTGAGAACTAAGACCATTTCTATTACTGCTGTAAATAATAGTGGTTTCGATGTTTTTGCTTATTTTTTCATCACCAAAGTAAGTTGATAAATCTTTAAAATAAGTATAAACACCGCCTTCTAGTGCCTCAACAATATGTACAACTTTCAAAACATTTAAAATTTAGAATCGTAAAAATAGAATAAAGCGATTTAATATTGGCTTAAAAAAGTCAAATCTCTTTTTTAGTAAAAATTTCAGTCAATTTAAAAGGCCAGATATTTTATTACATTTGTGCATATTTACAGCCATTATCAAAAACAAAAGGTTCAATAAAATCATTATGAAAAGAATACTTATTACCGGAGCAGCGGGTTTTTTAGGATCACATTTGTGCGATCGATTTATCAAAGAAGGCTATTTTGTTATAGGAATGGATAATTTGATTACCGGCGATCTTAAAAATATTGAGCATTTATTCAAATTAGAACATTTTGAATTTTACCACCACGACATTACAAAATTTGTTCATATACCAGGCGATTTAGATTATATTTTACATTTTGCTTCGCCGGCAAGCCCAATAGATTATTTAAAAATTCCAATTCAGACCTTAAAAGTTGGTTCACTAGGAACACATAATTTATTAGGTTTGGCAAGAGTTAAAAAAGCTAGAATCTTAATAGCATCAACTTCGGAGGTATATGGAGATCCTTTGGTGCATCCTCAAACCGAAGAGTATTATGGCAACGTAAATACAATTGGACCAAGAGGAGTTTATGACGAAGCCAAGCGTTTTCAAGAATCAATAACAATGGCGTATCATACTTTTCATGGTGTTGAAACCAGAATTGTACGTATTTTTAATACTTATGGCCCAAGAATGAGATTGAATGACGGACGTGTGATTCCTGCTTTTATTGGACAGGCTTTACGTGGCGAAGATTTAACAATTTTTGGTGACGGTATGCAGACTCGTTCATTTTGTTATGTTGATGATCAAGTCGAAGGTATTTTTAGATTGCTGCACTCTGATTATGTGTATCCAGTAAATATTGGAAATCCAGATGAGATTACAATAAAAGATTTTGCAGAAGAAATCATAAAACTTACCGGAACGAATCAAAAAGTTGTTTATCATCCATTGCCAATAAATGATCCATTACAGCGTCAGCCAGACACAACTAAAGCCAAAGAACTGTTAGGTTGGGAAGCAAAAGTAAGCCGTTCTGAGGGAATGAAAATTACGTATGATTATTTTAGATCACTTTCTAAAGAAGAACTTTCTAAAGAAGAGCACAAAGATTTTTCGGGTTATATAAGATAAATGGTAAACGGAATTATTTTCGAACGCAGTAAATTTTGATAAAAAAAGTATACAGGAACTATTTATGATGGCATTTCACACAGGAAGATATTCAAAATATATTAGGCCAATAAGTATTTTAATCGACCTGACAATGATCTCGATGCTCAGTTTTTTCATTTTTTTTAATGAAATGAGCTCATCAAATATTTGGATTTTAGTATTTTATCAAATTATTGCTTGGGGAATAGTTGCCTTTGCTGTTAAATTTTATGACGTATATCGCTTTACAACTCCAGTTGTTATTATATCAAAAATAATTAAACAAGGAATTTTGTTTCTCTTAACTGTTGTGGCTTTTTTTCCATTTTCTAGACAAGCCATTTTTAGCGAATCAAAGATTTTTTTGTTTATAATTTTGGTTTTGGTAGTGATTACGGTTTTTAAATTTGCCTTGTTTTTTTATTTAAAAGAATATAGAATAATGACAGGCAATAATTATAGAAATGCTGTTATTATTGGGTTTACACCTGAAGCAGTTAGACTTAAAGATCTTTTTGAAACAAGAAAAGATTATGGATATAGATTTTTGGGATATTTTTCAGATAAAAAATCTGATCAGAATATTACAGGAAAATTAGATGATTTAAAGCCATTTGTAATCAAAAATGAAGTCGATGAAATTTACTGTTCTTTGAATGAAGTATCAAACAACAGCTTGAAAGATCTAATTGATTTTGCAGATGAAAATAATAAAACGATAAAATTTATTCCTGACACCAAGGAGATTTTTTCAAAAAATTTAAAGATCGATTACTATGATTTTTTTCCAGTATTGTCATTAAAACAAACAATACTTAATGAGCCTGTAGTAAAATTCATGAAACGACTGTTTGATGTTTTATTCTCTCTGTTTGTAATCGTTTTTTTATTGTTATGGTTAATTCCGCTATTGGCTATCTTAATTAAATTAGAATCAAAAGGGCCCGTTTTTTTCAAACAAGGAAGACCTGGAATGGATGAGAATGAATTTGTATGTTACAAGCTGCGTTCTATGTATATCAATAAAACAACTGAGAAAGAAGCGTCAAAAGATGATCCTCGTGTAACAGGAATGGGACGTTTTATGAGAAAAACGAGTATAGACGAACTGCCGCAGTTTATAAATGTTTTATTGGGAGATATGTCTGTAGTTGGGCCAAGACCTCATTTGTGGTCACAGAATAAAGAATATGGCAATAAAGTAAAAAAATACATGATTCGTCATTGTGTAAAACCTGGAATTACGGGTTTAGCACAAGTAAGCGGTTTTAGAGGCGAAATAACAATAGAAAGAGATATGATTAACAGAATAAAATTTGATGTTTTTTATATCGAAAATTGGTCTCTAATTTTAGATTTTAAAATAATTTTTCAAACCGTGATTAATATTTTTAAAGGCGATCAAAAAGCATACTAATGAGCGATTTAGTTTCAATTTTAACTCCAACATTTAATGCTGAAAAATTCATTAGAGCCACAATAGAATCAGTTCAAAAACAGACTTACGAGAACTGGGAAATGATTTTAGTTGATGATGCATCAACAGATCAAACGGCAAAAATTATTGCCGATTTTGCCCAAAATGAAAGCCGAATAAAACTCTATCAATTACAAACTAATACTGGAAATGGTTTTGCAAGAAACAAAGCCTTAGAAAAAGCTTCAGGAAAATATATAGCATTTCTAGATGCCGATGATTTGTGGTTTCCAACTAAATTAGAAAAACAAATACTGTTTTTAAAAACAAACAATCTGCCGTTTACATTTAGCTTTTATGACTGTATTGATGAAGAGGGAAATAATTTAAATAAAAGAGTAGAAGCGCCATTAAATTTAACCTATAATCAATTATTTTTCTGTAATTATGTTGGCAATTTAACGGCTGTATATAACGCCGAATACTTTGGAAAAATCGTAATTGAGGCAACTCAAAAAAGACAAGACTGGCGTTTATGGTTAACCATTTTAAAACAAGTACAAGAAACGAAACCTGTTCCAGAAAGTTTGGCTTTTTACAGAATTAGAAAAGACTCTATTTCGTCTTCAAAATTCAAGTTGATAAAACACAATTTTGGTGTATACAGGGAATTTCATGGCTATAATTTTGTGAGTTCTGCTTTGTTGATGATGAGGTTTTTATTCACACAATTATTGATAAAACCAAGATATATAAAGAAGATTTGACTTTTTAAGGTCAAAAATTGCGACTTCCAATTTTCAAATTCTATTTTGATAAGTTCAAACATAAAATCTTCCGGAAATCTTGAAATATTTCTTTAAACGGATTGTTTTAGAACTTTAGTTTCTATTCCAAAAAGCAAAGCAAAATCGCGATCAAGCATCACTTTTTGACCAAGAATCAAATATATTTTACTAGAAATTATTTCTTCAGAAAGTAGAGATTGATCTTCCATAAGTTATTGATAAAAAAATAAATATAAGATTTTACTTATGTTTTAATTAAAGAAATAAATTGTTTAAGTTTTCCGCTTTTACTGCGTTCCAGTTTTTCTTTGCGAATAAAGACGTATTTTAAATTAGGTTCAAGGTAGTTTGAAAACTCTTTTTCTATTCTTTTTATTTCATTAGAATTAAGTTCAATTTCACTTGTATATTCGATTTCAAAAAGATCTATTTTGACTTGTTTTATAATAAACTCTTTTACATTTCCTTCGTCTCCAAAGATTTTTTTTGTAATAGAATAAAAAGTCATTCCCGGTGATTTTTTGCCGCTTGGCAAAACAGCAACATCATTATTTCTTCCTATTAATAATTTTAAAATCGGCTTTTTAGAAGTGCTTTTTTCATCTAGAATTCCGTAATCGCCAACTTCATATCGTATAAAAGGATGCGCTTTATTGTATAAACTGGTTATAATAATTCGTCCCTCTTTTCCATTGGGTAAGGGCTGGTTATTTTCGTCTACAATTTCAACAAAAAGCGTTTCAGAATTAACTTGCCATTGTCCTTCAGTATTTTCAAAAGCAATAACACCAACCTCAGATGATCCATATTCATTGATAATAGGAACACCTAATTGATTTTCTAATAATACTCTGTCCTCTTCAAAAAGCATTTCAGATGTTACAACGCAGGCTTTTAAAGACGGACAAATTTCAGTAAGAACCTTGTTTTTTTTCTTTAAGTATTTAGCCATCAAAACAATATTACTAGTATAACCATTTATATAGTCAAATTTCTTATTTTGAAAATGACTTATAATTTTCTCTAATCCTTTATCTGATAAATCAAAAATTGTAAAACGGTATCGACGGCTTAAGAAGTCTTTAATGCGTAATTTTTTATTCTCTAAAAACCCTAAAGGCATTCCGTAAAACCGGCCTTGAAAAGAATAATTGAAGTCTATTTTATACCATGAAAAACGATAAATAATGTCTGCCCACGTCAAGGCATGTGAAAATTTGTCTTTTGCAAAAACCATCGGATCACCGCTTGAACCGGAAGTTTTATTGGTGTAAATGTTTTTTAAGGAATACCCTTTTGAAAGTCTTTCAATTAGAGGCTTTTGTAGATTTCGTTTACTTAAAACAGGTAAATCTGACCAGTTTTTATAAGAATCTTGATTTGCTAATTCTTTATAAAAAGGATTATTATTTAAATGAAAATGAACAATTTCTCTTTTTCTTTCTTCAATATAAACATCAAAATAATCTTCAGGAATAGTAATTATTTTATCCAATTCAGCTTTAGCTTTCTTTAGAGGAAAACCATTTAATTGAAGTGAAAGATCAAAAAGGCGAATCATTATATTTTTAAAACAATATTAATACTTCCTGCGGTTAGTTCTTTATCTGAATATTTTGAGAAATCTTCATGAATTTTCAAATTTTTAAATGCCTTTTCCTGAGGAGAATCCGGTCTTGGATTATCATGAGAAATATAAGCAATTTCTAAATCCAGAGATTTGAAAATTTCCAGATATTGTGGTAATCTCAATCTGTTATGGTAATCAAATCTTGTTTGTATTTTGTTCCATTCTTTGGCACTATATTTTAAAAAATCCTGCAGGGACAAAGATGAATCGGAAAAAGCCCTGTGGTCACTCGGAGAAATAAAATGAATAATATAAGAACCTTTATTTAAGGATTGTTTGAATTTTTGATGCATTTTAAAAATATCTTCCGGCGAAACATGCTCTAAAACAAATCTTGAAAAAACAATATCTGCCTTTGGAATTTTAGTGTTTACCAAATTTTGATACGGAAAATAATGAACGTTTTCTGGCAAAGAGTAAGAATTGTTTTTGTTTACAGAAATTTCGGTATTATATAAATGTGAAAATAAGGAATTAAATTTCTGAATATTTTTTATCTGGTAATGTTTATTAATATCAAAACTAAAAATCTCTTTCATTTTATGTTTATGAAGTAAAAGATAAGGAGAGATAGGCAGCCATCCTGAACCAATTTCAATTGCCGATTTGTTTTCTAAATCTATTTCTAAATCCTTAAAGATAGATTCAAAGCTGTTAAAAGTATTTTCGGTACTTTTTAATTTTTGTTCAATATTTTTATTTTCTGAAACATTTTGCAATTGATGGTATATTTTTGAACCCAAAGATTCTGGAAGAATACTTAAGGTTTTAAAAACAGCTGTCTTTATGGAATGTTTCATGAGTCAGATTTTCGTCAAAAATAACATTATACAAATTACTAACAGAGAAGAATCAACAACTTTTTAAGATTTAATTATTTTTTACGTACAAAAGCAATTATTTTTGCACCACAACTAAATACAACTATACCATGACAATTTTATTATTGGGATCAGGCGGAAGAGAGCATGCTTTTGCGTGGAAAATGATTCAGAGCCCGCTTTGCGAAAAACTTTTTGTTGCACCAGGAAATGCAGGAACAGCTGCAATTGCCACAAATGTTGCAATGTCTCCAACCGATTTTGATGCTGTTAAAGCATTTGTACTTCAAGAAAAAGTAAGTATGGTGGTTGTAGGTCCTGAAGATCCTTTGGTAAAAGGAATTTACGATTATTTTAAAAACGACGAAAGTTTAAACCATATTCCAGTAATTGGACCATCAAAAATAGGTGCACAATTAGAAGGAAGTAAAGAGTTTGCAAAAGAATTCTTGATGAAACACAATATTCCAACTGCAGCTTACGATAGTTTTACTGCCGAAACAGTTGAAAATGGATGTGCTTTTTTAGAAACTTTACAACCTCCATACGTTTTAAAGGCTGACGGTTTAGCGGCTGGAAAAGGTGTTTTGATTATTCAGGATCTAGAAGAAGCTAAAACGGAATTAAGAAATATGCTTGTTCATTCAAAATTTGGAGCAGCAAGTTCAAAAGTAGTTATCGAAGAATTTCTTGACGGAATAGAATTAAGCTGTTTTGTTTTGACTGATGGTAAAAGCTATAAAATTCTGCCAACAGCAAAAGATTACAAACGAATTGGCGAAGGCGATACAGGATTAAATACAGGCGGAATGGGAGCAGTTTCTCCAGTTCCTTATGTTGATGCTGTTTTGATGGAAAAAATCGAAACACGTATCGTAAAACCAACAATTGAAGGTTTTCAAAAAGACGGAATCGAATATAAAGGTTTTGTTTTTATTGGTTTAATCAATGTAAAAAACGAACCTATTGTTATTGAATACAATGTGAGAATGGGTGATCCGGAAACAGAAGTTGTGGTTCCAAGATTAAAATCTGATTTGGTTGAATTGTTTCTTTCAGTTGCGAATCAAAAATTAGAGGATTTTACTTTAGAAGTTGATCCAAGAAGTGCTACTACAATTATGGTGGTTTCTGGCGGATATCCTGAGGATTTTGAAAAAGGAAAAGTAATTACAGGTTTAGAAAATATTACAGATTCTATAGTTTTTCATGCAGGAACAAAATTAGACAACGAAAATGTCGTTACTAATGGAGGACGTGTTTTGACTGTAACATCATATGGAGATGATTTTCAACAAGCCATAAAAAAATCTTACCAAAACATAGATAAACTAAGCTTTGATAAGATGTATTTTAGAAAAGATATTGGCTTCGACTTACTTTAAGAAAGAGTGAGCTGTAGTATCTTGATTTTCTGTTCCAGCGTCATCGAAAATGCGTAATTGTTTAATCCAATAAACGATTGCGCATGCGCAGATGATCATAAAAATCCAGTTAATTGTGTTTGCACCAAACCAAGTAATTAATTCCAAATGACGTAAAAAGTCAAGAGGAGCAAACAAAATGTTAACGAATAAGTATTGTATTCCTTCAAAAAAAGCTGTCATAATTTTATAAAATTATATGTTATTATTGTTTTTAACGCATTGAAGCAAAATTCAAACAAAGAATCTTTTTTCAACTTGTTGGTTTCCTTTTTAAACAAGTATTATATTTACAATCACAAAAGTATAAAATATCCTTATGATAACAAGTGTTTTTAAAAAATCTACGCCATTAAATTATTCATTGGTCGTAATTTTGATACTGGTTTTCTTTTTTATGTTTCAAATTCGAGAAACGTCTTGGATAAATTCGTATTTTACAATATTCCAAAAATTGAGTTTATTGTGCTTTATTTTGGCTTCTTTTTTCATGATCAATTTTATTGTTAAAAAGAACGGTCTTAGTAAAGACAATGGATACGCGATATTTTTCTACTTATTATTTATATTATTTTTCCCTACGATATTTAATAATCCAGATGTAATTTATGCTAATTTTTTCATCTTATTAGCACTCCGAAGATTGATTTCGCTTCAATCTCTTAAAGCATCAAAAGAAAAAATATTCGATGCTTCTTTTTGGATTTTTGTAGCTTCTTTATTTCAATTTTGGTGTGTCTTATTCCTAATTTTGGTTTTTATATCGATAGTTTTTCATGTTTCGAGAGATTATAGAAACTGGGTTTTACCTTTTATTGCGCTTTTGGCAGTAACCTTAGTATTTATAATGATATCCTTGATGTTCAATATTAATGCAGTAGAATTTTTTCAAAAACGTGCGGTAATCGATTTTAGAATAGATTATTTTAAGAACAATTATGAAAATGGTGCGCTTTCAATATATGTTGCGGTTGCTTTATTTTTTGTAATTTCAATGATTACAACATTGTCAAACAGACCTCAGATTGTTCATGCATCTTACAAAAAAATAGTGGCATATTTCTTTATTGCTGCTCTTGTTTTTATTGTTTCACCAGATAAAAGCAATGATTTATTACTGTTTAGCATTGCACCGTTAACCATTATGGCCGCAAGTCATATAGAATATGTGCAGCAAAAGCTTAATAATGAAATTGTATTTTATGTGTTGATTTTGTGCAGTTTATTTACCTTTTTCTCGCAATTATAATTTACTTCCAAAAGCAAGATCACCAGCATCACCAAGTCCTGGAATAATATAGTTTTTCTCGTTTAGTTTTTCGTCTAACGAAGCAACCCATAAATGACAATTTTCGGGAAGGTTCTTTTCAAGATAAGCAATTCCTTCTGGAGCTGCGATAACTACAACAATGTGAATTTCTTCTGGAGTTGCATTTTCGACTAGTTTTTCATGAACTGCAACTATCGACTGACCTGTTGCCAGCATTGGATCAAGTAGTAAAACGGTTTTATTATTGATGTTTGAAACTGCTTGATATTCAACTCTAATTTCAAATTCATGATCATTATTAGGATGATATCTGCAGGCCGAAACAAAACTGTTTTCAGCATTATCAAAATAGTTTAAAAAGCCTGTATGAAGCGGCAATCCAGCTCTTAAAATAGAACATAAAACCAAATCAGCGGCAATCTCTGTCGTTTTTTTTATGCCAAGCGGTGTTTGAATTTCTACATTTTTATAAGTTAGATTTTTACTCAATTCATACGCCATAATTTCGCCAATCCGTTCTATATTTCTTCGAAAACGCATACTGTCATTTTGAACATCTGTATTTCGAATTTGACCTAAAAAATGATTTAAAATGCTGTTATTTTCAGATATATAATGGATTTTCATAGTAAAATTTTAAAATTATAAATTTGCTAAAAGACGAGTATGAAAAATTACACGTTATTATTCGCACCATAAAAGTATAAAAAGTATCTTTGTAACTCTAATAAATAAAGACATGTTTTCAAAATTAGCATATTCTGTTTTCGAACAAAGCATTAAAGATTATCATAAATTTGATAATGTAGATCAGCCTATAAACAATCCTTATCCTAAGGATAAATTTGAACATTTATTATATCTAAAAAACTGGATAGATACTGTTCAATGGCATTTTGAGGATATTATTCGCGATCCGAAAATTGATCCAGTGGCAGCTCTAACTTTAAAAAGAAGAATCGATGCGTCTAATCAGGAACGTACTGATATGGTAGAATATATCGATAGTTACTTTTTGCAAAAATACAGCAATGTAAAAGTAAAAGATGGTGCAAAAATAAACTCTGAAAGTCCGGCATGGGCTTTTGACAGATTATCTATTTTGGCACTGAAAATTTATCATATGCATGAAGAAGCTACTCGTGCAGAAGCTACACAAGAGCACAGAGATAAATGTCAGGAAAAATTAAATGTTCTTTTAGAGCAAAGATCAGATTTGTCAACGGCAATTGACGATTTATTAACTGATATTGAAAATGGTGATAAATTCATGAAAGTATACAAACAGATGAAAATGTATAACGACGATGAATTGAATCCTGTTTTATACCAAAATAAAAAATAATTGGCAAAATTGTCCAATAAAATTAAGCATATAGCCGTCATGAGACTATCCGCAATGGGAGATGTCGCCATGACGGTTCCTGTTTTGCGCGCTTTTGTAAAACAATATCCAGAGGTAAAATTGACCGTTATTTCACGTCCTTTTTTCAAACCTTTTTTTGATGGAATTCCAAATTTAGATTTTTTTGCTTTTGATGAGAAAGAAAGACATAAAGGTTTTTTAGGACTTGTACGTTTATTTAAAGATGTTAGTAAATTGAAAGTTGATGCTTTTGCAGATCTTCATAACGTTTTGCGATCTAAGATTGTGGGCTCTCTTTTCGCTTTAAGCGGAAAAAAAAGAGCAACAGTTGATAAAGGTCGAGAAGGAAAAAAAGAACTGACTAGAGCCGAAAATAAGATTTTTAAACAATTACCAACAATGTTCGAAAGACACGCAAAAGTGTTTGAAGAACTTGGGTTTTCTATAGATTTATCATCCGGAAGCTCCGGGACTCAATTTTCTGAAAAGGCAGTTTTAAGCGAAGACATTTTAGAAATTATCGGGAACGAAAATCAAAAATTAATTGGGATTGCACCTTTTGCACAATACGATTCTAAGGTTTATCCGTTAGATTTAATGAAAGAAGTTGTTGCAAAATTAGCCGAGAATTCATCGTATAAAATTTTGCTTTTCGGAGGTGGAAAGAAAGAAATCGAGATTTTAGATTCAATCGCACAACCTTTTGAAAACGTAATTAATATGGCTGGAAAAATTAAATTTCAGCAGGAATTACAGTTAATCAGCAATCTTGACGTAATGCTTTCTATGGATTCTGGAAATGCACATATTGCCGCAATGCTGGGCGTAAAAGTAATAACACTTTGGGGAGCAACTCATCCTTATGCAGGATTTCTGCCCTTTAATCAAAGGCTTGAAAATGCTCTAACTTCTGATAGAAATCAATACCCGCAACTGCCAACTTCGGTTTATGGAAATAAAACTGTTGAAGGTTATGAAGGCGCGATGAGAACTATTTCTCCAGATGAAATCGTTCAAAAAATACAATTAAGCATATAGACCATTTACATCATGAAGAAAATAACCAATCGTTTTCTTTTTGTTTCTATTTGCCACAATTACAACAAAATGATTCTCTTTTTCTGTAGACAGTAAAATGTGTTCAAAATTTTCGGTTGAATTTCTATAGACTTTGTGTACCAATTGAGACTCTTTAATTTTATGTGATAGTATTTTCGCGGCTTTTAATTTACTCACATAAGGCCAGATATTAAAAATATTTTGGTCAGAGACTTTAATTTCAGTCATTTTCCCAATCATTGTTGAGTTGTATTTTTCTGAGGTAAGTAATTTAGGTCCTTTTTTATTTCGTTGTTTTTTAATTATAAAGTAAATACAAAAAAGAGCTGTTACTACAAAAATTGCGATAAATGATAAACGAAGGAAGTGATGTATTGTCATGATATTTAATGTTTAAATGTGTTGACAAAATTGATTTAGCGCTGCAAATCTAACATAAGAGCATCAGATTATGAGTGCTTTAATTTTACTCCTAATTTAATAAAAAATCATCAATATTTTAGCTAAAAAATGTTTTTATTGTAATTCCAGCAGTGTTAATTTTTTTCTATCACTATTAAAAAACAAAAAAATCCAAATTCCAATTGTAAAGTTGGAATTTGGATTTTTATATTTTAGAATTTAATATAGACTATACGTCGTCGTAATCAACATAAATAGTTTCTGATGTTGGATGTGCCTGACAAGTTAAAATTAAACCTTCTGCAATTTCACTATCTGTTAAAATAGAATTTTTTGTCATTTCAGCAGAACCAGCAGTTACACGTCCTAAACAGCTGCTGCATATACCGCCTTGACAAGAATAAGGAGCATCAACACCTTGTTTTAAAGCTGCATCAAGAATAGTTTGTTTTTGAGACATCTCAAAAGTAACTTCTTCATCATCAACTAAAACAGTGATTTTTGTATGTCCTTCTAATGAAGTTTTGATTTCATTTTCTTTTGTAGAAGAAGTAAAAAGTTCAAACTTAATAGCAGATTCTTTTACGTTTTTCTCTTTTAAAACATTAGAAACTGTGTTGATCATTTCTTCAGGTCCACACAAGAAAAATTTGTCAAACTCTAGTTCTTTGTGTTTGTTATTTAAAACAAAATTTACTGCCGATTTATCTATTCGGCCGAATAATGCATTTTCAACTTTTGCCTGGCTGTAAACGTAATGCACAAAAAAGCGTCCTACGTATTGCAATTGTAAATCATGCAGTTCTTGATGAAAAATAGTTTCTTCGGGAGTTTTATTTCCATAAACTAATACAAATGAGCTTTTTGGTTCGCTTTTTAAAACTGATTTTAAAATAGACAAAACAGGTGTTATACCGCTTCCTGCAGCAAAAGCCACATAGTTTTTCTGTCTTTCAGCGTCAGGTTCAAAGGTAAATTTACCTTCTGGATGACCAACTTCAAGAACATCTCCAGCTTTAAGCTTTGTATTTGCAAATTGCGAGAACAAACCATTTTTAACCGCTTTTACCGCAATTCGTAATTCACCGCTTTCTGGTGCAGAACAAATTGAATAAGCACGACGAATTTCTTGATTATCAAGTGTTAGTTTTAAATTTATGTATTGTCCAGCTATAAATTTATAATCTGATTTAAGTTCTTCAGGAACATTAAAAAGTACAGAAACAGCGTCGGCAGTTTCACGTTTTACCTCTTTAATTATTAGTTTTAAGAATGAAGGCATGATTAATTTTTTTTGCAAAAGTAGCAAAGACTAAGTAATTGACACTTACTAAAATATTTTTTTTAACTTTTTTTGTAACGTTTTCCTACATTTGACCTCTTACTACCAAAATCAAAACAAGTTAACAATGATTAAAAAGTTTATTTACCTTGAATGGAAAGCCTTTACCAGATCTGCATCATTTGGTAAAAACTTGGCGATGAAAATTTTACTAGGTTTTTTAATGATATATTTTTCATTAATTTTTATAGGAGCAGGTGTTGGGGTATTTTATGTTCTTAAAAAAATGAATCTTGATCCGCTGCAGACTATAAATAAATTTTTAATTTATTATTTTTTGTTCGATTTAGTTATTCGATTATTAGTACAGTCGATTCCAGTTTTAAATATTAAACCTTTGCTGGTTTTACCTTTTAAAAAATCAGTTATTGTTCATTTTTCGCTTGGCAAAACAATGCTGTCATTTTTTAATTGGGTTCATGCTTTGTTTTTTGTTCCGTTTTCAGTCGTACTGATTTTAAATGGATATGATTTAATCGAAATTATTTTTTGGCATTTAGCCATATTTTCTTTAGTGTATATCAATAATTTTCTGAACATTATTTTAAGCAACATAGACAAATTGTTTGTTGTTTTTATTGGAGCAATTTTAGTTTTGGCAGGTGCACAATATTATGAACTATTTGATATTACAACGTTTACAACACCTGTTTTTCAGGGATTTTATGATATTGACGGACTATTTTTAATTCCAATTTGGGTATTAGCAGGTTTATATCTTTTTACTTTTAAATATTTTAAGAAGAATTTATATCTAGACGCTGGGCTTTCAGTAAAAGAAGATATTGCCGCAACAGAAAATCTTTCCTGGTTGAATCAATTTGGTACAGTTGGAACATTTCTAAAGAATGATATTAAACTTATTAAAAGAAACAAAAGATCAAAAACGACTATTTTTTTGAGTGTTGTTTTCTTGTTTTACGGACTAATCTTTTTTGGAAACTCGCATCAGCCGGAAGTAATGCAAATTTTTGCTGGAATATTTGTTTCGGGTGGATTTTTATTTGTTTTTGGTCAGTTTGTGCCAAGTTGGGATAGTTCATATTACCAATTGATGATGACACAAAACATTCCGTATCGCGGATATATTACTTCAAAATGGTGGCTGATTGTTATCGCTACTTTTGTTTCAACCATTTTAGCTTCATTTTATCTTTTTTACGGATGGGAAGTTTATTTAACCATTGTTGTTGGTGCCATTTATAATATTGGTGTAAACTCACATTTAGTGCTTTTAGGAGGAGCATTTACAAAAACACCTATTGATTTAAGTAGTGCTGGTGGAGCTTTTGGAGACAAAAAAGCATTTAATGTAAGCGCAATGCTGCTTTCGCTGCCAAAAATATTTTTACCATTATTGCTGTATTGGCTTGGGCTTCATTTTGCCGATAAAACGGTTGCATTAGCTTTGGTTTCTTTAGCAGGAGTTTTAGGTTTAGTCTTTAAAGAGAAAGTATTCTCATTAATTGAAAAAAGATACAAAATAGAAAAGTACAGCACAATCAACGCTTATAAACAGAAGAATTAATTGGAGAATGTGCCAAAGAGATAATTTTAAACAATTGTTTTAATTGAATAAAAAACAAATTAACGATTAACCAAATCAACAATTAAACGTATAAAAATGATACAAGTAAATCAACTTTCAAAAAAATATAACGGAACTACAGTTTTGAACATTAATAATCTTGAAATTCCAAAAGGACAGAGTTTTGGATTAGTAGGGAACAACGGAGCAGGTAAAACAACTTTTTTTAGTCTGCTTTTAGATTTGGTTCAGCCATCAACAGGATATATAAAAAATAATGATATTCAGGTAAATACAAGCGAAAATTGGAAGTCGTTTACAGGATCATTTCTGGATGAAAGCTTTTTAATAGGATATTTAACTCCAGAGGAATATTTTTATTTTATCGGCGATTTACGTCGTCAGAATAAAGCTGATATTGATGCTTTATTAGCAGAACATGAGGAATTTTTTAACGGTGAGATATTAAATAATAAAAAATATCTGCGTGATTTATCCAAAGGAAATCAAAAAAAGGTAGGTATTATAGCGACTTTAATTGGTAATCCTGAAGTTGTTATTTTAGATGAGCCTTTTGCAAATTTAGATCCAACGACGGTGAGCCGATTAAAGAAAATTATCAGAGAACTAGCAGATAATCCAAATGTAACTGTTTTGGTTTCAAGTCATGACTTACAGCATACAGTAGAGGTTTGTGATCGTATTGTGGCACTTAATAAAGGCGAAATAGTTAAGGATATTCAAACATCAAAAGAAACCCTGCAAGAGCTTGAATCGTTTTTTGCCGTATAAGTTTCTATATTTCAAAAAGAAGCGTATTTTTACGAGTCTTTATACTAAAAATGCTTTTTGGTAGTTTATGCTTTAAAATCAGTTCTATTGAAAAAGAATACTCTTAAATATAGTTTTTTTCTTGTTTTTTTATTCCTTTTGATAGCTTGTTCTACCAAAAATAACAGCTTTGTATCGAGGAATTCTCATGCTTTGAGTACAAAATATAACATTTTGTATAATGGCGGAATAGGCCTCGATAAAGGTTTAAAATCTATATACGCAAATAATCAGGATAACTTTTGGAAAATACTTCCAATAGAAAAAATGCAGTTTGATGAAAATTTTTCTGATGAAGAAAAAGCAAAAAATCCTGATTTTGAATTAGCAGAAACAAAAGCTACAAAAGCAATTCAAAAGCATTCAATGAATATTGGAGGCCGAGAAAGAAACTCTCAAATAGATGAAGCTTACTTAATGCTTGGAAAAGCAAGGTATTACGATCAGCGTTTTATACCGGCTTTAGAAGCATTCAATTATATTTTATACAAATACCCAAACAGCAGTAACATTTACACCGCAAAAATCTGGCGCGAAAAAACCAATATGCGTTTAGGTAATGATGCAATTGTTGTAAAAAATATCAATCTATTATTAAAAAATACAGATTTAAATAAACAAACTTTTTCAGATGCTAATGCACTTTTGGCAGAAGCATTTTTAAATTTAGAGCAGAGAGACAGCGCCGTAACAAAGCTTAAAATTGCCGAAAAATTTACCAAAATAAATGAAGATCGCGCGAGATACCGTTTTATTTTAGGACAGATGTATCAAGAGGCCGGTAAAAAAGATAGTGCAAACTATTTTTACGATGGTGTAATTGATATGAATCGTAAAGCAGATCGAAAATATATGATGCATGCTTATGCAAAAAAAGCACAGATGTATGATTATGCAAGCGGTAATGACACTATTTTCTTAAAAACCTACAATAAATTAGTTGCAGATCGTGAAAACAGACCTTATTATGATGTTTTGTTTTATGAAATGGCGGTTTATTATGATAAAAAGAAAGACACCGAAAATGCACTGAAATTTTATAATAAATCATTAGGCAGAAAATCTAAAGATCCATATTTGATGGCTTCGGCTTATCGAAACATTGGAAATATGTATTTTAAAAATACAGATTATTCAATGGCTGCTAAATATTATGACAGCACATTAACGAAGTTAAATCCAAAAAGCAGAGAGTTTGCTTTTATTGAAAAAAATAGAAAAAATCTTGACAATGTCATTAAGTACGAAGCAATTGCTAAAATTAATGATAGTATAATTAAGGTATACAAACTGCCAGGCGCAGACAGAAAAATTTACTTTGAAAATTATATTGCTGAATTGAAAAAGAAAGATGAAGCAAAACGAATTTTAGAAGAAAGAGAAAAGGAGAAACTGGCAAATATTGATCGAAATACAAATGCATCAAATGCACCAACAGCGATTAATCCTAATTCGATAGGGAAACCAGTTGATTTTGACGGCGGATTAAAACCTCAATCAGGAAATGATGTCGCAAGTACTTTTTATTTCTATAATCCAACCACAGTTGCATATGGAAAATTGCAATTTAGGAAAATGTGGGGTAATAGAACAATGGGCGGAAATTGGAGATTGGCAGCCATAAAATCTGCAAATAATGCCGCAATGAATGACACGATAAATAATCTGGAGAATGCAAATGCATTAAAAGATACTGTTGTTGTCGAAAAGTATACTACTGCTTTTTATGAAAATAAGCTTCCTAAATCACAAACTGCTATTGATAGTATTAGTAAAGACCGAAATTTTGCTTATTATCAATTAGGACTTATATATAAGGAAAAGTTTAATGAATATGCTTTGGCGAGTGGTAAACTGGAACAATTATTAAAAAATAATCCAGAAGAAAAATTGGTATTGCCGGCAATGTACAATTTGTATAAAATTTATCAAATTACAGATCCAGCAAAGGCACAAACGATAAAAGCAAACATTATATCAACATATCCGAATTCGCGATATGCTCAAATTTTAAATAATGTAAACACAGACGACCTTTCATCGCCAGATAAAGAATATCAAAAATGGTACAAACTTTATCAAGACGAACAATTTAATGTTGTTTTAGATAATATTGACAATTTAATTAATCAGTATTCTGGAGATGAAATTGTTTCTAAATATGAATTGCTTAAAGCAAATACATTAGGTAAGGTTAACGGATTGGAAGCCTATAAAAAAGGTTTAGAAACAGTTGCAGATAATTATCCAAATAGTGAAGAAGGTAAAAATGCAAGAGAGATTCTAGAAAAACAAGTTCCTGTATTAGAACGTCTTAACTTTACAACAGAAGACAATAAAAATTGGAAAATAATTTATCCAATTGCAAGTAATGACAGTAAAACAGCAAAGCATATTGAAGATGTGATTAAAAGCTTTTTAGCTGTCGAAAATTATCAGCGTCTGACAACTTCAGTCGATAAATACAATAAGACCGAAAGTTTTGTTGTTATTCATGGAGTAAAATCTGAAGCTTATGCTAAAGATGTGGCGGGCGTTTTGAGAGATGATAAAAGATTTAAAATCGCTCAACCTGCAGTAATTATATCGAGCGATAATTACAAGGTGGTTCAAATCAAGAAAAATCTCGAAGTCTATTTGACCCCAAAAACCCCATAATAATGTTTGATAAAGTAAAAAAAAACGGAACAGAACTTCTAGGAAAAACAAATCGAATTGTTGAAGGAACTTCTATAATAGGAGATATTGTTTCAAAAGCTGATTTTAGGCTTGACGGCGAATTGATTGGAAATTTTACATCCGAAGGAAAATTAGTCATTGGAGCAAGTGGTGTTGTAAAAGGAGAAATTATTTGTAACAACGCTGATATTGAAGGAGAATTTCGTGGAAAAATTAAAGTTCTTGAAATTCTTAATATTAAAGCATCTGCACAAATTCACGGAGAAGTTGTCGTTGGAAAACTTTCTATAGAACCTGGAGCTGAATTTACAGCAACTTGTACCATGATAACTAACAATAAGGAAGTAACTCTAAAAGATGGAAAAGGATCCAAATAAAGGACAAAATAATAAATGGATTGCACTTATAAATATCCCCTTTCAAATGGGGATAATTATTTTTTTATTTAGTTACTTTGGCACCTGGTTAGACAAAAAGTATTCTAACGGAGGATCGCTATGGACAATTGTTCTTTCTTTATTCTCTGTTTTTTTAGCACTTTATAACGTCATCCGACAAGTTAAAAATTTAAACAAGTAATGAATAGAACTCTAGATTTTCTAAAATATTTTATCCCTTTTTCAATTGTATTGTTTGTCGCTCAGTATTTTACAATGCAGTCTTTATCTGATAAGTATAATTTTTTCTATGCCGCATGGAGTATTTATTTATTCAATATTTTGGCAACTTTTATAGTGTATCTTTTACTGATTTATATCAATAAAAATTTCTCAACTTATACCGGTTTTGCTTTTCTTGGCGCCAGTTTTTTTCGAATGATGGCTGCCATTGTTTTCCTAATTCCGTTTATAAAGTCTGGCGTTGCAAATCCTATAATAGATGTAAGTACATTTTTTATCCCTTATTTTTTGTTTTTACTTTTTGAGACAGTCTTTACAATTAGGCTTATAAACAAGGGGTAATAGTCTCATTATTAAATAT
>NZ_MUHD01000044.1 GCF_002217395.1 Flavobacterium plurextorum | reverse complement strand
TATAAGAAAAAAATAAAAAGGTCGCTTGATTTCATTATATCTTTAGTGAGTATATGCATTTTGATGCCAATTTTTATAATTGTTTTTATTGGGTTGTATTTAGCTAATGATGGAAAACCTTTTTTCTTTCAGTTACGCCCAGGACTAAATGAAAAGGTTTTTAAAATAATTAAGTTTAAAACAATGAACGATAAAAAAGATGAAGCGGGAAATTTATTGTCTGATGAAGAAAGATTGACTATAATTGGAAGATTTGTACGTAAGACTTCTTTAGATGAGATGCCACAATTAATTAATGTACTAAAAGGCGATATGAGCATTATAGGTCCTCGTCCTTTGCTAATTCAATATTTGTCATTATATAATGAAAATCAAAAAACGAGACATGATATCCGTCCAGGTATAACGGGTTGGGCTCAAGTAAATGGACGAAATGCAATTAGCTGGGAGAAAAAATTTGAATATGATGTTTGGTATGTAGATAATCTGAGTTTTATTTTAGATTTGAAAATTTTGTGGAAGACAGTAGTTAAGGTGTTTAGGAAAGAAGGAATTAATCAAGAAGGACAAGCTACAGTTGAAGCATTTAACGGAGGAAATTAAAATGAAAAATATTGCAATAGTAGGTGCTGGCGGTTTTGGACAAGAAGTTTTTTGTCTATGGAGAGATATGTTAGATCAAAAAAATGAGAAATACAATTTTTTAGGTTTTTTTGACGATAATGAAGAATTAGAGCAAAATTCTTTCGGTTCTGTCATTGGAAGGGTTGATGATTTAAATGAAATTTGTGAAAATATAGAAGTTGTTTTAGCAATTGGAAACTCTAAAGTGTTGAAAGCTATAAAAAACAGAATTACTAATCCTAAAATTACCTTTCCAAATGTTATACATCCCACAGTACAATTTTTAGATGAACATACTAGCAGCATTGGTGAAGGAAATATTTTATCTTTGAATGTTATTGTTAGTTGTAACTGTAGAATCGGAAATTTTAATGTATTTAATACGCGTTCAACTTTAGGGCATGATGATTTAGTAGGTGATTATAATGTTTTTAGTCCAAATACACAAATCTCTGGAAATGTAACAATAGAGAATGAAAATTTTTTCGGATTTAATTGTGGTATTATACAAGGAAGAAAAGTTGGGAACTTTAATGTGGTTGGTGCTGGTGCTGTTTTATTGAGATCTATAAAGGATGGTGGAACGTACATAGGAGTTCCTGCTGTTAAGATAAAATTATAAATAATAAAAATAAGTAAAAATGGACGAAAGTAAGTTTATAGAAAATTTTGCAGAAATTTTTGATGATACAGATATATCTGATTTGAATATGGATACTGAATTTAAAAATTTAGACGAATGGAGTTCTCTTACAGCTCTAGGATTATTGGCGGTTATGGAAGAGGAGTATGAAGCAGATTTATCAAGTAAGGATATTGAAAAGGCTACTACCATTAGAGATATTTATAATATTGTAAAAGGATAGTTATGGCATTTATTCAAATTCCAAATGTTGCAATTAAAGGTGTTTCAGCATGTGTGCCAAAAACAATTATTAGAAATGATACTTTAATAGATATTTTTACTGAAGAGGAGCTAAAAAAAACAATTAATTCAGTAGGGATTGTTGAACGTCGAATTGTGGATAAAGATGTTTGCGCATCAGATTTGTGTTTTAAAGCTGCAGAAAAGTTATTTGATGATATGGACATAGATAGAAGTACAATTGATGTATTGATTTTTATGTCACAAACGTCAGATTTTAAAATACCAGCAACAGCACCTATCCTACAGCATAGATTAGGGTTAAGTAAAGAAAGTATTTGTTTTGATGTATCTTTAGCTTGTAGTGGTTATGTCTATGCATTAACAACTGCAATGTCTTATTTGAATTTACCAAATGTAAATAGGGTTTTATTGTTAGATGGTGAAACATTTTCAAAAATTGTAAATCCAAAAGACAAAACGAATGCATTACTGTATGGAGATGCAGGAACAGCTACATTGCTAGAAAAATCTCAAGGAGATATGTTTAATGCAGTATTGCATACAGATGGAGAAGGATGGGATGCAGTTTGTGTAAAAGGTGGAGGAAGTAGATATCCATTTACAGAATATAGTTTACAGGAAAAAGAACGTCAAGATGGAAGTATTGGAAATGAGCTGGAAGTTTATATGAACGGAATAGATGTATTTAATTTTACTTTAAAAGTTGTTCCAAAAAGTATCAAAGAACTTTTAGAGAAGACAAATACAACTATTTCAGATTATGGTTCGATCGTTTTTCATCAGGCAAATAAATTTATGATTGAATTTTTTGCAAAAAAACTGAAATACGATATGTCGAATGTACCAATTAGCTTAGATAAATTTGGAAATACAAGTTCGGCAACTATTCCTTTAACGATTGTCAGCGAATTAAAGAATTGGAAAGCAGATAATAAAAAAGTTGTTATTAGTGGCTTTGGCGCTGGTTTATCTTGGGCAGCAGCAACTTTAGATTTATCAGAGACACATATTTGTGAATTAATAGAATATTAATGAAAGTACATCATTACGGAATAGCTACCAAGTCTATAGAAAAAAGTATTAAATCGTTTTTAAGTTTAGGCTACAGCCCAAGTTCAGAAATTATTTTTGATCCGCTTCAAGGAGTTAATTTACTTTTTTTAAAAAATGAAAATGATCATTTAATAGAACTTGTAGAACCAGGCCAAGAAGATAATCCTGTTTCAAAAATTTTGTCTAAGTCTGGAACTTCGATATATCATATTTGTTATGAAATTGACGATATTAATTCAAAAATAGAGGAATTGAAGAAAAAGCGTTTTATTTCGATTATTCCACCAACCCCAGCGATAGCATTTAATGGACGAAAAATTTGTTTTTTATATAATCCAACTTTAGGGCTAATAGAACTTTTAGAAAAATAATGAATAATTTTGTATATAGAAATTACACAGTAGAATACTTGTTTGAAAATTCTACAGAATTTAGTGGTTATGGAGATGTTTCTTTGCCTCCCATTGATTACGACACTATTGTCATATTTTATCAAATAGATTTTAGTAAAACACCTGAAAATCAAATTGAAGAAATTGAAGGAATAAGATCAAAAATTTCATTAATTACGTCTTTAATTACTGATAAGCGTATTGTAATATTAACTCTTTTACAAAACTATCAAAATAATTGGCAGATTAAATATGCAGAATTATCTGGAGCAATAAATCAGTTTAATTCAGAATATTTAAAAGAGATTTCCGATTATAAAAATAACGTTAAAATAATTGAGATTAATCAGTTTTTTCAACAACAGAGTTTAGAAAAAATTGATTGGAGATTCTTTTTTACTTCTCAAATGATTATAAATCCTAAGTTAGGAAAGCCATTCAAAAAGTGGTTTGTAAAACAATTAGATTTCATTAGTTTAAAGAGAAAAAAATGTATAATACTAGATTGTGATAATACACTTTGGGGTGGAGTTGTTGGAGAAGATGGCGTTCACGGTATCAAGCTAGGACAGGATTATCCGGGCAATACTTTTAAAGCTTTTCAGGAATTGTTATTTGCGTTGTCACAAAAAGGAATTTTATTAGCCGTGTGCAGTAAAAATAATTTAGATGATGTTAGAGAGCTCTGGGAGAACAATCCCAACAATATAATAAACGACAAAGTATTGTCTGCTTATAGAATCAACTGGCAAAATAAAGCTGAAAACATAAAATCAATTGCTGAAGAATTAAATATTGGTACAGATAGCTTCGTTTTTATTGATGATAACCCGGTTGAAAGGGGATTGGTCAAAGAATTTTTACCAGAAGTTGAAGTGCCAGATTTTCCTGAAAAACCGTATGAGCTTGTAGACTTCTTTTGGAAAGTTTACAATGAACATTTTTCTACTTTTCAGCTTTCAAATGAAGATCTTAAGAAAACAGAACAATATAAGGAAAATTTTTTTCGAAATGAAAGTAAAAGAGTTTTCGAAAATATGGATGACTATTTGGCAAGCTTGGATATAGTAGTAGATATTCTTCCTTTAAACGATAGTAATATTTCTAGGTTAGCTCAAATGACACAGAAAACAAATCAGTTTAATCTCCGTTCTCAACGTTATACAGAGGAAGATCTAAAAGCTAAAATAAATACAGGAAGTCATATTTTTTGTGCTAATGTTAAAGATAAATTTGGAGATAACGGGATTACAATTGAATGTATTATCGATGAGAAAGATGATGAATTATTTTTAGATTCTTATCTGTTGAGTTGTAGAATTTTAGGAAGAGAAATTGAAAAAATCACTTTATTGAGTATAATAAAAAAAATAAATTTATACACAGATAAAACATTAAAAGCAGAATATATTCCGACCAAAAAAAATGCAATGTCTAAAGAATTTTTAGATAAGATAGGTTTTATTTTAGAAAGTGAAACAGAAGAAGGAGTAAAGAAATATTATTTTAATCCTAATCAAAATATAGAAATAAAAGAATACTATACTATAAATATTTAAATAGTTATGAAAGAAAAAATAATTGAAATAATGTCAGAAGTTTTTGAACTGCCAATAAATGATTTTCCTGTTGATATAAAACAAGAGAATGTTGATAATTGGGATTCTCTAAGGCATTTAAATCTTATCGTTGAATTAGAAGATGCTTTTGATAAATCATTTGAACCAGAAGATATTGGAGAAATGGTATCACTAGATAAAATTATTGAATTTATTGAAAAATAAAAACCATGGAATTATTAAATCAGAAGGTTTTAATTGTTGGAGCTTCTTCAGGAATAGGTAGATCAACAGCAATAAGTTTATCAAAGAAAGGAGCTAAGCTTGTTTTGATATCTCGTACAGAAGAGAAACTTAAGGAAGTAATTGCTTCTTGTGAAGGTCATGGGCATACTTGTTTTGCAATAGATGTAAAGGACGAAAAAGCGTTAGATGAGGCCATTTCAACCTCTGTTAAGGTGTCTGGAGAACCTTTTACCAGTTTTATATATTCGGCAGGACAAGAGGGAACAGTTCCATTAAAATTTACTAAATCTGAATTCTTAATAGATATTTTACAGGTAAATACAATTCCAGCTCTATTGATTACTAAAATACTTCAAAAAAAAGATAATTTTTCAAAAGATGGTGGATCAATCGTTTTTATTAGTTCAATTATGGGAAGTTTAGGACAGCCTGCTAAAGCAGCTTATTGTATGTCTAAAGGAGGATTGATTTCTTTATCTAAAGCTTTAGCTTTAGAACTTGCGCCAAAAAAAATAAGAGTTAATTGTGTCTCTCCAGGAATGGTAATTACGGATATGTCAATGAAAATTTTAGACTCAGTTAGTGAAGATAATGTTAACGAAATAAAAAAAATGCATCCTCTTGGAATAGGAAATGTTGAAGATGTAGCAAATGCTATAGAGTTTTTGATTGCAGATAAATCAAAATGGATAACTGGTATTGATTTATTAGTAGATGGAGGTTATAGTGCTAAATAATAAAAAAATGAATCAGAACAAAATATGGCTTTCTTCTCCACATATGGGAGGTACAGAACAAAAATATATTCAAGAAGCATTTGACGCAAACTGGATTGCACCCTTGGGGCCAAATGTGAATGGTTTTGAAAAAGATTTGGAGGGGTATTTAAATGAAAATGTGTGTGTGGGAGCTTTAAGTTCTGGTACTGCGGCAATACATTTAGGCTTGATTCTATTAGGAGTTAAATCTGGAGATGAAGTTATTTGTCAAAGTATGACTTTTTCAGCTTCTGCGAATCCTATATTATATTTAGGCGCAACTCCTATATTTGTTGATAGCGAAGAAGATACTTGGAATATTTGTCCTGTTGCACTAGAAGAAGCGATAAAAGATAGAATTTTAAAAGGAAAAAAGCCCAAGGCGATTATAGCAGTACATTTATATGGAATGCCATATAAAGTTGATGATATTACTGCCATTTCAAAAAAATATGACATTCCTGTTCTAGAGGATAGCGCTGAAGCATTAGGAAGTTCTTATAAAAATCAGAAATGCGGAACTTTTGGAGAAATCGGAGTTCTTTCGTTTAATGGAAATAAAATTATTACAACTTCTGGTGGTGGCGCTATAGTAGCAAAGAGTGAAGAAATTAAAAATAAAGCTGTTTTTCTTTCCACTCAAGCTAGAGATAATGCACCACATTATCAGCATAGCGAAATTGGCTATAACTATAGAATGAGTAATATATGTGCGGGAATTGGCCGTGGACAAATGGAAGTTTTAGATTCTCATATTCATCTACGAAGAGAAATGCATAGTTTTTATGTAGATTTTTTTAGTGAAATTGATGGTGTAACTGTTCTAAAAGAGATCAATGATAATTATTTTTCAAATCATTGGCTTTCAGTAATTACTATTGATAGAATAAAGATCGGGAAAACATTGGAGGATCTAAGAATAGTATTTGAACAAAAGAATATTGAAAGTCGTCCACTATGGAAACCAATGCATCTGCAACCAATTTTTCAGAGTTATCCTTATTATGGTAACAACATAGCTGAAAGTTTGTTCGATAGTGGTTTATGCTTGCCATCAGGTTCGAATTTAACAATGGACGATAAGAAAAGAATAAAGGAAGTGATTGCAACTTTTTTTAAATCATAAAATACGATTATGCTTATAATATGAAAATTGAAGAAACATTTATAAAAGATTTACTTATTGTAGAACCAGCTGTTTTTGGAGATGAAAGAGGTTATTTTTTTGAATCATATAGTAAAACTAAATTTGAAGATTTAGGAATTAATATTGATTTTGTTCAGGATAATCAATCATTTTCAAAAAAAGATACTTTAAGAGGATTGCATTATCAAAACCCCCCATTTGCACAAACAAAACTAGTTCGTGTTTTAGATGGCGAAATTATTGATGTTGCAGTAGATTTAAGAAAAGATTCACCTACTTATGGAAAAGCATTTAGTGTTTTATTATCAGCCGAGAATAAAAAACAATTATTAGTACCTCAAGGATTTGCTCATGGTTTTTCTGTTATCAGCGAAACGGCATCAGTAATGTATAAATGCGATCAGTTTTATAATAAAGCTTCAGAAGGCGGAATTAAATTTGATGATCCCTCTTTAAACATTGATTGGGGAATGAATTTAGATGAAGCAATAGTTTCAGAAAAAGATCAAATTTTGCCTTTTATAGAAAATTGTAATAGTTTGTTTTAATGAAAAAAATTCTTGTAACTGGAGCAACAGGGCAATTAGGATCTGAACTTTCAGTTTTAGCTCCTTCTTATCCACTGTATGAATGGATATTTGCCGATCGAACTCAAATTACTTTAGATAGCTTAGAATTACTTCAATCACAACTAAATAGAGTTAAACCAGATATTATTTTTAATTGCGGAGCTTTTACAGCTGTTGACAAAGCGGAATCAGAAAAAGATTTGGCTTTTATAATTAATCACCAGGCAGTAGAAGTAATAGCGAGATATGCATTCGAAAATAATGTCAAGTTAATTCATGTTTCGACTGATTATGTATTTGATGGAACTTCATCTATTGCGTTAGATGAAAAGGCAGAAACAAATCCGATAAATGTTTATGGAGAAAGCAAGTTAGCTGGTGAAATTACTTGTTTAAAGGAAAATCCCGAATCGATTATTATTAGAACTTCTTGGGTTTATAGTAAATTTGGAAACAATTTTGTAAAAACGATGCAACGATTGATGCAGGAAAGAGATGAAATTAATGTTGTAAATGACCAGATTGGTTCACCAACCTATGCAGCTGATTTAGCACGAGCAATGATTAATATTTTTGAATCTTCAAAATGGATTCCAGGAATTTATAATTATTCGAACGAAGGTGAGATTAGCTGGTACGAATTTGCACTAAGTATTAAAGAATTTGGTGGCTATAACTGTAAAGTAGGTGGAATTCCATCATCATCTTATCCTACTCCAGCAAAACGCCCTGAGTTTTCATTACTAGATAAGAAAAAAATTAAAGAAACTTATCATGTTGAAGTACCTGAATACAAAGAAAGTTTAAAAAAGATGTTTATGTAAAAAAAAAGATTTTGAGATTAGTACTGTAGAATTTCAAGTAGATAAGAAGAAATCTAAGATCTAAGATCTAAAATCTAAAATCACAAAAGATGAAAGGAATTATATTAGCTGGAGGTTCTGGCACAAGATTGCACCCATTAACATTAGCAGTAAGCAAACAGTTAATGCCGGTTTACGATAAACCAATGATTTATTATCCGTTATCTACTTTAATGATGGCTGGAATAAATGAAATTTTAATTATTTCGACTCCGCATGATTTGCCTGATTTTAAAAAACTTCTAGGTGATGGAAGTACAATTGGTTGTAAATTTAGTTATGCTGAACAACCAAATCCAAATGGATTAGCTCAAGCTTTTGTAATTGGCGAAGAGTTTATAGGTAATGATAAAGTAGCTTTGGTACTTGGAGACAATATTTTCTTTGGAACAAATATGCAACAATTATTAAAAGACAATGCTGATCCAGAAGGAGGTGTTGTTTTTGCATATCATGTTTCTGATCCTGAAAGATACGGTGTAGTAGAATTTGATGAAAATAAAAAAGCGATTTCTATTGAAGAAAAACCTGTAGAACCTAAGTCAAATTATGCCGTTCCAGGATTATACTTTTATGACAATTCAGTTGTAGAAATAGCTAAAAATATTAAGCCAAGTGCACGTGGTGAATATGAAATTACCGATGTTAATAAAGTTTATCTTGAAAAAGGAAAATTAAAAGTTGGAATTTTAAGCAGAGGTACGGCTTGGCTAGATACAGGGACTTTTAATAGTTTGATGCAAGCAGGACAATTTGTTCAAGTAATTGAGGAAAGACAAGGATTAAAAGTGGGGTGTATTGAGGAAATTGCTTGGCGACAAGGATTTATTGATGATGATCAACTTGAAAAATTAGCATTGCCTTTAGTAAAATCGGGATATGGATCTTATTTAATAGAATTTTTAAAACAAAAGAAAAAAGGAGTTAAGGTTTAATTTATTGGAGAAATAAATTTTTAAACCCTTTAATTTGTATTTTTGTAAGACATACAAAGTTTACGGAATTAAACAAAACCAAATTGGAGACAGATCAACCAACCAAAATAGCCTCTATATTATACAATTCTTTTTCACCAAGGAATCTAAGAGCAAATATTAATAACCTAAGTTATTTGCCTCGTTGGATTATTATTGCCATTGATATAATGGTACTGATTTTCTCCTTCACTTTTACCTATATGCTATTTGAGGGAACAGGATTAGGGTATATCATTACATCACATCAATCTTATTTTGTTGCTAGTTTACTGCTAGTTAATATATTTTTCTTTTGGTTGTTTCGAACGTATTCTGGTATTATTAGACATTCCTCTTTTATTGATGCGATAAAACTGTTGTTTTCTCAAATGTCAGTTTTAGTATTCTTTTTGTTTTTCAATTTAGTTTTTGAATTGTATACAGGGCATAAGGCCTTTTTGAATACGGCACTCTTTATAAATTTGGTTTTATCATTTTGCAGTTTGTTTTTGTACCGAGTAGTAGTAAAACAGACTTTTGAAATGTACTTCTCTGAAAAGACAAATTCAAAATTGATTCGAACTGTAATTTATGGAACAGATGCAAATGCAATCTCTGTAGCCAATGCATTGAAGTTTGAAACTCCTTCTAGATTTAAAATTGTTGGGTTCGTTGACAAGAATAATCAGAATGCATCTAAGCGAATGTTAGATCTTCCGATTTTAATTTTACGTAAAAAATTGCCTGCTTTAATGCGTTCTGTAGCTGCAGAAGGTGTAATTATAGCCGATAAAAGTTTATCTAAAGAAGAACAATTAATTATTGTTGATCAGTGCTTGGAGTTTAATTACCGAGTATATACTGTTCCATTGATTTCAGATTGGGAAAATCAAAAAGAGATTTCGCAAAAAGTAAAAAATATTCAGATTGAAGATCTATTAGAACGAAAACCAATTGTTTTAGATAGTAAATCAATTTCTAAGCAATTAAAAGACAAAACAATTCTTATTACAGGAGCAGCTGGTTCGATAGGGAGTGAAATTGTGAGACAAGTTCTTGGTTTTAATCCAAAGGCTGTGATTATTTTGGATCATGCTGAAACACCGCTTCATAATTTATGTTTGGAGACATTAGCAATGAATTCAGAAACCAGAATAATTGCTATAATTGCTGATGTAAAAAGTAAAAAAGCATTAGAGAAGGTGTTTAAAAGCCATAATCCGCATGTTGTTTTTCATGCAGCCGCTTACAAACATGTGCCATTAATGGAAGATAATCCTTCACAAGCTATTTTAACTAACATAAAAGGAACTAAGAATCTTGCTGATTTATCCTGTAAATATCATGTCAAAAAGTTTGTTATGGTATCAACAGATAAGGCAGTTAATCCTAGTAATGTTATGGGGGCGAGTAAACGTATTGCAGAGAAATACGTACAGTCTTTATTCTTGAAAAATCAAAGTGAAAATATTCCTGGAGTAACAAAATTTATAACTACTCGTTTTGGTAATGTTTTAGGATCTAACGGTTCTGTAGTGCCGTTATTTACGAAACAAATTGCTGAAGGCGGTCCGGTTACAATTACACATCAAGATATTATTAGATATTTCATGACTATTCCGGAAGCTTGCCAGTTAGTACTAGAAGCTGGAGCAATGGGGAATGGTGGTGAAATTTATATCTTTGATATGGGAAAACCAGTCAAAATAATTGATTTAGCTAGGAAAATGATAAAGCTGGCAGGTTTTATTCCTGATAAAGAAATAAAAATAAAAATAGTAGGCTTAAGACCTGGGGAAAAATTATACGAAGAATTATTAAATGATACTTCTAAAACATTGCCAACTTATCATAATAAGATTATGATTGCTCAAGAGATACAAGATGAATATGAAAATTTACATATTGATATTGATGAGTTAATTGGAATTGCTGATTTTTATGACAATGACGATATTGTGTCTAAGATGAAAAAGATTGTTCCTGAATTTAAGAGTATGAATTCAACTTTTGAAGTTTTGGATAAGTAGGTGTTTTCATCAAACGATTAAAAGAATTGTTCTAGTAAGAAAAAAGGTGTTTTTTTATAAAACGCCTTTTTTGCATTTTAAATAAATTTCAAAGAATAAAAATCCTGTTAATTTAAACGGTGTAAGACTTTTAATAATTTTTTCTTGAACCTTTTTTTAATAATAAAAAGTAATAATGAACAAGTCAAATTTGGCTGATGATTGGTTGTTCGAGATAAAACCAAAAAATAAATTTCTCTCTCTAAATCTTAAAGAGGTTTGGCAATATAAAGATCTATTGTTTCTTTTTGTAAAAAGAGACATAATAACAGTTTATAAGCAGACTATTTTAGGGCCGCTTTGGTATTTAATACAGCCTTTATTCACATCAGTTACTTTTACCATTATTTTTAATAATGTAGCGGGAATCAATACGGGTTCTGTACCTCCTTTTTTGTTTAATTTGGCAGGAATTACAATGTGGAATTATTTTACTGCCTGTTTGAATGGAACTTCAGACACTTTTAAAGCAAATGCAAGCATTTTTGGTAAAGTCTATTTTCCAAGAATAATTAGCCCATTATCAGTTGTCATTTCAAACTTGATTAAATTCGGGATCCAGTTTTTAATTTTTATCGCATTTTATATATTCTATTATTTTAAGGGGGCAAATTTAATTTTAAATAGCTTTGTATTGTTTTTCCCTTTGCTGGTTATCACTATGGGAATTTTGGGGTTAGGGTTAGGAATGCTGATTTCATCAATGGTCACTAAGTATCGAGACTTTAGTTATTTGGTAAGTTTCGGAATCCAATTATTAATGTATTTGTCGGCTGTAATGTATCCGATGGAATTAGTGAAAAATAAACTGCCAGATTACGGATGGATTGTTGAGTATAATCCACTTGCTTATATAATTGAAGCTTCAAGATGTATGCTTTTAAATGTTGGTGAAGTTTCAGTTTTAGGACTAGTTTATACAGTTTCGGTTACTATCGCTATTTTTTTCATAGGTCTTTTAACTTTTAATAAAACCGAGAAAAGTTTTATAGATACAGTTTAAAGAGAGTTTGATAATTTTTATATCTAGTTTATTCTAAAATTGAAAGACATTATTTTAAAGGTTGAAAATATTTCTAAACAGTATCGTTTAGGACAAGTTGGTACTGGAACCATAAGCCATGATCTAAATCGTTGGTGGTACAAGTTAAGAGGGAAGGAAGATCCTTATTTAAAAATAGGAGAAACTAATGATCGTTCTACTAAAGGAACTTCAGACTATGTTTGGGCTTTGCAGAATATAAACTTTGAAGTTAAACGCGGAGAAGTTTTAGCAATTATTGGTAAAAATGGAGCAGGGAAGTCTACACTTCTTAAAATCCTATCGAAAGTTACGGCGCCAACTACTGGCAGTATAAAATCTCGTGGACGTATTGCTTCATTGTTAGAAGTCGGTACTGGATTTAACGGAGAAATGACAGGAAGAGAAAACATTTTTTTAAATGGTGCTATTCTTGGAATGACTAAAAAAGAAATTACCTTAAAACTAAACGAAATTATCGAATTTTCAGGTTGCGAGCGCTATATAGACACTCCTGTAAAAAGATATAGTTCAGGGATGACTGTTCGTCTTGCCTTTGCTGTAGCAGCTTTTTTAGAGCCTGAAATTTTAGTTATTGATGAGGTTTTAGCAGTTGGAGATGCAGAGTTTCAGAAGAAAGCAATCGGTAAGATGCAGGACATTTCTAAAGGTGAAGGCAGAACGGTTTTATTTGTTAGCCACAATATGGCTGCTGTAAAGAGTTTGTGTACTAGAGGAATTGTTTTGGAACATGGCGAATTGGTATTTCAAGGAAAAATAGATGAAGCTATTGACAGATATTTATCTGTGAAAAGAAATAATTTAGACTTAATTGACAGGAAAGACAGGGTAGGATCAGGAAATGTAAAAATTGTTAAAGTAAAAATTATTGATGCTGACAAAATAATGACTGGCCTTAATATGAAAATTGAGATAGTTTATGAGACAATTGCAGATGAATTTCTTGTAAATGAGTTTGGAGTTAGTATATGGGATTTTAAAGAAAATAGAATCATTAGTTTATCATCTACATTTAAAAATCAATTAAATGATATTCCTAAGTCTGGAGTCGTTATATGTGAGATTCCAAATATACCCTTAGTTAAAGGAAGTTATATTTTAAATTGCTTTGTAAGCTCTATATTTGGATTGGAAGATTATATTGAAAGTGTAGATGAATTTAGTGTTGAAGAGAATGATGTATTTGGTACTGGTAAAACTATAAACCCAGAATGGGGAATGATAAGCGTAGAACATAACTGGATGAAAAAAGATGTTGCAAAAAATTAACGATCTGGATGAATGGAATGACACTGAGGATCCATGGGGATATAATAATAATTCTCAGGATCATTTAAGAAAGATAATCCTCTTAGATCAAATTCCTAAAAGAGAATATGAAAACGTCCTAGATATAGGATGTGGACAAGGATTTATCACAAATGATTTGCCAGGTAAAAATATCTATGGAGTTGATATTTCGGAAAAAGCGATAAAATACGCTAGAAAGAATAATAAAAAAGTTGATTATTCGACAGGGTCTATTTTTGAAATTGAAAAAATGTTCGAAATTAAATTTGATTTAGTAATTATAACAGGGGTTTTGTATCCTCAGTATATTGGAAAATCTTCTTCTTTAATTTATTTACTGATTGATAAAATTTTAAAGCAAGATGGAATTTTAATCTCGGTCCATATAAATGAATGGTATTCTTCACAGTTTCCATATTTTAAAATAAATCAACTCTATTATAATTATAGAGAATTTACCCATAATTTAGAAATATATTCGAAATGATTTTAATGTATCATAAAATTCATCCTGATACTCCTACAATGTGGTGGGTTTCCGTTAATGAATTTTATAGACAAATGGTTGAATTGTCAAGTAAAAAAATTGTTTATTTAAATGATTATGATTCAGAAAATAAGGATCATGTTGTAATAACATTTGATGGTATTTATAAAAATGTCTATGAATATGCATTACCAATTTTAAAACATTTTAATTATCCTTTTGAGCTTTTTTTGACATCTGATTATCTAGATAGTGATAATTCTTTTGATAAAGTTGAACCACTAGCAGACTTTACAAATTCGTTCGAACTTTTAAAACTCGTTGAAGGAGGAGGAAGATTACAATGGCATACAAGAAGTCATCCAAATTTAAAAGAAGTAGTTGATCTAGATTTCATAGTAAATGAATTAGAGATTCCAGATGAGATTAGAAAGTTAGATAAAGATGGATTTGATTGGTTTGCATATCCACATGGAGAGTTTAACGATTTAGTTTTAAAAGAAGTTAAATTAAGATTTAAAGGAGCTTTATCTTGTAATCAAGGTAATGGAGTGGATAAGTATCAATTAAACAGACTAACTGTTGAAGATGGTACTTCTTTAACAGATAATAAAATTACTTGTATTATTCCATGTTATAATTATGGAAGCTTTCTAATTGAGGCAGTAGAATCAGTATTAAAGCAGACAATTGTTCCAAATGAAATTTTAATTTCTGACGATTGTTCAACTGATGAAACACAAATTATTGCGGAAGAATATACTCGAAGATATCCCAAACTTATTAGATATAACAGGAATGAGATCAACCTAGGCATAGTTAACCACTTTAATAAAGCAATAAAAATGACTACAGGTGATTTTGTTTTTTTTCTTGGTGCTGATAACAAATTAATAAGTAATTATGTTGAAGAATTAATGAAAATTCTAGCACAAGACAAAAAAACTGGTATTGCTTATTCTGATTATGCATTTTTTGGCCCGCGAGCGAAGTTAACTTATGAAGGGCTATCAGAGACTAGTCAAGGAGGAATTGTCAGTAGCAGTCATTTTAAAGTTTTTTTCCCAGAAACAAAATCAAGAGATGAGTTGTTAGATGTTTTAAGAGAATCAAATATTATTCATGGTTCTTCAATGTTTAGACGTGAAGCATATGAGAGTGTACAGGGCTATATTCAAACAAAAATGCCTGAAGATTACAATCTTTTTAAAAGAATTGTAGAAAAAGGTTGGAATGCCAAAAAAGCTTCGAATACTAATTTTGAATATAGACAGCATAGTAACGCACAAGCAAATAACGTGCTTACATTGCAAAATAAAATGATATTTTATAGAAATTCATATTTGAATTTAAAAAAACAAAAACAGGATTATGAGAATAGTAGAGTATTTAAATTTTCGTTTATGTTTTATAAAGTAATAGTTTTTGTTAAGAAAAACTATAAGAAGCCAAGTTTGATTTTGGAAAAAGTTAAAACAAAAGTTTTGAAATGATTTTCGGCTTTTACTAAAAAGAGTGATTTTTAAAAGAAACTGTAGACAATTTTAGAGATAGAAAATACTAACTTAATTTGTATAGCGATAAAAAAAACAGATAATTTTTATTTTACATGCAACAGAACGACATTACTATTTTGTTTCTTTTAAGAGGTTTAGTTAATAAAATATCTCAAAATATAATTTTAAAATGGCAAAAGTAACTATTGTACTGCCAAGTTATAATCATCAGGATTTTATTAATGATAGATTAGAAAGTATTTCTAAGCAAACTTACACAGATTGGGAAGCAATAATTATTGATGACAAATCAACAGATAATAGTTGTGAAATTATTGTAGATTTTTTAAAAAAACACCCACATTTTAATGTAAAACATTTTATTACAAATAAAGAAAATTCGGGTAGTGGATATAAGTCTTGGCAAAAGGGAATTGAATTAGCAGAAACCGAATATGTTTGGATTGCAGAAACTGATGATTTTTGTGAACCGGAGTTTTTAGAGAATTTAGTTGCCATTTTAGAGCATAGTCAAGAAACTGTTTTGGCCTTTTGCGGAAGCAATTATATAGAAAATAGTAAGATCATATACAACTCGGAAAATAGAACTCAAGAATTAGCTGTAAAAAAAGACAAATATAGAATTATAGATAATAGTGTTTTTTTTAATAGAATGCCATTTAATACATTTATTACCAATGGAAGTTCTGTCGTTTTTAGAAAACCCAAGTGCATTATTCCGTCAGAAATTTTTAATAATAGATTGTGTTCAGATATTTTTCTTTGGTCATATTTGTTGCAAAACAATTCATTTGCATTTCTAAATAAAAACTTGAACTTTTTCCGAAGACATGAAGGTTCGACTTCATCATTTTTGCAGAAAAATAAATTGGAAACTGTTTATCATGAAAAAGCGAAATACTTGAATTATTTTAAACAAACAGGTAAGTATAAGTATTTTATAGATCATTATATCAGGTATTATATTTGGACTCATAAAAAAGATTTTTTAAATACTTCCAGTATCCAAAGCATTCAATCTGAGGAGAATCTAAGAAGATTATATTTTTATAAATTGATTCAGTATTTTATTTCGAAACTTTTGCATAAATGATTTTCCCTTTAGTAACAGTTATTATAACAACATATAACCGAAAGGAGTATCTGCAAACAGCTATTCAATCAGTGGTAAATCAATCTTACTCAAATATTGAAATATTAGTTATTGATGATGGTTCTGTGAACAATTATGCTCAAGATATTTGTGCAAAATTTTCTAATTGTAGTTATCATTTCAAATCAAATGGAGGATTATCATCAGCAAGAAATTATGGAATTAAGCTTGCAAAAGGAGAATATATTGCGTTTTTAGATGATGATGATTTTTGGGAGAATTTCAAAATTGAGAAACAGGTTAACATATTAAATAAAAATCGTTCTGTCGACTGTGTACATTCCGCTGTTGCAGTAGTAGATAAAAATGGAAAGTTAACGGGAGAATATTTAGGAGCTGCACAAAACAAAATAGATAAACGATCTGGATATGTTTTTTGGAATGCGTTATGTTTATGGGTTGTTAAATCTCCAACACCTTTAATTAGAAAAAAGGTTTTCCAGCCGGATCTATTATTTGATGAAAGTATTAAAGTGGGAGAAGATATTGATTTTTATCAACGTATGTTCTATAGACATAAAGTATATTATATAAATGAACCTTTGGCTTTTTATAGAGAATATAATGATCCGAATAGACTTTCGCTTCAATATCACAAATACCTTGGCATAGAAAAGAAAATGTATCATAATTTCAAACGAATGAAAATTAAGAATCCCTTTAAAATTCATTTGATAAAAGTGATATTGCTGAATAAGCATATAAGAAGATGGAATATGGTAAATGAAAATGAACAAATAAAGATCAGAAAAATTGAACTTTGGATCAGAGCAAATTATTTATTGAATAAATATTTTTAAGGCTTATAGTTAACAAGATGCGAAACAAATAGATAGTAACTTATTCTTATTTAGAAAGCGAAGCTTTAACTGTAGTATTAAACTATTTAAGAATACTAAAAAGTCATAAAAAATTAAATGCGAATAGGTTTTAACCCTGAAAAAGACAAAAAAATAGCTCAATCCAATTACTTTCATCAAGTGGTTTTACCAATTTATATTCCAAATGATGAAAAGTATTTTAAAGATAGTTTTGTGATCTTGAAATATTGTCTGGAATCGTTGCTGAAAACAATTCATTCAAAGACCTATATTACACTTGTAAATAATGGAAGTGAAAATAAGGTAACAGACTATTTGAATGAACTACATAAAACAGGGAAGATACATGAAGTAATTCATACTACAAATATCGGAAAGCTGAACGCAGTCTTAAAAGGATTTATTGGACAAGATTTTGAGTTTATTACCATTGCCGATTGTGATGTTCTTTTTTTAAAAGACTGGCAGGAAGAAACATACAAAGTCTTTGAAAAATTCCCAAAAACAGGAGCAGTTTGTCCTACACCTTCATCAAGATCTTTAAAAAATCACACGTTTAATATTTGGTTTGATTTGCTGTTTTCAAAATCATTATGTTTTACAAAAGTAAAAAATCCGAATGCTTTACGAGCATTTGCAAAAAGTGTTGGAAACCCTGATATGTACAAAAGTTGTCATCTAGAAAAATATCTTACTGTTGCTAATGGTAATTTTAGAGCTGTTGTTGGCGCGGGTCACTTTATTACAACTTATAGAAAAGAAGTTTTTGAAAAAGTTGATGTAAAATATTCCAATTTTATGCTTGGCGGCGACAGTGAAGAAAAACTATTAGATCTTCCAGTGGTGAAAAAAGGAATGTGGAGATTATCTACAGAAGATAATTTTGCTTATCACTTAGGAAACGTAGAAGAGCAATGGATGGCGGAAATTTTGGCTGCAATAAAACCAAATGATTTTTTTCCACAATCAGCCATTACAGCAAAAAAAAATAAATTTTCTAAAATAAAATTTTTGTTCCAATACACTTTGCTTGCGAAAGTTATTACTAGAAAAAAAATCTGGTTGTATTGTTTAAGATTGAAAGGTCTCTCTAAACAAGAAGCGATAGAATATACTGAGAGAACATGAGTAATCCTATAAAAGTTATTTTACTTTCGCAAGTGCCTCTTCCTTTTTCAAAAATTGGAAGTTGGACAACACTATATAAAAACTATTTAGAGAAAAATCATGAAATAGATTATATAGTTTGTCCCAAACCAGAAACCTTGTTTCAGAATGTAAAATATAGTTTCGTGAAGTCAACATTTTGGAATAGAATTCAAAATAAAATTTTTAAGAAAAAAAAGGTTGAATATTTACAAGCTTTAGATAAGATAATAGTTCCAAATGAAAATTATATAATTCAAATTATTGATAATTATGGGATGGTTAAACCTCTTAAAGATTACCTCTCTTTAAAAGGGATTTCGAAGAATTGTTATATTCAGTTTTTTTATCACGGTTTTTCGCCATACGCCCAACTAAATTCAGGATCAAATTTTTATGAATTGATAAATGAATTGGTCGTTTTGACACATGATAGTTACAAACAGTATAAAAAAATAATTAATATTCTGCCCAGTCATTTTTCTATTCTTTACAATGGTGTAGATACCAATAAATTTAAAAGAGTTTCGGTTTTACAAAAGCAGGAATTAAAACAAAAATTTGGGTTTGATGATAAAAAAGTCTTTGTTTGGTGTTCGCAAGACCGACCAAAAAAAGGATTGCATATTGTTTTGGAAGCTTGGAAAAAAATATACAAGTCAGAAAAGAATATAATATTGATTGTTATTGGATGCGAATTTAGAGAAGATATTGATGGAGTAAAATTTTTAGGCAAAATCCCAAATAATGATCTCCCAGAATATTATCAAGCGTCAGATTGCTATCTCTTTCCTACCTTGTGGCAAGAAGGTTTCGGGTTAAGTTTAATCGAAGCTTTGCACTGTGGTAATCATTGTATAGCATCTGCAATGGGAGGAGTTCCAGAAGTTTTGCAATATGGAAAACTTGGACGATTGATTGAAAACCCACATTTCGTTTCAGAATGGGTTGATGCAATAAATGATTTTTTAAATGAAAAGTTTGAGATTCCTGAATTTTCTTCAGAATTATATTCTTCAGAAAGATGGGTTAATAGTATGAATGAACTTATAACCAATGCTAAAAACAGAATGCATTAAAATGAAAACAATCGCCATAATTCCAGCACGAGGAGGTTCTAAAAGACTGCACCAAAAAAACATAAGATTAATTGGCGGTATTCCTTTACTGGTACATAGTATTCTGTATGCACAAGCTAATAGTGAAATAATCGATGAAATTTATGTTTCGACCAATGATGAAGAAACAAAAAAAATTGCATTGCAATTTGGAGCAAAAGTAATAGACAGACCAGAATCACTATCTGGAGATTTAGAACCAACCGTAACAGCATTGAAGCATGTTTTAGAGTCTATAAATGTCGAGGTTGAAAATGTCATTTTACTGCAGGCTACAAATCCTTTAAGACCAGAGAGTTTATTGAAAGATGCTTTTGAGATATATCAAAAAGAGCGATATGATAGTTTATTTACAGTTTCTGGAAATCATAAAAAATTTGGAAAAATAGTAGATAATAAATTTATTCCTTTTAATTATGAAATTGGACAAAGAAGCCAAGATTTGGAACCTCTTTTTTTTGAAAATGGGTTGCTGTATATTACAAAAGCGAAATTAATTTTTGAAGATATAATTATTTCAAAAGATGCATTGCCATTCGAAGTAAATCATACTTTTGCCAGTGTTGATATTGATACCCAAGAAGATTTTGATTACGCAGAATATTTATTTAAAAACATATAATTGATTTTTACCCCCATAATGAATCCATATATAGAAATTGCAGGCCGAAAAATAGGCCAAGATTATCCGCCTTTAGTAATTGCCGAAATAGGAATTAATCATGAAGGTTCTTTACAAACAGCGAAAGAAATGGTTGACGCCGCCAAGAGAGCTGGCGTTGAGGTTGTAAAACATCAAACGCATATTGTAGAAGACGAGATGTCTGGTGCGGCAAAAAAAGTAATTCCAGGAAATGCCGATGTTTCTATTTATGAAATTATGGAGCGCTGTTCTTTAAATGAAGCAGATGAGTTAGAATTAAAGAATTATGTCGAAAGTCAAGGAATGATTTTTATTTCGACACCATTTTCTCGTGCAGCCGCAAATAGATTACAAAAATTTGATATTCCAGCTTATAAAATTGGTTCAGGAGAATGTAATAATTATCCGCTGTTAGAACATATTGCTTCTTTTGGAAAACCTGTAATATTAAGTACAGGAATGAATACAATTGAAAGCATACAAAAAGCAGTTGCGATATTTGACAAACATAATATTCCAGTCGCTTTACTGCATACAACAAATTTATACCCAACTCCTATACATTTAGTTCGATATGGTGCAATGATCGAAGTTCATGAAGCTTTTCCAAATAAAGTTTTTGGGTTAAGCGATCATACATTGAACAATAATGCTTGTTTAGGAGCAGTTGCTTTAGGCGCTAGTATTCTAGAAAGACATTTTACAGATCATATGCAGCGAACAGGTCCAGATATTGTTTGCAGTATGGATGAAAAAGCATGTCAGGAATTAATTGTTTCAAGTGCCGAAATCGCTTTAATGCGAGGCGGAACTAAAAAACCAGCCCTTGAAGAGCAAGTAACAATCGATTTTGCTTTTGCAACAGTCTGCAGTATTTCTTCAATAAAAAAAGGAGAAGTTTTTAGTAAAGATAATCTTTGGGTAAAACGACCAGGAACAGGAAAAATTTTGGCAGAGCATTTTAATGATTTACTAGGTAAAGTTGCTGTACGAGATATTGAGAATGATGAACAATTAGATTTTTGCGATTTTCAATAGTTTATCAATGAAAAAAATCCTTTTTTTGACAGGTACTCGAGCTGATTTCGGAAAAATAAAATCTTTGATTTCTATTTTAGAAGAACAAAAAGAGTTTGAAGTTTTTGTGTTTGTAACAGGTATGCATTTACAAGAAAAATATGGGTACACGTTAATCGAAATTGAACGATGTAATTTTAAAAACATCCATACTTACGTAAATCATACACACGAAACTACAATGGATTTAACCCTTGCAAAAACAATTGAAGGGTTTTCTGATTATGCAAAAAATATCAATCCTGATATGATTATTGTGCATGGAGATCGAGTTGAAACACTTGCGGGAGCAATTGTAGGATCTCTTAACAATATTCTAGTTGCTCATATAGAAGGCGGTGAAATATCAGGAACAGTTGATGAATTAATAAGACACAGCGTAAGTAAATTAAGTCACATTCACTTTGTCTCAAATAAACAAGCTGAAAAGAGACTAATTCAGATGGGAGAAATAAAAGAATCTGTTTTCACAATTGGTTCTCCAGATGTTGATATTATGTTTTCCAATCAGCTGCCTGATCTAGATACGGTAAAAAAATATTATAATATTTCGTTCGATAAATTTTCGATTGTTATGTTTCATCCTGTTACTACTGAGTTTAATGCAATAAAACAATATGCAGAGAATTTTGTAACAGCTCTTTTAAAGGATAATCATAACTATGTTGTAATTTTTCCAAATAATGATTTAGGAAGTCAGTTTATTCTTGAAGCTTATCAAAAGTTAAAAGAAAACCAGAGATTCAGGATTTTTCCCTCTTTGCGTTTTGAGTATTTCTTAACCTTATTAAAAAACAGTCAATTTATTATAGGGAACAGCAGCGCCGGAATACGTGAAGCACCATATTATGGAATACCAATTATAAATATTGGCACTCGACAACAAAATAGAGCCGTTCACGCTGATATTATCAATGTTGATTATTCAGAAAAAGAGATTCAAAAAGCACTTTCTGTCATTGACTCACATCAAATACCAAAATCAAATAATGATTTTGGACAAGGAAATAGTGCCGAATTATTTCTTAGTTGTCTGCAGAAATCGGATATTTGGCAGCTCAATCATCAAAAACAATTTAGAGATATTTAGATATGTTTCTTTACTAATTTCCACTTTTAAACACTTATGTTTTTCAACTCCATAGCTTTTGCTGTTTTTCTGCCAATAGTTTTTTTATTGTATTGGTTTGTTTTTAATAAAAATAAAAGCACCCAAAATTTTGTCCTAATTATAGCTAGTTATTATTTCTATTCCTGTTGGGATTGGAGGTTTTTATTTTTATTAGTTTTTTCAACCTTCTTAGATTATTACACTGGAATTCAAATTGAAAAAGGGAAATCTGAAAAGAGCAGAAAATTTTGGTTTTGGTTAAGTATTATTGTCAATCTTGGATTCTTGGGAATCTTTAAATACTATAATTTTTTCGCATCCTCTTTCGCAGATTTATTAAGTACAGCAGGATTTAAAGCAAGTCCGATTTTACTAAATGTGATTCTTCCAGTCGGAATTTCATTTTACACTTTTCATGGACTGTCTTATGTAATAGACATTTATTATAAACGAATTAAAGCCGAATACAATTTTGTAGATTATTCCTTGTTTGTAAGTTATTTTCCTTTACTGGTTGCCGGTCCAATTGAGAGAGCAACACATTTACTGCCTCAAGTAAAAGTAAAGCGTGAATTTAATTTTCAAACTGCAAAAGATGGAGTTTGTCAAATTATTTGGGGATTAGTAAAAAAAGTTGTTATTGCTGATACTTGTGCAACTTATGCTAATGCCATTTTCGATAATTATCCAACAATGAACTCTTTCTCATTAATAATGGGAGCCGTTTATTTTGCATTCCAAATTTATGGAGATTTTTCAGGTTATTCAGATATAGCCCTGGGAGTTTCAAAATTGTTTGGTATAGATTTGTTACGAAACTTCAATTATCCATACTTCTCAAGAGATATTGCCGAGTTTTGGAGAAGATGGCATATATCACTTTCATCATGGTTCCGAGATTATTTATATATTCCATTAGGAGGAAGCAAAGGCGGACTTTGGATGAAGATCCGAAATACATTTATAATTTTTATCGTTAGCGGATTTTGGCACGGAGCAAATTGGACTTATATAGCTTGGGGATTTATAAATGCGGTTTATTTTTTACCGCTCCTTCTGGCAAAAAGCAACCGAAACAATATAGAAACGATAGTTTTAAAGAGAGATTTTGACTCTGTAAAAGTAATTCTAAGTATTTTATCGACGTTTATAATTACTTGTATCGCTTGGGTATTTTTTAGAGCACGAACCATATCAGATGCTTTGCTGTACCTGAAAAGATTAGTTGTAAATCAAGATTTTAGTTTTCAGTATTTAGACAACGAAAGATACAATTACGAATTAATACTTTTAATAGGATTATTTGTTACAGTGGAGTGGAATAGTCGTTCTAAGATCGAACCTCTTTCAGGAAAAAATAGCACACTGAAAATTGCATTGGCTATTACAGCAATACTTGCTTTTGGAACTTTCTCTGATTATAAAGAATTTATATATTTTCAATTTTAATGAATCGTTTTTTAACTTATACCGCTAAAATTATTCTAATAACAGCTCTAATTGCAGTTGTTTTGGATGGACTTTATACAGCAGTTTTTTTTCAATCAAAAAATCGCGGAAAAATTGAAACAGTTGTCAATTCTAAATCTCAAAATTACGATGTAGTTATTTTAGGTTCCTCTAGAGCGAATAATCATTTCGTTTCACAAATGTTTGAAGACAAAGGACTAAAAACTTTTAATTACGGAATGAGCGGAGGACATTTATTTGAAGCTTCATTGATGTTGAAATTAATGATCGAAAGAAAATACAAAATCAAAAATGTTATTCTTGAAGCCGATTTAAACTTGTCGAACGACAAAGAGTCTGACGGAGTTTCAGCAAAGTTTTTACCTTACATTCATAATTCAGAAGTAATAAAAAATCAATTTAAATCTCAGGAAAATTTCAATGAGTTGTATTATATTCCGTTTTATAGATTTATAAAGTATGATAGTAAAATTGGTTTTAGGGAAGTTTGCAAGATTATTAAAAATGAAAAAACAAATGCATTAGACAACCTAGGTTATTATCCATTGGAGAAACATAAAAATGGCAATATGAAAAATAATATTGTCAATTTAAATCCGCTTCCGAATAATAAATATTACGAAGAAATTAAAAATATCTGTAAAGCAAATAACATCAATTTTATTGCAGTAATGACACCAATGTGCGAAAACGTTGTGGGAATGAACTATTTTGAAAAAGTTAAAAAAGCTTATCCAGAAATTCATAATTACGAGAATATCGTTAGCGAAAATAAGTATTTCTCTTCTTGTGGACACATGACTGACGAAGGAGCTAAAATTTTTACGGATAAAATTTTAAAAGATTTTTTTAATAAGTAAGGTTTTATAATGAAGAAAAATAAAATTTTACTGCTTTTTCCAGATGGAGTTGGAATTAGAAATTACCTTTATTCGAACACCTTTACTAATGTAAATGAAGAATTGGTTCTGTTTCATAATTTTGATCCAGAGACGGTAACAGCAATTAAGAAAAATGCTGCAATAGAAGGCGAAATCGCAATTCCTGGTTATAATGAATCTGTAAAGGAAAAATTTCTGAGAGAATTAATTTGTTTATCTAGATTGTATTACAATCATGAGCAGATGAAAAATCCAACTTTGTTAACCAACTGGAATTGGAATCAAAAGACATTTTCTAAAAAGATTTTCTACAAAACAATTGAATGTATTGCTCCTTTTTTTAAAAAATATTCTAGAATTTTAAAATTAGAGAGAAAATATCAAAATGCTCTTCGTCAAAATCCTTTTTATGATGAGGTGAAAGCAATTCTAAAAAAAGAACGGCCAAGTATTGTTTTTTGTTCTCATCAAAGAGCTTTAAAAGCGGCAACGATATTTGCGGCAGCATCAGATTTAGGAATTTCGACAACAACGGTAATTTATTCTTGGGACAATCTGCCAAAAGCACGTTTAGCTTTGAGAGCTGATAATTACTTAGTTTGGTCAGATCATATGAAAAAGGAGCTGAATATATATTACCCTGAAATTTCTCCAGATAAAATTTCTGTTACGGGAACACCTCAATTTGAGTTTTATGAAAAATCAGAGAATATAATCGAGAAAGAGATTTTTTATAAAAGACATAATTTAGATCCCAATAGAAAAATAATTTGTTTTTCGGGAGATGATCTAAAAACTTCTCCAGATGATCCAAGTTATTTAAAAGATCTTGCTCAAGAAATTATTAAAGCAAATTTACAGCATCAATATCAAATATTACTTAGAAGATGCCCAGTTGACTTTTCAGGAAGGTTTGATGAAGTTGTAAATGAATTCAAAGATTTAATAAAAGAAGCTTCGCCATTATGGTATTTTAGTAAATCAAAAGAATGGAATGCTGTTTATCCATCTTTCGATGATGTAAAATTGCTTGTAAGTACAGCTTTTTATTCAGATATAGTCGTAAATGTAGGCTCAACTATGGCTTTTGATTTCTGGATGTTTAACAAACCTTGTGTATTCATTAATTATGATCAGCCGAATAAAAAAGAAGAAGACTGGTCAGTAAAAACGATCTATGAGTTTCAGCATTTTAAGAGTATGACAAATCAAAAAGCTGTTATTTGGTTGAATAGCAAAGAAGAGATTTCAAAAACAATAGTTTTAGAAATCAACCAAAATGCAGCAATGGAACAATGGAAAGAGAAAGTACTTGGAGATTATAAAAACGCATCAAATAAAATAAGACAAAAACTAATTGCTGTTTAATATGCATATCTGTTTCATAACAAACGAATTTCCTAAAATAGGATTTCCTCATGGCGGAATTGGCAGTTTTGTCAAAACACTAGCAGCAGCATTAGTCAAACAAGATGTGAAAGTATCAGTTGTTGGGATAAATTATATTGCAAAAGAAGAAACTGAAATTGTTGAGGGAGTAGAAATTCATAGATTAAAAAAGAATAAAGTAAAAGGGCTTACATGGTATTTAAACTCCCAATCGATCAATAATAAAATTAAAGAAATCCATCAAAGAAATCCAATACAAATTATTGAAACATCGGAGCTTGGTCTTGCTTTTATAAATAAACTGCCAGACATAAAATATGTCATACGTTTGCACGGAGGACACCATTTTTTTGCTGAAAGCGAAAAGCGAAAAATTGATAAATGGAAAGGCTTTCAGGAAAAAAGATCTTTTAAAAAAAGCGATGCATTTATAGCGGTCTCGCATTATGTAAAAAATCATACTGAAAAGTATTTAAGTTACCACAATAAACCATTAGTATATATAAGTTATCCAATCAATACGGATGTTTTTAAACCTATAGATGCAGATAAATCTGAAGACAAAATTGTTTTTGCTGGTACCGTTTGCGAGAAAAAAGGAATCCGACAGTTGATTCAAGCTTTTCCGTTAGTAAATAAAGAGTTTCCTAACGCTTCATTAGAAATTTATGGAAGAGATTGGTTTTTTCCAGATGGAAGTTCTTATATACAGATGCTGAAAGAAAAGGAATTGCCCCAACTAGGACAAGCAGCAAATGATATCCATTTTCACGGAGCGATTGCTTACGCAGATATTCCAAAAGCATATGCAAACGCTGCAGTTTGTGTTTTTCCGTCTCATATGGAAACTCAAGGTCTTGTTGCTCCTGAAGCAATGGCTATGGAAAAAGCAGTAGTTTTTACAAAATACGGACCTGGTCCTGAAACCATCGAAGATTATAAAACAGGTTTATTATGTGATCCATATAATCCAGAAAATATTGCCGAGAATATTATTTGGTTTCTTTCTAATAAAGAAGAAAAGAAAGCAATAGAAAAAGCCGCTAGAGAGTTTGTAGTTAAGAAGTATGGCTTAAATGATATAATTAATGAAAACATTATTTTTTATCGATCATTAATTTGTAAAGTTTAGAAAATCACAGTGATGAATTTATTTCAACTTATAAAATCAGATTATAAAAAGTATAAAAAGTACGGAGGTAATTTTCTTGGAATTGTATTTTTTACTCAAGGTTTCTGGGCTGTTTTTCACTACAGAATTGCCCATTTTATATATTCAAAAATAAAATGGCAGCCATTTAGATTCTTGGGTTTATTCATTTCGCGGATTAATCAAAAAATTATTGAAATTACTACTGGAATATCAATCCCTGCATCTGCAAAAATTGGACATTCATTTTATATTGGACATTTTGGCGGCATTATTATTAATGCAAAAGCCGTTATAGGTGATAACTGTAACATTTCGCATGGAGTGACAATAGGCGTGTCTGGACGTGGTGAAAAACGTGGAGTTCCAGTTATTGGCAATGAAGTATATATTGGTGTCAATACAGTAGTGTCTGGGAAAATTGTGATCGGAAATGGAGTTTTAATTGGAGCTTGTTCTATGGTCAACACCTCAGTTGAAGACAATGCAGTAGTTTCAGGAGTTCCATCTGTAGTGATATCAAATAACGGTTCAAAAGGTTATATTTAATGAAATTACTAGTTGTTTCATCAGCGCCATTTATTACTAAAGGAAAAAAAACGTATGCTTATGGACCATATGTAAAAGAGTTATTGATTTGGCAGAAATATGCAACAGAGATTTCTTTTTGTTGTTCAACTTGGGAAAAAACAAATGGATTATTGATAGATGAAGTTCCATTTGAATTTAAAAAGCATTACCGCTTAATTGATTTTAATTTAAATAGTTTTGGTAATATTATTAAAAGTATTTTTTGCTCTATTCTAAACGCATTAATTATTTTTAAAGCAATGTATCATGCCGATCATATTCATCTACGATGCCCAGGAAATATTGGATTATTGGGATGTTTTGTTCAGATACTTTTTCCAAATAAAATAAAATCGGCAAAATATGCTGGAAACTGGGATCCTAAAAGTAAACAGCCGTGGACATATCGTTTGCAAAAGTATATTTTAGCTAATACTTTTTTAACCCGAAATATAGAGGTTTTGGTGTACGGTGATTGGGACAATCAATCTAAAAATATAAAAACATTTTTTACTGCAACGTATTTAGAGGCTGAAAAAGAATTGATAGTAAAAAAAGGAATTGATCAAACAATTGAGTTTGTATTTGTAGGCAGTTTATTTGAAGGCAAAAATCCTATGTATGCTGTTAAGTTGATTGAGCAACTTGTGAAAAAAGGAAATAAAGCTGTCTTAAATTTATATGGAGAAGGAATTGAAAGAGATTCTTTAGAAAATTATATTGAAGAACATCAACTTCAAAATATTATTATTTTACATGGTAATCAAGATAAAGAAACATTAAAAAAAGCCTATCAAGAAAACCATTTTGTTATTTTACCGTCAAGGAGTGAAGGATGGCCAAAAGCTGTTGCAGAAGGAATGTTTTGGGGCTGCATTCCAGTTGCCACAAAGGTTTCATGTGTTCCTTTCATGTTGGATTATGGTGAAAGAGGTATTTTGCTTACTATGAATTTAGAGAATGATCTAATGCAAATTCAAAACGTTTTTAGAGATAAAAATGAGTTTCTTGAAAAAAGCACATTAGCATTACAATGGTCACGTAATTATACTACGGATGTTTTTGAATCTGAAATAAAAAAAATATTGATTAAATGAGAATTGTACAAATTATAGATTCTCTTGAGCCTGGCGGAGCAGAACGCATGGCGGTAAACTATGCTAATGTTCTAAGTGAAAAAATCGAATTTTCAGGTTTGATTTCAACCCGAAAAGAAGGATTGCTTTTAAATCAAATAAATAAAAAGGTCTCTTATTTTTTTTTGAATAAAAATAAAAAAGTTGATTTTATAGCTGTTCTAAGATTAAGAAGATATCTTAAAAAGAATCGAGTAAGTTTGATTCAAGCTCACAGTTCTTCATTTTTTACAGCTGTTTTGGTTAAAATTATTTATCCAAAAATTAGAATTATCTGGCATGACCATTATGGGATTTCTCAAGATTTAAATTTACGTAAAAATTTAGTTTTAAAATTTAGCTCATTTTTTTTTAGCGGTGTAATCTCGGTAAATTCGCCATTAAAAAAATGGAGCGAATCATATTTATGGTGTTCAAACGTTAAATATTTTCCGAATTTTGTGAGCGATTTGCCTAGCGTGGATGAAAAGTTTTCATTGAAAGGAGTTAAAGGAAAAAGAATTGTTTGCGTTGCCAATTTGCGTCCTCAAAAAAATCATAATTTGTTGATCGAAACCGCAAATGTTATTAGGAACCAATTTCCAGAATGGACTTTCCATTTATTCGGAAAGGATTTTTTAGACTCGTATTCAGAACAATTAAAGCAAAAAGTTAAAGATTTAAAACTTCAGGAAAATGTTTTTTTTTATGGAACAGTTAATAATATTGGCGATGTTTTAAAAAGATTTGATATTGGAGTTCTACCATCACTTTCAGAAGGTCTCCCTTTGGCAGTTTTAGAATATGGATTACATAGCCTGCCTGTAGTCGCGACGAATGTTGGAGAGATTTCAAAAGTAATTATATCTGATAAATATGGATTAGTCGTGGAGTCAGATAATTTAAATCAGTTAGTACATTCAATTCAAACATTAATTGAAAATAAAAATACTAGAATAGAAATGGGAATGCAATTAAGTAAATTTACAGAACTGCACTACAGCCAAGAATCAATTATTAAAGAATATCTTTTCTGGTTAGATTCGTTGTCTATTTTTGTCGTGCGTGATAATTTTTTTGCATAAATGAAAAGTAAGTTGTCTTATAGTTTTCTATTATTAATTCATGCTGCAATCGCTCTGGCAGTTTTTGTTTTGCCTTTCTTGTCAATGCTTTATGCAATTTTAATCCCAGTTATAGGGTTCTTTGTTGTTTTTAGAAGTAAGAATAAGAATAATGAGGTTCTTTATGTTTGTGCTTACTTGATAGGTGTTGAGGTTTTTTTGCGTATGACAGGTGGTAACTTCAATAATGAATATGTTAAAACACTAGTTGTCTTTTTCATGTTAACGGGGATGTTTTATAGTACTGTTTCAACCAAATCATTTGTTTACTTCTTTTATTTATTGCTGTTAATACCCGGAATTTTCGTTTCAATAAACACGGCTGATTTTAATATAGATATTAAAAAAGCGCTGGTATTTAATTTATCAGGACCAGTTTGTTTAGCAATTTCTTCAATCTACATGTATAAAAGAAAAGTCCTGTTTACAGATTTACAAAATGTTATTCTTGTTATTGGACTTCCTATTGTTACAACATTAGTATTTATTTTTTTATATAATCCAAGTGTTAAAGATGTTGTGACAGGTACACAATCTAATTTTGAAACTTCCGGAGGATTTGGTCCCAATCAAGTTTCGACTATTTTGGGGCTTGGAATGTTTGTCTTTTTTTCGCAATTGGTTTTGTTTTCAAAATCAAAGAAAACGATCGTTTTAAATGCAATTCTTTTGATTTTGGTTAGTTACAGGGCAATTGTTACCTTTTCAAGAGGAGGTGTCATGACTGGAATTGTTATGATTGTCTGTCTTATGGTTGTAATTTATTACTTTTCGAATTCGCATGGAAAAGCAAAGACAGGTTTAATTATAATTCTAGTTGGTCTTTTAGGAATTGGTATTTGGGGATATACTTCTTCACAAACAAGCGGATTAATCGAAAAAAGATATGCTAATCAAGATGCTAAAGGAAGGGAAAAAATAGACAGATTGGGAGGAAGAGAAGCTGTTATGGAAGCTGATCTTAAAATGTTTCAAGACAATCCTATTACTGGAGTAGGAGCGGGAATGGGAAAAGAATTGCGAAAGGATTCTTTGGGACAGGAAGTTGCTTCTCATAATGAAATAACAAGAATGTTAAGCGAACATGGTTTACTAGGTATATTTGGATTATTGATACTCCTTATTACTCCATTTGTATTATACATTAATAATCGACAGCATTTGTATTTTTTATCTTTTTTTGTTTTTTGGCTTCTTACCATAAATCATGCGGCTATGCGAACAGCAGCGCCTGCATTTGTGTATGCTTTGACACTATTATTTGTTCAAATAAAAACTCCAGAAAAAGCAGAAAATTCGGTCGAGAAAGTTTAGGTTTTTTATAATACATTTGCCTCAGAATAAAGCCCTTAAACCTACTAAAAGTAAATGCCCTCAAATAAAAAAATGCACTTCGAAATATCAGAACGAAAAGTATTACTTTTTGCTTTTGATGTTTTTTTTGTTTTATCTGCTTTGTATTTATTAAACAGAATTTTTGATTATAATTATTTTGCTTTTGAAAAAGAGACTTTTTATCGTCCCTTAATTCTTATCACTTATCTATCTGTTTTCGGAGCCATCTTCGAGGTGTATAATCTGCAGGTTGCAAGTAATCAGTTTCAGATACTTAAGAATGTAATACTCGCAGTTTCAATTACAGTTTTAACTTATCTTCTTACACCTATATTATCGCCTGAACTTCCAAAACAGCGATTGGTTATTTTGATCTTTTATCTCACAATACTAATTACCGTATTACTGTGGCGCTTTTTTTATGCGATCTTTTTAGCATCTCATCGCTTTTCACAAAACGTTGTATTAATATGTGATCAAAATCAAGTCGAAGAATTGGTTCTAGGACTTGAAAATGTTGATCCGCATTATAAAATAATAGGTTTCGTTAATTCTGATTCTATTTCAGAGGAGAATACAGATTTTCATTACGTAAAAGAAATTAAGAAAAATGAACTTGAAGATTTCGTAGCGAATCACAGTATTTCTGAGATCGTTATAGCATCCCAAAAAACAGATGGAATCACCGCCGATTTATATCAGCAGTTACTTCATTTACTAGAATCTGGAAATAGTATTAGAGAATATACACAGGTTTATGAGAGTAAGACACAGCGAATTCCAGTGCATTATATTGCAAGAGACTTCTATCGTTTTTTTCCGTTTAGCCGCAGCAACAGCAATAAATTGTATTTGTCCTTAATTCGTTTGTTGGAATTTGTTTTTTCATTTGCGGGGTTAATAATCTGTATTGTTTTTATACCGCTTATTTCTTTAGCCAATTTTTTTGCAAATAGAGGAAGTCTATTTTATACTCAGGAACGAGTAGGTAAAAATGGAGAAGTTTTTAAAATTTACAAATTTAGAACCATGGTTGAAGCTTCGGAAACGCAAGGTGCAGTTTTTGCAGTTTCAAATGATAAGCGAATAACTCCATTTGGCAAATTTATGCGTAAATCTAGGATTGATGAATTACCCCAGTTTATCAATGTTATAAAAGGAGATATGGCAGTAATTGGTCCAAGACCAGAAAGACCTTTTTTTGTTAAAGAAATCGCTCAGATAATGCCTTTTTATGAAACCCGACATGTTATAAAACCTGGACTTACTGGGTGGGCACAAGTAAATTATTCTTATGGAGAATCAATAGATGAGAGTTTGATAAAACTACAGTATGATTTATACTATATCAAACACCGAAGTGTTTTTCTCGATTTAAGCATCACTTTTAAAACTATAACGACAGTCTTGTTTTATCGCGGACAGTAATTAGATTATTATTGGAATACGTTTTTTATTTCTTATCGCAACTCGAACCAGTACAAAACCACTCGTGATTATCATTGGTAAAACGATTAAAAAATGTGCTTTATTGATCAGGAAAAGAGAATAAACAATTAAAAAGATTAAATGTAAAACTGCAAATCTGTAAGTCCATCTTTTGTTTTTTGCAACTGAAAAAAGAATTAAAATCAGTAAAAGCGGACTAAACAGCAATACATTGTAATTCATTGCCAGTTCTTGGTGAAATGAATAAAATCCCATTACAACAAAAAACACTCCGATTAAAGCCAAAATGAATAAGTAGATTTTATCGACAATTTTATTATGTGCTAAAACAACGAAACCTAAAAAAAATAGATAAGTATAAATGTTGTTCCACCATGAGGATGGCGTTTCTTTTTCAAAACTCAAAAGCGTTTGACTCTCTTTTGCTAAAGGATGATTTTGAAAAGTAGTTTTTGCTAAACTGTTTTTTAATTCAAAAGGCAGAAAAATTTTCGTTCCCAATTGATCAACTTTAGTCCCAAAAATAATACTAGTTCCTAATTGATCATAAAAATGCCCATTAAAATAAGGGAATAAAATAGAACGATATGTTTTATCTGTGTCTTCTTTCTTAACAATAACATCTCCATTTAAAGTTGAATTGATAATATCAACTACCATCGAGGTACAATTTTTATCAATGAATTTATAGGTATAATATCTTTCGTCAGATAATAGAATTGAATTTAGTTTGTCAAAAAGTTTTTGTTTTAAATCTTGAGAAATAAGAAGCTCTTGCTCAAAAACACTTCGTTTGTCCTCATTATATTCATTAAGAAATTCAGTAAAAGAATGTGTAATTACAAAATATTGTAAATCACCTTTTGCAAATTTTGCTACAAAATTTGGAGTTCTAAAATCAAAAGCACCAAAATTATAAACAACATCAATATTGTTGGCAGGATCAGATACTCGTATAGCAGTATGTCCAAAATAAGAATAGGTTTCATTTCCTAAACCGCAAGTAATCACACTTGCTTTAGCCTCTTTTGATAAAGGTATATTTTGGCTGTAACCAATAAAACTTAGTAATAATAGTAAACTAAAAAGTGTTTTTTGGAAAAGGACATTTTTCATGATTTAAAATTTTAAAAAGTTGAACGGTTTGAGAAAATTATCTAAAGATACCTAAATCTACTTTTAGTGAAAAAATATTTGAGTATAAAGCTGCACTTTGATTTCCTAAATCAGTTAAGGCATAGTCTATCTGAATACCTTTGTATTTGAAACCCAATCCAATATTAGGCTGAAAGTTCAGTTTTTCAGTATTATCTAATTGCATTACATTTTGAAAGTTTCCAGCGCCGGCTCTTAGAAAAACTAAATCAGTATAGCCAAATTCAAAACCAACAGCGGGATCAATGCTAACAATTTTTGATGAAATGATATCATTTGTCTGTTCAAAACGCATATTTAAATTTGCGGCTGCCATAAGACTGTAATCATTATGAAATTCAAATTTTTTAGAAATTCCTAATTGTGCTTTTGGCAAAGTAATTTCCGTGCTTTCCGGCAGTTCATTATTTTCTCCAGGAATAGCATTTGCAATTTTGGCATATTCATCTTCGTCAATATTCCATACATTATAAGTGGTTGTAATATCTCGAAGCATTAAGCCAAATTTCCAATTACTGCGTTCGAATTGTAATCCAACATCAAAACCAAAACCCCAGGAATTTGCAAATTTCCCAATAATTCGTCTAATTATTTTTGCATTAACACCATATTGAAATCCGTCTACAGGCAGTTTTCTAGCATAAGAAAAAGTAAAACCATAATCAGCCGTAGAAAATAAACGAATTCGATTATAATCAATATTTCCCTGATTGTCGATTAACTGTGTTGTATCAAGAATATCATCAACACCAAAACGAATCATCGAAATTCCCCAAGCACTTTGATCATCAATTGGACTTGCATATCCTATGAAATCATATTGAGCGATATTGGCAAAATAACTGGCATGCATCAATGAAATCTGATGATCTTCCAGATGTGTTAAGCCAGCAGGATTCCAATAAACCGCATTAACATCATTTGTAGATGCAGTAACAGCACTCGACATTCCTAACGCCGCCGCATCAACACCAATATTCATAAACTCATTCGAGTATTTTCGAACAGTTTGTGCATGCTGAGAAGTAAAACTCCAAAATAATAAAAACGCTAAAAGTTTCTTCAACTGATATTTTTTTGCAGACAAGAGTCTGTTTTAAATTTTTTCCAAAAATATAATAATTTATGCATCTAATTTCTTCGTTTCAAGAAATATTGAAAAAGCTTTAATTTGTATTAAAAAACAATTGTAAAAACACGTTTTTCATGCACATATTATGCTAAATTTGTTGACCAAGATTATCAAAATTTATAAAACATGAATATTAAAAAGCACATTCCAAATTTAATTACATTAATTAATCTTTTTTGTGGTTGTATAGCTGTTGTCTTTATTTCTAAAGCTAATTATGAAATGGCTTTTTATATGGTTTGTTTAGGAATCTTTTTTGACTTTTTTGATGGTTTTTTTGCCAGATTATTTAAAGTTTCAAGTCCGCTTGGACTTCAATTAGATTCACTTGCAGATATGGTAACCAGTGGTGTAGCTCCGGGGTACGTAATGTATACTTTGTTTGTAAAAAGTGCACATCCACATGATATAATTGCATCTGAGTTTATTCCGTTTTTAGGATTTATTGTAACATTAGGCTCTTGCTATCGTTTGGCAAATTTTAATATTGATACACGACAAACCGATTCATTTATTGGATTGCCAACGCCTGCGAATGCTCTTTTTATTTTGAGTCTGCCTTTGGTTCTGAAGTTTTCTGATTCTTTAATATTGTTGGAAATTCTGAGTAATCAATGGATTTTACTTGCAATTACTTTATGCAGTGCCTATATTTTGAATGCCGAAATTCCATTGTTTTCATTAAAATTTAAGAAGTTCAATCTTAAAGATAATGCGCTGCAAATTGGCTTTTTGGTCATTTCTTTAGTACTGCTTTTATTGTTTCAGTTTGGAGCAGTTCCTTTAGTTATTATTTTTTATGTATTATTATCGATCATAAATAATATGTTTTTGAAAAAGTAGTTTTATTCGAATGGCAAGAAAAACGACAAGGCGAACTTCTTACACACGAAAAACAAAACCAAGCAAATCTGTTTTTAGTAAATTACTTCGTTTCATTGTATTTAGTTTTTTAGGACTAATTTTCATCGGAACAATTTATCATTATCGTTCTGGATTGGCTTATTATTTGGGTTTTAAGTCAGATAAAGTTTTAGAAGAAGATGCAGTAGATAAACATCTTTCAGATGTTAGAAATATTCAAGTTCTTGAAAATCATAAAGGAAAGGTAATTGGAATTGACGTTTCTGAATTTCAAGGAACTGTTGATTGGGATGAGGTTGAGATTCTGGAAGAAAAATATCCTGTACAATTTGTTTTTATTCGTGCAACCGCCGGAAATGATAGAGTTGACAGGCAGTTTAAATACAATTGGGAAGAAGCTAGAAAAAACAAGATTATACGAGGTGCATATCACTATTATCGCCCGAACGAAAATTCTATCGAGCAGGCAGATCTTTTTATAAAAACGGTGAAATTGAAAAAAGGCGATTTACCGCCTGTTCTTGATATAGAAAAACTTCCCAAAAATCAATCTTTAGATAGTTTAAAAAAAGGATTAAAGCGCTGGCTTAACAAAGTTGAAGCGCATTATCAAGTTCGCCCTATAATTTATTCAGGAGAACGTTATTACTCTGATTTTTTAAAAGAAGAATTTGGAGAATATTTATTTTGGATAGCCAATTACAACTTCTATAGAGAAAAAATTGATGATGATTGGTTGTTTTGGCAGTTTACAGAAAAAGCTTCTCTACCTGGAATAAAACATCGTGTAGATGTGAATATTTATAATGGTGATTTAGAACAGCTGCAGTTTATTACTGTAGAATAGTGCTCAGTTAAGTATTCATTATTTTTTGGATCAAAAAAAAATCAGTTTTTTAGTGATCAGCTTGAAACTGAATACTAAAAAACTGATCAATGATTACTTTTTTAAGAACTGATCACTAAAGACCTGAACACTGAACACTATAAATTAGAATTCAAGTTTCTTCTTACGTAGCTCGAAGTTCTGTCCAAGATATACACGACGAACCATTTCGTCTTCAACAAGCTCTTCTGGGATTCCTGCCTTAAGAATTCCTCCTTCAAACATTAGATATGTTTTATCGGTAATTGCCAAAGTTTCCTGAACGTTGTGGTCAGTAATTAAGATTCCGATGTTTTTGTTCTTTAATTGTGCTACAATTCTCTGAATATCTTCAACCGCAACAGGGTCAACTCCAGCGAAAGGTTCATCAAGCAAAATAAATTTTGGATCTGTTGCTAATGCGCGAGCAATTTCAGTACGACGACGCTCACCTCCAGAAAGTAAATCACCTCTATTTGTACGAATATGCTCTAAACTGAATTCTTCAATTAAGCTTTCCATCTTAGCGTATTGTTCTTCCTTCGAAAGTTTAGTCAGCTGTAAAACACTCAAGATATTGTCTTCAATACTTAATTTTCTAAAAACGGATGCTTCCTGTGCCAAATAGCCAATTCCTTGTTGCGCACGTTTGTACATCGGATAATCAGTAATATTCAAATCGTCAAGATAAATATTTCCTGAGTTTGGTTTTACCAATCCTACGATCATATAAAAAGAAGTTGTTTTTCCTGCACCATTTGGACCTAAAAGTCCAACGATTTCTCCTTGATTTACTTCTACAGAAATTCCTTTTACAACACTTCGGCCTTTATAGGTTTTGATTAAATTATCGGCTCTTAATTTCATTTTTTTAGTTTAATCGTTTAAACGTTCAAATCGTTTATTCGTCACAAATTAACGAATAAACGATTCAACAAATAAACCTATTAACAATTATTTAGTTTCAGCTTCTTCAAGAGCTTCCCAAAATTCGTAAGCTCTTCTTAAATGCGGGATTACAATTGTTCCTCCAACAAGAGTTGCAATTCCCATTGCTTCCATCATTTCTTCTTTAGTAACGCCTTCTTTATGACTTGTTTCAAGATGATATTTTACACAATCATCACATCGTAAAACTGCAGACGCTACTAATCCTAAAAGTTCTTTAGTTTTTACATCAAGAGCTCCCGGAGCATAAGCATTAGTGTCAAGATTAAAAATTCGCTTTACAATTTTATTGTTATCTGCAAGCAATTTTTCGTTCATTTTAGAACGGTAGTCGTTGAATTCTTGAATAATATCAGACATTTTCTTTCAATTTATTTTTATAAACAATTCTAGATATTAGAATACTTACTTCGTAGATGATTAACATTGGTATTGCTACAATAGTTTGGCTCACTACATCTGGAGGAGTTACAATTGCGGCAACGATTAAGATGATAACAACTGCATATTTCCAATATTTTCTTAAAAAATCAGGAGTTACTAAACCTAACTTAGTTAAGAAATAGATGATAATTGGCAGTTCAAAAAATAATCCACTCGCCAGAATACTCGTTTTTACCATTCCCATGTAAGATTCTATTGTAAATTGATTTACTACCATTTTACTTATAGAGAAAGTAGCGACGAAATTCACCGACATTGGTATTACAACATAATAACCAAATATTACTCCTAAAAAGAAAAGTAACGAAGAGGTAAATATAAAAACCTTCGCATTTTTTCTTTCTTTTTCATACAAAGCAGGACTGATGAATTTCCAAACTTCCCATAAAATATAAGGGAAACTTAAAATAAAACCAGCCAAAAGACACATCCATACAAAAATATTAACCTGCCCTTCCATTTCTGTATTCTGAATAATAAAATTCAATTCAGTAATACAAATGCTGTCAGCAAATCCTAATTGATGAGATAAGTCGCAGAACCATTGATAAGTGAAAAAAGTAGGTCTTGTTGGACCTAGAATAATTTCATCAAATAAATAATCACTAATAAAATAAGTAACAAATGCCATAATGCATATAGCAAAAGTACTTCTAACTAATAACCATCTTAATTCTTCAAGATGATCTAAAAATGACATTTCGCCAAGGTTTTTCTTTGCCATTATACGATTCCTTCTTTTAAAATGTCATGTAAATGCAGTACTCCTTTGTATTCGCCGTTGTCTGCAACGATAAGCTGTGTTATAGAAAAATCTTCTAGAATGTTCAAGGCGTCAACAGCCATAGTTTCTGAAGATACTAATTTTGGGTTTTTAGACATAATGTCTTTAGCAGTTAAATCTGCAATAGAATCTCTGTCGTTCAGCATTCTTCTAATATCTCCATCAGTAATAATGCCCACGATTTTATCATTTTCAATAACTGCTGTAACGCCTAGTCTTTTTTCGGAGATTTCGAAAATTACCTTTTTAACAGATGTGTCAGGAGTTACCATTGGTTTTAACGAATGCTCAATCATATCTTTCACGCGAAGCAGTAATTTTTTGCCCAAAGCACCTCCGGGATGATAAACCGCAAAATCTTCTGGTTTAAAATCGCGCATTTCCATAAGACAGACAGCAAGTGCATCTCCCATTACAAGTTGTGCAGTAGTACTGTTTGTTGGAGCCAGATTAATAGGACAGGCCTCAGTATCTACAGTGGTATTTAAAACATAATCAGAACCTTTAGCCAAAGCCGAAGTTATATTTCCAGTAATGGCGATTAAAGTGTTTCCGAAACGTTTTAATAACGGTACTAGTACTTTAATTTCAGGACTGTTGCCGCTTTTTGAAATGCAAATAATGATGTCTTCATTTTGTATCATTCCTAAGTCGCCATGAATTGCCTCTGATGCATGCAGGAACATAGAAGGTGTTCCAGTAGAGTTAAAAGTAGCAACCATTTTTTGAGCAATAATTGCGCTTTTTCCGATGCCGGTAACGATCAAACGACCTTTAGTTTCATAAATGCGCTGGGTTGCTTCGAAGAAATTTTCATCAAGAAAATCGATTAACTTTGTAATTGCTTCACTTTCAGAGAGTATGGTTTTTTTGGCAATCGCCAATATATTTTCTTTTGTGATCAAAACAGAATATTTAAAATTTGTATGTATAAAAGAAAGTTGTATCTTTATGTGTTGCAAATTTATACAAAAATATCCATTTAAATAAAGAATGAATTCAAACGAAATTGAAATACATAAGGAATTAAAGAAGTATTTCGGCTTTAGCCAATTTAAAGGCTTGCAAGAGCAAGTCATTACGAGTATTTTAGATAAAAAGAATACTTTTGTAATTATGCCTACTGGCGGAGGAAAGTCTCTTTGTTATCAATTACCCGCTTTAATTCAGGACGGAACAGCGATTGTTGTATCTCCTTTAATTGCTTTGATGAAAAATCAGGTAGATGCGATTCGAAGCCTTTCTTCAGAAAACGGAATTGCACATGTACTGAATTCCTCACTTACTAAAACAGAAATTGCACAAGTTAAAAAAGACATTTCGTCTGGATTGACTAAACTCTTGTATGTGGCTCCAGAATCTTTAACGAAAGAAGAATATGTTACTTTCTTGCAAAGTGTACCCATTTCATTTGTTGCTATCGATGAAGCACATTGTATTTCAGAATGGGGTCATGATTTTAGACCAGAATACCGGAATCTTAGAAACATAATTAAACAATTAGGTAAAGTTCCAATTATTGGACTTACCGCTACTGCCACACCAAAGGTACAGGAAGATATCCTGAAGAACTTGGATATGGTAGATGCAAATACTTTTAAAGCTTCGTTTAACAGACCTAATTTATATTACGAAGTACGTACAAAAACTAAAAATATTGAGTCGGATATTATTCGATTTATCAAACAACATAAAGGCAAATCAGGAATTATTTACTGTTTGAGCCGTAAAAAAGTAGAATCGATTGCTGAGGTTTTACAAGTAAATGGAATTAGCGCTGTTCCTTACCACGCTGGTTTAGATGCAAAAACGAGAGCAAAACATCAGGATATGTTTTTGATGGAAGACGTTGATGTAGTAGTTGCAACAATTGCTTTCGGAATGGGAATCGACAAACCCGATGTTCGTTTTGTAATTCACCATGATATTCCAAAATCACTAGAAAGCTATTATCAAGAAACAGGACGCGCTGGCCGTGATGGCGGGGAAGGACATTGCTTGGCATATTACTCGTATAAAGATGTAGAGAAACTAGAAAAATTTATGTCTGGTAAACCAGTTGCCGAACAAGAAATTGGTTTTGCTCTTCTGCAAGAAGTTGTCGCTTATGCAGAAACCTCTATGTCACGCCGTAAATTTTTACTCCATTACTTTGGTGAAGAATTTGACAGCGAAACTGGCGAAGGCGCAGATATGGATGACAATGTTCGTAATCCTAAAAATAAAGTTGAAGCCAAAGATCAAGTCGTTAAGTTGCTTGAAATTGTTCGTGATACCAAACATATATATAAGTCAAAAGAAATTGTCTTTACCTTAATAGGTCGCGTTAATGCCGTTATAAAAGCGCATAAAACAGATACGCAGTCTTTCTTTGGTTCAGGTTCAGATCATGACGAGAAATATTGGATGGCTTTGCTTAGACAAGTTTTAGTAAGCGGCTATTTATCAAAAGATATTGAAACTTATGGCGTAATAAAAATTACCAAACAAGGTTTAGATTTTATTAAAAAACCAGTTTCATTCCTGATGTCAGAAGATCACGAATACAGTGAAGCTGATGATGAAGCTATTGTTGCATCATCAAAATCATCAGGTACCGCAGATGAAGTTTTAATGGGAATGCTGCGTGAACTACGTAAAAAGGTGGCTAAAAAATTAGGTGTTCCTCCATTTGTTGTTTTTCAAGATCCTTCACTTGAAGACATGGCTTTAAAATATCCAATTTCATTAACTGAATTGTACAATATTCACGGAGTTGGTGAAGGAAAAGCTAAAAAATATGGAAGCGAATTTGTTACCTTAATAAGTAGATATGTTGAAGATAATGATATTATTCGTCCAGATGATTTAGTGGTGAAATCTACCGGAGTAAATTCTGCCAATAAATTGTATATCATTCAGAATATTGATCGAAAATTACCTTTAAGTGATATTGCTTCTGCAAAAGGGCTTTCGATGGATGCATTGATTAAAGAAATGGAGCAAATAGTATATTCAGGAACAAAACTGAATATTAAATATTGGGTTGATGATATGCTCGATGATGATCAGCAAGAAGAAATTCACGATTATTTCATGGAATCCGAATCAGACAAAATCGAAGACGCTCTAAAAGAATTCGACGGCGATTACGATATTGATGAATTACGTTTAATGCGTATTAAGTTTATTAGTGAAGTAGCTAATTAGTTAAATGAAAAATGTGAGATGTTAAATGTATTTTGAATCATCTCACATTTTTTATTTTACATCTTACTCAGAATAAACTTCCCCACGATGCGGTTTCAAAGCATCTCTTACCTGAATCATATTTTCATCGGTTACCACCATAAAAGCTATGGCGTACATATCGTCTATGATTTTAAATCCCGTAATGTTTAAAGATAGTTTTTCGATTGTGATGTATTCTTTTAAATGAATTTCATGGTGTTCAGCTGTTTTTGCAGAAGCTGGACCGCGAAAATCCCAGATTAATTTTATTTTTCTAGACATTATTTTTATAGGTGCAAAGGTTCAAAGTAACAAAGGTACAAAGTCTATTTGAAAAAAAAGTTCTGAGTTTTTATTTGTAGAGACGCACTGCAGTGCGTCTAAGACTATCAAAAGATTTTTTTTGATTTAAATAATCTGCGTGCAAATTTTTTAGGAAACATAAAATCTCATTTTAAAATGTTATTTTTGCAACTTCTTTTCATAGAAAGAAAAGCTAATAAATAAGATACAATGCCAAGAGAACTTTTACTTCAGGTAACTCCAGAAACTGCAGCAAACGAATTGTTGCTTAAAGATTATTTATCAAAACAAATAAAGGTTTCTCCCAACGAAATTCAGCATATTACAATTTTAAAACGTTCGATTGATGCGCGCCAAAAAGCGATAAAAATCAATTTGAAAGTTATAATATATTTAAAAGGGGAACCTTTTCAGGAAACTAAAATTGAACTTCCTATATATAAAGACGTTTCTTCTGCACAGGAAGTCATTGTTGTTGGTGCTGGTCCGGCCGGACTTTTTGCCGCTTTGCAATTAATTGAATTAGGTTTAAAACCAATTGTACTCGAACGTGGAAAAGATGTTCGCGGACGCCGACGTGATTTAAAAGCAATAAATGTTGAACACATCGTAAATGAAGATTCAAACTATTGTTTTGGTGAAGGAGGAGCAGGAACTTATTCTGATGGTAAATTGTATACGCGTTCTAAAAAGCGTGGTGACGTAACCCGAATTTTAGAACTTTTGGTTGCTTTTGGAGCTTCAGAAGATATTTTGGTTGAAGCACATCCACATATTGGGACTAATAAACTGCCGAAAATTATTGAAGATATTCGAAATAAAATCATTGAGTTTGGCGGTCAAGTTTTGTTTGATACTAGAGTAACTGATATTTTAGTAAAAAACAATGAAGTAGAAGGAATCGTAACTCAAAATGGAGATAAGATTCTCGCTAATAAATTAATATTAGCAACTGGACATTCAGCGCGAGATATTTTTGAATTATTAGATAAAAAGAAAATTTTAATCGAAGCAAAACCTTTTGCTTTAGGAGTTCGTGCAGAACATTCGCAGGAATTAATTGATAGTATTCAATACAGCTGTGATTATCGCGGTGAACATTTGCCGCCGGCTCCATATTCGATTGTAAAACAAGTAAACGGTCGTGGAATGTATTCGTTCTGTATGTGTCCGGGTGGAGTAATTGCACCTTGTGCTACAAGTCCAGGCGAAGTAGTTACAAATGGCTGGTCACCATCGAAACGAGATCAAGCAACAGCAAATTCAGGAATTGTAATTGAGTTGAAGCTAGAAGATTTTAAACCTTTTGCAAAATTTGGTGCTCTTGCTGGAATGGAATTTCAAAAAAGCATTGAACAAAAAGCATGGCATTTAGCTGGACAAACTCAAAAAGTTCCGGCTCAGAGAATGGTTGATTTTACACAAAACAAAGTTTCTGCTGATATTCCAAAAACTTCTTACGTTCCAGGAACTACTTCTGTCGAAATGGGACAGGTTTTTCCGGGATTTTTATCACAGATTTTACGTGAAGGTTTTAAGGAGTTTGGTAAATCAATGCGAGGTTATTTAACTAATGAGGCAATTTTACACGCACCAGAAAGTAGAACTTCATCGCCGGTTAGGATTCCGAGAGACGCTCAAACTTTAGAGCATTTGCAAATAAAAGGATTGTATCCTTGTGGTGAAGGAGCGGGTTATGCAGGTGGTATTATTTCTGCCGCAATCGACGGAGAGAAATGTGCTTTGATGATTGCAGAAACATTGAAATAATAGTTTTTTTGCTGCAACGTATTTTAGTCTATTTATAAATCGTTAAACAATATATAGTAGGTATAAAAAATATATTGGTTTGTTCTTTTTGTAGTAAATAAACCATAGTTTTGAATACTTAATTTTACTATTATTTCGATTTTTTAAACCTTGATTTCAATGAGCAGTTTTTTTTCTAATTTGTTTAATAGAAATAATGACCCAAAGTCGATTGTTTCTTTTGATGTTTTATACGAAGTTTATTCTCATTTATACCACGAATCCAGCAGATTGAATTTCAAAATGAAAGGAATTCATGACACTGTTTCTGTAGCCTTATATTCAATTCCAGATTCATTTGATCATGATGAGGGAAAAGCAGAAATTAAAAAAGCGGGTTTTAATAATGCATATGAAATTTTAAATGAGGTATATAAAAAGGTAAATATAGGGCCGCTTTCAGATGAAGAGATAAAGGAAGGATTGAATTATTACTACATTCACATCGAATTTTTCTCAAAGCCTGCTCCAGAAATGAAAAAACATTTGAAGCATGTTTTGAATAATTTCATAGTTTTCTTTTGTTGTACTAACAGTGCGGAAACAAACGATTTTAAATTACTGTATAATAACAGCTATTTTTATGATTATACACGTGGGCTTTTAGAACTTAAAGCAGTCGATATAAAAGAACCAACTAATGAAATTGAGAAAATAGGTTTTAAGGACTTTGAAATTGTTTTGCAGGGTATTTGCGAATATTTAGGAGCCGAAATACCTGCAACAGTTGTAAAACCTTCAAAAGAAAGTCTAATAGCTGAAAGTACTTCAGTTGAACATTTTCAAGAATTTTTGAAATTGATTTCAAGAGGAGAGATGGAAGAAGAGTTGTTAGAAAGTCAGGCGCAGATTCTTTTTGAAGCTTTTGAGGAAGGTGTCGAGGATTACGATTATGATGACGAGTTTGATTTTTTTGAAGGTGTAAATTGTTGGAACAGCGATTGGAAATTTGATGCAGAAGAGGCTGAAGCAATAGTATCTGATTTGATTGATCAGGATTTTAAATTTGATTATCCTGAAGAAACCTACAGTCACGATTTGTTTCCTTACATACAAAAGGAGTTAGCAAAACAAGAATTAGAGTTAATGAGTTACGACACAAAAGGAGATAGCTATTTATTTTTTGTTGCTAACAAAAATGAAGTTGATAGAATTTTAGAATTGTCAGAGTTAACTAAAATCGAAATTGATCAATTGTAAACTATATTAATCACTACGAATTCACGAGTTTTATTTTAAGTGATTTGTGAATTACTTTGTCTATTCCCTTTGGTCGGGTCGCGGCGAAAAAAAAATTAAGGAATCAAAATTATTTTTCCAGTGCTTTTTCTGCTTTCTAAAAAATCGTGTGCTGTTTTTCCTTCGGATAATTTAAATGAAGTTGGCTTTGAAAGTTTAATTTTTCCATCTAAAATCCAATGAAATAGTTGATTGGCTCTTTTTGTTCTTTCTTCCTTAGAATTTAAATAACTCCATAAATCACCTCCAGTTAAAGTTTTAGAACTGTCCATTAACATTCTCGGATTTACAAATTCAGGATCTCCGCCCGCCATTCCGAAGAAAACAACTTGACCGCATTCTTTTGTAACTTCAAAGCTTTCCATTAAAGTACTTCCAATACTGTCGTAAACCACATCGACACCTTTCGGGATTATCTTAAAAAGACCTGATTTCCAATCCTCATTATATAGTAAAACATGATCAACTCCTTGTTCAATTGCTGTTTTTGCTTTTTCAGGAGATGAGGTTAAACCGATAACATTTGCGCCCAACAATTTACTGATTTGTGTTAAAAGCTGACCAACCCCGCCGGCAGCTGCATGAATTAAAACACTTTCGCCTTTTATGGTTTTGTGGCTGTCAGTTGCTAAATAATGTGCAGTCAAACCCTGAAGTAAAACAGAAGCAGCAGTTTCAAAAGAAATATCGTCTGGTAAAGGAATAACATGATTTGTATTAACAGCAACTAATTCAGCATTAGCAAAAGGAACATCGGCAAAAGCCACACGATCTCCTATTTTATAATCTGAATTATTAGACTCAACAACTATTCCTGCGCCTTCATATCCAGCAATAAAAGGAGGGTTTCCTTTTAAATGATAATTTCCCTTTCGTCTATAAACATCCGCAAAATTTAATCCGATGGCTTTCATTTCGACAAGAATTTCATCGTTCTTTAATTGCGGATTTGGGATTTCAATATATTCTAAAACATCTGAATTTCCAAAAGTAGAGAAGGTAAGTGCTTTCATTTTAAAATAATTATTAGAATGCAAAGTAAATGAAAATTAGTTTTTAGTTTAGAATGTTTTCTTGCCGTCGATCAAAAGAGTGCTAAAAGCTAATTTTTTTTTAAATTATTTTAATCTTCGTCAAAAAAACTAGATTTTAGGAAACTTCATTTCGTTGAAAGTACTCTTTTGTTTTGCTAAAGCTTCGACATCTTGCCATTTTCTTGGAGAATCAATTGATAGATTCTCGTAAGAGTCTTTTTTTATGGCAATATCATCTTCAATTCTAACACCAATATTCCACCATTTTTTATCACATTTACTGTTTGCAGGAATGTAAATTCCAGGTTCAACGGTCAAGACCATATTCTCTTTTAAAGTTCCAAGATAATTTCCTTTGTCATGAACATCTAAACCTAGAAAATGTGAACAACCATGCGGATAATAAATTTTAACATCTTTGGGATCAGAAATAATTCCTAGTTTTATTAATCCCGCTGCGACAACTTCTGTTGCTTTTTTATTTAAATCCTGAAAAGGTGTGCCTTCTTTACAAATTTTAAAAACTTCTTCCTGTGCATCGTAAACAATTTGATAAATAGCTTTTTGTTCTTCGGTAAATTTTCCATTAGCAGGAACAGTTCTTGTGACATCTGCAGAATAGCCGTGATATTCAGAACCAACATCCATCAATAATAATTGATTTTCCATTTTTGCAGCATTGTTTTCTCCGTAATGTAAAATGCATCCGTTTGCTCCAGCACCAACAATTGGAGGATAACCTTCGCCTTCGGCACCATATTTTCTATGAATATAAGCATGAATTCCATCTGCTTCATTTTCGCTCATATCAGGTCCAACTGCTTTCATTACTTCATTGTGCGCAATACAGGAAAGTTTTACCGTTTTTCGCATTAACTCCATTTCTTCCGAAGTCTTTATTTCTCGAAGTGAATTGGTAATACTAGTAAATAAATCTACAGAAGCAGCATCTTCTTTTGTTATTCCAGCTTTGGTTTTGAAAGCTTGTATAATCAAATACAGACTTTCCGGGGAATTACTTGTAGTTACATTAGTCAAAAACTGATCATAAATGATTTTATCAAATTTTTTATAGTCAATTGCAAAACTGTGAAAATCTACACCATTATAAACCTTAGTAAAACCTAATTTAGATTTTGCGCCTTCAATTCCTAAGCGCCTTCCCGTCCAGGTTTCTTTAAGAGCATTTCTTTCTCTTACAAAAAGGACTTCAGTGTATTTTTCATCTCCTTGAGGTTCTTTAAAAAGTAATAATACAGCATCAGGTTCTTTGTATCCAGTTAAATAATACATATCTGGATTTTGATGAAAATTGTAATTAATATCTTTAGAAAATACTCTCTCAGGATATGAAAAAACAACAGCGACAGAATTAACGGGCATTAAATTTCTAAATGCTTCGCGACGGCTCTTGTGAAATTCTTTTGAAAGATAATCCGTTGGAAGATTTTCTTGTGAGTGAATCTGATTAATCGTTGTTAAAACGAATAAGAATAAAAAGAACTGCTTCATTATCTTTGGTTTTTATGGATGATTTTGGTTTTTTGATTATTGCAAATTACAAAAAAATGCAATCGAATATTTTTTGTTTTAAATATTTGATTTGTAATATTTTAAATAAAAATATGTAACTTAGATATCAGAAAAGTGTGATTTATATTGAAATGTAATTTGTTGCTGAAGTACATTTTTTGTGCTAAAATTAAATTTTAAAGATTTATAATTTTTAGCAATTTGTGCAAACAGGCATGGATATTGAGAAAGTGCTGTTTGTAGAAGGATTTTAATTTTCGAAAACAAAAAAATATTAATCTAAAAAAAAACATCTTTATGAAAAAACTTACACTTGCATTCGTTTCAGTTTTAACCTTATTACTTACTTCATGTATGGCATCAAAAGAGAGTAAAAGCGCAGCGAATATTTATGATACAACTTGGGAATTAGAATATATTTCGGGGCCTAGAATTGCTTTTGAAGGTTTGTATCCAAATAAAAAACCACAAATTACTTTTGATCAGAAAGAAACAAAGGTTTTTGGTAATAATGGATGTAACGGTTACAGTGCACCGTATACTTTAAACGGAAAATCGCTGACTTTTGGAGAACCAGGACCAACTACAATGATGTTTTGTGAAGGCGGCGGCGAACAGCAATTTTTAAAGCAAATGAGAAAAATTACAAGTTACTCTATTGATAAAGATGGAAAATTAAATCTAATTCAAGGCGATGTGCCAATGATGCGATTTAAAAAAATAGCTAAACAATAATTTTAGAAGCAATAAAAAAGGGGAAATGATTTTTCATTTCCCCTTTTTTATACACTTTGGTTTTTTATTTCTTCTTTAGTTTGTCTTTAAAAACTTTTTCAAATTTTTCCAGTTTAGGCTGAATTACCATTTTACAATAAGGTTGATTCTTGTTGTTTGAATAATAATCTTGATGATAATCCTCAGCTTTATAAAACGCTTTGAAAGGTTCAACTTTAGTTACTATAGGACTATTGTAAACTTTTGCTTTGTTTAATTCGGCAATAATAGATTCGGCAGCTTTTTTCTGTTCAGCATTTTTATAAAAAATCACAGACCTATATTGTGTTCCAACATCAGCGCCTTGTCTGTTTAGTGTAGTTGGATCATGGACAGTAAAAAAAACTTTAAAGATTTCGTTTATGTCTGTTACATTTTTGTCAAATGTAATTTGAACTACTTCTGCATGACCAGTTGTGCCTGTGCAGACTTCTTCATAAGTTGGATTTGCATTTTTTCCGCCAGAAAACCCAGAAACAACAGATTTTACCCCATTCAGATTCTCGTAAACAGCTTCAACGCACCAGTAACATCCTCCACCAAGTGTAATAGTATCTAGATTTGAAGCTTTTTTAGTTTGCGAAAATCCGTTTAAGGCCAGGGCAAAAAGGGAGATTAAAATTGTATTTTTCATTTTTCAGTTTATTTGTTGTCAGGAATAAAATCAAGAGCTATCGAATTCATGCAATAACGTTTTCCTGTAGGAGCGGGGCCGTCATCAAATAAATGTCCTAAGTGTCCTCCACAGCGGCCGCAAAGCGCTTCTATTCTTTCCATCCCAAGAGAATTATCATTTTTGTAAACCACACTTTTTTTATTGTCTTGCTCAAAAAAGCTTGGCCAGCCGCAGCTGCTAGAGAATTTGGCTCCAGATCTAAAAAGTTTGTTTCCGCACGAAGCGCAGTAATAAGTTCCTTTTTCATCAGTATTCCAGTATTTTCCAGTAAAAGGTCTTTCAGTGTCAGCTTCGCGCATAACTGCATAAACATCAGTAGGAAGTACTTTTTTCCATTCGGCATTACTCACATTTAATTTAGTTGTGTCAGTATTTGAATAGTACGGATTTCCAGGTTTGTTGATTTTGTTTTCCATTATAGTAACAGTATTTGCAGTTTGTTTTTTAGTATTTTGCCCGCATGCCTGTAAAATAAAAAGTGGAATTAAAAAGCAAAGACTAAGAATTTTGTTTTTTGTTTTCATTTTTTTTAAGCTTTAATTCTGTTTCTTTTTCAAAGATACGACTACATTTTTCCTTCAAATGTCGTGTATTTTACAATTCAGATATATTTAAGTATGTTTTAACTTTTTATTATCTACGTAAAACTTACCATTGCAGTTTTTAAATCTTATTTTTAAAGGATTTTTCAAGAAAAGGCAAAGTGCAGTGTGTTGTAATTCAGTATTTTGTACAGATTCTCGGCGAGTTAAACTTTTCACAATGTTTGCTGAGATTTTTAAGCCATTTCTTTTTTCGTATTTTTGTTTGATTAATGCGCCATATGACAGAAGAAAACGTAATATTAGTTAACCAAAATGATGAGCAGATTGGTTTGATGCCAAAATTAGAAGCTCATGAAAAAGCTGTTTTACATCGTGCTTTTTCAGTTTTTATTTTAAATAATAAAAATGAAATGATGCTGCAGCAGCGTGCACATCATAAATACCATTCTCCATTACTCTGGACTAATACATGCTGCAGTCACCAGCGTGAAGGTGAAACCAATATAGAGGCTGGAAGTCGAAGGCTGTTTGAAGAAATGGGTTTTAAAGCGGAGCTGAAAGAATTGTTTCACTTTATATATAAAGCACCTTTTGATAACGGTTTGACTGAGCATGAACTTGATCATGTAATGATTGGGTATTATAATGAAGAGCCGTCAATAAATCCAGATGAAGTAGAAGACTGGAAATGGATGAAAATAGAAGATGTTAAAGCTGATATTGAAAAACAACCTGAAATTTATACGGTGTGGTTTAAGATAATTTTTGATGAATTTGATCATTATCTCGAAGATCACAAATTATAACCAAAGCTAACCAAACCTAAATGAGAGTAACCATATCAAGAAAAGCGCATTTTAATGCTGCACATCGATTACATAGAAAAGATTGGACATTAGAAAAGAACAATACTGTTTTTGGAAAATGTAATAATCCCAATTTTCATGGTCATAATTATGGTTTAACAGTAAGTGTTACAGGTAAAATTGATCCAGAAACTGGTTTTGTTTTAGATGTGAAAGTATTAGCGGACATTATACTTGAAGAAGTTGAAGTTCCGTTTGATCACAAAAATCTGAATCTGGACGTTCCAGAATTTCAAGATTTGAATCCAACCGCAGAAAATATAGCTGTTGTGATATGGAATAAAATTAGAAAACGAATTCAGCCTGATTTTGATCTAGAAATCGTGCTTTATGAAACAGATCGCAATTTTGTAACTTATAAAGGAGAATAATAAATGTCATTAAAAATAGGAGATATAGTTCCGAATTTTACTGCAAAAGATAATCACGGGGATATTTTTGAAAGCCAGAGTGTTTTGGGGCGTAAGCCATTAGTGATTTATTTTTATCCAAAAGATAATACGCCTGGCTGTACAACTGAAGCTTGCAGTTTTAGAGATCAATATGAAGATTTTGCAACTTTAGGTGCAGAAGTCATTGGTATTAGTAGTGATAGTGTAAAGTCGCATCATAAATTTGCAGATAAACACCAGCTGCCTTTCATCTTACTTTCAGATCAAGATAAAAAAATACGTCATCTTTTTGGTGTTCGTAACAATTTGTTTGGTCTTTTGCCTGGACGTGTTACTTATATTATTGATCGAAATGGTGTTGTTATTTATATTTTTGATAGTGTAAATGCATCAAAGCATATTCCAAAAGCATTAGAAATAATTAAAGAGTTAGTATTATAAATGAAATAATGCTCTTAGCTCATTATTTATTTAATAGCTATTAGCTTCAAAATTAAATTATGAAATCAAGTTTATATCCTTTGCAATTTGAGCCAATTCTAAAAGAAAGAATCTGGGGAGGAGAAAAATTAAAAACAGTATTAAATAAGCCAATTATATCTAAAATTACTGGCGAAAGTTGGGAATTGTCTACAGTAGAAGGTGATGTTAGTATTGTGTCTAACGGAGAATTAAAAGGAAAATCATTAATGGAGCTTATTGCTGAAGCTCCAAATGAGCTTTTAGGAACAAGAGTTCATGAGCGTTTCGGGAAACAATTTCCGTTACTGTTTAAATATTTAGATGCAAGAGAAGATCTTTCGATTCAAGTTCATCCAAATGATAAATTAGCAAAAGAGCGTCATAATTCATTTGGTAAAACAGAAATGTGGTATGTAATGCAAGCCGATGCTGACTCTAGAATTATTGTTGGTTTTAAAGAGGATTCTAGTAAAGAGGAATATTTAAAACATTTACAGGATAATACTTTAGTTACCATTCTAGATGATGTAAAAGCAAAAGCAGGAGATGTTTTCTTTTTAGAAACAGGAACTGTTCATGCAATTGGTGCTGGTTTGGTAGTTGCAGAGATTCAGCAGACATCAGACATTACCTATCGTTTATATGATTTTGATCGTGTAGATGCGCAGGGAAACAAACGAGAACTTCATGTAGATTTAGCGCTTGATGCAATTAACTACAATAAAGTTAATACTCAGAAAAAATACGATTCAAAAACAAACACTTCAAATGTTGTAGTTGATTGTCCTTATTTTACCACGAATTTTATTCCATTAGAAAGTAATACTGAAATTTCTAAATCTGGTGAAACATTTACTGTTTATATGTGTATTGAAGGAAGTTTTGAAATTGAATATGATAACTTCAAGCATACTTATATAAAAGGAGATACAGTATTAATTCCTGCAGCTATAAGAACGTTTGTTTTGAATGGAAAAGCTTCAATTTTAGAAATTTACATTTCATAGCGTGTAATATAAAGATTATGTGTATTTTTGCAGACGCAAATTAAAATTATAATAAAAATGGCAAACGTTAAAAATTTAAAGAAAGACATCAATTTTGTATTAGGAGATATTATTGAAGCGGTTTACTTGTTTGAAATGTCTACAACGGGAAATCCTACTCCAGAAACGAATGCTTTAGTTGATGAAGCGATCACTGCTTTTGATACTTTGATCACAAAAGTGAATGCAAAGAACGTTGAAAATAAAAAAGCACACTTCAAACAAATAAATGTTGAATTGGAAGAAACTGCTAATCAATTGATTGCTAAAATCAACGAATTGTAAGCGAAAAAAAAGTATAAAAAAGGGCAAATTTATTTTGGTAAAACGAAAAACCGCTTTATATTTGCACCCGTAATGAGGCCGATGTAGCTCAGCTGGCTAGAGCAGCTGATTTGTAATCAGCAGGTCGTGGGTTCGAGTCCCTCTATCGGCTCAATATAAAACCATCACAGAAATGTGGTGGTTTTTTTAATAATAGAGAGTGGTGTGAAAATTTTTTTGGAATATTAAAAAACAATTTTATCTTTGCACCCGGAAAATAGGCCGATGTAGCTCAGCTGGCTAGAGCAGCTGATTTGTAATCAGCAGGTCGTGGGTTCGAGTCCCTCTATCGGCTCCAAAAGAAAACCATCACATTTTGTGATGGTTTTTTTATTTGTGCTCTATGGTAATTTATTTTTTGGTATGTAGATGTTGAGGTTTGTTTTTTGGTTGAGGAGTTTGAATTGTTATTTCAGATTCTTCAGAATAGAGTTTATAAAGTTTACCCATATGCAAAATTAGCTTCAGATAGGCTGACTGCATTGAATAAAGGTATGGCGCGATTGAATAGTAATCGCGAAAAGAAAAAGTATTTCAAGATCGTTGAGGATTATCTTAATAATGAGTTTGAAGACAGGTTAAAGAAGTTGTCTAGGAAACAAGGTCAGATTCTTGTAAAATTGATTCATCGCCAAACAGGAATAACAACATATGAGTTGATAAAAACTTTAAAAAGCGGTTTCAAAGCGTTTGTATCGAATACAACAGCGAATTTATTCGATATAAGCCTGAAAACCGAGTATAAGCCATATGAAGTAAATGAAGACTATCTAATTGAAACAATTCTGGTTCGTGCTTTTGAATCTGGACGTTTACTGAATCAAACTCCTGCTAATCCTGTAGATTATGATAATTTGATGGAGCATTGGGAAGCGAAAGCAAAAGCAATCAATAAAAAGTAATACTATAATATATAGTTGTAATAACCCGATAGGTTCTCAGAACCTGTCGGGTTTGTTTTTTATACATACATATATATATGTATAAGAGTAAAATGCTGCTGTACTATAA
>NZ_MUHD01000043.1 GCF_002217395.1 Flavobacterium plurextorum | reverse complement strand
CTGAATGAAGTTTGGATTCCTGCTGTTGCCGGATCTAAATCTACGCTTGTAACATCTATGGTTCCATCAACATCAGTGTCATTTGCAGTAACATCAATAGTTACAACAGTATCTTCGTCTGTTTCAGCGCTGTCGTTTACAGCAACTGGTTTATCGTTTACTGCGGTAACTGTTACTGTTATTGTAGCACTATTAGAAATAAAACCATCTTTGTCGTTTACAGTATAATTAATTGCTGTTGCAACTCCGTTATAATTCGCTGCTGGAGTAAAAGTTACAACTCCTAAAGCATCTACACTGTAAGTTCCCTGTCCTGTTACACTGAATGTAGTTTGGATTCCTGCTGTTGCTGGATCTAAATCTACGGTTGCAACGTCTATAGTTCCGTCAGGATCCGTGTCGTTTGCAGTAACATTGATAGTCACAGGTGTGTCCTCGTTAGTCGTTTTTGTATCGTTTAACGCTGTTGGTCTTTTTACTGGATATTGCGAACTTTCATTATTTGTAAGATCTGGATCTTCTTCTATTCCAGTAATTGAGGCAATATTATTGTGATCTCCAGTCGCTTTTAAAGTTCCTCTCACTGTTAAAGTGGCACTTGCTCTATTGCCAAGTGTTCCAATATTCCAAACACCAGTCCCAGTATTATAAGTTCCTACTGATGGACTTGCAGATGTAAAAGTATATCCTGAAGGTAATAAATCATTTACTTTTACTCCGGTTGCTCCATATGGACCAGCATTGCTTGCTGTAATAGTAAAAACGGCTTCGTCTCCTACTTTTTTAGGAGTTCCAACTACTTCTTTCTTTACCGATAAATCTGCACCATAACTTGCTGTAATTACATCTACAAATACTCCCGAATCATACTTTTCATCGCCAACATCGGCAATTGCAATTTTAAAATCATAAGTAGCTCCTGGAGTAAGTCCAGTTAAATCATAAGAAAGCATTTTTGTCAATCCATTATATTCAACAAATACCGGTTTTATAGCAGTACCAGTATTTTTAGCTCCAGTATTAGTGTGACCATTATTTATATAATAAGCAGTCTGACCTAAATCTGTTGTAGGTGTTCCTGTCGCATCTTTTGAAACTCCAAGAACTCCTCCGTTAACTGAATTTACAGAAATTTCTCTATCACTCGATGGTAATTTTGCAATATTTTTTGTCCCTGTTATTCCTGGTCCAGAAATAAAAAAACCAAATACATCGTTAAACCTACTTCCTACATAATCAGGATATTCCTCTGATCCAAATTGAAAAAAGATTCGTATAGCGGTCATCTTAGCATCTAATGTAACCTTGAAGGTATATACAACTGCGTCATAACTTGCTGATGAATTTAGCGTTTTCAAATCAGCATCTATTGCTGTATTACCTGTAATTTGATTACTCACAAATAGTTTTGCGTTTTTAGCCGCTAAATCATCACTTGCGAGACCTGTAGAAAATAAAATACCATTACTAATTGCTAGTCCAGCAGGAATTCCTCCAGAGAAAAGAGCAATTTGTTTAGTTCTATCCCCTTTTACTAATGTAGGATTGCTTAAAACAACACCGCTTCCGTCTAATGTGCTCAATATAACGGCATCATTAGGGCCTGCACTATGGGTGGTCTCAGTTTGTGAATACCCTCTGACTCCAATAGTCAATGATAGGAGCATAAAAAAAGGAAGAATCAGAAGTCGATCCAAATTCCTTTCTTTATTCCTAAATAAAATTTTAAAAAAAGTAAAGTTCACCATATAGTAAATAATTAAAATTCCACAAAATAGTCCTCAGAAATAATCTATTATTCCTGAATTTGTTATGTATAACCGGGGTTAAAGCCTGTAAACGATTTCAGTTTTATTAATTAATATGCCCCAGTTTTGATGCTTCACGCACCATCCCTGCAACATTGCTGACATCGAGTTTGTTAAAAATGTTTTTTCTGTGATTTTCTACCGTATTAACGGCCAGCTGCAGTTGTTTAGCAATATCTGCTGTAGTAAATTCTCTAATTATTAACTGCATAATTAAAAGCTCTTTTGGAGTTAGAGTAATTGCAGTTCCAATTCGGTTTTGTTTTGCTAAAAACGAGTAATCTTCCGGCAGATAAATTCCGCCTTCCCATACTAATTTTATTGCTTCAAGAAGTTCTTCAATATCTTGATTTTTGTTTACATATCCTTTCACGCCCATAGCCAAAAGGTTTTCGACTAAAATTGGACTCGAAAGTGATGTAAAAGCGATAACGCTTAAATCTGGATGATTTTTATTGAGGTATTTATAAATTTCTAATCCTTGAACATCATTTGCAACTAAGTCGACTATAATCAAATCTAACTGCGAATGTTCTTCAATTTTGGCATATAAATCTAATTTATTGGTAGCATAAAAAAGGACTTCTAAATCTTTTTGCTGCGAAAAGAAACTGTTAAGACCTGTACATACGATAGGCTGGTCTTCAAAAAAAGCAATGTGCATCATGATACAAAATAGGGGCAAATTTTTTATTAAATAAATAGCGGTTTTCCCTATTTCGGTAACATAATTTTGAAGGTGCAGCCTGCAGATTCATTATTAAAAACATCAAGACTGCCTTTATTTTTCAGCATTAATTCTTGACATAAATACAAGCCAATTCCAAACCCAGATTCGAGATTAGTGCCAAGTCCCGGGTTTATACTTTTTTTGAACAATTTATCAATTTTTTTAGGCTCAACACCTTTTCCAAAATCTTTTATTATGATTTCGTTATTCTCATATTCGATAATAATCACGCTGTTTTCATAACTAAATTTAATAGCGTTATTGATTATATTTCTAAGCACAATACTTAAAACTGTAGGATTAAAAACAATAGCCGTTTCTCTTAAAACTCGATTTTCAATTTGAATGTTCTTTGCTTTTAATTGATGTGACAATTCTTTCTTTGCTCTGCTGATAAGTTCAACTAATTTAATTTCGCTATTATTTGAAACAGTAGTTATCAACTCTGCTTTTGCCCAATCGAGTAAACTAGTAAGCATTCCGTCCGCCTGTTCCAATTGCTGATTTATTGACTTAATGTATAAAGACACCGTTTTATTTTCACTGCTGAGAACTTCCTCATTATCCAACAGCACTTTTAGTGTCGTAATAGGTTCTTTAAAGTCATGAGAAATAACCGTAAAAATCTTTTGATGAAGTAAATTAAGACGCTTTAACTCCTTATTTTTATCTTCAATCTCTGCTTTCTGCAATTTCAGTTTTTCATTATTTAACTTTTGTTTTCTAGTCAATACAAAAATGCAGTATAGCAAAATGACTAATAAACTAATCCCGATTAACGAAGCAACGAGTGCTGCTTTTTGTTTTTGCAGTTTTATTTCTTTCGAATTATTTATTCGTTTTAAATTCTTGTTTTGCTGGTCTTTAAGTTTAATTTTATTCGCTGTCTGAAAGGAATCTATCCGAATATTTCTAGTTTGTATATCTTCAATTCCAACTAATCTATCCAGTTTCTCAAATGTTTTATGCGCAGCTTCATATTCACCATGTTCTACCAAAATTTCTCGCAGCGTTCTAATAGCGTTAATTTTATTTTCCAAAGCATCACAACTGTCTGCGATTCTAACACTTTCGGTTATGGTTCTCTTTGCTCTATCCAATTGATTTCTTCTACTGTAAATGCGAGCTGTCTTTACATAAACTTCTGAAAGCTTACAACGATCATATTTCTTTGCTGCTGCTTCTGCCAGCAAAAATTCTTCGGTACTCTTTTTATAATCATAATTTACATAATGATAGTATCCACAAATTAAATGCAAAACAATATATTCGTGAGCTCTATTGGGCAAAGCAAACTTGTCTTTACATAAATCTGCATAATAAAATGCCTTTTTATACTCTTTTTGAGTAAAGTGTAAATCAGACAAAAGGAATAAACTTTTGTTATATATGCTTTCCGCATTCTTTCCTTCTACCCTTGAAGCAACTGCTTTTTCCAGAACAGTTATTGCATCAGAAGTTCTTGCAATTTGACTGTAATAATTTCCCTGAAAAAAAAGTAAAAGCTGAAGTTCAAAACCGCTTAACTTATTTTTTTCTAAATGATTTTGAATCAAAAAACCAATACTGTCAAGTTGCTTTTCGTTGTTCAGCCTGTTTAGATTAGTGCGAAGCTGCTGAACGGCAGGACTGACTTCCTGTGCACATAAATAGGAAGAATAAAGAAATAATAATAAAACTATTCGCTTCAAAAAATTATGTATCGTACAGATAGAAAACATAAAATCTACGTATTGGGGTGGTATTTTTTAATTGAAAAAAATTCAAATAAACATTAAAAAACATACAGAAGAGAATGCTTAAAAGTCAGCAATTAAAAGCATTATTAGTAATCCCTTCTTATATTTCGCCGCCAAATGTAACTGAAAAAAAAAGCTGTGAATAGTCAATTCGGACATTTTTTAATGGGCAATTTCAAATGTTTTATTTGACAGAAAAAAACTATTTTTTAATCGGATTTACTTTTGTCAAAATATTTAAAATCAAACATTTAAAAAGAAGTTCTTAGAATGATAAAACTTACAAAACAAACTCTTTTAAATCTTTTTTTTGGAAAAAAACTATTCTTGAACTTCGCTAAAACGTACTTCTGAGGGTAACTTCCCGAATCTTTTCTTAAAACTTGCAGCAAATCGGCCTGCTGAATCATAACCAGTTAAAAGCGCGATATTTTGAATATGAATATCTGTTTTTTCTATCAGCTGCATCGCCAACAACATATTTTTCTCTTTATGATATTGCAGCATCGAAAAACCAAAGACAATTTTAAAATTAGATTTTAACTTCGTACTTGAGGTATTTACTTCTTTTGCTATACTTTCGATACCAACAAACGGAAGGTGTAAGTTGTGCAGAATTATTTTTTCGGCTTTTGCAACTTGATGGTATTCAAGGTTACTTAACGAAATATTGTCGATTATACGGCTGTCATTAAAAGCATTATTAAAAAATGCCGTCATCAATTTCATCGATCTTTTCTTTATGTCAAGATTTTCAGTTCCATCAGCATCTCCCTTATCTATTAATTCAGATAATTTCGCTCCCATTTCATGAGCTTTTGGAACAATATCTAACCAAGTATAAGATCCTTTATTTCCGTTTAAGAAGTTCTTTAATGCCTTTTTTTCTTTGACTTTTTTAGACATTAAATTTTTATGAGCCCAATCTTTTGTAATCGCAAAACTAAAAAATCTGCCTGTTGTGCCTTTATAAAAATAGCTCGAAATTTCAGTATCTGGTTTACTAAAAGTCCAACATGTGCTTAACAGAGTAACTTCGTCTGTATCTTTCAATTGAAATTTATATTCGAAAACAGAAAAAGTAAGCAAATAATATTCACTTGATTCCTGTTTATCAAAATACGATTTTGTGACAATGTTTTCTTTAACATTCATAAACGTAGCAAGAAGCCAAAAACCGTCTTCAATTTCACGATAGTACATTTTTACCTTACAAAGTGGTGTTTCTAAAGAAAAAAACTTTTTTAAATGCGTATGATTCATGCCGGGCAGTTTTAATAAACTATCCAGCATAATTTTAGGAGAATTAAATAAATAGGGCAATTGAAAAAATCCATCTTTTAGAAGAAAAAGATATTTTTGAACGTGCTTCGGCCAATTATCTAAGGTCATGAATTTTAAAATACTATTAAGAAAACCTAACTTACACAACTCAAATCCTTATGATTTACGAGTGCAAAAATAAAGATACGATCTGTAATAATTGATATTAAAACCAAAAAAAATAACCTCTATTTCTTTGTAAAAAATAGAGGCTTAATAATAATTTTAAAGCATAAATCGATACGTGATTTTTATCAAAAAAGTATTCGTTGGTTTTCTTCCTAAAATCTGAGAATCTAATTCTGTAAATAAGTTTTCATTAGGATTTCCATTTGATGTTATTCCCTGCGACCAAACCAAAAATAATTCGGAACCTGGAATATATTCCCATCGTGCAACTAAATTTGATCGAAACTGCACGAATGAAAAGTCGGGATTATGAATACTATAATCGGTAACTCCATTTGTATCTTCATCTATTTGATAACTGTTTTTTACCTCATCAAAATGAATCTGATCTGGTTGAAACAAACTTACCCGATCTCCATAATAATAAGCTGTAGGATTTATAACTTTATTAAAGGAGTTATATCTTCCTCTAGAAATAAAGGGCTGCCCGTAATATTGAATAGTCAAATTTGGATTTATATTATAATCTAGTCGTATTGAAGCGCTTAAAGTATTCTGATTCAAGCTTGCTGTAAGATAACGAGCATCTTTGTTAAAGGCAGCTTGAGCAATATATTGCAGTTTGTTTTTATTTGAAGAAAAACTGGGATTAACAGAAAGCGTAAAAGCATTTACAGGCTGATAAATAAAACCCGCCGCAAATTCTGTGTACGAAAATGAATTATTTTTTCCTTTAGTATCATAAAGTGCAAAATTGTATTTGAACTTTTTTCTGCTGTCTGATGTAATACTGATCGATTTAAAAAACTCTTCTGAATAACGAAATCGAGGTCCGCCCTGTAAAATAGAATTTGAATAATTTAGCGGTTTATAAATAGCCAAAGCAACAAAACTCCAATTGTTTTTTAACACAGCATCTAAATTAAGAGTGTATTGCATTTTATTGTAATTTCCTTCAAAATCAAAATTGGAAAGTTCTTCCAAATTTGTTGTGATTTTTCTAAAATGACTAAACGGTTTTAAGGTTTCATAAGATACAAATGCAGTTTGTTTAATTTCATCGGCTTGTCTTAAAAAGCCAATATCATTGAGCTCTAGTTCTGGCGATCTCCAAATTACAGTTCCTTTATATCTCCAGCTGCCAACACTTGCTTTTCCTATTTCAAATTTGCCGCCGGTTCCCGTTAATGATCTTCTTAAAGTATCAACTGAAAGATGTCCGGCATCAACTCTCTGAAATAAATGTGTCATATTTCGTTGTGTTGCTGTAATCGCTTTTTCACTGCCTTCTACTCTGCTCGCAACAAAATTGCCTTTTAAATAATACTTTCTATTTTTCCAGTTGTGCATAAAATCGATTCCAGATGTGTAAGCCGATTTATGCATGAAACTCAAAAAATCAGTTTCTAAATTTCGATTTACAGCCGTAAAAACAGCTCCAAAATAACTGTTCCGATTATTAAAATCTTTTTGAACTCGGCCAACGAAATAATTGGTTAATGGTTCTACAAGCACTTTTGTTGACTGCTTATCATCTTGAACACTTGCATATTCTTTGTTGGTAACACTTTCAAGTACTCCTATTGACCAGCCTTTTTTTGTTTTTCCGCTAAATTTTGCTGCTCCTAAAATAGTTGTATTATTAGGAATCGACATAAAAGCTCCTTCTGGAAGATTTGGCTGTCCGTTAGGATTTCGTCCGATTCTGCGAGAATAAAACAAATTGTCCTGATCGTCAGCAAAAGTATAGTTGAAAATATTCTTGTTCTCAACAAAAAAAGGTCGCCGTTCATCATAAAAAACTTGAAAACCATCTAAAACTATAGCTGCAGGATCTGCTTCTACCTGTCCAAAATCAGGATTTATTGTTAGGTTTAATGTCAAATCATTCGTAATGCCAATCTTCGCATCCAAACCTCCATTCAGCTTAAAATCATTTCCTGTTTTAAACGGATTTCCTGCTTCTTGTGGATAGGTTTCTAATTTTGAAAGCGCAAAGGGCTGAATTTCTATCTGTCTTTTAGGAGACAAACCTACTAAACCTCTTAACTCTCCAAATTCACTAACCCAGCCCGGCGCATCGAGCGGGATTCTCTGCCAAACGGAACGCTCTTCTGTTCTAAAATATCTTCTCGTAGATTGTAATCCCCAGACTTGTTCTGGTAAATCACTAAATTTTAACTGACTTAACGGAATCTTGATTTCGGCAGTCCATCCTTCATCATCTATATTTGTTTTTAAATACCAAATCGGATTCCAATTTCCATCCCAAGTTTTTCCGTTGTCAGAAATAAAACCATCACTTTTTACACCAGCAACAGAAGCTGCAAATGAAAAACTGGTAAGCTTATCATTGTGACTGCTGATATTAATTTCAATCCAATCGCCCTCAAATCCGTCACGTCTCGATAATCGTTTTACAATTCCTTCAGGATCCTTGTCATAACATCGAAATCCGAAATAAATATAATCTTGATCGTAGACAATCTTGAATTTGGTTTGTTCAATAGGTTCCGTATTTTCATCAGGAAGATTTTCTATATAATCTCCTGTCCAATCTACAATACTCCAACTTTCATCCGTTAAAAGTCCATCAATTACAGGCGGAGCCAAAACACCTAAAGCTTTTGTGGTATAAACCTTTCTATCAACTTTAGGTGCCATCTGCCCAAAACTTATCTGAAAAAAGAGCAATGCCAAAAATGCAGCGTTTCTACAATGCATTATAGTTGTGATCTTTTTTAAATAAAATTTCATCACTAAAAACCTGAATTATTTATTTAATTCCAGAACCCACATTTTCATCGCAGGTATCGATGTTTTTTTCAACGATGAAAACTTTTCATCTGTCACAACGTTTTTAGCTGAACTGAATCCTTCTGTTCTCTCTATATATTCCTGAAAATCAATCTCCTTAGCGTCATTACTAGTATTCATAACACACATAATCGTTTGCTTTTCATCATATCTAAAATAAACATACAAACCATCAACTGGAACATAATGCATTAATTTTCCTGTGGTTAAAGCCGAAGATGTTTTTCTAAAATTGGCTAGTTTTCGAACTAAATCCTGAGTCGATTTTTCATCCTCTGTTAAGCCTTTTCCTGTAAAAGCATTTTTTGCATCAGTACTCCATCCACCAGGAAAATCACTGCGTACCAGACCATCTGGCGCTTTAAATCCTTTAACCAAAACCTCAGAACCATAATACAATTGCGGAATTCCGCGGCAGGTTAACAGCCATTGAAAACCCATTTTTTGTTTCTCAACATTCTCACCCACAACCGAGAAAAAACGAGGCTCATCATGATTATCTAAAAGCAATACTTTTTTCATTGGGTTTTTACTCAAAAAATCACTGCTTAAAGTATAGTATAGTTTATTTACGCCATCTGTCCAACCAAATGGCTGTGTAAGCGCAGGAATAATTCCGTAATACAAACTCTGAAAATCAACAACTGACGGCAGATTACTTTTAAAAGGCGTTTCTATATTATTTTGTTCAAAATAAGCTTGATTCGCAACGCCGTGAACCATGATTTCTCCAAAAATAGATATCTTAGGGAATTCATTTAGAATGGCTTGATTACATTTATTTGCAAAATTCAAATCATTGTAAGTATACGTATCTAAACGAACACCATCAATTCCAAATGTTTCGATATGCCAAATACAGTTTTGAATTAAAAAGTTTGCCATGTATGGATTATCCTGATTAATATCCGGCATAATTTTATCAAACCAGCCATTGCTCATTTTTTTCTGATCTGATTTTGCTCCGTATGGATCAAACAACGGCTGCTCTCTATAACTTGTTTGCGTGTATTCTGGCCAGCGATGCACCCAGTCATTTTCCGGCTGATCTTGTTCTAAAAAATGATAAAGCCCAAAATGATTGTAAACGGCATCAAATATTAATTTCATACCGCGTTTGTGCAGCTGATCACTCAACTCTTTATAGGCTTTATCACCGCCGTAACGAGCATCAATTTTATAATGATCTGTAATTGCATAACCATGTTCTGTGCGGTTCATCATATCATTTTCCATCACTGGTGTAAACCATAAAGCGGTTATTCCTAAACCCTGCAGATAATCTAAATTATTAGTTACACCTTGCAAATCGCCTCCATGACGATCATACATTTGATTTCGGTCTAACGATTGATCTCTCATCCCTTTTACCCGATCATTTGACGGATCACCGTTACTAAAGCGATCTACCATTATTAAATCTATAAAATCTGAAGAATTTACACCTTGTGCATATTCAGTTCCATTTCCTGATCTTCGAGCATTAAGCTGCCAGTTAATTTTTTGTTTTTTTCCGTTTTTAACAACTTCAATCAAAACAGTTCCTGCAAGAGCTTCTGGCAAAATTGTAATATCTACAGCAAGATATTTTTTGTTTGAAAATTGATGTGTTTTCAGAACTTTTATCCCTGAATAATTTATACTTACCTCAGCTGATGAAAAAGCTTCATCTGTACTTCTAATAAGTAATTGTATCGAATTTGTTTTCATTCCTGTCCACCAATTGGTAGGATAAACGTCAATATTTTTGGCATTAACAATACATGTGAAGCACATTAAAACCAAGTAAAAAAAGAATGTTTTTTTCATCTCAAGCTATTTTTAGATTAATATTACTGCCGAAAGGTATTTTTCTTCAGTATTCTAAAAAAGCAACTTATTCAAACAACATTGTTTACGTTGCAAACGACAATTTTGGTTTCAAACAAAAGCACTATTTTTACATGTATCAGAAAAACAAATAAGTAAAATGAAGATAATGGCATACGATCCTGAAAATAGATCGATCATAATTAGATTATATACCTTGTATTGGCTGGGATATATTTTGCTTTTTAGTTTAATTCAGGGTTTGCCGGCAGGCGATTTTATTACCGCATTGCGCAATGAATGGTACAGTATTTTGCCTAAAATTCTTTTTGTAACGATTGTTGTTGAGTTTTTAATGCCTCGTTTATTATTCAAGAAAAAAACGATAACCTTTATTACTGCTTACGTTATTCTAATTCTGCTTTTTGCTTTCTTACAACGTTTAATAGACAATTTTATAATCCTGCGTTATTATCTTACGTTCTGGAAAATTGAACCTCTTTTATCAGCACCCGTTTTTTTGTATAATGTGAGTAAACTTCAATTTGTAGTTACTATACCAATAGCTTTTAAACTATTTTATTATCTAGCCGAAGAAAAAAACAAAGTGCAAACCATTTTATCCGAAAAACTGCAAGCCGAACTTTCGTCTCTTCGAAATCAGTTTCATCCCCATTTTTTATTTAATGTTCTCAATAGTTTGTATTCTAAAATTCTAAGTAAATCTGATGATTCAGCTGAAATCGTTTTAAAAATATCCGATATCCTGCGATTCTCTATTTATGATGTCAACAACAAAAGCATCTCATTAGAAAACGAAATAGATTACCTCAAAAACTATATTTCGCTGCAGCAACTGCGTTTTGAGAATCAGCTTCAATTGAGTTTTAGTGTTTATGGCTCTGTAGAAAACCATTCGATAGAACCTTTTTTGATACTGCCGTTTATTGAAAACAGTTATAAATATTGTTTAGACGAAAACAATCAAGGCTGGATAACCATTTCTATTACTATTAATGATGAATGGTTAGTTGTTAAAATTGAGAACAGCCTTTCTGAAAATGTTAATCTGTATCCTGAAAATGTAAACAGCGGCATAGGAATTTCGAATGTAAAAAGAAGATTAGAACTCTTGTATCCAGACACACATGTTTTGACTATAAAAAATGAAACGGTAAGCTTTTTTGTTTCTTTAAAAATAAAAATAAAAGATGGCGGCAATTAACTGTATTATTATTGAGGATGAATTACCTGCATCAATTTTGCTGGAACTTCATATTGCTAAATTTGATTTTTTAGATCTTAAAGGTAAATTTACCAGTGTATCAAATGCGCAAAATGCCATAAAGTCAAACAAAATAGATCTTATTTTTTTAGATATAAATCTGCCTGGAAAATCAGGAATCGAATTTGCCAAAAGTCTGCCCTCAGAAACAGCAGTGATTTTTACAACAGCGTATACAGAATATGCTGTTGAAGGTTTTGAGATTGAAGCTGTAGACTATATTCTAAAACCAATCTCATTAGAACGTTTTACAAAAGCCATAAGCAAATACTCGAAAATAAGAGAGTCAAACGAAATCGTTTTACATTCTAAAAGTCAAGAAACAGATCGTGCCTTTATCTTTGTAAAATGCGAAAGAAAAATGGTCAAACTTTTCCTTGATGAAATATATTATTTTGAATCTCAAGGAAATTATTTACTGATTTATACGCTGTCAGACTGCTACAAAACATACCAATCTATAACCGAAATGGAAGATAAATTGCCTGAAGGCTTGTTTTTAAGAATTCATCGCTCTTTTCTGGCCGCCATAAAAAAAATATCCGGCTATAACGCAAATCATATCAACATTCAAAATAAGCAATTGCCAATTGGACGTTTTTATAATTCTGCAGTTTCTAGTTTATTGCACTCTTTAATACAAAAATAAAAGCCACTTTACTTTTGTTCGCAATTACATTTCAACCACTTCCTTTATCAATGATTTGTAAAAGGCAATGTCTATTGCTTAAATGAACATTTTTATTTCTAAAATCTTAGTTTTTTAATTTAGATTCTTTGCCTCAATAACAGTTCAGATTTTAAATATTTTTAGCAAAATTCAACCCTCAACAACACGAATAACCACCTATAAAACAGTTAATTAAAACCATTATTTCATTTTTTTCATTCGTTAAGCGCCTATTTATGTGCTATTGCAATTTATTTTAAAAAAAACGCCCTTTTTGAGGTAACAAATAATATAGCACTGCATCAAAAGGTAAACTTTAAAATTTAACATCATGAAAACTAAATCAATTTTAATTATCGCGTTTATGCTTCTTGTTTCAAAATCTGTTTTTTCTCAAACCGCTTTTAAAGTAGATGTAAAAGGAAAAGGAGCACCTGTTTTATTATTTCCTGGTTTTGGCTGCACAGGAGAAGTTTGGAATGAAACAGTAGCCGAACTTTCTAAAAATTACGAATGTCACATTTTTACTTTTGCGGGATTTGGGAATGTTCCTCCAATCGAAAGTCCATGGTTTTCTACAATAAAAGACCAAATTATTTCTTATGTAAAAACTAAAAAATTAAAGAAAGCCACCTTAATTGGTCATAGTTTGGGCGGCACTTTGAGTTTATGGTTAGCAGCTGAAGAACCTGCTTTATTTAAAAAATTAATTATTGTTGATGCCTTACCTTCAAGTGCAGCTTTAATGATTCCTAATTATAAAGGAGAAATAATTCCTTACGATAATCCGCAAAGCAAAATGATGCTGGCTATGGATCAAAAAACATTCAGTGCAATGAATTCGCAATCGACATCTTATATGTGTTTGAACAAAGAAAAGCAAAAAACGATCAACGAATGGATGAATGCTGCCGATAGAAAGACCTATGTTTATGGTTACATCGAAATGCTTAATTTAGACTTGCGTAAAGAAATTGCCAAAATTAAAATTCCAGTAGTAATTTTAGCAGCAACAAATCCAGATCTTAATACAGTACAAAACACATATAAAACTCAGTATGAAAATCTGCCATCCGTTAAAATTTATTACGCTGCAAACTCGGCTCATTTCGTAATGTATGATCAACCGGAGTGGTTTATAGAAAAAGTAAAACTAGAAATACTATAAGGTGGCTGAAAAAGAACAATTTAACGACATATACAACAAACATTATAATAAAGTGTTTCGTTTGTGCAAAGGTTATTTTTGTGGAGATATTTCATTAGCTTCAGATGCTGCTCAAGAAATTTTCATTAAGGTATGGGAAAAATTAGATACATTCCGAAATGAATCCAGCATCAGCACATGGATTTACAGAATTACTGTAAACACTTGTCTTCTTTATTTACGAAAATCATCTTCTAAAAAAGAAATTAGAACAGAAAGCCTGCCTCAGCTCGTTACAGAAACCTATTCAAACGAAAAAGACGAGCAGCTTCAACAAATGTATCAATGCATACAAAAGCTTGAAGAAACAAACAAAATGATAATTCTGATGACTTTAGACGGAATAGAATATCCCGAAATATCAGAAGTAATAGGAATAACCGAAGAAACACTTCGCGTTAGAATCCATCGAATCAAGAAAAGTTTAACTCAATGTGTACAAAATGAAAACATTTGAAGAATTACAAAATATTTGGGATCAGCAAGCAGAATCCAATATAAAACCAGCTGCCGCAGATATTATTAAAAAAGCTGAGGCACACACTAAAAAGATTCAACGCAATCACTTTTGGACTGGAATAATTTTGAGCCTGACCGCAGTAATATTGATCTATTATTATATTTGGGTTGGTGCTTATAAACAAACACTATTTAATTTTGGATTGTGCATTATGATCACAATGCTCCTATTTCGTGTAGTCTTAGAATGGATTAGTGTAAAAAAATTGGAAAACTTAAAAACGGACACGACCTTAATTGAATACAGTAAAATGGCTTCTCAATTTTATCAATGGAGAAAAAAAATCCATTACATCTGCACACCAATAATCTACTTGACTTATGCAGCCGGTTTTACGTTTCTATTACCCGTTTTTAAAGAAAATTTGTCCAGCGGTTTTTACCTTTATATCGTAATAAGCGGATTTGGTTTTTTATTGCTTTTCGGATTGTTTATGGTACGAATAATAAAAAGAGAAATACAGCTTTTAGATTTCCTAAAAAACATTTCTTAAAAACTACTATTCTAAACTCACTAGAATTCTCGTATTTAAAGAAACTTGCGCTATTTATCACTCAACAAATTTTACATTCAACAAAAGGAACAAATTCATCTTTTGACAAATATATATAACAAAAGCTACTCAAATTGAGTAGCTTTTGTTATGAACTTAGAGAGAGTATTTTCACTACATTATCTGCGCTTTTTTGATTTAGGATAAAATCTGAATAATAGGATTAAAGGCTTTTGAAGCCACAAGTACTTTTTGTCCTATTTTATAATTTACAATCTCGTCTTCTGTCGCAACGACTTTTATAATATTATTTCCTGAAGACACTTGTACAACATAAATAATATCGCTTTTTATAATGCTGATTATTTCTCCCGTTATTTGAAATTTACTGCTTATTTTCTTTTCAGCGAATACCTCATTTGGCGTTCCTTGTTTACTAATTTTACCTTTGTCGATAACGACTACTTTATCCGAAAGTTTAAAAATTTCGGCTGCCGAATGGCTGATCATCAAAGTAGTTAATTGATATTTTTGATGAATTTTCAAAATATAATCCTGAAGCTTAAATCGCATTTCGTCATCTAAGGCCGAAAGCGGTTCGTCTAACAATAGAATCTCAGGTTTACGAACAATTGCTCTCGCCAAAGCTACACGTTGTTTTTGCCCTCCAGATAAATTTTGCGGTTTACTATTTTGCAGCGACTGCAATTCCATCAGTTCTATCAATTCAGTAACAATTTCGTTTGAATCATTTTTAGATAATGCAAACTCTAAATTTTCTTTAACCGTCAGATTCGGAAATAAAGCAAAATCCTGAAAAACGAATCCTATAGAACGTTTTTGAACTGGCAAATGAAGCTTTTTTTCAGAATCATCCCAAACTTCGTCTCCTACTTTTATCTGTACTTTTTCTGCCTCCGTAAGTCCTGCTAATATTCTAAGAATGGTAGTTTTTCCTGCTCCAGAATTTCCGTAAACAGCAATAAACTGACCTTTCTCAAAAGTCAAAGAAACATCCAACGGCAGTTCACCGTCAGCGGTTTGAAGCATTTTATAGGCATTAAACTGTATCATTAATAAAGTGTAGTTTTTCTGGATTTATTATTGATTAAATGAACAGTAAGCAAAATAAGAAAGGAGAATACAAACAAAATCCCTGCATAAACATTAGCATTATGATAATTCATCGATTCTACTTCTTCGTAAATGGCAATCGAAACTACTTTGGTTTCTTCAGGAATACTTCCTCCCACCATTAAAACTACGCCAAACTCTCCTATTGTATGCGCAAAAGTCATTATAATTCCGGTAAGTAACGACGCTTGTATATTGGGCAGTAAAATTTTTGTAACAGTTACAAACCTTGATTTTCCAAGCGTAAAAGAAGCTTCCTGAAGTGCAGGCGGCAAATTTTTCAATCCTGACAAAATAGGATTCACCATAAAAGGTAAACTATATATAACTGAAGCTAAAATTAATCCCTGAAAAGTAAACACCAATCGAAGATCAAAATAATCAGATAAAAATTTTCCAAAGGCATTTTCTGGACTAAAACCTATTAAAAGATAAAAACCTAATACCGAAGGCGGCAAAACTAAAGGCAGACTTATCAAAGCTTCAGTAACCGCTTTGAACCGAAACCTGCTGTAAGACAACCAATAACTAAGTGGAACGGCCACAAAAAAAAGTATTATTGTGGTAATCAAAGCCAATTTTGCCGTAAGCCATATGGGTTCTAAATTAATCATGGGCAGATAAGCTTACTTCGTTTGTTTTTATTAAAGCCAATACTGTATCATTTTCCTTTAAATTTAGTTCTTCACAAGCATTTCTTGTTATAATTGATTTTATAACCTGCTGCTCATGGACCAAATTAATCTGGCTCAAAATCACTCCTTTGTGAATAGATTCAATGCGGCATAACAGTTTATTCTGAGTACTAATATTTGGATTTAAATCTTTAGAAATCACGACTTCAGTTTCTTTAAAAATAATTTTGACAGGATTCTGTACTTTTAAGTAATCCGAAGTTTCTGGTGTATCGAGAACAATTGTAGAAAAAGTAACATCATTTGATTGTACTCTCACAAGCGAAATACCTTCATGAGATTGAATTTGCGATATGGTTCCGTTTAGTATGTTCATTGCGCTTTCGTATCATATCCATAATACTTTAAAACAGCAATTGCTTTTTTTGAAGATATGAAATTATAAAACTTGACTGCACTGGCCTTTCCTTTTGCATTTTTCAAAATTACACAGCCCTGCTCGAGCGGTGTATGACTCTTTTGCGGAATAATATAGTACCTTCCTCCTTCTTTTTTCATGTTTGGAGTCAGCACAAGCGATAAAGCAGTGATTCCAATATCAGCATTTCCAGTCGTGATAAATTGAGTGGCTTGGGTAATATTTTCACCAAAAACGAGCTTGCTTTTTACTTTGTCATAAATTTTATAAAATTTCAAGCTCTCAACTGCTTTTTCGCCATAAGGAGCAGTTGCAGGATTCCCAATAGCTATTTTGCGAATATCGGCGCTTAAAAGACTGTTTATTTTACTTTTATTCGGATCTGTTTTTTTGCTCCAAATCACCAATTTTCCGGTTGCATACATTTTAACTTTAGAACCAGTCAATTTTTTCTCTTCTAATTTTTTAGGATAATCCATATCTGCCGAGAAAAATAAATCAAATGGAGCACTGTTGGAAATCTGCTCAAAGAACTTCCCTGAAGCGCCATAGGTTATCTGTGTATTTATACCTGGATTTTGAATTTTAAAAACGCTATTTATGGAGTCCAGAGCAATTTTTAAATTGGCTGCCGCTACAATTGTAATTTTTTCCTGTCCTTGCACAGTTCCAAATGTCAATAATAAAAATGCTGTTACAATAAACAAATGTCTTTTTCTAGCTTTCATTCCTGTTTGTTCTGTTAGTATTGTAAAAGTAAGTATTCTAAGGCAGAGTAGAAAAATCTAATTTGTTTTAAAAGTAAAATTATCATTCCAAACAATTGAAATCTTAATATAATTCTCAATAATCTCCTTTTCTCCATTAGAAATGTAGAATATTCTCTTTTCAGACTAACTAATACATATGCTAAATTAATTGCTAGTCCACAGGTTTTAGTGTTGATCCTTTAAAAGAACAATTTTCAAGTTTTGATAAATGATACAAAACAAAAAAGCCACTCAAATTGAGTGGCTTTTGTTGTGATCCCAGAAGGATTCGAACCTTCGACCTACGCATTAGAAGTGCGTTGCTCTATCCAGCTGAGCTATGGAACCATTTTTTTAAAACTTAATGGTAAAGTTTTGTCGGGGTGGCAGGATTCGAACCTGCGGCCTCCTGCTCCCAAAGCAGGCGCGATAACCGGGCTACGCTACACCCCGAAGGCAAAATTTAAGCGGAGAGACAGGGACTCGAACCCTGGCGACGGTTACCCGTCGACAGATTAGCAATCTGCTCCATTACCGCTCTGGCACCTCTCCAAGCTCAAGAAACGTGTTCTGTTTTGCGGTTGCAAATGTAAGACAACATTCCATATCTCACAACTATTTTCACGCTTTTTTTTAAGTTTTTTTAATCTTTTTTCTAAACCACTTCACAATCAAACGAATAGAATTAACAAAAATTTCATCTTAAATTTAAAATCCAATCGAATTGACGCAAAATTTGAATTTATTCAAATAAACAGTAAATTTGCTAGATAACTAATATTAACAGAAAATGAACAAAAGAGTTGTGATTGTTTCTGCCGTTAGAACACCTATCGGAAGTTTCATGGGTGGGTTATCTACCGTGCCCGCACCAAAATTAGGCGCTGCCGCTATTAAAGGAGCCCTTTCAAAAATTAACCTAGACCCAAAATTAGTTGATGAAGTTTTCATGGGGAACGTAATCCAAGCTGGTGTCGGACAAGCTCCAGCTCGTCAAGCTGCCCTTTTCGCAGGATTATCAGAAGAAGTTGCTGCCACAACAGTTAACAAAGTCTGTGCCTCTGGAATGAAAGCGGTAATGTTTAGTGCGCAGGCAATCGCTTGCGGAGATGCCGAAATCGTCGTTGCCGGCGGAATGGAAAGCATGAGTTTGATTCCACATTACGTACAAATGCGTGCTGGAAACAAATTTGGCCCTGCAACAATGCTGGACGGAATGCAAAAAGATGGTCTGACGGATGCTTATGATAACAACGCAATGGGAGTTTGCGCTGACTTATGTGCAACTGAATACAACATCAGCCGTGAAGAACAAGATAATTTTGCAATTCAATCTTATGAAAGAAGTGCAAAAGCTTGGGATGCCGGAAAATTTGATAATGAAATTGTTCCCGTAGAAGTTCCACAAAGACGCGGCGAACCTATTATATTCTCTAAAGATGAAGAGTACACTAATGTAAAATTAGATAAAATTCCATCTTTAAGCCCTGTTTTCACAAAAGACGGAACTGTAACTGCCGCAAATGCTTCAACAATCAATGATGGCGCTGCAGCTTTAATTTTAATGTCTGAAGAAAAAGCAATTGCATTAGGTTTAAAACCTTTAGCTTACATAAAAGGTTATGCAGATGCCGCACAAGAACCAAAATGGTTTACAACAAGTCCTGCAAAAGCATTGCCAAAAGCTTTAGACAAAGCTGGAGTTTCAATTTCAGATGTTGATTATTTCGAATTCAACGAAGCATTTTCTGTAGTTGGTTTAGCTAACGCAAAAATCTTAAATCTTAATAACGAAAAAATAAACGTAAACGGCGGCGCTGTTTCATTAGGACATCCTCTTGGTTGTTCTGGAGCACGTATTATCGTAACTTTATTAAATGTTTTAGAACAAAACGATGCTAAAATCGGAGCTGCTGCAATTTGCAACGGCGGCGGCGGCGCATCAGCAATTGTTATCGAAAGAGCTTAAATAATAATACTTCAAATTAGGAGTTAATTAATTACTTTTAACTCCTAATTTTTTAAACTTATAAATTACCCTAAATGTTCGGAATTTGCAATCTTGCCATAGTACCCGTTCGATCTGAACCTAGCGACAGAAGTGAAATCGTTACACAACTTTTGTTTGGCGAGCATATCGAAATTTTAGAACGCCAAAAGCAATGGGCGCGTATAAAAATTCAGTTTGATGACTACGAAGGCTGGGTAGATTCAAAACAATATCAGGTAATTTCTGAAGAAAACTACAATCAATTAAGCAAAGAAGCCATTATTTTAAACGCTGATTTAATTGATTATATCACTTCTCCAAACAATTTATTACTGCCAATTCCGCTTGGTGCTTCCTTAACTTTTTTAAACAATAATGAAATCAATACTTCCAATTTTGATTTTGAAGGAACAAAAACCAGTGGCATAAAACCAAAAAGCGCACTTATAAACACCGCTTTTATGTATTTGAACGCACCTTATTTATGGGGAGGAAAAACACCTTTTGGCGTAGACTGTTCAGGTTTTACACAGATGGTTTACAAACTAAACGGATACAAAATTCATCGCGACGCTTCTCAACAAGCGCTGGAAGGCGAACCTCTAAGCTTTATTGAAGAAAGCGAACCTGGTGATTTAGCTTTTTTTGATAATGATGAGGGAAACATTACTCACGTTGGAATCATTATGGACAATAATTACATCATTCACGCAAGTGGAAAAGTACGTATTGATCGTTTAGACCATACTGGAATTTACAATCCCGAAATAAACAAACACACACATAAATTACGTGTGATTAAGAAAATCATTTAAAAACACGAATTGCACTAATTATCACAAATTAAAAATCCTTTTAATCTGTGTAATCTTTGGCTAAAAAAATTCGTGCAAATTTGCGTAATCCTTGTTTAAGCACTCAATCGAATCGTCTTTCTAAACTCTGACGGACTATTACCCTTTTGCTTTTTAAAGAATTTATTGAAGTGACTTTCGTCCGTAAAACCAAATTCGTATGCAATTTCATTAATGCGCTTATCGCTGAATTGCAAACGATGCTCTATCAGTTTTGTTTTATAATTACTAATATATTGCTGCATCGTTTCATCGGCATGTTTCTTGAAATAACGTCCTAAATACGTATTCGAAATTCCGAAATAATCACTTATAGACTCCGCTTTAATTTTTTCTGGATAATAAATATTCGTTTGAATATATTGTAAAATATCCATTGCTTTAGCTTCAGTTCCCACATTTACTTGTTCCGGCAGATATTTAGCAATATTTCTGGCAACGATAATAATTAAGGTATTTACCAATTGTTGAATCAACTCCTGATTATAAACATCTTTGTCATTATGTTCTCGACAAATTGCTTCGATCATTACTTTGACTAAACATTTATCAGCATCATTTTTTAAAATACAACCTGGCTGATGATTTGCATTTTGCAGAATATATTCTAAACGCTGAATATTTTCATTTTGAAGACTCGAATTCTTCAAATAAATATCATTAAATCTCAAAAAGAAAAATTTCGTTTTCGTTTCAATAGTAAAATTATGACAATCCTCAGGTGTCAATAAAAACATATGTCCAGCATCATATTCAAAGATATTTTTATTGATACACTGCCTTCCTGTTCCGCTCAAAATGTAAACCAATTCAAAGAAATTATGACGATCTCCAACATCTGGATATTCATCCAATGTTTCAAAAGAAACAGTAAACGGTTCATATAAATTTTCTTTTTTCATAATCTTTAAAGAATCTATTGAAGTTGCAAATGTACCTAAAAAAGACAAAATTATACAATTTTACACTCATAAAAATGGTATAATTTTGTCAAAAATTTGTAAAACGTAATATTTAACATCATGGAATATAGAAAATTAGGCAACTCTGAACTAGAATTATCAACCATAACATACGGTGCATTTGCTATTGGCGGAAATATGTGGGGCGGAAACGAAAAGAAAGATTCAATCGACTCTGTTCGCGCTTCTATCGACCACGGCGTAACAACAATTGACACCGCTCCTTTTTACGGATTTAGCTTAAGCGAAGAAATGATTGGTGAAGCAATAAAATCTTACGATCGTTCAAAAGTACAATTGCTAACCAAATTTGGTCTAGTTTGGGACGGAAGCAACAACGGAAAAGGTGATTTCTTTTTTGATGCAGATGATAATGGTAAAAAAGTGCCAATTTATAAATACTCTTCAAAAAACAATGTCATAAAAGAAATTGAAGAAAGCTTAAAACGTCTTCAAACAGATTATATCGACTTATTGCAAATTCACTGGCCAGATTCAACAACACCAATTTCAGAAACAATGGAAGCCGTTGAAATCTTACTTCAGCAAGGAAAAATCAGAGCTTTTGGAGTAAGTAATTACAACGTTTCTCAAATTCAGGAAGCACAAAAAACAGTTCAAATCGCATCTAACCAAGTTGCATACAGCATGCTCAACAAAAGCATTGAAACAGATTTACTTCCATTTACAATTGCAGAAAATATCGGAATCATAGCATACAGCCCAATGGAAAGAGGTTTACTTACCGGGAAATATTTTACCGACGGTAAATTAAAAGAAAACGACCATCGTAATGGTTATTTTGGAAAATTTGATCTTCAACAAGTAAAAACTTTAGTAGAAGAACTAAGTTCATTAGCCAATTCAAAACACATTTCGATCTCACAATTAGTTTTACGCTGGACCACTTTACAAAAAGGAATCTCAATTGTTTTGGCTGGCGCAAGAAACGCAGAACAGGCCATTTCAAATGCAAAAGCGATGGATTTTGATTTATCTGTTTCAGAATTAGAATTTATTAATCAAGCAATTTCAAAATTAAAATAATATTTAAACACATAGAAACATAGTTTTAGCAATTTAAAAAAGGCGTTTCACTTGCATCAACAAGCACAATCAACGTAGTTTGTCATTCCAAGGAACGACAAACTTTGAGAACTATGTTTTAGAAACGAGTTTCTTTCCATTCTCTTTCCCAAAAAAGAAAAATCTATGTTTCTATGAGTTTCAAAATAAATTTCAAAAATTAAACAATAAGAATTTGGGTGTGTTCGCCGCGGCGAATCGGGCTTTCGGCTATATCTTTTATTCCGCTATCGCTTCATAAAAGGATACCGCCTCTATCCCTCACACATCACGAATTCATCAGAACAAAACGTAAAATGAAAAAAATATTTATAATCAACGGCAGTCAAAATTTCGCTCACTCAGGCGGAAAATTCAATGAAACCGTTACAGACTGGACAATTGAATTTTTAAAAAGTAAAAATTACGAAATAAAAACAACTGACATCAAACAAGAAATCGATCTTGAAGAAGAAGTAGAAAAATTCGTTTGGGCAGATGTAGTAGTGTATCACACTCCTGTTTGGTGGTTTCAATTACCAAATCTTTTCAAAAAATACATCGACGATGTTTTCACCGCAGGACACAACAAAGGAATTTACAAAAGTGACGGAAGAACCAGAACAAATCCAGACATTAATTACGGAACCGGCGGACTTTTACACGGACGTAAATATATGCTTACTACAAGTTGGAATGCGCCCGCAACTGCTTTTACACTTCCGGGAGAATTTTTCGAAGAAACTTCGGTAGACGATGGTGCTATGTTTGGTTTTCATAAAATGAACAAATTTGTGGGAATGCAAAAACTTGACGGATTTCATTTTCATGATGTCGAAAAAGGTGCTACATCTGAAAATATTAGTATCTTTAAATCTGAATACACAAACCATTTAGCACAAATTTTCAAAACCATATAACCATGATATCTATAACTGCCATTATAAAAAGCAAGAAAGAAAACACGCAGCAGCTTCACAGCTTATTAAATGATTTAGTTACCGAAACTAGAAAAGAAGCGGCATGCGTACGCTATGATCTTCATCATGCAGAAAATGTTTTTATTATTTGGGAAGAATGGAAAGATCAAACCGGCTTAGATCTTCATAACAACCAATCTCATTTGCAAGATTTCATCACTAAAAGCGAAACTTTTGTTGCCGCTCCAATTCAAGTTTACAAAACCGCACAAGTTTTATAAGTTGTTTTTTTATAACGCTAATTCACCAATTATTTTTAAAATTTATACTCAAAGTTTTTTAAAATAATTCGTGAATTTGCTGCTGAAAGATTATTCATAAAAAAATTAAATTGCCATTTCTTTATCCAATAAAATATGAGCCAATATCATCTTGCGGAAATTAACATCGCAAAAATGAAAGGTGTCGACATCAACGATCCTATCATGAAAGAATTTGTAGACAACTTAGATTTAGTAAATACTTTAGCCGAAAAAAGCGAAGGATTTGTCTGGCGTCTAAAAGATGACAGCTACAATGCGACAAACTTGAATCCTTATAATGACGAACAGATCATTGTAAACGTTTCGGTTTGGGAAAACATCGAAACGCTGGAACATTATATGTACAAAACCTTCCACAGCGAGTTTTTAAAACGCCGAAAAGAATGGTTTCTGAAATTCGGAAAAGCGCACACAGCAATGTGGTGGATTCCAATAGGGCATATTCCAACGCTTGAAGAAGCAGTTAAAAAATTAGATTACCTGCAACAAAACGGAGCATCAGAACTAGTTTTTGATTTAAGAACCAAATTTCCTATGCCAGTTATCGCATAAATTTTTTAAGCCATAAATTACAGTAATTTGTGGCTATTTAATTCCACCAAAAGCACCAAAACACATATTCTTGTGTAAAATTTCGACGCTTTTGAAACCTACTTTTTTCATTAAATCCAATTGATAATTCATTGATCTTGGCGTATCTTCTTTTGCAATATAATCAAAGACATTTTTACGATATTCCGCCCCTCCTATTCCTTCTAAATATTCTCCATAGCGCTGCCAAGTATATTCGTTCAACAATTCCGTGTCTTGTGTAATCAAATCCGAAATCATAAAACAGCCGCCCGGTTTTAATAATTTAAATATTTTAGCAAAAGTAGTTTCCCAATCCTGATCATCTCTTAAATGATGCAAAACAGCTCCTGCTAAAATGATATCAAAAGTATTTTCCTCCAAATCTACTTCGCGAATATCACCTTGTTTAATTTCGACTTTTCCATTTGTTTCAACTGAAACTCTTTCAAAAGCTTTATCCAGCATTGGCAAACTCAAATCGACCAAAGTGCAATTTAAATTCGGCACTTTAGACAACATCATTAAAGTGTAATTTCCCGCACCGCAGCCAATATCCAAAACATGAGTAGCATTTGGAACAATTCTTTTAGAAGCTTCCGTAATTAACTCCAACGAAATTTTAGCATCAATTGTAGACAATTGTCCCGTTTCTAAATTCGAAAATCGTTCGACATCATTATCAAATCGTTCTTTGATTTCTGCAATAGTTGATTTTTTCATAGTCAATGTTTTTTTAAATCTCTCGCAGTCCCGATAGCTATCGGGAGCAGATTAAGCGAATCTTTTTGCTATTATTGATCGGAATATTGTAGTTAAGATGATTATTTTATCTAAACTATAATCTGCTCAATCTGCAACCAAAGCGATAGCGAATTAGCAACGCAGATCTGCGAGAGAGTTCTTTTTACTTTTTTCAAAATTATCTCTTTCATAAATACTTTAAAAATACTATTTTTATCAATCAACAATACTTTAAAAGTATCATGGAATTACGTCACTTAAAATACTTTTTGGCTGTAGCCGAAGAACTGAACTTTACCAAAGCTTCTGAGAAACTTTTTATTTCACAGCCGCCGTTAAGCCGTCAGATAATTGAACTAGAAGAAGAACTTCAGGCAAAACTATTTATTCGGAACAATAAAAAAGTAGAACTAACGGAAGCTGGGAAATATTTCGAAAAGGAAGTGAAAGCACTCTTTCAGAATTTGGAACGCATTTCTATAAAAACAAAAAAGATTGCCGAGAATGTTTCGGGCGAATTCAGAATCGCCTACATCAGCTCGATTTACTCCTCTGTAATTTCCGAATTAATAAAACATCTGAAACTACAATTCCCTTATGTTAATTTCAAACTTTTTGAAGTATCTACGACCAAACAAATCGACGCTTTAGAACAAGGAAAAATCGAAATGGGAATTATTCGTTCACCAATAAAATCTCCAAAAATACAATCACATTTATGGTTTCAAGATGGATTTTCAATTGTCTATAATAAAAATAAAATTCAACTGAAATCCGAAAAAGAAATAGTGAATTTAAAAGATGAAACTTTCGTGTTCTTCAACAAAGATTATGCACCGCATTATCACGAAGTTTTATTGGAACTCTGCGCCTTTTATGGCTTTACGCCGAAGATCATTCACGAAGCCAATAATATTAATTCAATTGTACAATTAGTCAAAAATGGTTTAGGAATTTCGATTGTTCCGTCCAATATTGCAAAAAACAATCATGATCCTGAGATTGGTTTTATTGCACTAAAAAAAGTCAATTTACGAACAGATGTTTCTATTATCACTTTAAAAGAAGATGATTCTGAAATTACGAGATCTGCTGTTGAATTTTTGTTGACACAAAGTCGCTGAGACGCCAAGTTTTTTTTTAGTACGAATGAAGCGCATACAGTTTGTCATTTCGACGAAGGAGACCCGAGCGACAGCGAACAGGCGAAGCAAATCTCCACGAGAAGCTCCACAAAGATTGGCTTATTAGGAGCGGAGCTGCTTGCCGAGATTTCTCCTTCGTCGAAATGACAAAAATAAAAGGAAATCCTCTTAATCTTTTCAATCTGTGGCTAAAAAACTATGCGTCTCTGTGACTTTGCGAGATTATTTCAAAAACAATTAGTGGCAACCCAAAAAATCGTTACAATTTATCACGTCTTTCGCAATCATAAAAAGATAACTTTTAAATATCTTAGCAAATTATAATTTCAGTTAAAAAATCAAAATAAAATGGCAGAGCAATCTTCAATTCAGTGCCCGAACTGCGGAGAAAATATCGACGTAAACGACATCTTAAAACATCAGTTAGAAGATAGTATTCGTAAAGAATTTCAGCAAAAAGCTGCTTCTCAGGCAAAAGAACTGGAATTAAAAAACGAGCAATTCGAAAAAGCTAAAGCCGATTTTGAAGCCAAGAAAAAGCAGGAAAATGAACTCTTTGCAGAACGTTTGGAGCGTGAGAAAAAAACGGCCGAAAAAGAAATCGGAGAAAAACTAAAAGCCAAACTCGAAGAAGAAAATAAAGACCGCATGCTTTTGATGGAAAAAGAGCTATCTGAAAAATCTGAGAAACTTCGTGAATTGAATAAAATGACAGGCGAAATTGCAAAACTTCAGCGTGAAAAACTGGAGATGAAAGAGGCAATCGAAGCCGAAGCACAAAAGCAACTAAATGCAACTTTAGTTCTGGAACGCGATAAAATCCGCAAACAAGAAGAAGAGAAAAACGAACTAAAAATAAAAGAATACCAAAAACAATCTGACGATCAAAAAAAGCTGATCGAGGAAATGAAACGCAAGCAGGAACAAGGTTCTATGCAATTGCAAGGTGAAGTAATGGAATTAGCGATTGAAGAATGGCTGGCAAATAATTTTCCGCTTGACACTATCGACGAAATCAAAAAAGGCGCGAATGGTGCCGATTGTCTTCAAATTGTCAATACCCGCGAATTGCAAAACTGTGGTTCTATTTACTACGAAAGCAAAAGAACAAAAGCCTTTCAACCATCTTGGATTGAGAAATTCAAAAATGATATTAGAACCAAAAGAGCTAATATTGGTGTTTTGGTGACCGAAGTAATGCCAAACGGAATGGAAAGAATGGGAATGCGAGACGGAATCTGGATTTGTACTTATGAAGAATTTAAAGGTTTAACTGCTGTTTTACGTCAATCACTAATTCAGGTAAGTCAGGCAGTTCAGGCGCAGGAAAACAAAGGCGATAAAATGTCAATGCTGTATGATTTTTTAACCAGCAACGAATTTCGTTTACAGATTGAAGGAATTGTAGAAGGTTTTACACAAATGCAAAGCGACTTAGACTCAGAAAAAAGAGCTATGCAGAGAATCTGGAAACAACGCGAAAAACAAATCGAAAAAGTAGTTCACAATACTTTAGGAATGTACGGTTCGATTCGTGGTATTGCAGGAAATGCAGTTCAAACTGTTAGAGCTTTAGAATTAGATTTTGTAGAAGGTGACGATGAAGATCCTAAAGAATTATTGGAATAGATCTTCCTGAAAATGGTCAATTCATTGTGTTAAAGGGATTGAAATCCCTCTCTACAATATATTTCGAGCTTTCAGCTCTTAAAAAAACTCTGAAGGATAGATTTTTATAGCAACGGATTCCAATACTTTGAATACAAAAAATTCAACACAATCTTGTCATTCCGAGGAAGGATGAATCTCCACATGCTGAGCACGCAACGAGAATCCAATCTTTGTCGAGTTACTTGTGGAAATTCCTCCTTCCTCGAAATGACAAAATTAATCCACCTTTCTAAAAACCAACAGCTTCGCAGAAGGATTTGACAACGTTAATCTGTTATTTTCAATAGAATAAGTTGTTGTGCTTTGCAGTGCTTTTGTAAACTCGCTTTCCTTATTTCCTTGGGGACAAGCCATAAGTGTCGAAAGAACTCTCGTAAATCGCAGTATACCTTTTTCATAAAAAATTTGTCCGCTTATAGCATTACAGCCGCCGTAGCCTGAAAATCTATTTTCTGTTGAGTTGATTTCGATTCTAGGCATTTCTTTTTGAAAATCAGAAGCAAAAACTTTATAGCCATTCAGTTCTTCCAAAACCCAGATATCATGAAGACGATAATCAGTATTATACTTTCCGCAGCCTCCAATTTTTTCGGTTTGTAATTCCGTATTATTTTTAATTTCTACTGAAACTTTATAAGGAGAAATAGCGCCCGACATCGAATCCTGACAATCTACCTGCTGAATTGTAATAGTCGCTGATGTAGTTTCATTACTGACTTTATACATCTTAACATTCGCATCCATAGCTTTTATGGCATCAACAGGCGCAAAAACAAGTTTTTCCTTTCCTGGAATCAAAGAAGTAAATACAATATTATCATTTCCCATTTTTAATCCCCAAAATGGTTCGTTTCCGGTTGCTGTAAAATAGTACTTCATCTCATCTTCCTGAGATCCATATTCAGAAGTCGTTTGTTTATCCGAAGTTTTGCCCGCTGTAGATTTACAGCCTATCGTCAAAGAAAATATAAACACAAGCGAAAGTATCCTTTTCATAACATTTTTATTTGAAATATCGTTTTTAACTAAATACGAGTAAATTTCTTATGAATTTACGATTTTTTTCTGAATTACTTATTTAGAATCTTTTCAAATTTGAAATAATTATAAGTACTCCAATTTGCACACATTCCGCATTACGTAAAGGATTACGATAAAATACGTATTCAAAATAAACAACCAATACTTAAAAATTAACAATATTACGTACGTAAATAAGTATAAATACTTATATTTGCGTAATAATACTTAATTAAAGAAATCATGATTAGAGTAATAGTAGTTGGAAACGGCATGGTTGGTTATAAATTTTGTGAAAAGTTCATCGCAAAATCAGGACAAGAAAAGTATCAGATTACCGTATTTGGTGAAGAACCGCGACGTGCTTACGATCGTGTTCACTTAAGCGAATACTTTGGAGGAAAAACAGCAGATGATCTTTCATTATCAACAAACAGCTGGTACGCAGAAAACAATATTATTCTAAATACCTCTGAATTAATTACAGACATTAATCGGGAAGAAAAAACAATACATACGCATTTAGAAAAAACACATACGTACGACTACTTAGTTTTAGCCACAGGTTCTTCAGCTTTTGTGCCTCCAATTGACGGAGTCGAAAAAGAAGGCGTTTTTGTTTACAGAACTATCGAAGATCTTGATGCAATTATGGCTTATGCCAAAAAGATAAAAATAAAAGGCGCAACAGAAGCAGCTGTTTTAGGAGGCGGTTTATTAGGACTTGAAGCAGCAAAAGCTGTTAGAGATTTAGGACTGAATCCGCATGTGGTCGAATTTGCTCCACGTTTGATGCCAAGACAATTAGATCAAGGCGCAAGCGATATGCTTCAATCTAAAATTGAAGAATTAAACATTGGAATTCACCTTAATAAAGCAACGCAATATATTGACGGAAAGGAAAATATAACGGGAATGATGTTTGCTAATGAAGAATTGTTAAAAGTGGATATGTTGGTTATTTCTGCCGGAATAAAACCTCGCGACGAACTGGCAAGAGTTTCTGGACTTGAAGTTGGTGTGAGAGGCGGAATCGTGGTAAACAATCAAATGCAGACATCAGATCCTTCTATTTACGCGATTGGAGAAGCTGCACTATATAACCAAAACATTTACGGACTTGTTGCTCCAGGTTACGAAATGGCTGATGTTGCGGCTGAGCAAATCTTAAATGGTTCAAAAACCATGAGAGAAACCATCGATATGTCAACACAATTGAAATTAATTGGTGTTGAAGTTGCGAGTTTTGGTGATCCTTTTATCGAAAATGAAAATGTAACTGCCATTATTTATGAGAATAAACTAAGCGGTATTTACAAAAGAATCAACGTTACCAAAGATTCTAAAACGCTTTTAGGCGGAATTTTAGTTGGAGATTCAAGTGATTATAATTCGCTTTTCCAGATTTACAGCAACGCAATGGCATTACCTAAAAATCCAGAAGATTTGATTTTAGGTTCTCGCGACGGTTCCGAAGGTTCAAGCTTAGGAAGTGTTATGGATTTGCCAGATACAGCCGTAATTTGTTCTTGCGAAAATGTTACAAAAGGCGCTATCTGCTGCAAAATTTTAGATGAAAGCTGCGCTACATTTTCTGATGTTGTAAAAGCAACCAAAGCAACTTCTGGCTGTGGAGGTTGTAAACCAATGGTTTCTGATTTGGTAAAAGCCACTCAAAAATCTTTAGGAAAGGAAGTAAAAGAAGTGATCTGCGAACATTTTAATTATAATCGTCAAGAATTATTCGATTTGGTAAAAATCAATAAATATGAGAATTTCTACGATGTTTTAGATCACCATGGAAAAGGCGACGGCTGCGAAATCTGTAAACCAGTTGTAGCATCAATTTTTTCTAGTATTTACAACGATACCGCAAATAAACACGTTACAACTCAAGATACAAACGACAGATTTTTAGCCAACATTCAACGAAACGGAACTTATTCTGTTGTTCCAAGAGTTGCTGGAGGAGAAATTACTGCCGAGAAACTAATCGTAATTGGCGAAGTGGCAAAACAATTCGAATTATACACCAAAATAACGGGAGCACAAAGAGTTGATTTATTCGGAGCACATTTAAGTGATTTACCTAAAATCTGGAAAATTTTAATTGATAATGGTTTCGAAAGCGGTCACGCTTATGGAAAATCACTTCGTGCTGTAAAAAGCTGCGTTGGAAATGCTTGGTGCCGCTACGGAATGGACGATAGCGCCGGATTTGCCATAGAACTTGAAAACAGATATAAAGGAATTCGTTCTCCGCATAAACTAAAAGGCGGCGTTTCTGCCTGCATTCGTGAATGTGCTGAAGCTAGAGGAAAAGATTTCGGATTAATTGCAGTTGAAGGCGGATGGAATTTATACATCGCAGGAAATGGCGGAGCGAACCCAAAACATGCCGTTTTACTAGCTGAAAAAATTGACAAAGAAACAGTAATCAAATACATGGACAGATTTTTAATGTATTACATCAGAACTGCTGGTCCGCTGATTCGAACTTCAACTTGGTTAGAAAAACTAGACGGAGGCTTAGAATATTTAAAAGAAGTTATCATTGAAGACAGTTTAGGAATCTGCGAAACACTTGAAACAGAAATGCAGACTTTAGTAAACACTTTTGAATGCGAATGGAAACAGGTTTTAGAAAAACCAAGATTATTAAAACGTTTCAATCACTTTATAAACTCTGATGAAAAAGACGAAAATGCTGTTTTTGTTCCGCTAAGAGATCAAAAAATGCCTAAAGCGTGGACATAAACTCAAATTTTAACACATAGAGACATAGTCCAGAAGCTTCGGGATTGAACTCAAAAAAGGCGTTTCACTTGCATAAATACACATAGCTATGTGTTAGAAATTAGTTTCTTTTAATTCTATTTCTCAAACAAAAAAAAGTCTATGTTTCTATGTGTTTAAAAATAAAAGCCACAGATTAAAGGATTAAAAAGATTAAAAAAAATCGCCTAAATCTGCCAAATCTGCGGGAAAAAAAATTGCTCCAAAAAAAAAAGAAAAAAATCATTAAACGTTTGCTGTCCTTCTTACCCTCTTTTTTACTGCGCCATCAAACTCTATTGATCGTAAAAAGAGGGCTAAGAAACAGGAAATCAAAACTCAATCAAAATGGAAGAAATCTTAAATCAATACGAAACGGTTAGCGCGAGCGATGCAACAATTTGGTTCAAAGCAGGTAATGTAGAAGATTTTCCAACCAATCGCGGCGGCTGTATTAAATACAAAAACAAGCAGATTGCCATTTTTAATTTTGCCCGCCGAAACGAATGGTACGCTTGTCAAAATGCCTGCCCACACAAAATGGAAATGGTACTTTCAAGAGGAATGACAGGTTCTACAGATGATATTCCGAAAATCGCCTGTCCGATGCATAAAAAAACATTCTCATTAGTCGATGGTTCAAACCTAAACGGAGAAGATTTTAAAATTGCAACGTATCCTATTAAAGTTGTGGAGAATGAAGTTTTTGTTGGGTTTGTAGATTAGCGAATATGTAAGATGTGAGAAGTAAAATATGAAACATGAAATATGGAGATCATACTATTTTTCACATTTTAAAATATTACCTATTACATTTTATTTTTCACATTTCACATTTTCACAAATTCCGTATCTTTGAAATCTATTATCTAACCAAAAAATGACTACACCTTTTCAAAAAGCAAGCGAATGGATTGATGCTGAAAACGCACAAGATCCAAACATAGAAACTGACCAAAACAAAGAATATCCAAAAGAATTATTGTATTCAAACAGGATGTACGAAAGATTGATGCAGTTCGAACCAAATGCATCTGAAGAAATACAAATTGCGTCAAAAGCACAACACATCTGTCGATGGAAAGTTGCCCGCGAATCGTATCCAATGGATCGCGTTGGTTATTTGAAATGGAGAGAAGAACTGAAAAAATTCCATGCAAAAACAACTGCCGAAATTCTTGTAAAAGCAGGCTATGATGAAACTTTTATAGATCGCGTTTCATTTTTAATAGAGAAAAAACTACTTAAAAAAGATCACGAAACACAATTATTAGAAGATGTTATCTGTCTTGTATTTTTAGAATATTATTTAGATCCTTTCGTTCATAAACACGATGAAGAGAAACTAAAAAACATCATCAAAAAAACCTGGGATAAAATGTCGGATAAAGGACATCAGGAAGCCTTAAAAATCAACTATTCTGAAGAAAATCTAAATCTTATAAAAGCATCTTTAGGATTGTAAACTGACTTTATGAAGAAAAGCAATCAGGAAGAAGACAAAATCACTTTCAAAAATTTACGACGACTGTATTTTTTTGCGCTTCTTACTATCGCTGTAACTATAATTATCAGTCAGATTTTAGTACAATACAATCTAAATCAGCAGTTAAGTGATTCTAAAATCATAAATTTTTCAGGAAAACAACGAATGCTGAGTCAGAAAATCGTAAAAGAAGTTCTGATTCTGCAGTATGTTTCTAATAACGCTTCTGCAAAGCAAATTTCGCATTTAAATGACGTTTTATCACTTTGGAAAAAGAACCAAAATGCACTCGAAAATGGCAGTGACAGCTTAGCTTTTCCAAAAGAAAAATCAGAAACACTTTCTAAATTATATCTTGAAATAAACCCGATTTTCAATAAAATTGCAAATACAACCGATTCGTTTTTGTTGAATTTAAAGCAGAACAAACAAGCTGCAGAAAATCAAAAACTAGTAAATGTAATTTTAGAAAATGAAGGAATCTTTCTTTCTAAAATGAATCAGATTGTAACCCAATACGATCTCGAAGCGCACGAAAAAGTAACCGAACAACGCCGAATTGAATACTGGATTTTTGGGTTTACACTTTTGGTATTGCTTTTAGAATTCCTTTTCATTTTTAGACCAACTAATAAAAAAATTGAACGATTAATTGCCAAGCTTTTATCTTCTGAAAAGAAAGCTTTAAAGCTTGCATACGATACTGAAATACTTAGCGAAATCAAGGAAAATTCGGTTAAAGAATTAAAGTCACTCAATTATGCAATGGAAAACACACTGCTCTATTGCCGAATTGCACCTGATGGTTCTATTATTCATATTGGCGAAAAATTTGCCAAACTTCTTAATTATACCAAGTTTTTATCCAACAAAAAATTCTCTGAAGTATTAACTACAGACGAAAAAGAACAAACCAATTTTGATCGTTTGATATTTGAAAAACAACGAAGCGGCTGGCAAGGCGAAATTAAAATTGTTACCAAAGAAAGTGTTGAGATTTGGCTTGATCTTTCAATGGTTCCAGTTATGATCAAAAAAGACGAATTGGAACTTTTAATCGTTTGTTTCAATATCACTGAACGTAAAAAAGCGCAAAGAGAAGTCGAACGTTTGAATCTTGAAAATAGTACTGAAAAAATCAATCAGCAAAAGATTATTTCGAGTAAAATTGTTGAAAATCAAGAAAATGAACAAAACCGAATCGCTAAAGAAATTCATGACGGAATTGGTCAAATGCTGACTGGTTTAAAGTTTAGTTTGGAAAGCATCAATTTAGATGACAGAGAAAAATCAGAACAAAAAATTGAGTATCTAAAAAAGCTTTCACTAGACATTATAAAAGGTGTACGCACGGCAACTTTCAATTTAATGCCGCCCGAATTAAGCGATCACGGAATTGTTTCTTCTTTGGCAAAACTTACGCAGGAACTTTCAAAACTAACTGGAAAAGAAATTCTTTTCTACAATAAAACCGATTTCAATCAGCGATTAGATTCTTTAATCGAAATAAATATCTATCGCCTAACTCAGGAAGCGATCAACAACGCCATAAAATACGCCGAATCATCGCATATTATTGTACAGCTTTCACACAGCGAAACTTTACTAAGTATCATAATTGACGATAACGGAAAAGGTTTTGACATCAATGCCGTCGATAAAAAACGAAACAGTGAATCTGGAATGGGCTTATTGTTTATGAAAGAAAGAATTCAATACATTAACGGCCGTGTTTTCATCAAATCGATACCTGGCGAAGGAACCAGAATTACCTTCAATATCCCGATTCTCAAAGGAGAAAATTAGTCAATTAGATAATTTGATAATTACTTAAACGTCGAACTTCCATTTGTCAGGCCGAGCGAAGTCGAAGCCCACTCAAAGTAAATCGACAAAATCATCATCACATTTTTCTAATTGGCAAAATGGCTAATTATCTAATTTATCATCTCGACAAAGGAGACCCGGGCGATAGCGAACAAGCGGAGCAAATCTTCGCAAGTAGCGCTACAAAGAGTCCCGCTTTAGATTATGGAGCTGCTTTGCGCGAACTTCGACTCAACTCAGCCTGACAATACCGTAAGCAATTGAATTTGAGATTTGAATATTCTGAACTTAATTTTCTAATGATTTTTTAATATTGGACTGTAGAATTTCGCAAATCGGAATTTACTTTTAAAAAAAGTACGTATATTAGCGTCTTCTTTATAGATGAATATACGTAAAAAACCAAAAATCTAATTTAAGTAAACTATGAGTAATATCATTCGTGTAGTGCTGGCAGACGACCATGTTTTTGTAAGAGATGGAATTAAATCTTTACTTGAAAATGAAGCAAATATTGAGGTCGTTGGTGAAGCAATTGATGGTGCCGATGCACTTGATGTTGTTGCCGGAAGCAAACCAGATTTACTTATAGTAGATATTCGTATGCCAAATTTAACAGGCATCGAGGTAGTAGAAAAACTTAGAAGCGAAAATAACAACGTAAAGATTATTATGCTTTCTATGCATGAATCTGAAGAATATGTATTGAAATCTATAAAAGCGGGTGCCGATGGTTATTTGCTGAAAGGTTCTAGTAAAGAAGAATTCTTGAAAGCTTTACACACAGTGGCTGCCGGCGGAAAATACTTTAGCGGCGATATTTCTTCTATACTAATAAGTCAGCTTACAAATTCGTCAACATCACTAGAACCTAAACAAAATCTAAGTGAAGAAATGATGATTACCAAAAGAGAAAAAGAAATTCTGACTCTTTTATTATCTGGAAAAGGAAACAAAGAAATTGCTGAAGCGCTTGATATAAGTAAACGTACTGCTGAAGTGCACCGTTTTAATCTGATGAAAAAGTTGAAAGTTAAAAACTTAATGGAACTTTCTAACAAAGCTGCTGAATATTCATTGATTTAAAAATTACGTATTAATACGTAATTATTTTTCAAAAACTGCGTTTTAGCATCTTTTAACTAAGTTATAGTACTTATTTTTACATAAAAATATAAGTGCTATGAAAACTACAAACTCATTATCTCAATCACACAAAATTTTATTTTTGAACACATTGGCCTTTACAGTGTGTTTTGCCTGCTGGACATTAAACGGGGTTTTAGTAACCTTTTTGGTCGATAACGGAATTTTCCATTGGAGCGTTGTTCAAGTTGGATGGCTCTTAGGAATTCCAATTTTAACAGGCTCAATTATGCGCTTACCAATTGGCATGCTCACAGATAAATTTGGAGGAAAATATGTCTTTTCACTTTTACTGCTGCTTAGCTCAATTCCGCTGTTCCTCCTTCCCTATGCCGACAGTTTTTTTATGTTTGCTCTACTTAGTTTCTTCTTCGGAATGGTAGGAACTAGTTTTGCTGTAGGAATTGGTTATACTTCAATCTGGTATCCAAAAGAATGGCAGGGACGTGCTTTAGGAATCTTCGGAATGGGAAATGCGGGAGCTGCAATTACCACATTTTTAGCGCCTTCATTATTAAATCATTTCTCTTTAGAGGATCCGCAAAATGGTTGGAAAATACTTCCAATTATCTACGCCTTTTCTCTTGTTCTAATTGGAATTGCCTTTTTAATTTTTGCTAAAAACAAAAAAATAGAGAACCATACAAAAAGCGTTCGTCAAATGCTTGGTTCACTAAAATCAGCTAGAGTTTGGCGTTTTGGAGCTTATTACTTTTTAGTTTTTGGTTGTTTTGTTGCATACTCGCAATGGCTGCTGCCCAATTTTATGAACGTTTATCAAACCAGTTTAGTTATGGGCGGATTATTTGCCACAATGTTCAGTCTTCCTTCTGGTGTAATCAGAGCTTTTGGAGGTTATTTATCAGATAAATTTGGTGCGCGAAAAGTTATGTATTGGGTTTTGAGTTCTTCTGCTGTTTTAAGTGCTCTATTAATGGTTCCGAAAATGGAAATCACGACTACAGGTCCCGGAGTTCTTGCAACAAAAAAAGGAACTGTAACTTCTATTACAAAAGATAATATTAAAATAGGTGAAACCGAATTTGACATTACACAAAAACAGGAAAACAATTCTGAAAATACAATTCTCCCAACTCGAACATCTTGGCAGCAAGTTGTTGTAGCACAGAACCAAACCGTAAAGAAAAAAGAGCTGCTGGCAAAAGGAATTACAGTAATAAAATTCGATGCTAATATGTGGGTATTCTTAATTTTAGTAATTTTAATCGGAATTTCTTGGGGAATTGGCAAAGCAGCAGTTTACAAACATATCCCAGAATATTTCCCTACAGAGGTTGGTGTTGTTGGAGGTATGGTTGGAATGATTGGCGGTTTGGGAGGCTTTTTAGGCCCAATCATTTTTGGATACTTGCTGACCGCAACAGGAATTTGGTCAAGTTCATGGATTTTTATTTTACTATTCTCGACCATTTGTCTCGTTTGGATGCATTATACAGTAACTAAAATCATGAACGAAAAACAACTGGCTTTGGCAAAAGTAATAGACAGAAAATAAGCGCATTAAAAGTTTAAAAATAATTATCAAATATGATTAATATCACTAAAAATAAAATCATTATAAGATAAATTTGTCTTTTATTAAACCATCATAGATATGAAAAAAACTAGAATAATTCTATCCTTACTTTTTCTAGGATTTGGTGCTGCCATGCAAGCACAAGAATTTGATGCCAACTTACAATTAAGACCACGTTTTGAATATCGAAACGGATACAAAACTTTATTACCAGAAGGTCAAGAAGGAACTTCACAAATCTCACAGCGTTCTCGTCTAAATTTAAATTTTAAGCAAGATGATTTGATTGTTAAATTAACTTTTCAAAACATTAGAACCTGGGGAGATGTACCAACCACAACCACAGCTGATAAAAATGGAGTTGCCATTTTTGAAGCTTGGGCACAATACAACTTCACCGAGAAATGGAGCGCAAGAGTTGGGCGTCAAGTACTCTCTTATGACAATCAGCGTATAATGGGTGAAATCGATTGGTTGCAACAAGGGCAAAGTCACGATGCAGTACTGGTTACTTTTCGTCCAAAAAACCAGCAGCTTGATATGGGATTTGCATACAACTCAAATGCCGAAAATATAGTGCAAACTCCATACACTGTTGCCAATTACAAAGCTATGCAATATGCTTGGTACCATACATCTTTCAGTAATTTAGGTTTAAGTTTATTAGCCCTAAATACTGGCTATGAATATGCCAATGCCGACGCAAAATTATTGGTAGATTACAAACAGACTTTCGGAACCTATTTAACCTATAAAACAGGTAAATTAGATACTAATTTCTGGTTATATGGACAAACTGGTAAAAGTACAGACAAACAGGTAAGCGCATGGAATGCCGCTGGTTATTTAGGCTACAACATTTCTGATGCTTTTAAAGCTGGTTTAGGTTATGAATTTTTATCTGGAAAAGATACAAATGACGGCAGTACAGTAATTAAATCCTTCAATCCAATATTTGGAACCAATCATGCTTTTAATGGTTATATGGATTATTTTTATGTTGGAAATCACCAAAACAGCGTTGGTTTGCAAGACGCCTACTTAAAACTAAGTTATAATGTCAAAAAATGGCAGTTTGCATTAATGCCGCACGTATTTTTATCTGCCGCTGATGTTGTGACTCCAACAAATGAAAAACTTGATTCTTACTTAGGAACTGAGGTCGATTTTACTGCAGGCTACAATTTCAAAAAAGACATTACGCTAACTGGAGGTTATTCTCAAATGTTTGGTACAAAAACTTTAGAGTTCTTGAAAAGCGGAGATGCCGGTCATACTAACAATTGGGCTTGGTTAATGATTTCTGTAAATCCAAGGATTTTTAGCTGGAAGAAATAGATTTACCTTAAATAATATAAAAATACCCTTTTCTACTTTTAGAAAAGGGTATTTTTTTGCTAATTAATCACTAATTTTCTTTTTTATTATCTTTGAAATATTTTTTCCCTTTTTACGAAATCTCTTTTTTTCAAAAATTCCAAATCCGATGTTCAAAATTAAAACATTCTTAATTCTGTTTTTTATATGTTGTATTTCCTATTCTCAAGAACAATTAAAACTATATAAATCCATTTACGAAACCTCAGATTCTCTAAAAAAAGTCAACAAAATATTAGAGATAGATAAAACAGTTTTTAAAGAAGCGAAAAAGCTAGATCAAGAACATCCCTCAAAATATTTAGAAATAGCAGGAACATATATAGCGAAATCAAAATTCAACGAAGCTTCATTTTTTTATTTTCTAGGCGTAATGAGATATCAATATTACAATAAAGCAAGTCAAAATTACAGAGCAAGTAGTGATGGCGCATTACTTGGTTCACTATCCTATACCACTAGCCAATCAATACTCCCTTATTTAAAAACCGACATCAACAATTATATTTCGATTCTAAAAATGACAATACATTATTATAAAAAAAATGATTACCTTTTTTTTTCCAAATCGAATAATATTGAAAAATATAATCACGAACTAAATTTAATTTTAGAACAAAAAACGAATTTAGAGAATAATAAAACTAAATATACTAATCTTTGGGATCTGGAAATCAAAAAACAGAGAACAGCTTTAAAAATATAATAGTACCAAGAAGTAATTAAATTTAAAACTCTATTATTAATAGACATCAAGGATTTAATTTTACAATCAATTCAATACATATGCTATGAACAACAACTGGACCCAAAGATGGGATGACCGCTACAGCAACGAAGAATTTGCATATGGCGAAGAACCCAACAATTACTTAAAAGAACAAATTCAAAAATTAAAGCCCGGCGCTATTCTTTTTCCTGCCGAAGGCGAAGGACGAAATGCCATTTTTGCTGCAAAATTGGGTTGGAACGTTTCCGCTTTTGATATTAGTGAAGAAGGAAAAAACAAAGCTTTAAAACTTGCTGAAACTAACAATGTTTCAATTGATTATCAAGTTGGCGAATTAGAAACGCTGGATTTCAAAGAAGAACAATTTGATGTAATTGCCTTGATTTATGCTCATTTCCCTTCAGAAATTAAATCCGGAATTCACAAACAGCTTGATAAATTATTACGCAAAGACGGTATTATTATTTTTGAAGCTTTCAGCAAAAAACATTTAGAATATCTAGCAATAAATGATAAAGTTGGCGGACCAAAAGATATTGAATCTCTTTTTTCAATGGAAGAAATAAAAAGTGATTTTCCTAATTATGAAATCATTGAATTACAAGAAAAAGAAATCGAATTAAACGAAGGTTTATTCCATAACGGAACGGGTTCTGTAATTCGATTTATTGGCAGGAAAAAATAAGTATTTGTACGTAATCATTTTAACACATAGAAACATAGTTTACCCTTATTAAAAAAAGGCATTCCATTTGACAAAAAGAATATAGCTATGCTTAAAAATCCTATGTTTCTATGTGTTAGAAAGTTTTAAAAATATTTATGCTCCATAATTTCAGAGCGTAATTTTGAAACTTCCAAAATCCCAATTCGTTTTCCAACCGTTTTTATTAGAGCTTCTTTTTTAAGACTTGAAATAACCCTAATTGCTTGCTCTTCGGTTGTTCCCGCAAAATCCGCGATTTCTTTTCGAGAAAGATCAATATCAATTAAATCATTGATTTGTCCGAATTTGCGATGAATATAAAGCAATAAATCAACCACACGTTCACGAACATTCATATGTGCAATTTTGCGAATATTGTTTTCACTTTTATTCAATTCATCGGCATAAAAAAGCATTAAAGCATAAGTAAGTTCTGGAATATGCTTTAAAATTTCCAGCATCGTTTCATTGCTAAAATTGCACAAAACAGTATCTTCCAAGGCATAAGCGCCAATTAAATACTTTTTTCCAGTTCCAAATCCGCGAAAACCAATAATATCTCCACTTTTCGTTAACCGTACAATTTGCTCACGTCCGTTAATTCCCGTTTTTACCGTTTTTGCTTTTCCCTTGCAAATAAAATAAAGCCCTTGCAAAGAAGAACCTTCCACAATAAACTGATCCGATTTTTTGCAGACTATATTCTGTTTCTTAGAAACGTAAGTATTCATTTGTTCTAAATGTAAATGTTTCTTGATAAAACAATTTTCATTGGCACAAGAATAACAAAGAGTTTGTTCTTCTTTCATGAGTCCTAATTTTTATCGGATTAAAAACTAATTTGTTGCTGCTCATTTTATTGCATCAAAAATAAAAAAATAAATTCGAAAAATAAGTATTTATACGTAAAAATACTTATTTTTGTATAAGTGATTTATCTAGATCACTGCAGATTCAGGAAATAGTATATAAAAAAAGAACTGTAATGCAAAATACCAAAATCAAAACTACCTGTTCTTATTGCGGCGTTGGCTGCGGCATAATCGTAACCAACGATGCTAAAAACGGCGTTATGGTTGAAGGTGATAAAGATCATCCGGTAAATAAAGGAATGTTATGTTCTAAAGGAATGAATCTGCATTACGTAGTCAACGATACTTCTGACCGAATTCTATATCCTGAAATGCGAGGCAGCAAATCCTATCCGCTCGAACGTGTAAGCTGGGATACTGCTCTAGACCGAGCTGCGGCAGTTTTTTCTTCTATTATAAAAAAACATGGTCCAGACAGCGTTGGATTTTATATTTCGGGACAATGCTTAACTGAGGAATATTATCTGGTAAATAAACTTGTAAAAGGTTTCTTGAAAACCAATAATATCGATACTAATTCAAGACTCTGCATGAGTTCCGCCGTTGTGGGTTATAAAAAAACTTTTGGAGAAGATTCTGTACCAATTGCGTATGATGATATTGAATTGGCGGATACTTTTTTAATTACAGGGGCAAATCCCGCTTGGTGTCACCCTATTCTATTTAGACGGCTTGAAAAACATAAAGAGAAAAATCCAAAAACGAAGATAATAGTAATTGATCCGAGGCGCACTGATACAGCCGCTTTCGCCGATTTACATTTACAAATTCTTCCAGGATCTGACATTATTTTGTATCATGCTATTGCCAGACGTATTATTGAAAAAGGCCATGTTGACCACGATTTTGTCAAAAACAATGCTGAAAATTTCAAACAATATAAAGATTTAGTACTTAGTACGTCACTTGAAAAAGCATCAAAACTATGCGGAATATCAGTAAACGATATTAAACTTGCCGCAGATATTATTGGAAAAGCAAAAGGATTTATTTCACTTTGGGCTATGGGATTAAATCAAAGTGCAGTTGGCGTTGACAAAAATACGGCTTTACTGAATTTGTCTCTATTAACAGGACAAGTTGGGAAACCAGGTTCTGGTCCATTTTCATTAACCGGTCAGCCAAATGCTATGGGCGGACGTGAAGTGGGCGGAATGGCGACCCTTTTGGCAGCGCATAAAGACATTGCAAATCCAACACATCGCAAAGAAGTGGCTGATTTTTGGGGAGTTGACGAGATTTCAGACAAACCGGGTTTAACAGCAACAGAAATGTTTGAAGCTTTAGAATCGGGAAAAATGAAAGCTGTTTGGATTATTTGCACAAATCCATTGGTTAGTTTGCCAGATTCTCGTCGAATCGAAAAAGCACTTCAAAACGCTAAATTTGTGGTGGTTCAGGATATTTCGCATAATGCTGACACAGCAAAATTTGCCGATTTGCTTTTGCCGGCTGCCGGATGGTTAGAGAAAGATGGAACGATGACTAATTCTGAACGCCGTATTTCTTATTTACCAAAAGGAATTAATGCGTCTGGAGAAGCACTTCCTGATATTGAAATTTTAATTCGTTTTGCTAAAAAAATGAATTTCCATGGTTTTGATTTCAATAACGCCGAAGAAATTTACAAAGAGCATTGTGCGCTTACCAAAGGCACTAATATTGATATTTCATTTTTAAATTATAATCGTTTAAAAACCGAAGGCACTTTTCAATGGCCGGTTCCAGATTACGGACATCCGGGAACACCACGATTATTTACTGATAAAAAATTCTATACGCCTTCTGGAAAGGCGATTTTTAACCTGCCTGTTTCAATCGAAAATACATCGGTACAACCCAATTCCGAATTTCCTTTTATTTTAACTACGGGACGAATTCGCGATCAATGGCATACAATGACCAAAACGGGAAAAGTTTCGAGATTATTAACTCACATTCCAAGTCCGGTTTTAGAGATAAATCCAATTGACGCATTTAAAAATGAAATTAAAAATGGTGATATTATTACCGTTACAAGTAAAAATGGCGAAGTTCGAGTAAAAGCAAAAGTGACCGATTCTATTAAAGAAAAGGTGCTTTTTCTTCCAATGCATTGGGGAAAACAACTTGAAAATGATTTGAATAGAACAAACAATTTAACGAATACTGTTGTAGATCCGATTTCAAAAGAACCTGATTTCAAATACACGACGGTTTCGATTAAAAAATATGTAAAACCCTTTCAGAAAATAGCCATTGTTGGCGCCGGCGCAGCTTCATTCCGATTCATTCAAAATTATCGTGAATTTAATACTACAGATGAAATTATTGTTTTTTCGAATGAAATAAATCCGTTTTACAATCGCGTTTTATTGCCCGAATATATGACGGGAGAATTCACTTGGGAACAGCTTTTAAAGGTTAAAGACGGCGAAGCATTAAACAAGCTTAATATTACCATGAAAGCTGGAGTTGCTATTAATAAAATAGACACTAGTGCAAAAACTATAAAAGATAGTTTGGGCGAAATACACACTTTCGATTCTTTGATTTTAGCAACCGGAAGTCGTCCTTTTGTTCCAGAAAATGCACAACTGCATCTTTCAGGTCGATTTACCGTAAGAAGAAAAGAAGATGCTGACCGTTTAAAAAAACATCTTGACAGCACCAATCTTCCGCCGGAAGAACAGCATGTTGTTATTATTGGCGGCGGATTATTAGGGTTGGAATTGGCTGCTGCTTTAAAACATAAAAAAGTAAAAACTACTATAATTCAGAGAGCTTCACGTTTAATGGAACGTCAGCTGGATCGAATTTCTAGTAAATTATTAGCCGAAGAAGTACAACTCCGTGATATTCAGATTTATTTTGATAATGAAGTCAGCACCGTTTTTGAAACGGATAATGAAAACGAAATTGAAATTGCTTTAAAAAGCGGTAAAATCATAACTGCAAATGCAATTGTTTATACGATTGGAACAATTCCGAATATCGAAATTGCGAGAGAAAACGGTTTGGCTTGCGGGCGCGGCGTAAAAGTCAATCAATATTTACAAACTTCAAATCCTGATATTTTTGCAATTGGAGAAATAGCGGAATTCAATAATAAATTATTCGGAATTACTTCTGCCGCCGAAGAACAAGCAGATATTCTGGCAAACTTTTTAGCGGGCGATATCAGCAGTTATTACAAAGGTTCGATTTTAATGAATATTTTAAAATTAGAAGACATAAATCTGTGCAGTATTGGAGATATTACAATTCCAGAAAACGATGATTCGTATGAAGAAATTGTTTTTACTGATTTGAAAAAACGTTATTACAAAAAATGCATTGTAAAAGATGATCTCTTAGTTGGTGCTATTTTAATGGGAGATAAGAACGAATTTGCCGAATTCAAAACGATGATTGAAAGCAAAATCGAATTATCAGACAAGCGAAATATGCTTTTAAGAGGAAGTTCAACCGCAAAACCTGTTTTAGGAAAATTAGTTTGTTCCTGCAGTCAGGTTGGCGCAGGAAATATTGAAGAAACCATAAAAAGCGGTGTGAACGATTTTACCGATTTATGCAAAAACACGGGCGCAGGATTAGGATGCGGAAGCTGTAAAACGGAGGTTAAAGAGATATTGGCGAAATGTAAAGTTTGAAAAAATGTTTCAAGTTTTCTTTGTTTCATGTTTCAAGTTGCGTACAGTATGTCATTTCAATCCCGAGGCGTCGAGAGAAGGGCTACACGTAAAAGGCTTCGACTTCGCTCAGCCTGACAAGCTCGAGAAAAACCTGAAACCTGAAACTTGAAACCTGAAACAAAGAAAACCTGAAACAAAGAAAACTTGAAACAAATAAACAAATGGAATTGACAAGATTAATAGTAAAAGGCGGCGTTATTTCGCCGGGAGAACTACAAGAAGTAGTAAACATTGCTTTAGACGAAGGTCTGGATTCTATTTCTTTTGGTTCAAGACAGGATATTATTTTCCCAAAAGGTTTTAAATCTTTAGATAAAACAACTTTGGGGAAACATCATTTTGTTTATCCAGATCAAAAAAGCGGGAATAATATTGTTTCTTCTTATGTTTCGACGGATATTTTTAGAAATACCAATTGGCTGACAGGAAATCGATTTTTGTATGTTTTAGAAGAATTTAAAGAACAACCCAAACTAAAAGTAAACATTACAGATCCAAAACAACAGTTGGTTCCTTTATTTACCGGACATTTAAACTTTATAGCTTCAGAACATGAAGATTATTGGTATTTATATATCAGGCTTCCAAAATGGGAAAAGATGGAAGTTTATCCTGTCTTGATTTATACTTGGGATTTAGCGAAGACATATTACGAAATTGAGAAAATTACAGACGAAACCACACTTGATATCGAAATGCTTTTTACGCTGATAAGCGAAGCTTTAGACACTAATAATCGAACAATTGACAAGCCTTTAAATATTCCGTTTTATCCTTTTCCTTATTATGAAGGAATGAACAGAATGGGAATCGATCAATACTGGCTTGGGCTTTATTGGCGAAATAATTTATACGATTTAGATTTCCTGAAAGAAATGTGCGATTTGTGTTTTGAATGCAAAATTGGAAAAATATGTATCACGCCTTGGAAATCGTTCATCATAAAAGGAATTCCGAAAGACCGAAAACTAGAATGGGAAAAGTTCTTAGGCAAACGCGGAATTAATGTTCGTCATTCTTTATTAGAATTAAATTGGCATCTGCCTGTTGCTATGGAATGGGCTTTGAACTTGAAAACATTTTTAGTTCGTACACTTGATCAATTTGACATAAGCACTTATGGACTGAATTTTGGTATTTCAGAATACAATCGGGACGGACATTATTTTACTTCGATTGTTATCGAAAAAAATGAACTTCCAGCGGCTTTAGAATCCATTAAAATCAGAGATACTTACAATGTTTTGTTTGCTAAGAATTTTGATCCAAATACACGAGAATATATCGTTCACTCTCAAGATATTGACAAACTTGAACTGCCAACTATTCTAATCGAATTAAGCCGAAAATATTTTGATGAACTCGGAAATGCAACAACTGAAACTACTGAAAACCCACAAAAAAAGGAAAAACCACAATTGGATATTTACCAATGTCAAGAATGTTTAACGCTTTATAAACCCGAATATGGAGATGAAAGTCAAGGCATTCCGAAGGGAATTTTATTTACAGATTTAGGCGAAGATTATTGCTGTTCTTTATGTGAAGCTCCAAAAAGCAATTTTAAAATTTTAGAGATTATTACAAACTAATATCTTCACCAGCACTATTTAGAAGCAATTTACTTCGTTATTTCGCTAGTGCTCCTGCCCTGCTGTTCAATATGTCTTTTGGGATTCTTGATCGTTATTGAGAACAACACAATAGAATGTCTCTTTCTTCAGGAATAGAGCATTTGTTTTCACTTGACTTTATTTGAAGTTTCCTAATTCACAATTCATAATCACACCTCATTTTTTCATGTAGAATTGTTAAGAGATTTTGATTATAAATTTCAAGCAAAAAAACAAATAATTCACTTTCAGTTACTTAATATTAATTTTTATAGGAAAACTTAACATTGAGTAACTTGTTTTATAATTATCTTTACTTAACTGTGAATTAACAATTTAGTTACATTACTAACGATAAACTTACCTAAAAGCGCATTTAATATGGAAAACAAACCCGAAGAAAGTACCCCGGAAAAAATCGATTCTGTAAAACCTGAAGCTGTTAAACCAGTTGCAGAAAACGCAAAACCAGAAAATACTCCTGTTAAGAAAGCTCCAGTTCGCAAAGCTGCACCTGCAAAAACGACAGCAGCAAAACCAACTGCGACAAAAGCAACTGCGGCAAAACCTGCTGCATCAAAGCCTACAACAACCAAGGCTCCTGCTGCTTCTGTTACAAAAGCTGCCGCAACACCTACAGCAAAAGCACCTGCTAAAGCAGTTGTAAAATCTGCAGCAACGACTACGCCAAAACCGGCTGTACGAAAAGCACCAGCAAAAAAAGTATTAACTCCTGCAGCAAAGTCAGAAGAAAAAACGACAGTTGCTGCAACACCAATTACTGAACCTAAAAAAGAGAATACTAACCAAGCAGTTAAAACTGAAAAAGATAAAGCTGCTAAAAAAGCCAAAAAAGTGAAAGATAAAGAAAAGGAAAAAGAGAAAAAGAAAGCAGCTAAGAAAAAAGAAAAAGCTAAAAAAGATAAAAAGAAAGAGAAAGCTAAAAAAGCAAAACTAAAAGCGAAAGCCAAGAAAAAAGAAAAAGCTAAAAAAGCGAAAGAAAAAGCTAAAGCTAAAAAAATCGCAAAAAAGAAAGCGAAGTCTCAAAAAAAGGCAAAAGCTAAAAAGAAGAAATAATTATTGAGAAAGGTTTAGCTTTAAAAAAGTTGAACCTTTTTTTTATTTCTGAGCTCTTACACTCAGTTTGTCATTTCGACGAAGGAGAAATCTTCGCAAGTAGCTCCATAAATAAGATCGCCAATCTTTGTCGATTTACGAGTGTGATTTCTCTCCCGAAGCCTCGGGATCGAAATGACAAGATTGTGTAAAAAGACTTCGACTTCGCTCAGCCTGACAATTCACACTTCACACTTCACATTTCACAAGTAACATTTCACAATTCACAATTCACAATTCACATTTAACATTATAACATTTAACAATTAAACTATCCGCCAATTGCAATCATACTGCGATTATCAAAATGTTTAGCAGGATCATTCATTTCATCAATAGTCACCATTCCTGCTCTGACTTTCTTTTTACTTTGAATAGATGTTTCAATTAAATTCATAATTGATTCGCCATTTCTAAAAGGAGTCAATAAATCAGTTTCAGAATTTGAAAAAAGACAGTTTTTTATTTTACCGTCAGCAGTTAAACGAATTCGGTTGCAGCTGTCACAAAACGGATTTGTAATCGAACTTATGATTCCGAAATCGCCTTGAAAATCTTTTATTTTATAATTCCTGGAAGTAAAGTTTTTCTCGTCTTCTAATTTTTGCATTTGATCTGAAGAAAAAGTATTTCCAACCAAAGATAAAATCTCATTTTGTGAAACCATTTTACTTCTGTCCCACTCGTTTCCTGCAAAAGGCATAAACTCAATGAAGCGCACAGAAATAGGCAGAAACTGCGTTAATTTTACAAAATCAACAATTTCATTATCATTAAAACCTTTCATTAAAACCACATTTACTTTTACCTGAAAATCATTGTTTAAAAGTAAATGGAGATTATCAATAACTTTCTCAAACTGATTTCTAAGCGTTACAGCATGAAATTTAGACGAAATCAAAGTATCTAAACTCAAATTGATCTTTTTGATTTTAAATTGCTTTAAAACGGCAATATGACGGTCAATTAAAATTCCGTTTGTCGTAATAGAAAGCGAAATATCTAAAGAAACCAATTTTGAAATAATCTCAGGAAAGTCTTTTCGAAGAAGTGGTTCTCCTCCCGTTAATCTAATTTTATCAACACCATTTTTCACGAAAGTTTCGGCGATACTAAAAATCTCTTCAGCAGTCATTAAACTCGCTTTTGGAGAAAGCGCAATTCCGTCGGCTGGCATGCAGTATGTACAACGCAGATTGCATTTTTCCAACAGCGAAATGCGCAGATAATTGTGTCTGCGTCCAAAACCATCCGTCAAAATAGTATTAGAGGCTGTCATGATTTTTTCCTTTTAAAATATGAAAAACGTGCATTACATGCGGAAACACAGCATCCATCGATTCTCTCGCTCCGTTTGTAGAGCCTGGTAAAGCCAAAACTAAGCTTTTGCCCAAAGTTCCTGCAACAGTTCTAGACAACATTGCGTAAGGCATTCTTTGCTGTCCGTAATCACGAATGGCTTCCTCAATTCCTGGAATTCTGCTTTCTAATATTGGCGACAAAGCTTCTGGCGTTACATCTCTCGGTGATAATCCTGTTCCGCCCGTAAAAATTACCAGCTGATTTTCTTTGGCGTAAGCTTTTGTTCTTTCCTGAATAATATCTAATTCGTCAGGAATAATTTCATAATGCGAAGTTTCAACTCCGTATGAATCTAATTTTTCTACGATTATTTTTCCCGATCGATCTTCTTTATCGCCTGCAAAAATGGAATCAGAACAAACAAAAACAGCCGCTTTTATAACGTTTGGAAATTTATTTTTGAAAGAGGATTTTCCGCCTTCTTTAGTAATCAATTTGATAGTCGAAATCTCGATTTCTTTATCAATTGGTTTCAGCATATCGTACATCGTCAATGCTACGATTGATGCTCCGTGCATAGCTTCAACCTCAACTCCGGTTTTGTAAACGGTTTTTACATTAAAGATAATCTGAATTTCTAATCCTTCAATTTTATATTCTACCGAAGTAAATTCAATTGGAATCGGATGACAATCGGGAATGGATAAATGCGTGTTTTTTACCGCAAATAATCCAGCTGTTTTTGCCATTTCGAGAACATTTCCTTTTGGCACAAGATTATTTACCACAGCATCAATTGTTTCTTGTTTACTGACTTTTACAATTGCCGATGCTGTTGCTTTTCGTAATGTGCTTATTTTATGCGTAATATCTACCATTAACTATTTTGTTTCCAAGTGAATGTATCGTTTTCAAACATTTCTTTACCAAAAATTGGCACGTCGGTTTTTATCCAGTTTACGATGGTTTCTGTGGCTTCATAAACTTGTTTGCGTCGAGTTGCCGAAACAAACACAAACAAACAGATTTCACCTGCTTTTACAACGCCTAAACTGTGATAAATGTGCATGCAGGTTAAGTCGAATTTAGCAAAAGTTTTCTCGCGAATTGTGTGCAATGCCTCATTTGCCATATCGGTGTAAGCCGAATAATCAATTGCAACAACTGTATTATCGTGAATTACATCGGCACGAACTTGTCCTAAAAAAATATTGTGCGCCCCAATTGTATGTTTCGATTGGTGTTTTGCGATTGACTCAGCAATAAATTCAGGAGAAATTGGTCCTTCTACAAATACATTTTTACTCATTTTTTATATGTTTTTTTTTGCCACTGATTACAGAGATTAAAAGGATTTTTACTTGCTTTGTCAGGCTGAGCGGAGTCGAAGCCCGAGCCCAATTGGAACGCCCTTCGACTCTGCTCAGGGTGACAACCTAAACAATAATCTGTGACTATACTTTTATTTCTTCTTTCAATAAATTCTTCATTGCTAAAACGCCTCCAGCAATACTTTTCACATTCTTAAATTGAAGTTTTTGAAATACCTCAACTGCCATTTTACTTCTGATTCCGGATTGACAGAAAACGTAGATCATTTGGTTTTTGTCAATTTTTTCGATTTCATTTTCCAAAAGCATTAACGGAATCTGAACTTGATTTTTTAAACTGATTTTTGGCAATTCATCACTATTTCTAACATCTACAAATAAAACAGAATCATTGTTTATTTCCTCTAAAACTAAATCAAAACTTATTTCTGCAACCTCAGATTTATTATATTTTTCTTCGAATGATTCTCTGCTTATTGACTGAATATCACTTTTGTCAAAACCATATTTTTGCTGTTCGTTGTTCAAAATATTGTAAACCAATATTTTTCCGTTCAAAACTTCTCCGATTCCGAGAATCATTTTTAAAACTTCATTTGCTTGAAGCAGACCGATAATTCCAACTGAGATTCCAATTACTCCCGCATCTTCACAATTCAAAGCATTATTATTTTCATCGGGATACAAACATCTATACGTTGGTCCGTTTTGATAATTAAAAACAGAAACTTGTCCCTGAAATCTAAAAATAGATCCATAAACCATTGGTTTATTAACGACAAGACAAGCATCATTTATTAAATATTTTACTGCAATACTATCTGTTGCGTCAACAATAATATCATATTTTTCAAATAATGAAATAGCATTTTTTGCTGATAACTTTTCAGAAACTGCGTTTACTTTTACTTCAGAATTCAACTCAGAAATCATCAATTTGGCTTCTTCAGCTTTTGATTTTCCAACTGCTGAAGTTTTATAAATAACTTGTCGGTGCAGATTTGAAATTTCAATTGTATCATCATCCACAATCCCAATTTCACCAACTCCCGCGGAAGCCAAATATGGCAAAATCGCTGCGCCCAAACCACCGGCACCAACAACCAAAATTTTAGATTTCAGCAATTTGTACTGACCTTCGTCTCCAATCTCTGGAAGAATTATTTGTCTGTTATATCGGTTTGATGTATTCATTCTTTTATCCTCCTGCAAACGGCGGCAACAAAGCCACAACATCGCTTGTCTGTAATGTAAAATCTGTTGTTTTTGAAACTATTTTTTGGTTTACGGCAACGCTGAAAGTCAGAGATTCGAACTCATATTTTTCATTTAAGTCCTGCAATAGTTTTTGCAGTGAAACTTCAGAAAAAGATAACTTTTCGAATTCACATTTTGTCTTTTCGGCTACAGCTCCAAAATATTTAACTTCAATCATTCTTATAAATTTAAATTCTGAAAAATAAATTCATCATCAAAATGTTCCTGAAAATACGAAATCCAGCTTGAAGTATTTCGTACTACTTCGCCAATCACAATAATTGCAGGCGATGATATGTTTTTTTCAGATACCAATTTAGTAATTGTATCAATAGTTCCAATTACTTTTTGCTCTGAATTTTTCGTTCCATTTTGAATGATGGCAATTGGCAGATTGTCATTTCTATTTTCTTGATAAATAGAAATAATTTCGTCCAGTTTATGCATTCCCATTAAAATAACTACCGTTGCAGCTGATTTTGAAGCTAACTGAACATCTTTTGATAATTTATGATCTGAAGTTGTTCCGGTAATTACCCAAAAACTTTCGGCAACTTTTCTTTGTGTCAAACTAATTCCTACTGAAGCAGGAACACCTAAAGCTGATGAAATTCCAGGTACAATTGCGGTTTCAATTTCAAATCGCTCTGCAAATTCAATTTCCTCACTTCCTCGTCCAAAAATAAAAGGATCGCCTCCTTTTAATCGAACAACATGTCCGTGTTTTTTTGCCATTGAAACAATCAAATCATTAATCTGATCTTGTGTGTAAGCGTGACAGCCCAATCGTTTTCCAACAAAAACTATTTCGGCATTTGATGCATATTCTAGTAATTCCTCGTTAACCAAAGCATCATACAAAACAACATCGGCACTTTTTAAAGCTTTAATAGCTTTCATCGTAATCAATTCAACGTCTCCCGGACCTGCGCCAACAATCGTTAATTTTGGTGTTTTCAAGCTTTGCATAATCTTTAACTTAAATTGATATTCAGATCATTTAATTCGTCAGCCGAATTAATATTGGTTAAATGAAAGTTTTCACTTTCTTCTATATTTACAATTTGATGAGGAACTTTCGCAAGCAAATCCATCATTTTTAATTCATTAGAATCGACTGCATCTTTAATTATTGAAATAACTTTTTTTGAATAAATTCCAATTAATGGGTGTATTCTGCTCTCTGAAGCAAAAACAGTAATTCCGGCTTCTTCTGTATGCTTTGAAATTAATTCTTGTAATAATTCAGTTGAAATTAACGGAATATCGCAGCTTAAAATCAGATTAAACTCGGTTTCAGAATGTGATAATGCGGTATAAATTCCACCTAATGGACCTTTCTCTGCAATAACATCAGGTATTTTTTGGTATGGCAGATAATCATATTCTTTTGAAGCCGTAATCAATTTTATCTGATCTGTAATGGGTAAAATCGCCCGAATTATATGTTCAATAAATGGTTTTTCCTGAAACAGCACTAATCCTTTTTCAGACTGCATTCTGGAGCTTTTTCCGCCGCAAAGAATAAATACTGTTGGTGTTTCCATGATTAATTTTGTTTCAGGTTTTTCCTTTTTTCACGTTTCAGGTTGTTTTACTGCAAAGAGTGCTAAGAATTTTTATTCATTATTATCTTTAGAATTAAGTTCGCAAAGCTGAAAATTCAACAAGGTTTCAAACTTTAGCTGTGTGTTTTTATTTATACAGCGACCTTTATCTTTATTACTCAAAAATCTTTTTCTATGCTCTTTTCTATTTTCTGATTCTAAGAATCTAAAAATTAATCTATTGGTAATAAAGTAACTAATTGCCCTTTTTTATATTCTTCAATGTTCTCGGGAACTATTAGTAAACTGTTTGCAACGGCAAATGTGTTAAGCATTGCAGAGCTTTGACTGTTTAAAACTTCAACATTTGTTTCGTCGTATTTTGCCTTTAAAAACAATGTTTTCCCTGTATTATTTTTAAGATCTGAGTTTAATTTCCGAATTACTTTTGTTTTGTGAATCTCCGAAAATCCAATTCTGCTTTTTATTGCCGGAGCAACATAAATATAAAAATTAGTCAGCGATGAAGCTGGATTTCCAGGCAAAGCAAAAACTAAAGTTTCATCTTTAGAACCAAAAAACATTGGTTTTCCAGGTTTTTGATTGATTTTATAGAATAACTCTTTTACATCATTCTGCAACAAAGCTTCTTTTACAAAATCATAATCTCCAACGGATATTCCGCCAGAAATTAAAACTATATCATACTTTTTTAAAATACTTTTTAATGCTTTTTTCGTTGCTTTTAAATTATCTTTTACGCTGTAAACTTTCGTTTTTTTAATTCCGATAGTTTCAAGAGCGGCTTGAAGCATTACAGAATTACTTTCGTAAATTTTTCCTTTTTTCAGTTTTCCGCCAGGTTTTACTAATTCGTTTCCAGTAACTAAAACAGCAACTTTAGGCTTCTTATACACTTCAATTTCTGTGATTCCTAAACTGGCCAAAAAACCAATTGCAGCTGGAGTTATTAAAGTTCCTGCTTCAAAAACGATATCATCTTTAGCAATTTGCTCTCCTTTTGCGCGAATATTTGCATTCTTTACGGGCATTGCCGCTATAAGTATCGAATTTTTATTTGCAATTACATGCTCTTGCATTACAACAGTATCAGCATCATCAGGTACAAATGCGCCTGTAAATATCCTAATGGCTTCATTTGCATTCAATTTTAAATTTGAATGATCACCTGCTTGAGATGTACTTACTATATCATATTGATGCTTTATGCTATGTATAAAAGCGTATCCATCCATAGCCGATTGACGAAACGGAGGCATATGAATTGGAGAAATAACTTTCTCTGCCAAAACGTATCCTAATGCTTTATTAACGGCTATTTGCTGTTTAGGCATTTTGGCACTGTTTGCTTCAATTATTGTTAATGCTTCTTCAACTTTTATCATAAAACGCTATCCTTTATAAGCAAAAAAATACTTATTACAAATATAAGTATTTTTACTTAGTTTAAATCATTAGTACCTATTTTTTTGAATATAAATTTAGGGTAATTCTTTTGAATACTCTCAGAAAAAATCTAACAGCATTTTTTTATGGCAGAAGATCTTGCTTTATTTATTTCTAAAATTACCTTTTGGCAGATAATACAACCATGCAAAACCAATTAAAAATAGGATTGCTGATGCTATGAATGCAGGAATCAATATTTCTTTATTATTGTCTAATGCGTTATTTAATGAGGCATACAAAAGCCAAATTTGAATGCTGACATTTAATATTAAAATAAAAATAAGTGTCGAAAGTATATTATTCAGCTTATTAGGGTTTGCGCGATTTTGGCTGCGTCTAAAAGTACTCATACTTATAAAATTAAATTATACAAATTAGCTTTCTTTTTTTTCGATATAGGCTTTTACAAAAACAGCATTCTCTTTAAACACAACTTCTAGTTGCGGTAAAGCTCTTGGCGGCGGTCCAGCAATTACATCTCCAGTTTTTGCATCAAATGATCCTTCATGGCAAGGGCAATGTATAATTCCTGTTCCCGGCTTATAAAATACTGAGCACGATAAATGGGTACATTTTTGCTCGTAAGCTTTAAATTCGCCGCTTTCTAAGTGTATTAAAATATACGGAATTGTACTTCCTTCTAATACAAATCCTCTTGTTCCGCCCACGGGAACATCTTCTTTATTACAGATAAAATGTTCGCCCTGCACTTCTTCTTTTGGCAGTAAAAATGCTTTTGCGGTTACAAATCCGCTTCCTACCATTAATCCGCCAGAAACAAAAGTCAGGAATTTTGCAAAATCGCGTCGGCTGACTTGAGTTGATTCCTGTTTTTTTATGGGGAAGTCCTTTTTCCAGTTTTGATTTAAATTATCTTCTTTTGACATGATCTGGATTTAATATATTCTTAATTCATTAGCGCCTTTTGGCATCATAATATTGACTTTTGTAGTAACTCTTTCTTTTCCAAAAATAAAATTATTGATTGGTGTACTATTTGGTCTCATTTCTTCGATTTGTTCTCTTGTTCCGTAAAATAATGCTCCACTTGGACAGACTGTTGCACACATTGGTTTTTTTCCAACGCTGGTACGGTCATAGCACATTGTACATTTCATCATTAAATCGTATTCTTCCATTTTTTTAGGTACTCCAAACGGACAAGCCATTACGCAGTTTGAACAACCTATACATCTTTCTGTACTTGCGGTATGAACTACGCCAAATTCATCTTGCGAAATCGCATCAGCTGGGCATACATTGGCACAAACTGGGTCTTCACAATGCATACAAACTTGCACAGTAGTTTGGATTGTCGAGGAGCGTTCTACATAATTAACACTGATCAGAGATTCCTGTCCGTTTGTTTCGCATTCTGCACAAGCCATTTCACAGGCTTTACATCCAATACAGCGTTGCAGATCTACAAAAAACTCTTCGTTTCTATTAAAATTGGTTAAATTCATAAGTCTTCTTTTATAGATTAAACACTTGCAAAAGCATCAGATCCAGCAGAGGATGGTGCAATTTCGCCAAGCGGATTTAATGAACAGGCACAAACTTTAAATTCTGGCATTTTAGAAATAGGATCTAAAGTTCCAATTGTTAATTGATTAGCCGATTTAATTCCCGGCCAGTGGTATGGTATAAATACAGTATCTTTTCGGATGGTTTCAACTATGTTTGCAGGAAAAACTCCTTCTCCTCTTCGGGTTAAAACTTTTACCAATTCACGTTGCTTAATACCATATTTCAGAGCCAGCTCAGGATGAATTTCTAACAGCGGTTCAGGAAATTGATCTACCAGCTTACCAATTCGACGGGTTTGTGTTCCGCTCAAATATTGAGAAACCACACGACCTGTCGTTAATGTTATTGGAAATTCTTCATCAGTAACTTCTCCTGGAAGTTTATATGGAGCAGGATTAAAATGAGCTCTTTTATCTGGAGTTGCAAACACTTTGTCTTCCCACAATCTAGGTGTTCCGGGATGATCATCTGTTGGACAAGGCCAAAAAACGCCCATATTGTCTTCTATTTTTTTATATGATATTCCGAAATAATTTGCTGTTCCGCCATTAGATGCAACACGCAATTCATTAAATATAGCTTCACTATTTTCATAAGTAAACTTATCTTCTACTCCCAATCTTTTTGCTAATTCTAAAAATATTGAAGTATCTGTTCTAGCATCTCCAGGAGGTGTCACAGCTTGACGAATTCGGATAACTCTTCCTTCTGCCGATGTTGTAGTTCCTTCTTCTTCTTCTTGCAATGATCCAGCCAGAACAATATCTGCATGACGAGCGGTTTCATTTAAAAAGAAATCAATACAAACGTAAAACTCTAATTTTTCAAGTGCTTCTCGTACATAATTATTATTAGGCAATGATACTAGCGGATTAAAACAAATAGAAAGTAAACCTTTTATTTCTCCTCTGTGTATAGCATCAATAATTTCATAAGCCGATAAACCTTTTCCAGGCATGTCTTTTTCATCGATTCCCCAAACTTCTGATATGTATTTACGATGTTCTGGGTTTTCAATGTCTCTATTTCCAGGTAATTGATCACATTTATGACCATGCTCTCTTCCTCCCTGTCCATTTCCTTGTCCAGTAATTGTTGCATATCCGCAGTAAGGTCTGCCTAATCTTCCTGTTGCCAAAACTAAATTAATACAGCCTACTACATTATCAACACCTTTAGAGTGTTGCTCTATCCCGCGTGCGTGAAGTAAAAAGCTCGTTTTTGCTTTCCCCCATAACTCAGCAGCAGCTTTTATCTTTTCTTTATCAATTCCAGTAACTTCTTCCGCCCATTCTAAAGTATAATCTTTTACTGCATCAATTGTTTCTTGAAATCCTGAAGTATGATTGTCGATAAAATCATGATCTAACATATCATGATCTACCAGATATTTTAGCATTGCTCCATATAAAGCAGAATCTGTTCCGGGCTTTACATCTAAATGAATCTCTGCAGTCCTTGCTAACGGAATCATTCTTGGATCGATTACAATTAATTTAGCACCGCGATCACGAGCTTTCCAAATCCAGTGGGTTAAGGTTGGAAATGTTTCACTGATATTTGCACCGGCAACAATAATTACTTCTGCATACTCAAGGTCTGAATAATTATTTGAACCTCGATCTAAACCAAAGGCTTTTTTATTTCCTGCTCCTGCACTTACCATACAAAGTCTACCGTTGTAGTCTAAGTTTTTTGTTTTTAGGGCTACACGAGCAAACTTACCTACTAAATAACTTTTTTCATTTGATAATGACACACCAGATAACATTGAAAAAGCATCTTTACCATACTTTTCCTGAATTCTTTTAATTTCAGATACGGTTTTATCCATTGCTTCATCCCAAGTCGCCTTTTCAAAACCTTTTCCTTCTACTCTTTTCAAAGGATGTAATAAACGATCTGGGTGATTATTTTGTAAATAGCGTTGTACTCCTTTTGGACATAAACGCCCTTCGTTGAAAGGAAATTCCATCCAAGGTTCGAAGCCAACTACTTGATTATCTTTTACAGATAATTGAATACCACATTGCATGCCGCAAAAGCAGCAATGTGTTTTTACCAATTTATCTGGTTCGTCTCTACCTTCATAACCATCTTTAGGTGCATAATTTAAATGCGGACCGAACTCTTCAATAATTTTTTCAGCTGATACAGGTAATTTTGCCATTGTCTTTTTTTGTTTGTTTTGTTTCTGGCTTCAAGTTTCAGGTTTAAAGTTCTTTACGGAACTTGTAACCTGAAGCTTGAAACTTGAAACTATATTCTTTATCCAAATAAGCTTCCTCCGCTTTCTATTCTGGCTTTTAAATGTGCTTGCGCTAATCGTGATCTTTTTCCTTCTGGACTTAAATCCAAGTGAGAAGTTCCATCTTCATGTGTAAAATCAAAACCCAATTGTTTGGTTACAATTTTTAAGTCATTGATATGAAGTTTTGTTGCAAATTCTTCACCAGTGTGCGGGCAAACTGCCATTCCTTGTTTGATTCCTTCTTGTTTATAAATATGAGCTCCAATTTGTGCAGGACGCTGAATGATATGAAAGAATTTTCCAAACGGAATCCATATTAAAAACATGATTACGGTTACGGCATGAATTACGGCTAAGAAATCATATGCAAATCCTTTCATGAATTGATATGAATAGGTTAAGCATAAACCAGTAACCGATATTGCAATTAATAATATCAACGGCAATAAATCTCCTTCAAAGGTTTGAGTAGCAATTAATCCCGGATTTGTTAATCTTCGTCTTAAATAATATACAGACCCGATTATTACAAGCCATGATGACCAGTTTAGGGCATGAAAAATTAAAAAGGCAAGAAAAGATCCTATTTCGAAATCCATCATTTTAAATCCGAAGAAATGCGCTTCGTAAATGGAAATAGAATTAGGTGCCAATGAAAAATGTATCCATCCAAATGTCAACGGAATTGTGATTGCAAAAGCAGACAAGCAGCCTAATGCTATACAAAAATGGGCAAACCAGCGCCATTTACTTCTTGGATAAATAAACTTTTGAACAACAATATTTTGTACTGATTCTTTTCCTAAAAACCACAAATGAGAAAATATTTTTCCTGTAAAAAGAAATTTTATACTTCTTTTAAAATACATCCATGTTGGCGGACGCTGCAGCCAAACGGTATATCGATAAACGATTCCGAAGAAAGCAAATACAGTTCCGAATAAATAAGTAATTAATGCTGCATCGAAATTCTGCAATTGTCTGGAACCATAAAACACAAGTACGATAGTGAGTATTGAAACCAGCGAAGCAACAAGCAGGGCTTTGGTATTAAATGTTTTATCTTTCATCCTTAATTTTAATTTTAATGATTACTTACTAACTTGGTTTCTCGCATCCTTTACGATTGTAGAACCACCAATTGATACCTGTAGCTAATATAGTGAAAATAGCAACACCAATAAAAAATTGATTTACAGTGCCATTAGCTGAAAGATTATTTCCTATTAATTTTGAAAAAATAAATGGTCCAAATGCTGCTATTGCCGCTGTCCAACCAATAACTCCAGCTGCCTGACGTTGGTTTTCGGCAAAAATAATAGGGTATTGTCTGAACGTACCTGCATTTCCAATTCCTGTAAAAAAGAACATTGCTAAAATTACGGTTACAAAAAGAGGAAACTGCTCCATACTTGTTGGCGCTACTAATCCTTCTGTAACTAAAATAATTGATCCTGCCAAAATTCCTAAACCAGTAATTGTAGTAAGTATAGCTCCACCTACTTTATCGGCTACGAAACCAAAAGCAATACGGCTAGCAGAACCTATAAGCGGTCCATAAAAAGCATAAACTAATGGATCTGGCGCGTTTGGAAAATCACCATACAAGAACTTAATCATTAAAGGAAAAGCAGCAGATAAACCGGCAAATGTTCCAAAAGTCATGATGTAGGTAATCGTGCAATACCAAGTATGTTTATTAGAAAAAATATCTAATTGCTCTTTAATTGACGCTTTCATTGGAATACTTTTTAAGTAAAACCAACTTATAATAGACAATAATATTAGGAACGGAGCGTACCAAAATGCAGCTGATTGTAAATAAATTTCGGTGTTTTTGACTGCTGTATTTTTAGGACTGATATCATTTAATATTTTCTCAGCCATCTTTGGATTTGCATTTGCAATAGCCTTAGCTTTTGCTTTTAAAGGCAACGCCGTAAAAAGAGCCACTTTATCATCTGATTTGATTGATGCAGTTACTGAATCAGTGATCGTTTTCTTTACGTTAGTCAATATTCTAGCTTGTACGTCAGGATCTAAAGCAGAAAAAACCTCTTTTTGTTTTTCTATACTAGCATTCTGAAAAACAACAATTGCTTCTTTATGATCAATACTTGTAAATACCTGTGCGGCACCAAAAATACTAACACTTATAATAAGCGGCGTAACAAATTGTGCTACCGAAACACCAAAATTCCCAATTCCTGCCTGAATTCCAAGAGCTGTTCCTTTAAGTCTTTTAGGAAAAAACAAACTTGTACTTGGCATGTAAGAGGAGAAATCCCCGCCACCAAAACCTGTAGTAAAAGCTAAAAGTGCAAATACCCAAAATGGTGTATTTACATCCATCACAGCAAAACCAATTCCGATTACAGGAATTAATTTAATAAGTGTAGCAAACGAGACTATATGTCTTGTTCCAAAAATGGGTAATATAAAAGTATGTATAATTCTCAAAAATCCTGCTGCAAGTCCAGGAATTGCAGTCAGCCAAAAAAGTTGATCCTTAGTAAATCGAAATCCCAATCCTGGCAATTTTACGGCAATAACACTCATCATAAACCATGATGCGAACGATAATACTAAAGTGATCGTTGTTATTGTTAACGTTCTCCAAGCGATTTTACTTCCGGTAGAATTCCAAAATACTTCATCTTCTGGATCCCATTTATCTAACCAAGTTTTCATATATCTATTATTAAGTTATTTAAATTTTAATGATTGCTTTCAATATCTCTGGTGAAATCTGGAAGTTTAGATCGAGTTGCACTAATAATTGTTCGATGCATCCAAAGCAGACAAAGCACAGAAACTATAAAAATGAATATCCATGAACTAGTCCAAAGTCCTGTATAATTAAGAAGATAACCAAAGATTATTGGGCCGGCAAAACCGCCAAGTCCGCCAATTAAACCAACCATTCCACCCACTACTCCAACTTCATTTGGAAAATATTCTGGAATATGTTTATAAACAGCAGCCTTACCAATTCCCCAAGAAATTCCAATAAGAATTACTAAAACCACATATACCCAAAGATTAGCACTAAACTTAATTTGTGTAACTCCTTGCGCTAATAATTCTTTCTTTTTTACTTCTTGATTTTGTTTGACAAGGATTTCCTGCCAAGAATTTTTTACTGGAAAAATCGCAGCTTCATCATCATTTTGAACTTTCTTGGTATGTATGTTATGTACTTTTCCATCTACTACCACTTTATCAGCTGTAATTTCTGTAACCGTACCATTATTCATTGCCATAACTCCAGGCCCAGCGGTAAAAATTTCCATTTTTGGAAACATCAATAAAAAACTAATCACTATCGATGATCCTAAAACCCAATACATTACTTTTCTAGCGCCAAACTTATCTGATAAATAACCTCCAAAAGCTCTAATAACTCCAGATGGCAGACTAAACATAGTAGCAAACATACCTCCCATTACTAAAGTGGTATGGTACACATTCATAAAATTTGGAAGAAGCCATTGTGAATAGGCTACAAAAAAACCGAATACTAAAAAGTAATAAGCTCCAAAACGCCAAACTCGAACGTTTTTAAGAGGCGACATCAATTGTCCCATTGTTTTTGAAACTCCCTTGTTGACTTTATTTTTTGCAAAAACAATAAAAAGTATTCCAATTACAACAAGTGTTACAGCGTAAATAACTGGGAGTGTTTTCCACCCGTTTATCGGATCATTTTCTGATAAATTATTTAGCAAAGTGGGAGCAATAAAAGTAGTAATTGCTGCTCCGGCATTTCCCATTCCGAAAATTCCCAGTGCACGTCCCTGCCACTCTTTTGGATACCAGATTGAAGTATATCCTATTCCAACAGCGAAACTTGTTCCTACTAATCCGAAAAGAAAACTTAATACCGCAAAACTCCAAAATGAAGTTGCAAATGGCAATAAAAATAAAGGAATTGAGCACAATAATAATAAGACTGAAAATACAATTTTACCTCCGTATTTATCTGTTAAAATACCTATAGGCAAACGAAAGATAGAACCTGAAAGAATTGGAATTCCTAACAACCATCCAGTTTCTACAACCGTAAAATTAAATATCCCTTTATCAACTAAATAGGTAACTAAAACACCATTTAATGTCCAACATGCAAAACAAATTGTAAAGGCAAGTGTATTTAAAAATAAAATTCGGTGGGATTGAGACAGATTACTCATATAATAATTATTAAAATATTAGCGAACTATTATCAGTACTTAATATGACAACAAAATTAAAACAGTTAACCTCTGCAAAAAATGACATATGTCATATTAAAGATAATCTTGTCTTTAATATGACATAAATCGAATATAGATAAATCACTTTTTTTTTTGCAGCAACAGCAACATCTTCATTAGAACTGAAATTCCACCTTAATTACAGTAGAAATAAATGCTCTTATTTCCTATCCATCTATCTTTCAACAATCTAAAATTACTAAAAAATATGAAACTACATATGAGTTAACAGTAATTAATTTGTTAAATCATCTTCCTATAATTATACTCTGGCATTTTTTTGATAAAAGCGCTGCATTCAAAATCGCTTTATTACTAGTCACTTAAAATTAAAAAGCCAGCATGTTTTACTAATAAAAATCAAAATTGATCGTCGGTTTGTCAAAATATGTTGTTTTTCTCCTTTTAAAAAAAATATTCCTCTCGTAAATTAAGTGTAAAATACTACATTTCTGTATTTGATAAATCTGATTTCAGACAAATTCCTGTAGACATAAAACAAACTTAAACCACTACAAAACAATACCTTAGACACTTCAAAAACACTTCATTTTTTACTTTTTTTAAAAAACTTAATCTTTTTTTTGGTTTTTATTATATTAAAATTAACTTTGTCTATAGGATTAGTAGAGTTTAAAATAATATTTGAAACCAAAAAAATTATATTTTGAAAACAACCGAAAGCATATCGTATTACATTCTTCCTAAAAAATATACCTATAACACATTTTGTTATATGTGCTTCTGTTGCTAATTCTCAACGCAAATTATTCGTTTACAATAGATTGCTTTTAAAATCTAATATAAAACGAGACTTTTAAATTTCACCACCACATTACATTTTATATTTCAAACCTCTATTTGCGGCACTAAACTGCTTCGGAAAGATCTTTGAACATACCTCAATTTTAAAAAAGAAAATAATTAACAACTAAAAAAAACTAAAATGAAAATGATGCAAACCTGCTGCTGTAAATAAAAAAAGCCATTTCTGCGGCAACAGAAATGGCGAGGCTTAAAGAATATTTATCACTAGATCAAGGACACATTAGAGAGTTGAAAAATCAACTTTCAGGGCGCCTTGTTAATTACTAAAAACCATTACAAAGAAATGAAAAAAAATATAAATCTCATTTTATGGGTTACTTTTTTGTTAACATCCCTGCAATTTCAGGCACAAAATACGAAACCATTAATACAATCTAAACTCGACGGAACTGTAGTTGACGACATTACAAATCAACCCATCATTGGGGCATCAATAAATATTAAAGGCACAACTCACGGAGTTGTAACAGATGCTGAAGGAAAATTCTACTTTCAAACTGGTCAAAAATTACCTTACACTTTAATTATAACCTACATTGGATATAAAAAAACTGAAATAATTGTAGATAAAAATCCTGTAATTATTCATTTAAAAGAGGAACGACAAGAGCTGGACGAACTGGTAGTTGTTGGATACGGAACTCAAAAAAGAAAAGATATTACGGGTTCTGTCGCTTCTGTACCAAAAGCAAATCTATCTCAAGTAACCTCATCTGCAGATAATTTATTAAGAGGTGCTGTTGCAGGAGTTGTTGTAACGCAAAGCTCAGGAAGACCCGGCGCATCATCAAGTGTACGAATTAGAGGTGGAAACTCAATTACAGCGGGTAACGAACCTCTTTATGTTGTAGATGGAATTTTAATTTACAATGACAACAGCAACAGTTCAGCAGGAGTATCTTTTGCAGGCGCCAGTTTAAATGTAATGTCTACTATAAACCCTGCTGATATAGAATCTATTGAAGTTCTAAAAGATGCTTCGGCTACAGCTATTTATGGTTCTAGAGGTGCAAATGGTGTCGTTATAATTACAACCAAAAAAGGAACAAAAGGACAAGACAATATCTCGTATCAAGGTTATTTTGGATTTCAAAATGTTTCGAAAAAACTTAACGTAATGAACGCCAGCGAATGGGCTAGCTTACGAAATGATGTTCAAGCAAGTATTGGACAAGCACCTTCGTTCTCTCCTGCACAAATCGAAGCTTTTAAAAACTCCGGAAGTTACGATTGGCAATCAGCAGCTTTTAGAACCGCGGCTCCAGTACAAAACCATCAATTGTCATTTTCTGGAGGCGATGAAAAGTCAAGATATGCAGTTTCTGCAGGATATTTTGATCAAGAAGGTATTGTTTTGGGATCAGATTTTAAACGTATATCGCTTCGTATAAACTATGAAAAAAACTATTCTCAGAATTTTAAATTTGGAGTAAACGCAAATTATAGTAATTCGGTTTCAAATGGCGTTGGTACAAATGGCGGTGCAGGTGCAGGAAGAAACCCAAATCCTATTGTAAGCGTTTTATTAACTGCTCCTGTTGTTCCTATTAAAAATGCTGATGGAAGTTATAATGTAACGAATAATCCTTATGCAACTTCTGTAAATGGTTTTGTTCCAAATCCAATTAATGATTTAGAAAACACAACTAATGAAACTAAAATCAATAGAATTTTAACCAGCTTATTTGGTGAATATAAAATAACTAAAAAATTGACAGCGAAAGTTGCAGTGAGCGGTGACGTAATTGACACTAAACAAAATTACTACGCATCAGCCAATACAACAACCGGCGCTGGAACAAAAGGGTTAGCTTCTGTTGGTGACAGATTGGTAAGTTCGGTATTAAATGAAAATACCGTGAACTACAACACCAACTTTGGAGAAAACCATAAATTTTCGGTTTTAGGCGGATACACACTTCAATACACTAAAGGAGAAGTAGTTAATGCAGGTGCAAATACTTTTGTAAATGATGCTAACACTTATAATGCGCTTCAAGATGGTGTAGCTGTAAAACCATATAGTGATGCTTTTGAAAGTGTTTTAAAATCATGGCTGACGAGAGTAAATTATTCTTATAGAGGAAAATACAATTTTACATTATCAGCTCGTGCAGATGGTTCCTCTAGATTTGGTTCTGAATCTCTTTGGGGTTACTTTCCTTCTGCAGGATTCTCTTGGAATATTACTGATGAAGAATTTGCAAATAATATTAAAGGCGTAACTGAAGCCAAATTAAGAATTACAGCAGGAACAACAGGGAATCAAGAAATTGGAAACTACCTTTCGTTAGCTTCAATGGGTTCTGTAAATTATGCTTTTGGAGGTACATTACAAACTGGTTTAGCTCCTACCCGATTGGCAAATCCTGATTTGAAATGGGAAAAAACAAATCAATACAATGTTGGTTTAGATTTATCCTTATTAGATCGAAAAATCAACTTTGTCTTTGATGTTTATTATAAAAAGACAAACGATTTGTTAATCAACGTTCCAATTCCGTTAACATCAGGATATGCAACAGTATTACAAAACATTGGCGGGGTTGAAAATAAAGGTATCGAAATTGGTTTAACTACTGAAAATATAAAAACGGAGAACTTTTCATGGAATTCAAACATTGTATTTTCTGCCAATAAAAATAAAGTAACTGCCATAGGAAATGGTGTTGACCAATTTTTTCCAGTTGTGCCAAATGGTTCTTTATTGCAGCAGCAGCCTGTAATTGTAAAAGTTGGAAAGCCTCTGGGAACTTTCTGGGGATACAAGACAAACGGTATTTTTCAAACGCAGGAAGAGGTAAATACACAGCCAAAAATAAACAGTTTAGCCAATACAAAAGTGGGAGACAGAAGATATGTTGATACTAATGGCGACGGCGTTATTACAGCTCTTGACAAAGGAGATCTTGGAACATCACAGCCAAAATTTGTTGGAAGTTTCAGCAATACAATTTCATACAATGACTTCGATTTGAACTTCTCTTTTCAAGGATCGTATGGCGGAAAAGTATTTAATGCTTTAAACCAACAATTAGAAATTTCGACTCTTGGTACAAACGCGGCTACAACTTTAGTCGATCGCTGGACACCAACAAATCCAAGCAACGAAATACCTAGAGCGTCAAGTTCTCCTTTAGGAATAGTTTCTGAACGTTACGTTGAAGACGCTTCTTTCTTACGATTAAAACTAATCACTCTTGGCTACACTTTACCAAAAAGTGTTTCTAAAAAATTGGGAACAAAAAGCGTAAAGTTTTATGTCTCTGCCGAAAATCTAATTACATGGACAAAATACACTGGTTATGATCCAGAGGTAAGTTCATACGAACAAAACAACTTATATCCGGGAATTGACTTTGGGTCTTATCCAAACTCAAAAACATTCATCTCGGGCTTGAACGTAACTTTCTAAGTAAAAAAAATATAAAATGAAAAAGATCATTATAACATTCCTTTTAAGTGCCGGACTACTGGTATCGTGCACTGAGCTGGAGGTAACACCAACCTCCTTTGTAACCGAAGATAACTATTTTAAAACCCAAGACGATGCCATTGCAAGTGTAACCGCAGTTTATGCTTCTTTAAGCCTTGATCCAGGAGAACAAAGTTTATTTGGTCGAAACCTTTACTTCCTGACTGATATGGCTTCAGATTATGCTGCTGCAGGAGTTTCAGCAACAAATCCGCAAGTTCGAGCATTAAGCAGTTTAACTCACGATGCCACTTCAGATCGTGTTCAAGTAGCTTGGCGACAAATTTATGCCGGAATAAACAGAGCCAATGTTTCAATCGATAACATTTCGAAAGTATCAGGTTCAGAAGTTGTTAAAACGAGATTAATCAACGAATCTAAATTTATTAGAGCCTTATTATATTTTCAAGCAGTTCGTCTTTGGGGCGCAGTTCCAATCGTTTTGCACGAACCAACTTCGATTCAGTTACAAAGTTTAAAAGCTAACAGAGCACCGGTTGAAGAAGTATATGCACAAATCATTGCGGATTTAAAAGATGCCGAAAGTCTGCCGCCAACTTACCCAGCTTCTGATGCCGGACGTGCAACTTCTGGAGCTGCAAAAGCTATTTTGGCTAAAGTTTATCTAACTCGAAAAGATTGGCCAAATGCTGTTTTAAAAGCAAGAGAAGTTATAAACGGCGGTTATGGATATGCTTTATTCGAAAGCTTTCAAGACATCTTTACGAAAACTAAAAAGAACGGAAAAGAACATATTTTCTCTGTTCAGTTTGAACCAAATCAAGCAGGAAACGGATCAAGCGGAAGTACATTTCAAGCCACTTCTTTTACGGGATTTACTGCTACAGAACCTGCTGATATTATTTCGGATGTAGCATTGTTCTATGATATTTATGCTGCCGGAGATACACGAAGAGATGTCAGCTATGCGAAACAGCTGCCAAATCCAGCAACGGGAACTTTGTACACTTTTCCTAAACCAATTTTCAAAAAGTATTTGGACTTAACCAATTTGGCAACTCCGGGTAACGTAGCAATCAACTTTCCTGTAATTCGCTATGCCGATATTTTATTATCTCTGGCAGAAGCAATCAATGAGCAGGGAACGCCAACTCCTGAAGCTTACGAATTAATTAATCAAGTAAGACGAAGAGCTTTTGGTAAACCAATTACGACTCCTGATGCAACAGTAGATTTAAAAGGTTTGACGCAAACAACTTTTAGAGTTGCCATACAAGAAGAGCGCAAAAAAGAATTTGTTCAAGAAGGACAGCGCTGGTTTGATCTGGTACGTTGGGGAACACTGGTTACCGAAGTTAAAAAAGTAACCGCCAAAAACTCCGTTTCAGAAAGAAATAACCTCTATCCGATTCCGCAAAGCGAGCGAAATATTAACCCTGACGGCTTACCACAAAACCCTGGATATTAATTAACATATAACCAAAAAACGAAGTAAAAATGAAAAATTCAAAAAATAACATCACAATCAAAAGTCCTAAAAAAGGGCTTTTGATTACCGCATTACTTATCGCACAATTCGGCTTTAGCCAAACAAATCCTAATACAGAATTTAAAGGTGTAATTGGCAAAACTTTAGCCGAATCTAAAGAATACTGGCCAGATCCAGTAAAAGCCCCTAAAGGCGCGCCAAACATTGTTTGGATATTATTAGACGATGTAGGTTTTGGAGCGTCAAGTGCTTTTGGCGGATTAATTCAAACTCCAACGTTTGACAATCTGGCTAATAATGGTTTGCGTTACACCAACTTTCACACTACAGCAATTTGTGCTCCTACCCGTGCAGCATTGTTAACTGGAAGAAACTCTGCAAGAGTTCACGTAAGCGGTTTTTCTCATACCGTAATGTCAGCAGGATTCCCAGGCTGGGACGGACGTATTCCATCTGATAAAGGAACGATCGCAGAGATTTTACGCGACAATGGTTACAACACATTTGCAGTTGGTAAATATGGCGTTACTCCAGATGAAGAAGCTACAGATGCAGGACCGTTTGACAGATGGCCGACAGGAAAAGGTTTCGAACATTTTTACGGATTCTTAGGTTCGCAAACCGATCAATACAATCCTGATTTAGTAGAAGATCAGGTTCATGTTAAACCTGATGGACGTCATTTAAGTGAGTTAATTACTGATAAAGCGATCAGCTATATTCAAAAACAACAAAAAGCAGCACCTGGAAAGCCATTCTTTTTATACTATGCACCAGGCGCAGTTCATGCACCACATCAAGTTGCTGAAAAATGGAGCGATGCTTACAAAGGAAAATTTGATGAAGGTTACGACGCTTACCGCGAAAAAGTATTGGCTAACCAAAAGAAACTGGGCGTAGTTCCTGCAAATGCCGTTTTGCCAGAGCGCAACCCGTTAATTACAGATTGGAAAAAACTAACACCAGATCAAAAGAAAGTATATGCTAGATTCATGGAAGTATATGCAGGTTATTTAACCTATACGGATTATGAAATTGGAAGGGTTGTAAATTATTTAAAAGAGAGCAACCAATTAGACAATACTTTGATTTTTGTTGCCATTGGAGATAATGGAGCTAGTAAAGAAGGGACTTTGCAAGGTACTATTAATCAAAGTTTATTCTCTCAAGGAAAATCTGATGAGCAAAATCTGCAAAGCAATTTAGATAATATTGGAGAAATTGGAACCGCAAAAGGTTTAAATACCAATTATCCTTTAGGATGGGCACAAGCAACAAATGTTCCTTTTAAAAACTGGAAACAAGACGCACATTCTGAAGGAGGAACTCGTAATCCATTGATTGTATTTTATCCAAACGGAATTAAAGACAAAGGCGGTATTAGAAATCAATACAGCCACGTAACCGATTTGCTTCCTACAGCTTTAGACATTGCCGGGATAAAAGCGCCAGAATATATTCGCGAAATTAAACAGGATATTATCCAAGGTTCATCATTTCAAGCTTCTTTAGACAATCCAAAAGCTGAGTCGCTGCACAAAGTTCAATATTATTACATTTTTGGAAACAGAGCCATTTATAAAGATGGATGGAAAGCTGCCGCAGCGCATTTACCAGATTCATTTGCTTTGAAAAGCTCTTTAGGCAAAAATGAAAAACCAGAACCAAGCAATTTCGACAATGATGTTTGGGAATTATACAATCTGAACGAAGATTTTAATGAGCGTAATAATTTGGCAAAAAAATACCCAGAAAAATTAGCCGAGCTTAAAAAACTATTTGATGAGCAGGCAAAAGAAAATAATCTTTATCCGCTGATTGACTGGCAGGATGTTTTTAACCGCAGAATTCATAATAATGGTCAAGACAAAGGTAAAACCTTGCAGGAACTTGCTAGAAAAGCAACACAATCAGGTTCTGGAGCAACACACTAAAAATAGTAATCAGGTCTTTTCCAATCTAAAAGACCTGATTCAATTTTGAAATCAAAAAAATAAAACAGCATGAAACGAGTAGATTATATCATTATAGGAAAAAAGATTGTCGTAGGCACAATCCTATTTTTAGTTCCGCTGGCCATATTAGCTGGAGGACTGGCAGTAATTAATCAATTTTTAAAATAAAAAATCATGGCAGCAGTACAAAACTCAAAACTAACAAGAGATTTAGCCATCAGCCTTTTGTTATACACATTGCCCGTTTTGGCAATATATTTATATTTCAAATTAAGTAATAATCCAGTAACAGAATCGCATCTTACTGTACCTTCTTTTTTAGAATTTGCAAAACCGGCATTCGCCAATATCAGAACTTGGGGATTAACTGTTTTCATGCTTGTTCTGGGAGTTATAGAATTTACAGCGGGTTTATATGACGATCAATGGACGGGTGAAGAACGTAAAATAGATATTGTTTCTTTCTTGGCGCCAAAACTACTTTTACCACCCATTATTGCCTTTTTCAGCTTAACCGTTTTGCCTTTTTTAATTCCTAATCTTGAAAACTCATTATCATGGGTTCCGTTTTGGGGAGCATTTTTCTTAATTGCCGTAGCCGATGATTTAACGCAGTATTGGTACCACAGACTTCATCATCAAGTGCCTTTTTTGTGGCGTTTTCATAGAACACATCATTCCGCTCCTTATATGGGAATGGCAATGCTTTCGAGACAAAACTTCATCTATACAGTGTTTTTTTCTCAGATATATTTAACCGCAACTTTAACCTATTTAGGTTTAGGTTTACCCGCTTTGTTTGTCTTAGTAATAAAAAGTTTTATCACACTTGGCGCACACTCAAGTATTGCTTGGGATAAGCCGCTTTACAAATACAAAATGCTTCATCCTATTGCTTGGGTTTTAGAACGTTTAATTTCTACACCTGCTACACATCATGCGCATCATGCAGATACGAGCGGAGACGGTATTGGACATTTTAAAGGAAACTTTGGAAATATGTTTTTCATTTGGGATGTGATTTTTGGAACTGGTTTAATTACCCGAAAGTTTCCAAAATCGTACGGAATCAAATCCTATAAACAAGAAGAATGGTATGCACAGTTTTTATGGCCGATATTCAAATCTAAAAAAGAAGGAAGCGCTTTGGCAGAAGGAGTTTTATCCGTTCCGTTAAAACCGAAACCAGTTTTAGCTGCAGATACTCCTGCTCCAATTTTAGAACAAGTTCAATCTTAAAAAACAAAGTTAAGCAGTGTATTCAAAAATTAACTTGAATACACTGCTTACTTTTTAAAACTACTAATTATGAAAAATAAAACATTAAGGCACAGCATTGTAACTCTATTACTACTTTTTACCTTTATAGGGTTTTCACAAAATAAAAGTTCAAACACTATTTCGTTAGAACAGTTTTACACAAAAATTAAAGCCGAAAAAAATCCACAGATAATTGATGCCAGAGGTTCTGATGAATTTGCTTTAAATCATATTATTGGTGCCGTAAATTTTAATCTGGAATCAAAAGATTATGCTGAACAAATAGCAAAACTAGATAAAACGAAACCAGTATTTACCTATTCTATTGGTGCAGGAAGAAGCGTTTGGCTCGCTGATGATTTATTAAAAAAAGGTTTTAAAGAAGCTTATAGTTTGGAAGGCGGAATTGCGAACTGGATTGGTAACGGAAAACCTTTCTTTTCTAATTCTAAAAGCAAATTAACGCTTGCAGAATACAAAAAAATTATTGCCGAAAACAAAGATGTTTTAGTTGATATTGGTTCCGTTTATTGTGGTGCCTGCAAAAAAGTAAAACCAGTTTTAGAAACTATTAAAGCACAATATGGCAATACTTTAAAAATCGTAGAAATCGATCTTGAAGATAGTCCGCAGGTAATTGCCGACTTAAAAACAATAAAAGTTTTCCCGACTTTGATTTTATACAAAAACGGAAAAATTGTATTTAAAAAAGAAGGTTCAGCTGATTTAAGAAACGATGTTGATGCGGCTTTAGCTTCTAGATAATATTTTTTACACATAGAAACATCGATTTAAAATTCAGCTTAAAGAATCATTTAAAGAAATCACGATTTCTTCACATAATGCTATGCGTTTTATTTTAAGTGAAGCGTCTTTTTCCAGCACTCTAAATACTATGTTTCTATGTGTTTAAAAACAATGTTTTCAAACTTCAAACAGCATTAAAAACTAACCTTATGGCAGCCTATAAAAAAACAACCAAGATTATAATATCCATTTTAATAGTGCTTCTTATTTTCGCAGCATTTTTATTCTGGCCCATCAATACGGATGGAACTCTAATTCAACCAGACAAAAAACTGCTTGAAGGAAAAGCAGCATTTCTAGCTGAAAAAGTTTCAGCAGACAGTTCCTTCAAAAAACCAAATATCATTATTCTCCTTGCCGATGATTTAGGAAAATATGATATTTCGTTGTACGGAGGAAAATCTACACCAACTCCAAATATCGATTCTCTGGCAGCATCGGGAGTTACATTTCAAGACGGTTATGTTTCGGCTTCTATTTGTTCGCCGTCGCGTGCGGGAATTTTAACGGGGCGTTATCAGGAACGTTTCGGACATGAATATCAACCCGGAGATCGTTATCCTAAAAACAACTTAGAATATTATGGTTTTAAATATTTAATCAATACCAATAACTGGCGGTTAAATCCAAAAATAAATTATCCAAATGAAGCTTCGATAGCCTCTCAAGGTTTACCACAATCTGAAATTACATTTGCTGATCTTGCCAAAAAACAAGGTTACAGCACCGCAATAATTGGAAAATGGCATCTTGGACACAATAAAGGATTTTTTCCTTTAGATCGTGGTTTCGATTACCATTACGGATTTTATCAAGCGTTTTCACTTTACACTCCCGAAGATGACAATCCAGATATTATTAACCATCATCACAAAGATTTTACCGACAAAATGATTTGGGGAAAAGGCCGAGTTGGCATTGGACAAATTCGTCGTGATACTACAATAGTTCATAATAAAGCGTATTTAACTGAAACTTTTGCAGATGAAGCCGAAGCTTTTATTGATAAAAATAAAACGAAACCTTTCTTGCTTTATGTTCCATTCAATGCGCCGCACACGCCATTTCAAGTTCGTAAAAAATACTACGATCGTTTCCCAAATGTGAAAGACGAAAACAAACGGGTTTATTTTGCTATGATCAGTGCGCTTGATGATGCCATAGGAAGAATTAGAGCAAAAGTAAAAAAAGAAGGTCTGGAAGATAATACACTAATCTTTTTTGCCAGCGATAATGGCGGAGCCGATTATACTTTTGCCACTACAAACGCCCCATTAAAAGCAGGAAAGTTTTCTCATTTTGAAGGCGGAGTTAATGTTCCGTTTTCACTTTCGTGGAAGGGAAAAATCAAACCGAACACGATCTATAAAACACCTGTAAGCACATTGGATATTTTTAGCACGATTGCCGCAGCCATACATTCAGATTTACCAAAAGACCGAGTTTATGATGGTGTTGATCTTGTAAGTACTGTAAATGAAAATAAAAAAGCACATCAAAATTTATATTGGCGTTCCGGCGATGCAAAAGCCATAAGAAGCGGCGATTGGAAATTAATCATAAGCGGAAAAACGCATGAAAAATGGCTTTATAATTTATCAAAAGACAAATCTGAAACAACAGATTTAGCAGTAAAAAATCCTGAAAAAGTAAAGGAACTGCAGCTTGCTTTACAAAACTGGGAAAAGGGTTTGATAAAACCTTTATGGCCAAATCTAACTTATTATGAATTTGATTTTGACAAACAAAAATACTTTGTCGATTTGTAATTCTATTCCTGTATAATCCTATAAAATCATACAAGAAAATCAATAATTATCAATTGCCTACTGCTTTAGCTGGAGGTTCAAAATTGGAAAAAGAGAAGGCTTTAGCCAAACTTTCTATTCGGCTAAAGCCTTTTATCCATAAACTTATACTTCCAGCTAAAGCTGCAGGCAATTCAAAAAAAGCAACAACAAATAAACACCTGACAAGTTTTGAAAACCTGTTAGGATAATAAAATAAACAATGTCAATCCAAAACAAAACATTCACCATTCACGAAGATTGGACCGTCGTTATTCTCGGATTTATAATAATCGGAGTTTCGCTATTTGTTTTTCTACCCGAAGTTCCCGTTTTCAAATGGTCAAATCAAACGGATTTGTTCGCTGATGTCTTCAATTCTGCAAACCTCAAAATCCTCTTATTACAATTTTTATATCTTATTATCATTGGAGCATTCGGAGCATTTTTAATCGGAAAATCAGTAAAACATTTTCTGTTAGGATTTCCAATAGTTTACCTATTAACAGTTGTTGCGCTCATTATTGCTGGAAATACCGAAGTAAAAGGGCTTAATCTCGAAGCCGTAATTTTTAGTTTAATTATTGGTTTAGCCATAGGTAATTTTTTCAAACTTCCCGATTGGTTCAAATCGGCACTTTCTACCGAAGTATTTGTCAAAATCGGATTGGTTTTATTAGGAACCAGTGTTATTTTTTCAGACATTTTAAAAGCAGGTTCTTTAGGATTAATTCAGGCTCTCGTAGTCGTTTTATCCGTTTGGTATTTTGCTTTTTGGCTTTGTAAAAAACTAAAAGTCGACGACGAATTAACGATGATGATTTCGAGTGCTGTTTCGATTTGCGGAGTTTCTGCTGCGATCGCGACCTCGGGCGCCATCAAAGGCGATTCAAAAAAGCTGTCTTATGTTATTTCGATTGTATTGGTGACCGCAATTCCCATGATGATTTTTATGCCCATAATTGCTAAATATTTCAATTTTCCCGAAGAAGTTACTGGAGCATGGCTCGGCGGAAGCATTGATACTTCGGGCGCAGTTGTCGCTTCGGGTTCATTAGTTGGCGAAACCGCTTTAAAAATCAGCACCATTGTAAAATTCTCTCAAAACGTATTATTAGGAATTGCTGCTTTTGCTATATCGGTTTATTGGACTTATTCGCATAATTCTTCGGCTGAAGCTGTCGAATCTAAACCAACATTAAAAGTAATCTGGGAACGTTTTCCTAAATTCGTAATTGGTTTTATTGCAGCCTCTTTACTCTTTTCTTTCCTGCTTACAGCTGAAACTAGAGATGAAGTAAAAGACAGTTTAAAAAATCTGCAGGGAATTTGGTTTGCCTTAGCTTTTACAAGTATTGGTCTCGAAACCAATTTTAAAGATTTATTAAATAACAACAGCCGAAAACCTTTATATGCCTTTTTAATCGCACAATTATTCAATGTGATTATTACGCTGCTTATTGCTTTTTTACTGTTTAGTAAATGATTAAATCCTAAATACCATTTTTTTTAAACAGATAGAAACATAGTTTGAATTGTTTATAAAAGTCGTTTCACTCAAAATAAAACATATATCCAATAATAAAAATAATATCCATTATTGTCATCACCAAGCATAACAGAATGAGCTAACTAACATGAATATAACCATTATCAAAATTTCGCCTGCCATTTCCAATGCATTAAAATATCAACTCAAATGAAAAAAACACTTATTACATTAAACCTGCTGTTCGTCGCAGCAGCTTTAGTTTCGGCACAAAACAAAACAACTCAAGAAACCACAAAACCCAATATTATTTTAATAATGGTTGATGATATGGGATATTCTGATTTAGGAAATTATGGTTCCGAAATTAAAACACCCAATCTCGATAAACTCGCGGGCGAAGGTTTGCGTTTACGCGAATTTTACAATAACTCTATTTGTGCGCCAACGCGTGGTTCCTTACTTACGGGGCAATATCAGCATAAAGCGGGAATGGGATTTTTTGATGTCAATTTAGGACTTCCTGCTTACCAAGGTTATCTAAATAAAGAGTCTTTGACTTTAGGAGAAGTTTTCCGTTCAGGTGGTTATAGTACTTTACTTTCTGGAAAATGGCACGTGGGATCTGAAGATCAATCGCAATGGCCAAATCAAAGAGGTTTTGATAAATTTTATGGTATTTTAAAAGGCGCTTCAAACTATTTTGATACCAAACCGCTGCCTTTTGGAAAAACGCCATATCCTGTAAAATTGATTCGCAATAATGAAGAATTACATCCAAAAGATGATTCGTATTATTTTACAGATGAAATAGGAAATAATGCCGTTACTTTTCTTGACGAGCAAAACAAAGAGAACAAACCCTTCTTTTTGTATCTCGCTTTTACAGCTCCGCATTGGCCTTTACAGGCAAAACCGGTTGATATTGCCAAATACAGAGGAAAATTTGACGAGGGCTGGGATGTTTTAAGAGAAAAAAGAATTGAAAAACTCAAAGCAAACGGAATTTTACCTGCCAATCAAACCGTTGCTCCTAGAGATCCAGAAGTTCCTGAATGGAGTAAATTGTCGTATGATGAAAAACAATTTTGGAAAGCAAAAATGGAAGTTTACGCCGCTATGGTTGACAACATGGATCAAAACGTTGGGAAAGTTTTAAACAAATTGAAAGCTTTAAAAAAGGATAAAAACACTTTAATTATTTTTATTTCAGACAATGGTGCACAAGGCGGTTTTAATACTTACAATCCGTTAGGGCGAGGTTTAGTTCGAAATGACGGGCCGGTTGGAACTTCGGGATCGTTTGATTATCAAGAGCAAAACTGGGCTTACTTGTCGAACACTCCACTGCAGCAGTATAAAAACAATATGCACGAAGGTAGTTTTAGTTCGCCGTTTATCGCTTGGTATCCATCAAAAATAAAAGCGGGACGAATCGATAAAGGAACAGGACATATTATTGACCTTGCTCCTACTTTTTATGAATTGGCAGGAATTACTTATCCGACTGCTTATAATGGCGTCAACTCAAATCCGTTAGCGGGGAAAAGTTTGCTGCCTGTTTTGTTCGACAATGTTTCTGAAGTAAATCGCGGTGCTCCATTATTTTGGGAAAGAGCTGGAAACAGAGCGGTAAGAGAAGGAAAATGGAAACTGGTTTCGACATATCCTGCTTATCAATGGGAACTTTATGACCTTGAAACAGATCGCGGCGAAACAAATAATGTAGCACAGCAAAACCCTGGAATTGTAAATGATCTCTCCGCAAAATATTTTGACTGGGCTGATAAAACAGGTGTTGTTGAATACAGTAAGTTTAAATTAAAAACGGAAGTTATGCCCGGCGGTGCTTCATTAAAAAAATGACTTTTAAAATTAAAAGCAGATTAAGTCTGATTCTAGTAACTCCTAGAACTTTCATTAACTAATTTAAAAATCAAAACAGCAGTTTTCGCATTTCCTAAAACATTAAAAGACAGAAAAATAAGTAAAAATAAATCTCCAAAACTTATTTTTTTGTCTTTTTTTATTTTAAATATTTCATTTTTAAAAAGCTATAAATCAGATAATTAAACACAAACTTCTGTCATTTTATAAGTATCTGTTTTCTAAATATTTAAATAAAAATTAAAAAACTTTTGGTTTTTATTATATTAAATTTAACTTTGTCTATAGAATTAGTAGAGTTTAAAACTATAAACAACTGTATTTTGAAAACAACCGTTAGCATATCATCTTTTATTCTTCCTAAAAAGTATA
>NZ_MUHD01000042.1 GCF_002217395.1 Flavobacterium plurextorum | reverse complement strand
AATTGTAGGAATATAAAAACGAGCCGATTGTAGGAATTTGAAATTTTAAGAATTTATATTTTTAAGTATGTTTTTTCTCTTTTTTGAAAAGTAAAAAAGAGAAATATTTAGTGGTTTGAAAAAAAATACAGCCTTATTCTAATAATTTTAAGCTATTTGTATTTTGTATAAATATGAGTCGAACAAGATTGAACAACATAATCTGAGATGTATATTTTTTCTTTTTCGATTATTGCTGTATTTGGAGGGATTATAGACCAAATTGTTTTTTCTTTTGCAATTTCTCGCCCGTCTGTCATTTTGAGAATAAAAAACAATTTATACGTTTTTAATTTATGATCAAAAACCGTCGATTTAGAGTTGTTTTTTAGTTCATATTCAATTTCAATTTCTTTGTTTGTGTTTTTCTCAGAAAAGCAAATAGTTTTGACCTGTAAATTAAAATCTTTTTCTTGATCGTCAGCTTGTTGTTTTTCAAAAGCAATGTTTTTTGCTGGCTGATTTGGTATTGAGATGCAGTTACAAAGAGGAAAACAGATTAAAAAAGGTACTATTTTTTTCATTACTTAGAGAATAACATTAATATTCTCAATATAGATTGGTTGTTGTATTGATTCTTAAATTTTACATTAATATTCTCTATTTTTTCTCTAGACAACGGCATGTAAAAAGAATTTATAATTTCATCAAATTTAATGGTTTCTTTCTCATGAAGATTTTTTAAAATAGTACTTCCCATCAAATTGTTGAAGGTCTTTTTATACTGTTTAAAAAGAGATTGGTAAATTTTTGGATGTTCTTTGTATTGACTGTGGTCTTCTGTGGTAAGTTCGTCTGCTAGAAAACCTAAATAAGGAAGGTCTAAAAGTACTCTATTTTGGCTAATTAAGACCATATTAGTCAAGTCTTGAAGATCTTGCTTTTTACTGCTTCTCCCATAATCAGTAAGAATTCCTGCTTGTTGTATAAAAAGCTTATTTAATTCACGTACAAGTTGTGCTAACTCAGATTCTTTGTTAGCAATAGTAGATACTTTTAATCTGTTATATAATACATCTGTTAAATCGTGGATACTATTAGATATTTTCAGGATAGTTTTTTTTTCATCTACATTAAAATTTTTCAAATCGGCAACAAGTAATTCTTTGCTTAAGTCATCGTAGCGTTTTGTTAATTTGAAAAAATAAGCGTCTGTGTTTTTAAAAAATAGGCTTTTATCTTGTTCTTTTTCGTTAAAATCGTTAGTTACACTTACTAAAAAGTCATAGAATTTGGAACACGCCAAAACGTTATAAATAACTTCAATACGATTTTTTTTGATAGCTAATTCTTGTTCTGAAACGTTGCTGTTAATAAGAAGTTTGCCTTTTTTATTTGTGAAGTAAACAGCATCAAAGTTTTGTTTTTTCGAAAAATCATTTTTTTCAAAATCAATAAAAGGTTTACCTTCAGCATTCAATAAGAAAGCCATATTCTTGATTTTTTTCTCTGGCATTTCGGCTAAATAGCGATAGTTTTTGTTGTAATCAACAAGTAGTGCTTTGTCTTTAAATTCAATAGCTTTTGCATTATCTCCCAAAGCATAGTAGCTGGTTGAAATGTTTGCCATTAAAGCCCAATAAATTTTTTTGGTTTTTTTATCGTTTACATCATATTTGGAAACTTCACTTTCCCAAAATTTTATTTTTTCCGCAAGGAGGTTTTTTATTTTAAGATAGTTCTCATCAGTGTCTTCTAAATTTCGGGTAAATTCAAAAGAGTCCACAGATTGGTTTATTTGGTCAAGATCATCGTCTTTGAATTTGTATAAAGGAAGGGTTTCTTCAATTCTGGTAAAATCAATAGTTTCTTTGATTTCTTTGAAAAAATTATACAAAACATCCTTGTTATAAAGGTCGTAACAATTTTGGTTAATCGTTCCGCTCGAATTTTTAAGAAGCAATTGTATTTGATTGTTTGCAATTTCTTCTGTTTTAATACTGAAGTTGTTATAAGCACTTACCTCCGAAATAACTTGAGAGGAGTTGAAATCTTTAGTATAAACAACTTCGTTTTTTCGTTTTATTGTAAAATTTAATTTTGAAGTAAAGATGATTTGTCCAATATAACTAATGTCATTACCATTGGTTATTTTTTCAGTTTTAGTATCAAGATACGTGCTGATGGGGTGTATAAATAACAAATAGTCGCTCTGTGTTGGAGCGACTATTTCTAAATTTCTTAAACTAAGATTGCGAATCGCATAGGCAGAGACTTGATTGTCTATTACGCTGCGTTCTGTGGGATCTTCTATGATAACACCTATTTTATTGCTTTCTATTTTTACTTTAGGATATTTCCAATCATAAAATGAATATAAGACTTGTTTTGGGCTTTGTGCAAAACAGTTTACAACAAAAAGCAGTAAAAAGATTTTTTTAATCATTGTTTATTTAAAGGTCTAATTTAATTGAAAGCTCTTTCAATTGTGCGTCATCAATTGCTGCAGGAGCATCGATCATAACATCACGTCCTGAATTATTTTTAGGGAAGGCGATAAAATCTCTAATCGTTTCCTGACCTCCTAAAATAGCAACCAATCTATCCAATCCAAAAGCTAAACCTCCGTGAGGCGGTGCTCCAAATTGAAAAGCATCCATTAAGAAACCAAATTGAGCTTTTGCTTCTTCTTCGGTAAACCCTAAATATTTAAACATTAACTGTTGTGTCGCTTTATCGTGAATACGAATAGAGCCTCCTCCAATTTCGTTTCCGTTTAAAACCATATCGTATGCATTTGCACGAACTTTTCCAGGTTCTGTTTCTAACAAAGCCATATCTTCTGGTTTTGGAGATGTAAATGGGTGGTGCATTGCGTGGTAACGACCGCTTTCTTCGTCAAGTTCCAATAATGGAAAATCTACAACCCATAATGGAGCAAATTCTTCAGGTTTACGTAAACCTAAACGAGTTGCTAATTCCATGCGAAGTGCTGAAAGCTGAGCGCGAGTTTTGTTTGCTGGACCTGAAAGAACAAAAATCATATCTCCAGGATTTGCTTCTGTTGCTTTTGCCCAGTTTGTTAAATCATCTTGATCGTAGAATTTATCTACAGATGATTTGAAAGTTCCATCTTCATTACATTTTACATACACCATTCCTGATGCTCCAACTTGTGGACGTTTTACCCAGTCAATTAATCCGTCAATTTCTTTACGGGTATAATTTCCTGCTCCAGGAACAGCAATTCCCACAACTAATTCAGCTGCATTGAAAACAGGGAATTCTTTATGTTGTGCAAATTCGTTTAATTCGCCAAACTTCATTCCAAAACGAATGTCTGGTTTGTCATTTCCGTATGTTTTCATAGCATAATCGTAGGTAATTCTTGGGAATTTTTCTACTTCAATGCCTTTGATCTCTTTTAATAAATGTCTTGTCAAACCTTCAAAAACATTCAAAATGTCTTCTTGTTCAACAAATGCCATTTCGCAGTCAATTTGAGTAAACTCAGGCTGACGGTCTGCACGTAAATCTTCGTCACGGAAACATTTTACAATCTGAAAATATTTATCCATTCCACCTACCATCAATAATTGTTTGAAAGTTTGCGGTGATTGCGGCAATGCATAAAATTGTCCTTCGTTCATACGGCTTGGAACCACGAAATCTCTTGCTCCTTCTGGAGTAGATTTGATTAAGTAAGGTGTTTCAACTTCGCAGAAATCTAAATCAGATAGATATTTACGAACTTCCATTGCTACTTTATGACGAAATAATAAGCTGTTTTTTACAGGATTTCTTCTGATGTCTAAATAACGGTATTTCATTCTGATATCTTCTCCACCGTCTGTTTCATCTTCGATAGTAAATGGAGGCGTTAAAGCAGAGTTTAAGATCGTTAATTCAGAAACTAAAATTTCAATTTCACCAGTCGGAATGTTTTTATTTTTGGCTTCACGCTCAATAACAGTTCCTTTTACCTGAATTACAAATTCGCGGCCAAGAGTTTTAGCTAATTCAAAAACGGTTTTATCGGTACGAACTTCGTCAAAAATAAGTTGTGTGATTCCATAACGGTCGCGTAGATCGACCCAATTCATAAATCCTTTATCGCGTGATTTTTGAACCCAGCCCGCAAGTGTAACTTCGGTATTAATATTTGAAGCGTTTAATTCGCCGCAATTATGACTTCTATACATGATCTCAATTTTAGATTGCAAAAGTAAACACAAAAAACAAAATAATATAGAAAAGTGATAACTTGATGCTTATAAATTTTAAATATTTTGTTAATTCTAAAATTTGGAAGCAGTAATTTCTTTAGATTTGAATCACTAAAAACAAATATAAATATCTATGAAAAAACTTTTTGTTACTGGTCTGTTGGTATTTGCCACTTTAAGTGTTGTTGGACAATCTAAAAATCAAATAAAATTTACAGCCAAAATTGCGAATAGAAATAGTGACACTCTTGTCATTAGAGGAAAAGATAATTTTAAACAAGTTATTCCGATTAACAAAAAGGAAACTTTTGCGGCTTCTTTTGATGCGCCAAAAGGATTTTATGTGTTTTCTGACGGAGTAGAATCTTCTAGACTGTATTTGAAACCAAATTCTGTGGTAAACTTAACGATGAATGCCAAAGAGTTTGATGAAACTATTGCTTTCAGCGGTAAAGGTGTTGAGGAGAGTAATTTTTTAGCACAACAAGCTTTAAGAAATGAAAAACTAGAGCAAGCTTTCTCTAAAGAACCTGCTGAATTTGCAGCAATATTAGAGGCTAAGAAAAAGACTGATGTCGAAAGTTTAGAGAAAGGAAATTTTGATCCAGAATTTGTTACTGCAATGAAAAGTAATTTTGAGCGTTTTAATCAATTCGCAGTTGAGAATTACGAAAGAACTGCAAAAGCAAATAAACTTAACGGAAAGCCTTCACCAGAGTTTGATTATGACAATTATAAGGGAGGAAAAACAAAACTATCTGATTTAAAAGGGAAGTATGTTTATATTGATCTTTGGGCTACTTGGTGTGCACCTTGCAGAGCCGAAATTCCTTACCTGCAAAAAATTGAAGAGAAATACCATGGAAAAAACATTGAGTTTGTGAGTATTTCTATCGATAAAGCAAAAGACAATGAAAAATGGAAAAAGTTTGTAGCAGATAAAAATCTTGGAGGTGTACAATTGTTTGCTGACAAGGACTGGGAATCTGAATTTGTTGTAAATTATGGTGTAATGGGAATTCCAAGATTTATTTTGATTGATCCAAAAGGAAATATTGTGAGTTCTGATGCAGAAAGACCTTCATCTCCAGATCTTCAAAAGCAATTAGATTCGTTATTAAACTAATTTAAGGATTAAATTTACATCGTTATCGTAATTTTAGTTTTTGATTAAAATACTAGTAAAACCAGTGCTTGAGCGCTGGTTTTTTTGTTTTAGGCAAAATTCCAATGTTAAGTTTTCATCCAATGTTACCAAATTGTTAAGTAAAAGTTTTTTTAATGTAAACAAATAGGTATATTTGATAAAGATTTCTAAAACATTAATACCTAAAGATATGAAAAAGAGTATAATTTTAGCGGCACTATTGTTCTCTGGAATATTAGTTGCACAGGAAGCAAAACCAGAATTAGAAGTTGTTGGGAACAAGGTTAAAGCTGTTTATTATTATGATAATGGTAATGTTCAACAAGAAGGCTTCTTTAAGGATGGTAAATTAGACGGTGTTTGGGTATCTTATGACGAAAAAGGACATAAAAAAACCGTTGGAGAATACACAGACGGAGTGAAAACTGGAAAATGGATTTTCTTTAATGAAAACAATTTAAGCGAAGTTGCTTATGTTGACAATAAAGTAAGCTCAGTTAAAAACTTACAGAAAAATGCTTTAGCAAATAGAAACTAATTTAGTTTCGAACAATTTATAGAGAAACCGCTTATTGTAAGCGGTTTTTTTATTTCTTAGATTTTTTTCTTCTTCCAAACCAAATTACAAATCCTGTTACAGGAAGTGCTGAAGCAATTAGGCTGACGGTAAAAGCGAGGATTTTTCCAGGTAAATCCAAGACTTGTCCTGTATGTATACCATAATTCATTTCGACAACTTTTAGTCCTAAACTTTTTGAATGATACGGATCGCTTTGAATTAATTTTCCATCATAAGGATGAAAATAATAATTACTTTGATGATCATATCTTAATGTATGCGGATATGCTCCTGTATTAATGAGATCTCCTTTTTGCTGTGGAAATGTTACAAAGAGCATTTCGGCATTTGGCTGCATTTTTAGGGTTTTAATAAAAGCATGATCGACAGCTGTGATTGAATTGGAGTTAAATTTTGTTGCATCGATTGTTGGTGATTTTGTTTCAATTTCTTTGTCACCTCCAAAATTAAAGGTTTTGTATATTCCGTCGCCAACCCATTCGTAGGTAAATGTTAAGCCGGTTATGGCAAGAATAAAAGCGATCACTGCAATGTAAAAACCTGATGTATTGTGCCAGTCATAATTAACACGACGCCATTTTGCTGACCATTTTACAGTAAAACTTCTTTTAATATCACTTTTTCGTTTTGGCCACCATTGAATTATTCCAGAAATTAATAACAGAATAAAAATAATTGTAGAACCGCCTATAATATGTTTTCCAATATAATCGGGCAGTAATAAGTATAAATGAATGTGCTCGACAATGATAAAAAAGTCCGTTTTTGGGTTCTCAGTTTTTAAGTATTGACCAGTGTATGGATTAAAATAGAGGTATAAATTTTCGGTGTCAGAATACGTGTAAACAATAGCTGAGCGATTTTTTCCGTAGTAAGAAACCATGCTCGATTTGTTTTTCGGAACAATTTCTGTTGCTTTTTGCTGCAAAACCGACGGCATCAAAAAAGGTTTATTCTGCGGTTCAACAAAACGCCATTCTTTACGAGTAATGTCTTTTATTTCATCATGGAAACAAAAAATGCATCCGGTGATACAAACTACAAAAACAATAAGCCCAGAAATTAATCCGAGCCATTTATGTAAAAAACGTATTTGTTTCGTAAATCTCATTTTTTGATTAAAAACGTAAAAGTATACGCAAAATCTATAGGAGACAAATTATTTTAAAGTATTTTGTTTATCAGGATGTATGAGTTTGTGCTTATAAAGAATTGATCTCGCAAAGGCGCAAAGTTTTTATTTTGAAGCGACAGATTAAAAGAATCGAAAAGATTTTCTCTCGCAGATTTTACAGATTGCTTCGTCTGTACGCTATCGCTCGAGGGAGCAGATAAAATAATATTAAAAAATCTACAGAATCTGCGTGAAACAAAATATTAACGCCTTCGTCGCTTTGCAGCAAAAAATATTATTAAGAAACGATTTTTTTAGGTTTTAAATGATAAGCCGTATAAAGAGTTATGGAAGCTAAAACAATCCAGAAAACATCAATGAAAAAGATTTGGATTTTGTTTTCCATAAACGAATTCCAAAACCAATTTCCAGAAATAATTCCGTTTGTAATTGGAATTAAAAACCCTAAAATACTTCCTGAAATAAGGCATGATTTATTGGTGAAAGCATCATTCTTTTTGATAATAAAAAATATAGTAAGCAATAGCCACCCTCCAAAGTAAACTAGATAAAGGTTATCTTGAGTTAATGGATAAAAAACTTTTGCCACGATAAACGCAAGTGCAGTGATTGGATACATGCTTAAGCAAATAGCGAGATAGATACGAACAACAGCTGCGTTAAAACGTCTTTTCTTTTCAGGTAAATTGTTTTTTTGTCTGGCTACTAACCAAATCATGACTCCCGAAATAATTACAAAACAGGTTATGATTCCTAAAACAAAGCTTACTATTTTTAAGGCATAACCTCCGTAGTCACCAAAATGAATTCGGTACAAAACATTTTTAACAATACTAATGTAGCTGGTTTGTGTAATTGGATTTTTTCTAGCGATTTCCTTTCCGTCAGAAATACGGTAAACAACTTTTCCAATTCCGGTAAATTTTTTATGACTTGGTAATTCACCTTCTACTAAAACGTGCATGTTTACATCGCCGTAGTTTTGAATAAAAACTCGTGTGATTTCAAAATCAGACCAGTTGTTTTTTGCTTTAGCAACTAGTTTATTGATGTCAAAAGGAGCAGCTAATTTTTTGTTATCAAATTTATAATCAGGATCGTTGTATTCTAATTCTTTATATAATTTATCTTGATCTCCTTTGTATAATGCCATTACGGCGGGCGCTACAATTAGAAGTTTAATCATAAAAAAAGCACCAGTTACAGCATAAACAAATTGAAACGGAAGTCCAATCATTCCCAACGCTGTATGAGCATCTGTCCATAATGTTTTTAATTTTTCTTTTGGACGGAAAATGTAAAAGTTAGAGACAATTTTATTCCAATGAAGTAAAAGTCCAGTTATGATTGCAAATAAGAAAAACAAGGCGGTAAAACCAGAAAGATAGTAACCAACTGGATAAGGAATCTGCGCCAAGAAATGCAGGCGGTATAAAAATTCTCCTAATGAATACGATTCTTCATAAGTAAATGATTTAAAGTTTTTAGTATTCAGATAAAAGAATGATCCTTCTTTTTGTTTGGCTGGAGCCAAAGTATCTTTGGTACCTTCCATATAAACCGCAACTCTATTTTCAACAGATGGTTTAGATATGGTAATATTTCTTCCGTGTAAAACGTGTTTTTTGTCAAGATTTTCTAATGCGCTATTGTAATCTAATTTGATTTCTCTAGTAATAGCAGTAGATTCACTTCTTTCCCAATTGATGATTTCATCTCTAAAAAAAGAAAACGATCCTGCAAAAAAGATCACAAAAAGTACAACGCTGATCACAATACCGCTGACAGTATGTGTATGAAAATAGATATTATAATGACGATTGTTCATGGGTAATTACACTGCTGGATTATAGGTTTGACCAAGATAAATGAGTAGAGAAAAAACTAAGGAAAGTAAAATGTAAATCCCCCAGATTTTCCATCCGCTTTTCGCTAAAAACGCAATAACCATTAAAATAACCCAAAGTATGAATCCGCTGAAAGCCATTGTCATTAATACTTCAGGGCGATTGAACCATGATGCTAATGCTAAATGAAATGTTGTAGAAACAAGATAACCGCCAAGTATTGCTGCGGTTATTTTGGCAAAACGAGGCCAAAATGCGGGAGTTAAATATTTTGAATTTGCTGGCATTGATTGGTTATGGTTTAGTTGTAATAAAATTCAAGAAGAGCTATAATAATTAAAACAGCCAGAAGCACTTTGCTGTTTACTTTTTTTAATGGAGCAAGAATGATAATCAGGCTTCCAATTGTCATTAATTGAATAAAAAACATCAAAGTTCCACAGCATAGTGATTGCGTAAAAAGCCACATCGCATAAGCCGTTGTTAAAAGAAGTAATCCCGTAATTTTCGTTTGTTTTGGATTGTTTTTCATCCATTTTTCAAAACCAAAATCATAAGATAAAACAGCTCTTTTTGAGGTGTAATACAAAGTATAAAATGCTAAAAAAACAATGAGACTGGCTAATGTTATCATAATTTTATAGAATTTAAAAACACCTTTCTATATCGTAGAGAAAGGTGTTTTTTGTTGTTTTCATTAGAATTTATAAGTAAAACTTGCCGCAAAAGCTCTAGGATCTTTTGGATGAATCGTTGACCATCCATCGTAAATTTCCTCGTTTGCGATATTGTTTACTTTAAGCGTAATGTTGAATTTTTCTGTGTTATAGAAAATAGAAGAGTTTAAGACTGTATATGCAGGAATTGTAAATGTTCCTGTAGTTGCTCTGTTAACTATTTTATTGTCGCCAACATAATTCCCTCCAAATCCTACTCCAAATCCTCTTAATAAACCTTGAGTAAATTTATAACTAGCCCAAAGGTTTGCCAAGTTTTGAGGTCCAGAACTTTCTGGTCTGAAACCAACAAAATCAGGATCTCCAGCAGTTAATAAAGCATCATTATAACTGTATCCAAAAACAATGTTTAATCCAGTTATTGGGTTTGAAACGATTTCAGCTTCAAAACCTTTATTGTGCTGTGCTCCATTTTGATAGGATGTTTGATTGTTCGGAATGGTTTTTGGATTTGAGCTTGGAGTTTCTATAACATAAACCTGATCAGAAACTTTAATATCATAATAGCTGAAAGTAGCATAAAGTTTATCTTTAAAAAGGTTCAATTTTGTTCCGGCTTCAAATTGATTAGCTTGTTCTGGATCAAAAGTTCTTGGAGTTGAAACTCCTTCAAAACGATCTGAACCCGGAGCAACATTAGCGAAACCATTCATGTAATTGGCAAATACAGAAACTTTATCAATAATAGGCTGGTAAACCAATCCAAATTTTGGTGAAAAAGCAGTTTGATTGTAATTGTCAGCATCTGTACTTATATCGCCAGAATTGATAAAACGGTCAGCACGCAAACTTACCATTGCCGATAAAGCAGGCGTAAAGTTGATTACATTCGAGAAATAGGCACTATAAACTTCCTGTTTTGTTCTGTTGTTATTTCTTGGGCTGTCTCCAACAATTGCATCAGATGCTGCTTTTGTTAGAACTCCTGTGTCGCCGTTTGAAGGACCAAAAATAGCATTGAATGAAGCTAAGTCATCTCCAATGTAAACAGAGCCATTACCAAAGTATCCTGAGTTGTGATCCGTCATTGTTCTTTTGAAATAATCAAAACCTACAACAAGTCTGTTTCTTAAATTTCCAATTTTGAAATCACCAATAAAATTTTGTTGAATATCAGTAGTTAGATTTCTGTTATCTTGATAGTTGAAGAATCTGTTTAAAACAATTCCTTCTGTAATTTTTGGGAAGTATTGTGTTCCTTCATATAAGTAAGCGTAGTTTCCTGTTGATTTAGAAGAACTTGATGAAAAGATAGTTTGTGAATTCCATTGATCAGAAATTTTATAATTCATCTGAGCTTGTATGTTGTATGAAGGTGTTTTTATGGTAAGCTCGTTACTTGTGTAAGAACGATTGTTATCATATTTTAATTCTGAGATATTGTGAACTCTTAAAGCAGTTCCTCTGTCTAAAAACAACATGGTTGGGTTTGTTGTTTCGTTACTCATGAATTCTGTATTTACTAAAAATGACAATCTATCATTTACTTCATAAGATAAGGAAGGAGCAATAAAAAAAGATTCTCTAAATCCTGCATCCTGAAAGCTGTCTTGTTTGTTGTAAGCGGTGTTAACTCTAAAGTTTAAGCTTTTTTTGTCGTTTAATGAAGTGTTGACATCTGCAACTACACGCTGTAATCCGAAACTTCCAACAGTATAGTTTAATGAACCTCCAAATCCTTTGTATGGTCTTTTTGTTGTTGTATTGATTAATCCTCCATAAGAGATTAAGCTACTTCCAAATAAAGTTCCAGAAGGGCCTTTGATAATTTCAATTCGATCTACATTTGCAGGATCCAAACTTCCATTTGTCAAACCTGGTAAACCATTAACCATTGTTGGCTGAACAGCAAATCCTCTAAGAGAGTAATAACCTGCACCATCGCCTCCACGGCCAGTTGAAGCCCAAAGCTGAGTTATACCCGGCGCATTTTTTAATGCATCATCAAAAGTGGTTACAACTTGGTCTTTTAGAATTTCTCCTGTAATAGTCGTATAAACTTGTGGGTTTTCAAGATTTTTAAGTGGCAATCTTGATACTTGTTGATTTTCTTTACGAACAAAACGATTTTTTCTGCCATTTACCACAACTTCAGTTAATTCTTCAGAGTTTGAGGTGATATTAAAGCTTGCTGTCAGTTCTTCGCCTGCGTTAATTGTTATTTTTTTCTCTGTTGAAGAATATCCAACGGCTGAAACTTTTAAAGTGTATGTTCCCGGCTTTACATTTTTGATTTTATAATTACCATTTTCATCAGTAATTGTCCCAAATCTAGTTCCTTTTAAAGCAATTGAAATTGCTTCTGCTGAATCGTCGCTGCTTACTGTGATTTTCCCTTTTACAGTTGCTTTTTCTTGTGCTGAGATAGTTACGCTTGCTAGAAGAAAAAAACAAAAGCTCAAAAGAGAAATTGTGAATTTATATTTCATTATTATTTAGAATTGATTTTAATAGCGCAAATTTAAACCTTGATCAGCAACTATACAAGCTATTTTTATTTATTCTAAATTAATTCTTTTTTAAAGGTTAAAATTTTCATTTCTCTAAAAAATTAACACCTTAAGCAAGATTTAAGCTAATATTAAGAAAAAAAAGCCTGTTCAAATGAATGAACAGGCTTTTTAGTTTTATTTAAAACTAATGAAATTACAATTCTAAAGCACGTTTAGCATCTCCGTTCATTAATAATTCTAATGGATTTTCTAATGCTTCTTTCACAGCAACTAAGAAACCAACAGACTCACGACCATCAATAATTCTGTGGTCATAAGAAAGCGCAACGTACATCATTGGGTGAATTTCAACTTTTCCGTTTACGGCAATTGGACGCTCAATAATATTGTGCATTCCTAAAATTCCTGATTGTGGAGGGTTGATGATTGGAGTAGATAACATACTTCCGAAAACACCACCGTTTGTGATTGTGAAAGTTCCGCCAGTCATATCGTCAACAGTAATTTGACCATCACGAGCTCTTAAAGCTAATCTTTTGATTTCAGCCTCAATTCCACGGAAAGTTAATAGTTCAGCGTTACGAACAACAGGAACCATTAAACCTTTTGGTCCAGATACTGCGATTGAGATGTCAGCAAAATCGTAAGCAATTTTGTAGTCACCATCCATCATTGAGTTAACATCTGGGTATAATTGTAAAGCTCTTGTAACTGCTTTTGTAAAGAATGACATGAAACCTAAGCCTAAACCACCATGTTTTGCTTTGAAAGCATCTTTGTATTCATTACGAATTTGGTTGATTGGCGTCATGTTTACTTCGTTGAAAGTAGTAAGCATTGCAGTTTCGTTTTTAGCCGAAACTAATCTTTCTGCTACTTTACGACGTAACATAGATAATTTTGTACGCTCAGTTCCACGGCTTCCACCAGTTGGAGTTCCCATTGAAGGTACTGCATTCACAGCATCGTCTTTAGTGATTCTTCCGCCTTTTCCAGTTCCAGAAACTGTTGCAGGAGCAATGTTTTTTTCATCTAATATTTTTCTTGCTGCAGGAGATGGAGTTCCAGCTGCATAACTTGTTGCTGCCGGAGCTGCTGCTGGAGCCGGTGCCGCTTTTGGAGCTTCAGCTTTTGGTGCCTCAGCTTTTGGAGCTTCAGCTGCTGGAGCCGCTGCCGCGCCGCCTGCAGGTTTTGCTGCATCAGTATCAATTAAACAAACTACAGCGCCTACTGCTACTGTATCACCTTCTTCAGCTTTTAGCGTGATAACTCCGCTCATTTCAGCAGGTAATTCAAGAGTAGCTTTATCTGAATCAACTTCAGCAATAGCTTGATCTTTTTCTACATAATCTCCGTCTTTTACTAACCAAGTTGCAATTTCAACTTCTTTTATTGATTCCCCTGGTGATGGGACTTTCATTTCTAAAATCATCTTTGTTTTTGTTTAAGGTTTGTATTGCTTAAGATTTAGAGAGTTTGGCTGGTCTTTAATTCTTAAACGTTAAACTAATTTTTTATCTGAATAAATTTTTATCGAATACCATTCTAATTGCATCTGCATGACGACGTTTTGCACGTGTATAACTTCCAGATGCTGGAGCAGCATAAGCTTTTAACGACGCTAATCTCCATTTTACAAGATCAAAGTTCATTAACATAAAGCTGTAAGCTCCCATGTTTTTAGGTTCTTCCTGAGCCCAAACATAATCATCAGCATTTGGATATTGCGCGATAATTGCTTTTAATTGCTCAACTGGTAATGGGAACAATTGTTCAATACGAACAACTGCAACATCATTTCTTCCGTTGTTTTCTCTTTCAGCAACGATGTCGTAGTAGAATTTACCAGTAACAAAAACTAATGTTTTTACACCTTTTTTATCTACAGTATTGTCGTCAATTGTTTCTTGGAAACTTCCAGTTGCCAATTCTTCAACTGAAGAAACGCATCTTGGATCACGCAATAAACTTTTTGGAGAGAAAACTACCAATGGTTTACGGAAATTGGTTTTCATTTGTCTTCTTAACAAGTGGAAGAAGTTGGCTGGCGTTGTACAGTCAGCAACATACATGTTTTGTCTTGCACAAAGTTGTAAGTAACGCTCCATTCTTGCAGAAGAGTGCTCAGCTCCTTGTCCTTCATAACCGTGAGGTAATAATAAAACAATACCGTTTTGGTTGTTCCATTTATCTTCACCACATGAAATATATTGGTCAATCATAATTTGAGCTCCGTTAGAGAAATCTCCAAATTGTGCTTCCCAAATAGTTAATGCTTTTGGATTTGCTAATGCATACCCATAGTCAAAACCTAGAACGCCATACTCTGATAATAAAGAGTTGAATACGCCGAATTTTCCTTTTTTGTTTTCAATAGAATTCAATAGGATTACTTCTTCTTCAGAATCTTCGACTTTAACTACAGCATGACGGTGAGAGAAAGTTCCTCTTTCAACATCTTGGCCAGAAATACGAACATCAAATCCTTCTGTTAAAAGTGATCCGTAAGCAAGTGCTTCTGCAGTTCCCCAATCAAGTGTATTGTTATCATATCCTGTTTTTCTGTCAGTAACAATTTTGCTTATTTTGTTAATAAACTTTTTGTCTGATGGTAATGTTGAGATTGTATTGATAATAGAATCCAATCCTTTTTTATCAAAAGTAGTATCTACTTTTTCTAACATTTGTGTGTCAGTTACCTGAACAAATCCTTCCCATTCGTTTTTCATGAATGGAGTAATGATTGTTAAATCTTTTTTACGAGAAGCTTCTAAGTTTTCCTCTAAAGCAGATTTGTATTCTTTTTCTAAAGCATTAACATAAGAGGCATCGATTACGCCGTCAGACAATAATTTCTCTGCGTAAATGTCTCTTGGATTTTTGTGCTTAGCAATAATTTTATATAAAACAGGTTGTGTAAAACGAGGTTCATCACCTTCGTTATGACCGTATTTTCTGTATCCTAATAAATCGATAAATACGTCACGTCCAAACTGCATTCTGTAATCTAATGCAAAAGAGACAGCGTGTACAACAGCTTCAGCATCATCAGCATTTACGTGTAATACTGGAGATAAAGTTACTTTAGCAACGTCTGTACAATATGTAGATGAACGAGCATCTAAGTAGTTAGTTGTAAAACCAACTTGGTTGTTGATTACAATATGGATTGTTCCTCCAGTTTTGTAACCGTCAAGCTGAGCCATCTGAATGATTTCATACAAGATTCCTTGTCCTGCAATTGCAGCATCTCCGTGTACAGCGATAGGCAATACTTTAGAGAAATCATCAGCATAATATTTATCTTGTTTAGCTCTTGTGATTCCTTCAATTACAGCTCCAACAGTTTCTAAGTGAGAAGGGTTTGGTGCTAAATTGATGTTGATGTTTTTTCCTGATCTTGTTTTCTTGTCAGCCGTAAGACCTAAGTGGTATTTTACGTCACCATCAAAATACTCTTGATCATAATCTTTACCGTCAAACTCACCAAAAATATCTTGAGTCGATTTTCCGAAGATGTTTGCCAAAACGTTCAAACGACCACGGTGAGCCATTCCCATTACGAATTGTTCAACACCTTTTTCAGCAGCTTGCTCGATCAAAGCATCTAAAGCAGGAATGATAGATTCTCCACCTTCTAATGAGAAACGTTTTTGTCCAACATATTTTGTATGAAGGAAGTTCTCGAAAGAAACAGCTTGATTTAATTTATTTAAGATTGTTTTCTTTTCTTCTGTAGAGAAATTAGGCTGATTAACATTTACAGATAATTTATCCTGAATCCATTTTACAACGCCAGGATTTCTGATATACATATATTCAATACCAATATGCTGGCAGTAAATAGCTTGAAGACGATTTACGATATCCTGCAATGAAGAAGGCGTCATTCCAATTGTTTGTGCAGCATCAAAAACAGTAGAAAGATCAGCAGCTGATAATCCGAAATTTTCGATGTCTAAAGTTGGAGATGAAGTTCTGCGGTCACGAACAGGGTTTGTTTTTGTAAACAAATGTCCGCGAGTACGGTATCCGTCAATTAATTTTAATACGTTGAATTCTTTTTGCAGTTTTTCTGAAACCAAACTGCAGTCTGCGTTGCCGCTAGTCACATATTCAACAATCTGTTGAACTGGATTTTCGTCATTATAAACCGTTTGTCCAAAGTCAAAACCTTGAAAAAAACTTCTCCAGCTTGGCTCTACGCTGTCTGGGTTTACTAAATATTGATCGTATAATTGTGCGAAAAACTCTGTATGCGCTGCATTTAAAAATGAAAACCTATCCATAATATCAGTGAATATACTTTTTGTTAAATAGAATGGCAAAAGTACAACAATCGCCTTTATTTAAATCTTTTTTTTACGTACTTTTACGTAAAAATTTGTTAAAAATAGACTTAACTATGAATAAAATTCAATTTTCAATCGATTGCAGATCTTTTTTTGTGATTATAGCAGTCTTGTTTTCCAGTTTTACATTTGCACAGCAGAAGTATGTTATAGATAACAGTAATCATTTTTGGGACAAGGTTCAATTTGGAGGCGGACTTGGTGTTGGAATTGGTTCTGGTTATACCGATATTTCTGTAATGCCAAGTGCGATTTACAATGTCAATGCGATTGTATCGGTTGGTGTAGGATTGCAATTTGGTTATTTGTCGTCTAAAAATTATTATGATTCATTTGTTTATGGAGGAAGTTTAGTTACACTTGTAAACCCGATTCCAGAAATTCAATTGTCTGCAGAGTTAGAGCAGGTAAGGGTAAATACAGATTATGACTCAACTCCATACCGACCAAGTTATTCAGATAATTATTGGAATACTGCTTTGTATCTTGGTGCTGGTTACAGAACCGGAAGTGTTACCATTGGTGCACGATATGATGTTTTGTACAATCCTAATAAAAGTCTTTACGGATCTGGATTTATGCCTTTTGTGAGGGTTTATTTCTAGAAATTCAAAGATTCTACTGGAATTTGAATATAAATCGATCATCAGGATTCCAAACAAAATCTTGCGAGCATATATAGCCTCTCAGCCACAATTGACCGTCTGTTTTTTTAAGATAAAATCCTTTTGGGAAATCGTCATCATTAATAATAGGCTCAGAATATATGGTTAGAGAACCGAGCGGTGCTTTGTTTTTTTGATTGTCAGGAATGATTATTTCTTTTTGATCACGTAACGTCAATCGTAAATATGGCGCTGCTTCAAGCGGGCATTCTGATAATTCAAATTTTTTTAGATGTTCTTTTATTTGTGGCATGGTTGCGCCATTTGGAAATCCTAATTCTTTTATTGAAATTTCTTTTACTAAAATAGAATGCTTTTCCTGAGAAGTTTTAAAATTTTCATTTGAAAAAAGGATCTCAGCAAACTTATTCAGCATGATCTGAGATTCTTTTAATTTTTGCAGTAAAATTTCTTTAGAAAAACCTCCGTATTCAATTGTTGACTCGTTTTTATGGTCACTGTCTGAACGATTCATCATGAGTAAGTTTAAATTTAATGATTGAAAGTTTTAAGGTCTCTATATTTAAATATGTCTGAAAATCAAGTGTTTTACTTGTAGTAATTACTAAATCAAATCTTCATTTTTTAATTAATGAAATCATTGCACTCAATATATAGTTGTTGTGTTTTACACTCCGATGTTTATAATTTCTATGTCTTAAATCAAGATTTTAAATTTAAGGATAAAACTTGTAAAACACACACTATGTTCTACTGAAGAAATCTCAGAGAGGCAGTTTTAATCTGTTTATTTGATGAAAACAATGCGTTGCAGGGGAAGTTTTTGTTAATTTCGATAATTATATTTTAAAGACGATCCATTCATGTAAACTGAAATAAATTCATTCTCTTTGAATTTGCTATTGCAAAAACTTTTATTTGCCAAAAAACCTTTATACGTTATGTTCGACAAATCTGAAAGTGTATAAAATAGATTATTATTAACCGTTCTTTTAGTTTGATTAGCTTTTAATTGTTCTATTTTATCCTTGTAAATGTTGCAATAATTCGTCGATCCCCAAAAAAACATTGGAATATTTAATTCATATTTTGTTGGGTTAGAGGAGCCGTAACCAAATAAAGTTTCATTTTTTGTATCATACAAATTAACGCCGTGATCTGCTGTAAACATAAGAAAAGCTTTTTGATCCTTTAAATCAATACATTTTATTATTTGTGACAACACGTAGTCTTGTAGTAAAATTTTGTTATCGTACTGATTGATTAATGCATTTTTACTTTTAATTCCTTCTATAGCATTAGCTGTATTTGGCTTAAACAATTTAAACGATTCAGGAACTGTTCCATGGTTTCCAATTAGGTTAATAAGGATAAATTTCTTTTTCTTTGACTTATGGGCTGCAACACTTTTCAGCACTGGCAAAACATCCAAATCAGTATGTGATTTTTTTTCAAATATTTTAAAAATATGATCAGGCTCATTCTCATTTTCTAAATAGAAGATATTTTGACTTGAAATCCAATTCGTCTCATATCCAGCTTCTTTATAAAGAGATAGGATTGATTTTTCTGAAAAAGATAAATTAGCATTTTCAGGAGTTGCTTCTGTGATGATTAAAGGAATGGAAGCTGAAGTAGAATTACCATTCGAAAAATGATTTTTATATGATATTAAATTCTTAATCTTATTTAATTCTGGACTCGTCATTCTGTGATATCCATTTAAATTCCATTGAGCGCTTCTCATTCCTTCACCAATAACAAAGACAACAATGTCAGGGGTTTCTGTTTTTGAAGTTGATTTTGTTACTTGGAAGCTGAATTTATGGCGTTTTTCCTTTAAGTTATCTGTCTTTCTTTTATAATAGAAAACTTCATAGGTTCTATAGTATAAATTGAAGGGATGTTCTTTAAGAATATATTGTTTAAAAGAATACTTTAACAGATTTTTTCCAGAATCAAATTGTTCAGAATTCTTTAATCTGATAAAAATACAAATCAGCAAAACAAAGAAGCATATTCCTAAAATTTTAAAGTTTTTCGAAATTTCAAATTTCAAATTTAGTCGCTTGCTTTCCTTGATGAGATAAATAATAAAACATAAAAAAAGCAGTAAGCTAAAAAACAGCCATTTAAAATTACTTACGAATTCGAGGGATTCATTAGTATTTGTGTAAACTAGAGCCTTCAAATTGTCCATCGTCAAATATTGTTTTAGCACAACAATATTTGTTGTTTCTCCAAGCATTGAAAATAAATACACAGAACCAACTATTATAGATGAACGATAGTAAGATTTCGTTAAAAATGAGATAAGCAATAGTAGTATTAGGAATATTGTGATTTTTGACAATATGATAACCAGTGCTTCTAAAAAGTTATTATTTATGTAGTTAAATAATAAATCAGGAATTAAAAGTAAAAAGACAGCTAATACTAAAAAGGCTTTTTTTTTCATTTAGATCTTGATTTTTCTGTTTTTGTTCAAAAGTAGAAAACAAATAATATTAAATCTCAATTATAATCTACTCAAATCAACTAAATCTTTGAAATGTTTTTTTTCTAACACCAGCAACTTTGTTTGTACTGGTTAGACATTTTTTTGGACGTTTTTTATTAGAATTAGTATCAAATGAAAATATAAAAAAAGACACTAAAAGGGATGTTAAATAAAGGATTTGTTACTTGTAATAATTTCTAAACCAAACCTTTTGCCATTCTCTTTTTAGGATTAAAAAAGAAACCTGTTCGGCAAGAATGACTAAATCTGAACCGTCGAGCTTTTTGATTTGTTCTTCAGAAACATCAATAATGTAAAGCAGATTTAAGTATTCAGCAAATTTGTACTGAATCATTCGGTAGATTTTTTCGTGAAGCTGAATTTTTAATTCTTCGGGAGAAACACTTAACGGAAAATCGATTCCTTCATTGGCTAAATTAAAATCTTTGTTGATCTGCTCAATCAAGTTTAAATATAAAGATTCCTTTTGGGCTTCTTCAAATAATAAATCACTATTTAATGGAGTAATATACATTTAATTAGATTTGTGATTTTAAATTGCTGATTTGTAAAAGAAAAACTAAACTTTTCTATCCATTAAATTCTCTCCGAAAGTTCTTAAAACATTTTTCTTTTCTGGGCTGATTTCCATTTTTTCCAAAGTTTCAAAAGCTTTAAGAGTATACATTTCGATAGTTTCCTGCGTTGTTTTTGAGGCGCCTGACTCGTTGAAAATGGCTTTTACTTTTTCGATTTTCTCTGAATTATCTTCTAATTGAACGCTGAATAATTTTTGTAATTCATCCCCTTTTTCAGGAGTCGAGAATTCTAATGCTTTTAAGTATAAATAGGTTTTTTTGTTCTCGATAATATCGCCGCCAACTTGTTTTCCAAAAGTTTCAGGATCTCCAAAAGCATCAAGATAATCGTCTTGAAGCTGAAAAGCTAAACCTAAATTTAGTCCAAAATCATAAATCAAATCACCTTCTTTTTCTGAAGTTTTGGCAACAATTGCTCCCATTTTCATTGCTGCGGCTACAAGAACAGCAGTTTTGTATTCGATCATTTTTAGGTATTCTGGAATAGTAACATCGTTTCGGTTTTCAAAATCAACATCCCATTGTTGTCCTTCGCATACTTCGAGCGCAGTTTTGCTAAAAAGTTTTGCTAAGTCTCTAAAAACAGTGGGTTCATATTGTTCAAAATACTGATAAGCTAAAATAAGCATCGCGTCACCAGAAAGAATTCCAGTATTCAAATTCCATTTTTCATGAACCGTTATTTGTCCTCTTCTCAAAGGTGCATCATCCATAATGTCATCATGAACTAACGAGAAGTTATGAAAAACTTCAACAGCCATTGCTGCCGGAAGTGCCGTTTTATAAGTAGTGTCAAAAACTTCAGAAGCCATTAAAGTCAGTACTGGTCGTATGCGTTTACCGCCAAGTCCTAAAATGTATTCAATAGGTTCATAAAGATTCCCGGGTTCTTTGTGTATGTCTTGTTTTTTTAAATAATCAATAAAAAAATCCTGGTATTGACTTATATCGTGCATGAAATTCTAATTTATGAGCCTCAAAGATACAATTCATTAATGAATTATTTCTGCCTTAAAATTCCAAAAGTATAGTTTCCGCCTAAAATTGTCATTAAATGTATTAATTCTTAACAAGTTAAAATTATTTTAAAAAAAACACGGAAACTTTTTTGGTGTTTAGAGTTTCCTGTTTATATTTGCACCGTTAATTTGGAAACTATAAACACTGTAAAAGTTTCCGTAAGAGGTTTGAGGAAGCTATAAACTCAATAAAATCAAATATTTATGAAAACAACATGGACTTTAGATTCGACACAATCAGATGTTTTAATAAAAATGAGACATTCGATAATTGCTTATTTAGGAGGAACAACAAATAAATTTGGCGGTTATGTGAATATCGAAGACAATGAAATTGAAGATGCGTCGGTTGAATTTTCACTGGATATAAATAATAAAAATGAAAGCTTTCAGCAGATAGATACTTATTTGCAGCTTCAAGATTTTTTTGATGTAGATGAGCATCCAATCATCAGTTTTAAATCGACTTCATTTCAAAAAGTGAATAATAATATTAACTTTTTTAAAGGCGATTTAACGATAAAAGATGTGACTAAAGTTGTAGAACTTGATGCAGAATTTATTGGCGTTAATACTTATAATGGAGAGCGAAAAGTTGCTTTTGAAATTAAAGGAGATATTAGACGTCAGGATTTTGGACTTGATTATAATTCATTTAATCATAACGGAGGTTTAGCATTAGGCAAAGATATTAAGCTGATTGCAAACTTAGAATTTAGTATATAAATCTTACAGAAAGTATAATTTAATGTAAAATTATTACAAATATAATGGAAACTATTTTTTAGATTTTAGTTTCCTAAGTATATTTGTGATGCAAGTCGGAAAATTAAAATGAAAGAGAAAATTATTTCGAAGGCTAGTGAGCTTTTTTTAAAGCTTGGCTTTAAGAGCGTTACGATGGATGATATTGCGGGTGAAATGTGTATTTCGAAAAAAACGATTTACAAGTATTTCTGTAATAAAGAAGTTTTAATTGAAGAAAGTACTTCGACGGTTCATAAACAAGTGCATGGAATAATTGACACTATTGTAGCAAAGAACTTCAACGCGATTCAAGAGAATTTTGAAATTAGAGAGATGTTCCGTGATATGTTTAAAAACAATACAGATACATCGCCAATTTATCAGTTAAAGAAACATTACCCAGAAATTTATCAAAATGTATTGTCGTACGAAATCGAACAATGTACACAGTATTTTAGAGAGAATATTGAAAAAGGAATTCGCGAAGGTTTATATCGCCCCGATTTAAATATTGACATTTATGTGAAGTTTTATTACACTTTAATTTTTCATATAAACGAAACTACTGTTTCTGAAAGAGAAGCGCAGGAAATAGAATTGGAAGCTTTGGAGTACCATTCCAGAGCAATGGCGACAGAAAAAGGAATAGCTGAATTAGAAAAACAACTCGAAAAAGTTAGAGCATAATCATCAAACTATATAAACATGATTTTTAAATCATCAATCCAAAATAAATTTTAACTTCATATGAAACGAATAGTTCTTATATTTTTGTGTACAATTGGCTTATCGGTCAATGCGCAAGTAACAACTTTAACCTTGAAAGACGCACTTAATTATGCGCTTCAAAATAAAGCCGATGCTAAAAAAGCAAAATTACAGGTTGAAAATAGTGAGTACAAAATTCAGGAAATACGTTCACGAGCATTACCTCAAATTTCTGCTAATGGAAATTTAACTCATAATCCAATTATTCAAACAACGGTTATTGATGGTGCAGGATTTGGTCAGCCTGGAACTACTATTCAAGCGGCATTTGGTCAAAAATGGACATCAACTGCAGGAGTTTCTTTGACTCAGGCAATTTTTGATCAATCTGTTTTTACAGGATTAAGAGCAGCAAAATCTACTCGTGAGTTTTATCAAATAAACGATCAGTTAACAGAAGAGCAGGTAATTGAAAGAGTTGCAAACAACTATTATTCTGTATATGTACAAAGAGAACGATTAGTTCTATTAGATAGTAATTATGTTAATACTACTAAAGTTCGTGATATTGTAAAAGGACAGTTTGATAATGGTTTGGCTAAGAAAATTGACTTGGATCGTATTATTGTAAAAATGTCAAACATTGATACGGAGCGTCAGCAAATTAAAAATCAAATTACATTACAGGAAAATGCTTTGAAGTTTTACATGGGAATGCCTATTGAAACTGTAATTGATATGCCTAAAGAAAAATTTGAAGTTGTACCTGCTTCATTAACAGAGTTACCAAATATCGAAAACAGAACAGAGTATTTACTTTTGAAAAAACAAGAGGAGCTTTTAGTATTCAATAAAAAAGCAGTTGAAGCAGGATATTATCCAACACTTTCGCTGACTGCAGGTTACAATTATATTGGTCAAGGTCCTAACATGCCTTGGTTTGCAAAACCTTCAAATGGCGTGTACTGGTCAGATTTCTCTGCAATTGGATTGAATTTACATGTGCCAATTTTTACAGGTTTTGGAACTCGTGCAAAAGTAAGACAGGCTGATGTAGAAATCAGATCGCTTCAAGAAGATATTAAAGACACTAAACTTTCGCTTGATTTAGATTACAGAAATGCAATGGCTCAAATTGACAATAACCTTGTTACAATAAAGAATCAAAAAGAGAACATGCGTTTGGCGACTGAGATTTTAAGCAATACAAAAAATAATTATCTTCAAGGATTAGCATCATTAACAGATTTACTGGATGCTGAAAATGCATCTCTTGAAGCTCAAAATAATTTTACCAGAGCAGTTTTAAATTATAAAATTGCCGAAATATCTTTAATCAAATCAAAAGGCGAACTTAAATCTCTTATTAAATAACTAATTACAATGAAGAAAACTATTATAACAATCGTAATCATAATCGCAGCACTGGGGGCGATTGGGTATGTCTTAAATAATAATAAGAAAGAAAATAAAGAAAAAACAGATATTGTTGCAGAAAAAAATGCAGCAGTTTCAGTAAAAGTTTCACCAGTAAAAACTGAAGAAGTTTCATTAGATTTTGTTGCAAACGGAAACTTTCAGCCTATTCAAGAATTAACATTCTCAGCTGAGAAATCTGGAAAAGTAATCAGCGTTTTAGCTAAAGAAGGTGATTATGTACGTGTAGGTCAAACATTGTTAACCATGAGAGGTGATGTAATCAATGTAAGCGCGCAACAAGCACAAGCAGCATATCAAAATGCAAAATCTGATTACAACAGATACGAAAATGCTTTTAAAACAGGTGGTGTTACTAAACAACAATTAGATCAGGCAAAGTTAGCTTTAACAAATGCTGAGTCTAACCTTAAACAAGCAAATATCAATGTTGGAGATACTAAAGTAAAAGCGCCGATTAACGGTTTTATCAATAAAAAATACATTGAGCCGGGATCTATCTTAACAGGTATGCCTGCAACTGCATTGTTTGACATTGTAAATGTTTCTAAACTAAAACTTATTGTTACTGTAAACGAAAACCAAGTAACAAGTTTAAAATTAGGAGATCATGTTAATATTACTGCAAGTGTATATCCTGATAAAACTTTTTCTGGAAAAATTACTTTCATTGCCGCAAAAGCTGATGAGTCTTTAAACTTTCCTGTTGAAATCGAAATTGCAAACAATACCAACAACGACCTAAAAGCAGGTATGTACGGAACTGCAAATTTTGCATCAAAACAACAAAAACAAAGCATGATGGTTGTACCTAGAAACGCGTTTGTTGGAAGTGTAAGCAGCAACGAAATTTTTGTAGCTGAAAATGGTATTGCAAAATTAAGAAAAGTAACTGCAGGTAGAATTTTGGGTGATAAAGTTGAGGTTATCAATGGTTTATCTGATGGAGAAAAAGTAATCGTTACAGGACAGATTAACTTACAAGACGGAAATACAGTAGAAATTATTAAATAATTATTGGCTTTAAGCCGTAAGCTATAAGCTTTAAGCCCTTTAAAAAGTCTAAAGCCTATAGCGTACAGCCCACAGCATAAAGCAACAAATATGAAATTAGCCGAAATATCCATAAAACGTCCGTCGTTAGTAATTGTATTGTTTACAATTCTAACACTTGGTGGATTGTTCAGTTACAGCCAGCTAGGCTACGAGCTGATCCCGAAGTTTGAACAAAACGTTATTACTATTTCTACCGTTTATCCTGGAGCTTCTCCAAGTGAGGTTGAAAATACTGTGACCAAGAAAATTGAGGACGCGATCGCATCCTTAGAAAATGTCAAGAAAATTGACTCTAAATCGTATGAAAGTTTATCGATCGTATCGATTACATTAACATCAAACGCAAAAGTCGATTTCTCTTTAAATGATGCACAGCGAAAAATTAATGCCATCATTAGTGATTTACCAGATGATGTTAAAACGCCGGCATTGACAAAATTCTCGCTGAGTGATTTACCAATTATGACGCTTGGTGCTAACGGAAAAATGGACGAAGCAGAATTTTATGACTTAATTGACAAAAAAATTGCGCCTATTTTATCTCGTGTACAAGGTGTGGCTCAGGTAAATATTATTGGTGGATCAGAGCGTGAAATTCAAGTAAATCTTGACGCAGTAAAAATGCAGGGTTACAACTTGTCAGTTCCGCAGGTGCAACAAAATATTTTGACTTCAAACTTAGATTTCCCAACAGGAAATATCCAAACTCGTAATCAAAAAATATTAATTCGTTTAGCGGGTAAATATAAAAGTGTTGACGAATTAAGAAACTTAGTAGTTTCTTCTCAAAACGGAATACAAATTCGTTTAAGTGATATTGCTGATGTTCAGGATACACAAAAAATTGCGGAAAAAATATCTCGTGTAGATCAAAAAAGTGCAATCGTTTTACAAATCGTAAAACAATCTGATGCAAATGCCGTGGCGGTAAGTGAGCATTTATTAAAAACAATTGCGACTCTTGAAAAAGATTATAAAGTAAACCAGTTAAAATTAGAAGTTGCAAAAGACAGTACAGTATTTACTCTTGAAGCAGCAGATTCTGTAGTACACGATTTATTAATTGCAGTAGTTCTTGTTGCTTTTGTAATGTTGTTCTTCCTTCACAGTATTAGAAACTCATTGATTGTAATGGTATCTATTCCTGCATCTTTAATTGCTACATTTATTGGTATTTATTTAATGGGATATACCTTAAACTTAATGAGTTTATTAGGATTGTCTTTAGTTGTAGGTATTCTGGTCGATGATGCGATTGTGGTATTAGAAAATATCTACAGGCACATGGAAATGGGTAAAAGCCGAATTCGTGCATCTTATGATGGAACTGCAGAAATTGGTGGTACAGTAACTTCTATTACTTTAGTAATTGTCGTGGTATTCTTGCCAATCGCAATGAGTTCTGGTTTAGTATCTAATATTATTACGCAATTCTGTGTTACCGTAATTATCTCAACGATGTTGTCATTGTTGGCTTCATTTACTATTATTCCTTGGTTGTCATCTCGTTTCGGGAAATTAGAGCATATTGAAGGGAAAAATTTATTTGGAAGAATCATTCTTGGTTTCGAAGAATATTTAACACGTTTCACAAACTGGGTTTCTCATTTGTTAACTTGGTGTTTAGATCATTATATTAAAACATTTGCTGTTGTAATTGTCCTTTTCTTAGTTTCAACAGTTGGATTAATGGGCGGAGGTTTCATTGGAGGAGAGTTTTTTGCATCATCTGATAGTGGAGAATTCTTAGTTCAAATCGAAATGCCAAAAGACGCTTCGTTAGAACAAACCAACTTCATGACTCAAAAAGCTGAAGCATTCCTTAAAAATGAAGAATACGTTCACAGTCAAATTACGACAGTAGGACAAACTTCAGAAGGTTTTGGAGCATCGCAAGCAACAGCTTACAAAGCAGAGATTGATGTAAAAATGATTGATCAAAAAGATCGTAAAGATGACGCATCAGTTTATGCAGCAAAAATTAAACGTAAACTTGAAAAAGTATTAGTTGGAGCGAAAGTAAAAACAGTACCAGTAGGTATTTTAGGAACAGCTGAAGATGCAACCTTAGGATTAATTGTAACAGGTCCATCAACAGAAAGCGCAATGGCATTTGCAAAATTAGCAGAAGCTGAATTACGTAAAATTCCTGGAACAACAGAGATTAAATTGACTGTTGAAGACGGAAACCCTGAAATCAACGTAAAAGTAGACCGTGATAAAATGGCTGCTTTAGGATTAACACTTCAAACAGTTGGTTTAACAATGCAAACTGCTTTTAGTGGAAACACAGATGGTAAATACAGAGCTGGTGAATACGAATACGATATCAACATTAGATATAATGCATTCGACAGAAAAAGTATTTCTGATGTAAGTAACTTGATTTTCATAAACAATGCTGGACAGCAAATTAAATTGTCACAGTTTGCAGATATTACAGAAGGTTCTGGACCTAGCCAATTAGAGCGTAGAGACAAATCAGCATCTGTAACTGTAAAAGGACAAAACGTTGGAGTTCCTTCAGGTACAATTGTTGGAATATGGCAGGAAAAATTAGATAAGCTGAAAAAACCAGTTGGAGTAAACTATATTTGGGGTGGTGATATGGAGAACCAATCTGAAGGATTTGGTACTTTAGGAATCGCATTATTAGCTGCAATTATTTTAGTTTACCTTGTAATGGTGAGTTTGTATGACAGTTTCGTGCACCCATTCGTCGTATTATTTGCTATCCCGCTTTCGTTTATTGGAGCGATGCTTGCCTTAGCATTAACAAACAACTCATTAAATATCTTTACCATTTTAGGGATCATCATGTTGATTGGTCTGGTGTGTAAGAATGCGATCATGCTTGTCGATTATACCAATCAGCGTAGAGCAGCTGGAGAATCGATCAGAACAGCATTAATTCAAGCAAATCACGCTCGTTTACGTCCGATTTTGATGACGACAATTGCGATGGTATTTGGTATGTTCCCAATTGCATTAGCATCTGGAGCTGGAGCTGAGTGGAAAAACGGTTTGGCTTGGGTAATTATCGGAGGATTAATTTCTTCTTTATTCCTAACCTTAATTGTAGTTCCAGTAATTTATAATATCATGGAGAAAATTATTCATAAATTCTCTAAAGGAGAAAAAATCGATTACGAAGCTGAAATGTTTGCTGATTATGTGCCGACAGAAGTAAGTGAAGACGGTTTTAATCCGAAACACACCCATTAATTGTTGATTTAATTTAGATTGAAAAAATCCCAAATTCCGAAAGGAGTTTGGGATTTTTTATTTGATTTTTTTGAAGATTGGAATTTGGAACTTTTATATTGGAATTTTATTTCAAATACACATAATGATTAAAATAATCGATAATCGCTTTACCTTCAAGTAAAACATCAGCACCAATAATGCCGTGAACGGGTTTTGCTTTGTAGGATTCTAACGCTTCATTTACGTGCGAAAGATCAAAAATTACAATGCTGAAATCTTTCTTTTTCCAGCTTCCTAATTGCAAATGATTGTGTGCCGAAATTTGTGTTGCCATTCCGGTTCCGCCCGCGCCAGAAGCTTTTGTTTTAGATTTTTTTGCAGCCAGTTCAAAACGTTCGATACTTTCAAAACCAATACAAGTATTTGATGCGCCGGTATCTAAAATGAAATTTCCAGATATACCGTTAATCTTCGCTTTTATAGAAAGATGCTGTGTTTTGGTAACTTTAAATTTTATTTTTTTGTATTTCTCTTTTTTGAGAACTTCGTGAAGATTTTCCATTTTCGATGCTGATTGAAAACCAAAAATAAGCCAATTACAATCAAAAAGCTAATCACATAATAGATATAATTTCCAGATTTTTCTTCTCCCGAAATAGAGCCGTAATACACAAAAGAACTCCAGTAATAAGGAGATTTCTTTGCATTCGGAATCGATTTGTCATTTAAATATTCCCGTTTTGCATTTGTATTAGCTTCAAAATACGAAACATTGTTTTTGACGTTTTTATAAAAATCAGTCATAAAAACTGAAGTTGTAAAATCATTCACCTTCCATAAAGAAAACATCAAATTCTGTGCGCCTGCAAACTGAAAACCTCTTGCAACGCTCATCGCACCTTCGGCTTTATACAACTTTCCAATTCCAGTTTCGCACGCACTCAAAACCACTAAATCAGGATTAATATGCAGATTATACAATTCTGAATATAAAATTTCTCGATCGTAAAACTTGATGCTTGCCGGAGTTTCAATATCACCCGAAGAAGCGTGCGTACTCAAATGTAAAATCGAATAATTTGAAGCATTATTTTTGAAATTGTTAAATGTCGCATCAGCGTTTTCCAAATATTTCCCCTTAAAATTATTTCGAATCGAAGCCAGTTCTTTCTTCGAATAACGCAATTCAAAAGATGATTTTTCGAAAACAGGAAAAATACCCAAAACCGTTTTATCTGATTTTAAAACAGGTTTTGAATTTAGATAAATACTAGCCGATGTATTATAAGCAATCTTAAAATCATTCAGTAAATAATGCATTTTGGCAAAATTTGTTGTGTTTGATTCCTGTGTAATTAAAGCTTCGAACGGAAGAAAATTTAAAATGCCGTCAGGAACTATTATCAAGTTTTTATTGATAGAATTATTTGGCAGTTTTAAAATATCGAATACCTGTTTACCACATTTGTTATAGCCGGAAATGTCATTTGTAACAGCGTTTGCATCATTAAAATACTCTACAAATTGTACAATTTTAGGAATTGATGTATGTGTGGTATTAAGGCGATTTAAGCTAATTGTGTTGTTTTGTAAAGTAAAGAAATATTGATTTTCAAATCCCATGAAATAATAAACCATTACTGCTTTATCTTTTTCTAATTTTGAAAACAATCCTTTTAAATCACATTTTTCAGGAACATAATCGGCATTTTTGAACTGTACTCTTTTCAACGAAATCATTAATTCGTTTTGCTTTTTTATAAAATTATTTATTCTTGAAATATTGGCCGAATTTCCTTTTTGCTGTTCTTTTAAAATAGCATTATTAAAGTTCTGAAGCTCCTGTAAAAGTTGTTTTTCTTCTGCCGAAGCAGTTTTAAAATTTGATCTATAACGTTGCAAAATACCCGATTTTGTTCTTTCAGAAAGCTGAAAAGCTTCTTCTAGATATTGCGTTTTACTTTCTTTTTTAAACAATTCACTATAAATTGAAATGCATTTTTCGGTACGATTTCGAGATCGCAGCTGCATTAAAATTTTTGAGTTTTCGTATACCAGATTATTCTTCAATAAATCTTCGATGTAAAAAGAAAGTTCAAAAGCTTCCAGCGCTTTTTTCGGCTGCTTAGATTTCAACATTTCTGCCTGTAAATCGAGCGCATCCGCCAAAACCGTTTCCGTATACAATTGATTTTGGTTTGGTAATATGTTTTTTGAATTGTAATTGGGAATTAAAGTTTTAAAAATCCTTGTAATTTCGTTCGAACTTTCGTCATATTTTCGCTCGTCAAAAAACAATAAAGCCTTTTCATAATATAGTTTTGCTAATTTTCTAGGCTGCTGATTTGGCGTTTCTAAAAACAGTTTTTCAGCCTTTTGCATATAAGAATCCGTAAGATCAAATCGCTGCCATTGTCTGTTCATCGAAGCCAGATTTCGATAAGAATTAGATAAAGTTTCAGATTGACCTTTCTCCTTTTCAAGATATTTTATTGAAGCTTCAAAAGTTTTCTCAGCTTTTTTAAGAATTTCAGGGCGCATTAAATTCTCTGTAGAACTTAGTAAATAATTATTCCCAAGATTATTCCACAAGATTCCTTTTTGCAAATTAGATAAGTTTTCTGTTTTTAGCGTATTTTCTAAAAGTTCAATCGCCATAGAAATTTTGCCAGACCCTTGATACACATTTGATAAATTCAAAATGGCGGCAAATTTTTGTTTTTGTGCGTCAGGATAAATTTTAGAAGTATTTGCAATAAAATAATATTGTTTTATAGTATTCTCGGCACTATCGTAATCACCCAAAACAGTATATAAATTTCCCAAAGGTTTCAGGCAGAATTCAATTATATCATAATTGCCGAGTTTATTTTTTTGAAAAACCTGCCATGCTTTTTCATAACTCGAAACAGCATTTTGAGTCAGCCCAAACAAATTTTCATAATATCCTTTATTGCAGTTTAAAACCACAATTGCCATTAATTCTTCCTTCGTTTTGGGATTAGGATTTTTCCAAAAAGCAGCTTCAACATTAGATAAATCTTGTATCGCTTTTATAGAAGGGTGAGCCGTAAAACTGTCAACAGCATTGTATATTTTATCTTCCTGATTCTGTCCAAAAACACTCAGATTTATAAAAAGAAAGATAAAAACATATATGCGATATAAGTTCATATTATAAATTGTGTTGATAAAGGTTTGTCTGTTTAAGTGAAGTCGAAGACCTTTTAGTTGTAAAACCTTCGACTTCGCTCAGGGTGACATTTGTATTAATAAGACAATGTAGGCAAGATGAGTTTACATCACTTATATGGTGAGAAAAAATTAAAACTTCCAAATTCCATAAACCTGAAAATAATTAAAATTCTGTTCAAAATTAATTACATAACGCGCGCCTAAGCTTGGTCCAATTCTAGCAAAACCCGCCGTTAAATCAAATAAAAGCCCAGTATTAAAATCGGCAAAAGAATTTTTAACCGTATTTGTTGCTGTTTTCGTATCTATTAAAATCAGTTCTTTTTCGCCTTCAAAAGTTTCTACTTTTATATTTTGATGCTGTTCTGATGAGACATTTATATTAGCCTGAATTCCTGCACCGATGCCAATATAATTATTAATGTTGTAGCGAATTAAAACAGGAACTTCCCAATTGATATTTTTGTTTTCGGTCAAAGTAGTTGTACGCTGCAATTGTCTTACACCATTTGCATTGACACGAGTTTCATTTACAATATCAACAGCGCTGTTGTATTGGTTTAAGGCATTTACCCATTCAACCTGCCAGTAAAAGCGATACGATTTAAAAGGGGAAATTGTGGCACCAACAAAATAACTCGTCGATTTATCTAAATCAGGATAAAAATTATAACCCGCTTTTACACCAATCGAAATTCCGGGCAGGAATCGAGTAGTAGCATAGTTAGTAATAATAGGTTCGTTTTTATCAAAAATAATCGAAGTTCTGCTTTTGGTTTTTACTTTATGAAAATCTTCGCCAAATTTCATCGAGTATTTTACAAAACCTTTTGTACTGTCTTTTTCCTTCACATTTTTTTGTTCCGTTCCCGGCAGATAAATATTCTTAAACGTAAAAATAATTTGTTTCTGTTTAATAATCGTATCAAGGCAGCTTACCGTTGGTTCTTCGCCTTTTGGACAAATAGGACATTCTGGATACATACTTTCAATTTGAAATGTTTTCTTATCGAACATATCAGGAATATCAGTTTCTAAACGAATTTTCCTTGCAGGACCTTCACCATTATTTTGAAAACGAGTTTTAAAATTCACTCTTTTAAAACGCACCAATCTATAATTCATAAAACTTCCGTTAGATCCCATTTTATTAGGATCGTGAGAGGTTACAATTTCCATTTCAAGATTCTTAATCTTATGATTTTTATAACTTCGATTCGGAACAAAAATACCACGCATTGTAACCGTTGCGCTAGTGTCTTTTATCATTTCGGGAGTAGTTTTAAAAGTATAAAAAATATTTCGGGTTTCACCTGGATCAGCATTGTCAAATTCTAAAAGCGAAACATTATGATACGTTTTATGAGCGTCTAAAAGCGAAGCATCAAGATCTTCTTCCGTTGTAGTATTTCGATATTTTTTAAGATTGAAATTACTTTCGGCAGCAGCCGTAAAATTATTAGAATCATCAAGATCATCGACCGCAGCGACTAAGTTTTCTTTTATTTCACGTTCGCCTGCATAAGTTCTAAAATCACTCAGTTCAAAGTTATTATGCTTAAACTGCTTCTCGTTATAAAAAAGATACAGTTTACCGTTTGAAACATAATTTTCTAGATTTTGGTAACTTACCACAACTACCATTTCCTGTTCTGGAATTGGATCGCAGTTTTTTAAAACAGCAAAACCATTTTGGTCAGCAATCGAAGCAATATCTTTATAATTGTTATCGGTAACATCATTTACAACCACTTTTTTAGGGCGTGTTGCCGGAGGTTTTCCGTTGTCATAATTATTAGTTACGGCAAGTCTTGCGGTATATGTTCCTTTCTTTTTGTAAACATGTTTAGGTTCAGCCTCTTTGCTGTAATGACCATCTCCCAGTTCCCATAAATACGAATAACTTGGTTTTGGCGCACCCGCAATAGGAATTAGCGGCGGCGTTTCGGGTTTAAAAGTGACAGCATTTCCATTTTGGATAAAACCAATAGAAGCTCTTCGGGTTATGGTGTCTTTTACTTTGGTTTGTCCAATCGCGAAAACGGTAAATAAAATAAAGAAAACAGACGTTATTGGTTTCATAACTAGAGAGTTTTTAGTTTTAAAATCGTCAGGGTAAATTTTGAAACAAGATTAAATGTAAAAAAAAGTGATGAGCAAATCATCACTTTCTCTTAAAAAAAAGTAATCGTAAGTTACTGGATTGCATTGATCGCCGCTACCAGCTGCGTTTCTGTGCCCACTATTGTTTCAGCAAGAGTAAAAGTATAAACATCGTTTGCCGCGACAGTTACAGCTTTAATCGCATAACGCCATTGACCATTATCTTCAGTTGCAAAAATCACGTGGCATTTTAAACCAATTGGGATTTGACCATAATGCTCGCTGAATAATCCTGCAGAAGTATAGGTGTCTAATTTTGCAAGAGCATTCGTTCCTTCGCCATCATACGATAAATAAACAGCACTATTTTCATTAGTATAACCTTCAGGAGCTTTTACCAAAAGTGTTGTTTTTGGTCTTGGATCACTGTAAAAACGGTCCACATTTGTCCATCCAAATTTCCCGAAAGTAACGTAATAATTTGCACCTTCGCCTTGTACGCCGCCTTTACCGCCAGTTCCGTCAGCATTTGGTTTAGGTTGTTCCCAAGCCAGTTCTCCGCGCTCATCGATCACGCCGTTCCATAAAGTCATAGCATTATCCAAACCATTTGTTAAAGTCGTTGGAACAATTAAATTCATATAACACGAAGTTTTTAATTCAACACCGCCTTGAGAAGCTTTAATAAAGAATTCTCCGCCCGAAATCAAAAGGTTTTTCTTTCCGTCAGGCATAATTCCCATAGTTGGTTTGTTCGAAATCAGCATATTTCCTTTATCAAAAAGTTCTACGTATTCAATATCAACTTGACCGGTAACAGGATTTCCGTTTTTAGTTAAACAATCTCCGTTTAAAGTTAATTTTACTCCTTTTGCCGAAGTCAAAGTGACCACTCCAGTTCCTGCAGTAATTGTAAAGTTTTGAGTGTTTTTTTTAAGACCTTTTTCGCTGATGCTTTTAAATGCAGCCGAAGTTGGCGGCGAAATAATAATATCGTCTCCGTCGCTCGTATCGCAGCTTACAAAAGTGATAATTAATAAAAATAAAAGACTGATAGTTTTAAATTGAGTATTCATAATTTCTAGTTTTTAAATGATTGTTATATAGATAGATGTTCGAGGTTTAAAAATTGTTACCCCTGATTTTGATTTTTTTTAATTTTAGGCAGAGAGACATTTGTCTTCAAATAGATTTCCGTCTTCATCAACCGCGACCAAAATGTTTTTCTTCCGCGAAAGCGTTACGATTAAATAAATCCAGACAACAGACCAAAGTCCGAAAGTGAGACAGGTAAGAAATAAATGCAAAGTATGTTTGACGACTTTTTTTTCTCTGCATAAAACCACATAAGGCAGTTTTTCATTATGCTCTACAATCACAAAACCATTTCGGGTTTTAGCAGAAATCATTTCGTGAAATTGATTCAAAGTTTTGTCAGAAGTAAATTGATACATTTCCATTTTTTCTTAATTTTTTATCCTTTAAAAAGATATTTGTTCTCTTATATCAACTACGCTAATGAATTGTTACCCTTTTATTTGAAATTCTTTTTTTAACTTTATCTGATAAAAAGTTTTTTATGGATAAAAGCAAAGTACATCCGGATCAAAAATATGTTGAAGGACTTGCCTCAAACGATTCGGCAGTAATTCAGACCATCTACAAAAAGTTTGTTCCCAAAGTTGTTATGTTTATAATGAATAATTCTGGAGATAGAGATCAGGCTCAGGATGTGGTTCAGGACGTGTTGATTTTGCTTTTTAATCAAGCCAAAGCCAATGCGCTCCAGTTAACCTGTCCGTTTGATGCTTATTTCTTTTTATTGTGTAAAAGAAAATGGCTGAATGAACTGAAAAAAACATCCAATAAAGGGGTAACAATTAATGAAGATGCAGTATCTATCAATGAATCTGCTTTAGAATTAATTGGACAAACTGAAGATTTTGACGAAAAACAACAGCTTTTTGACACCATGTTCCAGAAATTGGGAGATAAGTGTCAAGAATTATTAAAGCTCAGTTTTACGATTAAATCGATGGAGGAAGTGGCCGAAAAACTAAACGTAACTTACGGATATGTTCGTAAAAAGAAATCGTTATGCGTGGGTCAGTTAACGCAATGGATTCAGGAAGCAAAAAACTTTAAATCTTTAAAAAATAAGTAGTCATGAACGAAGAGCGTTACATATTATTTGATCAATATCTTCAAGGCGAATTAACGATTGAGGCTAAAAATGATTTTGAAAAACAGTTGTCAGCAGATTCAGAATTTGCATCAGAATTTGAGACTTTTAAAAACACACAGCTTCAACTGGCTAATAAGTTTGAATTTGAACAAGAGAGAGAGGCTTTTAAAGAAAATCTGACCAATATTTCAAACAAACACTTCAATAAAAAAACAAAAGTTATCGGTTTAAAACCGTGGTATTTTGCTGTTGCAGCTTCTATTGCTGTTCTATTTGGATTGTTCTTTTTTAATTACAGCCAAAATCCAACTTTTGCAGATTATAATAATCCTGAACAAGCTTTTTTTACGGAAAGAGGAACGATTGATGCGACTTTAAAAGAAGCCGAAATGGAGTATAATGCAAAAAGATACAACAAAGCAATTCCCCTTTTTGAAACCGTTCTCCAAAAGCAAAAAACGGCCGAAATACAATTTTTCTATGGCGTTTCTCTCTTAGAAGAAAGCCATTATGTAAAAGCAGAAGCAGTTTTTAATGCGCTAAAAACAGGAACGTCTGTTTATAAAGACAAAGCAGTTTGGTATCTGGCTTTGTCGAAACTAAAACAAAAAGATTATAAAGCCTGCAAAGAAATTCTTCAGACCATTTCGCAGGATTTTGAAGATTATGATGATGTTCAGGATTTATTGAATGATCTGGATTAAGCTGTAAACGAATAAAGAGAATAGAGATTCGCAAGGAAATAAATACTTTGCGAATCTTTTTTTATGCTGTTTTTTGATGTATTAGTGCTGTAAATGAGCTAATAATCAAAAATAAATGAATTTATAGCAGCAGTTTACGTAAAGACGTAATAGAAATTAGAAATTATGCCCTAAATTCGATTTTAATTTTATGCTGTTAACCAACCCCAAAACTAATATTAATTTAACCGTACTTATTTAATGAAGAAAATCACTTTGTTTTTTCTTATTATTTTTTCACAAACCATTTTCAGCCACTCTAACATTACAGAAACCGAAAAACTTACGGCTGCTTGCAAAGTTTGGGGATTCTTAAAATATTATCATCCAAAAGCTGCCGGTGGAGAATTAAATTGGGATAACCAGCTTCTTGAAACTTTGCCAAAAATAGAAAACGCAAAAACCAAAGAAGAGTTTTCGCTGGTGCTGGAAAACTGGATCGATAATCTTGGGCCGGTAAAAGAAGTTACGCCGATTGTTATACCAAAAGAGGTCGAATTTTTTGATAAAAACTTTGATTTAAGCTGGTTCAATAATAAGTTGTTTTCTAAGAAACTTTCGAAAAAATTGAAATTTATCGAAGACAACAGATTTCAAGTTAATGAAGAGTTTGGGCCTAGTTTTGATGGATTTAAAAATTTGAAAAACTACTTCAAATTAGATTATAATGATAAAAACTACAGACTTTTAATGTTGTTTTCTTATTGGAATGTGGTAGAATATTATTTTCCATATAAATATCTGATGGATCAAAAATGGGATCTAACTTTAAACGAGGTATTACCTCTTGTTGTTCAGTCGAAAAAACCAGAAGACTTTTATAAAGCATTAAGAAAAGCGGCAGTAAATCTAGATGACAGTCATGTTGAATTTTTTATTTATTCGTCATTAGAAACAGGAAAAAAGGCATCTTTTTATTTTCCAGCTGCAGGTAAAATTATCGATGAGAAATTGGTAATTACAGAGATTTTAGGAGACAGTCTCGCTGAAGCTGATAATATTAAAATAGGAACTGTAATCACTAAAATAGATGATAAGAGTATTAAAGAGCTTCTTGAGGAAAAAAGAGATATTAAATGTGCTTCAAACGAAGTTTCTTATCGAAACAAAGTCGCAGGAGAAATTTTAAGAAGCGAATCTGAAAATGTTAAAGTAGAGTTTCTAAAAGATGGAAAATACGAAACAAAGTCTATGACATGGTTTAATTATCATGATTCGCATCGAAATGAGTATAAAAAAGGAGCTCAGAAAAAGAAAGATAAGTTTAAACTTCTAGAGAATAATATTGGTTATGTAAACATGGGAGTTATAAAACCAATACATATTCCAGATATGATTAACGGTCTAAAAGATTCAAAAGCAATTGTTTTTGATATGAGAAATTATCCAAAAGGCACATTTGAAGAAATTGCTAAATTTTTGAATCCTCAGGAAAAAGTCTTTTGCGTTTACACAATGCCATATCTAAATTATCCAGGACGTTATAATTGGACAAAAGGAAGAAATTGCGGTTCTGAAAATAAAGATCATTATAAAGGAAAAGTAATTGTACTGCTTAATGAAGATTCTATAAGTCAATCAGAATGGACAGCAATGTGTTTTCAAACTGCAGGAAATACAACAATTATAGGAAGTCAGACAGCAGGAGCAGACGGAAATGTTTTTGAATTTGATTTTTCAGGGTTTCATACCAATTTTTCGGGAATTGGAGTTTATTACCCAGATCGCAGAGAAACCCAAAGAATAGGAATTATTCCAGACATCAAGATAGAACCAACTATTAAAGGAATTCAAGAAGGAAAAGATGAGGTTTTGGATCGTGCTTTAGCTTTTATTGAAACGGGAAAATAAGTAGAGTATGTCATCCTGAGCGAAATCGAAGACCACTTAAGCAATTATAGAAGAATTGGGGGCTTTTTTATTGCTGGACTTCGATTTCGCTCAGGGCGACAGCTTTAATACTGTATTTGCAAACCTTTGTCAAAGTTTTAAATCTTGGCAAAGGTTTTTTTTAGTTAGTATTTCATCGCTTGTTTCTTAGAATAACAGAAATATCTCTTTTTAGGAAAGTGAATCCGCCAAATTTGCGGGTTTATTTTACATAATTGCTATTCTTTTAATATTGTCGTAATTTTGACAACTTTAAAAATATACAATTGAATTTGAAACCAATTATTACCGATACACACACACATTTATATTCTGAAGAATTTGATCAGGATCGTGACGCAATGATTCAAAGAGCTATCGATGCCGGAATTACTCGTTTTTTTATTCCCGCAATCGACGCCGCTGCAACACAGTCTATGTATGATTTAGAGCAAAGTTACCCAGATAATATTTTCCTGATGATGGGTTTGCACCCAACATATGTAAAAGATAATTATTTAGAAGAATTAGCGCATGTTGAGACGGAATTATCTAAACGAAAATTCTATGCTGTAGGCGAAATTGGAATCGATTTGTATTGGGATAAAACGCACTTAAAAGAACAGCAGATTGCTTTTAAGAAACAAATTCAATTGGCAAAACAATACAAATTGCCAATCGTAATTCATTGCCGCGAAGCCTTTGATGAAATTTTTGAAGTTTTGGAAGAAGAAAAAGCAGCCGATTTATTCGGTATTTTTCATTGTTTTTCGGGAACTTTAGAGCAGGCGCATCAGGCAATATCTTATAATATGAAGTTAGGAATTGGAGGAGTTGTGACTTTTAAGAACGGAAAAATTGATCAGTTTTTAAATCAAATCGATTTAAAACATATCGTTTTAGAAACAGATTCACCTTATTTAGCGCCAATTCCGTACAGAGGAAAAAGAAATGAAAGCAGTTATTTAGTCAATGTAATTGCTAAACTAGCCGATATATATAATGTTTCTGAAGAAGAAATTGCCAACATTACAACACAAAATTCAAAAGCCGTTTTTGGTATTTAACCCACACCTTACAATACTTTAATTTTTTTTTTGTTCATTTGCCCACTTAAACAGATAAATAATAATGCAGAGATTTGATGCCATTCGACCGTTCTATGATTCCGAAATAAATGAAGCACTTCATGGTGTAGTCAATCATCCGATGATGAAAGCTATGATGAATTTTACTTTTCCGGATGTGGAAGATGAGGTTTGGAAGGAACAGCTTAAGAAAACACATTCGATTCGTGATTTTCAATGCAACTTTATTTACAATACCATTCAAAAAGTTCTTGAAAGAAGTTCTGAAGGACTTACCACTTCAGGTTTTGAGAAATTAGAGAAAAATGAATCTTATTTGTTTATCTCAAATCATAGAGATATCCTTTTAGATACAACATTGCTTAATGTTTGTTTATTTGAGCATGGTTTGGTTATGACAGCTTCTGCAATTGGAGATAATCTAGTGAAAAAAGCATTTTTGTCAACCTTGGCAAAATTAAATAGAAACTTTTTGGTTTTAAGAGGTTTAACGCCTCGTGAAATGCTGCAAAGTTCTAAATTATTATCAGAATATATTGGGCACTTACTGCTTCGTGAAAACCGCTCAGTTTGGATTGCACAGCGAGAAGGACGTACCAAAGATGGAAACGACGAAACGAATCCAGGAGTTTTAAAAATGATTGGAATGGGTTCTGATGAAGCCAATTTGATGGATTATTTTAAGAAATTAAAAATTGTTCCCGTTTCTATTTCATACGAATATGATCCAACAGATGTTTTGAAAATGCCGCAATTAATGGCAGAAGCAAACAATGAAGTTTATATTAAAGAAAAAAATGAAGATTTCATGACCATTTTAAGTGGTATCATGGGAACCAAAAAGAGAATACATATTTCGGTAGGCGATGTTCTGGATAAGGAAATTGATCAGATCGCAGCAGAAAATGACAATGCCAATAAACAAATTCAAGCTCTAGCTCAAGTTATAGACGATTCAGTATTGAAGAACTATAAATTGTGGCCGACTAATTTTATTGCCTACGATATTTTGCATAAAACAAATACATTTTCTCATCTATACAAAGACAGTGAAAAATCATTGTTTGAGCGTCGTTTAGAAATGCGTATTGGCAGCGATAATCCTGTTACTAGACAAGGCTTTCTTGCGATGTATGCCAATCCGGTTGTCAACAAATTAAAATACGGTGATGTCATCTAAGGCTAAAATACTTCTAATTTATACCGGTGGAACTATCGGTATGAGCAAGGACTTTGAAACAGGAGCGCTTAAAGCATTTAACTTTGGAAAGTTATTGCAAAAGATTCCTGAAATCAAACAATTAGATTGTGAAATCGAAACGGTTTCTTTTGAAGACCCGATAGATTCATCTAATATGAACCCTTCTGAATGGACAAAAATTGCAGAAATCATAGAAGAAAATTATGCTTCTTATGACGGATTTGTAGTTCTTCACGGTTCAGATACCATGTCATATTCAGCTTCGGCATTGAGTTTCATGCTTGAGAATTTGGCAAAACCAGTTGTGTTTACAGGTTCTCAATTACCAATTGGAGATTTACGAACGGATGCAAAAGAAAATCTGATTACAGCAATTCAAATTGCCTCACTTCTAGAAAATGGGAAACCTGTAATTACAGAAGTTTGCCTTTATTTTGAATATAAATTATACAGAGGAAATCGTACTTCAAAAGTAAATGCGGAGCATTTTAGAGCTTTTACAGCACCAAATTACCCTGAATTGGTAGAATCGGGAGTTCATTTAAAATTAAACTCTCATTTGTTTCTTCCTGTAAATAAAGATGCAGATTTGATCGTTCATAAGAACTTAGATAATCATGTTGCCATCATAAAAATGTTTCCAGGAATGAGTGAAACCGTTTTGGCTTCGATCTTGGCAACTCCAGGATTACGCGGAATTGTGCTGGAAACTTACGGTTCAGGAAATGCGCCAACCGAAGATTGGTTTTTACATTTAATTGAAAAAGCTATCAAATCTGGAATGCACATTGTAAATGTAACACAATGTTCTGGCGGAAGTGTAAATATGGGGCAGTACGAAACGAGTACAGCCTTAAAGTCGCTTGGAGTTATTTCAGGAAAAGATATTACTACAGAAGCCGCAATTACAAAACTAATGTATTTGTTAGGTCATAATATTCCTCAAAACGAATTTAAAAGTATCTTTGAAACTGCACTGCGCGGGGAAATTTCTTAGATTAAAATCTAATATTTAAAATCCCAAATCCCAAACATTAAAAGTTGGAATTTGGGATTTTTTTATTGTTTTTTTTAAATTAGTTTGTCATTTCGAGGAACGAGAAATCTCAACAAGTAACTCCGCTCCAAAAAGATCAATCTTTGTCGAATTTCTAACTAAGATTTCTCTCCCGAAGCCTCGGGATCGAAATGACAAGATTGTCTATAATTGGAATTTAAAACTTTGAATCTTTATAACGAACTGGACAAGTTTCTAAATCCGCTTGAGAACTGCGATTTTTGTAATACACATAAACAATTACAGAGATAATACTGATTATTCCTTGAATGGCAACTGTATTTCGAGTTCCAATAATGTGCGAAACATAACCAATAATCAAACTTCCCACAGGAATCATTCCTTGATAAGCCATTAAATAATAACTGATACTTCTCGAACGCATATTGACGACACTTTGCGTTTGAATGTAAATATTTATAGATGAGGTTTGCGCCATCATGCCAACGCCGCTCAAAGCCATGCAAATTAAAGCAATAGTTAAACTATTTGAGTAGGCGAGTATAATGATGCTGAAACCCAATAATAAGCTCGCAGCGATCATTATTTTGCTCATATTGTCTGATTTTTTCAAATTAGCCAGATAAATTGCCGATATGATTGAGCCAATTCCGGCCGCACTTTCAAACCAGCTGAAAGTTTGTGCATTACCGCTAAAAATATCTTTGGCAAAAACCGGCATCAAAGTATTAAAAGAAATTACAAATAAACTGCTGCAGGTTAACATTAAAAGCATTTTGGCCATTTCAGCTTCTTTTTTGATGTAATCAAAACCTTCAATAAAATCTTCGAGCATTTTAAATTTATCAACTGCTTTAATATGCGGCGTGATTTTCATCATTAATAAGGATATTAAAACTGGAATGTAACTTAGAAAGTTTCCAATAAAACAAATGTCTTCACCATAGTTATGCAATATAATTCCCGCTAAAGCAGGTCCTGCAATTCGGGCAAAATTATTTAAGGTTGAGTTTAAGGCGACCGCATTGGGAAGATCTTCTTTATTGTCGACAATATCAATCATCATGGTTTGTCGACAAGTCATATCAAAAGCATTGATAATTCCTTGAAAAAGGCTTAATGCCAAAATAAAATTGATGTTGTAAATTTTTAAGTAAATCAACAGAGCCAAAGCTCCAGCTTGAAGCATTGCCAAAGACTGCAATAAAATCATGGCTTTATGTCTGTCGTATCTGCCAATAATACTTCCTGCCAATGGCGCTAAAAACAAGGATGGAATCATGCTTAAAAAAGTAGCCAAACCTAACAAAAATACAGATCCGGTAATGCTGTAAACCATCCAGCTCACTGCTGTTTTTTGAAGCCAAGTCCCAATAACAGAAACGGACTGTCCGTAAAAGAATAACTTGAAGTTTCTTGATTTTAACGCTTTAAACATAACCTGAAATATTTTTTTACAAAGGTCGGGATTATGATTTCATTAGAAAAATTAATAATTTTACTCATTATAAGTAGTAAAACTTATCGATATGGAAATTTATCAACTCGAATATTTTATTAAAACTGCTGAGGTATTGCATTTTACAAAAGCTGCCGAATTGTGTTTTGTGACGCAATCCGGACTTTCGCAGCAAATAAAAAAACTTGAAGAGGAACTGGGAATGCCTTTGTTTAAAAGGATTGGAAAAAAGGTTCAGCTTACCGAAGCAGGTTCTGTTTTTTTAATTCATGCTAAAAAAGTGGTTGAAAATGTAGAAAATGGAAAACAGGCAATTGAAGATTTAAACGAAATGATTGGCGGCGAACTCCGATTAGGCGTAACGTATATTTTTGGGCTTTTGATTTTGCCTGTTATAAATGCCTTTGCAAAAACATACCAAAATTTAAAAATTGTAGTCGAATATGGAACTACAGAAGCTTTAGAACAAAAGTTACTGACGAATGAATTAGATTTGGTTTTGGTTATTTCATCGCATGAAATTGAACTTCCAATTCAGAAAGTGCCTTTGTTTACTTCAAATATGGTTATGGCAGTTTCTAAGTCACATTCTTTAGCCTCTTTAGGTAAAATACCGTTTAAGAAAATAGAAGATGTTCCGCTTATTTTACCCGGAAAAGGATCTAATTCAAGAGAATATGTCGAAGTATTGTTTAAAAAATACAATATGAAACCAAAAATCTCAATAGAATTAAATTCAATTCATGCCTTATTGCAAATGGTAGAAAACAGCGATTGGGCAACAATTGTAGCCGAGAAAGCGCTAAAAGGCTGGGATAATCTTAAAGCCATTCAGATTACAGGCGTTGTCACCAAGCGAGAATCGTATATGTTAACGATTGGTGGTTACCAGAAAAAGGCAGTAAAATTATTCATGGAAGAGTTTAGAAAAAGCATTTAAACTAATCTTGAGTTTTACTTTTGAAACTCGATTTTTTTTGTGTTCTTTGCAGACCAAAATAGAGAGGTGTCCGAGTGGTTTAAGGAGCTAGCCTGGAAAGCTAGTATATGGGTAACTGTATCGAGGGTTCGAATCCCTTCCTCTCTGCTGAAAACAAAAAAAGAGATCTGAAATTTTCAGATCTCTTTTTTGTTAATATAAGTGCTTTATTTCCCTTTCAACAATTTCTCCAAATATTCATTTTTATCCTTTTCAACCTGCACCAAACGCTCGTAAAGCTCAATAACTTTATCTAAAGGGTTAAAATTGCAATAATTACCAGTATTAAAAACACCATTATCATAAATATTATTAAAGTAATTAAATACAGCTTCTTCGGAAAAGTTTTTAATTGCTTCAACAGTAACTCCAAGAGCTTTAGCAACTTCTTTAAGTTTTTGTTCGTCTATATTTTCACTGTTTTCTATATTCGAAACAGATTGTTGAGTTATACCTAAAGCCTCTGCAAGTGCTTCTTGTTTCATGTCTTTCAGCTCGCGAATACGGCTGATTTTGCGTCCTATATGACTTGATTTTGTTGTTGTGCTCATAAATCAAAGGTATTTAAAAATCTTAAAGAAAAATATATTTTGGTAAAAAACAGGCTTTTTTTGTAAGATACAGCTTTCATTATTTCTACAAAAATACAGTTTTTCAGCTGATTAATTAAAACACAAATCTAAAGCTTAATCTCAAACAAACTAAAAGAACCTTCTTTATAATGTTCCGGTAATTCGCTTGTCCATTCGATAGTACTTATTCCTTTGTAGGTGAAACCACAGCTGGTGTAATATTTATTTATCCTTTCGTTGCCGCTGTGTGTATCAAGTCTAATGTATTCTTTACCGTTTTCTTTGGCATATTCCTTAGTCCAGTCTATGATTTTTTTAACGTATGATTGTCCTCTAAATTTTGGGTTTGTAGCAATACGATGCAAATAAACTGCAGGATCTTTGCTGGCTTCTTTCCAGATAATTAAATCATTAAAAGTAAGTACAAATGTACAAGCAACTTCATCTCCTTCTTTGATTATAAAATGACGATTTTCGGCAATTTCTTTTTCTATTAATGTTCTTTCAAAACCTCTCCAGCTTTTATTATTTACGGTTTTTTGATAAGATGTAGCTTCATTATAAATATCGAAAACAGCATCGATATCTTCATTTGTAGTTTTAAAAAATTCCATTATTAGTGTTGTTCTGTAAATTAATGAATCTTCAAAGGTAAATTTTTCAATTGCTCTGAATAGGCGAAAACCTTAATTTATGTTTTTTTTATCAGAGTTCAGCCAGACTACATTTTGTTCTGATTTGTGATTTTGACCAATAATATCTTTGTATAATTCTGGTCTTCTAGCTTTTATATAACGATTTCCTCCTGCCTGAATGCATTTTTCTGGTGTAAGTACAGTCGTTGCAAAAGAGTCATCAAAACTTCGGCACTCCGCCAGAATATCTCCAAACGGATCAAGAATCATTGAACAACCGTTTTTTAATTGGTCATCATCCATACCAATTGGGTTTGAAAACACGGCATAAATCGCATTATCGTAAGCTCTTGCCGGCAGCCATTTCATTAACCAATCTCGGCCTTTCATTCCGTCAAATTCTAGGCGTAAAGAAGTGGGATCAGCTTCGCGGTTTTCCCAAAGCTGCGGTGCGACAAAACCAGCTCCAGGTCGGGTAGAAGGTGTACACATCGTTACGTGAGGCATAAATATAATATCGGCACCCAAAAGTTTTGTGGCGCGTACATTTTCGATAATATTATTGTCGTAACAAATTAAAATACCGCATTTCCAGCCTTCAATTTCAAAAATACAATAACGATCTCCAGGGGTTAAATACGGATTTATAAACGGATGTAATTTTCGATATTTAGCGACTAATCCATTTTTATCTACGCAGACATAAGCTTTAAATAAATTGTCGTTTTCGTCTTTTTCAAAGAGTCCGGCTAAAATGACAATGTTGTTGTTTGCAGCAATTTCGGTCAATTTTAAAATACTTTCTCCACTCGGAATTAATTCTGCTATGTCTAATATTTGTTCTTTTGATAAGCTTCTTGCAAAAGTATATCCGGTTATAGAACATTCATGAAACGAAATCACATCACATCCTTCGGAAGATGCCTTTTGAGAAAGTTTTTCGATTACAGATAAGTTGTAGTTTTTGTCGCCGCTTTTGTTTTCGAACTGAGCTGTGGCTATTTTTAGATTTTTCATATTGTACGCTATTAATTTTAGTCAAAAATAGCAGAGCCAATATTTTATAAATTGTACAAAACCGACATTTTAGAATGACAAAGGAGGAAATCTTTTTATAAGATTGTTGGTTAATTTCCCGCTGCTGTGTACATATTCAGTTGGAGTTATTCCTGTGTGTTTTCTAAATTCTTTTATTAAATGAGATTGATCTGAAAATCCAGCATCATAACAAATTGTTGTTAAGTTGGTTTTATCCGTTTTGTCTTTTAATAATTTTAGAAAATGATGTAATCTTATCACATTACCAAATTTTTTCGGATTCAATCCGACGCATTCTTTGAATTTTCTTTCAAGATGTCTTTCTGTGTAACCGGTATGTTCAACTAATTGTTTTATTGTAAAATGCCCTTTATTGGTAGTAATAAAGTTTATAGAATGATCTATTAATAATTGATTTGAAGCTGTTTTGGGAACGATTAATGATTTAAAAAAAGAATTAAGCAGTTCAACTCGCATTTGATTGTTTTGTTGAAACAGGCTCTCCTGAAGCTCTGCCGCTTTTTTGCCAAAAATATCTTCGACAGAAACAATAGAATCATGAAATTCATTGGCAGGAATTCCTAACAATTGATGTATTCCGTTGGGCTGAAAAACTACAATTATCAACGTTATTTCATTTTCAGAATAAAGATCTTTATAACTGTTAAGTTGTCCATATAAAAAGGAAGCCGGCAGATAATCTTTTATTTCATATTTATTAATTCCAGAAATGAGTTTGCTTTTTAGAGAAAATACAAGTCCAGTATTCCCGTCTGAAAATAAGCGAAATTTTTGTACAGCGGTTTCCGCATTATCTAAAAATAGATAATGCTTGATATAGGGAGAAAGTTCTTTTGGTGGTGAAACTTGCATAATCTCGTTTTTAATCTGCTTTTTTAAGACAGTTTAATTTCTTCAAACCACAATTTAGTAGTGAAAAACAAAAATCCAATAACTTATCTGGTGTTAAAACAGTTTTAGTTATTGGAATTTTTTAAAGAGTAGTTACGTTAAATAACTTATTTTGTTTTAGACCATTTCAGTTTTCATCAGAATTTCTTCTTCAATAGCATTCCAAAGTCCAATTCGTTTTTCTAAAGCTAATATTGAAACCTCTTCAACTTCCTTCCATTTTTGCGCATCATCTTCACATAAATCTGTAATCATCTGCATTGCCATTGGTCCGTGTTCGTCGGCATCAAGTTCAATATGACGTTCGAAATAATAAACAAGTTTGCTTAAATCAGTATCAGGAAAGTTTTTTTGAAAGTTTTTGAGGATTTCGGTAAACATACTCGGAATTAAGTCTTCTCTTCCAAAAGTAAAAGCAGCAGCAATTTGATGCGGTTTTCCTTCTTCAATAACTCTGAAAGTAAAATCTAAGAAAGATTTTATTTCAGGATGAACAGAACTTTGTTTTATGGCAACAAAAATATTATGAAGTGAATTTACTTCATTCAAAAATTTAGTAATTTCGGTTGTATCAGCGCCGCAGTCTTCCATTGCTTCAAGATACATTTCGTAATGACTTTGTCTTCTGCCGTCAATGCTTAAGTCTGTTTCTTCTGCTAAAACAATCTCATTGATTAAATATCTTGTTTCAGGATTTTTGGTAGCAAACCAAGGCGTTGTTGTGCAAGTAAGTTTGGCTTGTAAAGCTTTTAATAAAGACATAAAATCCCATACAGCAAAAACATGATTTTCTAAAAAGATGTGAAGATCATCAATGCTGTGTATTTTGTTGTATAAAGAGTGTTTTAAAAGCTGCTCTTTTTGAGGTTGAATGCTATTGTGTATAGTTTCAATATTCATGTATGAAAATTTTATACAAAGATAAAAAGCTTCCTGGTAAGAAGAAGCCTTTTAAATTGATTTTGTGTATAATTTAATAGTTGTTTATTATTTAAATGCCGAAATTCCAGTTACATCCATTCCAGTAATTAATAAATGAATGTCATGAGTTCCTTCATAAGTAATAACACTTTCAAGATTCATCATATGGCGCATAATTGAGTATTCGCCAGTGATTCCCATTCCGCCCAGCATTTGTCTGGCTTCTCTTGCAATGTGAATTGCCATATCTACATTGTTGCGTTTTGCCATCGAAATTTGTGCTGTCGTCGCTTTTCCTTCGTTTCTTAAAACTCCTAAACGCCAAGTTAATAATTGAGCTTTTGTGATTTCGGTAATCATTTCGGCTAATTTTTTTTGCTGTAATTGTGTTCCTCCAATTGGTTTTCCAAACTGGATTCTTTCTTTGGCATATCTTAAAGCAGTATCATAACAATCCATTGCTGCTCCAATTGCACCCCAAGCGATTCCATATCGAGCAGAATCTAAACAGCCAAGCGGTGCGCCTAAACCAGATTTGTTTGGTAAAAGGTTTTCTTTAGGCACTTTTACATTATCAAAAATCAATTCACCAGTTGCAGATGCGCGAAGTGACCATTTATTATGAGTTTCAGGAGTTGTAAAACCTTCCATTCCTCGTTCAACGATTAAACCATGAATACGTCCTTCTTCGTTTTTTGCCCAAACAACAGCAATGTCAGCAAAAGGAGCATTTGAAATCCACATTTTAGCACCATTTAAAAGATAATGGTCACCCATATCTTTAAAATTGGTAATCATGCTTCCAGGATCCGATCCATGATCTGGTTCGGTTAAACCAAAGCATCCTATATATTCACCTGTTGCCAGTTTTGGTAAAAACCTCATTCGCTGCTCTTCATTTCCATACTTCCAAATAGGATACATTACTAATGAAGATTGAACAGATGACGTAGATCTTACACCAGAATCACCTCGTTCTATTTCCTGCATAATTAAACCATACGAAATTTGGTCTAAACCTGCACCTCCATATTCTACAGGAATATAAGGTCCAAATCCGCCAATTTCTCCTAGACCTTTTATGATCTGTTTAGGAAATTCTGCTTTTTGAGCAAATTCCTCAATAATAGGAGAAACTTCTCTTTTAACCCATGCACGTGCAGACTCTCTAACTAGTTTGTGTTCGTCTGTTAATAAATCATCAAGATTGTAATAATCTGGAGCTTGAAATAAATCTGGTTTCATTTTTGTATAGTTTTACTAAACAAATTTACGCAATATAAATATAACAAAACAAAGTAAAATTGTTACATTTATACATATTAGTTACAAAATAATCACAAATAAGGTAAATTATTTTTAGTTTATTGATAATTTATAACCTAATTTTGAGATTCCAAAAACATAAATTGAATGAGGCTGATCATCTCTTTTCTACTTTTTTTTGTTCTAAATAGCGCATTTGCTCAAGAGTCAAATGTAATGAGTGAAAAGGAGTATTTACTATTACAAGAAAAAATCCGACTAAATTTCAACGCAAATGTCGATAGTGCTCTTGTATATGCCTCGCAAATGGCTAAATCGAAAGATTACAAGCATTTGGCTTTTGCAAATGGATCGATGACCGCTATTTTTCAAGCTAAAGGTGATTCAAAAAGGTCTCAAGAAAGATATAAAGCAGCATTACAATATTTAGAGAAAATACCAGACTCAAAAGAAAAAACACAACTAAGATCTTACGTTTATAATTATGGAGGTTTGGCTGAGGCCTATCGAGGTAATTATGCAAAAGCTCTTGAAATTTATCAAGAAGGAATGAAGTTGTCTTTACAAATTAATGATGTAAAACAGCTTGTTAAGTTCAAAATGAATATTTCGTTAGTGAATGAAGCAGTAGGAAACTATCAATTAGCAATTAAGAATGTAAAGCAAATTGATCGATTTATTGATGAAAATGAAAACGTTTTTAGTAAAGATCAGTTTTTAAATCTTAAAAGTAACCTCAATCGGAGTTTGGCGAGTTCCTATGAAAGTTACTTTATGAAAAATTCAAGTAAGAGGTATTTACTTGATTCGGCAGAATATTACTATAAGAAAACCATAAATTATTCTCAAAATTTTGCTTCTAATAAAATAGTAGCAAAATTAAGTTTAGGGAATGTCTACAACTGGAAGGGCGATTATAAAAATGCTGAAAAAACATATTATGATGTTGTGTTTTTATCCAATCAAAATAATCAGAAAGACATATTGTGTATTGCCAATTATAATTTAGGTGATATTTATTTTACAACTAAACAGTACGACAGAGCATTAGTTTTTTTTAAAAAATGTGACTCGATTTCTGCAATTACAAATTCGAATGCTATTGATTATTTAAAATCAAATTATTACCAAGCTAAAATTTACAATATTCAAAACAAACCAGAACTTGCTTATAAACATTCAAGAATTTACTTGGATAATTATGAGAAGTTTGAGGAAAAATTAAGTGCCGAAGCTTTAGAAGTTAACTATAAACAAGGTGTAAACAACCTTACTGATGAAATGGTTACTATTGAAGAAAGGTATAAAAATGAAGTCCTAATAAATAGAGGTCTTAAGGTTTTTTATGTATTAATCTTTGTAAGTGTTGTATTTCTTTTAATTAAAAACATTAGAGATAAAAATAAGGCACATAAAAAAATGAATGCTTTAATAGAAGAATTTAAAGCAAATATTGAGAAGAAAAATAACAGCGAATTAGTTGAACCGCAGCCAGAAATACAAGAAGAAGTTCTTGAATTAGAAGAAGCACAGCTCAAAAAAGAAAATATTACTCTGAGCATCGACGAGGCTAAAGAAAATAAAATTGTCGAAAAACTATTAGCTCTTGAGAACAAGTTAGAGTACTTAAATGCTGATTTTACCTTGCCTTATGTAGCAAAGAAAATAAAAACAAACACAACTTATTTGTCTTATGTAGTTAATAAACGATTTGGTAAATCATTTGGAGAATATTCTAATGAGTTGAAAATTAATTACGTAATCAATGAAATGATTACGAACCATATGTACCGAAAATATTCTACACAAGCTATTGCAGAAAGTGTTGGTTTTAAAAATGCAGTTTCTTTTGCAAAATCGTTTCGCAAAAGAACTGGAGTATCTCCAGCTCAATTTGCGAATAATATTTAATAATAGTTATTTGAGATAACCATTTCTGTGATTCAAATTTTATAAAGCACCTCCGCCGCCTCCTTTTCCAGGATCAACAGGTATAGCATCAGGTGATTGTTCATCAGTATCATTTTCTCCTCCTCCTTTTACTGCTTTTAGATGGTTTTTAGATAATTCTTCTCCTTGAAAATCTTCGAATTTTAATTTTTGATTTGACATGTTTTGATATATTTAGTGTTGTGGATTTAAAATAAAGTGTAGGTTTTTGATTGGGGCTTAGTTCGTTTCGGGCATTTTTTTAAGTAGCGCCTCCCAATCCTCCTTTTCCTGGATCAATAGGCGGCGGTGGTGGTGGATTTGGATCATCTCCTCCTCTTACTGTTTTTTGCTGATTCTTAGAAATTTTTTCTCCTTGAAAGTCCTCGAATTTTAATTTTTGATTTGACATGATTTACTATTTTTAGTGTTGTGGGTTTTTAAAGTGGGGTATTTTATTTAGAATAGTTAGCTGCTTTTACGCAACGCCTCCGCATCCTCCTTTTCCTGGGTCAACCGGTGGCGGCGGAATTATATCTAAATCAGTGCCATCTCCTCCTCTTATCGCTTTTTGATGGGTTTTAGATAATTTCTCTACTTGAAAATCTTCGAATTTTAATTTTTGATTTGACATGTTTTAATGTTTTTAGGGTTGTGGATTTTTTTAAAACAGGGGCAGGTGTTTAATCGAGATTTGGAGTTTGTATTAGGACGTTTTTTAATTTACGCCTCCCAATCCTCCTTTTCCAGGATCAATAGGCGGCGGTGGAGGCGGCAGTATAATTTCTCCTCCTTGGACTCTTTTTTGTTGTTTTTTAGATAACTTTTCTCCTTGAAAATCTTCGAATTTTAGTTTCAGATTTGACATGATTTGATGTTTTAGGGTTACTATTTTTTTAATAAATGAAGTAGGCCTTTGTCAAGATTTGGAGTTTTTTGGGAAAGTTTTTTGGCTGATTTTACAACTCAATATTTGCTTTTCGCAGATCATTTTGAGAATTTTCGGGGGCAGGAAAACCTCTTTTTGAACCTTGTTTTTTTGATTTTTAAGTAGTTTTTTTTACTCAGAAATCTTCGAATTTTAGTTTATGATTTGTCATGTTTTTGCATTTTAAGTTTTCTGATTTGTCAAAACTAGATAAAATGAGAAACCCTTGATCGAAATTGGTGTTTTGAGCTTTTTGAGTGACTGTTTGGCTTGATAACTACTTGTATTGTAAATAGTTGTGTATTGTATTGTACTAGTTATAATTTATAAATTGTATGTAGTATAATTGATAAAATGTGTACTTTTAGGATTATTTTTCGAATAAAAACAGCAATATTTGTACTGTAATTATGATTTAAACCAGTCCAAAGAATGTTAAAACTTATTCAAAAATTTCTCCAAATAAACAGATACTCGGAAGTGAAAAATGAGTTTAAGGATTTGTTTCTTTCTCATCCTAATTATCCAAGTTTATTTGCGATAACAGATTCTTTCGATTTGTTGTCAATTGAGAATGCAGCAGTAAGAGTTTCTAAAGAGCAGATCGTTGATTTGCCTTCTAATTTTTTGGCTTATTTTAAAGATGAATTAACATTAGTTGAGAGAGCAAAAAACTTTGTTCGAATTAGTACCATTAAAAAAGGAGTTCAAAAAATATCGTATGATAAGTTTCTTTTAGATTGGAATGGAGTAATTGTAGCAATCGAACCTAATAATGTAGTTGCAAGAGAAAATTTAAAAGTTGAATTGAGCGGATTAAAATACTTCTTGCCATTTTTACTTTTAGCAGGGTTATCGTTCTTTTATAATGCATATACTTTATACAGCAGTATATTTTTACTAACCTCGGCTTTAGGATTAGTTGTTAGTATTTTAATTGTTCAGGAAAAACTAGGTTTTAAAAATGGCATTATTTCGAAATTTTGTAATCTAAGTGCAAATTCATCATGCAGCTCAGTACTAAATTTTGATGAAAATTATAGTGATAAATGGATTAGTTTTTCTGATCTCCCGCTGCTTTTCTTTGGAGCGTCATTTATAGCAATTTTAGTACAGCCTTTAAGTTCATCTGTTTTTGTTGGATTCTTGAGTTTATTAGCAATTCCAGTAATTGTATCATCTATATGGATTCAAAAATTTGAACTTCAAAAATGGTGTGTAATGTGTTTAATGGTTTCGTTCTTGATTTTTACGCAAAGTTTAATTTGGTTTTCATCAGACTTGTTTACTTTGAATTTTAGTTTCGAGGCGATTTTTCCATTTCTTTTTTCTTTAATTCTTTTGGTGCCAATTTGGTATGTTATAAAATCAATTGCTAAAAATGTTCTTAATAATGAAAACACTTTAAAAGAGCTAAAGAAGTTTAAAAGAAATTATTCATTACTTGATTTCTTGTCTAAGAAAGTTTCTTATACCAACGGACTTGAAGATTTAAGAGGATTAAATTTTGGAAATAGAAGTGCCGCCGTAAAACTTACTGTAATTGTAAGTCCAAGTTGTGTACACTGTCATAAAACATTTCAAGAAGCTTTTGACTTAGTTTTGAAATTTCCTGATAAAATATTTTTGAACGTATTGTTTAATGTTAATCCAGAGAATGTCGATAATCCGTATAAAGTTGTTGTCGAAAGGCTTTTGTCAATAAACAGATCAACTCCAGGAAAAACAGTCGAAGCAATTTCAGATTGGCATATTAAAAAAATGAATCTTAAAAAATGGTTAAAAAAATGGCCTGTTGATTCCGTTAGTATGATTGTTAAGCAGGAAATAAATAAACAGTATGAATGGTGTTCTAAAAATAACTTCAATTATACTCCAGTAAAAATTGTAAATGAGGGCTTGTTTCCAAGTGAATATGAGCTAAATGAATTGAAGTATTTTTTAAATGATTTTGCAGAACAGAAAGAAGCGGTTCTTGAAAAAACAGCTTAGTTTCAAATAGAATAAAAATAGAGTTCCCCCCCAAACCGAATAAATCAAGAGTTATGTTAAAAAACATTCTAAATCTGGAAGGATCACAAGAGATTACTGCCAGTGAACAAAAAACAATAGTAGGTACAAACGTTAAAGAAGCTACTTCAAAATGTGACACATGGTATAGCAGATCTGGTTTGACCTTTGAAGATTGTGCCGAGTATTACTCGTTAGATTTGAATTACGCCAGCGTAAATTAAGATAGCGCAATTGTAAAAGATTCGAAAATAAATTTAAATAGTTATGTTAAAGAAAATTTTAAATCTGAAACATGCTCAGCATATTAGTAAAAATGAGCAAAAAACGATAAAAGGAGGTATTCCAGAATGCTGGGTATTTGCAATTGAAGCCGGATGCGTGTTGATACCAAGTGGTGGGACATGTCCAATAAATACTGAAGCAGGTATCTGCGATACAAATCGTCTTTGCTGCTAGTTTTTTTGAAATTATTTAAAAGTAATATACATACAGCCTTTTTTAAAATTTAGTCATGTTTTTTTTAATTTGTAGGCGCTCGATCGTGGAACATTGAGCAAATATCCCCACATTGATGATTGGTGTTGGGATTCTCAGGAAAAGTGGTCACTGGGTTAGTTTTATTTGGTTAGGGCTGATCAAGTGCCATCTCCTAGAGAAAGTTGGTATTACTAATAAAATTGAATATTTAGGAGAGAATTAATTCTCTCTTTTTTTTGCCGCAGAATTTAATAGTAATAAAAATACTACGATGTTTTTAAGTTAGACAGACAGAGGCTTCAACTGTCTTAAAATGATTGAAGTATTAACAAATCAAAAAAACAAATCATGAAAAAATTAAAAGATTTAATTGGTATTGAAGTTTTAGGTGTTAAAGAAAAGAAAAACATTATGGGCGGAGGTCCTGGAGTTGAGGCTTGTTATTGTCCAGGAACAGGTATTTTTGCAGGTATTATACGTCCAGCTGATGGCGAAACTTGTGCCTCAGTTATCGAGGAAAGTTGTCTGCTGGACAGCTAAACATAAAATATATTTAAAGTAAAGAAAGCTTTGTTGTTTTTAAACAAAGCTTTCTTGCTTTTTTATAGATTAGTTGAAAATTAATTATAAAAGGAAAAGTTTAGCTGTTTAATTAAAACCTGATTTATATTTTAAGATTTTTTGTATAATATTGTTATGAATAAACCCAAATAGTAGAGTTGAAAAAATTCACCAGTTATAAACAAGCAGATTTTAAAGATTGCGGACCAACATGTTTAAAGATCATAGCTAAACATTACGGTAAAACAATTAATATTCAGGAGTTGCGCGATGCAAGCGAGACGACTCGTGAGGGGAGCAATTTGCTTTTTTTGAGTGATGCAGCTGAAAAAATTGGTTTTAGAACTTTAGGCGTAAAATTAAATGCAGAACGATTAGAAGAAGCGCCCCTTCCGTGCATTTTACATTGGAATAAAAACCATTATGTAGTACTTTATAAAATTAAAAAAGATACTTATTATATATCAGATCCCGCTTTTGGTTTAATTGAATATAATAAACAGGATTTTCTTAAATTTTGGATTGGAAACAACGCCGATGATTCGACTCAAGAAGGAATCGCTTTATTGATTGAAGCCACACCAAAGTTTTTTCAATCTGAATTTGATAAAGAAGACGGTAAAGGTTTGGGGTTTGGATTGCTTTCACAATATGTGCTTCGCTATAAATCATTTTTGATTCAATTGTCGATAGGTTTGTTGGCAAGCACTTTACTACAGCTTATTTTTCCATTCCTAACGCAAAGTATTGTCGATATTGGAATACAAAATCAGAACATACATTTTATTTATTTAATTCTTTTTGCGCAGTTATTTCTATTTGCCGGAAGAACAGGTTTAGAACTTATACGGAGTTGGATTTTACTGCATCTTTCAACCCGTATCAATATTTCACTTATTTCAGATTTCTTTATTAAATTAATGAATCTGCCTATTTCATTTTTTGATGTTCGAATGACGGGTGATATTATGCAGCGTATAAATGACCACCGTCGAATTGAGAAAATCCTAACCACATCTTCATTAAACGTCTTGTTTTCTGTTATAAATATGTTTGTAATGGGAGCAGTTTTAGCTTATTTTAATCTAAAGATATTCTTAGTTTTTTTTGTTGGAAGTCTTCTTTATTTTGGATGGATAACTTTGTTTTTAAAACGTAGAGAAATTTTAGATTATAAACGTTTTGCCGAGGTTTCTCAAGAGCAAAGCAAAGTGATGGAGCTTATAAACGGAATGCAGGAAATTAAACTCCACAATGCCGAAAAACAAAAGCGCTGGGGTTGGGAATATGTGCAGGCTAGATTATTTAGAGTTTCGATAAAAGGTTTGGTTTTGGAGCAGACACAAACAATTGGTTCCTCGGTTATCAACGAATTAAAAAATATCTTCATCATCTTTTTGTCGGCAAAATTAGTTATCGACGGTTCAATTACATTGGGTATGATGCTGGCCATCAGTTCGATTGTTGGAAGTTTAAATGGGCCGGTAACACAGCTTATTGAATTTGTTCGAGAACTGCAGGATGCCAAAATATCATTGGCAAGATTATCTGAAATTCATGAGAAAGAAGATGAAACACAGCAAGAAGTTCATCAAACAAATGATGTTCCTTTTGATGCTCCAATAGAAATCAAGAATATTTCATATCGTTATTTAGGATCTGATATTCCTGTTTTGGATAATTTAAGTCTTGTGATTCCGCCAAATAAAATAACCGCTATAGTGGGCGTCAGCGGAAGCGGTAAAACTACTTTGATGAAGTTGCTGCTTAAGTTTTATGAACCCGAAAAAGGAGAGATCACTATTGGAAATTCGCAGTTGAAAAATATTTCTCAAAAAGCATGGCGTTCTAATATTGGTGCTGTAATGCAGGAAGGCTTTATTTTTAGCGATACCATTGCAAATAATATTGCTTTTGGAGTTGATGTAATTAATAAAGAACGATTGGTTTATGCGGCTGATGTGGCCAATATTAAAGAATATATCAGTGAACTTCCTCTTGGTTATAACACAAAAGTTGGAGCAGAAGGTGTAGGAATGAGCACCGGACAGAAGCAAAGATTATTAATTGCAAGAGCTGTTTATAAAGATCCCGAGATTTTATTTTTTGATGAAGCAACATCAGCTTTGGATGCAAATAATGAGAAAGAAATAATGAGAAAGTTAGGTCTGTTTTTTGAAAATAAAACAGTAGTAGTAATTGCGCATAGATTAAGTACAGTTATGAATGCAGACCAAATTGTAGTTTTGGATAAAGGAAAAATTATAGAAATAGGATCTCATACATCTTTAGTAGAGCAAAAAGGAAATTATTTTGAATTGGTTAAAAATCAATTGCAGTTAGGAAATTAATTATGGCAGACGAGCATAACACATTCGAATTAAGAAGCGAAGAAGTTCAAGATATTCTAACCAAAGTACCGCATTGGATGATTCGATGGGGAACAGTTTTAATATTTGCAATTATACTCCTTCTTTTTTTTGTTTCCTGGTTTATAAAGTATCCAGATGTTGTAAATACCGAAATTGTAATCACAACCAATATTCCGCCAGAAAAAATAGTATCAAAATCTTCTGGAAGGATTGAAGCCATTTTAGTTAAAGATAAAACAATCGTTTCTAAGAATACAACGCTGGCAATAATTGAAAACACAGCCAATTATAAAGATGTTTTTTTACTAAAAAGCATAATGGACAGCTACAATATTAATGATCCTAAAAAAGAATTTCCTTTTGCACAATTAAAAAACACACAATTGGGTGAAATTGAAAGTGCATACGCAGTTTTTCAAAAAGACTATCAAGCTCAGGAATTAAATCATGATTTGCAGCCATTTGCTATTGAGAACAGAGCGCAAGTTTCTGAGAAAATTCAAATAAAAGAAAGATTAGATATTCTTCAGCAGCAAAAAGTGATAAACGAAAGCGAACTTCAGCTTCAAAAAAATGAAGTTGCACGTTTTGAAGTTCTTTTTGCAAAAGGAATTATTTCGGCTCAAGAAATGGAAGCAAAAAAATTGAATTTTCTGCAGGCGCAGAAGAATTATCGAGGTCTTTTAGCTTCAATTTCACAATTAAAGTCCTCTTTGATTGATAACACAAAATCAAGTCAGAATTCGCAGATTAACAGCACTAAAGAGGAAGTAAACTTGGGACGAAACATGGCGCAGTCATTTTATCAGCTTAAAAAAGTGATTAAGGACTGGGAACTGACCTATACACTAAAATCGTCTATCAGCGGAACGGTTACTTTTTTACAAGTTTGGACAGAAAATCAAACAATAAATGCAGGAGACAATGTTTTTTCGATTATTCCAGATGCTAAAAACGGCTTCATTGGAAAAGTAAAAGCACCGGCATTAAATTCGGGAAAGATAAAAGTTGGACAAAGAGTAAATATACGTTTAGCTAATTTTCCAGATAGAGAATTTGGTGTTCTTAAAGGTAAAATCCGTAATATTTCTTTGGTGCCAGATAAAGATGGAAATATATTGCTAGATGTTGAACTGCCAAACGGATTAGAAACATCCTATAAAAAGCAAATCGTATTTCAGCAGGAAATGAAAGGAAGTGCCGAAATTGTAACAGAAGATCTTCGATTAATCGAGAGAATATTATATCAGTTTAAAAGTATTTTTGAACAAGTTTAAAATTAACCCCGAAACCCGTAATTAACCAAGCCCCAATTTTTATAATGAAAAGAATTTTACTTACTATTATCATTCTAATATTTCAATATTCTCATTCAAAACCCATAACCGAAACTCAAAAGCTGGCCGCAACTTGTAAAGTCTGGGGCTTTTTAAAGTATTATCATCCTAATGTTGTTGATGGAAGCAAAAATTGGGATGAACAATTATTTCAAATTTTGCCAAAAGTAGAAGAAGCACAATCAGCAGAAGCATTTTCGTCAGTACTTGAAAACTGGATTGTTTCTTTGGGAGAAATTAAAAAACAGGAAGTTGTAAAAGCAGCAGAGAAAAAGGAATATTTTGATAAGAACTTCGATTTATCCTGGATTTCAAAAAGTGATTTGTTCTCGAAATCACTTTCAAAAAAGCTTGAATTCATTAAAGAAAACAGAATTCAGGGCAAGCAGTTTTATGTTGATTTTGGTCGTGGTGACGGAATGCCTTTAAAATTTAATAACGAAATTAAATATGCAGATTTTAAATGGACCGATAAAAATCTTCGTCTTTTGATATTATTCCGATATTGGAATTACGTTGAATATTTCTTTCCCTATAAGTATCAAATGGATCAAAATTGGGATAAAGTATTAAGTGAGTTTCTGCCAAGAATTATTGCTCCAGAATCTGAGAAAGACTTTGGATTGGCCATTAGAGAAATCTCTATAAAGTTAAATGATACACATGCTTCAACACAAGTGCCGCAGTTGTTAGAGTATTTTGGAGATAAATTTATTCCGGTTGATATTAAAATAATTGATCAGAAAGCAGTTGTTATCAGTTTAAAAAATGATTCACTTGCAAAAGTTAATGACTTAAAAATAGGAGATGTAATTACCAAAGTTGACGGAAAGACGATCGCTTCAATTTTAAATGACAATCGGAAATATGTTGAAGGATCAAACGAGCCATCAGTTTTGAAAAATGCTTATTGGGCTGTTTTTAATGGTAAAACGACTTCATTTGAAATTGAATTTATTCGCGATGGAAAAACAGCAGTTAAATCAATAAACCGTTATAAATACAAAGATTTAAAAATTAAATTACCCACTCAAGAAAAATGGAAAGTTTTGGAAGGGAATATTGGATACGTAAATTTTGATGCGGTTGCTGTTGAGAATATTCCAGATTTGATTGCAGAGCTTAAAAATACCAATGCTATTATTTTTGATGACAGAAAGAGACCTCATGATGTAATGTTTGCTCTTTCAGATTGGTTGAATCCTCAAGAGAAAGAATTTGCAAGATATTTAGATCCTGATATTAGTTTTCCAGGACGCTTTGTATGGAATCCAGATATTAGAAAATGTGGAAAAAATAATCCAGATTATTATAAAGGAAAAGTAATTGTTTTGGTTGATGAAAATACAGTAAGTCATGGAGAGTTTACGGCGATGGCACTGAAGACTGCTCCAAATGTAACCGTTATTGGCAGTCAGACAGGAGGAGCTGATGGCACCAATTATAAGTTTGGTATAATAAAAGGATTTTCTTCATCTTTTACTTGCTATGGTGTTTTTTACCCAAACAAAAAAGAAGCACAGCGTATAGGAATTGTTCCTAATATTGAAGTTAAATCAACCATTTTAGGAATTCAGCAAGGTAGAGATGAGATCCTAGATCGAGCGATTATATTTGCAAAATCAGGTAAATAAATGGAGTCAAAAATAAAAATCAAACAAGGAATTTTGATCTTGTTTTTGTTGCTTCAATACGTTTTGTATTCGCAGAAATCGAATAAGTTATATGATTCGTTTAGTATTTCCGGAACTGTTAAAGATTCAAAATCAGATTTTGTAATTGCAAATGCAGATCTTTATCTTCTTAATTGCAATAAAAGTGTAGTTGCCAACTCAGAAGGAAATTTTCAATTCAATATTTCTAAAGGCAGTTTTAATGATAAATTGATTATTTCGGCTTTAGGGTATTATTCGGATACAATTGAAGTTGCTGCACTTGAAAAAATGCAAAAGGAACCACTGCTGATCAAATTGAATAAAGAAAAAGAAGCTGAGGTTTTATTAAATGAAATGATTATTGTTTCTGCTAAAAAGAAACCAAACAACCTGTCTGCAACAGCAATTTTAAAGAAATCAAAAGAAAATATTCAAAGTAATTATTATCAAAAACCATTCAATCAGAAATTCTTTTTTAGATCTCAAACCAATAAAGATGGTGTTTTTACTATCAACGAAGAAGCGTCAATTAATACCTTCAGTCCAAACGGAATTAAAGTTTCAGATGATGCTGCGGCCAATTATTTTGGAGAAATAGTGCAGTTTCGAAAAAAATCAGATTCAGTATCAAATGAAAATTGGAAAGGGATAGGGTATTTTGGAGTTATAATTTTTAGAAACATAATGTTAAGCAATCAGAATTTGCTTTATGAAACAAAAAACTTTGAATTAAAGAAAGAAGGGATAACGACTTATGGTGGTAAAAAGGTCTATGTAATTAGTTTTACAAATTTGAATCCAACTGTTTTTTCTACTGGTTTTGGAAATCCCGCACCTCAATCTGCAATAGGGTTTATTTATATCGAAACAGATTCTTTTGCGATCGTGAAATTTGAGCAATATGTGGTTTTAAAAAAAGACAGATCAAACGATAATGATGATATCACAATAGAATCGTCGCTGAAGATTACCCAAACCTACAAAAATGTCAACGGACGCTATTTTATTAATTATTGTAATGAAAAAGTAGAAAGCAATTATTTTTCACAATCAAGTAAAAAGCAAATAAGCACTGTCTATTCAAATTATGATTTAATGTCAGAAGATATTATTACAGAAAATGTATCGGCTATAAAACGTCCAATTGATCGACTGAAATTAGATGCGAAATTTGTTGAAGATCTGGAATATTGGAATAATAATAATTTTATAATCGAGAATAAAAAGATTTAATTTTAAGATTTACATTTTCAGATAAAAATCCTTTGTAAGCTCAATATATTCTGGAGTATAAACGTGACGATCGATTTCAATTGTTAATTCATTGATTTCGATTTCTGACGTTTCATTTCGGCTAAAAGCTAATAGACTGCGTTTGATTTCAGATTTTGGAGTTCCTTTTACACGCGTTATTTTTATCGGATATAATTCTGATTCTTTTGCTAATCGGATGAATTTTTCTTCTTCTTTAAAGGGAAGAATTAAAGCTAAAATTCCATTTTCGGATAAAAGTAAATCAGCTGCTTCAACAATTTCTTCAAAAGGCATTGCGTCTTGAAAACGTGCTAAATCACGTTGTTCATTCTCTGTTTTGTAATCTTCAGCATAAAAAGGCGGATTGGAAACAATTAAGTCATATTCGTCTTCCGGTTCTTCTATAAATTCATCTAAACCAGCATGAAAGCAAAATAAACGATCGCCCCAAGGAGAGTTTTCGAAATTTTCTACCGCTTGTTCATATGCGTCTTCATCAATTTCAAGTGCATCAATTTGTTCCGCATTTGTTCGTTGTGCAAGCATCAATGCAATAATTCCAGTTCCTGCGCCAATGTCTAAAATGCTAAAAGGATTATGATTTATTGGAGCCCAAGAGCCTAACAAAACGCCATCAGTACCTACTTTCATTGCGGTTTTATCTTGTTGAACAGAGAATTGCTTGAATGAAAACATCTTGGTTAAGGATTGTATATTAATGATTTTTGATTTCAGATGAAAACTGAACACTCAAAACTGAACACTTTTTTAAAGGTACATTTCAACTAAACCTTCAGGTAAGTTCATGATCACTTTTTTGTTTTCGCGGTCAATTTTTACAAGGAATTGATCGATCATCGGAATCAGCATTTCGATTTCGCCATTTAAAACTTCAAAAAGTGGTTGTGCAGTAGTGTCGTTTACAGCTGCTATTTTTCCAAATACACCTAAGCGCTGGTCTTCGATTTCGAAACCAATAACTTCGTGAAAATAGAATTTGTTGCCAGAAAGTTTAGGCAGCATTGTTAAAGGAAGATAAATAGGATTGCCAATTAAAGCATCTGCATCTTCTTCGGTATTTACATCTTCAAAACGAATTCTAAGAAAGTCGTTTTTGTGTAAAGAACTTGTTTCAATAAAAAAAGGAACCAAGTGTTTGTTGCATTCAACAAACACTGATTCCAGATTTTCGTATAACTCAGGTTCGTCTGTGTCTAAATAAGCCAAGACTTCACCTTTGAAACTAAATTTTTTAGCGATTTTACCTAAATAAAAACATTCTTCTTTACGCATTATCGCTAGCTAAAATTATGCTTCAGTTGTTTCGTTATTCTCTTCAGCAGCAGGAGCTTCTTCAGTAGATGCTTCTACTTCAGCAACTTCTTCAACTGCAGGAGTTGCAGCAGCGATAGCATCAGCTTCAGCCTGAGCCGCAGCAGCTAAACGTTTAGCGTTAACTTCTTTTTCAGCTTTCAAAGCTTTAGCTTTAACATCAGCTTGAGCTTTTGTTAAACCATCTTTTTTAGCATCAACTTTTCCAGCTTTAGCCTCTAACCAAGCAGCTAATTTAGCATCAGCTTGTTCTTGAGTTAAAGCACCTTTACGAATACCTCCATCAAGGTGGTGTTTCAATAAAGCACCTTTGTAAGAAAGAATTGCTCTAGCAGTATCAGTTGGTTGAGCACCATTGTGTAACCATTTAACTGCACTATCAAGGTTTAAGTCGATAGTTGCTGGGTTAGTGTTTGGATTGTAAGTACCGATTTTCTCTAAGTATTTACCATCTCTTTTTGAGCGTGCATCTGCAGCTACAACCCAGTAAAAAGGTTTTCCTTTTTTACCGTGTCTTTGTAATCTAATTTTTACTGACATAATCTTATTGATTAAATTTTGAGGTACTCGACCTCTATTAATTAAGGGCGCAAAGATATAATTTTTTTAGCAATAATACGTTTCAAAAAGTATTAAATGCATTTTGGATCCAATTTTATTGTTTTTTTGCCTTTTTTGATAGTATTATTGAGGCAATTATCTCTTAATGCGGTATTTTTGCCTCAAATTGACTTAGATATGAAAAGATATTTTTATTTTTTATCGCTTTTTTTTATTGTCGCATCTTGTACAGATGATGTAAAGTTCAATAATCCTGCTTTTCAAGCCTTAAAAGAAAATGTTTTTTGGAGAGCTCAAAGTTATAAAGCACACTTAGGAGAAAACGGCAGTATAGTGGTAGAAGGTTCTTTAGGATATGAAAAAGTTACTTTGCAAATGGCTTCGACTGCAAAGCAGACTTTTACTCTGGGTAATGATGAGTTTTCTAAGGCATTATACGAAAATAAACTGTCGACAGATGTGTCTGCATTTTCAACAGGTACAGATAAAGGCAGCGGACAGATTGTTATTACTGATTATGATAATGTAAATCATACAATTTCTGGAACGTTTAAATTTACTGCAGAAAATGATGACGAAAGTAATATTGAAAAACCCAAGATTAACTTTAAAGAAGGAGTCTTTTATAAAGTGCCGATTGAAGTGAGTACTACAGAAAATCATTTGTAGATTTTTGTCAGGCACAGATTCTATAAGGTGATTATTAAAATCAAAATAAAAACATAAATAAACTAATATATAGTAGATTACAGAAAAATAAGACTACATTTGCTACATTATTATAAATAAGTACATATGAACATTTTTGTTGGAAGCCTTCCATTCAGTATTGAGGAAGCAGATTTAAGAGAGTCTTTCGAGGCTTATGGAGCAGTAGATTCAGTTAAAATTATCACTGATAAATTTACTGGAAGAAGCAAAGGTTTTGGTTTCGTAGAGATGCCAAACGATGCTGAAGCTCAAAAAGCAATTGATGAGTTGAACGGAGCTACTGTTCAAGGTCGTACAATTGTTGTAAATAAATCTGAACCAAAACCTGAAGGTGAAAGAAGAAGCTTCAATAACAACCGTGGAGGTGATTCTCGCGGAGGTTACGGAAACAACCGTGGTGGAAACGACCGTGGTGGTAACAGAGGAGGATATTAATATTTTTTTCTAAATATATAAAAGGGATCAACGAAAGTTGATCCCTTTTTTTATGTTGTAATTTTTCTGTAAGCGCACTGCAGTGCGTCTAACATACCGAGGAGACGCACTGCAGTACGCCTCTACGATAAACATATTTATACATTAGCAGCTAACCAGTCACCAACTTCTTTAGTGCCATATGCTTTGCCTCCATCAGCTAAATCTTCGGTAACTATTCCTGCTTCTAAAGCCTTGTTCACAGCATCTCTCATTGCTTTTCCTTCTTCCATTAATCCGAAGTTTTCGAACATCATAGCAGCAGATAAAATTGTAGCCATTGGGTTAGCGATGTTCAATCCTGTTGCTTGCGGATAAGAACCGTGAATTGGTTCAAACAAAGATACTTCAGCTCCCATAGAAGCAGAAGGCATTAATCCCATTGAACCTGAAATTACAGAAGCTTCGTCTGTTAAAATATCTCCAAATAAGTTTTCTGTAATTAATACATCATAAGAGTTTGGCCATTGAACCAAACGCATTGCTACAGCATCAACAAATTCGTAGCTAACTTCAACTTCTGGATAATCTTTTTCCATTGCCTGAACTGTTTCTCTCCATAAGCGTGAAGTTTCTAAAACGTTTGCTTTGTCAACGCAGCATAATTTTTTGCTTCTTGTCATCGCTAATTCGAAGCCTTTTTTGGCTAAACGCTGTACTTCCGCTCTTGTGTAAACACAATTGTCGTAAGCAGTATCTCCGTTGTCTTTTCTTCCTTTTTCTCCAAAGTAAATTCCGCCAGTTAATTCTCTTAAGAAAACTAAGTCGGTTCCTTCGATTCTTTCTCTTTTTAATGGAGATTTGTCTAATAATGAAGGGAACGTAAAAGTAGGTCTTACGTTTGCGAACAAACCTAATGCTTTACGCATTTTTAGTAAACCTTGCTCTGGTCGTACTGGAGCAGAAGGATCGTTATCATATTTAGGGTGGCCAATCGCTCCAAAAAGAACGGCATCAGCATTTTTACAAACTTCGTGAGTTGAATCTGGATAAGGTTCGCCTACAGCATCAATTGCTGCAGCACCAGTTAAAGCTGGTTTCCAAGTAATTTCATGGCCAAATTTTTGAGCAATAGCATCAGATACTTTTACAGCTTCATTTATTACTTCTGGTCCGATTCCGTCTCCGGCTAAAAGGGCTATGTTAAATTTCATTTTATAAGTATTTATTATTTTTTAAGGTTCATAGTGAGAAAGGCGCAAAGGTTCAAAGGTTTCAAATGACAAAGATTAAAACCTTTGTTGCTCTGTAACTTTGAACCTTTGTGCCTCTATTAAGCAATTACATTCAGCATTTTTTGCGTTGCTATAATCGCTGCAACAGTTTGATCAGAATCTAATCCTCGGGTTTTGAATTCTTTTCCGTTGTTGACCCATGTGATAATGGTTTCGCACAACGCGTCAGAGCTGCTTCCCGGCGGGATTCTTACTGCATAATCTATTAATTTTGGAAGCGTTAGTTTTTTACTTTTGTAAATCTTAGACAAAGCATTCATAAAAGCATCAAACTGACCATCTCCTTGTGCGTTTTCTTCGATGATTTCGTCGCCAAATTTTAAGCATAAAGTCGTAGACGGACGCATTCCTTTTGAGTGTACTAATATATAGGACTCAATTTTTATTTTTTCTTCGTAAGTATGACTGTCCAAAACATCTGAAATAATGTATGGAAGATCCTCTTTGGTTACGGTTTCTTTTTTATCGCCAAGTTCAATAATTCTTTGGGTAACCAATTTCAAATCTGCCTGATTTAGTTTTAAACCTAATTCCTGAAGATTTTTTTCGATATTGGCTTTTCCAGAAGTTTTTCCTAAAGCGTATTTTCTTTTTCTTCCAAAACGTTCTGGAAGTAAGTCATTAAAATATAGATTGTTTTTATTGTCACCATCAGCGTGAATTCCTGCGGTTTGTGTAAAAACATTGTCACCTACAATTGGTTTATTTGCTGGAATTCTATATCCGGTAAAAGTTTCAACCAGTTTGCTAACGGTATATAAAGATGTTTCTTTGATGTTAATGCTTACTTCTGGCAGGTAATCATTGATTACGGCAACCGTACTTTCAAGCGGTGCATTTCCAGCTCGTTCTCCCATTCCGTTTACTGTAACGTGGAGTCCGTTTATACCTGCTTTTATAGCTTCCATGACATTGGCAACACTTAAATCGTAATCGTTGTGCGCATGAAAATCAAAATGAATCTGCGGATATTTAACTCTGATTTTTGAAATAAATTCAAATGCTAATGACGGAATTAAAACGCCTAAAGTATCAGGAAGTAATATTCTTTTTATTGGCTGAGTTGACAAGAAATCCAGAAATTGAAAAACGTATTCTGGTGAATTTCGCATTCCGTTGCTCCAATCTTCCAAGTAAACATTGGTTTCAATATTGTTTTCTTTTGCTAAAGCGATGATTTGAGCAATTTCAGAAAAATGCTGTTCCGGAGTTTTCTTTAATTGATGTGTTAAGTGATTCATTGAGCCTTTGGTCAATAAATTTTGCACTTTGGCACCGGCTTTTTTCATCCATTCAATTGAAACGCCTCCGTCAACAAACGACAGTACTTCGATTCTGTTAATATATCCTCTTTCTTCAGCCCAAGAAGTAATGCCTTTTACAGCCTGAAATTCTCCTTCGCTTACACGTGCCGAGGCAATTTCGATTCTATCAATATTTAATTCCTCCAACAACAATTGTGCAATGGTTAGTTTTTCTGCAGCAGAAAAAGAGACTCCTGAGGTTTGTTCACCATCGCGGAGCGTCGTATCCATTATTTCAATTTTTCTTTTTTCCATGTCCTTTTCTAAATTTCTTTTTAAAAGTGAAATTTTTAGTAGTGTTGTTGTTATACTTTTCCTCTTACTTCATTTAACTTCATTGTCATTGAAAATGCTGAGTTTTCAATCCAATTATCATATTCTTCAATGGCTTTTAATCTCAAATCATTCTCTAGATAACCTTCTTTAACCATTTGTGTTGAGCTGGCTACTTTTGACCAAATTCCTATTTTTGATTTAAAATCTAAATCTTCCCGTTTATAAACTTCATCAGAATTTATTTTCTCAATAGAATGAAAGCCTGCATCTTTTAGTAATTCTGGTAAGTCTTCAGCAATTTTATTATTCATTCCCGCGTCTTGTCTCCATTTTAAAAAAGTTTTGTAAAACTCTTGCATGCTTTCTGGTGGCAGCGGATTCCATATTAAATTGGTATGATCGTAATCTAAAATTGATATTTGTCCGTTTGGCTTCAGTAACGATTTCATTTTTATTAAAGCTTCTTTCGGATTGCTTAGCCATTGTAATGTTCTGGCAGAAACAATTAAATCAAATTTTAAATCAGGATTATATTCAAATAAATCAAGAGGAATTAATTCTAAATTAGAAACCGATTGATAAGATTCCTGTCCGCTTTTTATAAAGCTAGCTGTATTGTCAATTCCAATAACTTTTCCGGTAGGGCCAATGTTATTTGCAATGTCTTTTGAAATAGAACCAGTTCCGCAGCCAATATCTAAAATGGTCATTCCTGGTTTTAAAATCTGAATCAGATTTTTATAGTCTTTTGCTAAACTTCTATTGTCGAATGTTTTTGCTGCATTTTCATCTCTTTCAATATGTTTATTGCCTTTCATTTACAAATGGGATTGTTTTTTAAAACTTATTTTCTAAAACATAGCTTCGGTCAATTTAATTTAGAAAGACCCGACAGGTTTCAAAAACCTGTCGGGTCTAATAGATCGAACGAGATTTTATTAATACGGAAGCTTATCGGCGAAAGCCACAATATCTTCTTTAATATTTTGTAAATAATCAATGTCGTCAAAACCATTAATCATGTTGTTCTTTTTGTAGCCGTTAATAGCGAAAGATTCTTGCTCGCCTGTTGACAATAGAGTAATTGTTTGGTTTGGCAAGTTAATTTCTAGTTGCGTATTTGGATCCGCTTCGATTGCTTTAAAGATCGTGTCTGCAAATTCAGGACTCACCTGAACTGGCAGAACACCAATATTCAAACAGTTTCCTTTAAAGATATCTGCAAAGAAACTTGAAACTACAGCTCTAAAACCGTAATCGTAAACTGCCCAAGCAGCATGTTCTCTTGAAGATCCTGAGCCAAAGTTTTTTCCTCCAACAAGGATTTTTCCTGAATAAGTAGAATTGTTTAAAACGAAATCAGCTTTTGGAGTATCGTCTCCGTTGTATCTCCAGTCTCTAAAAAGGTTGTCTCCAAAACCTTCACGTTTTGTAGCCTTTAAGAAACGAGCCGGGATAATTTGATCTGTATCTACGTTCTCAATTGGCAGCGGCACTGCACTGCTGGTAAGTATATTAAATTTATCGTATGCCATTTTGATTTTTGATTTTAGATTAACGATTTCTGATTTTAGATTTGTTGTTGTATCTTAAAATTGTAATCGTTAATGTTTTTTTGTAAAATGTAAATTGAAATTTTAGAAGATTTTTTAATGAAGTGTATCGAAATCTGAAATCGAAAATCGTTAATCTTCATTCCTAAATCTTTAAAAAAGCTCTCTCGGATCTGTTAGTTTTCCTGTAACAGCAGCAGCAGCGGCCATAATCGGACTTGCTAATAGTGTTCTTGATCCAGGACCTTGACGACCTTCAAAGTTTCTGTTTGAAGTACTTACTGCATATTTTCCGGCAGGAACTTTATCATCGTTCATTGCTAAACAAGCAGAACAACCCGGCTGACGTAGTACGAAACCAGCTTCAGTTAGAATGTCTAAAATGCCTTCTTCTTTAATCTGAGCTTCAACAACGTGAGAACCTGGAACTAACCAAGCTGTAACATTATCTGCTTTTTTTCTTCCTTTTACAATTTCAGCGAAAGCTCTAAAATCTTCAATACGTCCGTTTGTACAACTTCCTAAGAAAACATAATCAATTGGTTTTCCAATCATCACATCATCTTCGTGGAAGCCCATATAAGCTAAAGATTTTTTGTAAGTTTCCTCACCGCCTTCAACTTCTTTTGCACTTGGAATATGTTTTGAGATACCAATTCCCATTCCAGGATTAGTACCATAAGTAATCATTGGTTCAATGTCTGAAGCCTTGATGTTTAATTCAGCATCAAAAACTGCATCAGCATCTGTTTTTAAAGTTTTCCAGTATTCAACAGCTTTAGTCCAAGCTTCGCCTTTTGGAGCGTAAAGTCTTCCTTCAAGGAAATCGAAAGTCGTTTGGTCAGGAGCGATCATTCCTCCACGAGCCCCCATTTCGATACTTAAATTACAAACTGTCATACGACCTTCCATGGTCATGTTTTCAAAAACATCACCAGCATATTCAACAAAATATCCTGTACCTCCAGAAGTAGTTAACTGAGCAATAATATAAAGTGCAACATCTTTTGGACCAACACCTTTGCTTAATTGACCATTTACGTTAATACGCATTTTCTTTGGTTTTGGCTGCATAATACATTGTGTAGAAAGCACCATCTCAACCTCCGAAGTTCCAATACCAAAAGCAATTGCTCCAAAAGCACCGTGAGTAGAAGTATGCGAATCACCGCAAACAATAGTAGCACCTGGCAAAGTAATTCCGTTTTCAGGACCAACTACGTGTACAATTCCATTTTTTTGGTGACCTAATCCCCAGTGTGAAATTCCGTATTCTGTAGCATTATCTTCAAGAGCTTGAAGCTGGTTTGCAGATAAAGGATCCTGAACTGGTAAATGTTGGTTTATGGTTGGTGTATTGTGATCTGCAGTTGCAAAAGTACGTTGTGGGTATAAAACGTTAACGCCTCTTGATTTTAATCCTAAAAAAGCAACAGGACTCGTAACTTCATGAATGAAATGGCGGTCAATAAAAAACACATCTGGTCCATCTTCAATTTTACGCACTACATGTGAATCCCATACTTTGTCAAATAATGTCTTACTCATTTTTTATTTTTTTTAAATGTAATTTCTATAACTACAGCATTTTCCTGTTCATTATAATAGCAAAACAAAAGTAAAAAAAGATACAAGGGCGTCAATTTCAATATTTCATTATATACGATACCCAAACTAAAATACAAATTGCGAAACGGCTTTTTTTGTGTTCAATTTTTATCTAAAAATGTGTAAGGAATTGATTTTGTTTTTCTTTTTTTTCTTAAATCGTGCTGAATTGTTTTTTGTTTTGATAGTTTGCAAATTTATTTCAAAATCGCTGTAAAAAAGAGGGTTTTGTTTGAAAATATGTAACAAATTGAGTAAAAATAGTAATAATTAGTAGTTTTGGTTTCTTTTTTTTGATTTCGAAATCACGTGATTAAACACTTTTAGAACCATTTAGGATTAGATTTTAGAAACGTTTTCCATGTCTTTTTTTAGATAAAATAATACGACATCCAAGAAGTGTATTTTTTTGTTTTTTAGAATGAAATTAAATGAAAACTATAATATCATAATTGGTAAAATTGATCGATTGTGACAACTAGCTGACAATTACTTTTAAAAAGAACTTATAATATTGAAGCTTCTAATTTTAATTAAATATGTCATGAATTTAAATCAATTTGCTTACACATTGGGAGTTTTAGGAACTGTAATTATTTTAATCTGGGTAGGTCTTTTCAAATTCACTGTTGTCGAAGCCGAAGCAATAAAAGGCTTAGTCGAGAATCATTTTGCAATGAGCTGGATGTATAAAGTTATGTCAGTGCAGCAGGTTTCTAATTTCATCGGAATTTTTGAAGTTCTTACTGGGTTAGGATTGCTTGCTTCTTTATTTGTTAAGAGAATCGGTCTTTATGCCGGTTGTGCTTCTGCCATTATATTTATTACAACATTGAGTTTTTTAATTACAACTCCGAGTGTTTTTAAAAGTGTAGAAGGCTTTCCTGTAACTGATTTTTTTATTTTAAAAGATATTCCGTATCTGGCAATTTCGTTAATGGTTTGTGTAAAAGGGAACGAATAAAATAAGTGCTTTTCTTAACAAATTCACTAGTTGAATTGTTTAAAAAAAGACTAAATTTGAATTTCCTCTATTTTATATTTTACTATTTTGTATAGCGCATTAAATCAGTGTTTTATGTGTTGTGAAATTTGGATTTTGGAACTTTAATTTTGCCTTTTTTAAACTTATGTATTTAATATTCGATACCGAAACTACTGGATTACCAAAACGCTGGGATGCTCCAATAACTGATTCTGATAACTGGCCTCGCTGTATTCAGATTGCGTGGCAGCTTCATGACGAAATGGGACAGCTTATTGAGCATCAGGATTATTTGGTAAAACCAGATGGATTTAATATTCCGTATGATGCCGAGCGTATTCACGGTATTTCGACTGAATTAGCAGAAGCTGATGGAATTTCGCTGGCAGAAGTTTTGGAGAAATTCAATATTGCTTTAAGTAAAACTAAATTTATTGTTGGGCAGAATCTAGGTTTCGATGTTAATATTATGGGAGCTGAATTCCATAGAATGGGTGTAGATTCGCCAATGAGTACAATGCCTGTTCTGGATACTTGTACCGAAGTTACGGCTTCATTATTGCAGCTTCCTGGAGGTCGTGGTGGAAGATTCAAATTGCCAACATTAACAGAGTTACATAGTTATTTATTTGATAAACCTTTTGCAGAAGCGCACAACGCAACTGCCGACGTTGAGGCAACTACTCGTTGTTTCTTGGAGTTAATTAGAAGAGAGGTTTTTACCAAAGAAGAACTGGATGTTCCAAAGGAATACTTCAAAGAATTTCAAGCAAGAAATCCGCAGGAGTTTCCATTAATTGGTTTAAAACATATCAATTTAAAAGCGGCTTCTGATAAAATCAGAGAGCAGCTAAAAGCTTTAGAATCTGTTGGTAAAGAACCTGCAGTTTCGCATTCTGACAGAGAAGATTTTAAAGCGGCAAAATATTCGCATTTACACAATCATACACAGTTTTCGGTTCTTCAATCGACGATCGGAATAGGAAATATTGTTTCGGCTACAGCCAAAAACGGAATGCCGGCTGTTGCAATGACGGATACCGGAAACATGATGGGCGCATTTCACTTTGTGAGCGCCGTTATGAACCACAACAAAGCAGCATCTGGAAAAAATAAAGCTTTGGTAGAAGCTGGAGAAGAACCGACTGAAACGGAGATAAAACCAATTGTAGGCTGTGAATTTAATGTTTGTGAAAATCATTTAGATAAAAGCAAAAAAGACAACGGAAACCAAATTGTATTGTTAGCCAAAAACAAAAATGGATATCACAACTTGGCTAAAATGTCATCCATTGCTTTTACGAACGGATTTTACTATGTTCCTAGAATTGATCGCGCGATCGTCGAAAAATATAAGGAAGATATCATGGTTTTGTCTGGAAATTTATATGGAGAAATTCCCAGTAAAATTCTGAACATTGGTGAAAACCAAGCCGAAGAAGCATTAATTTGGTGGAAAGAACAATTTGGTGATGATTTTTATCTGGAATTGATGCGCCATAATCAGGAAGATGAAAATCGCGTAAACAAAACCCTGATTGAATTTTCGCAAAAGCATAATGTAAAGCTAATTGCAACCAATAATACCTATTACTTAAATAAAGAAGATGCCAATGCCCACGATATTTTACTTTGTGTAAAAGACGGTGAAAAGCAGGCAACGCCAATTGGTCGTGGTCGTGGTTATCGCTACGGACTTCCAAATCAGGAATATTATTACAAGTCCGAAGAAGAGATGAAAAAACTCTTTGCCGATTTGCCCGAAGCCATTATTAACATTCAGGAAATTGTAGATAAAGTAGAAGGATATTCACTTTATCGTGACGTATTACTTCCTAAGTTTGATATTCCGCAAGAATTTGTTGTTGCAGAAGATGAAGCTGATGGAGGTGTTCGCGGTGAAAATAAATACCTGCGACACCTTACAATGGAAGGAGCCAAAAGAAGATATGGTGAAATTACAGAATCAATTCAAGAACGTCTCGATTTCGAGTTGTTAACGATTTCGAATTCAGGATATCCGGGTTACTTTTTGATTGTACAGGATTTTATCGCCGAAGCTAGAAAGATGGACGTTTCTGTTGGTCCAGGTCGTGGATCTGCAGCGGGTTCTGCCGTTGCCTATTGCCTCGGAATTACGAATATTGACCCCATTAAATACGATTTACTTTTTGAGCGTTTTCTAAATCCTGACCGTATATCGATGCCCGATATTGATATCGATTTTGATGACGAGGGTCGTGGACGTGTAATGGATTATGTAATCAACAAATACGGTCAAAAACAGGTAGCACAGATTATCACGTATGGTAAAATGGCGACCAAGTCGGCAATTCGTGATACGGCTCGTGTACTGGATTTACCTTTATTCGAAGCCGATAGAATCGCCAAACTGATTCCAGGAATGATGCCAGGAAAATGGAATCTGGCGCGTTTCCTTTCTGAATCAGAGGATGATGTTAAAAAAGCATTAAAAGGCGCTGATGAATTTGAACTTGTAAAGGAATTAATCGCCATTGCCAATGAAGATGATTTGGCAGGAGAAACCATTCAGCAGGCAAAAATCCTTGAAGGGTCGATGCGAAATACAGGAATTCACGCCTGCGGGGTAATTATTACGCCGTCGGATATTACGAATTATGTGCCTGTTACGACCGCCAAAGATTCTGATTTATATGTAACTCAGTTCGATAACTCGGTTGCCGAAAGTGCAGGACTGCTAAAAATGGACTTTTTGGGTCTGAAGACCCTTACGCTGATAAAAGATACCGTAAAACTAGTAAAATACAGAACAGGAATTGATCTAGATCCTGATACTTTTCCGATTGATGATGAAGAAACGTATGCACTTTTCCAAAGAGGTGAAACGGTTGGAATCTTCCAATACGAGTCACCCGGAATGCAGAAATACATGAAAGATCTGAAGCCAACGGTTTTTGGAGATTTAATTGCGATGAATGCCTTGTATCGTCCAGGACCAATTGAATATATTCCGTCTTTCGTTCGAAGAAAAAACGGCGAAGAAGAAATCAAATACGATTTAGATGCTTGCGAAGAATACCTAGGAGAAACCTACGGAATTACTGTTTACCAAGAGCAGGTAATGCTTTTGTCTCAATCTTTAGCTGGATTTTCAAAAGGTGATGCCGATGTCTTGCGTAAGGCAATGGGTAAAAAGCAAATTGAAGTACTAGATAAAATGAAGCCAAAATTCGTTGAACAAGCTGCGGCAAAAGGTCACGATGCCAAAATTTTGGAGAAAATCTGGAAAGACTGGGAAGCCTTTGCAAGTTACGCCTTCAACAAATCGCACTCGACTTGTTATGCTTGGATTGCGTATCAAACCGCATTTTTAAAAGCACATTATCCTGCCGAATATATGGCGGCGGTACTTTCGAATAATATGAACGATATTAAACAGGTTTCTTTCTTTATGGAAGAATGTAAACGTATGGGATTACAAGTTCTTGGACCAGACGTAAATGAATCGTATTATAAATTTACGGTAAACGATGATTATGCAGTTCGTTTTGGAATGGGAGCGATCAAAGGAGTTGGTTCTGGAGCGGTTGAAACGATTGTAGAAAACAGAAAAGACGGAAGATATAAATCGATTTTTGATTTGGCGCAGCGAATTGATTTGCGTGCAGCCAATAAAAAAGCGATTGAAAACTTAGTGCTTGCTGGTGGTTTTGACTCTTTTGAAGGAACAACCAGAGCACAATATTTTCATGATGATGGTGACGGAATTACATTTTACGAAAAAGCAATTCGGTATGGATCAAAGTTTCAGGAAAATGAAAATTCATCACAAGTAAGTTTGTTTGGAGAAGCAAGCGAAGTGCAGATTGCAGAGCCAATTATTCCTGCATGTGAAGATTGGAGTACGATGGAGAAATTGGCCAAAGAAAAAGAAGTTGTCGGGATTTATATTTCCGGACATCCGCTTGATGATTTTAGATTTGAAATGAAGTATTTCTGCAATTCTCGACTAGAATCATTGAAAAGTATGAATGAATATGTGGGTAAAAATCTAAACTTTGCCGGAATCATTAATAACGTGCAGCACCGTGTGGCAAAAAACGGAAAAGGCTGGGCAGTTTTTAACTTAGAAGGTTATGATGAAAGTTATGAGTTTAAGATTTTTGGAGAAGAGTATCTTAAATTCCGACATTTCCTGATACAGAATAATTTTGCTTTTATAAAAATACTAATAAAAGATGGCTGGGTAAACCATGATACTGGTAAAAAATCAGATCCAAGAATGCAGTTTGTTGAAATCAGACAATTGCAAGATATTATGGAAGCCTTTGCTAAAAAACTGATTGTTTTACTAAATATCCAAGATCTTCAAACTGAATTTATTCATAGATTAAGTCATTTATTTAATGAAAATAAAGGTGAAAATTCGGTGACTTTTGAGATTATGGAATTGGAAAAAATTAAGCGACTTGTTGAGGTAGAAACTCCTGCTGATTTTGAAGAGAGTGAGGATGCTGTTTTTGAAGGTGAAAATGAAGATGCAGCGCAAGAAACCAAAATTCAAGAAGTAAACGAAATTGAAGAAATAAAAGTTGTTACCAAATTAACAATGCCAAGCCGAAGATTAAAGATTAAGATTTCTACCGAGCTTCTTCAAGAATTAGAGAAATTACAGGTAAATTTTAAGCTGAACTAAATTTTAACAGTTAAAATTTAGGATAATGCATTTTTTTAGTGTTAAAATTATGCATGCATAATAGTTTTTTAGTAATATTGCTCAAAATTACAACGATTTCGTTCCAAGTCTAACAATGCAAACTATAAGGATATGTTAAAAAATTCTATGTTTGTATAAATTAATTAAATCAGAATTATGAAAAAGAACCTATTTTTATTAGGATTATTAGTTTGTTCTATGACTACAATTGCACAAACTGAAAAAGCAGACAAACCAGAGACCTGGTATTTCAAATTGGGTGGTTCATATTTCAACCAAACTGCTTCAACTGAGTTTCCAACTGTAAGTGGGCATGATGCAATGAATAGAACTTATGTAGGAGGAAAATTAGTTTCTGAAAAAAGTATAACAGGTTCTTTTGGTCAAGGATTTAGAACTGGTATTACTGCTGGATACCGTTTTTCAACACGTATTGGAGTTGAGTTAGGGGTTAATTATTATACAAGTAATGATAAAACTATGGCTCAAACAACCTCAGATCAGCCATATATCCCTACATCTGCAACCACAGGAATTTATAATTTTAAATCTGTTGGTCAAATTACAGCTTTTGATGTAGCACCAGCAATTGTTATGTTTTTAGGAGAATCTAAAGGATTTGAGCCTTATACAAAAGTTGGAGTTTTGGTTCCAATTCATGGTGATTTAGAAATTAAAACTGATGCTGTTGCTCCAGTTGGTGTTAATCCTGGTACTGGTGCTCCAGTTTTTGGAAATGTTCATAGCGTTGACAAAGTAAAACCAAATCCAACTATTGGATTTACAGCTGCTGTGGGTACAACTTATAAACTTACTTCACATCTTTCTGCTTTTGCAGAACTAGAGTACCGTAACTTTACAGTACACGGTAAAACAAAAGAAACAACTGAATTCACAGTGAATGGTAATGATGCTTTAGCTTCTAGAACAACAGCTCAAGTTCATACTAATTATAGAGAAGGTTTAGATGTTAATTCAAACAATGTTGCTACAAATCCAAACGGAGTTAATAAAGACAAACCAATGGATGAGTTGAGCTCTTATGTTGGAATTTCAGGTTTAGGTTTGACTTTAGGTCTTAAATACAGCCTATAATTTTATAGACGTTTTTTAGTTTTTTAGAAAAGAGGATATTCATTATGAATATCCTCTTTTTTTTGTGTCATTTCGATCGAAGGGAGAAATCACACTAGAAACTGTGCAAAGATTGGTGATTTTCTCTGTAGATTCCCAAGTGTGATTTCTCCCTTCGGTCGAAATGACAAGATTAAGTAAAAAATACTTGCTCTTCGTCTTCGTTTAAAGTGACAGCAACTTATTTCGAGTTTCTAAACTCTTTCAAAACTTCATCAATAACCCAAGTCGTTCTTGATGCCGAAATTCCTTTTGATGGTGAAGATCCTTCTTTGCCTAAAAGCTCAGCAATTACGGTTTCTATAAGAGGCTGTTGAATATGAAGCGGATTTTCGATTGCAATACTTTCTTTTTCTCCATTCGCATATTGAATATGAATTGGATCATTTCCAAAAGTCGAAAACGAGATTTTTCCTTTATCACCAACAATTTCGGTATTATCGTAACGTTCAAAACTAGCAAAATTCCATAAGCCCGTTCCGTGAATTCCATTTTCGAATAAAAACGACATCGAAACAGAGTCTTCTGCAGGATATGCTTTTAACTGAGAAGTCGCATGTCCTCGAACAGATTTTATCGGACCTAAAACATAATCTAGAAAATCTAAAGTATGACAAGCTAAATCAACAAAAATCCCGCCGCCGGAAATATGAGGTAAAACCGTCCAAGGAAGATTGATTTCATCATCATAACGTGCTTCAAAAGGATGATATAAAACACAGTTTACATGTCTGATTGTTCCAATTTTTCCCTTGTCAATTAATTCTTTTATTTTTAAAAATCGAGGTAAACGTCTTCTGTAATAAGCAACAAATAAGGGTACGTTATGTTCCTTACAAACACTGATCATCTCATTACATTCTTCAAAAGTAAGAGCCATAGGTTTTTCAACATAAACAGGTTTTCCGGCTTTGGCGCATAAAATGGTATATTCTTTATGAGATGATGGAGGTGTAGCAATATAAACCGCATCAACTTCGGGATCATTTATTAAATCGGCAGCATTCGAGTACCATTTTGGCACATTATGACGTTTGGCATAATCTTCGGCAAGCGCTGCATCTCTACGCATAACAGCAACTAAAGCAGAATTTGGAGCTTTCTGAAAAGCAGGTCCGCTTTTTACTTCTGTAACATTACCGCAGCCTATAATTCCCCATTTTATAATTTTCATCTTTGGATATTTTGGTTTCTCAAATTTAAAAAAGGTTTGCCACGAATTGCACTAATTTCCACGAATTATTTCTTTTTTATTTGCCACAGATTAAAAAGATTTTCACAGATTAAAAGTAAATACATCGCTGAAAAAATCATTTTAATCCTTTTAATTTGTGGCTAAAATAACTAGGATGTAATTTTTCAATAATTTAAATTAGTGGAATTAGCGGCAAAAAAATAAAGCCACGAATTCACAAAATTAATTCGTGAATTCGTGGCTAAAAAAATTAAGTTTTTAAAGTCTTACTTCTTAGGCAAAGCTTTAAAGCCCATATTATAAAGTGTGAAAGCCTGAATATCTACATTCTCTTGAATTGTAGCCGCAACAGATTTTCCTGCTCCGTGTCCTGCTTTTACATCAATTCTAATTAAAACCGGATTGTTTCCTGTTTGTTTATCTTGCAGTTCAGCAGCAAATTTAAAACTGTGAGCCGGAACCACACGATCATCATGATCACCTGTAGTTACCATAGTTGCAGGATATTGAACGCCTTTTTTAACGCTTTGAACTGGAGAATATCCTTTAAGGTATTCAAACATTTCTTTACTGTCTTGAGCTGTTCCATAATCATATGCCCAACCTGCTCCAGCAGTAAAAGTATGGTAACGTAACATATCCATTACACCAACTGCAGGTAAAGCTACTTTCATTAAATCAGGACGCTGAGTCATAGTTGCTCCAACTAATAATCCTCCGTTAGATCCTCCGCGAATAGCTAAATAATCTGATGAAGTATATTTTTGAGCAATTAGATATTCAGCAGCAGCGATAAAATCATCAAATACATTTTGTTTTTGAAGTTTAGTTCCTGCATCGTGCCATTTTTTACCATACTCACCGCCGCCTCTTAAGTTGGCAACAGCATAAACACCTCCATTTTCCATCCAAACCGCATTTGCGATACTGAAACTTGGTGTTAAACTAATGTTGAATCCACCATAACCATAAAGAATCGTTGGGTTTTTACCGTCTAATTTTGTTCCTTTTTTATAAGTAATAATCATCGGTATTTTTGTACCGTCTTTTGAAGTATAAAATACTTGTTTAGACTCATAATCTTCACTTTTGAAATCAACTTTTGGTTTTTGATAAATTTCTGATTTACCAGATTTTGGTTCAAAAGAAAAAATACTTCCCGGAGTTGTATAATTTGTAAAGCTGTAGTATAAAATTTTCTCTTCCTTTTTTGCACCAAATCCTCCAGCAGTTCCAACAGCAGGAAGTTTGATTTCACGAATTAATTTACCATTGTAATCGTATTGTAAAACTAATGAAACAGCATCTTTTGTGTAATTAGCAAAAAAGTATCCGCCTCCTGTAGATGGTGATAAAACATTTTCAGTTTCTTTGATAAAATCTTTCCAGTTTTCAGGTTTTGGATTGCTAAAATCTACGGTAACCACGCGTCCGTTAGGAGCTTTGTAATCAGTGTGAATAAACAATTTACTTCCTTCGTTTTCGATAATATTATTATCACTGTTGAAGTTGTCTACAATGGTTATAATTGGGCTGTTTGGAGTTTTTAAATCTTTAATATAAAGTTCATTCCCGTAAGTAGAATTTGCTGCCGTAATTACTAAATAACGATTGTCTTCAGTTACAGAACCACCAACATATCTTCTTTTTTGATCGGCACCAAAAATTACTTTATCTTCTTTTTGAGAAGTTCCTAGTTTGTGAAAGTACAATTTATGCTGATCTGTTTTTGCAGACAATTCACTTCCTTTTGGTTTATCATAACTTGAATAGTAGAAACCTTCATTTCCAAGCCATGAAACACCACTGAATTTTACATCAACCAAAGTGTCTTCAAGTACTTTTTTAGATACGGCATCAATAATAATAACTTTTCTCCAGTCGCTTCCACCTTCAGAAATTGAATAAGCAGTTTTGCTTCCATCTTTAGAGAAATCTAATCCGCCAAGCGAAGTTGTACCGTCTTTAGAAAATGTATTTGGATCTAAGAAAACTTCCTCTTTACCATTCTGATCTTTTCTGTAAACTACAGATTGATTTTGAAGACCATTATTTTTTGAATAATAGGTAAATTTTCCTTCTTTGTATGGAGCACCAATTTTTTCGTAATTCCAAAGTTTTTCCATTCGTTTTTTAAGTTCGTCACGAAACGGAATTTTATTTAGATAAGCATAAGTAACTTCGTTTTGAGCTTTAACCCAAGCGCCAGTTTCAGCAGATTTATCGTCTTCAAGCCAACGATACGGATCACTTACTTTTGTGTCAAAATAGACATCAACAGTTTCTCCTTTTTTGGTTTCTGGATATTGAATTTTATTTTGAGCAAATGAAATTCCTGCAGTTGTGATTGCCATCAATAAAAATGTTTTTTTCATAGTTAGTTTTTATCTGTTGTAACAAAAATAGCACTTTTTGTTGTGAAAAAGGAATGGAAAAAGTTAAACCATAGTAGTCCTGTAAGTTCTTTTAATTAAGTGCTTAGCTTGTATTTACTTAATAGGACTATTATGGTTTAAAAATGTTACAGATTAAAGTTAATGCCTAGAACAATGTTTCTTCCAATATTTGGAATCCCATCTGTTTTTAGTCTTGAAAGGTGTGCAATATATTTTTTGTCAAATAAATTGTTTCCGTTTAAATTCACATCAAAAGCGGTTTTTCCAAGTTTAACTGTTCCTCCAAAACCTAGATTTACCAAAGTATAACCTTTTGAAGCAGTTTCAAAACCGCTTACATTATCTTGATTAAAAGTCGAAGAAACATTCAAAGAAGCAAAACCTTCGCTCAGCCAATTTTTAATATTAAATTCAGTTCTAAGAGTATTGTTCCAGTTATTAGCAGGAATTAAAGGCAGATAATCATTGTTGTCTTTTTTACCCATTACAGTCTCAAAACTCGTTTCAAAATGTAACCAGTCTAATGGGTGCGGGTGAAAGTGTAATCCGGCTTCACCTCCATATAATTTTGCATTATCCTGAACATAAGCAAACACATCATTATTATCGCGAATTTCTCCCGTTGGAGACGTATAAATATAGTTGTTTACGTGATTGTAAAAACCATTTACAAAAAATTCAAAATGTGTGTTTTTATATTCTAAATTCAAGTCAGTTTGGATGTTTTGTTCTGTTTTCAAATCAGCATTTCCAATTTCATAACGATTAGTTCCTTCATGAACACCGTTTGAAGTTAGTTCGGCTAAGTTCGGTGCTCTAAATCCGCTGGCAACATTTAGTCTCAACGTTAATGGTTCAGCTAATTTTGTTTTATATCCCAACGAAGCATTAAAGCTGTCAAAAGAACGATCTAAAGCTTCAAAATAACCTTCTTCGCCTTCGATTCCGTGTGCAATAGAAGTAATATTTCTATTGTCAAAACGCAGTCCGGCTTGTAAAACGCTGTTTTTCCATTCGTAATTTGCAGTTCCAAAAACGCCAAAATCATTTGTTGTTGCATCTGGAATTAAGTATTCCTCACCAGAATTTTTATTCGTTTGGTGCATTCCTTGAACACCTAAAATAGTTTCAATTTTTCCAAACTTAGGAAAATGATACTTGGCATTGTAATTAAAAGTATTCAATTTCATATGAAGAGAAGCGTCGTTGCTGTCTTCAAACTCACTTCGGTCATTTGCAATATATCCCAAATCAACATCTAACTTTGAGTTTTCAAAAAAGATAACATTGTTTAAACTCAATAAATGATTAAAAATTCCTTGTCTAGGAAATTGCGTGTCTTTACTTGAAGATTGTTCCGCAATTCCATCTTCTGGAATACCTATGTCAAGTTTATTATAATTATATCTCAAAACACTTGAAAAAGTAGAATTGCTGTAGCCGATTCCAGTTTTAAAATCAGTTTCATTATAACGAGAATTCGTCACGCGATCACCGCCAGAAATTTTATAATCAGAATGCGTGTTGTAACTTCCGCGTGCTAGAAATTTCCAATTATCAGTAGATGTTTTTAATCCAATCGAAGAATTACTTCCTTGTGTATTAGTGAAATACTTTTGACTAAAATTAGCTTTAAAATCGCCGGCATCAGCAAATTTTTCAGGATTAAAATACAAAACACCTCCCAAAGCATCAGAGCCATAAAGCAAAGAAGCTGGTCCTTTGATAACTTCGACACTTTCGATTCCAGCATCATTCAGACCTAAACCATGTTCGTCGCCAAATTGCTGATTTTCGATACGAACGCCTTGCGAATAAACTAAAACGCGATTACCGCTTAATCCTCGAATTACTGGTTTTCCAATAGAAGTTCCAGTCGAAATTTGAGAAACTCCAGGAATTGTTGCTAAACCTTCTATTAAAGTTGAGGTTCCTTTTTGTTGTAAAGTTTTTATACTTTCATGTTCAATTTTCATTACGTTTTGCGATTGCAGTTTGTTGAAAGGAGTAGAAACTACAACTTCATCCATTTCCAAAATAGATTCTGCAAGACTCACATCTAACGTGTTTTGTTTTACCAATTTGACAATTGTTTTATTTTGAGTAGCAAATCCAACAAACGAAAAAGCAAGGCGTAAACTTCCGTTTGGCAGATTATTTAATTCGTATTTTCCGTTTGCATCGGTAGTTGTTCCTTTATGTAATTCTGGTGCGTAAACAGAAACACCCGGCATAGGCTGGTTTTGAGTATCAGTTACAATACCTGAAACTGAATTTTGGGCAGACAACAAGCCCGAAAACCCTAAAATAAGGGCAATTATTATTTTTTTCATTTGAAATTATGCTATAGTTAATTGTTTTTTCTTTTTAAATAAAAACTAAAACTACAATGCAGCATTCTGATCCTAATTAATAAAATAGGACTAGGAAACTCAATGTTATTTTGAATCTAGATTTAAAAAAATGTAAAGATTATTTCGAGTATTCGAAATTTAAGAAACTATAAAAGCAGGAGGACCTCGTAATAAATACGAAGGTTTTGAAATTGAAAAAATTCTTTCAGAAAGAGGAAAGAAATAAGGAGTTTCAGTACCAAAAGTGTGAAACTGAAAAGAAAAACTTTCTGGAACGATATAACCTCCAAAAGCAAAATTACAAACAAAACAAAGATCATAATTATGATGCTGGTGTGTTATTTCGCCGTTTGGATCATTGTAATCGTGATGACATTGTTTTTCTGAAAGCTGTTTTATGATATGCTCATAACTGTGCACAGACTGAAACAATATCGAAAACAATATTGTGACAGCAAACGAGAAACTTAATATGAGCTGCTTTCTTTTCATGCATGACAAAGGTATAAAAGACCAGTGAAAAAATGATTTATTTTTTTGATTCTGCTCTTGATTTGTTGAAAATAGTGCAAAGAATGCGTTTATTCGTCGTGAAAAAGAGAATTATTACTTTCAAATCATATCATGAAGTGGCATTGTGTTATATTTGTAAGTGAAATAAATGCTGCTTTTTGAACGTTTATTTAAGAACCCTTTTAAAACCACAATGCAATATGCGATTACTTTTTAGCTGTTTGTTTTTAGTTTCATTTTTCAGTGTTTTTGCTCAAAATGAAGTGAAGCCAGAAGTAAAACCCGAAGTTAAAATTGATTCTTTGTATCGTGAAGATCAGTTTTATTTTTCGGTAACGTATAATATGTTTACAGATACGCCTCAAAGATTCAAGCAAAACAAGTTTTCTTTAGGACTTTCTGGAGGCTTTTTGCGCGATATGCCCATTAATAAAACGCGAACAATTGCAATTGCTGCAGGTTTAGGATTTAGTTATCAAAATTATTATCAAAATCTAGGAGTTTCGAGAGATGGTTCTGGAGCCATAGTTTATAATGTTTCAAACTATGGCGAGATCGTATCGAATCGTTATAAGCAATATTCATTTGATTTGCCTATAGAATTTAGATGGCGTAATTCTACTTATGAGAGTACTAAATTTTGGCGAATTTATGCCGGAATGAAGTTTAGTTATGTGTTTTCTAATTCCTCAATCTTAAATGATGGAGAAGAAACCTATAAAGTAAAAAACAATATTGCGATTAATAAATTTCAATATGGGCCATATCTTTCTGCAGGATATAATACATGGAATCTTTATGTATATTATGGTTTAAGCCCGTTGTTTGATTCAGTTACAACACTAACTGGAGAGAAAGTTAATTTAAAAACCCTGAATGCAGGACTGATTTTTTATATTTTATAACCACAGAAATAAAAACAGTAATTGCGGTAAAACGCCTATAAACAATCCAGCAAGAAGTTCTTTTGGAGTATGAGCATTCATCTCTAATCGTGAAGAAGCAACAACTCCTGTCATTAAAATTAAAAAAGCACCCCAATACGGATTTTGTGTCTGCAGATGCATATTTAATCCTATGGCAAAAATCGTGAAACCGCTTATTGCTGCAACGTGAAGACTTGGTTTAAATTTGAAGAGCGAACAAACCAGCGCTAAAATAGTCGTAAATAATGCGCCCAGAAAAAAGAAATGAAGCTCAGGATAACGAGTAATAACAATACTTCTTTTGACCAATAAAATATACAAAAAAGACTGTAAAACCAACGGAACAAGTCTTTGAGAGGTTTCTGGCAGCATTAATGATTTTACATGTCCTGTTGAGCGAAGCAACAAGAAAAATAAAACAGGGACAATGATTGTAATCACTAAAATCTGAAATAAAACAAAGTACTTCTCTTGAGTTGTAAAAATATCATCTTTGCAAAAAAGATATAACAATGTAGTGTACATTGGAATAAATATTGGATGAAGTATATAAGAGAATAGTGGAAGTACTTTTTTCAAAACGCTTTATTTTGTGGTGTTGAACAAATATAATGAAATAATGTTTTTTGCAACGAGTATTTAGTTTTTCTAGCCACGAATTACACAAGTTTTTACTAATTGTTTATTTGCTAAATGCTTAAATAATAGCTGCAGATTAAAAGATTCTCACAGATTAGATCATTTAAATTTCTTTAATCTGAGGTAAAAAAACAAACAATAATTCGCGGAAATTTGTGTAATTCGTGGCAAACCTTTTTTTAAATTTGACAAAAAGAAATTTTCTAAATGAGCATAAATTTAAAAAGCCTTATTTCGGTTTTTAACGCCGAGTGGATAGGTTCAGATACTGATATTTTTGTTGATCATATTTCGATCGACAGCCGTTCTCTGCAAAACGGGGCAAAAACATTGTTTATTGCTCTTTCTGGAGCCAATAACGACGCTCATCTTTATATTTCGGAACTTATTGAGAAAGGTGTTCAGAATTTTGTTGTGCAGTATATTCCAGAAAATGTAAAAGGAAAGGCTAATTTTTTAATAGTTAAAAATACACTCAAAGCATTTCATGAATTTGCGGCTTATTATAGAAACCTGTTCGATTTTCCTGTAATTGGATTAACAGGCAGCAATGGTAAAACTATTGTCAAGGAATGGCTTAATTTTTTACTTAGTCCAGATTTTAATATTATTCGCAGTCCTAAAAGTTACAATTCTCAAGTAGGCGTTCCATTGTCTGTTATTGCAATAAATGAAAAGCATAATTTAGGCATTTTTGAAGCTGGAATTTCCACTGTAAAAGAAATGGCCAATTTAGAACAAATCATTAAGCCAAATATTGGAGTTTTAACCAATATAGGTTCCGCACATGATGAAGGTTTTCAAAGTATAGAACAAAAAATCAATGAGAAGCTATTACTGTTTAAAAACACGCCAGTAATTATTTATCAAAAAAATCAATTGGTAGACAAATGTCTAATGGCATTTTCTGCCGAAAATCCTTTAAAAGATCGAAAGCTCTTTTCGTGGAGTTTTACAGATAAAAGCGCTGATGTTTTTATTCTAAAAAGAGAAACAAAAAACGATACAACAACAATTCAATATCACTACAATAAAGAGAATTTCGATTTAGAAATTCCATTTAGTGATTCCGCTTCTGTAGAAAATGCGATTTCTTGTTTACTAGTAATGCTTTACTTTAAATATGATTTTGCCGTTATTCAAAACCGTGTGCAAATGCTGTATCCCGTTCAAATGCGTTTAGAAGTAAAAAACGGAATTAATAACTGCAGTATTATTGATGATAGTTACAGTTCAGACTTTCAGTCGCTTAAAATTGCTTTAGATTTTTTGGAAAGTCAGAAAAAAAAGAACGCCTCTAAAACTGTTATTTTATCAGATATTTTTCAAAGCGGATTTTCAAATGAAGAATTATATTCAAAAGTAGCACAGCTTATTGCTGATAATAAAATAAATCGAGTTATAGGGATTGGACCAACGATTTCTTCTTTTGCAGCTAAGTTTCCAAACAGCAGTATGTTTTTAAATACGGCAGTATTTATGGAAGCAGTAGAAGAGTTAAATTTTAATAATGAAACCATTTTAATAAAAGGAGCAAGATCATTTCAATTCGAAGAAATTGTTTCTCTGCTTGAAGAAAAAACACACGAAACAGTTCTCGAAATCAACTTAGATTCGATAAGTCATAACTTAAATTACTATAAATCTAAATTGGCCAATGATGTAAAAATCATGGTCATGGTAAAAGCATTTGGTTATGGAAATGGAGGTTTAGAAATTGCAAAATTATTAGAACATCACAACACAGATTATTTAGGAGTGGCTTTCGCCGATGAAGGAATTTCGCTGAAAAACGGAGGAATAAGACTGCCAATTATGGTTTTAAATCCAGAATCGACCAGCTTTCCTTCGATAATTCAATACCAGTTAGAACCTGAAATTTATAGTATAAAAGGACTAAATGCCTTTTTGAAAATAGCTAGAGAAAAGAATCTAAAAGATTATCCGATTCATATAAAAGTCGACACAGGAATGCATCGTTTAGGTTTTGAAGACAATACAATCGAGGAATTGATTTCGACTTTACGAGGAAATTCAACAGTTCGTGTTCAAAGTATTCTATCGCATTTGGCAACAAGTGATGATCCGAACCACTTTGAATTTGTGGAAGAGCAAATAAGTTTGTTCGAGAAATTATCTTCAAGATTAATGTCTGAATTAAATATAAGTCCAATTCGTCATATTTTGAATACATCCGGAATTAGTAATTTTCCAAATGCACAATATAATATGGTGCGATTAGGAATTGGATTATATGGTGTTTCCAATGATCCGGCAGAACAGAAGTATCTAGAAAATGTTGGAACATTAAAATCGATTATATCTCAAGTTCGCACCATTCCAAGCGGAGACAGTGTTGGTTACGGCCGAAGATTTATGGCAAAAAAAGAAACTAAAATTGCCACAATACCAATTGGTTATGCTGACGGAATTTCGAGATTATGGGGAAATGAGGTTGGTTTTGTAACCATAAAAAGTCAAAAAGCTTATATAGTAGGAAGCGTTTGTATGGATATGTTAATGGTCGATGTAAGTCATATTGAGTGTAAAGAAGGAGATTCGGTTATTATTTTCGGCGAAAGCCCAACCGTTGTTGAAATGGCCGAAGCATTAAAAACGATTCCTTACGAAATTATGACAAGCATCTCGCAGCGCGTAAAAAGAGTATTTTTCAGGTAGAATATTTGTTAAAATTATTATATTTGATATTGAGTTTAATTTTAAAAACAAATACTATGGGATTTTTCGCAGATTTTAAGGCTTCTTTATTGAAAGGTGATGTGCTTAGTTTAGCTACTGCAGTAGTTATTGGTGGAGCATTTGGTAAAATTGTCGGCTCTGCTGTAGACGATATTATTATGCCTGTAGTTGGTTTACTGACTGGAGGAATCGATTTTACTCAAAAATTTATTACACTTGATGGTAATACTTATACAAATTTGGCTGCGGCAAAAGCGGCTGGCGCTGCTGTAATTACTTATGGTAATTTGGTTCAGGCAATCATTAATTTTGTAATTATTTCATTCTTTGTATTTGTTGTTTTAAGAGCTGCTGATAAAGTTAAGAAAAAAGAAGAAGTTGCGGCTGCGCCTGCAGGACCAACTCAAGAAGAGTTACTTACGCAAATTAGAGATTTGCTTAAAAAATAATTCCGCTGCACTAAGTCTAACTAAACCGTTCCTTAATTGGGCGGTTTTTTTTATGAATTGTTTGTTTTGTAACATTTTGTTATTTTTTGTGAAGCACATTGTTTTCGTTTTTATTATAACTATTTTTGCAGAGTAAATTTGATTAATTGATATTAAAAATATAAAAATGAGAATAGCGGTTGTAGGTGCTACCGGAATGGTTGGCGAAGTAATGCTTAAAGTTTTAGCAGAAAGAAATTTTCCTGTTACAGAATTAATTCCTGTTGCTTCTGAAAGATCAGTAGGAAAAGAAATTGATTATAAAGGAACAAAATATAAAGTTGTAGGAATGCAGACTGCAGTTGATATGAAAGCTGATATTGCTGTTTTTTCTGCAGGTGGAGATACATCATTAGAATGGGCTCCGAAATTTGCTGCTGCTGGAACTACTGTAATCGACAACTCATCGGCATGGAGAATGGATCCTACTAAAAAATTAGTAGTTCCAGAAATCAATGCTTCATCATTAACAAAAGAAGATAAAATTATTGCAAACCCAAACTGTTCGACTATTCAAATGGTATTGGCTTTGGCACCTTTGCATAAAAAATACAATATTAAAAGAGTTATCGTTTCTACTTACCAATCAATCACTGGAACTGGTGTAAAAGCAGTAAAACAATTAGAAAACGAATACGCAGGAATTCAAGGTGATATGGCTTACAAGTATCCAATTCACAGAAATGCAATTCCACATTGCGATAGTTTTGAAGAAAACGGATACACTAAAGAAGAAATGAAATTAGTTCGCGAAACTCAAAAAATTCTTGGTGACAATACCATTAGAGTTACAGCTACTGCAGTTCGTGTGCCAGTTGTAGGCGGACATAGTGAAGCAGTAAATGTTGAGTTTACAAATGATTTTGATGTAAACGAAGTTCGTGAAATTTTGCATAATACAGACGGAGTAACGGTACAAGATAATTTAGATACATTTACTTACCCAATGCCATTATATGCTGAAGGTAAAAATGATGTATTTGTTGGAAGAATCCGTCGTGACGAAAGCCAGCCAAACACTTTAAATATGTGGATCGTTGCTGATAACTTAAGAAAAGGTGCTGCAACAAACACGATTCAAATCGCTGAATATTTAATTCAAGCAGGTTTGGTTTAATTAGAGATTAAATAAAATTGTTATAAAGAGAAAGCCGTAATTGCAGTACTGTAATTACGGTTTTTTTGTGAGAATAAATTTAGTTTCAAAGTAAAAAAGATTTATTTTTAAGCTCCTAATAAAAGCAATAAAAATGAATTTCGATAACTACAAGATAATTCCAAATTATAAGACTAATAAAACCGATTTATTTCTGGCTTCCGAAGAAGAAATCTTAGCTTGTGAAAAAACATTAAACATCGCTTTTGATGAAGATTATAAAGAATATGTGTTAGTTTACGGAAGCGGAATTCTTGGCGGAACATACGTGCGAATATTTCTTCCAGAGATAATAATACTAACCTTAGAAGAATGGAGAAATCGTATAACGGAATATTGGTTTTGGGATGAAGGCAAAGAAGTGCTGACGAAAGATCAAGTTTTATCCCGAGATTTTGGGACAATTCGAATTGGTGATACTTTTGATGGAGATGAAATTATACTTTATAAAAACGAGTATTATATTTTACCGCGCTACAGCGAAATGATTTATAAAGCCGGAAATACATTGGAAGAAGCAATTACTTGGTTATGCTCGTCAGGAATTTTGACAGATGCATTTTCAGAAAAAGAGTTTGAACCTTTTGATCCAAGCGATTTAGAAAACAACTAAAAAAAATCCAAATTTCAATAGTGCTGAGCAGTTTATTGAAATTTGGATTTTTAAAACAGTATAATTTTATTTTTAGTATTCAGGAGCTAATTCTAACTCTAATCCTTCTAAATCTTCAGTAATTGGTATCTGACAACCTAAACGGCTATTAGGTTTAACATAAAATGCTTCCGAAAGCATGGCTTCTTCATCATCGCCCATTTCTGGTAACGCAACATCATTTAGAACGTAACATTGGCAGGAAGCACACATTGCCATTCCTCCGCAAGTTCCTTCAACAGGAAGTTCATATGCTTTGCATAATTCCATTATGTTCATCGCCATATCAGTTGGAGCCTGTAATTCGTGTATAACTCCTTCTCGATCTTTAATCTTTATTAATACATCCATTTTAATTATTTGGAATTTTATGTTAGGATTTTATAACGTGAAAAAATCCTTTGTTTAAATTAACTTGTTGGTTTTGTACTAAAAGCATACTCTTTTCGGTTACCTTCTTTAAGACGCATTTTTACGCCTAAAACAGTATCGTCCTTTTCAAGAATAGTAACAATTGCTATTACTGAGTAATAATCTTTGTCTGATTGAAAGATTAATGTTCCTTCGTAAGTCGAATTTAATACACCTTTTTTATCTGTCATTGCCGAAACTTTTCTCGGATTCAAAAATGACGCTGAGCTGTAAGTGGCTTTGTTTGAAAACTTAGCTTTCCCTTCAACAAAATCATACAAGAAATCATAATTTCCTATTCGTAAACTTCCAGGACCTTCATTAGGATTAATCGAAAATACTACCTGTCCAGCATATGCAAAGTCTGACCATTCTTCTGATTCATTTACCCAAGCTCTGTCAGCAACTACTGTTTTACTCTGAGCATAATTTGCAGAAACAAAAAACAAGAATAGTAATAGAATGTAAAATTTTCTCATGAGTCTAAGATTTAGGGTTATGTCACAAATTTAAGTTAAAAATGTAACAATTACTTAACTAAAACTCTTAAAACTTTACATTGTTTTTTAATAAATTATCAAAAAACGTATATGTTTCTATTGTTTTGTTGCTGTTTTGTTATTTTAATGGCTTACAAGGTTATTATTCTTGTTAATTTTAATTGCTCAAAAAATACGCTTGCTAATACTATGGTTACATTATATTTACTACAGTTTCAATCTGCGGTGCATATTTTTTGATAGTAGTTTCTACGCCGGCTTTTAATGTCATTTGATTTACACTGCAGCTTATGCAGGCACCTTCAAGACGAACTTTAACATGTTTATCATCATCAATAGAGATAAGCGTAATATCACCGCCATCAGATTTTAAAAATGGCCTGATTTCGTCTAGAGCCAATAAAACATTATTTGTTAATTCTTCTGTTGTCATAATTTTATCAATTAGAAAATGTGTCAACTAGATAATTAGATAATTTGCATAACGCATAATAATTATCTAATTATCAAATGATCTCAATTATCTTATTATTAATTTTTCTTTACTGCAGAACAACCTGCCATTGTTGTAATTTTAATTGCTTCAGTAGCAGGAAGACTTTCGTTTCTGTTCACTACTTCTTGTACAACATTTCGAGTTATTTCTTCAAAAATAGTCTCAATTGGCGATGCAGTTTGTAATGCCGCTGGGCGTCCAAAATCTCCTGCTTCACGAATAGATTGTACAATTGGAACTTCACCTAAGAATGGAACATTTAAATCTTCTGCAAGGTTTTTTGCTCCTTCCTGACCAAAAATATAATATTTGTTATTAGGCAGCTCTTCAGGAGTAAAATAAGCCATGTTTTCAATAATTCCTAAAACAGGAACATTTATATTGTCCTGCATGAACATTGAAACTCCTTTTTTAGCATCTGCAAGAGCAACTGCTTGTGGAGTACTTACTACTACAGCTCCAGTAATTGGTAAAGACTGCATGATTGAAAGGTGAATATCTCCAGTTCCCGGAGGTAAATCTAGAAGCATAAAATCTAATTCTCCCCAATCAGCGTCAAAAATCATTTGATTTAAAGCTTTTGCCGCCATTGGACCTCTCCAGATTACAGCTTGGCTTGGTGCAGTAAAAAATCCAATAGAAAGCATTTTGATTTCATAGCTTTCAATTGGTTTCATTTTCGATTTTCCGTCAACAGTTATCGAAATAGGTTTTTCATTTTCAACATCAAACATAATTGGCATCGAAGGACCGTAAACATCGGCATCTAAAACCCCAACTTTAAAACCCATTTTTGCAAGTGTAACAGCAAGATTTGCAGTTACAGTCGATTTTCCAACGCCTCCTTTTCCAGAAGCAACGGCAATAATATTTTTAATTCCCGGAATAGCACGACCTTTAATTTCGACTTTCTCAGGAGTTTCTACTTTAATATTTACTTTGATTTTTGCATCAGCAGATATCAATTCGTGAATTGTTTTTTTGATATCATCTTCAGCTCTTTTCTTGATATGCATCGCAGGCGTGTGCAATACTAAATCTACAACAACTTCATCGCCAAAAGTTAGTACGTTTGAAACGGCACCGCTTTCAACCATATTTTTTCCTTCGCCAGCTATAGTGATTGTTTCTAAAGCTTTAAGAATTTCTTTTCTATCTAATTTCATTTTAATGTGCTATTATGTATGGAAAGAAATCGATTTCAAATTTCTATATTTATTTAAACTGATTTCAGACTGCAAAGATAACAGATTATGTTCGGATTCAAACCCTTTTAAATTGTATTTATTGATATTGAGATTGGTCAAAATGATCAATAGTATATTTTTTAAAGCATTAAAATTCGTGAATCATATTTATAAAATCTAATTTTTAGTGCTTTTTTAAAGAGAACGGCGTCTGTAAATTCGTATAAAAATTCCTGTGTTTAATCGTCGAATTGTCGATAATCTTAATTAAATTTGGGTACCCAAAATCGCAGGCTTCCAAATTTATCAAAAATGCAGGAAAACTTACTTTCGAGTATTTCTGAGTTTTTGATGTTTTTTAAAATAGATTTTATAAAAATTTAAAATTTAAACAGATGCGAAACTTTAC
>NZ_MUHD01000041.1 GCF_002217395.1 Flavobacterium plurextorum | reverse complement strand
GTACTGCACGAATATTTTATTCGCTGTTTTATCGTACTTAAAATTCTCCATTAAATTTTAATTTAAAAATCTTGTCCCGAAAGGGATTGGTAGATAATTTTTTATGAAAAACTCATATTTATTATTACACTTCGCTGTAATACTTGCCGGCTTTACCGGTGTTTTTGGAAAACTCATTTCTCTTAATGAAGGTTTATTAACTTGGTACAGAGTCTTTTTTTCTGCTGTCATTTTATTTTTAATACTAAAACTTTTCAAAGTACTAGATCAAACTACATCAAAAGAAAAGTTTGATATTGCTAAAATAGGTTTGCTAATTACCATACATTGGGTTTTCTTTTATGCAAGTATTAAATATTCTAATATCTCTATTGGTGTTATTTGTTATTGTTTGACCAGTTTTTTTACTGCGGTTTTCAAACCTTTGATCGATAGATCTGCGTTTAAATTTTCTGAACTATTGTTAAGCATGTTGACTTTATTAGGTATCAGTCTGATTTTTCATTTTGACACTTCTTATCAGCTTGCTATAATTTTAGGCGTAATTTCATCAGCTTTTGCAGCGCTTTACACTATTTACAATGAAAGACTCGTAAAAGTTTACGACAGTAAAATTATCAACTACTATCAAATGATAGGCGGAACGATTGGTTTAGGAATTTTGCTTCCTGCTTACCTTTATTTTTTTCCAGCAGAAAACCTTATTCCAGATTTCAAAGATACTTTTTACTTAATCCTATTATCACTTTTCTGTACGGTTGGATTGTATGTCGCTTTTGCCGAAGTATTGAAAAAAATCCCCGCCTTTACAGTTAATCTAAGTTTTAATCTTGAACCTATTTATGCCATTATATTAGCATTTATATTTTTCGATGAAAGCAAAGAAGTAAATACTTCATTTTATATCGGATTGTTTTTTGTAATGATTTCGGTTGTTCTGCAATCGGTAATTTCTTTAAGAAAAAGCAAATAAACCTACGATAGAATAAACACAAAAGGCACAAGAAATATACTTGTGCCTTTTTTTTATTTGATTCTTGAAGAGTTTTATTTAGTCAACCTTACAAACTAAATAACTGTTTTGCAAACTTATACGCGAAAAAAAACAATAAATTAAAACTAAGTAAATTTATAATTGTTTAAATTTAACACTTAAAATTGCGCCATATGAAAAAAGTTTTTTTTGCAGTGCTACTAATTTCGTTCTCAAGTATCTTAAAAGCACAGACTATTGATCAAATCCCACAGAATCAAACTCCAGAAAAATTACCAAGACCCGATTTTCAGTTTAAAGGTAAAATAGGACGCACATATCTAGACTCAGATCCTGCGCAATTTCCAAAATTAGTAACAGCTCCAAAAGGTGCTCCAAATATTGTTATCATACTAATTGACGATGCTGGTTTTGGTCAGTTTGGAACTTTTGGCGGAGCAACTCCAACTCCTGAACTTGATAAGTTAGCTTCACAAGGATTGCGATATAATCGTTTTCATACTACCGCTATATGTTCACCAACACGTGCCGCACTGCTTACAGGAAGAAATCATCATGTTGCTGCAACAGGAGGAATTGCAGAGGCATCTACTGGATATGATGGTTATACTTCAATAATACCAAAACGAACCGGCATGATCGCCGAAGTTTTGCGTCAAAATGGATATGCAACTGCATGGATAGGAAAAAATCATAACACATCACCTTGGGAAATTAATCCACGTGGTCCTTTTGATAATTGGCCAAATGCTTGGGGATTTGATTTTTTCTACGGGTTTATGGGAGGGCAAACCAGTCAATACAACCCTCTTCTTTATGAAAATCACAGTGTTGTTCCCATGTCTGCTGACCCAAATTATCATCTCACAACTGATTTAGTGGATCATGCTATACATTGGGTTGATAACGTTGAAGCCGTTCCTGGTGCGCCTTATTTCTTATATCTTGCACCTGGTGCTACACATGCTCCACATCATGCACCTAAAGAATGGGTGGATAAATTTAAAGGGAAGTTTGATGATGGCTGGGATAAATACAGAGAATTAACTTTTGAAAGACAAAAGAAACTCGGCGTTGTTCCTCAAAATGCAAAACTTACCGCTAGACCTAAAGAAATTCCAGCTTGGAATACACTCTCTGCAGACCAGAAAAGAGTAGCTTCTAGAATGATGGAAGTCTTTGCAGGCTTTACAGCACATACAGATTATGAAATTGGACGTTTTCTGAATGATCTTCGCTCAAAACCAGATTGGGACAACACGCTTGTCTTTTACATCGTAGGAGATAACGGTTCAAGTGCCGAAGGAGGTCTCAACGGGACTATTGATGAAGTCAGCTATTACAATGGTTTTGAAATGCCATTTCAATCTGCATTAGATAAAATTGATGAAATTGGAGGGCCAACTTTACACAACCACTTTCCGGTTGGCTGGGCATGGGCAATGAATACTCCTTTTCAATGGACAAAACAAGTTGCGTCGCACTTTGGAGGAACCAGAAATCCGTTGGTTATTTCATGGCCTTCAAAAATAAAAGATAATGGCGGGCTGCGTTCACAGTTTCATCATGTGATTGATATTGTTCCAACAATTTATCAAGTGACAGGAATTACTCCTCCAAAAGAATTAAACGGAACTGTACAAGATCCAATAGAAGGCGTTAGTATGGCATATACTTTCAATGATGCTAAAGCAAAAGGACAACATAAAGTACAATACTTTGAAATTTATGCCAATCGTGCTATTTATCAAGATGGCTGGGTGGCAGCGTCAATTGCCAATATACCATGGATTTCTTCAACTAAAATTGTAGATGCCGAATCTACTGTTTGGGAATTGTATAATATTGATGACGATTTTTCAGAAGCGAACAATCTTGCCGCTAAAATGCCTGATAAACTAAAACAAATGAAGGATTTATGGTGGACTGAGGCTTCTAAAAATCATGTGCTTCCGGTAGATACCAGACCTTTAGCCGCACGCATTAAACCTGATGAAATACCAAACCCTACACGTGGCGTAACTTCGATACAATACAGTGCAGGTACTGGTGGAATACTTGAAGGTTCAGCGCCGCATCTTGCCAGTACTTCCTTCAATTTGATTGCAGATCTAGAAATTCCGAAGTCTAGTGCTGAAGGAATGCTGTTTACAATCGGTGGATATACAGCAGGATTTGGCTGGTACATTCAAAATAATAAATTAGTTTTTAGCTACAATAATTTTACTCAGCGAACAAAAATTACTTCAACACAAGATTTAAGCATTGGGAAGCAAAAATTAAAAGTTGAATTTATTTATGATGGAGGTGGATTAGGAAAGGGTGCAACTGTAAAATTATATGCAGATAATAAAGAAATTGGAAAAGGGCGTTTAGAAAAAACAGTTCCCGTAGCTTTCTCTTCTTTTGATGGTATTGATGTTGGGATAGATCGAGGAGCGCCAGTTGACTTTACTTATAAAATGCCATTTAAATTCTCGGGAAAACTAGACAAAGTAATTCTTGACTTAAAATAAAATCGGACAAGAAAAAGTTTTCAATATTGTGTTCCAAACCTTAAATAGTCCAAATCAACAAACAAATGCTATTTTTAATAATTAATTAGATAGTACTCTAAAAAAAAAACTCCAAAATCAAATGACTTTGGAGTTTTTAGAATTCTGTGGGCGATGAGGGGTTCGAACCCCCGACCCCCTCGGTGTAAACGAGGTGCTCTGAACCAGCTGAGCTAATCGCCCTATTTTACTAGGTTGCTATCATTTCGTGATTGCGAGTGCAAATATACAGCTAGATTTCGTATTTACAAGCATATTTTTAAAAAAAATGAAATATTTTTTAGCTTTTATATTTACCAATCTATTTTTCAGCTTTTTAAGCAAAATACAAAAACCATTATTTTCTTACAATTTAGTTAAAAAGCAAAATCTGAATGTCTAATTTATAATAACACTTTGTATTCGCTTGCTATAGTTATACATTTGCAATACTTTAATTGTATATACAAATGGCAAGATTTCAAGAAAACGATTTACCAAAAGCTAAATTAGACTCTAATTCTCTTCAAAAAGCACTCAGAATTTTTAAATACGGTAAAAACCATAAATGGAAATTTTTTCTAGGCTTAATTTTTCTACTACTAACCAGCGCTACTGCCCTTGCCTTTCCTAAATTAATGGGAATGCTGGTAGATTGCGTAACTAATAAAGATCTAAGCAGAGCCAATGAAATTGCTGTAGGATTAATGGTTATTTTAACATTACAGGCAATATTCTCTTTCTTCAGGATTTCACTTTTCGTAAACTTTACCGAAAACTCATTATCTAACATTCGTTTTGCCTTATATGAAAACCTGGTTAAGCTGCCAATGTCATTCTATTCACAAAAACGCGTAGGAGAACTAAACAGCCGAATAAGTGCAGATATATCACAATTGCAAGATACTTTCACCACAACAATCGCAGAGTTTCTACGTCAGCTTATATTGATTATTGGAGGCTTTGTAATATTAGGAAGCATAAGTCCGAAATTAACTCTTATGATGCTGGCAATTGTGCCGGTAGTTGCTGTGGCTGCAGTTGTATTTGGAAGATTCATTCGTAAATACGGAAAGAAAACTCAAGATAAAGTTGCCGAGAGCCAAGTAATTGTTGAGGAGACATTACAAGGAATAAGCAATGTGAAAGCTTTTGCTAACGAATGGTATGAAATTCAGCGTTACAAAAATAAAATCAAAGAAATTGTAAAAATTGCCATCAAAGGCGGTCAATATAGAGGTTACTTTGCTTCCTTCATTATATTATGCCTTTTTGGATGCGTAGTAGCTGTAGTTTGGTATGGCATCACATTAACCATAAAAGGAGAAGTTGAAGGAGTTGGAGATTTAATTTCTTTTGTACTTTACACCACTTTTATTGGAGCATCTTTTGGCGGAATTGCCGAAATGTATGCGCAGATACAAAAAGCTGTTGGAGCTACCGAGCGTGTTTTTGAATTATTAGAAGAAAAACCAGAAGAGATTAATGCTAAACCAAATGCATCAGTTCTAGAAAAAATAAAAGGAAATGTTACTTTCAAAAACGTAGCCTTTAGTTATCCTTCTCGTAAAGAAGTACAAGTACTTAAAGATGTAAACTTCACTGCAGATTTCGGACAAAAAATTGCAATTGTTGGCCCTAGCGGCGCAGGAAAATCTACAATTTCATCTTTACTTCTTCGTTTTTACGATATCACTTCAGGAGAAATTACAGTTGATGGCAAAAATATTTATGAATACGATTTAGAAAATCTTCGTGGCAATATGAGTATAGTACCTCAGGATGTTATATTGTTTGGAGGTACCATAAAAGAAAACATTGCTTATGGTAAACCAAATGCATCAGAGGAAGAAATTGTAGCAGCTGCAAAACAAGCAAACGCTTTCAATTTTATCGACGGTTTCCCAGAAAAATTTGAGACTTTAGTTGGAGAACGCGGTGTTAAATTATCAGGAGGACAACGTCAGCGTATTGCTATTGCGAGAGCGCTGCTTAAAAACCCCAGTATTTTGATCTTAGACGAAGCAACTTCATCACTAGACAGCGAAAGCGAAAAACTAGTTCAGGAAGCTTTAGAAATATTAATGGAAGGAAGAACAAGTATCATCATTGCACACCGACTTTCGACAATCAGAAATGCAGATAAAATTTTGGTGTTAGACAATGGTAGAATTACCGAAGAAGGTACACATCAGGAATTGATAAATTTAGAAAACGGAATTTACAAAAACCTTAGTAATCTTCAATTTAGCAATTCTTAGTATAGATTCAATAAAAAAATAAGCCGTCTCAAATGAGACGGCTTATTTTTTTTATATCTGCTTAATTAAATTAAACTCTTTCTTTTGTAATTATTTCTACAATTTCAGGATTCAATAATGTTGAAGTATCTCCAAAATTAGAGAAATCACCTTCAGCTATTTTACGTAAAATTCTACGCATAATTTTTCCAGATCTTGTTTTTGGCAAACCAGAAACGAATTGAATTTTATCTAATTTTGCGATTGGTCCAATGTGATCAGAAATATATTGATTGATCTCTTTACTTAAGTTTGATCTATCTCTAACTTCTCCTGTTTCTTTAAGAATAACGAAACCATACAAAGCATTTCCTTTAATATCATGAGGGAATCCAACAATTGCAGATTCTGCTACTGCAGGATGCTCATTGATCGCATCTTCGATTGGAGCAGTTCCTAAGTTGTGACCAGAAACAATTACAACATCATCTACTCTACCTGTAATTCTATAATATCCAACTTCGTCTCTTAAAGCTCCGTCTCCTGTAAAATATTTACCTGGGAAAGCAGAGAAATAAGTGTCTTTGTAACGTTGGTGATCTCCCCAAATAGTTCTGGCAATTCCCGGCCAAGGAAACTTAATACATAAACTTCCAACTACTTGGTTTCCTTCAATCTCATTACGTTTTTCATCCATTAAAACAGGCTGAACTCCAGGTAAAGGTAAAGTCGCATATGTTGGTTTTGTTGGTGTTACAAATGCAATTGGCGAAATCATAATTCCACCAGTTTCTGTCTGCCACCAAGTATCAACAACTGGACATCTTTTATCTCCAACGTGATCATTAAACCAGTGCCAAGCTTCTTCGTTGATTGGTTCTCCAACTGATCCGATAACTTTAAGAGATTTTAGAGGATACTTTTGAATATAATCTAAACTTTCTTTGGCTAACGAACGTATTGCAGTTGGTGCTGTGTAAAATTGTGTGATTTTATGTTTTTCGATAATATCCCAAAAACGGCTGAAATCTGGATAAGATGGAACTCCTTCAAAAATTACAGTAGTTCCTCCGTTTAATAACGGTCCGTATAATATATAAGAGTGACCAGTAATCCAACCAATGTCAGCAGTACACCAGAAAATATCATTTTCCTCGTAACTAAAAACATTTTTAAATGTATAAGCTGTATAAACCATATATCCAGCTGTGGTATGAACCATTCCTTTTGGCTTACCAGTTGATCCAGAAGTATACAAAATAAACAACGGATCTTCTGCATCCATAATTTCGGCTACACTATTATCTAAAGCAGCATCTAATAAAGGCTGTAACCATTCGTCACGACCTTCTTTCATCGCAACTTCAGTTTTAGTTCTTTTTACAACCAAAACTTTAGAAACTGACGGACAGCTGTCTAATGCTTCGTCAACAATACCTTTTAAATCAATTGTTTTGTTTCCTCTGTAACCACCATCAGATGTAATAACCATTTTACATTCGCAGTCATTAATTCTCGCAGATACTGCTGAAGCAGAGAATCCTGCAAAAATTACAGAGTGAATAGCACCAATTCTTGCACAAGCCAAAACTGAAACAGCAAGCTCAGGAATCATTGGCAAATAAATACAAACACGGTCTCCTTTACGTACACCTTGCTCACGCAAAACATTCGCCATTTTAGAAACTCGCTCGTATAATTCATTATAAGTTATATGTAAAGCACTTTCAGACGGATCATTCGGTTCAAAAATAATTGCCGTTTTTTCACCTCTTTTACTTAAGTGTCTATCAATACAATTTTTAGTAATATTTACTTTCGCTTCAGTAAACCATTTTACTTCGGCATCAGCCATATTAAAATCAACTACTTTTTCCCATTGTTGGTACCAAGTAAAATTTTCTTCTGCAATTTTCCCCCAAAATTTTCTTGGCTCCCTTATTGACTTATTGTAATGTTTAAAATATTGTTCTAAATTTTCAATTTTATAATAACTCATATGTTTGTGGAATTTTTTTATAAAAGTATTAAATCTCAGTCTATTCTTAAAATTATTTAATTTATAAATTTTATCAAAAAAAAACACATATTAAAAAAAATACTCGTTTTTTTTGAAGTTATTCTAAAAAAATACATTTTTGAAATAAAATGTAAATTGAAAAAAGGTATGACAAACTAAACTATCATACCTTTTTACATTAACAAATTTCAATAACAATTAATTCTGTAATTCTACATTACAATGCTTTTTCTATTTTGAAAATAGCAGCATCCTTATTAATTAAAAAAGAAATTTCAACAAGTACATTTTCTTAAAAAACATACCCTTTTTAAGGGATCTGCTTCACTTAACTTGCTTAAACAATCGAAGTTAAGTGAATGCATCATGCATCTATATCTATTTTTTTTTAATAAGTGCTTACTAATTCAAAATATTAATCTAAAACATTGATACAGTGCAAACTCCATTACATTTGTATGTATAGAAATTCCCAAATTTATTATCCAATTTTTTTCATTGCAGTCATAGACTCTCTTAACCACGCTCCTACTTCTTCGATAGGATGTTGACGAATCTCTTTATTAACAGCAATTAAAACAGCATTATCTACTCCGTTTGAAGTTGAGAATGGTTTTCCAATTATATTAGTTTCAACAGTTTTCATGAACTCAGTCAATAATGGTTTGCAAGCGTGATCAAATAAATAACAACCATACTCAGCAGTATCAGAAATTACACGGTTCATTTCGAACAATTTCTTTCTTGCAATCGTGTTTGCAATTAACGGCAATTCGTGAAGAGACTCATAATAAGCCGATTCTTCAATAATTCCTGCTTCAGTCATAGTTTCAAAAGCCAATTCAACACCAGCTTTTACCATTGCAATCATTAAAACTCCATTATCAAAATATTCCTGCTCAGAGATTGCAGCTTCTTGCGGTGCAGTTTTCTCGAAGTTAGTTTCTCCAGTTGCAGCTCTCCATTTCAATAAATTAACATCGTCATTTGCCCAGTCAATCATCATAGTTCTTGAGAATTCTCCAGAAATGATATCATCTTGGTGTTTTTGGAATAACGGACGCATAATATCTTTCAATTCTTCTGCAAGTTCATAAGCTTCAATTTTTGCAGGATTTGATAAACGATCCATCATATTTGTAATACCACCATGTTTCAAAGCTTCAGTGATAGTTTCCCATCCATATTGAATTAATTTTGAAGCATAAGCAGCATCGATTCCTTTTTCAACCATTTTATCAAAACATAAAATAGAACCAGTTTGCAATAATCCGCAAAGAATTGTTTGCTCACCCATTAAATCTGATTTTACTTCAGCTACGAAAGATGATCTTAAAACTCCTGCTTTATGTCCGCCAGTTGCTACAGCGTATGCTTTTGCTTGATCTAAACCAAAACCATTTGGATCATTCTCTGGGTGAACAGCGATAAGTGTTGGCACACCAAATCCTCTTTTGTACTCTTCACGCACCTCAGATCCTGGACATTTAGGAGCACACATAATTACTGTAATATCTTTACGAATCTGCATTCCTTCTTCAACAATATTAAAACCGTGAGAATATGCTAAAGTCGATCCTTCTTTCATTAATGGCATAATAGCAGTTACTACAGCCGTGTGTTGTTTATCTGGTGTAAGATTACAAACTAAATCAGCAGTTGGAATTAATTCTTCATAAGTACCTACTTTAAAACCATTTTCAGTTGCATTTTTATATGAAGCTCTTTTTTCTGCAATTGCATCTGCACGCAATGCATAAGAAATATCTAAACCAGAATCTCTCATATTTAAACCTTGATTCAAACCTTGTGCACCACAACCTACAATAACAACTTTTTTTCCTGCTAATGCTGAAATTCCGTCTGCAAATTCTGATTGCTCCATAAATTCGCAAACTCCTAATTGTTCTAATTGTAATCTAAGCGGTAATGTATTGAAATAATTTGCCATTTTGTTTTAAAATATTTAATGAAATGAAATTTAATAATTGATTAATCTATAAATGTTTGTGATCCTAAAACCACTGTATAATTGTTACTATTTAAAAGTCTCTAATAAAGAGGAAATTTCCATTTTTTCTTTAGAAACCGAAATTCGCCCAGAACGTACAAACTGCATAATACCGTAAGGCTTGAACTTTGCATACAATTCTTCTATTTCAGAACGTCTTCCAGATTTAGAAATCACAAAGAAATCTCTTGAAACGGTTACAATCGTAGACTGACTGTCTTTGATGATGTTTTGAATTTGTTTTTCATCAAACAACAAACTTGATTGTATTTTAAACAAAGCATTTTCTAAGAAAATAGTTTCTTCGTCAGTATGATAAAAAGCTTTTATAACTTCAATCTGTTTTTCGATTTGTCCAACAATATTCTGAACCCATTTTTCAGTTGTGTTTACCACAATGATAAATCTAGAAACATTTTCTATTTCTGATTCTGATACGTTTAAACTTAATATATTAATGTGACGCTTTAAGAAAATCCCCGATATTCTATTCAACAAGCCCACGTTATTTTCTGAATATACCGATATGGTAAATGTTTTATCTTCCATTTTGTTTTTTAGTTTTATTTGTTTCATGTTTTAGGTTTCAGGTTCTAGAACTTGAAACAAATAAAACATGAAACCTGAAACTTTTTTTCTTTAGCTTAATCTAATTTCTGAAACACAAGCTCCGGTAGGAATCATTGGGAATACGTTATTCTCTTTTTCTACCATAACTTCTAAGAAATAAGAATCTTTTGAAGCCATCATTTCTGCCACAGCTGCATCCAAGTCTTCTCTTTGCGTTACTTTTTTAGATTTAATATGATACCCTTCTGCAATTGCAACAAAATTTGGATTAATCATTTTTGTTGAAGCATATCTATTGTCAAAAAACAATTCTTGCCACTGACGCACCATTCCTAAAAATTCGTTGTTTAATACCACAATTTTAACTGGAACCTGAGTTTGAAAAATAGTTCCCAATTCTTGAATTGTCATCTGGAATCCGCCATCACCAATAATTGCAACAACTTCACGTTCAGGTTTTCCCATTTTAGCACCAATAGCCGCTGGAAGCGCAAATCCCATTGTTCCTAATCCGCCTGAAGTAATATTACTTTTTGATGTATTAAACTTCGCATAACGACAAGCAAACATTTGGTGCTGACCAACATCAGAAACGATAATAGCATCACCTTTTGAGTGTTTATTGATCATTTCAAGGGTTTCTCCCATCGAAATTCCTTTACCGTTTGTTGGGTTTAACTCTTCGTTTATCACCGTTTCAACCTCAATTTTATGCAGTTCTTTAAATTCATTGTGCCATAAATCATGTGATTTAGCATCAATTAAAGGAAGTAATGCCGTAAGAGACTCTCTTACATCTCCTAAAACAGCTATTTCTGTTTTTACATTTTTATCAATCTCAGCAGGATCAATTTCAAAGTGAATTACTTTTGCCTGTTTGGCATATGTTTTTAAATCACCTGTAACACGATCATCAAAACGCATTCCGAATGCAATTAAAACATCACATTCATTTGTCAATAAATTTGGAGCGTAATTTCCGTGCATTCCAAGCATTCCAACATTTAACGGATGGTCTGTTGGCAAAGCCGAAAGTCCTAAAATAGTCCAAGCTGCCGGAATTCCTGATTTTTCAACCAAAGCTTTAAATTCAGCTTCAGCTTTACCTAGAATAATTCCTTGTCCAAAAACAATAAAAGGTTTTTTTGCACTATTAATCAAAGCTGCTGCTTCAGCCACTTTATCTAATTTTAACTTTGGAACTGGAACATAACTTCTAATTCCTTTGCATTTTTCATAGCTATAATCAAAAACGTCAAATTGAGCATTTTTAGTTATATCAATTAAAACCGGTCCTGGACGACCAGAACGAGCAATATAAAATGCCTTTGCAATTATTTCTGGAATTTGAGACGCTTCAGTTATCTGAAAATTCCATTTTGTAACTGGAGTTGAAATTCCAATAATATCAGTTTCCTGAAAAGCATCAGAACCTAATAAATGTCTTCCAACTTGTCCTGTAATACAAACCATTGGTGTTGAATCGATCTGCGCATCTGCAATTCCAGTTACTAAATTTGTAGCACCCGGTCCTGAAGTAGCAATTGCAACACCTACTTTTCCTGTAGCTCTAGCATAACCTTGAGCTGCATGTGTTGCACCTTGTTCATGACGAACTAATACGTGATGCAACTGATCCTGAAATTTATATAATTCGTCGTAAACTGGCATAATTGCTCCACCTGGATAACCATAAACCAAGTCTACTCCTTCTTCTAACAAACATCTTATAACGGCTTCTGCCCCTGATATTTTCATTTTTTCTATTTTTTGACATTTATAGCATCTTAATACTACTATAAATATTTATTAATATAATACGGGATTATGTTTTGACTTATAAGTCGATTTTTTAAAATTCTCTAAGTCATAATTTGCATCCTCTATAATTTTTTTACCATCTTTTTTATCATAATCATTAGCAATTAATCCTTCACCTTCTTTAATTGCTTTTTCGGGCTGATCTAAATGAATATAAATTCTTCCTAAATTATAATATGCTGAATATCTAATCTTTTTACTTGATTTGTCACTTCCAGTATATTTTGTTTTTAAAGAGTCAAAATATTCAAGTAATGGATTAATATCTGATACAATATCATCAATTGGAGCAGTTGCTGACATCTTAGCAAAAATTACTTTTACTGCCTCAAGAGCTTCTTTTTGAATTCCTCCTTCTTCATCTTTAGAATCTATAATCCACAAGTTCTCTCTATATGTTGTAGGCTCAAGACCATAGACTTTATTGATTTTATGGTTAGTATTACTAAAAACAAAATCAACATAAGATTTAATGCTTTCATTATAAAATTCTGTCTTTTCTTTTTTGAAAGCCTCTTTTACAACTTCAGAATTAGCGTTGGCATTAAGAGATTTATAGACATAATCTTTATCAAAATCATAAACAATCTCTTCATCCTTTCCTGATTCATTTAATGCTCCTTTTATCTTGACGACAGCAGATCCTTTAGCTTCGATTAATGCAGTCACAAAATAATTTGTGGTCTTGACGACGACTCCATTTTTATCTTTAGATTCATCAACTTTTGATTCCAGTTTTGGTTCGCCCATTTTAAAGCTTTTCAACCTTACCTCGATATCAACATTTGAATATCTTACACTTCTTTTCCATCCATATAAATTAAGCCTGTTATTCAACGTTTCCTTATTCGAATAAAAAGGTGTAAAATCATTACCTATGACGGTTTCAGTACTAAAGGTTCTTTTCTCTAATGCTACAAACTTTGATGGCAGAATCTGATAATTTACAGTGAATGAAAACTTATCTAAATCGACTTTTTCAGGTTTTAACTGTGAAAAAGCTTGAAACGAAACAAAAATTAATGGCAGATATTTTATTGTATTTTTTATTTTCATCAAAATTATTTTTTTAAGAATCTATTATTTTTCTGAGATTCAACTTGTTCTTTAGTATACTCCTTTTTTATAACCTCTTTTTTAGCCGGATCACTTATAAACATATAACGCTCCCCGATCATATTTCCATTAACATCAAAAGCGGTTTTACCATTCACAGAAGTCTTTTCTATAACTTCATTAAGAACTAACGTATTATCTTTTGTAAGCAAAGCGTATTCTCTTTGATTATCTTCGATTTTAAAGTTTTCCAGTTTTAACTTTCCGTCATTATCATAAAGGTTAAAATTCAAAGTAAAATCTGCAGGTCTTTTATGCGCTAAAAAAAGAAACTTATCCTGAGTTTTATCCAGCTTTACAACAACATAACTAACATCTTGTAAAAAATCTGTTTTTAACTTACCATTGAAATCACAAAGAGCTCCTTTCTTTGAATTACTTGTTTGACAACCTGGACCTTTACATGGAGTGCTTATATTAAAAAAAGTATCTCTTGCATCATACATATAATCTTTATTAAAAACCATCGATGACGGCATTTCGTAATCGTATACTGTAACTAAATTATCTGGAAATGTTGCAATAAAAGCTGATTTTTGTAAATCATAAATCATTGATCCTCCATTATACATCTGAAGCACAAGCAAACGATCTTTATAAATCTTAATATCTTCTATTTCTAGTTTAGCATCAAAAAGTACTTTTCCATCGTAGTAGACATTCTTGCAATACTTTGATTCGTCGTTACTTACAGTTTGGCTTACTTGTCGAATTATTTTCTTTGTTTTATAGAAAATAGTAACATATTTATTGCCTAATTCAGATATAGAAGAAATACCATTGGCTCCTACTGAAATAGGAAGAATATTCTTGAAATTTGAATAATCTATAACCTCAATTATATCATTCTTTTTTGCTAAATAAGCAAAAGCATCCTTCTCTTCTTTAACTCGATAATACATTTTATCCATAGATGAAATTTCATCATAGCTGTTTGGTATTAACTGTTTGTTTTCTTTAAAATCAAATATTCCAAAGTGTTTACCATCTAAACTTGATCTTACACGATTGTCTTTTACATACACATCATAATCATATTTAAAGACTCTCTCCAATCCATGTTTAAATGGCTGTTTCAACAAAGATTTACCTAAGGTATCCAAAACTGTAAAATCTGTATCCGTATATGCTAGTGCTTGTCCAGCCTTGTTGAAATTCCCAATACGCTTATACTGAGCCGGAACTATTATTTCGCCGCATGAATTAATTATACCAACCTTATCAGTACTGTCAAAAAAGCTATAAAACTCAAAAGGTTGATTCCATGACCCATTTGTAAAATTGAAATTGGTTTTAGTTCCAACTTCTGGATTTTTAGCATCATGTATTTCAACATCCATACCTTCAAAAATCATATAACCACCACCATCATTACCGCTTCCTTTAACTTTTGATGTGAAAAATTTCCCGCAGTTTAATCCGCTGAGAAATCCAGTTTTATTATTCTTCTTAAAAGAATAAACAATATCTCCGTCAGCATTTGCAATCTTAATGTTTTCGTAATTATTCTTATCTTCTAAAAGAATGAAACCACTTTTTTTAACTTTTAAATTATACTCTTTTTTTAGATTCTCAATTTTTGCATTTTGTGAGAATGAAATTAAGGGCAATAGAAACAACAATGATTTATAAATTGTTTTTACCATTTTATTCAATACGTAGGTTTTATATTAGGTTTTGAGTTTTGTTATTTTACGTTTATCTTGATAATAAATTAATTATCGGTAACACATCCTGTAGAAGCACTTGAAACAGATCTTGCATATTTAAGCAAAACTCCTTTTGTAACTTTTAACGGTGGCTGAACCCAAGCCGCTTTACGAGCTGCAAATTCTTCGTCAGATATTTTCAAGTCAATCGTATTCTTAACAGCATCAATAGCAATCAAATCACCATCTTTCACTAAAGCAATACCACCGCCATCAAAAGCTTCTGGTGTTACGTGTCCTACTACGAATCCATGTGAACCTCCAGAAAACCTGCCGTCTGTAATAAGAGCACAGCTGCTTCCTAATCCAGCTCCAATAATCGCCGATGTTGGTTTTAACATTTCAGGCATTCCCGGACCTCCTTTTGGTCCGCAATATCTGATAACAACAACATTACCCGGTTTAATTTTTCCAGCCTGCAAACCAGGAATTACTTCAAACTCTCCTTCAAAAACAACAGCCGGACCTTCGAAATACTCTCCTTCTTTTCCGCTGATTTTTGCAACTGCACCTTCTGAAGCAAGATTTCCGTATAAAACCTGAATATTTCCAGTTGGTTTTAATGCTTTTTGTATTTCATGAATTACTTCTTGTCCGTCTTGTAAATCTGGCGTAGAAGCTAAATTTTCTGCTACTGTTTTTCCTGTTACCGTTAAGCAGTCACCATGAATTAATCCTGCTTTCAATAAATATTTCATTACAGAAGGAATACCTCCTACAGCGTGAATATCTTCCATCATGTATTTACCGCTTGGCTTCATATCTGCAAGTACAGGAGTTCTGTCGTTAATTGCTTGAAAATCATCCAAAGTAATTTTAACATCAACCGCATGCGCCATTGCAATTAAGTGCATAACCGCATTTGTTGAACCTCCTAAAACAGCTACAATTGTAATAGCATTTTCAAAAGCCTTACGAGTCATAATATCTCTTGGCTTAATATCTTTTTCTAATAAAATTTTAATAGCTTCTCCCGCTGCAAGACATTCATCTCTTTTCTCCTGACTTAAAGCAGGATTTGAAGAACTGTATGGCAAACTCATTCCTAATGCTTCAATTGCCGAAGACATCGTGTTTGCAGTATACATTCCACCGCAAGCACCTGCGCCTGGACAAGCATTTTGAATAACACCTTTAAAATCTTCTGGAGTAATTTCGCCTTTCACTTTTTTTCCTAAAGCTTCAAAAGCAGAAACGATATTTAAAGATTCACCTTTCCATTTTCCAGAGTGAATAGAACCTCCGTAAATCATCATTGACGGACGGTTTAATCTTCCCATCGCAATTAAAGCTCCAGGCATATTTTTATCACAGCCAGGAATTGCAATTATACTATCGTACCATTGTGCTCCCGCAACTGTTTCAATCGAATCTGCAATTACATCACGAGATACTAGTGAATAACGCATTCCTTCTGTACCGTTAGAAATTCCATCACTTACACCAATGGTATTAAAAATAAGTCCGACCAGATTTGCATCCCAAACACCTTTTTTAACATCTTTTGCTAAATCATTCAAGTGCATATTGCAAGTGTTACCATCGTAACCCATACTTACAATACCAACTTGTGCTTTCTTCAAATCTTCTTCAGTTAAACCAATACCGTACAACATTGCTTGAGCCGCAGGTTGTGTTTGATCTTGAGTGATGGTCTTGCTGTACTTATTTAATTCCATTATTGTAATATTTATTTTAATTTTTGTTCAAAAAAAAACCTTCCAAATAGTTGGAAGGTTTGTAATATAGTTTTTCAATTATATTTATACCATTCCCGCCGCAGATGTGTGAATCACATTGACAACAAAGACAGAAGTAATAATAATTGAGATTTGCATCTATTTCTTTTTTAGTTCGACAAAAGTATGAAAACTTATAGGACTAAAAAAATAAAATCTCAACATTTCACATACTTCTTGTTATTTATTTCATTATTTTAATAAAATACCTAAACAATTGTTGATTGTCCGATATGAACGTTGTCATTATTAAAATATAATAAGTCATCCTTGCTGAAAATAAAATTTGAAACAAACTCCCCTACTTCATTCGTACCGAATTTTGAATCTGGTTTTAAATCAACCGTTACAACTTTAAACTCAATTGCTTTTTCAACAGCTTGGTAAATCACATTAGCTTCTTTAAATAAACCAAAGTGTTCTAAAAGCATTGCAGCCGATAAAATCGAAGCAATTGGATTGGCAATATTTTTTCCTTTTGCCTGAGGATAAGAACCGTGAATTGGCTCGAAAAGCGCATTTTTTTCTCCTAAAGAAGCTGATGCCAACAAACCTATTGAACCTGTAATAACACTTGCTTCATCTGATAATATATCTCCAAATAAATTCTCTGTCAAAATCACATCAAATTGTTTTGGATTCAAAATCAATTGCATGGCAGCATTATCAACAAATAAAAAGTCTAGAGCAACATCTGGATAATTCGCGCTCACTTTCTGAACTACTTTTCTCCATAATCTTGAGGTTTCTAGAACGTTAGCTTTATCTACCATTGTTAGCTTCTTACGTCGGTTTTGTGCCGATTTAAAAGCTAAATGTGCAATTCTAGTAATTTCTTCTTCTGAATATTCACATAAATCTGAAGCATGTGTTCCTTCGTCATTTAGTGTTTTTGCTCCAAAATAAGCTCCGCCAGTTAATTCTCTGAAAATAGTAAAATCTGCACCTTCAATAATCTCTCTCTTTAAAGGAGATGCATCAATTAATGATTTATAAGGTTTTATTGGACGAATATTCGCAAACAAACCAAGTTCTTTACGAAGCTTCAATAATCCCTGCTCTGGACGAACTTTCGCATTTGGATTATTATCATATTTAGGATCTCCAATTGCACCAAATAAAACTGCATCTGTATTCAAACAAAGATTTAAAGTCTGCTCTGGGAGTGGATTTCCTGTTTTGTCAATTGCAATTGCACCCATAAGTGCTTCTTCAAAAACAAATTCATGATTGTACACCTCGCCAATTGCATATAATGCTTTTTTGGCCTGTAAAATTACTTCCGGTCCAATTCCGTCTCCTGGTAAAACTGCTATTTTCAAATTCATAATGCCTCGTTCTTTATGTATTTAAATCTTTATTTTTTTCTCTTTCTTCTATTCTCTTTCTTCTATTCTCTTTCTTCTATTCTCTTTCTTCTATTCTCTTTCTTCTATCCTCTTTCTTCTATTCTCTTTCTTCTATTCTCTTCCTTCTTCCTTCTTTGCGACCTAACTTCTAATTAAATCTCCCTCAATTTTAGAAGCTTCAATAATCTGATGAATGTCTGCATCCAAAACTTCTTTTTTAATATCAGCAAACTTCAAAAATTCAATGTAAACTATATCCAATTGTACTTTTGTAAGCTCGTAACCTACTTTTTTAGCACGATAAGCCAAAGCAGCTCTTCCGCTTCTAGCTGTTAAAATAATTGACGATTCGTTTACACCAACATCAAGCGGATCCATGATTTCATAAGTCGCTCTGTTTTTGATAACTCCATCTTGATGAATTCCTGAACTGTGTGCAAAAGCATTTGCTCCAACAATAGCTTTGTTTGGCTGCACGATCATTCCCATACTTTCAGAAACCAAACGACTCATTTCGTTTAATTCTCTTGTATTGATATTAGTATCTAGGTTTAAGTAGGGATGTTGTTTAAAGATCATTACCACTTCTTCAAGTGCTGTATTTCCTGCTCTTTCACCAATACCATTTATAGTACATTCTATTTGTCTTGCTCCATTTATTGCTCCTGCAATTGAGTTTGCAGTTGCCATTCCTAAATCATTATGACAGTGACATGAAAGGATTACGTTTTCGATATCTTTTACGTTCTCTTTCAAATATTTAATTTTTGCACCATATTCTTCAGGCAGACAATATCCGGTTGTATCAGGAATATTTAAAACTGTCGCACCAGATTTAATTACTTCTTCACAAACTTTTGCCAAGAATGCATTATCTGTTCTTCCAGCGTCTTCTGCATAGAATTCTACATCTTCTACATATGTTTTTGCGTGAGCTACAGCATATTTTGCTCTTGCAATGATATCTTCTGGTGTAGTATTTAATTTGTGGAGTATATGAGATTCAGATGTTCCGATTCCTGTGTGGATTCTAGGTCTTTTAGCATGCTTTAAAGCAGCTGCAGCAACATCAATGTCGTTTTTTACGGCTCTTGTAAGTCCGCAGACGGTTGCATTTTCAACAATTTTACAAATCTCAGAGACCGATAAAAAATCGCCCGGACTTGACACAGGAAAACCTGCCTCGATGATATCAACTCCCATTTTGTCTAATCGTTCTGCGATAACTAACTTTTGCTTAGTATCTAACTTACATCCTGGAACTTGTTCACCATCTCGCAAAGTGGTGTCAAAAATTTGAACTTTCTCTCTATTCATATTCATTTATTTAATGTAATTTCACATCTTGATAACAAATATATATTGTACTTCTTCAGTACGAAATTCATTTTAATGAAATTATACTGTATATAACGCAATTTATAACGAGTTAAATCACTAACAATCAATAAGTTATTATATTATTTTTTACAATGGCTAACCATCAAAAAGATTTCTTATTTGTTCTTATAAAATCACTTTCTAAATCTGAAAAAAGGCAGTTTAAAATTTTTGCAAGTCGATTGGAAACAAGTTCGAATACTAAATTCATTGAATTATTCAATATCTTGGATAAATCTGAAACCTACGATGAAAAACTTATTTTGAAGAGCGGAAGCATCAAAAAAGTGCAGTTGTCTAACTTAAAATCATACTTATACAAGCAAATTTTGGTTAGTATTCGTTTGAATATTCCCAGCCAAAACATTCGTTATCAACTTCGTGAACAAATAGATTTTGCCGTTATACTTTATAATAAAGGGTTATATAAACAAAGTTTAAAGATTCTTGACAAGACCAAACAACAAGCTTTAGAAAATGACGAAAAATACATGGCGTATGAAATCGTTGAATTCGAAAAACTTATTGAGTCGCAATACATCACACGAAGTATTCAGGGGCGCGCCGACGAATTGGTTGTACAGGCAAAAGAATTAAACTATCGAAATACAATTTCCAGCAAACTATCGAATCTTTCTCTTCAGTTATACGGAATCATGCTTAAAACAGGATACGTAAAAAGTGATGAAGAATACAAGTATATTGATGATTACTTTCATAAACATATTGCCAAACTTGATGAAAGCAAATTTGGTTTTCGTGAAAAATATTGGTTCTATAATGCCAATCTTTGGCGAAGTTTTCTAGTACAGGACTTCTTAGCGAGTTATAAGTTTGCTTATAAATGGGTTAAACTTTTCTACGATAATCCAAGTATGATTTACCTGAATCCTGTGTTTTTCTTAAAAGGAAATCATTATTTTCTAGAATCGCTTTATATGTTGAAATATACTTCGAATTTTAAAAAGTATCTTTCGCTGCTAGAAGAAACTATTGAAGATCCAAAATTTCCTGTGAACGATAATATTGCGTCACTTTCGTTTTTGTACGTATACAACAACAAACTAAATTTACATATTCTAGAAGGTACTTTTGCCGAAAGCGAATATTTAATTCCTGAAATTTTAGAAAAAATAAAACTGCACAGTGAACATCTTGATGAACATCACGAAATGTTGTTCTTCTATAAAATCGCTTCTATTTATTTTGGAAATGAAAAATACAATGAATGCATCAATTATTTAGATAAAATCATCCACAACAAAAATCTATCGATGCGCGAAGATTTAATGTGTTTTGCAAGACTATTGTCCTTAATTGCACATTACGAACTGGGAAAAGATTATTACTTAGAAAATCATCTTAAAAACACTTATAAGTTCCTAATCAAAATGAATGACTTGCACGAAGTTCAAAAGGAAATTATTAAGTTCTTAAGAAACCTGAATAATTTCTATCCAGCGGATATAAAAAAGGAATTCAAAAAAATGCACGCTCGTTTTGTTGAACTTGAAAAAAACACTTACGAAAAAAGAGCCTTTTTATATCTTGATATAATTTCGTGGCTTGAAAGCAAAATCGAAAATCGTAAGATTGCTGATATTATAAAAGAAAAAGCGAAATTAAATAGTCGCTAAAACAAAAAGGCTTCCAGTATTTGGAAGCCTTTTTCATTGTTTAAATCATCTATCTGCAATAACAGCATGTAGAAGTTCCTGTAAGGCAAACATCTCCTTTACCTGGTGTGTTCGATAAAACTCCACCGGCTTCTCCGCACAATCTGTCGCATAAGCCAATTGTTGGATTTACATATGGAAGTACACCACCCATTATAAATTTCTGTGCATTTTTAGTCAAAATCTCAATGTTTTTTAGGTTTTTTAAATTTTTCATAATTGCATGATTTGTTTGTTTTTCCTACTCTATTAGCTTTTCAGATTACGCTTTAAACTTGATTGAATTAACTGATTTTAATTCAACCGATTGCCGTCTAAGTTAAAAATAAAAAGGTAATATTCGTACAAAAACCAAAAAAAATAATATCATAACAGATTCAATTTAAAAAAGTTACCAACAAAAACAGAAGAATCTTTTTGATTTATAAAGAAAAATAAAACCGTTATTTACACAAAAAACCCGATAAGTTATTATAACCTATCGGGCTCACAAAACTTCCCATTGAAGTTTATATTTTAAATTTTATTCTATAATGTTAGAACTCGTCACATAAAAATCTTTATCCACTTCAATAGTTCTGTTTTCATTCGTTGTTTTTTCCGATTTCCATTCAGTTGTAGGCTTCAACCAGGTTTCAACACCGTTTAATTTCACTCTTACCGGCATATCAAAATTAGCTACACAATTTGTCCAGTGATATCCGAAAGTTCCATTTTTAAACATATATTCAAAAACTGGGATTTGAGTTGTTGTTAGATATTGTGCAAAAACTCTGTTGAAATTAATCCCCGACTGTTCATTGATATAATCCTGAATTTGCTTACCTGTAACCGTTTGATGATAAAAAGTTTTATTCATACCTCTTAAAATCGATTTCCATTTTGCATCATCATTAATAACCTGACGAATCATATGCAGCATATTTGCACCTTTTGGATACATATCACCTGAACCTTCATTATTCACATCATAATGCCCAATAATAGGTTTATCATTTTCAATGTTTCTTCTGCATCCAATTACATACTCAGCGGCCGCATCTTTTCCATAATAATACTCAATAAACAAACTTTCAGAATAGTTGGTAAAACTCTCGTGTACCCACATATCGGCAATATCTTTATAAGTAATATTATTTGCAAACCACTCATGTCCTGATTCATGTATAATAATAAAGTCAAACTTTAAGCCCCAGCCAGTACCGCTTAAATCTTTTCCTTTATATCCCATTTTATAATCATTACCATAAGTTACACTGCTTTGATGCTCCATTCCTAAATAAGGAACTTCAACCAATTTATAGCTGTCTTCATAAAACGGATATGGACCAAACCAGTTTTCAAAAGCTTTCAACATTCTAGGAGCGTCTTTAAAATGCTCTTTAGCAATAGCCAGATTATCTCTTAAAACATAATAACTGCAATCTAAATCTCCCTTTTCGCCTTTAAATTTCTCAGAAAAATTTACATAATCCGCAACATTTATATTTACACCATAATTGTTAATAGGATTTGAAACATACCAGTTAAAAGTTTTAGTTCCATCTTTTTCTTTCTTAACACTTTGCAGTCTTCCATTAGAAACATCTGTCAAATCTCCTGGAACATTTACACTAATTAGCATATTCTCTACTTCATCATACATATGATCTTTATTTGGCCACCAAACACTTGCGCCCAATCCTTGACAAGATGAAGCAATAAAATCTTTTCCATTTTTATCTTTTTTCCAGCTGATTCCACCATCCCAAGGAGCATTAACTGCTTCTCTAGGTTTTCCGCCAAATGAAATCACAACTTCTTTAACCTCTCCAATCTTTTGTTTTTCAATTAAATCAATAAAAAAAGCATTTCCATCGCGTTTAAATTTCAAATCTTTTCCGCCTTGCGTAACTTTATAAATCTGCATTGGTTCCTGCAAATCAATCTGCATTTTATTGTATTCTGATAATACAGTATAACGAACAGTGTTTGAACCGGTAATTGTTTTTTCCTTTGGATTTATTTTCACATCCAAATGATAGTATTTTAAATCCCACCAAGCTCTTTCTTTTGTAATACTTCCGCGTAAAGTATCCTGATGTGTAAAAACCGTTTCAGACTTCTTCAAAAGTCCTTGCGCATTGGCAGTAAAACCAATTAAAAAGGCGATAAAAACGCCGCTAAAGATTTTTTTCATTATTTATAATTTTATGACAAATAAGGCAATTAAACCCGTTTAATCTTCAACAAATGTAAACATTCAAATCAATTTTTTCTTTATTTTATAATTTCTATTAATCCTATTTAGTGTTAAAACTCATTATTCTTATTTACTTTAGCCATTTCGTTTTTTTTACAACACCTTTATGAAATTTATCAAGATTGTTTTTCTCTTTTTTCTGATGTGCTCGACAACAAGTCATTTGCAGACTATTCCGATTTATAAAACGAATCAAAAACTAACTGTAGACGGAGACTTATCAGATTGGAAAACACCATTCTTAGGTCCTTTTGTAATTCATAATTCTGCTGAAAAAGCAAGTCAAAACACAATGGTTTCCTTTGCATGGAATAATGAAAATCTTTATATCGCTTTTCATTGCTTAGATTCCAAAATAACTGGTTCAAAACAGAAGAAAGATTTTTCAATTTTTAAAACAGATGACTTAGTCGAAATTTTTATCGATCCAGATGGTAATGGACAAAATTATGTAGAAATTGACGTAAATGCTTTTTCAACCAATTATGACATGCTTTTAAAATGTATTTCTGCCGAATGCGGCGGATGGAAAACATCTATGGATTTTGATATTGAGGGATTAGAAACCATGAGTAAAATAACAACTGAAGGCTATTGCACCGAAATAAAAATACCTTTTTCAAGTCTAGAAAAAATTGAAAATGGTAATTTCAAAAAACCTGAAATCGGATCTAAATGGAAAGGAAATGCTTTTAGAATTGATTATAGCAGCAATACTGAATATCTTGCATTACAACCTTATAAAAGCTTAAAATTTGGCTTTCATCAGCCAAGAGAATTTGCTGTTTTTGAGTTTGTGGAATGAGACTTCGTTGATCTTTAATTCAGCATAATTGTTAGTTTGTCATTTCGACCGAAGGGAGAAATCACACAAGAAACTCTGCAAAGCATATCTAATCTTTGTCTACATTCGAGTGTGATTTCTCCCTTCGGTCGAAATGACAAAAATCAAATCTTACTTCTGACGTTTCTTTAAAACCTCAATAACATCATTCAGCTGAAAACCTTTAGCCTGTAATAAAATTAGATAATGAAAAAGTAAATCAGCACTTTCGCTGAGAAACAAATCGTCGTTATCATCTTTGGCCTCAATCACCACTTCCACAGCTTCCTCTCCTACTTTTTGAGCAATTTTATTGATTCCTTTTTCAAACAACGAAGCAACATAACTTTTCTCTGAATCGGCATTCTCTCTACGAGTTTTTATTGTGTTCTCTAACTGAGAAATAAATCCGTAATTAGCATTGTTTGGTTCTTGCCAGCAAGTATCTGCTCCTGTGTGGCAAGTTGGCCCAACTGGTTTTGCCTGAATTAAAAGTGTGTCTCCGTCACAATCATTTTTAATACTTACCAAATTCAAAAAGTTACCGCTCTCTTCGCCTTTTGTCCAAAGTCTTTGTTTTGAACGGCTGAAAAATGTTACTTTTTGAGTTTCTATTGTTTTTTGAAGCGATTCTTCATTCATATAACCCAGCATCAAAACATTTTTTGTTTCTGAATCCTGAATTATCGCCGGAATTAATCCGTGTGCGCTTTTGATATCTATATTCATATTATTTTAGATTTGATCCCGATGGCTATCAGGATAGATTTTTGGAATTTAAATATTCTGTATGTTTCTCGGTTAAGATGTTACCCAATTCCTCTAAATTAGTTTTAAGAGAATTTGGAGAAATAGCAATTGGTGAGCCTGACATTTTAAAATTTGCTCTCATCATTCTTCTTTTGTAAAATGATGTTTGTTTATCAATATATTCCTCTGGATTTTTCACGATTAACGCAATTGATTTTTGATTAAAATCGACTCTTTCAATAATATCGTCAATGTCTTTCCAAGGAATTCTTCCTATTGATAAAGCACTTGAATTATCAATAATTCCTTTAGTATCAATTATAATTCCTGGCTTTTTATCTCCCATTTTCTTTATTGAAAAAAATAACGACATCCCCCCAAATAAAATACCTAGAACTGAAACCGTATTCATAATATAGGGATTACCAAAAATAAAATGATTCGATTTTGGTTGATAAATTAATATCCAAAGACTCGCGCCTAAAAACAGAACTGAAAAGAAAACTAGTTTGACTAATTTTGCTTTACTTAATTGTATTTCAATATTACTCATGTTTTTCAAACTAGATTCTGACTTCTATATTGTTATTTTTTAATTCTTGTTTTAACGCTTTGATTTCGATCTCTTTGAAATGAAAAACACTTGCGGCTAATGCAGCATCAGCTTTTCCGACTTTGAAAGAATCTACAAAATGCTGTATATTTCCTGCTCCGCCAGAAGCAATAATTGGAATATTTACTAATTCTGAAAGTTTAGCCAAAGCTTCGTTTGCAAAACCATTTTTCGTTCCATCATTATCCATTGACGTGAATAAAATTTCTCCTGCGCCGCGTTCTGCAACTTCAACTGCCCAGTCAAATAAATTTAATTCAGTGGGTACTTTTCCGCCAACTAAATGTACAGTCCATTGTCCATCAATTTGTTTAGCATCGATAGCTACTACAACGCATTGGCTTCCAAATTTCTGAGCCAAGTCATTAATCAATTGCGGATTTTTTACTGCCGATGAATTGATCGAAACTTTATCAGCTCCGTTATTCAGAAGAATCTCAACATCTTCAACAGACGAAATTCCACCGCCGACAGTAAACGGAATATTAATTTTTTCCGCTACACTTCGCACCATATTCACCAGCGTTTTACGTCGTTCTTCGGTTGCTGAAATATCCAAAAAAACCAATTCATCAGCACCTTCAGCTGAGTAAATTTCTGCTAATTCTACTGGATCTCCAGCATCGCGTAAGTCAACGAAATTAACACCTTTTACAGTTCTTCCGTTTTTTATATCTAAACAAGGTATAATTCTTTTTGCTAACATTTATCTAATGTGTTAATTAGAAAATTAGTCAATTAGATAATTAATTTACAGTTTGCAAAATACTTATCTAATTATCAAATTTTCTCATTTTCTAATTATAAAATCCTCCAACTGTTTCAAAGTGATTCTTCCTTCGTAAATCGCTTTTCCAATTATGGTTCCTTCACAACCTAATTCTGCTAATTGAGGTAATTCATCAAAAGTTGAAATTCCGCCGGAAGCTATTAATTTTATGCCTTTCGCTTCCGCTAAAATTTTACTGTATAATTCAAAACTCGGACCTTGAAGCATTCCGTCTTTTGCAATATCGGTACAAATAACGTATTGAATTCCTTTCGTTTGATAATCTTGTATAAACGGAATCAAATCTTCGTTTGATTCTTCTAACCATCCTGAAACTGCAATTTTTTCATCTTTTGCATCGGCACCTAAAATAATTTTATCCGAACCATATTCAGAAATCCATTTTTCAAAAATTGTTCTGTTTTTTACCGCAATACTTCCGCCGGTAATTTGGTTTGCACCGCTTTCAAAAGCAACTCGCAAATCATCATCTGATTTTAATCCGCCTCCAAAATCAATTTTTAAACTCGTTTGTGATGCAATTTGTTCCAAAATTTTATAATTGACAATTTTGCTCGATTTTGCACCGTCAAGATCTACTAAATGCAAATATTCAATTCCGTGCGCCTCAAATGATTTTGCTACTTCAAGCGGGTTTTCATTGTAAATTATCTTCGTATCATAATCACCTTTGGACAAGCGAACGCATTTTCCTTCAATGATATCTATGGCTGGTATTATTCTCATCTTATTTTAGTCTTAAAGTTTGAAAGTCGAAAGTCATAAAGCCTTCTCTGATTTTCAAAATTGATATTTTAATTGATTTTTGATATTGAAATTGGGATTTTACATTCTTAAAAAATTCCCAAAAATCTTTTCCCCGACATCACCGCTTTTCTCTGGATGAAACTGAGTTCCGTAAAAATTATCTTTTTGCAATGCCGATGCGTATTCAAGATCATAATTTGTTTTTGCAATAGACTCCGTGCAATTTGGCGCATAAAAACTATGAACCAAATACATAAATTCATTTTCAGAAATACCTTTAAACAAATCTGATTTTAAATCATAAATCTGATTCCACCCCATTTGAGGCACTTTTACTTTATTTGAAAATTTTACGACATCTACATCAAAAATTTCTAATCCTTTCGTATTTCCTTCTTCAGTTGAATTGCACATTAACTGCATTCCGAGACAAATTCCTAAAACGGGCTGTTTCAAATTCGGAATTAAACTATATAAACCGCTTTCACGAAGTTTAAACATCGCAGAACTCGCCTCGCCTACACCTGGAAAAATCACTTTGTCGGCTGACGAAATTTCATTCGGATCATCACTCAAAACAGCTTTAAAACCTAATCTTTCAATAGCAAACATAATGCTTTGAATATTTCCTGCTCCGTAATTTATAATTACTATTTTCATTTAATTGTTGTTTGTTTTGTTTCAGGTTTCACGTTTCAAGTTACTCAACAAAACGTGAAACCTGAAACTTGAAACAAATTTTAAAGCATTCCTTTCGTCGAAGGCAAAATCATTTTTTCAGTATCTCTTTTTACGGCTACTTTTATTGCTTTTGCAAAAGCTTTAAAGATTGCCTCAATTTTATGATGCTCATTAATTCCTTCCGCTTTAATATTTAAATTCGCTTTTGCACCGTCGGTAAACGATTTAAAGAAATGATAAAACATTTCAGTCGGCATTTTGCCTACCATTTCACGTTTAAATTCCGTTTCCCAAATCAGCCAGTTTCTTCCGCCAAAATCAATTGCAGCTTGTGCTAAACAATCATCCATCGGCAGACAAAATCCATAACGTTCGATTCCTAATTTGTTTCCTAACGCTTTTGCAAAAACTTCACCAAGTGCAATTGCTGTATCTTCGATTGTGTGGTGTTCATCGACCTCTAAATCGCCTTTTACAGTAATTTCCAAATCCATTTGACCGTGACGAGAGATTTGATCTAACATATGATCAAAAAAAGCAATTCCTGTATCGATTTTACTTTTTCCAGTTCCGTCAAGATTTAAATTGATATAAATATCAGTTTCGTTGGTTTTACGAGTAATTGATGCTGAACGCGCTTCTAGTTTTAAAAACTCATAGATTTTTTTCCAATCCATTGTTTGCAAAACTATTGTTTCGTTTAACTCTTCACGTTTTGATGAAATTTCATTACTTCCTGCTCCATCAGTATCGTTCATGAAAATCGCTTTTGCACCAAGGTTTTTTGCTAATTCAACATCTGTTAAACGATCACCTAAAACAAATGAGTTCTCTAAATCATATTCAGGATTATTCAAATATTTCGTCAACATTCCCGTTCTTGGCTTACGTGTTGGCGCATTTTCTTCTGGAAAAGATCTGTCAACAAAAATCTCATCAAATAAAACACCTTCATTTTCAAAAGCTCTCAAAATAAAATTCTGTGTCGGCCAAAACGTATCTTCAGGAAAACTGTCCGTTCCTAAACCATCCTGATTGGTTACCATTGCCAATTCGTAATCTAATTCACCTGCAATCTTTGCTAAATACTGAAAAGCTTTTGGATAAAATTCTAGTTTATCTAAGCTGTCCAATTGTAAGTTTTCAGGTTCTAAAACGATCGTTCCATCACGATCGATAAAAAGTACTTTTTTCATAGTTTATATTTTCTGCCGCAGATTGCACAGATTAAAATGATTTTTTCGTTTGCGTTTATTCTTTTCTTTTGCTGCGAATCTGCATCACCTGTTCGCTATCATTCGAGTCACTAATTAATACTATTTTTTTTCACGCAGATTTTAAAAGATTAAAGCAAATGCACGCTGATTATTTTTAGATTCAAAAATCAAAAACAAATCTGCTTTAATCTGCCAAATCCGCGTAAAAAAATCATTTTAATCTGTGAAATCTGTAGCTAATAATTTTAGCTTAATAACTTTAATTCTTTAATTAAAACAGCATTTTCTTCTTCTGTTCCAATTGTAAAACGAAGACAGTTTTCGCATAAAGGCTGCGTTGTTCTGTTTCGAATTACAATTCCTTTTTTGATTAACTGATCGTATCTTTTATTTGCGTCATCTACTTTTACCAAGACAAAATTAACTTCTGTTGGATACACTTTTTCTACAAAACCTACTTCAAGTAAAACCTTAAGTAATTCCTCTCTTTGTTTTACAATAGAAGCTATTTCTTGTTTAATTTTTTCAGCATCTTTTAAACGTTCTTTAGCTCTTTGCTGCGTTAATTCATTTACATTATATGGCGGTTTAATCTTGTTTAAAACCGAAATAACAGCTTCAGATCCATAGCAGATTCCTAATCGAATTCCTGCCAGACCATAGGCTTTTGAAAGCGTTTGTATAATAACCAAATTTGGATATTCATCAATTTCTGCAAGCCAGCTTTCCTTATCAGAAAAGTCAATATAAGCTTCATCAATAACAACCAATCCATTAAAATTCTGCAGCAGTTTTACAACACTTTCATCTAAAAATGAATTTCCAGTTGGATTGTTTGGCGAACATAAAAAGATAATTTTTGTACTCTCGTCAACTGCTTCTAAAATCTTTTCAACCTGCGGCTGGAAATCGTTAGAAAGTAAAATTTCTCTGTTTTCTACAGCGTTGATATTTGCCAAAACACCATACATTCCGTAAGTTGGCGGCAGCGAAATAATATTATCTTTCTTAGGTTCACAGAAAGCTCTAAAAAGCAAATCTAAAACTTCATCACTTCCATTTCCTAATAAAATCTGACTTTGCTTTACGTTATTATTTTTAGCTAAAATTGCTTTAACTGAACTTTGCTGCGGGTCTGGATAACGGTTTACACCATTTTGAAACGGATTTTCATTGGCATCCAGAAAAATCATTTCAGCAGTATCAAAATCCTCAAACTCATCCCTGGCAGAAGAATAAGGCTTTAAAGATTTTACGTTTTCACGCGTAATTGTATTTATATCAAAAGTGCTCATTGTTTTGTCTTTTTAAGAAACTAGAACCAAGATGAAAAACTTTATAAAATCTTGCTTCTTTACTCTTTCTTTTGTCTTTCTTTAATCTTTTATTTTAAACTCTTCAATCTCAACGTAATGGCATTTTTATGCGCTTGTAAACCTTCGGCTTCAGCCATAGTTTCAATTGCTTTACCAATGTTTCGAATTCCTTTTTCGGATATTTTCTGAAATGTCATTGATTTTGTAAAACTATCTAGATTTACACCGCTGTAATTTTTTGCATAACCATTTGTAGGAAGCGTGTGATTTGTTCCCGAAGCATAATCTCCTGCGCTTTCTGGCGTATAATTTCCAATAAAAACAGATCCTGCATTTATAATTCCGTTGCAATAAAAATCATCATATTGCGAGCAAATAATGAAGTGTTCAGGACCATATTCATTAATTAAATCTAAAGCAATTTGATCATTTTCGACATAAATCAATTTCGAATTCTCGATTGCTTTTATTGCTATGGCTTTTCTTGGAAGCACTTCAACCTGAGATTGAATTTCCTTTTCTACTGCGTCAATTAGTCTTTTAGAAGTCGAAACTAAAATTACTTGACTATCTGTTCCATGTTCCGCCTGTGACAATAAATCTGAAGCTACAAATGCTGGTACAGCAGTATCATCGGCAACAATTAACAATTCTGAGGGTCCAGCAGGCATATCGATTGCAACACCAAACTGAGTAGCCAATTGTTTTGCTACAGTTACAAACTGATTTCCAGGTCCGAAAATTTTATACACTTTAGGAATTGACTGTGTACCAAAAGTCATTCCTGCAATTGCCTGAATTCCGCCTACTTTTAAAATTTTAGTTACACCGCATAAATTTGCAGCATACAAAATCGCTGGGTTTATTTTTCCTGTTTTATCTGGCGGCGAACACAACACGATTTCTTTACAGCCTGCAATTTCAGCAGGAACAGCAAGCATTAAAACGGTTGAAAATAAAGGAGCTGTTCCGCCTGGAATATACAATCCAATTTTTTGAATTGGTCTTTTCTCCTGCCAGCAAGTTACACCTTCAATTGTTTCGATTTCAACTCGATCAGTTTTCTGAGCACTGTGAAATTTGTAAATATTGTCTTTTGCCAGTTGAATAGCTTCTTTTAATTCATTTGGAATCAAAGCAATTGCTTCATTTATTTCCTCTATTGAAACTTCGTAATTGTTTAAAGAAATCCCATCAAAAATCGAAGTGTATTTTGCAACAGCTTCATCACCTTTTTTCTGTACTTCTTTAAAAATTTCCTTTACTGTAACCTCAATATCATCAATAGTTTGAGTTGGTCTTTTTAAGATTTCTAACCAAGTATCTTGTTTTGGATTGTCTATTTTATTCATTATTCTTTGGCTTTAAGCCTTAAGCTGCAGGCTTTAGGCTTTATTAACTTTTTCTATTTTTTTTCTGGCGTAAAGCTTAAAGCTTATTGCCTAAAGTGCGCTAAGCGCATTTAAAGAACCATTTTTTCAATTGGGCAAACTAAAATTCCTTCTGCACCTGCATCTTTCAGTTTATCAATTACATCCCAGAAAGTATCTTTATCAATTACCGAGTGTACGCTGCTCCAACCTTCCTGTGCTAATGGTAAAACGGTTAAACTTCTTAAAACGGGAAGAATTTTTCCTATTTCATCAATTTTTTCGTTTGGAACGTTCATCAAGATATATTTTGAATTTCTTGCTCTTAAAACTGATTGTATTCTGAATTTTAAGGTATCAATGTGTTTTTGAATCTCTGGTGAAACTTTTGGCGAAACAGCTAAAACTGCTTCACTTTTCAAAATCACTTCTACTTCTTTTAAATTATTTTTGAATAAAGTACTTCCGCTTGAAACGATGTCAACAATAGCATCGGCAAGACCAATGTTTGGAGCAATTTCTACAGAACCTGAAATTTGGTGAATATCTACTGTTACTCCAAAAGAATTAAAATATTCGTTAACTGTGTTTGGATAAGAGGTTGCGATTCGTAATCCTGCCAAATCTTGAACCGAATTATATTCGAAGGTTTTAGGAACCGCTACAGAAACTTTGCATTTTGAAAATCCTAATCGCTGTACCACTTCAATTTCTTTGCCTTTTTCGACCAAAAGATTGTCGCCGACAATTGCCAAATCGACTACTCCATCAATTAAATACTGAGGAATATCAGAGTTTCTTAAATATAAAACTTCAAGAGGAAAATTAGAAGCTTCGGCTTTTAACTGATCGATTCCGTTGTTGATTGAAATACCGCAGTCTTTTAGAATCTGAATGCTGTCTTCGTTTAAACGACCTGATTTTTGAATTGCAATTTTTAAAGTACTCATTTTTTAGTTTTTTTTTGAATTAATAGTTTGAGTACAAAGAATTGGTATAAAAAAACCCGTTTGATGTACTCAAACGGGTTTTAAAATATGATGATTTACACACATACCATTAACACATCGCCTGAGAGCAATAATGAAAATGATGATGATGTAATTGATTTGAAATCATTGTTTGGTTTGTTTTATAATTCTTTGATTCGTTTGCAAATATAATAGTTAATTTCATAAAAAAGCAATTTTTAATATAACTTAACGATAGTTTATTGTTAAAAAAAAGCTCAAGCCCTAATTTCATTGCATTCTTTCAATCTACTATAACGTTTTCTCCTCTTCGTTAAAAACTAAAATAACTGATGTTCCAACATCAATTTTACTCTCAATCTTGAATTTTATATCCAGCAAATCTGTAATTCTTTTTACGATAGACAATCCTAAACCAGTTCCTTTAATTTCAGGATGCTCTGTAGATTTGGATCTAAAAAATGGATTAAAAATATTCTCTAGATCTTCTTTGGCAATACCAATTCCGTTATCAGAAATTTTACAGCTTGTTTTGCCATTTTGTTTGAATAACAAAATAGAAACTTCACCTTTACTTTCTGTATATTTAATCGCATTTGAAATAATATTTCTCAAAATCGTAATAACCAGAAAATTATCAGAATGCACATAATAGTCCTTTTCTGCTTCAAATTTAATGTTGATCTGCTTGCTCTTAATTTTCTCAGAATTCAAAGTCAGAACATCTAAAATTATCGCATTTAAGTAGACTAATTCTGTATTAACATCTTGCTTTTGATTTTCAAATCGAGCCATTAATAACAACTGATCTACCAATAAATTTAAATGATCTACTTCACGAATACAATAATTGATTTTTTCTTCATATTCTTTATTATCACGAGGTTTACGTATAAGAACTTCAAGCGTACCTTTAATAACTGTTAGAGGCGTTCTTAATTCATGAGAAGCGTCTGAAGTAAATTGCTTTTCGCGTTCAATTGCATCTTCAATCCTATTTAATAAATTGTTTATGGTCTTTGAAAGCGTGTATAATTCGTCCCGCGTTTTGGGCAGCGGAATACGTGCTTTTAAATTGTCTTTGGTAATAATTCGCGATGTATTTATGATTGCGTTTATTGGTTTTATACTTCTTCCTGCAAAAAAACGAGCAATAAAAAACAACAGCAGCAGAATCCCTAAAAATGACAAACTCATAATTTCGAACAAATTATTAAGCACCATTTTTGAGTCGGCCAACGACATTGCAACAATAACGTATCCTATTTTTTTATTATTAACATGAAGTGAAACTTGAATTTGTCTAATTGCATGATCTCCCATCATGGTATCAAACAATTCATAATCTTCGACAGAGTCTTTAAATTGAAGTGTTTCTGTTTTTAAATTGGGAGCTTTTTCAATTACTCTTTTCTTCAAATCTAAGAACTCTACAAAAACAGGATTCACGTCTACAGTATTATGCTCGCGTTCCTTCCATTCTTCGGCATCAATTAGGATTACTTTGCCGTTTACGACTTTTATTTCGTCTAAATGATTCTGAATTTCAACTTTTATTTTTTCATCAATATGACTGTAAACGGTATGTTTTACGATAGAATAAATAACCGAAAAAACTGCCACAATCAATAAACCTGTAGTAATAATATAATTTAATGCAATTCTATTTTTAAAAGAAAGCTGTACCATTTATAAGTCGTTAGCGATGTAACCAATACCGCGAATTGTTTTTATGTAATCCTCTTCTATTTTCAGCTTCAATTTTTTACGAATGGCATTCATAAAAACGTCAATTACACCTGTATCATATTCAAAATTAATTTCCCAAACATCTTTCAAAATCTGATTTCGAGTACAAACTTTTCCTTTATTCTTAATTAAGTACGTAAGCAATTCAAATTCTCTTTGTGTTAATGCAATTTCTTTGTCGCTTTTCAAAACTATATGTTTTGATAAATCAATTTTAATTGTACCTAACGAAAGAACTTCTGTTCCTTTTCTATTTCTAAAATGAACTTTAATACGTTCTACTAATTCTTCAAAACTAAAAGGTTTTTTAATGTAATCATTTGCACCCGCTTTTAAGCCTTCAATCGTTTCTTGTACGGTATCTTTAGCAGTCAAAAAAATAATTGGTGTTATTTGATCTTTAATTCTAATTGCTTTGCATAAATCTAAACCATTAATTTTAGGAAGCATCCAATCTAATAAAATCAAATCAAACTTTTGCTCCTGCGTTAATTCAAAGCCTTTAGAACCGTCATTTGCTGTAGTAACCTTATAACCTTCTTCCTGCAGTCCTTGCTGCAAAAACTGAACGATACCTAACTCATCTTCTACGATTAAAATATGCATATGTTTTTTTATTAAAATTTTTACTTTTGGACCAGTCAAAGATAAAAATTTTAAATTTCTCAAAACATTAAAACTCATCAGAATAACCTGCAAGCATAATCTTAAGAAAACATTAAGTTAACACTAAGTAAGGTAAAAGTATAACTTCATCTATTATTAATTTATCAACCTTAATTTTGCCCAAAATAATCTATTATGACATTCTACAAAAAGCTTAGCCCATTTTACCACCTGGCATTGTTCTATTTCATTATCAGTTTACTATTACGAATTGTTCTATTTTTTCATCCTATTACACAAACATCTTTCTCACTGCTTGAAAGCTTAAAAATCTTTTTTCTAGGTTTAATTTCCGATTTTTTCGTTTTTACAGTTGCTAGCTTTTTTCTTTGGTTATATCTAATTTTTATTTCAAATTCAAAATACAACAAGCCTTCAGGGTATATTATTCTAGGTGTTTTTATCGCAGCCTTTTTATATGTTGCTTCAGGAAAAAGTGTTTTTGATCAATATGGAGGTGCTTTACCTAAAATAGTTTTAATTTTTATAGGAATCAAAACGGTTCTTTTTGGTCTTATGCTTTTTCTTCCTAAATGGAGAGATAAAATTAGATTCTGGCTTTTTGCCTTTGTAATTTTTCTTTACGTTTTATTAATTCTTCAAAATGGTTTAAGTGAATACTTTTTTTGGAATGAATTTGGAGTAAAATACAACTTTATAGCTGTTAATTATTTGATTTACACAAATGAAGTAATTGGAAACATTATGCAGTCTTATCCTGTAGTTCCAATCTTTTCAGCTCTATTTTTGGTTACAGGAATGATAACTTATTATATCCTGAAAAAAACAAAAAATTACATCTATGAAATTCCAACTTTAAAAGAGAAACTTCAAATCTCAGGTGTATATTGGGGTTTATTTCTGATTTCTTTAATCGCTATTCCAACTTTATCTAAAACTGAAAACTCAAAGAATGTTTTTGTTAATGAATTACAATCAAACGGCATCTATAAGTTCTATCTGGCTTTTCAAAACAGCAAACTTGACTATTTCAAGTTTTATAAAACAATTCCGCACGACAAAGCTTTTGCTATTCTAAAAGAGCAATTGCCTATTGCTTCTCCAGAAGACACAACTCACGAAATCAAAAGCGACTCGGCTGAAATACGCAAAAATGTTGTTTTAATTACAATCGAAAGTTTAAGCGCCGATTTCATGAAAGCTTATGGAAACTCGCAAAACATTACTCCTTTTTTAGACAGTTTGTCACAAAAAAGTCTTCAGTTTACCAATTTGTATGCTGCCGGAAACAGAACTGTTCGCGGTCTTGAAGCGGTAACTTTATGTCTGCCTCCAACTGCGGGAGAAAGTGTTGTAAAAAGAGAGGATAATAAAAATAAATTTTCAACTGGAGCGCTTTTTAAACAAAAAGGATACAATGTGAAGTTTATGTATGGCGGTGATGCTTTCTTTGATAATATGAAAGATTTTTATTCTGGAAATGATTATCAAATTATAGACAAATCAAGTTTTTCACCTGAAGAAATCACATTTTCTAATGTTTGGGGTGTATGTGATGAAGATATGTATAAAAAAGCGGTGAAAATAATGACAGCCGAAGCTAAAGAAAATAAACCATTCTTTAATCATATTATGACGGTCAGCAATCACAGACCTTTTACATATCCTAATAATAAAATTGACATTCCAGGCGATATAAAATCTCGCGACGGAGGTGTAAAATATACTGATTATGCCTTAAGCCGATTTTTTGAAATGGCTCGCAAACAGCCTTGGTTTAATAACACTATTTTTGTAATTGTGGCGGATCATTGCGCTTCAAGTGCAGGAAAAACGGAACTGCCTTTGGATAAATACCGAATTCCAGCAATTATTTACACTCCAAATGGAAAACCTCAAAAATTCAATAAACTAATGTCGCAAATAGACATTATGCCAACATTATTTGGCTTATTGCATTTTGACTATAAAAGTAAATTCTTTGGTCAGGACGTTTTTAAAGACAATTACAAACCACGAGCTTTTATTGCCACTTACCAAGATTTAGGCTTAATAAAAGACAATGTATTAACCGTTTTATCTCCTAAACAGCAAGTTAAACAGTTTTCACTGAAAATAAATCCGAAAACAGGAGTTGCTCCAGAATTTCAAGTTGACTATGACGAAATTCCGTTAAAAACTGAAAAACTCAGCTTGGTAAATGAAACGATTTCTTACTATCAAACTGCCTCTTATGTTTTAAAGGAAAAGAAATATCAGAAATAATTTCAATAAAAAACTCAAACGTAATATAAATAAAAGCCTCAATTT
>NZ_MUHD01000040.1 GCF_002217395.1 Flavobacterium plurextorum | reverse complement strand
GTTTAGCTAAATCTGGAATATCTTTCCATTTAGTTAAATATATTTTTTCAGTACCTCCATCTTTAATTATTTCTGTAGGAAACTCATCTTCTTTAACAGCAATTTCTTTATATTCTTTTTGATAATCTACAATTTCAGGTAATGAGAATAAATTAACAATCATTTGATACTCTATACTTATATAGATATCTTTTCTAAAACCATCTGGATCGTAATAATTTATGCTCGGTGGTTTAGAACATTTGTCAAAAGAATTTATATAGAAAATATCATTATAATGTGGAATGCTTCCAAATATGTTTTTAACCTTATTAATAAAAATGTCTTTATCTGTGATTTTATATCCATTATTAATTAATATTTTTTTTAAAGGATTAAAAGTTACATCTAAATCACTTTTATCATATTTATAATATGCATAATCTGTATCATAATAACTGCTATAGCCACCAGCTTTTAATTGTCTCTCTAGTATTTTCTCAATTTCCTTATTATTCTGCATGATTGATTTTTTATTTATTTCAGTATTATTAATTAGAGAATCATTTTGTTTATTATTACATGAAAACATGCAAAACATTAGAGTAATTAAAATTATTTTCATTTTTTATCTGGTTGATTTACTATTATTTATTGCATCTATATCATAAAGAGGAAGCTTCTTTTCTTCATCTTGCACAACATATTTTTTTGGTTTCATAATATATAATACATCACTTTTTGGCATAGATCCCATACAAATTTTTTGACCTCCGGAAATTTTAGAGCCTTGATTCCCTCCTAAATTCACATAATCTCCTTTTGCATTTACACCAATAATAAATACAACATGTGAATGACTTTTTATTACAGCAACTGCACCAACAAACGCATCTGTTATTTCTCCATTTGGCCATCCATCTTTACCTGAGCCAGCAATATAGGAATTACCTTCTGGCCCCCAATCTCTAGCTCCCATCGCTCCTTTAGAATTTGTGTCTTTATAGTTCTCCGTATAATTAAAACACCAATTTACAAAAGAAGCACACCACGCATCCTTATAATCGCTATTATATCCTGTTTCTTTAAAGTATTCTTTTATTTTTTCTTTTAAGGGGCTATCTTCTTCTTTTATTCCTTTATATTTTTCATATTCCTCCCAAGCTACTTTCATCCACGGGGCTAATTCTCCTTTTGTTTCTATTTTTTCATCAATAGTATCGTCGCAATTACCAGTGAATAGTTGTTTTGCTCCAGGTATATAATGCTCATTCCGTAAGACATAATCTATCTCTTTGATTGTAGTTTTTCCTCCTATAGTACCATATCGTTCTTCAAACACTTGTCTAGTATAAACCCATCTTTTCCTTTTTACCTTTTCATCTTTTTCTGTCATAAAAGTTGGATTTGAAGCATACCCGTATTTTGTAACCCATGGTTCTATTGTGATGTTTATATCTCTTTGTTTTTTACTAGTACTGCTTCCATCCCCGTCAGGTACACTTATACTTTCATCAAAAACGGTATAATCTGGCTGATCTCCTTTACCGACATCTGCAGGTTTTATAACCTGAAGATAAAAATCTACAATAGTCTTCATTTTATCTTTGTTTTGCTTAAGGTATTTTTCAACGTAGTCCATCTGCTTTATGAACGTCATTTTCTCTAATGCTTCATAAGTAGTTCCTATATTTTGAGCTGTTGTAGCACTAAATTGTATTAAACCAACATATTTAGTACCCCTTGCACTAACTCCTTTTTTTGAAGGAGAAAAAGTATTAATAGTTTCAAGGTGCATGATAGCCATCAATTCACTCGCTTTGTCTTTCTTTTTATCTTCTCCCCAAATATTCGCACAAACTTCCAGAACTTTTTTACGTTCGTCACAAGTTAATTTATTGCTCCAGTAAAAATTATTTTCTTTACATGCACAAGCACCTTTCTCCCCCTTCTTAACATCCTTAGCATCATCAACCTTCAAAACCTTATTCGTTTTTTCCACAGGATCTGGCTTAAAAACTTTAGCATCAACATTAACAACTGCGCTTTTACTAAAGTCGTGTGTCTGCAGAACTTCGATTTCAGCAAATAGTTCCTGCTCGTTTCCTTCTGCCCAATTATCTCCGCCTAAACTTCTAGGTATTGAGTCTAATGATACAACTATTGCATGAAGATCTGACTGTATCGTGAAGTTATGGGTAAAAAGAAGATCATTGCTAAGCAAATCTTCATCATGCAATGTAAGACGAACTTCTTTTCCAACTAACCCCGTTGAATTTATCCAAACTTTAATTTGTTTTTCTTTAAACTTACCTTTTATTTTATAACCAGAGGTGTCAGTAAGATTCACTGAATTGATCTTACTTTTTACAGCTTTAGGAGTTTCAGAGGTTTTTGTTTTGGGCTGCTGTACTGGCGCATTACTTTTAACAGGCTCTTTTTTAGGAGTTGTCTTAGCTTTGTAAGGTGCTGTCGGTGCTTCTAGTGCATTGATATTTACATTATTGCTTGGCACTTTTTCCAGATTTAATTGCGCAGTTACATAATATTCGTGGACATCGTCATTTTCTGGACCATTTTTCGTTGCAATTTTTGCAAAGCTCGGCTTTAAGAGAAAATCAATATCTGCAATCCCATCTCTTACAATTCCAGATTTTGTTTCAATAAAGTTTGTTTCATTGGCCTTATTATGGCCTGTTCTCTTTACATCATCTTCCCAAAGCGTAACATATATTCTGCGTTTCTCCATATGTAGGCAGTGCACACGTGCTTTAACCGTTTGTCCGTAAGATAAACGTCCTTCTATTTTTTTTCCGCTTTTATCTAATAATCTTACATCATCAATTTTTGGTTTAGATGGAAGAGGTTTTATATCGAGCCAGGCTGTTTCATCTCCTTTTATTGCTGCAATGCGAATACCTGCTCTGGTTAAGCTTCCGTGACGAAACTTATAAGTTACTAGATTTCCCGTTTTATCATTTTCTTTTGTTTTACGCCATTTGCCAAACTCTAACACATAAACTTCCCATTTAATTTGATGCTGCACAGGAGCAGTTTTTAGACCGAAATTTGAGTCCGCAGCAATCTTAGGATACAGATTGTTTACCGTATAATGTTCTACCTCTCCGACAATAGGATTAGTATTTCCAACTATTTTAAAATCTGACATTTTATATTTTTAAAGTAAGTAAAATCTTGTATTTTGCGAATATAATTATTTTTATTAAAACATATAAAATTCTTACATTTTTTAACTTTAATAAAAAATCTTAATTTAGAAGTGATTTACTAAGTTCTAATGGGATGGGAAACTTTTTGCCCCACTCGTGATAACTATTCTGACTGGAGCAAAAGATTTGAAGGACAGGAGGTATTAATATCTAAACAAATAGCAATAAAAAAACCTCGATCTTATAAATCGAGGTTTTCTGTTTTTAAGCTAATTAAAAACTTTACTCCAAATCCAAATAAGGATTTAAAGTTTCTGCTAATTCATTGAGCCAGTATAAACCGTCTCTTAATTTGGTAATTTCGTTTTGAAGCGATTCATGTTCGCTCATAACACCTAATGCAAGTGTAAAATTTACCTGCCTTAGTGTTTTAGCCATTTCTTCGGGTTCGATTCTGTCGTTGAAAAAATTCAAAAGCCTGATTTCGGTTTCTCTTGAAATTGTGTTTGTACTCATAATGTTGTAGTTTTAGAGATAAAAAACCCTTGCAAAGTAGTGTTTCTAACGCCTACAACAGCGTTTGCAGTCGTTTCCGATACCGCACACATAATACAAGGGCAAAATCTTATTTCGTTCTTAATGTTGTAGTTTAAGAGTTGTAAATGTATCGAAAAAAAACAACAAAAAGTAAGAAAATTAATATATTATTTTATTAAAAAGCAAACTGAAAAGTTACAAATTATCTCTAGAAGGTAAATATAAAACGTTATTTCGAGAAAAGATAAACTCAGTGAGATTTTCGGGCAGTTTGTCATTTCGACGAAGGAGAAATCTTCGCAAGAAACTCCACAACAGTATGTAGTCATCGTGTTAAGATTTCTCCTTCGTCGAAATGACAAGATTGGAGAATTTTGTTGCGTACGCTCAAAACGACAATTGAGTTAAAATTCCAATAATTAAACCCCAAATTTCAATTTCAAAAACAAGATCAAAGAAAACCTTTGTCCCGATAGCTGTCGGGATTGTCACTATGCCTCTTTGAACCTTAAAAAAATACCTATTTTTGTAACTCAAAAAGAAAGCAATAATGTCAATAAATAAAGAGTTACAAGAACTAGCAGCATCATTAGAAGGTACACTTTTATATGATGATCTTTATAAAACACTATATTCTACAGATGCTTCGGTGTATAGGATTCGTCCAAATGCGGTGGCTTTGCCTAAAACTACGGAAGATATCAGCAAGTTAATTCGCTTTGCGGCACAGCATAATATTTCGGTTACACCAAGAACGGCGGGAACTTCTTTGGCAGGACAAGCAGTAGGAGATGGAATTGTGGTTGATGTTTCGAAACATTTCACTAAAATTTTAGGTTACGATGCTGAGAAAAAAACGGTTACCGTTCAGCCCGGTGTGATTCGCGATGAGTTGAATTTGTATTTGAAACCATACGGCGTTTTCTTTGCGCCAATTACATCAACTTCAAATCGAGCGATGATTGGCGGAATGGTTGGAAATAATTCATCAGGAACAACATCGATTCGTTATGGTGTTACGCGTGATAAAATTGCGGCCGCTAAAACGATTTTAAGCGATGGATCTGAAGTGACTTTTGGCGAATTGACTTCGACAGAATTTATGGAGAAAACCAAAGGCGACTCTTTAGAAAATAAAATTTACAAAAGTGTTTACGACGAACTTTCGATAAAAGAAAATCAGGAAGAAATTATAAAAGAGTTTCCGAAGCCTGAAATTCACAGACGAAATACAGGTTACGCCGTTGATATTCTGCTAAAATCAGAAATATTTGGCGGAACTGAACCTACAATAAACTTAGGGAAACTACTTTGCGGAAGCGAAGGAACGCTGGCTTTTACAACCGAAATTACTTTAAAAGTTGATGACTTACCGCCGATACATAATATTATGGTTGTCGGGCATTATCACACCATTCAGGAATCGCTGGAATCTGTTGTGGTGGCAATGAAACATCATTTGTACACTTGCGAAATGATCGACGATACGATTTTAGATTGTACGAAAACGAATCGCGAACATATTAAAAACAGATTCTTTTTAGTTGGCGAACCAAAAGCGATTATGCTTTTTGAAGTTGCATCGCACACGCTTGAAGATGCCGAAAATCAGGCGAACGCTTTAATTGCCGATTTAGAGAAACACAATTTTGGATACGCACTCGTAAAAATTTACGGTGCCGATATTGATAAAGCCAACGAACTTAGAAAAGCAGGATTAGGATTATTAGGAAGTATTGTTGGCGATAATAAAGCTGCCGATTCTATCGAAGATACGGCTGTAGAATTAAGCGATTTGCCAGCTTATATTGCAGAGTTTTCGGCAATGATGCTGCGTCACGGACAGGAAGCGATTTATTATGCGCATGCCGGTGCAGGAGAATTGCACTTGCGTCCGGTTTTGAATTTGAAGAAAACATCTGACCTAAAATTATTCAGAACCATTGCGACCGATGTGGCGCATTTGGTAAAAAAATATAGAGGTTCGTTAAGCGGTGAACACGGCGACGGAATTGTACGCGGAGAATTTATTCCGTTTATGATTGGCGATAAAAATTACGAATTGCTGAAAAGAATCAAATTAGCCTTTGACCCGAATTCGGTTTTTAATATCGGAAAGATTGTCAACGCTTTGAAAATGGATGAAAATCATCGAGTAGTTTCGGGCAGAGTAGAACCAGATATTAAAACGTTTCAGGATTTCTCAGACAGTTTAGGAATTTTGCGTGCTGCCGAAAAATGCAACGGTTCTGGTGATTGTCGAAAAATGCCGTCGGCTGGAGGAGCAATGTGTCCGAGTTATCGTGCGACCCGAAATGAAAAAGAAACGACTCGTGCGAGAGCAAATGCTTTGCGCGAATATTTGACATATTCTGAAAAAGAAAACAAATTTGATCAGAAAGAATTATACGAAGTTTTTGAGTTATGTGTAAGCTGTAAAGCCTGCGCGAGCGAATGTCCAAGTAATGTTGACGTTGCAACTCTTAAAGCAGAATTTTTATATCAATATCAAAAAGCAAACGGATTTTCGACCCGAAGTAAGATTTTTGCCAACAATGCAAAATTGAACAAAATGGGAAGTTTGTTTCCGTCGATTACGAATTTTATTTCGAATCAATCGCTGGTAAAAAAATCAATGGGAATTGCGCCAGAAAGACAAGTGCCGCTTTTGGCAAAAAAGACTTTCAGAAAATGGTATGAAAATAACAAATCAAAAAGCACAGATTTTCCAAACGGAAAATTGTATTTGTTTGTAGATGAATTTACCAACTATTATGATGTAAATATTGGTATTGATGCTTTTGAATTATTGACAAAATTAGGTTACGAGGTTTTAATTGCAGATCACGAAGAAAGCGGAAGAACATATCTTTCAAAAGGATTCCTGGAAGAAGCCAAAAAGATAACCGATGTAAATATCAATATTTTCAAGGATTTAATTTCGAGCAGCACGCCTTTAATCGGAATTGAACCTTCGGCAATTTTGACTTTTAGAGATGAATATCTGCGATTGGCATCGGATAAAGAAAATGCGGAACGAATTTCGCAAAATGCATTTACAATCGAGGAATTTTTCAAGAAAGAAATCATCGACGGAAAAATCAGACCTGATTCGTTTTCTGAAGAAACAAAAGAAATTAAAATTCACGGACATTGTCATCAAAAGTCTTTAAGTTCTGTTGAAGCCACTTTTGCGATGCTGAATCTTCCTAAAAATAATACGGTTACGATTTACAACTCGGGCTGCTGCGGAATGGCGGGTTCTTTTGGATATGAAAAAGAGCATTATAAAGTGAGTATGCAAATGGGAGAAGATACTTTGTTTCCAAAAGTTCGAAACACTGCCGAAAATGTAAAAATTGCCGCTGCAGGAACCAGCTGTCGTCATCAAATTTATGACGGGACAAAACGCGAAGCACAACATCCGGTTAGTATTTTGAGAAATTGCTTGAAGTAAAGAGGAAGCCTGAGCGTAAAGAATTACGTAAGGGAACACTAAGAAAAAAAGTATCCCGATAGCTATCGGGATACTTTTTTTTCCGCAGATTAAGCAGATCTATGCAGATTTTACTATTTATAAAGTCAAAAAAAGAAATCTGCTTAATCTGCCAAATCTGCGGGAAAATTATTTTGACACAGATTACAGGATTAAAATTATTTTTTTTCTCATTTTATGTCATTTCGCCGAAGGAGAAATCACAAGCGGAAATCACAAGCGAAAATCTGCAAAGGAAGTCGCTAATCTTTGCCGATGTACTAGTGTGATTTCTCTCCCGAAGCCTCGGGATCGAAATGACAAACTGTGAGTGTTTGTTATTAGTTTTGTTTAAAATGTTCTGTAAAAATCATTTTTAATCGGTGGCAAAAAAAACATAATCTATAAAACGACTAAGCCCCATTATTCCTAAGAATAACAGGGCTGAGAAAATGACAAGTTTAAATCGTTATAAATTATTTGGCGCCAGGAGGGCAATGCTCTTTGATGTACTTTGTAAAAGTATCAGCAAGATGTTTTGTCGTTCCTTCTCCTTCGTCTATACTGTGTGAACGATTTGGATAAATCATCAAATCGAACATTTTATCATATTTCACCAATTCATTAATCAGAACTTCGGCATTTTTATAATGTACATTATCATCGCCTGTTCCGTGAATGTATAGTAAATTTCCTTTCAGGTTTTTAGCATGTGTTACTGGAGAAGCTTTTATGTAAGTTGCTTCGTTTTCGCTTGGCAAGCCCATATATCTTTCCGTGTAAATATTGTCGTAAAAATGCTGATCTGTAACCGCTGCAATCGCAATTCCAGTTTTGTAAATTTCAGGAAACTGAAACATCAAATTCAAAGTTACAGCGCCGCCGCCGCTCCATCCGTGAATAGCAACCCTTTCAGAATCAATAAAGTTCCATTTTAAAACTTCTTTGGCTGCCATAGCTTGATCGTGCGTATTGATGATTCCGATGTTTTTGTAAATCGACTTTCTCCATTTTGTACCTTTCAATACAGGAGTTCCGCGGTTATCCATTGCAATTCCAATATAACCTTCAGGAATTAAAGAGGCAATAAGGGGATAAAAATACGGTTCATCGTTTGCAACAGATGCCATTGGTTCACCATAAACATAAAAAAATACAGGATATTTTTTCGAAGCATCAAAATTCAAGGGTTTAGCCATAACACCATCTATCTCGATTCCATCAACAGTTGTTACCTTAAATTTTTCTAATGAATAATTGCGTTTTGGTGCCGTAAATGAATCTGCAGCTGCAGGAAGTATTTTTTTATGACCAGATAAAGCAACCAAACGCTTGTTGTAATGGCGATTTATATTCGAATTTATGTGTTTAGCATATTTAGCATCAGTCGAAAAACTGTATTCATTTGTGCCTTCAAACTCTTGAGGCGTAACACGTTTTGTTTTCTTTGTGTTTAAATTAGTTTCGTACAAATAACGTTGTGTTGCATCTTTTGGGCTGGCAATAAAATAAACAGATTTTGTTTCTTGATTGTACGCTTTGTAGTAAGCATCGAAATTTTCAGTTGTAACAAGTTCTTTCTTTTTACCATCGCTGCTGATTTTGTAAATATGCATCCAGCCATCAGCATCTGAACTCCAAAGAAACGATTTTCCATTATCGACAAACGTACATGGAAAAGCATCATATTCGCCAGACGAAATATCAAATATATCAATCCAAGAATCTGATTTTTCCTGATAGATTAAATTCGCTGTTCCAGATTTAGTATCACATTTATAAATAGAAGCTTGATTTTGGTTTCTATTTAATTGAACAACCATTACATTTTGATTGCTGATCCATTCCATTCGAACTAAATAATTATTATCAGGCTCGCCAGGAATATTTAGCCAGTTTGTTTGTAAGGAAGCAATATCAATAACACCAATTTTTACAGATGAAGGTTTTTCTCCAGCTTTAGGATATTCTACCGGAATCGTAAACGGATAAAGAGCATCAGTATTATTGATCATTAAATGAAACTTCGTTTTTGAAGCATCTACACGCCAAAATGAAATGCTTTTTCCATCAGGACTCCATCTAAAACCGTCACGAGCAGCAAGTTCTTCCTCATAAACCCAGTCAAAAGTACCATTTATGATTTTATCAGTTCCATCTGTCGTCAAAGGCGTTATTTTTCCAGAATTTAAATTTTCAAGATAAATATTATGCTGCGAAACATAAGCTACATTTTCGTTATCGTTAGAAAACTTAGCAAACATCAACGACGATTTTTCTAAGCTTGTTCCCAGTTGTCTCCCTTTTCCAGTTGTTAAATCAAAATACCAATAATTACCTTTAGTATTTGCTCTCCATACTTTTTTAGAATTGGTAAAAACTAACACTTTTGTTTTGTTTTCATTCCAAACCAAATCCTCAATTTCTCCTGTAAAACCAGAATTTTTTAATTGGTCATCACTTAAAATAATTTTCTTTTGATTCAGCTTGTCAACATCATAAACTGCGACATTATCTTGAGAGTTCACCCAAAAAGAGTGTGAGTTTGGCAGCCAGTTGAGTTGATTGATATTAATATCCTCTTGCGCAAAAACGCTGGAGCAGATTAATAAAAAGAGTAACAGATGTTTCTTCATTATATAGGTGTTTTTAGTTTGTTAATAGTATTGCATTTTGAAGAAGTAAATATAATAAGTATTTCGTCTGACTAGGAATTAACTTATGAACTCTACTTAAATTTAAACATCATTTGAAGAGTATTAATATAAGAACAGAAAAACAGAAACGGCATTACTTTAAATTTTACACTGAAATAAGTTGGGATAAAAATACTATAGGCTTCCCTTCAAAATTTGTATTATATTACTATTTAATAGTCAAATATTATCTTATTTTGGGTTAATATATTATTGTTTTGAGTTTGGTTTAATTGCTTTAAGAAAAAACCTAAATGATTATTTTGATTAAGTTTATTCCTGTTTATTTTGTTTGATTATCTATTGAAGAAAACAAAATCGTTTTATATATTTGAAATCACGATAAAAATTGCATTATTTGCAAAATAAAAGCATAATCACCGCTATAAATTAATTTAAAAAGTAAAACCATATATGGCATTATCAGGTTTATTCCGAAAAAAAACGGTACAAGATATTCTGAAGCAGGTTGCAAAGAACGAATCAGATGGTCATGATGCATTAGGAAAGCATTTGACCACTAGGGATTTAACCGCGTTTGGTATTGCAGCAATTGTAGGAGCAGGTATTTTTAGTACCATAGGAAAAGCCAGTGCAGATGGTGGTCCAGCTGTTATTTTTCTGTTTTTATTTACTGCTTTAGCCTGTAGTTTTGCGGCTTTTGCTTATGCTGAATTTGCCTCAATGGTTCCAGTTTCAGGAAGTGCATATACATACTCATATGTTGCATTTGGTGAAATTATTGCTTGGATAATCGGCTGGGCGTTAATCATGGAATATGCCGTAGGAAACATAACGGTCGCCATATCGTGGAGTGATTATTTTACAGGACTTCTCCAGAGCGGCGGAATTCATTTACCGCAGTGGATTCAGATGGATTATTTAACGGCTTCAAACGGCTTTAAAGATGCCGAAGCTTTAATGCGCGGCGGAAAATCATTCGAAAATTTAAGTACCGCATTGCAAGCTGCACATACAGCTTGGACAACGGCACCAACAATAGGATCATTTCATTTTGTAACCGATATACCTGCTTTATTTATCATTATTTTGATTACTGCATTGGTTTATAGAGGAATGAAAGAGTCTCGTAATGCAAGTAACTTAATGGTAGTTGTAAAACTTTGCGTTGTTCTTTTAGTAATTGCAGTTGGTGCATTCTATGTAGATACAGCAAATTGGGATCCGTTTGCTCCAAATGGAGTTGGAGGTGTATTAAAAGGAGTATCGGCAGTTTTCTTTGCTTATATTGGTTTTGATGCTATTTCTACAACCGCCGAAGAATGTAAAAATCCACAGCGTGATTTACCTCGCGGTATGATGTGGGCAATCATTATTTGTACCATTTTATATATTGCTATTGCTTTAGTTTTAACAGGGATGGTTCGTTATAACGAATTAAATGTTGGAGATCCATTAGCATTTGTTTTCGAAAAATTAGACTTAAAATGGATGTCAGGAATTATTGCAGTAAGTGCAGTAGTTGCAATGGCAAGTGTTTTATTAGTTTTTCAAATGGGTCAGCCTCGTATCTGGATGAGTATGAGCCGTGATGGTTTATTGCCAAAGAAATTCTCTAAAGTTCATCCAAAATTCAAAACTCCATCATTCGCTACAATTGTAACCGGTTTTGTGGTTGCAGTTCCAGCTTTGTTTTTGAACCTGACAATGGTTACTGATTTGTGCAGTATTGGAACTTTGTTTGCCTTTGTATTAGTTTGTGCAGGAGTTTTAGTATTACAGGATAAAACAGATATTCCGAGAGGAAAATTTAAAACACCTTATATCAATGCGAAGTTTATTTTACCATTGGCAATAATTGCAGGACTTTATTATTCTTTTGCTTTTAATAATAAAGCTACAATGGCTTTTATAAAAAATGAAACGCAGATAAACGATGTAACAACAATCATTACATCTTTAGACAAAGGAGAATCTGAAAAAGTATTCAATTACTTAGAAAGTATAGACGTTGATAATAAAACTGCAGAAACCGCAGATTTAGAGCATTTGTTAAGCCAATATCAAGATGATGATGCAAAATATGCTGAGGTTGTAAAAGGACTTCCTATTGCAGATTCTCTAAAATATGAATCAGGACTTAGCTTATTCAAACATAAAATTCCAATGTGGATTTTCCTTTTCGTTTTAGTTGGATTAGCGGTTTGGGCTTTTAGAAAAAATCTGTCTTTAATTCCGCTTTTAGGATTAATCTGCTGTCTTTACATGATGGCTGAATTAAGCGTTTGGAACTGGATTTACTTTACGATTTGGTTATTAATTGGATTGTTGATTTACTTTACTTATAGTAGAAAAAACAGTAAACTGAATACAATAAAGGCATAAATCAAAAGCCTAAAATTAGAAATAAAAACCGTTTTGAATAAAATCTCAAAACGGTTTTTTTATGGCTTTTTTATAAAAATAACCTCCTGTTTACGAAAGTTTTTTCTTAGGTTTGCTGTGTTGTAAAATTTAAATTGTTTTTATTATAAATGAGTTTTTTAAAAAATATATTAGGTAAAAAAGAAACGAAAATAGAATCCTCGAGCGATTTTTGGAACTGGTTTTTAAAACAAGAAAAAGAGTTTTTTAAAATCGTTCAAAACGGAGAAAATATCCATAAAGGCTTCTTTGATAAACTGGCTCCAAAGCTAGAAGAAATTCATTCCGGAATTTATTTTTTGACAGGAATGAGTGACGATCAAACTGCTGAGCTGATTCTAACACCTGACGGCGTACTGCGAAATATTTATGTTATTGAAGAGTTGGTTGAAGCTGCTCCCAAAATTAACGGCTGGAAATTTACTGCACTTAAACCTGCCTGCGATATTAAAGATGTAGGTATTACTTATGAAAATTTCAAATTCAATAAAGACAATTTGAAGTTTTATCCTAACATACATAAAAGCTATCCAGATGAGATAGATTTGACTATAGTTTACGATGATTATATTGAAGAAAAAAAAGCCGCTGTAACAAACGGCGTTCACATTTTTTTAGATAACTATTTAGGCGAAATGCATTCAGTTACTCTAATCGATAATTTAAAAGCTATTGGAAACAGTGACGTTTCAGAAGAATTAATTCCTATTGAAAAATTAAGCGATTATTTGATTTGGAGAGAAAAAGAATTTGTTGAGAAATACGAAGGAATCAGGCATAATACCGATAATGATGGTTACACCAATTTTGAAGGAAAACGCAAAGATGGCGGAATTGTATTGGCTTTGATAAATACAACGCTTTTAAAATGGGATAAAAAAGCATCGCATCCATGGGTTTTTATTCTTGCAATTGAATTTGAAGACTGTGATAACGGAGGATTGCCAGACGGAAAAACCAATAATAGACTAGAAGAAATTGAAGAAGAAATAATAGAGTATCTGCCAGATTACAATGGGTATTTAAACATAGGAAGAGAAACAGCAAACAACAAAAGAGAACTCTTTTTTGCCTGCAAAGATTTTAGAAATCCATCAAAAACGGCAGACGACTTAATAAAAAAGTATAGCGAAGAGTTTAAAATAAATTACGAGCTGTACAAAGACAAATACTGGCAGTCTTTTAAACATTTTGAACAAGATTAAAATAGAAAACCGTTCTGAAAATTTCAGAGCGGTTTTTGTTTTTGCTAGAGCTTGTCGCATATGTTTTTCAGTAATAAAAAAATCCGCTTAGAGAAAAATCTCCAGCGGATTCAAACAAACTAAAAAAAAATCGTGCAAATTTATTTATAAAGAATTGTTTCAAATTTATAAAACCCCAAGTTCAACCATACAAGCTTTCATCATTTCGTAAGTACGCTCAATGTCGTTGTCTAGTCCGATAGAAAAACGAATTAAACCATCAGTCAATCCCATTTCATGTTGTTCCTCTAACGGAATTTCACTTGAAGTTGAAGTTCCCGGTGCACTAAACAGTGTTTTGTAAAAGCCTAAACTTACCGCCAAATAGCCTAAATTTCGAGCCTGCATCAACTCCATTAACTCATTGGCTTTCGCCAAAGAACCAACATCAATTGTCAGCATACCTCCAAAGCCATATTCTGGGTTAATCATTGTTTTGTATAATTCATGACTCGGATGACTTTTTAATCCCGGATAAACCGTTTTTAAACCGTCTTTTTCAAATTGATCTGCAAGAAAATGTGCGTTATGGCTGTGCTGCTTAATTCTAATATGAAGCGTACGCAGGTTTTTCATTACACTTGCAGAACGTAAGCTGTCCATTGTAGGTCCCAAAAGCATGCTTGCGCCAGAATTTACATTTTTCAAAGCATTAATAAATTCTTTAGATGCACAAGTTACGCCGCCAACTGTATCGCTGCTTCCGTTAATGTATTTTGTTAAACTATGAATGACAATATCAGCACCTAATTTTGCTGGTGAAACGGATAATGGCGAAAATGTATTATCGACTACCAATTTCAAATTATGTTTTTTAGCGATTTTAGCCAAACCAGTAATATCAGCCACTTCTAATAACGGATTACTAACCGTTTCACAATATAAAACCTTTGTTTTTGGCGTAATTGCGGCCTCTGCAACATCTAGTTTTGTAATGTCAACAAAGCTCGTTTCAATCCCGAATCTAGGTGTAAAGTTTTTCAAGAATGCGTAAGTTCCGCCATAAATCGTTCTGCTTGAAACAATATGATCACCCGCACCGCAAAGCTGCAAAAGAGTAGGTGTAATGGCTCCCATTCCCGAAGCCGAAACATTTGCCGTTTCCGTACCTTCCATTGCTGCCAAAGCCTGATCTAAATACAAATTACTTGGTGACGAATGACGAGAGTATAAATAACAGCCTTCCATATTGCCTTCAAAAGTATCAAACATGGTTTTTGCCGAAAGAAAAGTATAAGTCGAAGAATCAGAAATCGACGGATTCACGCCTCCAAATTCACCAAAGTATTGTAAATCCTGTATTTTATCTGCTGGGTTAAAGTCTTTCATTTTTAGTTAGTTTCAAGTTTTTAGTTGTTTCAAGTTTCAAGTTGTTTGAACCTAGTGTTAGTTATCAGGAGCTAATCCTGCTCCCGAGGCTTCGGGACGCTATATCTTTTATGATTCTCGGCAGCTATCGGCACTATCATAAAAGGATATCGCTTCTATCAGGGCTAGGGAACTCATTTTCAAAAGAAATTCTGTTCAAAATAAGATCTATTTAGATTATTAATCAATACTTGGGTTTATGTTTAGTTTTTAAAACTATAAAAATGCTTTTAGTGCGATTTTTAATCTAAATTTGATTCGGAAAATATAATTTAGTAGATTTTTTTTCATTTCAATAAGTAACCGTAAACTATAAACTGAAACCATGACTTTAGACGCCGTAGATAAAAAGCTCTTAGTTTTATTGCAAACTGACAGTAAGCAGACCAATAAAGAATTGTCTCTAAAACTTAATCTTTCAGTGACAGCAGTATATGAAAGAATAAAAAAGTTGGAGCGCGAAGGAATCATTAAAAGCTACGCCGCCTTAGTCGATAAATCTAAAATCGAAAAAGGATTTGTAGTTTTCTGTCATTTAAAACTCATTCAGCACACAAAAGAGTTTTTAACTAAATTCGAAAGCGAAGTTATCAAACTCAATGAAGTTCTAGAATGTCACCACGTAAGCGGCGATTACGATTATATCCTGAAAGTATTAGTAAAAGACATGGAAGCGTATCGAGAATTTTTGGTTACAAAACTAACTTCATTACAACACATCGGAAGTACACAAAGTACTTTTATGATTAGTGAAGTAAAGAACTCAACAGTGATTTCTTTTTAAGGAGGTTCAAAGGTTTTTTTTTAAGGGACTTAGGCTCTAAGTTGCTGAGGTTCTTAGTTTTTTGAATTGTCCGCAGCTTCTGCTGGAGGTTTTGTATTAAGAATAGAAGAGGGCTTTAGCCAAACTGATAAAGATTTGGCTAAAGCCTTTTGTCTTAACATTATTCTCCATCCAGCTAAAGCTGGACGCTATTCATTTTTTTATTTTAAATTTTGCGGCTTCGCGACTTTGCGAGATTAAAAAAACAAAAAAACTTTGTGTCTTAGTCGCGATAGTGGAGAAAAGCAAGCCTCAAAATTTCACACAAAAAACATTGAAATTTAAACTTTAAACAAAACTTTATTCCTTAATTTTGTATCGCTAAAAATAAAATAGACAAACTATGAGTTCATTTGACGTAGTCATTATAGGTTCAGGTCCTGGCGGATATGTATCAGCAATTCGTTGCGCACAATTAGGTTTTAAAACTGCAATTGTAGAAAAATATAATTCATTAGGCGGTACTTGCCTTAACGTAGGTTGTATTCCTTCAAAAGCATTATTAGCTTCTTCTCACCATTATGCTGAAATTAAACATTTCGCAGATCACGGAATCGAAGTTTCTGGCGATGTAAAGATCAATTTAGAGAAAATGATCGCCCGTAAACAAGCCGTTGTAGATCAAACTTCAGGTGGTGTGAACTATTTAATGGATAAAAATAAAATTACTGTTTTTAATGGTTTAGGTTCTTTCGTAGATGCAACACATATTTCAGTTGCAAAAGCAGACGGAACATCTGAAACTATTGAAGCAAAATATACTATAATCGCAACTGGTTCTAAACCGTCTTCTTTGCCATTTATCAAAATCGATAAAGAAAGAATCATCACTTCTACTGAAGCTTTGGCTTTAAAAGAAGTTCCTAAACACCTAGTAATTATTGGTGGAGGTGTTATCGGAATCGAGCTTGGACAAGTTTACTTACGTTTAGGAGCTCAGGTTTCTGTAGTTGAATTCATGGATAGAATTATTCCAGGAATGGATAGTTCTCTTTCAAAAGAATTGACTAAAGTGTTGAAAAAACAAGGAATGAAATTCTACGTTTCTCACAAAGTAAAATCAGTAGAAAGAAACGGCGATGCTGTTACAGTTCAAGCTGAAAACGCAAAAGGAGAAACAATCACTCTAGAAGGAGATTACTCATTAGTTTCTGTAGGTCGTCGTCCTTATACTGACGGATTAAACGCAGATAAAGCTGGAGTTAAAATTTCAGACAGAGGACAAGTTGAAGTAAATGATCATTTACAAACTAATGTTCCAAATATCTATGCAATTGGAGATGTTGTTCGTGGAGCAATGTTAGCACACAAAGCAGAGGAAGAAGGAACTATGGTTGCTGAAATCTTAGCAGGTCAAAAACCACATATCGATTATAACTTAATTCCAGGTGTTGTTTATACTTGGCCAGAAGTTGCTGCAGTTGGACAAACGGAAGAGCAATTGAAAGCTGCAGGAATAGCTTACAAATCTGGAAGTTTCCCATTCAAAGCGTTAGGACGTGCAAGAGCAAGTGCTGATTTAGACGGATTTGTAAAAATCCTTGCTGATGAAAAAACAGATGAGGTATTAGGAGTTCACATGATTGGTGCTCGTACAGCTGATTTAATTGCTGAAGCAGTTACTGCAATGGAATTTAAAGCTTCTGCTGAAGATATTTCAAGAATGAGCCATGCGCACCCAACTTTTGCTGAAGCAATAAAAGAAGCAGCATTAGCAGCAACAGATAATAGAGCTTTACACGTATAATTTTTTACGTATAAATTATATTTAAACCGTCAAAATTATTTTTTGACGGTTTTTTTATTGCCTCGTTATTTTAAAAGTATAATAGGTTTCTTTGTTTTTTAAGTAAACACTATAAACACCTTCAGTTTCATTGTAGATTCTGTAAAGATATTTGTCACCTTTAAGGCTTAAATTTTTTCGGGATAGATTATTGCTTTCTATAAACTCTAATTCAAATTCGCAATTGCCTTTTTGTTTAAAATGCAGTTTTGAAAAAGTATCGTCGCTGAATTTTTCAATCCATAACTCATCATTTAAAGTCACTTCTACTTTATTACCGTCATTTTCATAATAATAGTATTGGGCAGCTTTTTCAAAACTATTGCATTGTTCTCTGGAAACATTTTCAATTGGTTTGTCAGATTGCATAGACCAACTGCTTTTTGTTGATTGATTTGGAAAAAGAGCGACAAACTCGTTACAGTTTTTGTGCAGCCTGAAAAATATTTGTTCAAACACTTTTCGCTGAATAATACTGTCTTTAAATTTGGATAAATAAGGAGTAATATGAGAATTATTTATAGTATTGATTCTAATCTCATCGTTTAAGTTCTTATTTTGAACTAATGATTTACAGATCTCAACGTTTAACGAGTCTACAGATTGAATAGATTGAGATTTGGAAATAGAAGTGTAAAATAAGAGAATAAAAAATAGGTAGATTTTCATTTGGATCTGTTAGTTAGTATATCAAATGTAGGTTTTAGTAAGGATATTCTAATAATTCAAAATGGACTTTTTTTATTTTTATTGTATGCATTTTTTAATACCCGAAAAAATATTAAGTGTCAGGAAATTTTTGTAAATTAGAGGTATGATTTTGATAATGTGTTTGTTGTAATGTGTTGTTTGATAAATATATAGAGATGCCTCTCTAAAAAACTAGAATTGTATTTTACTTCATTTTAGAAAACACTTATTGAAGAGAATTGTATATAACTGCCGAAAATTCTCAGAATGATTAAAGTACCATAAAAGTCAATAATGAGGACTATAGTGTCAAAAAAGACAAATGGGAAGAAAGCATCGGGAAAGCCAAGTTTATCAAAAAGGATGATATTGGTATGCTCAGGGTCTCGTTTTTTGGTCCTTTTTATAAAGGTTATACTTTTTTTAAATTAAAATGTGCACTAACAGCCGGCGAAAGTTTAAGGTATAAATATTCTTTCGAGTGAAACTAAAACAGGCTAAAAATAAACCCGGAAGGTTTTTAAATCTTCCGGGTTTATTTTTTTAAGATGAAAAACGAATCAAGGAGTGAAAACAGTTTTATAATTATCCCAGTATCTGTAAATTAAGAATAAATTCCCTAAGAAAAGTAATCCAGCTATTGGCAGGCTTTCAGGAGTTAAAAAATAATTAATAAACAAGATGTTGATGGTAATGGGAAGGATCATAATATTTGCTAAAGTAACAAAGCGGCCGCTTACAAACGAAATTCCGCAAAGCAATTCAACTGTTTTAGCCAATGGAAGCAAGTACGTTGAAGCAACTAACCCCATATTAAACGCCTTAAAGTTGCCAGTCGTTTCTGGCTCTGGAGCCAGCTTAAAGAAAAATGAAATGGAGGCAAACAGCAATAACAGGCCGATTAAAACGCGGACAATAATAGTAGCAATTTTCATAATACTTAAGATTTTAAAAGGTTAAAATGATATAATTTATGTGCTGAAAATGCAAAATTTATATTCCTCAAATAAAGTTGTATGCGTAATAAAATAAGACTTTATTGAAGATTTAATAATTAGTATTATTCTGTTTTTGAGATTAATTTAATGCTATATCAAATATAACGATTTTTTCATTATGAAATTGCTATTTTATTAACACTTTTCTTATTTCTTTCCGTATTTTTTGTAAATAAAGAATCCTGCTATACCGATCAAAATAAATGGCCATAAATTGATAAAGAAAACTAAAATAGACTGCAATATAAACCAGCCGCTTTTCAAGGCATCAATAATCTGAATTCCTAGGTTTGGTTTGTAGTCAGAAGGATCTTTTTCGCTTGCAGTGATTTCTTGTTTTATGGTTTCATTTTGGTATAATTGTAATGTAATTGTACTAAAATTAACTTGATCTTCAAGCGATAAATTTTCAATTGTACTATTGTCATTTTGTTCCTTTTGATTTGCCAATGTGTTTTCGGCATCAATAACATCGTTTATTTTTTTACCCTTAGTATCGATCGCTTTTTCTACCCTTTTTTCGCTTACACCGCTTCTTTTTTGTGAAAGCTTATTGGCTAATAATTTTAATGAAATGTCATCTGCTTTGATTATTCTAAAATCCAAAAAATCGATTTGTTTTGCAATTGTCTTAATTACCGTATCCAGTTGTGTATTAGGAACTCGAATCGTAATATTGTTTTCTACAGAATACTTTGTCGTTTCAAGCGTGCTGTCCTGACTGATTTTGGTTTTAATCTGATCATGAATATTGCTTTGTAAATTCGTATAAGTAACAAAACCGCCAAATTTTTGTGTGGCATTTTCAATTGCATATGTTGATTTGACGACGTTTTTAACTTTGAATTTAATATCTGCCGTTCGGATAAACTTTTGTTTGCTGTTTTTTTGTTCGACCGCTGCCGATGATGAAACAGCAGTGCTGTCTGTTGCCATTTTTAGATCTGCAGATTCTCCAGAAGCATGATCTGCTTTTTTACAAGAAAATAATACTGTGATAATAATCAAGGAAGTCAATCCTAATTTTGCAATTGTTTTCATAAAGGTTATATAATTTGATTAATAAAAATATGGAGTCTGTTCTTCAGACTTTTTTAACTGTAGATTAGAAAATTTTAAAGATTGAAGAAATCTTTATGAATCTTTTAATCTGTATTTTTTCCGAGTAGTTTTTTAATCAAATAGCAAGAAAAGGTTTAATAATTAGCATTAATTCGATATACTAAAAAGTGTGCCATTTTTTTTTGAGGATTCTTTATATCGAAGGATTTTTTTTGTCGTAATTTTGAAACCTAAAATTCATACTTCTTTGAGAGTTTCAATTCATAAACATATTTCCAATCCAGCTCAATTTAAACAACAGCTGATGAGCTGGTCACAGCAGTTTCGTGAGATCGTTTTTCTAGACAGTAATTCGTATCCGCAGGAATATTCAAGCTTTGATTTTATTTTGGCTGTAGATGCCTTTACATCTTTAAAAACCGATTTTCAAAATGCCTTTGATGATTTAAAACAATATCAGCAAACAACGAAAGACTGGCTTTTTGGTTATCTTTCTTATGATTTGAAAAATGATATAGAAGATTTAAAATCGAATAATTTTGATGGATTAAATTTTCCGGATTTGTTTTTCTTTCAACCAAAAAAAATATTTTTATTGAAAGACAATCAGCTCGAAATTCAATATTTAAATCTTTGCGATGATGAAATTGAAGATGATTTTAGCGAGATAGTCGAAAGCCAAAAATCAGAAGTTGAGAGTTCAGCATCTTTAAAAATCGAACAACGCATTTCTAGAGATTCATATGTTGAAAAGGTAAATAAAATGCTGCAGCATATTCATATTGGTGATATGTATGAAGCGAATTTTTGTATGGAATTTTATAGTGAAAATGCCGTTATAAATCCGTTAGAAAAATTTCTAAAACTAAATGAAATTTCGCAGGCGCCATTTTCAGTATTCTTTAAAAATCACAAACAATATCTGCTTTCGGCTTCACCAGAACGATATCTTAAAAAAATAGGAGAGGATATTATTTCTCAGCCGATAAAAGGAACTTCAAAGCGCTTTTTAGATCCAATTGAAGATCAGAAATCAAAAGACTATTTAGAATCTGATGCAAAGGAGCGAGCCGAGAATATTATGATTACAGATTTGGTGCGGAATGATTTATCGCATACCGCACAAAAAGGTTCTGTAAAAGTTACAGAGTTGTGTAAAATATATTCGTTTTTGCAGGTGCATCAAATGATTTCGACGATAACTTCAAAATTAGATGCTCAATATTCACCAGTTGATGTTTTAAAAACGACTTTTCCAATGGGAAGTATGACTGGAGCGCCAAAGATTTCGGTTATGAAAATTATTGAAAATTTGGAAGAAACCAAACGTGGCTTATACAGCGGAGCCGTTGGTTATTTTACACCTGACGGCGATTTTGATTTCAACGTTGTAATTAGAAGTATTTTGTACAATCAAGAGAATAAGTATGTTTCTTTTTCTGTTGGAAGTGCAATAACATCGCTGTCAATCCCTGAAAAAGAATACGAAGAATGTTTGCTCAAAGCTAAAGCAATGCACGAAGTTTTACAATAGAGATATTGCCACGAATTTGCGCGAATTATTTTTTCTTCAATTTTAGAAAAAAATAGAGCCACAGATTAAAGGATTAAAATGATTAAAAAAATCTGTGTAAATCTTTTTAATCTGTGGCGAAATAAAAAAAAGTAATTCGCGGAAATTAGTGTAATTCGAGGCAGAAAAAAACGCGCTTAACATTTCATTTAAAAATAGATCGAATTTAATTTTTTACTTTTATCAAATGTTTTCAAAATTTCAAAATCATATCGTTTCAAGGTTTCCTTTTTTAGCAGAAAAAAAACTTTTTCTTGCTGTGAGCGGCGGTTTAGACAGTATGGTATTATTGCATTTATTGAAACAGCTGCCATATGAAATCGCTGTGCTTCATTGTAATTTTCAGCTTCGCGGATTAGAAAGTTTTGGAGATCAAACTTTTGTTGAAAATTATTGCGATCAAAATAATATTCCCGTTTTTACAACTCAATTTGATACTGAAGCTTTTGCAAAAGATTATAAGTTATCGACACAAGTTGCTGCGCGTGAACTTCGCTACAGCTGGTTTTATGAGCTTTTGGAAGAGAAAGATTTCGATTATATCTTAACAGCACATCATGCCGATGATAATTTGGAAACATTCATAATCAATTTGTCTCGAGGAACTGGACTGGATGGTTTGAGTGGGATTCCAGAGCAAAATGATAAAATTATACGTCCGCTTTTGCCTTTTTCAAGAGAAGAAATTTTGAAATATGCTGAAGAAAATAAGATAGAATGGCGTGAGGACAGCAGTAATGCATCTAATAAATACCTGAGAAATAAAATACGTCATGATTTAGTTCCGATTTTAAAAGAATTAAATCCAAACTTTTTAAATGCTTTTCAGAAAACACAGTCTTATCTGCAGGAATCTCAGGTTATGGTTGAAGATGCTTCGATTATGATTTATCAACAGGTTGCAAAAGAGGCTGGTGATGATATTCATTTCGATTTAAAAAAGCTTAAAAAACTTCCTAACTATAAATCTTATTTGTACCAATGGCTTCATGAATTCGGTTTTTTAGCATGGAATGATATTTATGATTTGGTAAATGGACAGTCTGGTAAACAAGTTTTTTCGGCTGAGTTTAGACTGCTCAAAAACAGGGATACTTTGATTTTGAGTCCTATTTCTGAAATGTCAGAAAAGGAGCAGTTTGAAATTAATGAAAATGAAAAAGAAGTTAATTTTCCCTTAAAGTTAAAGCTTTGTAACGTAGGTCACATAACAATAGATTCAAATAAAGCTATATTTGTGGACGCCGATAAAATCCAATTCCCATTAGTATTACGTAAATGGAATGAAGGAGATGTTTTTCATCCGTTTGGAATGCATGGAAAATCAAAAAAAGTGAGCAAACTTTTTAAAGATGAAAAGTTGTCTCTAATTGAGAAGGAACAAACTTGGATTTTATGTTCCGATGATCAAATAGTCTGGGTTGTTGGAATTAGGCAAGATGAACGTTTTAGAATAAAAAATACCTCAAATAAAATACTTAAAATAGAACTACAATAATGAATTTTACTCAATCTAATCAAGCAGGAATGCTACAAAGTTTCAGGAGCAAATCGATTTTATTTTTACTGTTTTTCATTTTTGCCTTTGCAAAAAGTAATGCTCAAATTTTAGAGCCAGTTAAATGGACTGCAAAAATTGAAAAAAAATCAGGAAACAATGCAGTATTAATTTTTGATGGAACGATCGAAAAAGACTGGCATATGTATTCGCAGTTTACGCCAGATGGCGGACCGCTTGCGCTGGAAATTACGTTTAAAAATCAAAAAGGAAATTACGAATTAGTTGGAAAAGCAAAAGAAGGTAAAACTAAAACGGCTTTTAATGATGTTTTTGGTGTAAATGAAACTTTCTTTGAAGGAAAAGCACATATTGAACAAGAGATAAAAATCATAAACCCAAACTTAAAAACGGTTGATGTAGATTTTGATTTTCAGGTTTGTAAAGAGGTTTGTATCAATTCAAGCAAGAAATTTTCAATTGCAGTGCCTTCAACATTCAAAATGGATGAGGTTCCTGCGGTTGCTGAATCAAAATTGGATGAAACAAAAGTAACAGGAATCGCAGTTGATACGGTAAGTAAAACTGCTGCATCAGAGAAAGTAGAACCGGCTAAAGCTGATACTACAACAGCTAAAGCTGCTGATGATATTCAGAAACCAGCTCCTGCAAGAAGTTTATGGTCAATCTTTTTTATTGCATTTATCTCAGGATTTGCGGCTTTATTGACGCCTTGTGTTTTCCCGATGATTCCAATGACGGTTAGTTTTTTTACCAAACAAAGTAAAAGCAGAGCAAAAGGAATTAGAAATGCCGTTATATATGGACTTTCAATTATTGCAATTTATGTAATTTTAGGATTAATAGTAACTAAGATATTTGGTGCAGATGCTTTAAATGCGTTGTCAACAGATGTATGGTTTAACTTAATTTTCTTTGTAATCCTGATCATTTTTGCTACTTCATTTTTGGGAGCTTTCGAAATTATGCTGCCAAATTCATGGGCAAACAAAGCAGATCAACAAGCTGACAGAGGCGGAATAATTGGAATTTTGTTTATGGCTTTGGCTTTGGCAATTGTATCATTTTCTTGTACTGGACCAATTGTTGGAACTCTATTAGTTGAAGCAGCTTCAAACGGAGGAATTGCTCCAATTGTTGGAATGTTAGGTTTCTCATCAGCTTTAGCTTTGCCATTTATGTTATTTGCTATGTTCCCAGGTTGGTTAAATTCATTACCAAAATCTGGCGGATGGTTAAATACAGTAAAAGTTGTTTTAGGATTCTTAGAATTGGCTTTGGCATTCAAATTTTTATCAAATGCCGACTTGGTTCTACAGTTACACTTTTTAGAAAGAGAAGTTTTTATCGCAATTTGGATTGCTATTTTTGCGGCTTTGACTTTGTACTTATTCGGAAAAATTACTTTACCGCATGATAGTCCGTTACATCATATTTCAGTGGGAAGATTATATTTAGGATTACTTACGCTTGTGTTTACAGTGTATTTAATTCCAGGACTTTGGGGAGCGCCTTTGAAATTAATCAGTGCTTTTCCGCCGCCGCCGCAATATAGTGAAAGTCCATTTGGTGTAGGAGGAAGCTCGGCAGGAGGAAGTAATAGTACAGACGCGGTGAAAGGAATGCCGGAAGGTGCTGAATTAGGACCGCATGGTATTATGGTTTTTCATGATTATGAAGATGGATTGGCGTATGCAAAGTCAATCAATAAACCAATTATGTTAGATTTTACAGGTTATGCTTGCGTAAATTGCCGAAAAATGGAGAATAATGTTTGGTCTGAACCAACGATTCTTCCAATTTTAAAGAATGATGTTGTTTTGATTTCTTTATATGTTGATGATAAACGTGAATTGCCAAAAGAAGAACAATTTGTAACCGCTTCTGGAGATAAAATCATTACAGTTGGTGATAAATGGACCGATTTTATGATTTCAAAATATAAAACTAATACGCAGCCTTTGTATATAATTACAGATTTAGAAGGAAATAATTTAAATCCTTCTAAACCAACAATTAGTTATGTAAGTGCAGATGAGTATTTACATTGGTTAAAAGAAGGAATTTCAAACTTTAAATAGTTTTAAGAATAAAGGAGATATCCTAAAGCTAAAATCTACAGTATTATATAAAGGTATTTAATTCAAACAAAAAGCACTCTAAGTTTAAACTTAGAGTGCTTTTTTATTTAAAGGACAAAGGGGAAATTGATTCTTATAAAAATTCTCCGTGTTGTGAGATATCTAAACCTAATTCTTCTTTCTCTTCAGTAACTCTTAGAGGTGTAATTTTATTTACAATAAAGAATAAAGCGTAAGAAGCAACAAAAGCAAAGATGGATACAACTACTAATGCGGTTAATTGATTGATAAATAAAGTTGGTGTTCCAAAAACTAAACCTTGATTATCTCCAACAGCTGGATTAATAGCTTTTGAAGCAAAAACTCCAGTCAACAACATTCCTACCATACCGCCAACACCGTGACAAGCAAATACATCAAGTGCATCGTCAATTTTTCCTTTAGGGAATTTGCTTACTACAAGATTACTTACAATAGCTGCAAATGCTCCAATAAAGATAGCGTGAGATATACTAACAAAACCAGCAGCAGGTGTAATAGCTACAAGACCAACAACAGCTCCAATACAAGCGCCAAGTGCAGATAATTTGTGCCCTAAAATTTTATCTAAGAAAACCCAAGCCATTGCAGCGGCAGCTGCAGCAACAGTTGTTGTTCCTAAAGCTTGTACAGCTAAACCGTTTGCTCCTAAAGCTGATCCAGCGTTAAAACCAAACCATCCAAACCATAACAAACCAGTTCCTAGCAATACATAAGTAATTCTAGCCGGATTAACTTTTTGAACTTTTCTTTTTCCTAAAAAGATTGCTCCAGCAAGTGCAGCCCATCCTGCACTCATATGTACAACTGTTCCTCCTGCAAAGTCAAGAACTCCCATTTTAAAGAAAATTCCATCAGGATGCCATGTCATATGTGCTAAAGGAGAATATATGAAAATGATAAATAAAACCATGAATAACAAGTAAGCCCAAAAGCGTACACGTTCTGCAAATGCACCAGTAATTAAAGCAGGTGTAATGATTGCAAATTTTGCCTGAAATAATGCGAATAGCATAAACGGAATTGTTGGTGCAAGACTCCATGCTGTGCTCGTTCCAACACCTTCAAAGAATAAGTTGTATGATGGATTTCCAATGATTCCTCCAATTGTAGGACCAAAAGCTAATCCAAAGGCAACAACAACCCATAAAATGGTAACAATTACCATTGCCATAAAACTTTGAAGCATTGTGCTGATAACGTTTTTCTTACCTACCATTCCGCCATAGAAAAATCCTAATCCAGGAGTCATTAACAATACAAACGCAGTTGCAACGATCATCCAGGCAGTATCTCCAGTATCAAACTTTACCGCTTCTGCAGGAATTGGGTTATCTGCTATGATAAAATTTGATATAAAGGTTAGTACTAAAATAGTGATAAGAATCACACTTAAAATAATTTTTCGCATAGTTATTTAGTTTTAAAATTTTTGATAAAAGTATAAAATCATTCAATACCCCATAAAAAAATAGGGTCAAGTGTTTAATT
>NZ_MUHD01000004.1 GCF_002217395.1 Flavobacterium plurextorum | reverse complement strand
GATATATTTCTATATTCCCTAAAGTATTTACAGTGGGAGGTTGATATATACATCCATAATCGGGTACCGTAAAATATCCATCCATAAATGAATAATCTCCACATTTTAAAAGATTATCGAAATCTGCATCTGAATAATAATTACTCGTTTTGACACTCTCTACTTCTTTTTTTAGATTCTTTGAATTATTATTTTCAGTTTTTTTTGAATTACAAGAATTAAAAAAAATGATAATAAGAACTAGAATAAGATTTATTAATTTCTTCATAATTTCTATTTTTAAATTCTCCTAGCTAACAAAAGCCTAAAGCATTTGCTAGCTGGGGCTTTTCTTTTCAATATGTCAAGGAGCATTGTTATTTTTTATGTTATTTATATCATTCAGCTTTTATCTTAGTTTTATATACATACCCCTTTTTACCCTCTTTCGTTTGTACTAACCACCAATCACCTAAATTTTCTAAAATTTGAATTTTAGTTCCTGTAGTTATTTTCTGAAGAATTTCAGAAGATGTGTTTTTCTCTTTTCTTAAATTTGTAAAACCGTCAGGATCACTTATTTTATTTAAATTAAATTTTTCATGAAGCAAATTTATTATTTCATCAATTTTGGAATTTGAAACAATATAACTTTCATAACCATCTTTTTTATTTTCTTGAATTTTATTTTCCGATTCTTGTTTAGTCTCAGAAGAAATTTGTAAATCTATTTCCGAAACAACATAATGATTATTTATTAATGTTTTAACAGCGTTATAATCTTCTTGCTTTATTGCTTGACTCATTAAATCATTTAGCAGAGTAACATCTATCTTGTATCTAGTAATAAAATACTGTAGCCAAGCACTATTTGTATAATATTGTAAATCAAAAAAAGTTTCATTATTTACTAAGTATGATAAATTTTCACTATCAAAATCTTCTGGCAAAGGAATCTCATCAAAATATATTTCAAGCTTTTTCTTGAAATCTTTAATTTCTGGAGTATCCTTATTTAAATCCTTAGGGTCAAAATTAATATTTGTACCTTCATTAAATAAATCAGTGAATTTTATTTCATTTTTCATCTCATTTGTTTGTTTTTGATTAATACAATTTAAAAAATCACTAAAATGGTCTTGTTTAGTTTTTATTTTTTTAAAATTAGGTTCAATAGGATCCAAAGCATTTAATGATAAATATAATGCGTCCCTTTTTGGAGGAATGATAAACCAACCGACAACACTTTCTACGATTTCTTGAGTTTTAGGATTATCTGATAAATTGTTTCTGGTAAAAGCTTTTATTATAATAGTATCATTTCTGATATCATCAATCCTAACCTCATACTTTTCTTTTTTTTCAAAATCACTGGTATAAAAAAGCTGAAAAAGTTTTTTTTCACAGTCTGACTCTTGTCTGGTAGAATTTAAAGAAATTTTATTTTCATTAGATTCCTTTTTTTTTGAACATCCTATTATCGATAGCAAAATGAATAAATATAAAACGATATTGATTTTTCTCATATTTCTAAAAACTATTAACAATTCTCGGAATTGTTGTATTAATAATTGTCACATAATTAGATTGTTTACTTACATCTCTTGTATGCCACCTTCCTACATTTCCATTATGTCTAACCAAAAACTCTGCAACATAAACCATTCCCGCTTCTACAGATGGAAACTTAATATATCTTTTTTTGGAATCAGTTACTTGTGTATTCCCTCCTCTTCCACTCATTCCTTCATTTTCAAATTCTTCCCATATGCCAATTGGAGTGTATTGTGGAAATTTATTATACACTTCACCATCCCAACCATAAGTTGGATGATTATTGTTTGTTGCTTCCATCCCTGGTCCTCCACAATGTTTATATTGTCCTGATTTAAAATGAGAACATTCCCATCTGTACATCATTTCTACATTTTTAGCAATTTCTTCACCATAATTATCATAGATCAATCTTAAAGCTCTTCTAGCATCTTCCAAATTAAATAATTTGTCATCTTTGTTTAATTCTGGTAAATTATCTATCAAAGCAAAAACTTTTATTTCTTCCTTATATTTAGATTCTTTTACTACAATTCGCTCATTACTGGAATACCCTCGTCTTCCATATACTCCTGTAAGTTCAGGAATAACATTTTCTAAGTAATTATTTAAAGCGTGGTAAATAAATTTATAATTTGATGCACTTAAGTCTCCCATTTCACTTCCACAACTAGAATGATTTGTTCCATCAGAATTTCTTATTCCTAAACAACCTATTAAGTCTTTAGATTTCCATGGATCTATAGAAATTGAACTTCTACCTTTTAATGTCATTGCGCCACTCGAAACCTCTAATCTTAAATTTTCTAAAGGTCTCAAATTAGAAACATTATCATCAACAAACCTATATCTAAAACTCTCTTTTCCGGAATGATTCCAAGCTTGCATATATCTTATTCTATATAAACTATTTAAATTATTAGGAGGAATAGGACCTTTACTTGCATAATTCTTATTATTTGATTGTGTATGTCTTGCAACTGTTAAAATAGTAGACTCTGCATTTTCATAAGATTTGTATTTTATATCTTGCTTAAGTTTTTTTATAGCTTCTCCTGTTTTATTTCCTCTATAAACATACATTTTATATAAAGGAAATGCACTTTTACCATTTGGTAATTTTTTGCAATAAATTTTCCCCGCTTCTTTATATTCATTCATCCCATTAAAACCACCATAATCAGGATATGTCTCTATTCTCCCATTCCTATCTACTTTTATTTCGGTAGCAATTTCACTAGTTATATATAAAATAGCTTCTTTTCCTAGTCCTATAACTTTTTCAAATTTCTCTTTCTTCTGCTCCCCGCCAACTTTCGCAACCTTATTAGTAGACTCTACAGGGTCTGGTTTAAAAACTTTGGTATCAACATTAACAACTGCGCTTTTGCTAAAATCATGTGTCTGCAGAACTTCGATTTCAGCAAATAGTTCCTGCTCGTTTCCTTCTGCCCAATTATCTCCGCCTAGACTTCTAGGTATTGAGTCTAATGATACAACTATTGCATGAAGATCTGACTGTATCGTGAAGTTATGGGTAAAAAGAAGATCATTGCTAACCAAATCTTCATCATACAATTTAAGACGAACTTCTTTTCCAACTAACCCCGTTGAATTTATCCAAACTTTAATTTGTTTTTCTTTAAACTTACCTTTTATTTTATGCCCAGCGATGTCAGTCAGATTCACTGAATTGATTTTTCCTTTTACAGCTTTAGGAATTTCAGATGCTTTTGTTTTGGGCTGCTGTACAGGCACATTACTTTTAACAGCCTCTTTTTGAGTTGTTTTGCCTTTATAGGGTGGTACAGGTGTCTCAGTATCTTTAACATCAACATTATTACTCGATATTTTGCCTTTTTTTAAGCCTGTGGTAACATAGTAGGTATGTATTTTGTTTCCCATCGAAGCAATATTGCCAACACTGGGTTTTAATAAAAAGTCAATATCTGCTTTACCATTTTTTACAGCTCCAGAACGGGTCTCAATTATATTTCTCGGGTTGGCATTTCCATGTCCTGCTTTTCCGTTAAGATCTTCTTCCCAAAGTGTTACGTAAACGGTACGTTTTTCCATATCTAAACAATGAACGCGTGCTTTTAGGTTTTGCCCATAAGACAAGGGTTTTGTTAATTTTTTCCCGCTTTTGTCCAATAACTCTATATCCTCAACTTTTGGGTTTTGAGCCGTATGTGTTTTAATATCAAGGCGAGCTGTTTCTTCGCCTCTTTTTACCAAAATTCGAATGCCATTTCTGGTCAAACTCTTTTGAAAGAATGTGTAGGATATTCTCTTGCCTGTTTTATCATTTTCTTTGGTTTTACGCCATCTTCTATTTTCCAGTACATACACTTCCCATTTTACAGGACGCTCAAAATTGGCATTGCCAGCAGGTGCCGTATTTTGATAAGGCAATACCAAAGACATAGCATCACTTACTGTGTAAAACTCTTCAACTCCCACAGCAGGATTAGGATTTCCAATTATTTTAAAATCTGACATACTGTTTTATTTTATTTACAAATAGAATCACTCTCCTCTAAACTCTCCTTAAATTTTGCTGTATCAACCATTGGGTTTAACTGATTGTTTACTTGTGGCTTTGCTTTCTTGGCATTTTGTTTGCTCACTTCTGCTTTTTGACCGTGTTTATCAACAGTAATGCAATCGGCTCCTCCAATAGGACAAGTGGCTTTGCTGTCTTCCAGTAAAATTTTTCCTATATTAGATAATGTTACTTTTTCATAGAAACCGCTCCATTTAGTAATTACTGCCTGACATGGCAAATAATCACCATTTCCGTTTGGCTGCATTTTACATTTCCCAAAGGTATTTTTCTCTAATGTCTGCCCAATTTCTTTGTCAGTAGCAAGGAGTTTTTTATCTGCATCTTTATCATTAGCATAATGCTTTTGCTGCGATTTTACTTTTAATATATCAATTTTTGGCTCTACGCTAAATTTACATTTAAGAGAAGCTCCCTGAACTACTGCATGTTTCTCACTCATTGCCTTACATTTTTGAATATTACACTCGTTTGACTACTCTGCTTTTATTCTTTACTTTTGAGTTTCTTCTTTCTTTAAAGATTCAATTTGTATCATAACTTTTATTGGCTCATCATACTCTATATTGCATTCTAAATTTAATTTTTCGATACAATAGCTATCTTCATCAAGAAAATACAAAGCTTTAAATTTTCCTTTCCAAGGATCAAATCCTAAACTAGTTTTGAATCCAGTATCTATATAATCTCCTTTTTGCTCCACTTTTACCAGATTTGATTCATCTAAAACCAGATCTATCTTTTGCTCCACTACAAACTTCGATTCTTCTCCTTTTTCTAGTGGAAAAACAACTTCATTCTCAAATGAATAGCTCGATGTATAGCTTACATGAATTCCGTTAAAAAAAGCTCTTAAAAAATAATCTGAAGCAAGAGAATCAAATAATGTTTCAGAACTATCTAAAGTATATTCTGTCTGTTGAATATAATTTTCTGCTACCTCTCCCTCAAAATAATCTAGAACTGCTTCTTTTGTATCCTTCCATCGGTTATCTATTTCATCATAATTGTAAATGTCGATCCAATTCCCTGATTCATCTACCACAATTTTTAATGGGTAAAGAACTTCTCCCGTTTTGGCTTCTAATTCAGCCACAACAGTATCTGGCACCTCATTGTTTACCTGAACATTTCTTCGGTCTATTTCAAACAAATGATACTTGTTTCTATCTGTAGCAAGCCATTTTACGCTTACTTTCATTTCAATTGTATCTACTTCATCTCCAAAAACAGTTGTATAGTTAACTTTGTACTCTTTATTAATTTTGTCTGCACCAAATGGCAGTGTATAATTACTTGCTAAGCTTGCTTTTTGAGTTTTTTTCTCGGTCTCTTCCTTTCGTTCTTCAATAGCTTTTTCAGGAGCCAGAATCAAGAACTCTAGGTAACTTTTAAAATCAGCTTCTATTAAATCAGGAATTTCACAGTACATATTATGATACCATCTAAGCTTCTCAGCTTCAATACCAAGATCACGAGCTACACTTTCGAGCGTATCTCCTTTTTTGATTTTATAGGTGCGAAACTTGTCGTAAGACGACTCTTCAGGTTTTTCTCTGTAATACATCTCAAAAAATATTAAACTTTAACCTCTTTCTCTTTGTTTTCAATCTTAGGCTCAAACATAAAACCTTCTTTATCCTTATCTTTTTTATTTATTTTGATTTCTTCTTTCTTCTGCCTTTTACAGATAATTACTGAATTTTCAGTTATTCCATTCATTCCTAAAGTATATTTTGCATCAACATACTTTGCAGCTTGATACCATTTTGGTTGTAAAAAGAAAACCCAGCTGCAGTTTTCTCTGTCCTGCTTTAAATCAATTTTACTATCGGCATTGTGTTCATTATAACCTGAAACGGTATGGTAAAACAAAGCTCCAAAGTCAATTCGTACTGGACCTTTAGATCTTATAGAGGTATATTTTGTGTCACTTTCCTTTTTCTGGATTAATAATGTTATCAGCAATAAATCTTTCATCTGAACATTTTCAATTTCTGGGAAAGGCTCTTTTCTTTCTGGAATTTTCCAAGTGACATATTCTCTTGCAGGTATCTGCATCATATACTCAAAAACAATATAAATTCCAGTTGGAACAAAAAATAAGATAAAATGTGAGCACATTATAAATGTCATTTCAATCCCATTTAATGCTGTATAAATGATCGCAAATAAAACACATGAATAAAGCACAACCAATACCGAAAACAAAAGTTCTACAGCTACAGTTTTTACATTAAACTCTTGAAAATACCATCGATACAGCCATACATGTAAAATCCCAAATAATAAAGTAGCTATTTGGTAAAACATAAACTCATCCGAGAGTTCATTGAATAGTTTATTATATCCTAAAAATGCCACCAAGGCATAAATGAGTGCAAAAGATAAAACATATATGTAAAATTGTTTTTTGTACTTCGTTGCAAATTCTTTTACTTTATCACTAAACAATAAAGTAAGTATACCGCAAAGTGCAATAATCACAACTAAAAAAACAATGAGTTTTACATCGATGAGTGCTAATAAATGTTTTTTAACCATTTTTATATTCGTGTTGTATACCCTAACACAGGTTGTTTGTTAAAATTAAATTCTTCAGTTTCATGATTCAGTATCAAAACTGTTTTTGGCTCTACTTCCATCGGGAAGAAATGCTCATAAAAACAATCTATAAATCTTTTTATTGATCCGTTGTGTATATAATTCTCAAAGGAATTATTGGTGATTGGACCAATTTTTATTGTTAAGTTCATCGAATAATCCATGTATTTGTTCCCACAAATAAAATCGACTCCTAATCTGTTTTCTCCTAAATTAATCTGTTCATTTTCTTCGCTGTACTCTTTTGAACTTGTACTTATATATTCAACTTTTTCCTCGATAATATTCTCCAGACAGCGGCAGGAAAGTTCAATATCTCCAACAATTTTATAAGCGTAAGGGAGTAATTGAATAAACTTTGAAACCAAAACGGCAGGATAATTTTTTGATAATCCCCAGAAATCATAAAAAAAGTCAAGAGGTTTACTCCCATTTAGTTTATACAAAAAGCTTTTCTCAACACTTTCAATTTTTGTTCGGTAATGAAAAATTTCATTTTCAAAAGGATCAAAAAAACTTCGTGCTTCATTCTCCTGATTTTTCTGATGTTTATGTTCTTTAATCATCTGACGAACAGATTTGTCAGCCTTATTCTCAGACAGACTATGCACAAATCCCTCAGGCAAAGAATCATACATGCTGTCACGAGATAAAAGCATTGTGACATAATCATGCCTAATGTAATTATCATCCTGAATTACAGCACCTAAAACATCTTTTCTGAAAGCTCTTGAAAATTGTCCCCGATTTGAAATAGTAATTTCATCAGCAGAAACTTCATGCTTTTCGATTAGTTCATTAGCAATAATTTCTGCACGGATGTCGTACGAAATACTTTCAATTTCTTGTACTAAATTTTCAAGACTTTTTTTATTTTTTTCTTGTGTCTTCATTTATTCGTCCTGCTCCTATATATCGTAATTGAAAATATTCATCATTAAAATTATAAATCCCTAATCCCTTATCTGTACAGGCTAAAATTCTGTCATTATGCAGATATAAAGCCACATCTGAAATGGGATGATCTTTGTCATATCTAAAAAAAACTAAATCTCCCTCACTCAAAAATGCACGTCCTGTAAAAATTTGAATCGATTTTGATTTCCACATTCCAGCTGGATCTTTAGGCAGCGTTACTTTATAAACATCACTGTATAACGATTGGAGAAAATAAGAACAGTCAATTCCTTTTTTAGAAAAACTCTTTTCTTTGTAAGGCGTATTAAGCCAAGAATCAAAATAAGAATAGAGCTTATAATTAGTAATCTTATTGGGCAATACTGCCAGCACAATTGAGTATTTCTCTTTTAGGTATAAAACTTCGTCACTTAGATTTTCAGAATTATCATTTACAATCGTTTTGTTCTTTAAACTCGTTTCTTCCATTTCGGCCTGCTTTTTCAACAGTTCTAAGGAATAATCATATTTAAAGGGAATTTGCGAAATGTACTTTTTACTGGTACATCCAAAACATATTACAAGAATTATCACAACAAATAGCTGCTTCATATAATTTTAATTAGTCGGTTTTTGTAAAACTTAAAAGCCTATTTTTTTAAGGCTAAAAAAAGAAACTGAAATTGAAGTGGTATTTTCTCAGTCTGTTTTAAAATACTATGCAAGTATATCTTTACAAATATAAAATAAATTTCAAAAAAAATATAAGATTATTCATATATTATTAAAAATATTAAACTTATTTTTGCTCACTTACATAATAACAAGTAAAATGAGTATAAAAAAAATAGATATCAGGATTGTACTTTTTTTCACTATCCTTTTAGCAATTGGGATTATTTCCCTTTTCATACAACTCTTTAAGCATGTTGATTGCGATGATGTGAAATACTATATTTTATCAGACCATTCGCAAAGTGAGGAACCAATTGAATTTTATGACAAGACACATAATGCGAAATCATGGAAATGGGATTTTGGGGACGGATCAACTATTGATACTCGAAGACATACTTTTCATACCTATAAAAAACCAGGGAAATATATTGTAACACTTACTATAAATGGTGAATGTATTCAAACAAGGGAACTTGTTCTTAATGACAAATATTTACTTGATAAACTGGGAACTCCAAAAATCATCACCTCAAAAATAATTACTGTTGGGCAGCCAACTTATTTTAATTCTGTATCAGAAAATGCTAAAACTTGGGAATGGGCATTTGGAGAAGGAAGAGGAATTAATGAAAACTCCTCTAATCCGGTTTATACATTTTCAACTCCAGGAGAAAAAACAATAACTCTTGTTATAAATGGAGATTTTAGCCGTGTTGCGAAGAAAGTTATTTATGTACATCCAAAAGCAATAAAGAAGACAAACCCTCTGAACGTTACATCATATGTTTATGAAAAAGATGCTGAGTCTTTTAGTCTTCCAAGAGGGGCTGTTAAAAAAGATCCACTTGAGGATATGCTCCAATATGTGCCCGTTGCTCCAAAAAACAAAACGCAAAAAGACAGTATTCCATCTCTAAAAAAAGCACCAAAGATATCTGAGGATCAATTTGAGATCTTATTAAACAAAGTAGCAGAAGGCAGTAAAGTAAAAGATGATTTTGCAGAATTTTTATGCGATGATCTCGATGTACCAATTGTTAAAAACGATAAGGATTTGATAACTTTTTCGCAATTATGCGCTTCTTTGAAAGGAAAAAAAATAAAAATAGAATCAATACGACTGAACAAAGACAAACAAACTAATTGCATTAAAGGGTTGAATATTAACTACAAAGTTAAAAAATACCTAATATGGACTAAAGATTAAATTGATATGGAGGAAGAAAAAAACATTTTTAGTACTGAGCTTATAAGTGCATTTGAAATCGCAAAAAAAATTGCAAAAAATAATGTAAACAAATACTACTCTGCTTCTCATTTACTAAAAGCCATTTTAAACAGGGATTTGTCTCTATTGAAACGTCTTGAAATCATGGGGAAAGATGTTTATTATCTAGAGGAATGGGCAGAAGTACGCATGGAAGAAGAATCGAAAACAACTAATGTAATCGATACAGAACCAAGCGATTTGATTGATGAAATTATCCAAGAAGCAGAATCAATAAGAATTGTTTTAAATGAGGATGAAATAAGTCTTTATGCAGTTCTAATAGCTATAAGCTCACCTGGCGTAGGCTTTAGTTTTGACCAAATGAAAACGTATCCTATTTCAAGAAATGAATTGTTGGAAAATGAAAATCAGGAATTACCCGAAATCGTAGACATACAAAAAAAAGCAAAAAAAGGATTTCTAAGCAAATATGCCATTCATAAAAATCTGCAAAAAAAATCCAATAAAATAACTGCAATAGGTCGTGAGGCAGAACTCAATACTATTAAAGAAATTTTGTGTCGTTTCTCTAAACCAAATGTTTTATTAATTGGCGATCGAGGCATTGGAAAATCAATTTTGATTGAAACATTAATTCAGAATATAATTGATAATCAAGTTCCTGATATATTAATCAAAACACAGCTGTTTGAATTAGATTTATCTTCGTTAATTGCCGGTGCATCATATAAGGGTGAAATTGAGGATCGCTTAAAAAACTGCATTCAGGAATTACAGCAGTTTCCAAAGGCTATTCTTATTATTGAAGAAATTCATACTTTATTGGATAAAAATGGCGGAGACTCTGGAGTGTCTAACATTTTAAAAAGTGAGATGACAAAAGGTTTAAATATTATTGCAACCTCGACGATTGATGAATTTTCAAAAAGAATAGAAAAGGAACAAGGTCTTGCAGGAATGTTTGAAATTGTAAAACTGACAGAGTCAAATGATGAAACATTGTTTCGAATGATTCGTGAATCAATCAAGATTTATCAGGAACATCACAAGATTCAGATTGACGACGAAACCATTTCAGAATCAATACGATTATCCAGAAGATATTTAAAAGAAAAAAGTCTTCCGGAATCAGCTATTAATCTAATTGATCATACAATGTCCGTTTTAAAAACTTCGGGAGAAACTTTTTTAAAAGGAAAAGAGACACTTCAAAATAAATTAGCGGTTTTAAAAAACAATGATGCCAATTTATCCGAAGAACAATTAATTAAAAAGTGTCACTGGTTTTTAGCAGATATAATACAGAAAACGACTTTTTTAATGATTACCGAAGAAGAAAATGAAACGAAACAATTAGAATCTTCTGAAGCATTAATTAGTCATATAACATTACTTTTAAATACGCTTGAAACGAGAGCTTTAGACAAAAGGAGTCATATTGAAGCTTTTGATCTTTCATTAATTATTGCCCAGAAAACGGGTATTCCCGCTGGTAAACTAAATGAAGAGGAAAAGCAAAAACTAAATAATATTGAAGAGGTTTTAAACCAAAGAGTTATTGGTCAGGATCATTGTATTTCGACCGTTGCAGGTTCAATTTTAGAATCAAGATCAGGATTGAGTAAAGCGGGACAGCCTATTGCCTCTTTCTTTTTTTTAGGTCCAACAGGAACGGGGAAAACAGAATTAGCCAAATCTTTGGCCGAATTTCTCTTTCAGGATGAAAATGCAATTATTAGATTTGATATGTCTGAATTTAAAGAAGAACATTCTGCTGCATTGCTATATGGCGCACCTCCTGGATATGTTGGCTATGAAGAGGGCGGCTTACTAGTAAACAAAATCAGACAAAAACCCTACTCCATTGTTTTATTTGATGAAATTGAAAAAGCACATCCTTCAGTTTTTGATGTTTTTTTACAGATTATGGACGAAGGAAAATTGCATGATCGTTTAGGAAAAGAAGGAGATTTCTCGAATGCAATTATTCTTTTTACCTCGAATATTGGTGCAGATCATATTGTGACCACTTTCAATAACGGTGAAATTCCGACTTCAAATTCCTTAATGGAAATTATGGCAAATTATTTCAGACCTGAATTTTTGGGGCGTTTAACCGAAATTGTACCTTTTGCGCCTATCAGTAAGGAAAATGCTTTGAAAATATTTGAAATTCATCTTAAGAAAGAGTTCATAGATTTATTGAAAAATATCAATATCAAAGTTGAAATTCCGATTGAAACTAAACTTTATCTTGCTGAAAATGGTTACAATGCCAAATATGGAGCAAGACCAATTAAAAGTATTATTAGAACACATTTAAGAAGACCTTTAGCTAAAAAGATAATTTCAGGTGAAGTAATAGATGGAGATACTATTTTTGTTAGTATCGAAAACAACGAAGTGAAATGGGCTAAGGAAGAAATTCATTCTCCATATCAAAGTTAAACAGATTTAAAAGATCATAAAAAAACGCTAAGAAATTAATCTTAGCGTTTTTATTTTTATTCTAAAATCAAGCCAATCTGGCCATCATCTTCTAATTCTGTTTCGACCGAATCATCTTCTGGCAATTCTGGTTTCTCTAGAATTTCTTCAACAGGCTCTTCATAAGGAAGCGGATCTAACAAATTAACTTGTTTTAATTTATCTGCTGTTAACTGGTTTCCTAAAGCTTTAAAACCTTTTACAGCAATAAAATCTTCTACATCAATATGTAAATCTTCTTTCTGAACTCCTTTTACTTTCGCAAAAACTAACTGCGCCAACGGACGATAATCTGTTGATACAATTTCTAATTGCGAATTAGGATGATCAGTAATAAAACTTTCTTCTTTCCCTTCATTTTCAACAAGGAAACGTTTTAAGAAATAACGCTCTTTTTCTCCATCATAATAAATTGCAGAAATAGGTTTTTTAGGCTTCCACTTCTCCAATACAATCATATCTTCCTCAAAATGAGTTGATAATTCAGGAATAATAACTTTTAATTTTCCAGTCTGACTGATTACTAAAATTTTATCACTTGGTTTAAATTCTCCAAGCAATTCCCCTCTAGCATCAACATTTAAACGTTTCACCGTATCATCAAACCAAACTTTTCTTGGCAGTAAAGTCGAAATCCCTTTTTCTTTTAGTTCAATTTTTTTGATTGGATATTTCGTCACTAAATTTCCTTTAGAACTACGTCCTTTAATCGCCAATTTAGCAAAATCAATATCGAATTTCAGTTTTTTAATAGTTCCTATTTGACGCAATAATATCGTTACAACCTCAGCTTCTCCGTTCGGGTTATGTGAAAAATACACCACTTGCGAACCATTTGTTCCGTTTGTTAAATCATAAGCTTTATCGCGCGTTACACCCGAAACATTGAAACGTTTAATATAGGATGGACCTGATTTACCATCACGATACATCATATTGTAAATCGTACGTTTATCGCTCTTGTCAAAAACAGCAGCGTGTATAATATCTTTTCCAATAAAGGTTTTAGCATCTACTTTTGTTATCATTAATGTTCCGTCTCGTAAAAACACAATAACATCATCAATATCAGAACAATCACCTACGTATTCGTCTTTCTTTAAACTTGTTCCTACGAAACCTTCTTCACGGTTTACATATAATTTTGTGTTACGTAAAACAACTTTTGTAGCTTCAACGTTGTCAAAAACACGAAGTTCTGTCTGACGCTCACGACCTTTTCCGTATTTCTCTTTTAATTTGGTAAAATAAGCAATTGCAAAATCGGTTAAATGTTCCAAATTATGCTCTACTTCTTTCATTTCTTCCTCTAACCTAGAAATCAATTCATCGGCTTTATCAGAATCGAAACGTGTAATACGAATCATCGGAATTTGAGTCAAACGCTGTAAATCATCATCATTAATTTCTCTGACAAATGATTTTTTGAAAGGCTCAAAACGATCGTATAAATATTTGTAAAGTGATTCTCTATCTCCATACAATTTGAAGTCGATATACATTTCTTCACGAATGAAGATTTTTTCTAAAGTAGAAAAATGCCACTTATTTTTTAATTCTTCTAACTGAATTTCTAATTCCTGACGAAGTAAATCAACTGTTCTGTGTGTTGAAATTTTCAACATTTCAGAAACACCAATAAACAACGGTTTATTATCTTCGATAACACAACCTAAAGGTGCTACAGAAGTTTCACAAGCAGTAAACGCAAACAAAGCGTCAATTGTTTTGTCTGGCGAAACGCCTGGAAAAAGATGAATTAAAATTTCAACATCGGCAGCAGTATTGTCTTCAATTTTCTTGATTTTGATTTTACCTTTATCGTTGGCTTTCAAAATACTATCAATTAAACTCGATGTATTGGTTGAAAACGGAATTTGCGTAATCACCAATGTATTTTTATCTAATTGCGAAATTTTAGCACGCACACGCACACGTCCGCCACGAAGTCCGTCATTATAATTGGACACATCGGCAATACCTTGTGTCATGAAATCAGGATATAATGTAAAAGCTTTTCCTTTTAGAATTTTGATTGAAGCATCAATTAATTCATTGAAGTTATGAGGTAAAACTTTTGTCGAAAGTCCAACTGCAATACCTTCCGCTCCTTGCGCTAAAAGTAATGGAAATTTTACCGGAAGATTGTTTGGTTCTGCACGACGACCATCATACGAAACGCCCCAATCTGTAATTTTTGGAGAATATAAAACCTCCAAAGCAAATTTGGATAAACGTGCCTCAATATAACGCGAAGCTGCTGCTCCGTCACCTGTTAAAATATTTCCCCAGTTTCCCTGACAGTCAATCAATAAATCTTTTTGACCAATTTGCACCATTGCATCACCAATACTTGCATCTCCGTGTGGGTGATACTGCATAGTGTGACCAACAACATTGGCAACTTTATTGTAACGACCATCATCCAGCTCTTTTAAAGAGTGCATAATACGACGCTGAACTGGTTTAAATCCGTCCTCGATAGCAGGAACTGCACGTTCCAGAATTACATACGACGCATAATCCAAAAACCAGTCTTTGTACATTCCCGTTACTTTGGTAATAACGTCTTCTCCTTCTTCTTCCTGATTTTCGTAAAAATGCTGTCCTTCAAAATTTTTAGCATCTACATTTATAATCTCATCTGAATCATCTTGATTTTCATCAAATTGATTCTCATCTTGATTATTCTCGTCGTCGTTTGGAATTATGTTATCGTCTTCTTCGTCTTTCATATATTTTGTTCAGTATAACTACTAAAAAATTCTTCTATAATTCTTTTATCTTTTAAGCTTCTTCAAGTTCATCAATCTCAACTTTCAAATTCTTGATAATAAACTCTTGTCTGTCTGGCGTGTTTTTCCCCATATAGAAAGATAACAACTGCTCAATCGAAGTATTTTTATCCATCATAACTGGATCAAGACGGATGGTATCTCCAATAAAGTTTTTAAACTCATCTGGCGAAATCTCTCCCAAACCTTTAAATCGAGTGATTTCTGGTTTTGGTTTTAGTTTTTCGATAGCATCTTTTCTTTCTTCTTCAGAATAACAGTAAATTGTTTCCTTTTTATTACGAACCCTAAAAAGCGGTGTTTGTAAAATATACAAATGTCCTTCTTTGATTAACTCAGGGAAAAACTGCAAAAAGAAAGTAATTAATAACAAACGAATGTGCATTCCATCGACATCGGCATCGGTTGCAATTACGATGTTGTTGTAACGCAGTTTTTCTAATCCGTCTTCTATATCAAGTGCAGCTTGCAATAAGTTGAATTCTTCGTTCTCATACACAATTTTCTTCGTCATTCCGTATGAATTCAAAGGCTTACCACGTAAACTGAAAACCGCTTGTGTATTTACATCACGCGATTTTGTAATTGATCCGGAAGCCGAATCTCCCTCGGTAATAAAAAGCGTACTTTCTAAGTTTCTTGGGTTTTTGGTATCTGGAAGATGCGCTCGGCAGTCTCTTAATTTTTTATTGTGAAGATTGGCTTTTTTAGCACGATCTGTTGCCAGTTTTCTAATTCCTGATAATTCTTTACGCTCGCGTTCTGCCTGAAGAATTTTACGCAGTAAAGCTTCCGCAGTTGTTGGATTTTTATGCAGGTAATTATCCAGTTTCGTTTTAATAAAATCGTTAACGAAAGTACGAACAGAAACCGCTGGTGTTCCATCGTCAGAACCCATATCTGTAGAACCCAATTTTGTTTTGGTCTGAGACTCAAAAACCGGTTCCATCACTTTAATACTAATCGCACTCACAATCGATTTACGGACATCTGATGCTTCGAAATTCTTATTGTAAAACTCACGAATTGTTTTTACAACAGCTTCACGATAAGCCGCTAAGTGCGTTCCTCCTTGTGTTGTATTTTGTCCATTGACAAAAGAGTGATATTCTTCGCTGTATTGCGTTTTACTGTGCGTAAGTGCAACTTCGATATCATGCTCTTTTAAGTGGATAATTGGATATTCTAAATCATCTTCGCTGATTGTTTCTTCTAATAAATCACGAAGTCCGTTTTCTGAATAATATTTTTCTCCGTTAAAAATAATAGTCAAACCATTGTTTAAGTAACAATAGTTTTTAACCATTTTGATAACGTACTCTAAACGGAATTTATAGTTTTTGAAGATTGTTTCGTCTGGCGTAAAAGTTACTTTTGTTCCTTTACGTTTTGTAGTTTCAATTATGTCTTCTTCTGAAACTAAATTTCCTGCCGAAAACTCTGCTGCTTTTTGTTTATCATCACGAACAGATTCTACACGAAAATAATTCGAAAGCGCATTTACCGCTTTTGTCCCGACACCGTTCAAACCAACCGATTTCTGGAAAGCTTTAGAATCGTACTTTCCTCCTGTATTCATTTTCGAAACTACATCAACCACTTTTCCTAACGGAATTCCACGTCCATAATCACGAACCGAAACCGTTTTATCCTTGATAGTCACTTCAATAGTTTTTCCAGAGCCCATTACGAACTCATCGATACAGTTGTCTAAAACCTCTTTTAATAGAATATAAATACCATCATCTGGAGAAGAACCATCTCCAAGTTTTCCGATATACATTCCGGGACGCATACGGATATGTTCTTTCCAATCAAGTGAACGAATATTATCTTCGGTATATTGATTTTGCTCTAGCATATGTGAATTTAGGATTTTTTGCTAATGTACCATTTCTTAACAAAAAATGAAAGCGTATTTTCTTTTTGTTATGAATAATAACAGTTTAAATTCTATTTAAATTGATTTTAAAATAAAACAGAGGCTAAAAATATTAAAAAACTGCTTTTTCAGCAAAGAAATACTATTTGATTCCTAGTACTTCCTTCGCTAAAGCAATCATTTCGGGCGTTCCCGTATTTTTGTTTTTTTCATCAGAAAGTTTTACAACGCCCTGCCAATGTAAATTATCAGGTTTTGTATCCGTCAATTTAATTACCATATTCATCGCAGGAAGACCAACATCATTCGTGAAATTCGTTCCAATACCGAAGGACATTTTTATTTTATCCTGACAAAAATCAACGATCGCTTTTACTTTTTCGTAATTAAGAGAATCCGAAAAAACAATGACTTTCGATTTCGGGTCAATTCCCATTTTGGTATAATGCGAAATCACTTTTTGAGCAAACTCAATTGGATCGCCGCTGTCATGTCGAACGCCATCAAAAAGTTTGGAGTATTTTTTATCAAACTGATTGAAAAATATTTCTGTAGTATAAGTATCTGTAAGAGCAATTCCGAGGTCTCCGCCGTAAACTTGTGTCCAATGTTCCAAACTTATCAAATTGGCCATTTTAAAACCATATTGTGCAGCATGAAACATAAACCATTCGTGTGCATGAGTTCCCAACGGACGCTTATTATTGAGCATTGCAAAATGCACATTACTGGTTCCCATAAAACTCTGACCTCCAAAAGTATTCAAGGTTTCATTTACAAGAGCATGAACATCATAAGAATGACGACGTCTTGTACCGAATTCTAAAACGGAAACACCTAGTTTATTGTAATTGTCAATTTTATCCTTGGTAAGATCTTTAATTGCTTCATCATTTAAGCGAATTAAATGATTTGATTTGTAAAACAACTCCGAAATTAAAGACATTAAAGGAACTTCCCATAAAATTGTTCTGTACCAAAACCCTTCAATGGTAACTTTAATTTCTGAACCTTCCTGAGTAATTTGAACTTCAGAAGGATCAAAACTATATCCTTGCAAAAAGTCTAAATAAGTAGGATCAAGATATGGACAATAATGTGACAGATAATTTTTTTCTTCTTTTGTTAAACGAAGATCAGCCAAAGCGTCAACAGAACGTCGAAGCAAATCTGCAAAACCTTCTGGAAAAACATGTTTTCCTCTATTTATAAATCCATAACGAACTTTTGCCTTTGGAAAAAGCCGTATTACAGCATGCTGCATTGTGAATTTATAAAAATCATTATCTAAGATTGATTTCAAAAAAGTAGTCTCCATAGGTTATTAATTCAAATCCTGAATTGCTAAGATACGGCAATTCGATAAAAGGAGAAAACACTGCTAAATAAACCTTTTCAGGATTTACTTTTTAACTATTTTAAATGAAACAATACTGCTGGTATTTACATAAATAGTAATATAATCTCCTATGTTTTTGTCGTAAACTATTTGAAATTCTAAACTGCCTCGTTTTTCTCTTGAGTTTTGAATTTTAACGGGCTGATTTTTTTTATTGAGATAAAAAACTTGATCGGATTTTGAAACATTTTTAATTTCGAAAGTAATTTTATCGCCAAACTTTGCATCAATAATTCCAGAATCCGGTGATTTAATTTTATAATCTTCTTCTATTGTTTTATTGTAAATTAAAGGCCCGTTAAGAAAATCTTCTTTACTTAGTTTATTTCCTAAATATGAGCCTGAATCAGGAAAATGTTTCGCGAAAAAATAATCAGGATTAGTATCAAAATAAACAGGAGTAAAATCATTAACCATTCTTCCTTTGTTACTGTCATAATATCCTTGTCCCCAAGTCACATCAACTAAGCGCCATTTTTTATCAATCAAAACAATATTCCAAGCATGATTTGAAGAAGTTGTTTTTCTTCCAATATCAACTAATCTGGTTTTAGAATCTCCCCGAATTATTTCAGACTTAAGACCAACTAATTCAGCCAAATGTTGGTACAAAGCTGTAAATCCTTCGCAAACTGCTATTCTAGAAGCAAAAGCTTTTTGAAGTATTTTATCATTCAACGCTTTAATTTTTCGTTGCTTTTCTGCTTCTGTTGAATATGAAAAACCTTGTGATTTGGGCGGATTTAAAAAAGTACTGTAATCGTACTTTATATTAAAAGCCATCCAGCTGTAAATTGCTCTCGCTTTATCATAATCAGAACTAAAGTCTGTTTCAATTCTTTCCGCTAGTTTTTCTGTTGACGCAAATTTGTTCGGATATTTTGCAACTATTTTATCAACTTCACTAATTTTTTGAGCAAAAGTGTAATTCAAAAAAATACTGTTTAACAGTAAGAATATAAAAGCAATCTTTTTTTGCGGCATTGATTAAAAACTTGATTTGATAATATCTTTAAGTTCTTTATCTAACTCTGCATTTGAGATTTTATTTTCTTCTAAATCAAAATTCGCATTAAAAGCAGGCAATGAAAAAGTCGCTTTTATTTGTGCTCCATATCTTGGCAAAGCGTTATTTGCAATTTCTAAAACTGATGCACCGCCTCGAACTCCAGGTGAAGTCGCTAATAATAACATTGGTTTATGCTGAAAAATTTCTTTCATTATCCTTGAACACCAATCAAAAAGATTTTTAAATGCTGATGAATAATTACCATTATTCTCTGCCAAAGAAACCACCAAAAGATCTGCACTTTCTATTTTAGCCAAAAAAGCTTTTGCAAGTTCATGCTGGCCAACATGTTTCTCTAAATCAACGCTAAACAAAGGCATTGCAAAATCATTTAAATCTAAAACTTCTACATCAGCATTTTCAAATAGACTTGATGCATAAGTTGCCAAATGTTTATTGATCGACTGTGTACTGTTACTTCCTCCAAAAGCTATTATTTTCATATCGTAGTATTTTTATTTTTTTTGAAACCATATAAGTTATATAAGTTCATTTGAAATTCTTTTTCTTCAATTTATGAAGTCAAACTTTAATTTACTTCTATAACTTACATGGTTTATTTTTTAGACGTTTTCAATTTCAAAAATCTCTTTTTGTATTTCTACAGAGTATTCATTTGGAGAAATACTGCCTCCAAAAGTTTTCGCATAAACCTTAGTGAATTCAGCTCCAAAATATAAAATAATAGCTGAGTAATACACCCAGACTAATATTATTATTACAGAACCAGCTGCACCATATACACTGGCAATTGTCGAATTTCCTAAATAAAGTCCGATCGCAAATTTACCTATCATAAATAAAATTGCGGTGCAGGAAGCGCCAATAAAAGCATCTTTCCATTTAATAACTCCGTCAGGTAAAGTTCGGAATATAATCGCAAAAAGCAACGTAATACTTGCTAAAACAATTACTAAATTTATAATATAAAACAAGTAAACAGTAGTATCTGGCAAATAAAGCTTTAATCGCGCATTTAAAACATCAAGTGTCGCATTGAGCATCAAACTGACAAGCATTAAGAATCCAACAGTTACAATCATCGAAAATGACATTATCCTATTTTGAATAAACTTTTTCAGACCTTTATTGGGTTTTGCTCTTAATCCCCAAATATAATTGATTGAACTCTGAATTTCAGCAAAAACTCCCGAAGCTCCAATTAAGAGCATTATAACCCCAAAGACCGTTACAAATACATTACTGTCTGATAATTGAACATTTTTAATTGCTTCCTGAATTTGTACCGCAGCATTATTTCCAACCAATCTATTGATTTGACCATACAACTGTCCTGTAACTGCTTCTTCTCCAAAAAAAACGCCGCAAATAGTAATTATAATTATCAATAAAGGAGGTAATGCAAAAATGGTATAATAAGATAATGCTGCACTTAACTTTATAGCATTGTCATCATTAAATTCTAAAAATGTTGTTTTTAATAAATACCAGGATTTTGAAAATACATTTTGATTTTTCATCTGCTCATTCTTTGAGATTCTCTCAAATTTAAGCATTTATGAAAAAAAATCAATTCTTGTATTGTGATAGAAATTTATATTTTTTCCATGTCTCAGTTCGAGACTTTTTTATATTCTTGATCGTAACCTAGATTTTTAATTTTCAAAATATTTTTAAATTCCTTTCTTGTTGGTTGTATTAAATAAGAAAGTGAATCTATCATTTTTGCTTTTATCGAAGTAACTGAGTCTAATTTCTTCAAGTCATCTGGCAAATAAATACTCTTAATTTTAAGAATACTCTTTTCTAATGACATTATTTTTATTCTCCAAAAAACAGAATCTCTTGTACTTAAAACTAACTGCCCATTTATACGTTTTATTTTCTGATTATACGACAATCTAAATAATGTATCAACTTCTTTTCTAGACAATTCAATTGAATCACCTTTTTTAAACACATCAAATTTATCTTGTGTATCCTTAGAAATTAACTTTCCGTCAACAAGATCAAATTCAGATTTTAAAGAATCTAGTTTTTGTCTGTGAATCCTGAACTTAAAATAATATTCTTTAGAAATTCTATAATCGTCAATTCTTAAAAGTGTAGAATCTGTTTTAATATATAATCCTTTAAATTTAGAAGGAAAACTATTTAGTTCAGAATCATGAATGGGTTGAGGGTTCTCAAAATAAAATGCTAAACCTCCATATTCTGCTGCTGCATCAGCTTTTTTGCAAGAAATACTTATCGACACTATCGCTAAAAATAAAATCAGCTTTTTCATAACTCATTTATTTATAATGACAAAAAATCCCCTTATCATAAACTGTCCATAAACTCGCTTTTTGATTTGCTGCTTTCAAAGCGCAGTTTGCCCAAGTATTACAGGTATAAAAAAGACTATAACTTCCTTTTGCTTCATAAAAGGCGTCCTTTTTTCCATAACTGTGACCTTCAATCCATTCTGGTTTTGTTGAATTATTAAAACTATCAGAGATATAATTAACTAAGTTTTGATAATTCTCTTTCGAAATTAAAATACGTTTGCAATCCTCTCCTTCTCGCAATTGCTTATAAAATGTAGTATGCATCGCTGATGAACTTACTCCAAATGCAGCCTTTAATGCTGTGCTCGCTTTTAAGTCAGACCATTCTGGCGTATCGAGATAAAAACCTTTGTCGCCCCAGCCAAAAGCAACAAAATTCATTATTGAATCTTTTGATTGGGTTTGACTAAATTGAATTTCATTTCGCCAGTCTTTGATTTCATTTTTTATCGGAACGACAATGTCAGTATGAACTCCGTTTGAAAGTATGTAAATAGGAACAGCATTTTGCTCTTCAACTTGAGCAATATCTGAATTTACGGTTATTTTAGAAATCAGATAAACTGAAAGTATGTATAAAACAAGAAAGCTGAAGATTCCGAAAAGTGTCCAGCCTAGAAATTTGAAAGTTTTTTTTAGCATTTTGATTGGTTTTTAGATTAGTTATTGGTTAATTTTTCTGTAACCAATTTTTGAGCCAAAAATTTAATTGCTGAAATTTATCTAGCAGATTTTGAAGATCGAGCAGATTTATTCTCTTTTTTTTGTCATTCTTAGCGATCCCGAGGCTTCGGGAGAAGGACACGTAAGTAGCTCTATAATGTAAATCTCCAATCCTTGTATAGGCTTCTCCCCAAGCCTAGTGATCGCTCAGCCAGAGAATAGAAACGTAAATAAAAAAAACTGCTGAATTTCTCCAGCAGTTTTAATCTATTCTCTTTCTTCTTTATTCTATTTTCTTAAAAAAAAACTAAACGTTGAAACGGAAGTGCATTACATCACCATCTTTTACAACATATTCTTTTCCTTCAACTTTAAATTTTCCAGCTTCTTTTGCTTTTGCTTCAGAACCGTATTGAACGTAATCTTCGTATGAAATCACTTCTGCACGGATAAAACCTTTTTCAAAATCAGTGTGAATAACTCCAGCCGCTTGTGGCGCTGTAGCTCCAATATTGATTGTCCAAGCACGAACTTCTTTTACTCCAGCAGTAAAGTAAGTTTGCTGTTTTAATAATTTGTAAGCTGCACGAATTAAAACTGATGCTCCCGGCTCAGTTAATCCCATATCTTCTAGGAAAACCTGACGCTCTTCGTAACTTTCTAATTCTGTAATATCAGCTTCTGCTCCTACTGAAAGAATAATAACTTCAGCTTCTTCATCTTTTACTAATTCGCGAACTTGATCAACGTATTTATTTCCGTTTACTGCTGAACTTTCGTCAACATTACAAACGTATAAAACTGGTTTTGCAGTAATTAATTGAAAAGCTTCCATAAGAACTTCTTCATCATTATTTTGAGGAATAATTGTTCTTGCAGATTTTGCTTGCAAAAGAGCTTCTCTAATTCTGTTCAACAAAGCTTCTTCAGTTTGAGCTTCTTTGTTTCCAGTTTTTGCAGCACGTTTTACTTTCTCTAAACGTTTTTCGATCGTTTCTAAGTCTTTTAACTGCAATTCGATATCGATAGTTTCTTTATCGCGAATTGGGTTTACATTTCCGTCAACGTGTACAATATTATCATTATCAAAACAACGCAAAACGTGAATAATTGCATTACACTCTCTAATGTTTCCTAAAAACTGATTTCCAAGACCTTCACCTTTACTTGCACCTTTTACCAAACCTGCAATATCTACGATATCTACCGTTGCCATTTGTACACGCTCCGGTTTTACCAATTCTTCCAATTTATTGATTCTTGGATCTGGAACGTTTACAACACCAATATTAGGTTCGATTGTACAAAACGGAAAGTTAGCACTTTGCGCTTTTGCATTAGATAAACAATTAAATAATGTTGATTTTCCAACATTTGGTAATCCTACAATTCCTGCTTTCATCTGTTGTTTCTATTTATTTTTATTAGACTCCAAATTTCTAGAGTCAAGCCACTAAGCGGTATTACTTAATGGATTATAATTTTAAGTTTTTCTTTCTCTTTATGCCAAATTGATATTTTTGGACTTTAAAATTTTGCAAATATAAGATTTAATAGCTCTTAAGCGAAGTAAAAATGTTTATTAATAAAATTACTTTTATTCAGCAGCTTAATTTTTTTCAAAACTCGAGAAATCATGCTTCTAAATAATAATTTTACACAAAAAAATCCTGAATGAACTTCAGGATTTTTTTGTCATTTTAATCAAAACTACATTTTAAACTCTAACGAACTTACAATTGCTTTTTCTTCATCTGTTGCAGTTAATCCTGAAATATCCCAATAATTGGTCAGGATTTTGTTCTTTTTATTAAAAAGCGATTTCTCTTTAAAAACATCGCTTTCCTTATAAGTAAAATTTTGTTTATTAAAACTTGTTGTTGTAAAACTATTACGCACTTGAATCTTTTTAACTGCATCTTTTAAAATAAGATTATAAGCTATTTCCTCGTTTGAACTCAACAAATAATAATTCTTGCCATCAAATCTATAATCTACTTTTACAAAAGACCTCGTAATATTCTTTGAATTTACTGTCGTCTTTTCTTCTATTTTATCAATATTTTTCGGCGTTGCATCAATTGTGAACTCTAGGATAAGTTTCTTTTCTGGATCGTAAATAATTTCAAAACTATCAATCGCTTCTTTTGCTTTATCTAAAGGTGTAATTGTCATTACATAATAATCTTTATTGTTAGAATGGCCTTTTATAATAAAATCGTACTCCTTCTTTGCTTTTGGATTTAAAAGTGGTTCAAAATATTTTAAATTCGAATAATTTTCCATGATATTATTCAAATTATATCCTTTTAAATCTGCACTTACATCTGTATCTAATATCCCGTAAGATCTATTTTGCTCTACCAAAAGTGTCGTTACCGCTTTTTTCTGATCTCCAACAAACTGAAAATTCACAAGTCCGTCATTATAATAAGAATACTGATTGTCAAGCATAAAAAACTCCTTAACATATACTTTCAATCTATAAGATGCTGCCAACATATGCACAGAATTGGCAACTATTTTTTGAAGTACTTTTTGAGGAGACTGTTTAGACAAAACAACTTCATCTAGTTTATTATCCTTACTGTTTAAGTAAATTACAAAATCACTTTCTTTTATGGAAGCCCATCGAATGGTCAGGCTCTCATAATTAGTTTCAGAAACCTGTATATTAGATCCTCCACTTAACATAAAAACAGCTTTACCATCTTTATTAGTTAATAAAATCTGTTTGGTTTTCAAAACAACAATCGTTGCATTTTCAACAGGTAACTGCGTTTCTACATCTTTTACAATTATTGAATGTTCCTCATTTTGTGCAGAAATACTAGTACCGAATAATACAATACATAGAAGTATAATTTTCCTCATAGGCAATCTTAAATTTTCAACTAAAGTATTAATTTTATTCTTACAAATTAAAAAAAATAAAAACCAAAACACTAAAAACCAACAAAATAGCCCATTTACAAAACCTCAAATTTTGAGCAAAAAAAATCCCAAACGTAATGTTCAGGATGTTTTTTTTTCATTTATTCAGAAAGATTATGCATCTCCGTGTAAAAACGCTTGTCTGTTTAACAAGGTTTCTTCATCTTCTACATGATTATCATCTGGTACACAACAATCAACAGGACATACAGCAGCACATTGAGGTTCATCATGAAAACCTTTACATTCTGTACATTTTCCTGGAACAATATAATAGATTTCGTCAGAAATTGGAGTTTGTGCATCTTCTGCATCAACTTCAGTTCCGTCTGGTAAAATTACTTTTCCTGAAAGACTAGTTCCGTCTTTATATCTCCAATCATCAGCTCCTTCATAAATTGCTGTATTTGGGCATTCTGGTTCGCAAGCCCCACAATTAATACATTCGTCTGTTATAATTATTGCCATTTTATTCTTGATTTCGAGTTAAAAGTTATCAGATTTCCATTAAAAATGTCAAACATTTTATTCGGCTTTGCCTTATAACTTAATATAGCTTATTTTTGTGCAAAATTACAATCAAAACCTTTCATATACAAACATTATGACATTAGAAACAAAAAAAAGTGTTTTTGTTGAATTAGGAAAATTTTTAAGTCAGTTTTCTGAAAAGGAATCCGTGAAAAAATCTGACGTTTTACACAATGAAACTTTTTTTAATGATTTTGAAAAACTAATAACATTATCACAATCTCACAATGGCTGGTATACTCCTGAACAGGTTTTCTTTGCCATAAAATCATGGGCAGATGCTTTAACGGAGGAAAACATTGAAAAATGGCTTTCTAATTATTCGTCTGAATTTGCTCAAAACGATAAAAAAGAAAAAACTGTTGCCTTAATTCTAGCCGGAAATATCCCGTTAGTTGGTTTTCATGATTTTTTATCTGTTATAACTACTGGAAACAGAGCTTTAATAAAAACGTCTTCAAATGATCAGCATTTATTGCCGTTTTTAGCCAAATATTTAATTGCTGTTGATGAAAATTTAAAAGATAAAATCACTTTCGTTGAAGGAAAATTAGAAAATTTTGATGCTGTAATCGCTACAGGAAGCAACAATACAGCACGATATTTTGAGTATTATTTTAAAGACAAACCTTCAATTATCAGAAAAAATAGAAATTCGGCTGCAGTGCTGAATGGAAAAGAAACTCATGAAGAATTAGAAGCTTTAGGTGAAGATATTTTTAGATATTTTGGTTTAGGATGCCGCAATGTTTCTAAACTTTTTGTACCTAAAGGCTATTCATTTGATGCTTTCTTTCAAGCTGTTTTTAAATATCAGGATGTTATTCATTATGAAAAATATGCTAACAACTACGATTACAACAAAGCGGTTTTTTTAATGAGTAATTTTAAATTGCTGGACAATGGCTTTTTGACTCTGAAAGAAGATTCTAGTTATGCCTCTCCTATTTCGAGTGTTTTTTATGAATATTATGAAGATCTTGAAAGTTTACAAAATCGACTTGAAGCTGACGAAGAGCAAATACAATGTATTGTAAGTAATAATTTGATTAAAAACAGTACTGCATTTGGTCAAACTCAAAATCCGCAATTGTGGGATTATGCAGATAACGTTGATACTATAACGTTTTTGTTAACAACAAAGTAATAAAATGTTCAAATATTTCGAATAATTTATCGCTTTTTCAGCTCCTATTGCCGAAATTTGCGTTTTTAAAATTTCGACTATTAACAACAACCATGAAAAAACACAACTACAGCGCAGGACCAAGTATTTTACCTCAGGAAGTTTTTGAGAAGGCATCAAAAGCAGTTTTAAATTTTAATGATTCAGGATTATCGATTCTTGAAATTTCACACCGAAGCAAAGATTTCGTTGCTGTAATGGATGAAGCTCGTTCGCTTGCTTTAGAATTGTTAGGACTTCAAGGAAAAGGATATCAAGCCTTATTTTTACAAGGCGGTGCAAGTACAGCATTCTTAATGGCTCCTTACAACTTGATGAAAGAAAATGGAAAAGCAGCTTATTTAGATTCAGGAACTTGGGCAGCGGCAGCGATTAAAGAAGCTAAGTTTTTTGGAGAAACTGTTATCGTAGGATCTTCAAAAGAAGAAAATTACAACCATATTCCAAAAGGATACGAAATACCATCTGATGCAGATTATTTTCACTGCACAAGTAATAATACCATTTTTGGAACTCAAATGAAAGACTTTCCAGCAACTAACGTTCCTGTTGTCTGCGATATGAGTTCTGATATTTTTTCACGCCAATTAGATTTCTCAAAATTTGATTTAATTTATGCTGGAGCTCAAAAAAACATGGGACCTGCAGGAACTACTTTGGTAGTAATTAAAGAAGAAATTTTAGAGAAAAACGGAAGAGCAATTCCTAGTATGTTAGATTACGCTAAACATATTAAAGCAGAAAGTATGTACAATACTCCGCCTGTTTTTGCAGTATATGTTTCGTTATTAACTTTACAATGGATTAAAGAAAAAGGCGGAATTGCAGCTGTTGAGAAATTAAACGATGCAAAAGCAGCTTTACTTTATGCTGAAATCGACAGAAACCCATTATTCAAAGGTGCAGCTGCTCTAGAAGATCGTTCTAATATGAATGTAACTTTCTTATTGAACAATGCTGATCATACTGCAACATTTGATGCTTTATGGAAAGAAGCAGGAATTTCTGGATTGCCAGGACACCGTTCTGTTGGCGGTTACAGAGCTTCTATTTACAATGCGATGCCAATTGAAAGCGTTCAGGTTTTAGTTGATGTAATGAAAGCATTAGAATCTAAGGTTTAATTTTTTTTCGGTTAATCGTTAATTTGTTTAACTGTTTAATCGTCAAAAAATACTTCCTTTAAAATATCAAAAAAGAAAAATCAAATAGCTGGTTTATCGATTAAACAATTTAACGATTAACCAAATAAACACACAACACACAATGAAAGTATTAGCTAATGACGGAATTTCTAAAAGTGGAATTCTAGCCTTAGAAAAAGGTGGTTTTGAAGTTATAACTACAAAAGTAGCACAAGAACAAGTAGCAAATTTTGTAAACGAAAACAATGTAGACGTAGTTTTAGTTCGTTCTGCAACTAAAGTTCGTAAAGATATTATTGATGCTTGTCCTGGTCTAAAAATTATTGGCCGAGGTGGAGTTGGTATGGATAATATCGATGTTGACTATGCTAAAAGCAAAGGAATTCATGTAATTAACACTCCTGCTTCATCATCAGAATCTGTTGCTGAACTTGTATTTGGACACTTATTTTCTGGTGTGCGTTTCTTGCATGATTCTAACAGAAATATGCCTCTTGAAGGAGATTCAAACTTTGACGGTTTGAAAAAAGCTTACGCAAATGGAACTGAATTAAGAGGTAAAACTCTTGGTATTGTTGGTATTGGACGTATTGGTCAAGCTACTGCAAAAATGGCGCTTGGTTTAGGTATGAAAGTTATCGCTGCAGACAGTTTTATTCCGCAAGTTGATGTAAAAGTTGAGTTTTTTGATGGACAATCTATCACGACTACAATCGTTTCTCAATCATTAGAATCATTGTTTAAAGAAGCTGATTTCATTACATTACACGTTCCTGCTCAAAATGGTTATATCATTGGAGAAAAAGAACTTGAAATCATGAAAGATGGTGTTGGAATCGTAAACTGTGCTCGCGGTGGAGTTATCGATGAAGTAGCTTTAGTAAAAGCTTTAGATTCAGGAAAAGTTGCTTTTGCTGGTTTAGATGTTTTCGAAAGCGAACCAAAACCAGAAATGGCAATTTTAATGCATTCTAAAATTTCTCTTACACCGCACATTGGTGCTGCAACAGGAGAAGCGCAAGACAGAATTGGTACTGAATTAGCTTCACAAATTATTACTTTATTAAGCTAATTAATTATATCTAAATTATTTAGGAGGGATTTATTAACATCGTTTAATAAATCCCTTTCTTTTTTTGATTAAATTTGAGTTCTAATCTAAATTCTTTTAATCATGTTTGAACAATTAACACAATTAGTACAGCAATACGGAGGTAACGCTGTTGTTAACAATACAGCAATCCCAAATGAGCACAATGAAGCAGTAATAAGCGAAACAAGTACTTCAATATTTGCAGGCTTGCAAAAAATTGCATCTGAAGGCGGCGGTGAGCAGCTTGCAGGTTTGTTTAACGGAAGTTCTCCAATAGACAGTTCAAATCCTGTAGTACAGCAAATCACGCAGCAATTAACTGGGAGCTTGGGCGAAAAATTCGGTTTAAGCAGTGCCGATTCTTCTGGTGTTGCTTCAAGCATGATTCCGCAAATCTTAAATTCGTTAGTAAATAAAGCAAAAGATCCAAACGACAGTAGTTTTCAAATTACAGATATTATCAGTTCAATTTCTGGAAACAGCGGACAGGCTTCAAATATTATGGACACTATTTCTAAATACGGAATGCAATTTGGCCTAGACCAAAATAACGATGGAAAAGTAGACATTGCTGATGCTGCAGCTTTAACCAAAAGCGGCGGGTTTAGCGGCTTACTTGGAAAATTATTTGGAAGTAAATAAGACTTTTTGGTTCCAAAATCACAAAGGAACATCGGTTTAAAAGATAAATTATAAATGCTGTTTTGCTAAAAGTAAAACAGCATTTTTTAGTAAAAAACACTTCTAAACATTTACGGCTTCAAGGATCTTTACCTCTTATACAAAAGTTAAATAACAAGCTCTTCTGCTGATTTATTCGTAAATTTAGGTTACAATTTCAGATACCATGAAAAAATATATTTCCATATTCATTTTTATTCTTACGATAGTTGCATGTTCAACGGCATCAAAAAATGTCGCTGTCGCTGACAATCCTGTTAAAAAAGGAAATGATACTGTTAGAATTGCAAATGATTCGTTAGAATATGAAGTTATAATAATAGACAACGGCTTTAATACCTGGCTTGCTTCTAGAGCTTATCCAAGAAATTATCTTTCCTTATCGTATTTAGAAAATAAAAATTATTTATATGTAACTGAATGGAATAACAGAGTTCTGCAGCCGCAGCGTTACAATCCAAATTTATACGAAATGACGATCGATTATCGACGAGATATACATTATGGCTACGAAGTAAATTATCTTATCTATAATTATATGATTTATTTTCAAAATACTTACAAACAAAAGCTTTGGGGTTATGTCCCATCAAGATAATATAGTATATTTGTAATCATTACAAATAGCAATGAATAGATTAAAGAAACGTTGGGGAATAACCTCAAATCTACAAGCCATTATTATACTTATAGTTTTTGCCATTACAGGATCGGCATCTGCTTGGCTCTCTAAGCCTTTTTGCATTTGGTTAGGTATTACCAAAGAAGATTTTGGCTTTTGGTTTAACTTAATTCGTCTTATTATTATTTTTCCAATTTATCAAGTTTTATTGGTCGCTATAGGAACCATTTTCGGGCAATTCAAATTCTTTTGGAACTTCGAAAAGAAAATGCTCAAGAACATGGGACTAGGTTTCTTGTTTAAAGACTAAATTTTCATACGTTCCTTCGAAAAGAAATACGTATAAATCCAAGTAAGTGTAAAAGAAGGAATAATGTCTGTAAACGGAATTATTTCTTCAAGAAAAGTCAAAACTCCAGCCACTTTTCCAATACGTCCTTTATACATTCTGCTCATAATAAGAGCCGCAATTGGTGCCCAAATAACATCTGAAAACTCGCCGATTAAAGGAATTGAAAATGAAATCATACCAATTCCATCCAAAATTAATCCAATTATTAATTTTGACATTCTGTTATCTTCTACAATTGTTGTTTCTTCTATTTCCATCATATCCACAATTATTTTTTTCTAACTACTGCAAATAATACACCAAAATTTCCGTCAGTTTGAATCCACTTTTCCAACGGAACATAAGCTCTCGATACAAAACCGTCTAAATACAGCGCATTTCTACATCCTAAGCTTTTAAAATAAGCCGCAAAATCATAAAAATTTATTTCATTTTTAGACAAAACAAAAACTACATTTCCATTTGGCAGAATCCCAACTCCGTTTCTAATATTTAAGTTAGACGAACCTTCTTTAAATTCTGGATGTATTTTTCCATCAATAATCAACATAGGACCTGATTGCGTTGCATACTTTACTGTTGTATTATTTTTAAACTGTTCCGTTTTACAAATTACAGGTACATTTCCAGTCGTTAAATAAAATACTCCATTAGGTTTTAAATAAAAATTTCCAACATCGTTTGTTGTATCTAATGCTGCCAATGTTTTTTGCTTCTCAATATAAAGTCCTTGAGGCGAATTCTCTTTATTATACATTCCTGCATTCATCGCAAAATCTAAAACCAGATTTTGTTTTTCAATCCAGTCTTTTAAATTCTGAATACTTTTAAATTTTTCACCATTCTCGTTTTTCCAAAACAATCTTAAATCCTGCTTTTTAGCATCAATCGTATACACAATAAAAGAATTTCTATCATAAACTTTTGCACTTATAAAAATGATCAATATTGCCACTATAAGCAGCAATAACTTTAATTTTATATTTAGTAAAACCTTCATAGACACCTTATAAAATTTCATCACTAATTTATATTCTTTTTTGCACAACCCACCTATTTAGTACGTTAAAAATGTTATTCATAAAATTCTGTTACAACCCATTTTTATATCGATAGATTCTTTGTTTCTTTGTAAAAACAGTTTCACTACATGATACACGCAAAAAACATACATAAATTCTACGATAAACTTGAAGTTTTAAAGGGAGTTGATTTACATATTAAAAAAGGCGAAATTGTTTCGATCGTTGGAGCTTCTGGTGCAGGAAAAACGACTTTATTACAAATTTTAGGAACTTTAGACAAACCTGACAGTAATCCTGATTCATCATTAACGATCAATGGCGAAAATGTTTTGAAACTGCAAGATGTTGAAACCGACAATTCAAAAGAAGAGAGAACATTTAAAATCATTACTTGGACAAGTTCAATTTATATCATAATTCTAGCTGTTTTTTTACTGTTTTTCAGAACTAAAATTTTCGACGAAATAATACGATTAATTACAATTGGCGCTTTATTTTTACCAATAGTTTTAATGCTTGTTTATTATACTAGATATTTCAAAAAGAAAAGCAAGAAGGACAAAATACTATCCGATTTTAGAAATTTAAATCTTGGATTTATTTTTCAGTTTCATCAATTATTACCAGAATTTACTGCTTTAGAAAACGTTTGTATTCCAGCTTTTATGGCTAATAAACCAAAAGCCGAAACTGAAAAGGAAGCTAAAAGAATCCTAGAATATCTTGGTTTATCGCACAGAATCAACCACAAACCAAACGAACTTTCGGGCGGAGAGCAACAGCGTGTTGCGGTTGCAAGAGCTTTAATCAATAAACCAGATGTTATTTTTGCCGATGAACCTTCTGGAAATTTAGACACACATTCGGCAGAAAATTTACATCAATTGTTTTTTCAGCTTCGTGACGAATTTGGACAGACTTTCGTAATCGTAACTCACAACGAAGAATTAGCGAATATGGCTGATAGAAAATTAATTATGGTCGACGGCCAAATTAGTAATTAGGTTTTCTAATTATTTGAATATTTCATTTCAACATGAACCAAAAAGAACTTAAAGAATTTCTTGACGAAAAAGTCATTCAATATAATAATCAGGATTTTATTGAAAGTGATCCCGTTCAGATTCCCCATTTATTTACTCAAAAAGAAGATATTGAGATTGCAGGTTTCTTGAGCGCTTCAATTGCTTGGGGAAATCGCAAAATGATTATCAAAAATTCGCATAGAATGATGGAATTAATGGGCAGCACGCCTTACGATTTCGTCATGTCACATTCTGAAGACAATTTAGCCGATTTAGAAACTTTTGTGCACCGCACTTTCAACGGAAAAGATTTTGGCGGATTTATTAAAGGTCTACAGCACATTTACAAAAACCACAACGGACTTGAAGCTGTATTTGCTAAAAATCAGGAAAAAGACAGTTTACAAAAAAGTATAAGCGAGTTCAAAAAAATATTTTTCGAAATCGATCATCTACCTCGAACCCAAAAACATATTTCAGATCCGCTGAATAATTCGGCAGCAAAACGAATTAATATGTATTTACGCTGGATGGTTCGCCAAGACACAAAAGGTGTCGATTTAGGAATTTGGAAATCTATTTCTCCATCCGTATTATCTTGTCCGCTTGATGTTCATTCAGGAAATGTAGCCAGAAAATTAGGTATTTTAGAGCGAAAACAAAACGACGGTAAAGCGCTTGCCCAATTAGATCAAAAATTACGCGAAATGGATGATCAAGATCCTGTAAAATACGATTTTGCTTTGTTTGGTCTGGGGGTTTTTGAAGGGTTTTAGCTGCTTAAATTATTGTTAGGCTAAGTGAAGTCGAAGCAAATAAGCGCTCTTCGACTTCGCTCAGAGTGACAATCAAAGAGATAATACAACATCAAAAATTACAAATTCTACAAAAAACCATCATTTTAACGTACATTTGCACAAAATTTAATGCAAATGAGCACTTTCGAAAAATTCAATCTTCCAAAATCTTTACAAAAAGCAATCGACGAACTGGGATTTGTTACACCAACTCCTATTCAGGAAAAATCTTTCTCTGTAATCATGTCTGGACGCGATATGATGGGAATTGCACAAACCGGTACTGGTAAAACATTTGCCTATTTACTGCCTCTTTTAAAATTATACAAATTTACAAATACCAATACTCCAAAAATTGTTGTACTAGTTCCAACTCGTGAATTAGTAGTTCAAGTTGTTGAAGAAGTAGAGAAACTAACCAAGTATATGTCAGTTAAAACACTTGGAATTTATGGAGGTGTAAACATCAATACACAAAAAAAAGCCGTTTACGAAGGTGTCGATATTCTAGTTGGAACTCCTGGTCGTACAATGGATTTAGCTTTAGACGCTGTTGTTCGTTTTGATGATACTCAAAAGTTAGTAATTGATGAGTTTGACGAAATGCTTAATTTAGGTTTTCGTACGCAATTGACAGCACTTTTGGCAATGATGAAAGCAAAACGTCAAAACATTTTATTCTCTGCAACAATGACAGATGAAGTAGATGATATTTTGAATGATTATTTTGATTTTCCAGAAGAAGTTACGCTTGCAGCATCAGGAACACCACTAGAAAAAATTACTCAAATCACTTATAATGTTCCAAATTTCAATACAAAAGTAAATCTTCTAAAACATTTGCTTCAAACTGATGAAAGTATGGATCGTGTTTTAGTTTTTGTAAACAATAAAAAGATCTCGGATATGCTTCATACCCGAATCGAAGAAGATTTTGAAGGACAATTTGGTGTAATTCACTCTAATAAATCTCAAAATTATCGTTTGAGTACAATGGCTGAATTCCAAGAAGGAAATCTTCGCGGTTTGATCACTACAGATATTATGGCGAGAGGTTTAGATATTTCTAATATTTCTCACGTCATTAACTTCGAACTTCCAGAATTACCAGAATTATACATGCACAGAATTGGTCGTACAGGTCGTGCTGATGCAACTGGAACCGCAATTAGTTTTGTAACTCCTAGAGAGGAAGAATTTAAAATTGAAGTCGAAGTTTTAATGAACCAAGAACTTGAAATTACTGATTTCCCTGAAGAAGTTGAGATTTCGTCTAAACTAATTGAACCTGAAAAAGACAAGCAGCCTATTAAGTTTTTAATGAAAAAAGTAAAACTTGAAGGTGACGGAGCTTTTCACGAAAAATCTAAAAAGAATAAAAAAGTTAATCTTGGCGGACCTTCAAAAACAAAAAAGAAAACGCACGGTTCTGTCAATCGAAATATGTTGAAAACGAGAGACAAAAAGAGAAAAGACAGCAACAAATAAAATTTTAGACGCTAAGGTGCTCAGGGACTAAGGCGCTAAGTTTTGTTTCAAAATTATAAAAGGCTCAAAAGATTCAAAGTAAAACTATGAATCTTTTGAGCCTCTTTATCTTAGTATCTTAGAACCTTAGCTCCTCAGAACCTCAAAAAAACTATATCTTTGTAAAAACCAACCCAACAGGCGAACACAATTGCATTCTTCTTCCTGTGTCAGTAATTTTTCCAGTTGCAATATCTCTTTTAAAAATTACAATATCATTGGTGTACTGATGTCCTACTAAAAGGTAATTCCCAGTTGGATCAATTGCAAAATCTCTCGGTCCTTTTCCTAAAGTACTTTGCTGTTCTACTAATTCTATACTTCCATTTTTTAGAATCTTATAAACCGAAATTGCATTAACATCTACACGATCTGAAACGTATAAAAAATTCCCGTCAGGCGAAATCTTTATCGCTGCAGCACCAGTACCACCTTTAAAACCTTTTGGCAAAATACTAGTTTCCGCAATTACTTTTAAACTTCCTGTTTTGTTGTCATAACTAAACGTTGTCAATGTTCCGTCTAATTCCTGAACCAGATAAACAAATTTACCATCTTTACTAAAAGTCAAATGTCTTGGACCACTTCCAGGCTTTACGTCTATACTTCCTTTTAATGTTAATATTTCATTCTTAGCATTTGGATTGTATTTATAAATAAAAACTTTATCTAAACCTAAATCATTCGCTAAGACAAGTTTTTTATCAGGCGAAAAACAAACCATATGTACATGAGCTTTTTCTTGACGTGCTGCATTTGGTCCTTTTCCCTGATGCTGAACTAATTGTTGCGCCTCAGAAATACTGCCATCAGCATTTTTCTTAAAAACAGCAATGCTTCCACCAGAATAATTCGCTATAATCACATTTTTATCATCATTAATCAAATGACATGGATCTGCTCCTAAAGCATCATTTTTATTCAAAAAAGTAACCTTACCTGAAGCAGCATCATAACCAAAAGCGCTTACAGCACTTTGAGCTCCATTTTCATTTACGGCATAAATAAACTTATTATCTGCAGAGACTGACAAATAACTTGGACTGACCACGTTTTCTGAAGAACCTTTTAATTTAAATTCTCCCGAATCAGCATTAAATTCATAAACGTAAATTCCATTACTTGGGCAGGTATTCGTATAAGTTCCTACTAATAAATTAAATTTATTTTGAGCCTTAGCAGCTGTAAATACTAAAGCTGAAAACAATACTAGATATATTTTTTTCATACTTAATTTTTTGAATACGCTAAAATACGCATTTATATCATTTTTGTTATTACAAATAGAACCTTAAAAGTTACATTTTTCAAAAAGATCTTCCACCATATAAGTGATATAAGTTCATTTTAGAACGCTTAAATATTTTTTACATATAATCTCTTACATGAACTTATATGGTTCAACTAAAAAATTTGTATTTTTGACCAGCATCTTCGCGAAAAACAAAACGTAGTGAAGTAAATCGAAGCCAGAATGCATTTTAAACACCCCGAAATTCTATACTTCCTTTTTTTATTGATCGTTCCAATTTTGGTTCATTTATTTCAATTACGACGTTTTAAAACCTCTTACTTCACCAATGTTCGTTTCTTAAAAGAGCTTGCCATTCAAACTCGTAAAAGTTCGAAAATCAAAAAGCGACTATTACTGGCAACTCGTCTTTTATTACTTACATGTATTATTACGGCCTTTGCTCAGCCTTTTTTTGAAGCCAAAGACAGTAAAAATGCTTCAAATGAAATGTATATTATTCTAGATAATTCGTTTAGTATGCAGGCAAAAGGAAAAAAAGGAGAATTGCTAAAACGAGCTGTTCAGGAATTATTAGAGAATACACCCGAAACGGCTCAATTTTCATTGTTGACAAACACTGAAAATTATTGGAATACTGATATTAAATCGTCTAAAAGTGCTTTACAAAATTTAAAATACAGTGCAACGCCTTTTGAGCTTTCATCGATTATAGCAAAAATAAAAGCACATAAATCAGCGCATAAAAAGGACATTGTAATTATTTCTGATGCTGTTGGTTTAACCGAAAACGACGTTAAAAATATTGATCAGGAGGAAAAACCTTATTTCATAGTTCCTGAAGCAGAACAAAAAAACAATGTTTCAATCGACAGTGTTTACATCAATCAGACATTAGAAAATTTTTACGAAATAACCGTTGACTTATCAGGCTACGGAGAAGATTTTAAACCTATTTCGACTTCTTTATACAATCAAAACAAATTAATTGCTAAAACAATTATCAATTTTGATGCGAAGAAAAAGAAAATCAACTTCACGATACCAAAAGAAGCCTTTCATGGTTATGTTTCTATTGAAGACAATGGTTTAACGTATGACAACAAACTGTTTTTCAGTATTTCTAAAAACAAAAAAACTAACGTAATCAGTATTGGAGAACCTGAAAAAAGTAATTTCTTATCTAGAATTTATACTTCTGCCGAATTCAATTATAATAATTATGCAATTGGTTCTCTAGACTATAATAGTTTAGAAAAACAAAATACAATCATCTTAAACGAATTAATTGAGATTCCGCAAGCCTTGCAAACCACTTTAAAAGCTTTTGTTTCTAAAGGCGGGAATTTAGTTGTAATTCCTTCCGAAAAAAGCTCAATTTCAAATTTAAATTCGTTTTTAGGAAATTTTGGAAAGGTTCAATTTAATACGCTAAAAGCTCAAAATAAATTAATTACCAAAATCAATTTTGATCATCCTTTGTTTTCAGGTGTTTTTGAGAATAAAATCACAAATTTTCAATATCCAAAAACAAACAATTCATTTGATATTTCAAGTCCTTATCCAGCCGTTTTATCTTATGAAGATCAAACTGCATTTGTAACAGCAATTCAAAATCAAGTTTCTGGAATTACCGTTTTTTCAGCGCCAATAAACACAGAGAATTCAAATTTTCAGCAATCACCATTAATTGTTCCGTTATTTTATAAAATGGGACAAAATAATCAAAAAACAGGCGTAAATGCTTTAACCATAGGAAATAATCAACCTTATTTTGTTGATGTTTTACTAACAAAAGATGCAATTCTAGAAGTAAAAGGAACTGACGATTCTTTCATTCCGATTCAGCAGATACTAAACAATAAAGTAAAATTGACTTTTAACGATTTTCCTGAAACAGCTGGAAACTACAGCATTTTTGACAAAAAAGAATGGGTTGAAAATTTAAGCTTTAATTACAAACGGTCTGAAAGCGATTTAAGTCAGGTAAATACCAATATAGTTTCTAACTTTAAAACTGCAGATACGATTTCGACCATTTTTAATACCTTACAAACTGAACGCACAGACAGCCAAATTTGGAAATGGTTTGTTATCTTTGCACTGTTATTTTTAGCATTAGAAATGGCAATCATCAAATTTGTAAAATAGATTAACGACAATTTAAAGGCGTTTCACTTTTTACAAAAATCATTTTACGACAACAAAATATCTACATATGAAAATAATCATCAAAAGCGCCAAAATTATCGACTCAAAAAGTCCGTTTCATAACCAGACTGTTGATCTTTTAATTGCAGATGGTTTAATAGAAAAAATAGGCGTTTCACTTCCAAATGATAATGCAACAGAGGTAAAATTCGATAATCTTCATGTTTCTCAAGGATGGTTTGACAGCAGTGTTTCACTTGGAGAACCAGGTTATGAGGACCGAGAAACTATCGCAAACGGATTAAACGTTGCGGCAAAAAGCGGTTTTACAGCAATTGCTCTTCAGCCAAACTCCTTCCCTATTATTGACAATCAGTCTCAGGTAAATTTTGTAAAAAATAAAGCAAATGGTTTTGCAACAGAAATTTTCCCAATTGGAGCTTTAACAAAAGCCAGTGAAGGAAAAGATATGGCAGAATTGTTTGACATGAAAAAAGCGGGCGCTGTTGCTTTTGGAGATTACAACAAAAGCATTGATAATGCCAATCTGCTAAAAATTGCTTTGCAATACGTTCAGGATTTTGACGGTTTGGTAATTACTTATTCGCAAGACCCAAACATAAAAGGAAACGGCGTTGCAAACGAAGGAATTGTTTCGACTCGTTTAGGATTAAAAGGAATTCCTGATTTAGCCGAAGAACTTCAAATATCTCGAAACTTATTTTTACTGGAATATACAGGCGGAAAACTTCATATTCCAACAATTTCTACAGCAAAATCAGTTCAATTAATTAGAGAAGCTAAAGCAAAAGGTTTAAACGTAACTGCAAGTGCATCTGTGCATCATTTAGTTTTAACAGATGAAAAACTAGATGGTTTTGACACTCGTTTTAAAGTTACTCCGCCTTTACGTACTGAAGTTGACAGACAGGCTTTACTTAACGGAATTGCTGACGGAACTATCGATATCATTACTTCAGACCATAATCCTATTGATATCGAATTCAAGAAAATGGAATTTGATACGGCAAAAAATGGAACTATTGGTTTAGAAAGTGCTTTTGGAGCTTTATTGACTGTTTTACCTTTAGAAACTATAGTTTCAAAACTAACTTCTGGAAGAACTATTTTTGGACTTGAAAACAATACAATTGCCGAAGATTCTATAGCAAACTTAACTTTCTTTACGCCAGAAGGAAAATCGACTTTTACAAAAGAAAATATTCTTTCAAAATCTAAAAATTCTGCTTTTTTAGGAACTGAAATTAAAGGTTCTGTGTACGGAATTTTAAATCAAAATCAACTTGTTACAAAATAATACAATGAACAATACAATTGAAGAAGGAAAATCTATCGCTATTACCAGTTATATTTTAATTATTGGCGTTTTGATAGCGATGTCTATGAATTCTGAAAACAAAAACAGCTTTGCTTCTTTTCATATCCGTCAAGCTTTAGGATTATCGCTTACTTTTATTTCTTTTGGAGCAATTATCAGCAATTTTGACAGCTTTTTTATCACTTTTCCAATGTGGATCTGCATTTCAATTCTTTGGACTTTTGGCATTTTTAATGCGATACAAGGACAGACAAAGCCTATTCCGTTAGTGGGAGCACTTTTTCAAAAATGGTTTAAATCTATCGGTTAACTTAAATTTAAAAAAAACAAATTCGTTGAGATCAGCGTTTTCGCTTTAACGAATCTGTTTTATCAGCGTATAAAATTTGAACTCGGATGATGCAGTTTTGCATGCAGAACGCGGATAAAAACAGATTTTCTACAGTAACATCACCAACAAACTTTGCCAAAGTTGAAAACTGAAAACTGAGACTAAGAACTAACAATTCACAATTAAAAAATGAATCTATCTTTAGAATATAAAATAAGAGAACCAAAAGTTATTTTAGACAAAAACCCTCTTTTGCTTTTATTACACGGTTATGGCAGCAATGAAGCCGACTTATTTTCGTTTGCAACTGAACTTCCTGATAATTATTATATCATTTCAGCAAGAGCGCCTTATGATTTACAATATGGTGCTTACGCGTGGTACGCAATCAATTTTGATGCAGACCAGAATAAATTTTCAGATAATGAACAAGCAAAAACTTCAAGAGATATCATCGCCAATTTTATTGACGAATTAGTTGCTAATTATCCTATTGATGCTAATAATGTGACTTTGATTGGTTTTAGCCAAGGTTCAATCTTAAGTTACGCGACAGCACTTTCTTATCCTGAAAAAATTCAGAGAGTTGTGGCGATGAGCGGTTATTTTAATGAAGAAATCATCAAAGAAGGTTTTGAGAAAAACGACTTTAAAAACTTAAAAATATTCGCTTCACACGGAACTGTAGATCAAGTTATTCCAATTGAATGGGCTAGAAAAACTCCAGCGATTTTAGAAAAGCTAAATATTCCTGTCACTTACAAAGAATATCCTGTTGGTCACGGCGTTGCGCCACAAAATTTCTTCGATTTTAAGAATTGGCTTTCGGTATAAAAGAAAAAAGTGAGATGTAAAATGGTAATACCAAAATACATCTCACTTTTTTACTCTTTATTTTTTTACTTATTGTCCTGTATAAACAATCTTTCCAGCTTTTTTCAAGACATAACCTTTCCACGGAATTAGCTCTAGATCATCTTTTTTCCAAGAATCCCCTTCGGATTTTCTTTCTAAGATGATAGATTCTTTTTGAGTATCAAGAAAAAGCTCTGCTTTGTTTCCATCAAAAATAACATATGCAGCTGTGGTGTATGTTTTTCCATCTTCTGCATGGTTCAATCTTGTACCTTCAAATATTCGGATACATTCTTTTTTTAATGTTGACCAAGTGTAGCCGGCAGAAGCTTTACATCCGTGAGAATCTGAATCTCCACCTACAACTGTTTCTTTTTCTGTCTCTTTAGAAGTTACTTTATCCTGAGAAACCTTTTTTGCACAAGAAAATGTTCCGGCAATAATCAAAAACAAAAATATTTTTTTCATAATCCTATTAAATTTAAATTGATAAAAAAACAGGATAACACAATCCTATTTTTGATACAACCAAGTTTGGTTTACTTCAAAGGTAATATTATCATCATTATCAACAAAATACTTTAACAAGACTTCTCCCCATAATTCACCATTGCTGTAATCAGCAATAATCCAACGGTGGTTTAAAATTTTTACTTTATTGATAATAAATTTGTTTGGTCCTATTTGATCTTGTCCTGTATACGGATTCCCTTTTGGGTTTGCGTTAAAATCTAATAATTTCTCAGTTACAACTGGAATCAATTTTTCAAATAAAATTACTTTTCCACCAGAAGCACTGTTATCAAAGTAATTTTGTGCATTTTCATTATGTTCAAGAGAAAAATAATTTGCATCAGCCAATTGCGTTTTTACCAATTGAATACTGTCTCTTAGCTTTTTAGTCGTTTTATCATATCTTTCCTGCCCGAATTTTACTTCGCTGCTATAAAACATATACGTAAAAACATTCATTAATATCGCAAGGATAAAAAGATAAAGCATTAAGGATTTTTTCATTTTTATGGAATAATTAAATTGTAATTTCTAAGTTATCGTAAGCCAGGAATACATTTTCGGGCAGTTGTTTCTGTACTTCTTCATGAAAACCTAAAACATGGCTGATATGTGTTAAATAAGCCTTTTCGGGTTTTACGAGATTAATAAAATCAAGTGCTTCTTGTAAGTTAAAATGTGTATCGTGAGGCTCAACACGTAAAGCATTCACAACTAAAACTTTTAATCCTTTAAGTTTTTCGACTTCGGCAGTTTCAATTGTTTTTACATCTGTTAGATAAGCAAAATCATCGATTCTATATCCAAAAACCTGCAAATCACCGTGCATTACATTTATTGGAATCGCTATTTTATCACCAACGGCAAAAGGTTTGTCATTTTCGACTTCGATAGTTTTAACGCTTGGTGCGCCGGGATATTTATTTACCGTTTCGAAAACATAATCAAAACGGCGTCTTAAATTACCTAACACACGCTCATGTCCGTAAATTGGAATTTCGCCCTGTCTAAAATTAAACGGACGAATATCGTCTAAACCTGCAGTATGATCTGCGTGTTCATGCGTAAATAAAATAGCGTCGAGTTTACGACATCCGCAGGAAAGCATTTGCTGTCTGAAATCAGGACCGCAATCGATTACAAATGAGTGCTCGTTCCAAGTAATCCAAATGGATACTCGGAGCCTTTTGTCCTTAGCGTCAGTGCTTTTGCAAACAGGATGATCCACTCCGATAATCGGAATGCCTTGAGAAGTACCAGTACCTAAAAAATAGACCTTCAATTGAACTTAATTTTTTTACAAAAATAGGATTATTTCTCTTTCATTAGAAGCCTAATTTACTAACTTTGTAACAAATCTATTTAAAATAAAATGGGTACAGAAATAAAACTCAAAGGTGACAAGGTCATCGAACAGATTCCCTCTATAAAAGACAAAGCTTTACGCATTAATTTAAACGAAAACATTTACGGAACATTTGCAGAAATTGGCGCTGGACAAGAGACAGTTAGACATTTTTTCAGATCCGGAGGTTCTTCAGGAACTATTGCAAAAGCTATGTCTGCCTATGACAAAGATTTTAGTGATGCTATTTACGGAATTGAAACTGACGGCCGTTACGTAACCGAAGAACGTTTAAAAAAGATGTTAACTCTCGAAGGACAAATCATCGAAGAGCGTTTAAGCAGAGAAAAACATCCCACAAAACTTTTCTTTAGTTATGCAAATACAGTTGCAACTATAGATTTTGCGAAACAATTTAAAGGACACGGCTGGGTAGGAATTAGATACCAAATTGAACCAGACGAAGCTTATAACGAAATTATTCTTCACATTCGTTTTAGAGAAACTGACGCTAGATTACAACAAGAAACACTAGGAATTTTAGGTGTAAACTTAATTTACGGTGCTTTTTACAAATATAATGATCCAAAACGTTTACTTCGATATTTATACGATCACTTAGACAAAGATCAATTAGAAATCGATACTATCAATTTCTCTGGTCCTCGTTTTGCTGATGTTGACAATCGTTTGATGAGCTTACAATTGGTTAAAAACGGAATGACTGACGCGGTTATGTTTAATCCTGAAGGAAAAAACATTTTGCCGGCTGCCATTTTGTACAAAAAGAACCTTTTAGCTTTAAGAGGAAGTTTTCGCCCGGTTACAAAGGTAAACATGGACATGTACGAGAAATCGTTGAAGATGTTTCTTGAAGAAAACAAAGTTGAAAAAGATAATACATTGGTTATTTTCGAAATTACACTTTCGAATTTACGTTCTGACGGTGAAATCGACGAACGCGACTTTATGGACAGAGCCGAATTACTTTGCTCACTTGGTCAAACGGTAATGATTTCGAATTTCCAAGAATACTATAAAGTGGTTGAATATTTTGCTAACTATACCAAAGCTCGTATGGGATTAGCAATGGGTGTAAATAACCTTGTCGATATTTTTGACGAGAAGTATTACAGACACTTAAGCGGTGGAATTCTAGAGGCTTTCGGAAAATTATTCTACAGAGATATGAAAGTTTTCCTTTATCCAATGCTGGATGAAAATGGAGAATTAATGAATTCAACTAATTTAAAAGTACATCCTAGAATGAAAGAACTTTACAAGTTCTTCAAATTCAACGGAAAAGTGGTTGACATTACAGATTACGACCCGCACAACTTAGAGGTTTTTTCTCGCGAGATTTTAAAAATGATCAATCAAGGCAAAAAGGGATGGGAACATATGCTTCCGCCGGGTATTGCAGAAATTATAAAAGAACACCACTTGTTTGGATATCATCCTCAAACAGAATTAGAACAAAATGCTTAATTAAAAAAGTCCCTTATTGGGACTTTTTTTTGTTCTAGCTTTTAATTTTACCACAATAATACTATTTCAAAATCTGTGCAGCGTGTTCTTTTGTTTTTACTTTTTCGATTACTTCTTCAATAATTCCCTGTTCATTAATTACGAAAGTTGTTCTGTGAATTCCGTCATATTCTCTTCCCATGAACTTTTTTGGTCCCCAAACTCCAAATGCATTGATTACCGATTTATCTTCATCTGCCAATAACGGAAAAGGAAATTCGTATTTATCTTTAAATTTTAATTGTGCTTTCTGACTATCTGCACTCACACCCAAAAGCTCATAATTATTAGCTTTAAAACGTTCAAAATTATCTCTCAAATCACAAGCTTCAGCCGTACATCCAGGTGTACTTGCTTTTGGATAAAAGAAAACTACTAATTTTTTTCCAGTATAATCTGCTAGTTTATGTAACTTCCCGTCTTGATCTATTCCTGAAAAACTTGGTGCTTTATCGCCGGCTTTTAATGTTGTCATATCTTTTTATTTTAAATTTTAAATTTCAGATTATTGATTAAACAAAGATAACGACAACTCTTAACTCATAACTTATAATTCATTATTTTTACGTCTTTAAAAATAAGGAAATGAATAAAGAAGCTCGCGTGCAATTTGTTATAAACACTTTAAAAGAACTCTACCCTACTATACCTGTACCGCTTGATCATAAAGATCCTTATACTTTATTAATCGCTGTATTACTTTCGGCACAATGTACTGATGTTCGTGTCAATCAAATTACTCCTCTTTTGTTTGCAAAAGCTGACAATCCGTATGATATGGTAAAAATGTCTGTAGAAGAAATCAAAGAAATCATTCGACCATGCGGTTTATCTCCAATGAAATCTAAAGGAATTCATGGTTTGTCTGAAATTTTAATTGAAAAACACAATGGTGAAGTTCCGCAAAGTTTTGAAGCACTAGAAGAATTACCAGCTGTTGGTCATAAAACAGCGAGTGTTGTAATGTCTCAAGCTTTTGGAGTTCCCGCCTTTCCTGTAGATACACATATACATAGATTGATGTACAGATGGAATCTTTCGAATGGAAAAAATGTTACGCAAACTGAAAAAGATGCTAAACGATTGTTCCCTAAAGAAATATGGAATGATCTGCACTTACAGATTATTTGGTATGGACGTGAATATTCGCCTGCTCGAGGCTGGAGTTTAGAAAAAGACATTATAACAAAAACAGTTGGAAAAAAATCGATTATTGAAGAAATGACAAAAGTGACAAAATAGAAAAAGGCACAAAGTTTAAAACCTTTGTGCCTTTTTTATCTTTATTTCTTTACACCTTAAAAATTACATACTGCCTTTTAACGCATTATATTCTTTTGTCATATCAAGCGATCTGTAAACTCCTAAAAGCGTTTTTGTAGCTTCTGAATTTTTTGGTTCAATAGTAAGCACTTTCTTTAAATACGGAATCGCACTGCGGGTTACATCATCTTTTACAGCACTCAATTTATCATATTTCTTCATTTCTGCAGGCGTGGTTCCTAAAGCCGATATTTCATCAGATAAATCTTTTTTCTGCTGCAATTTTAAGTAGGCTAAATTTATATAAGCGTCGATATAATTCGGATTCAATTCCAAAACATAATTATAAATCATTTCAGCTTTAGAATAGTCTTTCTTTTCGAGATAAGAATAAGCCAGGTTATTATTAATTTCAATCTTTTTTGATGGAACAGATTCTGTTCTTGGCTTTTCGTAAACTCCTTGCTGAATAGCGGCTTCTCGGGCTTTTGGCGAAACAAACATATCTTCTTCTTTTGTTTTCTTGTTTGTTGCGTAGTACAAAACTCCTTTTCCTGAAAAGTTAATTTTTTTTAGCTGCTCGTAATATCTTATCGCCGAATCAAAATCCTTGGCATTTACTGATGAAGATGCTGCATTAAATAAGTTCAGTGTATCTTTTTTATCAAACAAATAAACCTTATAACTTTTCTCTGCACTTTCTTTAAATTTACCGGCATTAAAATCTGTCATTGCTCCATTGACCAAATTAGATTTCATTTCTTTTAGTGCCAAATTTGCTTTGATAGTAAACTTAAATTTGCCTGATTCGTTTTCATACAAAAACACATCCTGATAAGCTTGTGATGCCAATGTAAAATTATTAGCTGCATCAATGTTTTTTCCAGCTAAATCCTTTAATACATTTCCTTTTAAAAAGTAATAATCAGATTTATCTTCATCAGAAGCATTGAGTATAAGATATTCTGTTTTATTTAAAATAGTCAAAGCTTCTTGGCTTTTTCCTTTCTCATACAAGGACTGCGCTTCTTTTATTCTATCTTTTTGAGCAAATGCTCCAATTGTTATCAATAGCAAAGTTGATAACATGATTAGTTTTCTTTTCATTTTTGGTTAGTTTGGTTTGGTTGTTAAATAGACTTAATGGCTGTTTATTAAAAGAATGAGCATCAAAAAAAGACACTAAAACTTTTATTTAATACACTCTGGTACGCATATTAAAAAAACAAAAAACTCTTCTTCCATCAAAAGTACAGCAGAAATCAATTAATAATTCTGCCATTATCTACCTGACTTACAACAAACAAAACAACGAAGCGTAATTTTTTTCCATAGATTATTGGTGATTTGGGTTAAACTTTTTTCTTAAATATTAACATTTCTATTTAAAAACCAGCTTTTGAACTTTAATAATAAAAACTTGATATTTTAATAATAAAAATGAAATAAACAATACTTTTTAACTAAACTAAAATTAAATCTCGAATAAATAAACAAAACCCGATCAAAATATGAAATTTTAACAATACCGAATAAAACTATACAAAAAATCTGATATTGTTTATGAAGTAAAAGAGACTTAAATAGCTTTTTTGTCAATTAAAATTTAGAATCTTCAGGTTGATTCAATCAATTAAAGCTAAGTTTTATAAAATAAAAAACTCACTATCTGTATTTACATACAAATAGTGAGCTTTCAACCAAAACGACCATTTGGTTTTCTTTCGAAATAAACATCCGACTGGGCAAGCGGGCTGTTTAATTTGCTATAATTTCAAAACTTTTATTTTCAATTTTCACAACAGTTAAAGCTTGTGAATAATTCAACAAAAAAGAAATTACTTCTTTTTTAGGTTTTAAATCTTTAGCAGCTGCTGCTTTTTTTGAGTAAATTTTCGCCATACCAATAAAATGTTTTATAATAGTATAACGAGCTTATATTCAAAATAGTATTAGTTGGTCAAAATAATTTGATGTTTATCGATAATTTTTCTCAAATTCATCAATGCATAACGCATTCTTCCTAATGCAGTATTAATACTTACATCTGTTAACTCGGAAATTTCTTTAAAACTCATGTCCTGATACATTCTCATTACCAAAACTTCTTTTTGATCGTCAGGCAGCTCCTCGATTAACCTTTTTAAATCTACTTCAACCTGATCTAAAATCATTTTGCTCTCGATGTTTAAGGAATCATCAGACATAATTGAGAAAATCGAAAACTCTTCGGTTTCTCTATACATTGACATTTTTTTAGTTTTGCGAAAATGATCTACAATTAAGTTGTGTGATATACGCATAACCCAAGGCAAAAACTTACCTTCTTCATTATATGAATTGCTTTTTAAAGTTTTGATAACTTTAATGAAAGTGTCTTGAAAAATATCGTTTGAAATATCTCTATCAGCAATCTTCGAATATATAAAACCATATATCTTAGATTCGTGTCTTTTTATCAATGTCGCAAGAGCACCTTCGTTGCCTTCGACATAATTTTTCACTAATAGAGCGTCTGGAATATGCAGATCAGCCATAATACTTACTTTTTTAGGTTCTATAATTTTGGAGTAAATTTTCTAAAAAGTAATTTTATTGTATAGGCGTATCTTTTTTATAATGTTAATATTGTGACCAAATTTAACAAATTATTATTTTAAAAAGCAAACAAATGCAATAATAATTAACATTTTACCGTTAAGTTTTTTAACACATCGTTCTATTTTGTTTTAAATCATTAAAAAAAATGGAAATTTTAGTAAGTTTAATGCTTTTCAAAAACAAGCGTAAATAACTTACAATTAAATATTTACACTGCTCAAATCTGCATTATTTCTAAATTTCGCGGTTAGTTTTTTATTGATATACTCTTACGTAATCTATATAAAACTTTTGCGGAAAAATAGCATCGTCTACTTCTGGGCCTCCAAAATTTCCTCCAACTGCCAAATTCAAAATAATATAAAATGGATTATCAAAAGGCCAGGTATCTTCATTTTTTATAGAAGGATTAAAGGTATAAACTAAAGTTTTATCTACAAAAAATTCAATTTTATCTTTATCCCACTCAATAGCATACACATGATAACCTTCTTCAATATTTAAAAACTCAGTTCTTTTGGTATTAATTGTATTTCCGTGACTGTCTTGCGTATGAAGCGTTGTGTAAACCATGTGAGGATCTCTGCCTATATATTCTAAAATATCAATTTCACCGCTTTTTGGCCATTGCACTTCGTCAATATTAGCACCAAGCATCCAGAAAGCAGGCCATATACCTTGTCCTACGGGCAATTTTGCCCTTGCTTCTATTCTGCCGTACTTAAACTCTTTTTTACCTTTGGTTGTAATTTTTGTCGAAGTATATTTATTTCCCTCTTTTCTGGCTTCGATTACCAAATTACCGTCTTTTATTTCATGATTCGTTTTAGTATAAATCTGCCTTTCATTGTTACCAAAACCACATGAATTTGGACAGCCGTCTCCAAGCTCAAAATTCCAAAATTTTTCATTTATCTTTTTCTTATAAAAACTTTCTTCCCATACCAATTTTCTTTTTACTTCTTAAACTGCAAAAGAGCATTAATAGAACTACTTTATTCATAACTATTACTTTATAAATTTTTAAAACTGTTCTAAAATAGAATATTTCGTAAACAATAGCAGCTTTATAATCGAAAAACTTTGCGACAAAAATTCGGAGCTAACAATGTGATTCTGTTAAAATTTGGAACAATATCCTTAACTAAACTCAATTCAAAATTGATTACTTTTGTAAAAATTGACATTTTTTATGCAAATCGATCTTTCTACACTCGACCCAAAACAAAATATTATAATAAAAGGAGCACAAGTACATAATTTAAAAAATGTAGATGTTGCTATTCCGCGAAATAAACTTGTTGTAATTACCGGTCTTTCAGGATCAGGAAAATCAAGTTTAGCATTTGATACTTTATATGCCGAAGGACAACGTCGTTATGTAGAAAGTTTATCTTCATACGCACGTCAGTTTTTGGGACGTTTAGACAAACCTAAAGTAGAATACATTAAAGGTATTGCGCCGGCAATTGCAATCGAGCAAAAAGTTAATACTACAAATGCTCGTTCTACTGTTGGAACCTCTACAGAAATCTATGATTATATTAAACTTTTGTTTGCCAGAATCGGACGCACTTATTCTCCTATTTCTGGTCAGGAAGTTAAAAAAAACACTGTTTCTGATGTTGTTTCTGATGTAAAAACATTAGAAATCGACAGTAAATGGCTGCTTCTTGCTCCTATTCATCTTGAAGAAGGACGACAGCTAGAAGATAAACTTAAAGTATTATTACAACAAGGTTTTGCTCGTATTCTGGTCGAAAATGAAATGGTGCGTTTGGATGAATTTTCTGCAGAGAACCTACATCAATTAGACAATAAAGATATTTTATTAATTATTGATCGTATTGTTGTAAAGGAAGAGGAAGAGTTTTACAATCGTCTTGCTGATGCTGTTCAAACTGCTTTTTTTGAAGGAAAAGGAATTTGTTATCTTCAGGAATTGGGCTCAGATAAACGATTTTCCTATTCTAATAATTTCGAATTAGACGGTATTACTTTTCTTGAACCAAATGTTCACTTATTCAGCTTTAATAATCCGTATGGCGCTTGTCCTGTTTGTGAAGGTTACGGAAATATAATTGGCATCGATGCCGATTTGGTTGTCCCTAATACTTCGCTTTCTATTTTTGAAAGCACAATTTATCCTTGGCGAGGCGAAAGTATGAGCTGGTACAAAGATGAATTAGTGAAACATGCTTACAAATTTGATTTCCCAATTCACAAACCTTATTTCGAACTTTCTGACAGTCAAAAAGACTTAATTTGGACAGGAAATCAATACTTTCAAGGTCTAAACAGCTTTTTTAAAGAACTTGAAGAGAAAAACTATAAAATACAAAATCGTGTAATGCTGTCGCGTTACCGCGGAAAAACGAAATGTCACGCTTGTCGCGGAAAACGTCTTCGCGAGGAAGCTTCATATGTAAAAATCAACGGAAAAACGGTTTCAGATTTGGTTGATTTACCTATTAAACATTTAGTTACTTTTTTCAAAAACATCGATTTAAATACTTACGAGCAGCAAATTGCAAAACGTTTGATGGTCGAAATCAATAATCGTTTATCGTTTTTAACCGAAGTTGGTTTAGATTATCTTACCTTAAATAGAAACTCTTCGACACTTTCGGGAGGAGAATCGCAGCGTATTAATCTAGCTACTTCGCTAGGAAGCAGTTTGGTTGGATCGATGTACATTCTAGACGAACCTAGTATTGGACTGCATCCAAAAGATTCTGAAAGGCTAATTAAGGTTTTACTTTCGCTTCGTGATTTAGGTAACACTGTAATTGTGGTAGAACACGATGAAGATATCATGAAAGCGGCAGATATGATTATTGATATTGGTCCTGAAGCAGGAACTTTTGGAGGAAAACTTGTAGCTCAAGGAACTTATGAAGAAATCCTAAAATCAGATTCGCTTACTTCTAAGTATTTGAATGGAGATTTAGAGATTTCAGTTCCACAGAGAAGAAGAAAATTCAAAAATCATATTGATATTATTGGTGCAAGAGAGAATAACTTAAAGAATATAAATGTTACTTTTCCTTTAGATATTTTAACTGTTGTAACTGGAGTTTCAGGAAGTGGAAAAAGTACTTTGATTAAGAAAATTCTATTTCCTGCCATGCAGAAAAAACTGGAAAATGCTGCAGAAAAAGCAGGACAGTTTAGTGAAATTAAAGGCTCTTTCTCGCAAATAAAACATATTGAATATGTAGATCAAAATCCGATTGGAAGGAGTTCCAGATCAAATCCTGTGACTTACATAAAGGCTTATGATGATATTCGTGATTTGTATGCTAAAGAAAAATTATCAAAAATAAGAGGTTATCAGGCGAAACATTTCTCTTTTAATGTTGACGGCGGACGCTGTGAAACATGTAAAGGAGAAGGTTCTATAAATGTTGAAATGGTATTTATGGCCGATGTTTCTCTGCCTTGTGAAACCTGCGGAGGAAAACGATTCAAAAAAGAAATTCTAGAAGTTGCTTTCGACAGTCAAAACATCAACGATATTCTTACGATGACTATTGATGATGCTATTGCTTTTTTCGAAAAAAACAAGCAGACAAAAATCACGCAAAAATTACAGCCTTTACAAGATGTTGGTTTAGGATATGTTCAATTAGGACAATCATCTTCTACTCTTTCGGGTGGTGAAGCACAGCGTATTAAATTGGCTTCATTTTTAGTAAAAGGAGCAACAAAAGACAAAGCTCTATTTGTTTTTGACGAACCCACAACCGGACTTCATTTTCATGACATTAAAAAATTAATGGCTTCATTTGACGCTTTAATCGAAAAAGGACATTCGATAATTGTAATTGAACATAATCTTGATTTAATTAAATGTGCGGACTGGATTATAGATTTGGGACCTGAAGGCGGTGAAAATGGCGGTCATTTATTAGCAGCAGGAACTCCTGAAGAGATTGTTAAAGTAAAAGAATCGGTTACTGGAATTTACTTGAAAGATAAACTGTAGTTTTCGACAGTTCAAAAAAAAGCCATAAATTATATCAGCTTATGCTATAATTTATGGCTTTGTTATTTTAAAATTAGGAATGTTTATGCCAATAAACATTTTTCTTCAAAAGGAAAACCATCTTCATCGATGGCAACTAGTACTTTTTTCTGTTTTGAGGCCTCGATTGTAAGATACAGCCATGCAAATGACCATAATCCGAGGGTTAAACAAAAAATAATAAAATTCAAACCGTGGTTAACTGCTTTTCCGCCCTTTGAAAGAACTGCGAAAAGTAATTCATCATTTCTCTCTTCTAATACAAATCCGTTATGAACTTTGTTTGAAATCATATTCGAAAACACCTGTACACTTTGTTCCGGACTGAGCTGATTGTTTTTCATAATCCTTCATTTTGGTTTAGTCTGTATGCGAAATTTCCTAAATTCTCAACAATTCCCAATTAAGTACTGCATTCAAAAACAAACATCAGCAGAGCCTTTTATATTTTATTAAACCATTTAGTTCTTTTTCAATAAACTGGAAAGCCAAAAATTTAACCTAAAATTATATTTTAAAATTAAAACTACAAAATAAACAACTGTTAAAATTAATTCTTTAAAACAGTATATCAATACATTAACAATAAATTAATCTTTATTTCTAATATTGAATGATGAAGGTTTATAATCACTCTTTAAATAATTTTCTGGTATAGTTGTCGTATTACCGTCTCGTAAAGCACTATAATGTGGAGACATAATTTCGATTCCGGCTTCATTAAAGGAGTCTTGAATATTTTGATGTAATGAAGAATAAATCAATGGCTGTTTTGTAGGTTCTTTTGTATAAACGTTTATCTGATACGACACATAAAAGTCATCTAAACTAGTTTGTAAAACAAACGGCGGCGGTGTCTGCTCAATCATTTGTGTTTTTAACGCCGCATCTATTAAAGCCTTATGAATGTCTTTCCAAGGAACGTCATACCCAATTGTAACTGTAGTATGAATTAATAAGCCATTATTAACTTGTTTCGTGTTTGACGAGTAATTGGTTGAAGTACTTGATAAAACTGTTGAGTTTGGGATTGTAATGTCTTCAAATTTAGGCGTTCTAATTCTAGTAACCAGAGCTGTTTTCTCGATTACTTCACCGCTTACATCTCCAATTTTTATAAAATCACCAATTTTAAACGGACGCATATAAGTAATTACCAAACCTGCAACCATATTGGCAATTGCATTTGAAGAACCTAATGAAAATAAAACCCCGACAAATACAGATACTCCTTTGAAAATTGGTGATTCTGAACCAGGTAAATACGGAAAGATAATAACGACCATAAAGGCAAGCAATAGGAATCTAACGATATTAAATGTCGGCATTGCCCAATCATTATAGAAACCGTCAATTTTAATATTCTCTTTTTTAATTTCTTCAAAAAAGAACTTAATCACCTTTATAGCATATCTAAAAATAACAACAATAACTATGATGGTAACTAAACTTGGCAGAAAATCAATAAAGCCCATAACGGCCAATTTTGCCGGCGTTAGAATCCAGCGCAGTAATGTTGTAGTATACGCTTCTGTAGCCGGAAAAATACTAAATAACAGCGGAAGTGAAAGGTAAACTATTAAAACAAGAACAATTCCTTTTACAAAACTATACAACTGCATTACGAGTGCCTGTTGCTTTTGAGGCGATAAAATTTTAATATTATTATAATTAAAGCCTTTAAAATACTTGTCGCTATTTTTTAGAATATAGAGTTTTACTCGGTTAAAAAGTTTACCAACAAAATACAAGATACTTCCAATAATCAAAATCAACAAAGCTGTGTACCCAAGTCTTTTTGGCAGCATCGAATAGTTCTCATTTTGATAAATTATCGCCTTTTTTATTATAGATAAATTACGTTTTGCAATAAACTCCTGTGTTTGATTTTCGGCCTTTGCATCAACGTCAAGAATTGACATAATGATAAAATCATCTTTGTATACTATATCTTGTGAAATATCTGAAGGACTGATTACAAGCGAATCTGAATCAAAAAGCGAATCTTCGTAAAGTTTTCTTATTTTTTCGGTAATCGCTTTCGCTCTGCTTTCGGCAGAAAAAGAACCTACTTTATTATAAACAAAGAATAAAGTGTCCTTGAAAGGATTTACAGGATATTTTACTTGTTTTAGTTCAACTTCAGCATTTTTTGATGTATGCAGGCTGTCTTTTTGAGTAAAAGCAAATGATGAAAATAAAACAATGAAAATCGCTAAAAAACAAAGTAATTTCTTTTTCATATGATGTCAGCTGTAAATGAATATCCTTTCTAACAAATATAAAAACAAAATAGATTCAAATTTAAATTACTTTGCTGTTTCGCAATAAAATCGCGTTAAATTTTAATTCCTATTTTCTTTAAAATCGTATCGATTACTTTATTAATATCCGGTGAAATATTAAACTTATAATTCAGGTATACATATAAAATGGTTACCAAAATTGATTTCAAAGCAATACTAATCAATTGATAAAATGGAAATTCCCAGAAATAAAACAATAGAAACAGTACAAAAGTTAACACAATTGATGAAACTGTTTCTTTTGTAAAAGGATACAAATGAAGTTTCTTTACCACAAAAAGCAGTTTTGCTAAACTATATAAGGTGATTGATAATAAAGTTGCAAAAGCAGAACCGAAGATTCCAAAAATTGGAATAAAAATCATGTTTAAAATGACAGTAAGAACTACAAGCATCAATCCAAGATACAAAACCATTCGGTAGTATTTTGTATTAAAAATAATGGCGTTATTGTTTCCTAAAATCAGGTCGAAATATTTTGATAAACCAATCATAAATACAACTGAAATTCCTCCGCTGTATTCTTTAGGCACTAATTCGTAAAGCTGATTAATGTTGACGAAAATACACAGCATTACAAATCCGCCTACCATTTGTAAATTGATAGAAGTTTTTTTATAAAGTATATTCAATTCATCATACTTATTTTCATGCATTAATTTTGCCGTTATCGGATAAACAATTTGATGCATCGCACGACTTGGCACCGAAATTACCAAAGCAATGTAAGTCGCTACAGAATAGAAAGCAATATTTTCAATCTGCATATATTGATTCAACATCATTTTATCACCATCTAAAAGCAAATTAGCAACACTTCCTGATAAAATAATATAAAAGGTATATATTAATATTTCTTTCGTATTTGTTGGTATTGTAAACTGAAAGGTTGGTTTCTGAATGCTGAATGCATATAACATGGTTATCAAGAATGCCAAAAAATATAAACCTGCTGTTGCGTACACAAAACCTTCTACGCTAAGCCAATCGTAATAAACGCCTATTAACAGAAATAATGAAAATAATCGCAACCCAACTTCTTTTACAAAGTTTCCAAAAACAGAATGCATATTTACTCGCAGCCAGGCATAAAAAATTTCAAAGTATGCCATACATAAGCCTATAAATGGTATTAACCATATATAACTTTTTACGATTGCGTTCTTTTTTGACACGAAGAATAAAATCTCATCATAAAAAACAAGACCAATCAGTAAAATTGGAATTATTAACAGCAAAGGAAATAAAACAGTAAAGGATAAAAAACGGGATTTTTCTTCTTCAGTTTTATATTGCGAATAAAATTTGACTAAAGTATTTTGCATTCCAATCGCAAACAAAGGCATAATTACATTAGCACAAGATGTCACATAATTAGTCAAACCATAAAAGGTTGCCCCCAAAAAAACAGGATACAAATAAAGCGTATTAATGGCTCCAATTCCGAAACCTATATAGGTAATAATAGTGTTTTTGAAAGACTGATTTAAGACAATACCCATTTGCGGATTTATGAATTTAGATTTTAAATTTAGCGTACTATGATTCTTTAATCAACTGTGCTAATTGTTTGGTAAGGTTTTTTCTTGAATATTGCTGTAAACCAACACCATAAGATTGTAATTTTCCTTCCAAAAATTGATTATAAAAGTCCAAAATTACACTTTTTAGTTTCACTTTTTCAGAATAATCAAAAAATACTCCTGTATTGGTTTCTGTAATAATAGCTGCAAAATCAGAACCTTGCGGACCAATCGCAATTATTGGTCGATTTGAGACCATGTATTCAAACAATTTTCCTGGTATAATACTTTTAGTGTCCTCTGAGTTTATTTCGATTAAAAGTAAAACCTGTGACTTTTTTTGATGTGCTATAGCTTCGTGATGCGAAACATATCCCAAAAGATTCAAATAATCATTCAGTTTAAATTCTTCAATCGAATCTAAAACTTCCTGACTTACGGCGCCAATTAATTTAATTTCTAAATGCTTTTTAAAATCAGGTATTTCGTTAACTAGTTCAACAAGACATTCCCATAAAAATTTTGGATTTCTCTCTGATAAAAATGAACCAATGTGTGCTAGAGTAAACTTCGTGTCTAGTGGTTCTTTCTCTACTTTCTCAAGATCATAACCATTTGTAATTACCGATATTGGTTTATTAGTAATAGCCTGAAATTCTGTTTTTGTAGTTTTACTTGTTACAATAATAGTGTCTGCAGTATTAAGAACTTTATGTTCTAAATTTTTGTGCTTTTTTGCAGCATAATTTGACAAACGAAGTGATTTGTGATAACCAATCGTTGTCCAAGGATCACGAAAATCTGCAAACCATTTTACGTTTAGTTTTTCTTTTAATTCTAAACCAATTAAATGCAAACTATGAGGCGGTCCAGATGTTACAATTGTATCAATATTATTCTCTTTAATATATTTTTCAAGATAGGAAACAGAAGGTTTTACCCAAAAAACACGAGCATCAGGAATAAAAAGATTCCCACGAACCCAAAGAAAAGTCTTATCTAAAAATGTCTGCTTTTTTTTATGCGGAAAAATTCCCGAGCTTATCTTCTTCGTTTTATTTTTTGAAAAAATAGAAGCCAATTGATAAGGCTCCCAAATTTTATTCTTTAATACAATTACTTTATCAGATATTTCACTTACCAAACCTTCATCTACAATTGGATAAGTTGGATTCTCTGGAACATAAACAATAGGTTGAACATCAAATTCAGGAAGATATTTTACAAATTTCAACCAACGCTGTACTCCCGGTCCTCCTGCTGGTGGAAAATAGTACGTAATAATTAAGAGCTTCTTTTGTTCCAAGGAAAATTGTTTATTGTTTAAAAGTGTAAATATTTAGACGTTATTTCAAAGCTAATTTCTTAAATACTCTATAAATGATACAAAGGAAAAGCAAACAATTTAAAACTATCCACAAGTTATAAAATGTCCAGACAATTTTATATTCCGTTTTCATACTTGAAAAACTAAAATATTCTCCTTGACTTTCATCATAAAAATCATCATAACCCATCATATAGATTCCGCAAAAAATATATATTACTAAATCAAAAATGAGAAAAAGAACAATTTTAAGAATCTTAGAGAGTTTCATTTTAAAACCAAAGCCTATTACTTAGATTGTTCACGAGACTTCTTACGTTCAAAATAAATTCCGCCAATTAAAAGCAATATCATTCCTATTGAACTAGCTAAGTTAATTACTCCTCCAGTTTTTATAACCTGAGGCTCAAACTTAAACTCAATTGTATGTTTTCCTGCAGGAACTTCCATAGCTCTCAAAACATAATCAACAGGAAAATGATCTGTCAATTGACCATCAACATAAGCATTCCAGCCATTTTTATAATACATCTCAGAGAAAACAGCCAAAGCATCGCCTTTACTATCTGATTGGTATTTAATATAGTTTGGTTTATATTCTACTACTTTAATTGTTCCAGTTGTATCCCATTGTTTTTTCAATCGGGCATTTCTAAATTTACCTTCATGTTCACGAACATTGAATACTGCAACTTTTTTAGTATCAATATAATTTAAAGCTTTCATTACATCGTCTGGTTTATTTACAAGTTTTACTGAACTTACAAACCAAGCGTTTCCATTTGCATCAGGATTAATCGTAGGAATTTGATTTCCATCTTTATCTGCTTGAATAACATACTTAACATTCAACATATTAAGTATCTCTAAATTATTTTTGGCAATTTGGTAATCATATAACTGCTGCATTCTTCTAGGTCTTACTGCACTATATCCACCAATTGTTTTATGAAAATAAGATGATCTTCCCTGCAATTGTCCTTGCGGATCAAAAACACGATATACTGAAGTATCTTTTAAAATTTGTGTATCTGTAGGTGTTTCCTGAAATGGAGCTGCAATTTGAACTGGACTAACAAAATCTTTAGCCGAAACATATTTTTTATCTACAAAGAACAAGTCAAAAATCATCAATACGGCAACAATGATTAAAGCTGTAGTCTGTGAAAATTTATTTTTTATAAATAACCATAAAACTCCAAATGTAACTACAATAAAAAATCCTGAACGAAGTAAATCTGCTGAATACAGAGACATTCTATCTTCTTTTAAAGCATCAACAAAAGCAGGTCCATAACTGTCTAAGAAGTATTTGTCATTCATTCCTGTAAAATGGAAAGAACTTTTTGCAATTACTAAAATCGCAATGATCCCTAAACCAAAAACACCTGTTTGAATTAAAGCTTTTTGCTGTAGTTTCGGTTCTTCTTTAGCTTTAAAGAAAGATTGTAATCCCATTACTGCAAGTACAGGGAAGCATAATTCTAAAATTACCTGAATAGAAGATACTGCTCTAAACTTATCGTACATTGGAACATATTCGATAAAAAAGTCTGTCAGCAGTGAAAAGTTTTTCCCCCAAGAAAGCACTAATGTAAATAATGCTCCGGTAAGGAATACATATTTAATTTTTCTCTCATCAATAAATAAAGCTAAAACTGCCAAAAAGAAAACTACAACTCCAATATAAGCCGGAGCAGAAACGATTGGTTGATCTCCCCAATACGTCGGCATTCCTGACACAAAATCTTCTGCCTGACTAGCTGGTACTCCCTGCTCTAGCATAAACGAATACATTCTGCTGTCGACACCAACATTTTCATGACTGGAACCACCAAAAATTCTTGGCGCAATTAAGTTTAAACTTTCAGCAATTCCATAACTATATTCCGTAATATAGTCTGTTGTCATTGATGCAGTTGTTTCATTTTTAGATCCGTCAGGATTAAAAGTTAACTCGCTTTTATCACGAATACTATACTTTGCATATTCGCTGGTTGCCATTAAATTAGCGGCATTTGCTCCAATAGCAAAAATTCCCGCTACAACCAATGTACCAATTGAAATTAATAACGGTTTATATTCTTTATTCTTTATAAAAGTAAAAGCAAAATAACCTGAAAGTATCAATAAGAAAATCAATAAATAATAGGTCATTTGAAAGTGGTTGGCATTAATTTCTAATGCAACCGCAAACATGGTGAGCAATCCTCCCCAAATATATTTTTTTTGAAAAACGAGTATAAATCCAGCAATAACCAGCGGCATATATGCAATTGCATGCGCTTTTGCATTATGACCAACTCCAAGGATTATAATTAAATAAGTTGAGAAACCAAAGGCAAGTGCGCCTATAAAAGCTTTTAATGGATCTGTTTTTAAAACCAATAACAAACCATAAAACCCAAAGAAATATAGAAACAGATAATCTGCAGGACGCGGTAAAAAACGTAAAACGTCATCAATTTTGCCAATAAAATCATTAGGATAATTTGCTCCTAACTGATAAGTAGGCATTCCTCCAAAAGCAGAATTTGTCCAATAAGGTTCAGTATGTTCAGCAGCCCTGAAGTCATTCTGCTCTTTTGCCATTCCGGTATATTGAGCAATATCTGACTGAAAAATCTGTTTTCCTTGCAGAACTGGATAAAAATAAACTAATGATACAAGAATAAAACCCAGAATTACAAGGGCATGCGGATAGAACTTATTTACTATTTTCAATTTTGGCAGGTTTGGTTAAATGATGAATCCTATTTTTTAGGATACAAACTTAATCTATTTCTTCGTAATCAACATAGTCCCCAACCTTTTTGGTTTCACGAGGATTTTTTGCATTAGCGGTATCGATGATTATCTCATCTTTTGTAGTGTTACGAGTTTGCTGCCAAGAATTATCTTGACTATATTGTTGTTGTCTCTGAAAATTTTCTCCTGCTTTTTCAACTGCTTTTTTTACCAATACTGGCAAAAAGATTCTAGCTAAAAATTTAAAAATATAATAAAATGCTATTATATAACATATAGCTTTTATTAAACCTGAAAAAGATGCTTCTTGCATAATTGTATAATTTTTGTCAAAATTAATAAATCCATTGTTTAAAATTAAAATATCAATCTTAAATAAATAATAAAATATAGTACATTTGAAATGCGTTATAGCTTTTTAATCAAAAAATACATTTATGTTGAAAATTAAAAACTTACTTTCTACATCTCTTCTTTTAATACCACAATTTTTCTTTGCTCAATATACTGATGTAATAAACTCAAATAGACCTGGCGAAACTATGTCTGCTTATGCAGTTGGAAAATCTGTTATTCAAGCAGAAATTGGTGTTTATGGCATTAAAGAAAAACATGATTTACTAAACTACGACGCGAGTGGTTTTGGCACCGATTTTACTATTAGATATGGTGCTTTTCTGGAACAGTTAGAATTTATTGTTGATTTGCAATATCAAATGGAAAACTTTGATACTCCATACACCAGCTACAAAAAAAATAATTTCAGACAAACTGTTTTGGGAGCCAAATATTTGATTTATGATCCTTACAAGAACTACAAAGACGAAGTAAACATCTACAGCTATAGAGCTAATCGCAGTTTTAAATGGCGTGAATTAATTCCAGCAGTTTCTGTGTTTGCAGGGGCAAATTTTATTGGCGCAAACAATCCTTATTATTTCTCTCCTAACAGCGAAATTTCGCCAAAAGTAGCTTTGGTAACACAAAATCTTTTTGGAGGCGGAAGATGGGTTTTTGTAACCAATATTATTGCAGATTATATTGGAACTGATTACCCAAGTTATGGTTACATATTAACCTTAACACACGGATTTAATGCTAAATGGTCTGGCTTTGTTGAAAATCAAGGATACAAAAGCGATTTCTACAGCGATGCAATCGTTCGCGGCGGTGCGGCGTATCTTTTATCGCCAAATATGCAGATCGATGCTTCGATAAGTACTAATTTTAAAAACACTCCATCCGTTTTATATGGCGGTGTAGGTTTTTCTTGGCGTTACGACGGATGGTATAAAGAAAAACAAATCGAGGTTAAAAATAATGAAAGAGCTAAAAAGAATCCTGACAATGAAAAAGAAATCGATTATCAGGCAAGAGAAAGAAAACGCAAAGCTAAATACGAATAAATTTTAATAACCAAACTCTCTAACTAAGGGATTTTTTATAATACCACCTTAATGATTACAATTAAAGAAGCTAAAACTAAAAAAGAACTAACCGAATATATCAAATTTCCGTTTTCATTATACAAAGACAATCCATATTGGGTGCCGCCTATTATTGCTGATGAACTAGAGTCTTTTGATAAAACAAAAAATCCTGCATTTGATAATGCCGAAGCTTACTTTTATCTTGCTTATAAAGACAATGAAATTGTGGGAAGAATTACAGCAATTATCAATTGGACCGAAGTAAATAATCAACATAAAAGAAAAGTTCGCTTTGGATGGTTTGATGTAATTGATGACATAGAAGTTACAAAAGCACTGCTTGAAAAAGTATATGAGTTAGGACGAAAACATAATCTTGAGCATACAGAAGGTCCGATGGGTTTCTCTAATTTAGACAAAGTTGGTGTTCTTACAGAAGGTTTTGATCAAATGGGAACGATGATTACTTGGTACAACAATCCGTATTATGTAACTCATTTTGAGAAACTAGGCTTTCAGGTTGAAAAAGAATATATCGAAAGCATATTTCCTTTTTCGAATGTAAAACCAGAATTTTTCCTTAAAGCACAGGCTTTAATTAAAAAACGTTATGAACTTAGGGCTTTAAATTTCACTAAAACAAAAGATATTATGCCGCATGTCGACAAAATGTTTGATTTGTTTAATGAATCATATGCAAAATTAGCTTCATTTGTTGCAATTTCAGATGTTCAGAAGGAGTATTTTAAAAAGAAATACATCAGTTTTATCAATCCTGAATATATAAAATTTGTAGTCGATAAAGATGATAATTTAGTAGCTTTCAGTATTGTTATGCCAAGTTTTACTGAAGCTTTACAAAAGGCGAAAGGAAAACTTTTTCCTTTTGGTTTTCTTCATCTTTTAAAAGCAAGAAAGAAAAGTAAAGATGTAGTCTTTTATCTTATCGGCGTTCATCCTGATTACCAAAATAAAGGAGTTACGGCAATTATTTTTGATGAATATTTCAAAACTTTCTCTGAAAAAGGAATTGTAAATTGCATCAGAACTCCAGAATTAGCTGAGAATACTGCCATTCATTTACTATGGAAAAACTTTGATCCAAAAATTCACTGTCAAAGAAAAACATATTTGAAATACCTTTAAAGATCTTTAGTTACAAAAATCAATATCTGATTTGAAACATAAAAAAATCCATTCGCAATAAACGAATGGATTTTTTGTATCAATAACATTTTACTATTCTACTTTACAATCTGTCTTAGTCAATGTGTTTTTTTGATCAAACTTCAGTTTGGTTTTATCCTTAAAAGTCACTTTATCATTAGCTTGAATAACATCTCCAAATCCTTCTATTAACGCTCCGTCTTTTTGCAGGAATGCAACTTCTCGCACAGATGAAACTCCTTCTGAAGTAAAAGTATAATCAGCGATAAGCGTATCGCCTTTCATGTTTCCAATTAAAGTTCCTTCATTTTTATCTTTTCCAGATATACTGTAATGTAATTTTCCATTTACCTCTTGGTGCGAGTTTACATTAAAACTCAATTCAATCACATTGCCATTTGCTCTTAAAGCATAACATTGATCACCTGCAGGTTCTTCTATTTGAACCTCTTTTGGAGCGTTTGGAGCAATTTGAACCGGCTCTGTATCTGCTGTTTTTTTACAAGAAACAAAAACAATCAAAATTAGAGTCGTTAGTATAAGTAGCTTTTTCATAATTATTCATTTTATTTTCTGATTACAAATTTAAAGTTACTTCAAATAAAAAAAATCCATTCGTATAACGGAATGGATTTTTTTACATAATTTCCATTTAAGGAAATATTATTTTTTAAATTAACTACGAAACGTCAACAGTTGTACGCTCTGCAATTTCTTTATAAGTTCCGCTAACTAATTTTTCACGAATCGCTTCAAATGCAGTTAATGTTTCTTCAATATCAGCTAAAGTATGTGAAGCTGTTGGAATCATTCTTAACAAAATAATTCCTTTAGGGATAACTGGATAAACAACAATAGAAAGGAAAATACCGTAATTTTCTCTTAAATCGTTTACCATTACCATTGCTTCAGGAATACTTCCTTCTAAATAAACTGGTGTAATACAAGTGTTTGTATCACCAATATTAAACCCTTTATCTTTAAGTCCGTTTTGCAATGCATTTACATTTTCCCAAAGTTTATCTTTGATTGAAGATGAATTACGCAATAATTCTAAACGTTTCAATGAACCAATTGTTTGGATCATCGGAAGCGCTTTAGCAAACATTTGCGAACGTAAGTTGTATTTTAAATAATCAATAATATTTTTATCTGCTGCAACGAAAGCACCAATATTAGCCATTGATTTTGCAAAAGTCGAGAAGTAAACATCAATATCGTCTTGAACTCCCTGCTCCTCACCTGCTCCAGCACCTGTTTTTCCAAGAGTACCAAAACCGTGTGCATCATCAACTAATAAACGGAAATTGTATTTTTGCTTCATCGCAACAATTTCTTTCAATTTACCTTGTTGTCCACGCATTCCAAAAACACCTTCAGTAATAAACAAGATACCACCGCCAGTTTCTTCGGCCATTTTTGTAGCGCGCTGCAGGTTTTTCTCCATACTTTCAAGATCATTGTGCTTGTAAGTAAAACGTTTACCCATATGCAAACGAACTCCATCAATGATACAAGCATGTGAATCAACATCATAAACAATGATGTCATTTTTAGTAACCAATGCATCAATGATAGAAACCATTCCTTGGTAACCAAAATTTAATAAATAAGCAGATTCTTTCATTACAAAAGAAGCCAATTCATTTTCTAATTGCTCGTGGTAAGTTGTGTGTCCAGACATCATACGAGCTCCCATTGGATAAGCTGCTCCAAATTGAATTGCTGCATCAGTATCTGCCTTACGAACTTCTGGGTGATTTGCTAAACCTAAATAATCATTTAAACTCCAGTTTAGGATATTTTTTCCGTGAAATGTCATTCTAGGACCTAACTCTCCTTCTAACTTTGGGAAAACATAATAACCTTCTGCTTGAGAAGCCCATTTTCCTAAAGGTCCTTTATTTTCTTGAATTCTTTCGAATAAATCTTTTACCATAATATAGTGTAGTAATATTTTTAACTTAATCAGCGAGCAAAAATAATCATTATTATTCTAAAATTCAGACAGTCATTTATTTTTATTTTAAAAAAAAGACATGATTCGTAAATAAATTTGCTCCCATTTGAATTCTACAAATCAAGAAAAAAAACTCAAAAACCAAAGTTATCAAGATTGTAGTTTATAGTATTTTTTTTATATTTGATACTCAAAGTATTCTTTTATATATTTTTTCAACAGTCTGATTTAGTTTCACTGCTGTATTTTATTTCTGTTCTTTACCCCCAAATAATTGCCTTTTTTTTGAATAGTATAAACATTTTGAGTTAATATAATTTTACCAAAAAATGATCATTCTACAATTAATTAAGCGAAATATTAGTAACCATTCTATGACTTTTATCATAATAAAAGACAAAATAGTCTTTTATTTTTGATTAAAATTTAAAATGAAAACAAAACCAATTACTTATGGAAAAGAAACATACCATTCAGATTAAAATGAGTCTCTTTTTGAGCTTACTTTTTATTGCTCTTTTTTTAGGAAGCTGCAAAAAAGAGGAAGCTGTAAACTATGCAGATATCATGACCGAAGGAGAAATGAATGCAGAACTTACTGCACCTCCTCTGGTTCCAAAACCAGTTGGAAACAGAACTGCTATGAAGCTAAAACTTAACATGGAAATTAAAGAACAAGAAGGTACAATGACCGATGGCGTAAAATATACGTATTGGACTTTTGGCGGATCTGTACCGGGAAGTTTTATTAGAACGCGTGTTGGAGATGAAGTTGAATTTCACTTAAAAAATCACCCAGACAACAAACTGCCTCACAATATAGACTTACATGCCGTAACTGGTCCTGGTGGTGGCGCAACCTCATCACTTGTAGCTCCGGGACATGAAAAAGTCTTTAGTTTTAAGGTAATTAATCCAGGTTTATATGTTTACCATTGTGCTACTGCTCCAGTAGGAATGCATATTGCAAACGGTATGTATGGTTTAATTCTAGTAGAACCTGAAGGCGGACTTCCTCCTGTTGACAAGGAATACTACGTTATGCAGGGAGATTTTTATACGCAAGGAGAATATGGCGCTAAAGGATTGCAAGCATTTGACATGAACAAAGCTGTAAAAGAAACTCCTGATTATGTAGTATTTAATGGAAAAGTGGGGTCTTTAACAAACGGCGGCGAATTAACTGCTAAAGTAGGCGAAACTGTTCGTTTATATGTTGGTAATGGAGGTCCAAACTTAGTTTCTTCTTTCCACGTTATTGGCGAAATATTCGACAGTGTTCATGTTGAAGGTGGAAGTACAATCAATAAAAATGTACAAACAACCTTAATTCCAGCGGGTGGAGCTGCCATTGTTGATTTTAAAGTCGAAACTCCAGGAACTTTTATATTAGTTGACCACTCTATTTTTAGAGCCTTTAACAAAGGTGCTTTAGGAATGTTGAAAGTGGAAGGAAAAGAAAATAAAAACATTTATTCAGGAACAATTCAAGAAGGTATTTATTTACCTGAAGGTGGAACAATTCAGAAAATGCCTGGAAGCTCAGCTGCAAAAACAGCCATTCCAAAACGTTCTGTTGCTGAAAAAATTAATATTGGAAAAGAAATTTTCGGAACCACTTGTTTTGCTTGTCATCAATCTGAAGGGCAAGGAATTCCCGGAACTTTCCCTCCTCTTGCAAAATCAGATTATTTAAATGCAGATCCAAAACGTTCTATCAATACTATTTTACATGGTTTAACGGGTGAGGTAACTGTGAATGGTAAAAAATACAACAATGTAATGCCGGCTCAAAATTTATCTGACGATGAAATAGCAAATGTTCTTACTTACATTTATAACAGCTGGGGTAATAATAAAACCGAAGTAACGCCAGAAATGGTAAAAGCGCTAAGATAACAGCAACATTTTTCGCATGAAAAAAAACATTTTCATTCTTATTCTTTTCTTGATGCTTACAGGATTAAAAGCTCAAGAATCTGGAATGGTTCCGATAAAAGAGGGCTCGTTTGTCCCTCTTTACGGAGCCACCACCAAAAAACCTGTAGTTGTAAAATCGTTCTACATGGATATTTATCCTGTTACCAATAGTGAGTTTTTAAACTTCATCAAAAAAAATCCTTCGTATACAAAATCTAAAATAAAAGGGATTTTTGCCGACAAAAGTTATTTGTCGTATTGGACTAATGATTTTGATTTTGGAAGTGCAAATCCTAAATCACCAGTAACAAGTGTTTCTTGGTTTGCTGCCAAAAAATACTGCGAATGCCAAGGAAAACGATTACCTACAATGGATGAATGGGAATATGTGGCTATGGCCGATGAAAAAAAAGTCGATGCCAGAACTAAAAAGCAATTCAATGAATACATCTTATCTTGGTATGAGAAATCGAGAACTTACGAAAATCAAATTGGAAAGACTTTCAAAAATTATTGGGGAGTTTACGATATGCATGGTTTAGTTTGGGAATGGACATCAGATTTTAACAGCATTTTTTTGTCTGGAGAATCGAGAAAAGACAAAAGCAGCGACAAGAATTTATTCTGTGGAAGCGGTTCTGTAAACGCAACAGATTTAATGGATTATGCTGCATTTATGCGTTACGCTTTTAGAGGAAGTCTTAAAGCACAGTATTCTACTCGAAATCTAGGTTTTAGATGTGCCAGCGACACAAACCCAAAACGATAACTTAAATTACTTTCAAATGAAAAAAACAATTATAGCTGTATTTATTCTATTATTCTTTTTGCAAAGCTGTAAAGAATCTGACAAAAAAAAGGATTCAGTACCTGTAAACAAAGAGATTAGTGATTTATCTATTTACAATTTGCCTTCAAAATGGACAACTCAGGACGGAAAAGATATTGAATTGAAAAGTCTAAAAGGAAATGTTCTTGTTATGGTTATGATTTACACCAGTTGTAAAGCTGCCTGCCCAAGATTAGTGGCAGATATGAGAGATATTGAATCTAAACTTGATAAAAAAACCAAACAACATGTAAAACTTATTTTGGTGAGTATTGATCCCAAAACTGATACTCCCGAAAAGCTAAAAGATTTTGCAATTGCTAATAAAATGAATCAAGATCCCTGGTTGTTTTTACGTTCATCAGAAGAAAATACTCGTGAGTTTGCTGCAGTTTTGGCTGTTAATTACAAGCAGATATCTCCAATAGATTTTTCGCATTCCAATATTATAAGCGTTTTTAATCCGGATGGAGAATTGATATTCCAGCAAGAAGGTTTGGGCGTAAACAATGATAAAACCATAACAACGATAAATCAAGAAGCAGAAAAAATTTAGAAATAGTAAATAGGTTGATTAGTAGAAAAACAAGAGTAGATTTTAGGAATGGATCGGCTCTTGTTTTTTGTTTACAAAGCTTTTTGATAGATGTCGCCCCGCTGGGGCTCTTACATATCACAGACAAACATTCTATAAATATATTGTCCCTCTGGGGCTTTTTTGTTTTACGAATGATCTTTTCTTATTGAGATCATCATTAAAATATATGCCTCTGATCAATAGCTTCAGAGAAGCTGCATATTTATAGACAATATTATAGTCCCGTTTTAAAGTTCCTGCGGAGCGATCTATAATTCCAAGATGTTGCTACGTTGAAGCTTATACATATCGCAGACAAACATTCTATAAATATATCGTCCCTCTGGGACTTTTTTGTTTTACGAATGTTTTTTTCTTATTTGGATCATCATTAAAATATATGCCTCTAATCAATAGCTTCAGAGAAACTGCATATTTATAGACAATATTATAGTCCCGTTATAAAGCTCCAGCGGAGTGATATATCCTATTCAATAAATTCCAAGATGTGTTGCCACGTTGAAGCTTATACATATCTCAGACAAACATTCTATAAATATATTGTCCCTCTGGGACTTTTTTGTTTTACGAATGATCTTTTCTTATTGAGATCATCACTAAAATATATCCGTCTGATCAATAGCTTCGGAGAAGCTGCATATTTATAGACAATATTATAGTCCTGTTTTAAAGCTCCATCGGAGTGATATATCCTATTCAATATAATTTCAAAATGTGTTGCCACGTTGAAGCTTATACAGATCGCAGACGAGCATTCTATAAATATATTGTCCTTTGGGACTTTTTTATTTTACGAATGTTTTTTTATTATTGAGATCATCATTAAAACTAATCCCAAAACAAGAAGCAAGCTAAATATCAAAATACCTTGATAATAAAATGATATCGTGCCTTTTCCAAAAAAGAAAAGTCCGCCTTGAAAAAACAACAAAACTTCTGTAGCAATATATCCTAAAATAAAACACTTTGCTCCATTTTTCATTACAGAAGAATCACCTGAAAGCATCTTATTTTGGACTAATATTCCAAACAAAAAACCTGTTATAATTCCTAAAGTTGTTAAGTGAATAAAACCAATTACAAAATTTCTAATTTGATGTGAAACTTCGGCAATATTTGGGAAAATTGTCAACAATTGAATTCCTATTTTCAGGAATAAAGAACACAAAGCCAAACTATAAAATAACATTGCGGTTCGATTCAAATTAGCTTTAAAATTGATTATTTGAGGTTTCAGCATTTTGCAGAAGTAAATAAAAGCAAGTAATTGCAATACAACTCCAAGAGTATTAATCCAATTCAAAATGTTATTTTCTACAAACCATCGAATAGGAAATGCAAGTGTTAAAAAAATCGAAACAACCAAAAGAGAGTAAAATATCTTGAACTTTCGTTTATCAATTGCATCTTGAAATTGTTTTAAAAACAAAGCCAAAACGGCAAATAAAAACCAGCCGTTAAACTGAAAATGAAGAAAAAACTGAATAGCTATTTGATAAAATGCACTTTGTTTGCCAAGCGTGCTAACTGCAGGACCTAAACACCAAACTCCAAAAGTGGACAAAACCATAAACAAAACCGACGTTTTTAAAAATCTAACGGCGGGAGTTTTGTCTTTAAAGCTATCTTTCCAAACCAATCTGCAAAAAAGATAACTCAATAAAATGTGCATTGTCGAAAAAATGATCGAAAACAATGCATACCCTTGAACAGGAAAAGTAACCATCATTCCGATAACCGCAATTTCGGTACACCAAAATAAACGACCGTAAATAGGCTTCTCACTTTTTTCTTTCGGAATAAAAAAGTGTACAATTAAAACATAAACCATCATGTAAACCCAGCCCAGCATCGCCACATGAGAATGTGCATGAAGCAGAAAACTATAGTTTATGAAGTTTAAAGGAAAAAGATATACATACCGCATTAATAACCCGAAAATACAAGCAATCAAGAAATTAAAAAAGCAGCAAATAATCCAGTTTTTTTGAGAATACATTTTAAAAAATTCCATTTTAAGAATATTAAAAGTAGTAAATAGTTGCCATAAAAAACACCGATAATACTCAATACTTTGACATTTATCGGTGTTTTCGACTATTAAAATTTAATCGTTATTCGACTTCAACAAATTCTTTCTCTAGAGCAACAGCTTTAGGAAACAGGATATTGTTCTCTAAATGAATATGTTTATGTAAATCTTCTTCAAACTCTTTAAGCATTGCAAAAGTTACTCTGTACGTTGTACAAGCATCTGCAGGAGGTGTATAGTTATTTGTCAAACTCGCAATTTCTCTAAAACGTTCTCCTTCATTATCATGTTCATGCATCATCATTGCAATTGGGTTTGATACAGTTCCAAATGATGGTTGCGATAAAACTCCATCAGATTCTTTTGTTTTAACCATTCTCTTTACAAAAGGAAATAAAACTAACTCCTCTTTTTTCATATGCTGTGACAATTCTCCTGCACAACCTATAAACAACTCATTTATTCTAAATAATTCAGGATGATTTGCTCCGTGTACTTTGCATAATTTATCTAAAAAGGCAAGAAGTGTCTGTGATTTTTCCTCTACATAACGATGATGTGTTTTCTCTATATAATCTGCCAATAAATCTAAAGGCCAAGAATTAAAATCTATAGAACCATTATTTTCTGATTGTAAAACCTCATAAACACTTTGCAGCAAAGCATCAGAATCTATTTTTTGTTTTTCGCATACTTCAGTAACTGTTCTGTTTCCTTTGCAGCAAAAATCAATTCTATATTTTGAAAATACTGCAGCTGTTCTAAAATCCTGAGCTACAAAAGATCCGATTGTTTTATTTTTTAAATTTTCCATGATAATCAATTTTTAATTTTTATTTGTTTTTATTTTTTAAGGTCAGGTCAAATACAAACCAAGCCATTGTTATAAATCCGATTCCGAATATAGAATCTCCTATTGCACGAAGCCATTTTAAGGTAATCATTGCCGGCTGCTGCATTAATTCTGATGAGCGAGCATACCACATACCGTGATCGATACTTTCGATTGCCTGCCATACTCCTATTGGAAGCAAACTCAATATTGCCATCAAGAACAAACCAATATTTAAGCTCCAAAAAGTAATTTTAAGCAGTTTAGTATTCCAGTTTACATTTCTGTATAAACTTCTCAATACAAATAATACTAAACCAATTCCCAGCATTCCATAAACCCCAAACAAGGCAGTATGTCCGTGCAATGGTGTAGTATTTAAACCTTGTACATAATAAAGTGCGATTGGAGGATTGATAATAAATCCGAAAATTCCAGCTCCGAGAAAATTCCAAAATGCTACAGAAATCATAAAATAAATCGGCCATTTGTAATCAGCAATCCATTGTGTTGATTTTGAGATTTTATAGTTTTGATACGCTTCAAATCCAATTAAAGTTAAAGGCACAACTTCTAATGCGCTGAAAGTAGCTCCTAATGCCATAATTGCAGTTGGAGTTCCTGAGAAGTACAAATGGTGAAAAGTTCCTAAAATACCTCCCGACATGAAAATAATCGTTGCAAACAAAACATTCAATGTTGCTGTTTTAGTTTTCAATAATCCTAATCGAACAAACAAGAAAGCAATAACCACCGTTGCAAATACTTCAAAGAATCCTTCAACCCAAAGGTGAACAACCCACCATCTCCAATATTCAGCAATAGCCAGATTCGTTTGTCTTCCCCACATTAAACCGGCTCCATAAAACATTGCAATTGCCGTACAAGAAACCAAGAACAAAATGATTAGATTTTTTTCTTCTGTTTTTTTCTTTAAAACTGGTATTAATGGACGAATCATTAAAGCAAGCCATAAAAACAACCCAATCAAAAGGAAAATCTGCCAAAAACGACCTAAATCAACATATTCATAACCTTGGTGACCAAACCAGAAGTTTTGTACTAAATTCAGTTTCTGCATTACGCCAAACCATTGTCCTGCCATTGATCCCAAAACAATTATCAATAAAGCAACGAATAAGAAGTTTACTCCAAAACATTGAAATTTAGGATCTTTCCCCGAAACTGCAGGTGCAATATAAAGTCCAGTTGCAAGCCAAGCTGTTGCGATCCAGAAAATAGCCAATTGTGTATGCCATGTTCTTGTTACTGCATAAGGTAAAATTTGATCGATTGGAATACCATATAAACCATTTCCTTCAACGCCATAATGAGCCGTTATTATCCCGAACACCATTTGTAAAACCATTAACAAACTAACGATCCAGAAATATTTTGTAACCAATCCCATCGATGGAGTTTTACCTTGTTTAATGATTGGATCTTCTTTTGGAAGCGGAAATTCTTCCTCTTCACCCGATTTTGCATGATAGAACACTAAAATACCAACACTTAAAATCAATAAAATAATACTGACACCAGACCAAGCTAAAAGTTCTTTTGTTGCTTTATTACCTACTAATTCATCTGCAGGCCAATTGTGTGTATACGAAATATCTGAATCAGGACGATTTGTAACTGTTGCCCATGTTGCCCAAAAGAAAAACGCATTCATTTTATGCATTTTCTCTTCATCTTTAATAGAGTTTTTAGGAATTGCGTACTCCTCTCTCAGTTTATCAAATTTTGGATCATTGGTAAAAAGACCTTTATAATATTCGCTCAAACCTTCAATTGCCGCAACACGGTTTTCAGATATAGTAAGAACTCCTGTGTTTGGATCATATCGATTAGTTCGTACATCTTTTTGCAAACGAACTTTTAACGCAGATTGTTTTTCCTCATCAAGTTCATCAAACTTTTTATTGAAGTCTTTTTGGGCAAATTTATCCAGTATAAAAACTGCTTCACGATGCAGCCAATCTGCCGTCCAATCTGGTGCAACGTAAGCACCATGACCCCAAATTGAACCAACTTCCTGTCCGCCTATACTCTGCCAGATATTTTGTCCGTCCTTAATTTCTTCTTCAGAAAAAATAACTTTACCGCTATCAGAAACAATCTCTTTCGGTACCGGCGGAGCCTGCTGATAAATTTCGTAACCGTAATAACCTAATACAGAAAATGATATAGCCATTACAAGAATAAAGACTATCCACAATTTTTTTTCTCTTTTCATTTCTATTTAATTCAATAAAAGACATTTTTATCTTTTATTTGTTTTTAAAAAAACTCCAAACCTTGTTTAAAGGATTCGGAGTTTTGGTTATTTACTCAACAATCAATACACCTTTCATCATGGCCACGTGACCAGGGAAAGAGCAGATAAATGGATATGATCCTTTTTTATCAATTGTAAACTCAATTGTATCTTCTTCTCCTCCTCCTAATAATTTAGTATGAGCAATAATTGAAGCTTTTTCAGATTCTGGAATAAAATCAGTTGCTTTAGCATCATTCGCTTTCAAAGCAAAAGCAGCTTGATCTGTACCTTCTTGAAGAATAACTAGATTATGTCCCATTGCTTCTTTTGGAATTTTACCAACATGTTTTAAAGTAAGCGTGATTGGTTTTCCCGCAACTGCTTTCAATTCATTGGTGCTAAACTGCATTTGGTCGTTTCCTTCAATAACTAATACATTTTCTGCAGTTGAAGTTACTGGAGCAGCTTCTCCTTCAGTAGAAGTATCATTTACTTCTGTAGATTCTTCAACTGGAGCAGTTTCTTTTTTACCGCAAGAAGTTATTGTTAAAAATCCCATTAGGATCAATAGTGAAATTTTGGTTTTTGTATTCATTTTTTACGTATTTATTTAATATTTAATCGTTTATATTCAATGTTTTTAAAAAAAAGTCTCCTGATTTTACTCCTAACGCCAGCTGTTCTAGAGTTGTTTTAGTAAGCATCTCTAAAAGTAAACCTCTAATCTTTTTAAAATCATGATGAACTGGACAAGGATGCTCTTCAGAACATTCTTTTAATCCAATACCGCAGCCTCTATAAATTTTGTCCCCATCAATAGCATCTACAATCTGAATTAATTTTATCGTTTTTAATGCCTCATTCGAAACTTCAAATCCGCCCCCAACTCCTTTAGCAGAATGGATTATTCCGCTTTTAGTCAAAATCTGCATAATCTTGGCCGTAAACGGTTCCGGAGAGTCAATCTCTTTCGCTACATCTTTTATTCCAACCCTTATTCCTTTAGAAGATTTCGTTGCAATAAAAATAGAAGCCCTAATTCCGTACTCACACGCTTTTGAAAACATATCTGATTAATTAATTCCATACAAAATTATTTAATTTTATTATAAAAGACAAATTTATCTTTAATTAATTTTCTAAAACAAAAACTTATTTATAACCAAAATAATTTAGAACCGCTAAAACACTTATTTGACCTAAAATTCAGATAAAAACGAATTTTAATTTTAACTTTGAGAATACTAATTTTTCTAATATTGAAATAATGGCTTTAAGCAACTCAAAAGATCTAAAATTAGCTGTTCTTATCGATGCAGATAATGTACCTTACAGCAACGTGAAAGGCATGATGGAAGAGATCGCAAAGTTTGGCACACCAACTACAAAACGTATTTATGCTGATTGGACAAAGCCAAATGCAAACGGATGGAAATCTGTATTATTAGAGCACGCAATTACTCCTATTCAGCAATACAGTTATACGGTTGGAAAAAATTCATCAGATTCCGCTTTGATTATTGATGCAATGGATTTGCTTTACTCTGGAAAACTCGATGGTTTTTGTATCGTTTCGAGCGACAGCGATTTTACCCGTTTGGCAGTACGTCTTCGAGAATCTGGCATGAAAGTAATTGGTATAGGAGAAAAGAAAACGCCAAGTTCTTTTATTGCTGCCTGCGACAGATTTATATACATTGAGGTTTTAGACGGTGCAATTCAGAAAAAGAAACCTAAAACAGTTGCCGCGGCAGATACTAAAAAACTAGTTGAAAAACCTGCAGAAAAAGCACTTCATAAAATTGACAAACAAACCATCGAACTTATCGAAGCTACTATTGAAGATATTGAAGATGATGACGGCTGGGCGTTTTTGGGAGATGTTGGAAATCTGATCGTAAAAAAGAAACCTGAATTTGACCCAAGGAATTACGGATTTTCTAAGCTTACACCAATGCTAAAATCACTTACAGATATTCTAGAAATCGATGAAAGAGAATCTGACAAAAAAGGCATTAAACACGTCTATGTTAGATTACGATTCAACTAATTAAAATTTTACCTTATTAATACTTTAAAAACATGAGAAAAAAATTCTTTATCTACGGATTCTTATTGTTTCTAATTGTTGCAGCAATTTACTATTATACTGGACGTGGTTTTTTATTAGTAATAATTCTTCCTGTATTATTACTTGTTGGTGCTTACAACGCATCTCAAGAAAAACATGCCATTTTAAGAAATTTCCCGGTTTTGGGATATTTCAGATATTTATTTGAAATGATCGCACCCGAAATTCAGCAATATTTTATTGAAAGATCTACAGATGGAAAACCTTTTTCCAGAAATCAGCGCTCATTAGTTTACCAAAGAGCTAAAAATATTGACTCGAGTACTCCTTTTGGAACACAGCAAAATTTAAACACTGAAAGTTATGAGGGAATAAAACATTCTATTTTTCCTGCTAAAGTTAACGAAGAATTACCTCGTGTATTAGTAGGCGGAAAAGATTGTAAACAACCTTACTCAGCTTCTTTATTTAATGTTTCTGCGATGAGTTTTGGTTCGCTTAGCGAAAATGCAGTTCGAGCTATAAATATTGGTGCTCAAAAAGGGAATTTTTATCAAAATACGGGAGAAGGCGGATTAACGGAATTTCATCTTGCCGGCGGAGGTGATATTACTTGGCAAATTGGTACAGGTTATTTTGGCTGTCGTGATGCTGAAGGAAATTTCAGCCCAGAAAATTTCTCTGAAAAGGCAAATCTTCCAAATGTAAAAATGATCGAAATTAAACTTTCTCAAGGTGCAAAACCTGGACATGGAGGCGTACTTCCGGCAAAAAAAAATACGGAACAAATTGCAAAAATTAGAGGAGTTCAACCGCATACAATGATTCTTTCTCCTCCAGGTCATCATGCTTTTTCTGATTCTAAAGGTTTGATTCGCTTTATTGCACAATTACGAGAGTTATCTAATGGAAAACCTATCGGCTTTAAATTATGTATTGGTAACACAGCTGAATTTGAAGCAATCTGCCACGAAATGATTACCGAAGACACTTATCCTGATTTTATAACTATTGATGGTGCCGAAGGAGGAACTGGCGCCGCGCCTTTAGAATTTGCTGATGGTGTTGGAATGCCATTTGAGCCAGCCTTAATATTCGTAAACAAAACATTGATTGGATTAAATATTCGTGACAAAATACGCATTATAGGAAGCGGGAAAATTATTTCTGGATATTCTATTCTTCATGCAATTGCTTTAGGTGCTGATATGTGTAACAGTGCTCGTGGTTTTATGTTTTCACTTGGCTGTATTCAAGCTTTACGTTGTCATAATAACGAATGTCCAACAGGAGTTGCTACACAAAACAAAATGCTGATGAAAGGTTTGGTCGTTACAGATAAATCAGATCGTGTTTATCATTTTCATAAAAATACACTTCATTCTGCCAACGAACTTTTGGCCGCAGCAGGAAAAACCTCTTTTGCCGATGTAGATATTAATATATTTATGCGTGGTGATGAATTTACAAATTTATCAGAGTTGTATTTCCCAGATAACCTGACAAATGTTACCAAAATAAATTAAACAAAAATGCCTCTTTATTATTAAAGAGGCATTTTTATTATAACTCAAATTTTACCAAAATTATTATTGAGTGCACTCAATAATAATTTTATAAAACACATTGAATAAGTTTAATTCAGTAATTCTGGCAACGTTTCTTTATTTATAATCTGTTTTACAAAAACGGTATTATCATCTGCCAAAAAATAGGCATCAAACTGAATCCCTTCTTCTACCAGATCTTTAGGAATTTGATTTTTCTTTATCATTTCCTTCAATAATTTATCAAACGCAATGCCTGCCGCTAATTTATTAGGAGCATTTTGTTCTAAATTAGTTTCAAATCGCAGTTCAATTTTATCATCATTGATATATCCTCGAGCTGTTGTCAGTGTAACATTTTCAGCTTTAAAAGCTGGCGCTGCAGCATTATAAGAAGTTACAAACTCTTGAAGTTTTTGTTTTGCATTTTTACAGCTTACAACCATTAATACCATTATAACTGCAAGCGAGATTTGAGTGATTTTCTTTAACATAATCTATTTTATTTAATTTTTTGAAGTCTTAAAAGTGCTTCAAGATAGTAATAATCTGCGTAATTTATCGAACAATCTACTTCGCTGTCTGCTGGTTTATGACCTGTTGAATGCAATAAAAAGGCTGAATTTACATCATGGCTTTGGTAATTATCAGAAAGCGAAACAATCATTTTTTTAGCTTTAGTCAAATACTCCTTTTTCAAAATAGGATCTTTTGTATAAGAACTCAATTCTAAAAGAGCCGAAGATACAATTGCTGCTGCCGAAGCGTCTCTTGGTTCATTTGGAATATTTGGCGCATTAAAATCCCAATACGGAATTAAATCTTCTGTTGTCAATTTATCTAAATAAACACGAGTAATTTTATGAGCAAAATCTAAAAATTTTGGATCTTTTGTTTCTCTATAAACCATTGCGAACCCATAAATTGCCCACGCCTGCCCGCGCGCCCACATACTTTCATTACTATAACCTTGAGCTGTTTGACCTTTAATTTTTTTTCCCGTTTCAGGATCATAAATTACCACATGATAAGATGTATAGTCAGGTCTAAAATGGTTGTTCATTGTTGTTTCAGCATGTTTTACGGCAATATCGTATAACTTTTTATTACCTCCGTTTTTAGAAGCCCAAAACAACATTTCCAAGTTCATCATATTATCGATGATCGTATTGTGCCCGCCCATTTTATTGTGCGGCCAAGATTGAATTGTACCTACTTTAGGATTAAAAAGTGTTGCCAGCGTGTCAGCTGTTTTTAATATGATTTCTTTGTAAGCAGGATTTTTAGTCAATCGATATCCATTTCCGAAACTATTAAAAACCTGAAATCCTAAATCATGATCAGCCGCTTTACTTACAGATAAAGGTGTTAAGAGACGTGTAAATTTATCCGCTTCCTTTTCCCATTTTTTGTCTTTTGTAGTTTCATATAAATACCAAAGTTCGCCTGGCCAGAATCCGCTTGTCCAGTCTTTATAATTTACAAAATTCCATTCCTTGCTTCCGTTTGGAACTGTTCTGGGCAAAGTTCCGTTATTCGGAATCACTTTTAATGTTTTTGAAGCCTGCACTTGGCAATAATCAAGCTGTTTTTTTATGTCAAAAGAATCTCCTTTTTGTGCATTACAGTAATTTCCAATAAGAAACAAAGCAAAAAACAAAGCAAAAGTTTTTAAATTCATGTGATTAACTTTTATAGATGGTTTATCGAATAGATAAATTTATAAAATAAAGCAGGTGATTTTAATGTTTGTGCTTTTCTATTTATAAAAAAATCTCACTGCCTCCTATTTCAAGTTTCTCTTTATCAAAGTTCAAAATTTCAACAAAAGGAAATAACTTAAAAGATTAATTGTAATTTTGCTTGAAGCAAAAAAAAAACTTGAACAAAACCAGAATACAATATTCCGTTTTATTTCTGACCGTTATTCTTCTGGGAATTCTTTCAAGGAAAATCTCATTTGTTCCGTTATGGATTGGCGATTTTCTATATGCGATTATGATCTATTTCCTAGTTCGAATCTTGTTTACCCATAAAAAAGCCATTTTTATAATAATCTATTCTCTACTAATATGTTATAGTATTGAGTTCTTGCAGCTTTATCAAAGCGACTGCATCACAGCACTCAGAAAAACACTTTTTGGAAGATACGTTTTAGGACAAGGTTTTCTTTGGAGTGATATTCTTGCTTATACATTTGGAATCACTTTTATCTTTTTAATCGAAAAATTCACTTTAAAATATAACACTCATGAAACTCGTTTTCGCTTCAAATAATTTAAATAAAATCAAAGAGATTCAAAGTATTCTTAACGGATCTATTCAGCTTTTAAGCTTAGAAGATATTGGCTGTCATGAAGAAATTCCAGAAACGGCAGATACTATTGAAGGTAACGCGATTTTAAAGGCTGACTATGTAACTGAAAAATATGGTTACGACTGTTTTGCAGATGATACCGGTTTAGAGGTAAATGCTTTAAATGGAGAACCGGGCGTTTATTCGGCTAGATATGCGGGTGAACAGAAAAATGCTGATGATAACATGAATAAACTTTTGGATGCTCTGAAAAACGAAGAAGATCGCAGTGCACAGTTCAAGACCGTTATTGCATTAAATTTAAATGGCGCTCAGCATCTTTTTACCGGCTTGGCAAAAGGAGTTATTACTATGAATAAAACTGGAAATCATGGTTTTGGATATGATCCGATATTTCAACCCGAAAATTACAGTGAAACTTTTGCTGAATTATCGGCTGAAGTTAAAAATAAAATCAGCCATCGCGCAAAGGCAACGGAGCAACTTATTGATTTCCTGAATAGAACAAAATAATTGTTCAAAATACAACATTTTAATGAACAAAATTGATATTTAAAGACGTTTTTTTTTCGATTTCTTTCCAAAAATCATTTTACACTAAACATAACTTTTTGATAATCAAATCATAACAAATACATAATTCTTAAAAATGCATTAGTTTATCTGAATAATTAACAGTAATTTTGCACCCTATTTTAAAAACACATATGAATAAATTTGAACAATTAGGATTGAATGAATCGTTACTGAAGGCGATTTTAGATCTAGGATTTGAAAATCCGTCAGAGGTACAGGAAAAGGCGATTCCCCTATTATTGGAAAAAGACACGGATATGGTTGCGTTGGCTCAAACAGGGACAGGGAAAACGGCAGCTTTCGGTTTTCCGCTAATTCAAAAAATTGATGCCGACAACAGAAATACACAAGCATTAGTTTTATCGCCAACACGCGAGCTTTGTTTACAGATTACTAACGAACTTAAAAACTACTCTAAATACGAAAAAGGTATTAATGTGGTAGCAGTTTACGGAGGAGCTAGTATTACAGAGCAGGCAAGAGAAATAAAAAGAGGAGCACAAATTATTGTAGCTACTCCAGGAAGAATGCAAGACATGATTAACAGAGGTTTAGTTAACATTAAAAACATAGATTACTGTGTTCTTGATGAGGCTGACGAAATGTTAAACATGGGATTCTATGAAGATATCGTATCTATTTTATCAGATACTCCAGACGAAAAAAGCACATGGTTGTTCTCTGCAACAATGCCGCAAGAGGTTGCTAGAATTGCAAAACAATTCATGAGCGAGCCTGTAGAAATTACTGTTGGAGCTAAGAACTCTGGTTCATCTACAGTTTCTCACGAATTTTACTTAGTTAATGCTCGTGATCGTTACGAAGCTCTAAAACGTTTAGCAGATGCTAACCCAGATATTTTCTCTGTAGTTTTCTGTCGTACAAAAAGAGACACTCAAGCTATTGCTGAGAAATTAATTGAAGACGGATACAGCGCAGCTGCTTTGCACGGAGATTTATCTCAAGCACAGCGTGATGGTGTAATGAAATCTTTCCGTGGAAGACAAATTCAGATGCTTGTTGCTACTGACGTTGCTGCACGTGGTATTGATGTTGATAACGTAACACACGTTGTAAACTACCAATTACCTGATGAAATTGAAACTTACAACCACCGTTCAGGACGTACTGGTAGAGCTGGAAAATTAGGAACTTCTATTGTAATCGTTACAAAAAGTGAGTTACGTAAAATTTCTTCTATCGAAAGAATCATCAAACAAAAATTCGAAGAAAAAACAATTCCATCTGGAATTGAAATCTGCGAAATTCAATTATTACACTTAGCTAATAAAATTAAAGATACTGAAGTTGATCACGAAATTGACAACTATTTACCAGCAATCAACAATGTTCTTGAAGATTTATCTAAAGAAGAATTGATTAAGAAAATGGTTTCAGTAGAATTTAATCGTTTTATTGCTTACTACAAAAAGAACAGAGATATTTCGTCTCAATCTTCAGGAGAAAGACGCGAAAGAAACGATTCTGAACCAAGAGAATTCAATAATAATGGAGCAGTTCGTTATTTTGTAAACATTGGTTCAAGAGACAATTTCGATTGGATGTCACTTAAAGATTACTTGAAAGAAACATTAGATTTAGGTCGTGATGACGTTTTCAAGGTAGATGTAAAAGAAGGTTTCTCTTTCTTTAATACAGATCCTGAGCATACTGATAAAGTAATGGAAGTATTAAACAACGTTCAATTAGAAGGACGTCGTATTAATGTTGAAATCTCTAAAAATGACGGAGGCGGAAGACGCGACCACAATAACCGTGGCGGTGGAAGAAGTTCTGGACCAAGAAGAGAAGGAAACTTTGCTCCAAGACGTGAAGGTTCTGGCGGAGGATTTAGAAGCGACAGAAACTCTGCTCCTAGAGAAGGTGGTTTTAGAAGCGACAGAAACTCATCTGCTCCTCGTAGAGAAGGCGGTTTCAAAAGAAACGAAGGTGGTTCTGATAGATCTCCAAGACGTTCTGAAAGCTTTGGTGATTCACCAAGACCAAGAAGACCAAGAAGAGATTAATTCTTCAATATCTTAAAATACAAAATCCCAAATTCCAGACATAATTGGAATTTGGGATTTTTTTTACTTTAAGAATTTACGTTCTAAAAATGCGTTTTTTAATCTAAAACAATGTATTTTAAACTTCCTCATCCTTTTTTAATTAAATACTAAAAGCAACACTGCTGTCTTTGTTAATTTTCTTATAATTATATTCGAAGACTGCGAAATATTTAATCTCTATTTACTACTTTTAGTGCTTTAAATCAGGATATGAAATATTTCGCAGTTTTCTTTTTTATGCTATTCTCTACCGTTAGTTTTGCGCAGGACATCGAGCCTACAACCCCGCAAAGAGTTTCGGGTTATATTATAAACGACGATAGTAAACAACCTCTTTCAAACGTAAACATCATCAACACTAACAAAGTACGCGGCGCAAAATCTGATGCTAAAGGGTATTTTGAAATTGATGTACAGCCTAATGACACTATTCACTTTTCTTTATTAGGATTTCAATCTCTTAGAATTAGAGTAACAAATGACTGGATAAAAAATAAAGTTACCCGCATTCAGCTTACTGAAAAAGCGATCGCGCTTGAAGAAGTTATTATTGCTCCTTTTACTTTAACAGGATATCTTGAAGTCGACTCAAAATTAATTCCTACAAAAGAAAATTATCGTTACAGTATTTCTGGCCTTACACAAGGTTATGAAGCGGGTGAATATTCTCCAAATGCTTTCGGAAAAGTATTAGGTTCTATTTTCAATCCAGCAGATATGCTTTATAATTTCTTTGGAAAAAACGGAAAAGAGCTCAAGAAACTGAAGGACATGAAGAAAGACGACACGATTAGAAACTTATTAGAAACTAAATACGACCGCGAAACTATTGCTGTACTTTTAGGAATAAGTAAAGATGAAATCCCTGAAATTATGCACCGTTGTAATTATTCAGATGCTTTTATTCAAACAGCAAATGACCTTCAAATTTTAGATGCTATCAGCGGTTGTTACGAACAATATAAAGTACTTAAAAGGAATTAAAATTTTACTCTTACCATAAACACAAGAATCCTCAATTTTAAATTGGGGATTTTTTTTTGCTCTTTAGGATTTTAAAAAAACTATATTTACTTATTAATCAATTAAAAACAACTAAAATAAAAATCTAATGGCAAAAGGTCAGGATGCTAAAAAAACAGCAAAAAAAGAACCGCTAAAAACGGCTAAAGAAAAGAAAGAGGAAAAAAGAGAAAAGAAAAACTCTCCTAAAAGAGACTAGAAATTAGTGGACAGTGGACAGTTTTTTAGTAATCAGAGTTAAAAAAAGTGTTCAGCTTTTGAGTTTTCAGATAACTGAATACTAAAAAACTGAACACTAAATTACTATTATTTAACTGGAATATTAGAAAGAATTTCTAACACAAATTTCCAATATTTTTGAGCAGATGAGATACTAGCTCTTTCATCCGGCGAGTGTGCTCCATGAATTGTTGGCCCAAAAGAAATCATATCCATATCTGGATAATTTGTTCCTAAAATTCCGCATTCTAAACCAGCATGACAAGCAACAACTTTTGGCTGTTCACCATTTTGCTTTTCGTAAATTTCTTTTAAAACTTCTAAAATTTCCGAATTAACATTTGGAGTCCATCCAGGATAAGATCCTGAAAGTTCTACTTCGCATCCAACTAATTCAAATGCTGAACGTAAAGAATTAGCCAAATCAAATTTAGAAGATTCAACAGAAGAACGAGTTAAACATCCTACCAATATTTCCCCGTCTTTTATAATTACACGAGCAATATTGTTTGATGTTTCAACCAAATCATCCATATCAGCACTCATTCTGTAAACACCATTATGAGCCGCGTAAATCGCTCTAATAATCCCTTCCTGAACACCTAAATCCATAACTTTTTCAGGAAGATCAGTCTTAACGATTTCTATAGATAAGTTTGGCTCAGTAGTTTTATATTCGGCCTTAATATCATTAATGATTTCCTGCATATCAAAAAGATATGCTTCATCAAACATTTCAGAAATAATCACCTTTGCAGCACTTTCTCTTGGAATTGCATTTCGAAGACTTCCTCCGTTGATTTCTGCAATCTGTAAACCAAAGTTTTCAAAAGCATCAAACAACAAACGATTCATAATTTTATTAGCATTCCCTAATCCTTTATGAATATCCATTCCTGAGTGACCTCCATTTAAACCTTTTACAGTTATTGAGTACCCAACAGAACCTTCTGGAACTTCTTCATCATGATATGTTCTTGTAGCCGTCACATCAATTCCTCCTGCACATCCTATATCAATTTCGTCGTCTTCTTCAGTATCTAGATTCAATAAAATCTGACCTTGCAGAATTCCTCCTTTTAGGTTTAATGCTCCAGTCATACCTGTTTCTTCGTCGATTGTAAACAAAGCTTCAATTGCAGGATGTGCAATCGTTATACTCTCTAAAACCGCCATGATTGTAGCTACTCCAAGCCCATTATCTGCACCAAGCGTTGTACCGCGAGCGCGAACCCAGTCACCATCTACATACATATCAATTCCTTGCTTATCGAAATCAAAAACAGTATCTGCATTTTTTTGGTGCACCATATCAAGATGTCCCTGCATTACGATTGCTTTTCGATTTTCCATTCCTGGAGTTGCTGGTTTTCTAATGATTACGTTTCTAATTTCGTCTTCAAAAGTTTCTAAACCTAAGCTGTTTCCAAAGTTTTTCATGAACTCGATTACACGCTCTTCTTTTTTTGATGGACGTGGAACTGCATTTAAATCTGCAAATTTGTTCCAAAGTTCTTTTGGTTCCAGATTTCTTATTTCCTGACTCATTATATTTTGTTTGATGTTTAACAATTAAGAGCCTCAAAGTTACAAAGTTTAAAAGTTATTATTATCAAGAATTGCATGAATTAGCACAAATTATAATGACTCTAAAATTAATCAAATTAGTAATTAATGAAAATTCGTGCAATTCACAACGAACTTTTTTCAATCAGTCAAAATTGTAATTATATTTACGTATTCAAAATTTAAACTGTGAAATCAAAATACATTCTGCCATTATTTTTACTCTTCCAAATTATAATTTTAAAGATTCTGCCTTATTTTTCAGATTATATTGAAGGCTTTTACAGTAACAATTTATTTGTTAGGATTTCGCGCTTCTCAAGAACACTTTTAGGAAAAATTCCCTTTTCTGTGGGCGATTGTATTTATGCAGTTCTAATTCTTTCTGCAATAATTTGGTTTTGGAAAATACGAAAAACATGGAGAACAGATTGGAAAGATCATATTTTAACCATTTTAGGTAAAATTTCAATTTTCTACTTTTTCTTTCATCTGTTATGGGCTTTCAATTACTATCGTGAGCCTCTTTTTGCAAAAATGGAAATCAAAAGAGAATATACTGATGCTGATCTTTTAGCTTTTACAAAACGATTAATCGCTAAAACCAATGAAATTCAGTATGAAATCACTAAAAATGACAGCTCAAAAATTGTTTTCCCATATTCTCAAGAAGAATCTTTTAAAATGATTTTAAACGGCTATAACAACTTAGCAAAAAAGCATCCTTACTTTAAATACGAAATTCTGAGCGTTAAAAAATCACTTTTCAGCATGCCATTAACCTATATGGGTTTTGGCGGTTATTTAAATCCTTTTACTAACGAAGCTCAGATTAATGATTTACTGCCTATGTATACCTTTCCGCAAACGACAGCTCATGAAATGGCACATCAGATTGGTTATGCAAGTGAAAATGAATGTAATTTTATTGGAACCTTAGCTTCATTAAATAATGACAATCCTTATTATCAATATGCTGGTTATAGCTTTACATTACGTTACTGCTTAGGAATTTGGAAATATAAAAATGAGAAAATTTTTAATCAATTAAAGAAAACTGTCCATATCGGAATCTTAAAAAACTATCAGGAAAGTGATGATTTTTTTAAAAAGTACGACACTTTTATAGATGAAGGTTTTCACTTTCTTTATGACAATTTCTTAAAATCAAACAATCAGAAAGACGGAATGGATAGTTACAGTAAATTTATAGATTTGATAATTAATTATTACAAAACAAGACCGCTGTAAAAATTCAAGGCAAAAAAAAGCTGAGTCTTGTAACAAAAGTGATTTCAACACTACTAATACTTTTATGACCGAAAACCTAGAACAATCATTTGTTGCGCAATTGCAGGCAAATCAGAATATAATCCACAAAATTTGTCGATTATATACTGCCGGCGAAGATGCACACAAAGATTTGTTTCAGGAAATCACCATTCAACTCTGGAAAGCGTATCCAAAATTTAGAGGCGACAGTAAATTTTCGACTTGGACCTATCGCGTTGCTTTAAATACAGCAATCACTCTCTATCGCAAAACCAAAAGAACTATTTCTACCGTAGATTATGAAAGTCATCAGCATTTTGTAAAAGATGTTGACTATAACTATGAAGAAGAAGAGCAGATTAAACTAATGTACAAAGCTGTTTACCAGCTAAACGATATCGAAAAAGCATTGGTCTTTATGTATTTAGAAGATAAAGACTATCAAGAAATAGCTGAAACTCTAGGAATCAGCGAAGTGAATGCGCGCGTGAAAATGAACAGAATTAAAGGGAAACTTAAAAAAATATTAAATCCTTAAAAATTATTATGAAAGAACTGGATTTACTAAAAAAAGACTGGAAAAAGAACTCGGATTCTTTTGAGCAAATTTCTGAACAAGAAATCTACAAGATGATTCATAAAAAATCTTCTTCTATAGTGAAGTGGATTTTAATTATAAGCATTTTGGAAATTTCCTTTTGGACTTTCTCCAATTTATTTATCAATACTGATGATGTTTTACGAAAAATAAATCATCCAGAAATTGTGGTTACACTTGAATACTTGACTTATTTGAATTATTTAGTAGGATTAATTTTTGTCTATATTTTCTATAAAAACTATACGACAATTTCGACCACAGTCGCTACGAAATCTTTAATGAGCGCCATTTTAAGAACTAGAAAAACGGTTCAATATTATGTTTGGTACAATCTAGGAATGATCGTTGTAACGTCAATTTTAAGTTTCTTTATCGCTTTTGTGTACAATCCCGACATGGCTTTTTTAAGAGATAAATTAGCTCTGAACGGAAAAGCAATGGTGACCACGATAGGAATCTTGATCTTGGTAATACTTGGTTTCTTTGGATTATTCTGGTGTTTCTACAGATTACTGTACGGAACTCTTTTGCGAAGATTGTATGCGAACTACAAAGAGTTGAAGAAAATTGATTTTTAGCTGAATAGCAAAATCTCAAAGCGCCAAAGGTTCAGAGTTTTTTCTCTGTAACTTGTTGTAATCTGTAAAGTTTTTTGAATTTAGACTGGGAGCAAAAAATTAAAATCTAATATTCATTTTCTGGTCCTTTATAGCTCCATCTTCTCATTTCATTAAGCTCTTCCTCGACTTTAATCTCTTCGGCTGGAATTACTTTTAAAAATGACGGATGTTGTTCGATTGCATATTCAACTTTTTCTACAATTTGTTCAATTGTATCGTTTTCATAATCAATCTCAAGCGGTTCTTTTATGATAAAAGACTGCAGTATATTTTTCTTTTTCAAACGAAGTCCTTTTTTATCAAACGAACGACGGAATCCATCAATTACAATAGGAACTACAATAGGTTTATGTTGTTTTATAATATGCGCTGTTCCTTTACGAACTGGCTTAAATGACTTAGTTGTTCCCTGCGGAAATGTTATAACCCAGCCATCTTCAAGAGCAATACGAATATTTTCGGTATCGTTTGGATTAACATCACGTTTCTCAGTAACATCAACTCCTTTTGAACGCCAAGTTCTTTCAACTGTAATTGCGCCAACATAAGCTAAAATTCTTGGCAGTAAACCAGCCTGCATTGTTTCTTTGGCAGCAACATAATACAAATTCATTTTAGGCTGCCACAAATAACCAATGTTCTTAATAGTGTCTTGACGTCCGCTTAAACTTGCGTTAAACACATGAAACATTGCTACAACATCGGCAAAATAAGTTTGGTGATTAGAAATAAACAATACATTATTATCTGGCAATGTTTTAATGATTTCAGATCCTTCAATCTGCAATTCATTAAAACCTCTGTATCTTCGGTGCGTCATAGCTCCCAAGATTCGGATTAACCATTTCTTGATAAATAATATATGTCCGAAAGGATTTCGTTTAAACAATCCCATAACTTTATTTTCTGTTTTCGAGGTTAGGACGCAAACATACAAAAATAAATCGTTTAGCAGTGCTTTTAGGCAATTTCAAAAATAAACTACTATAAATATGAATATCAAATTGTTAAATTAAATATCTCCTATTTTGCTCTCAAAACCAATTTTCAAAACATCTCTCAATTCACTTAAAATCATTGCAGTTGCTCCCCAAACAATATGGTTTTGAATGTTAAATGCCGGAACTAAAACGTCGTTTGCATAAGAAGTTGATAATGTGGCATCGATTATAATTTCGTCGCTTAAAAAAACGGACAATGGCAATTCTATAATTGCAGCGACTTCACGAATATCAGGATAAAATGACAACTCTTCATTTGAAATTCCTAAAAACGGATGCACCAAAAAATTACTAGGTGGAATATACATTGGTGTAAAATCCTTGATTACTTCTATTTTCTCTGGAGCTACACCAATTTCTTCATGCGTTTCTCTTAATGCAGTTTCTCGAAAATCTAAATCTGTATTTTCATATTTCCCGCCAGGAAATGCAATTTGTGACGAATGCACACCATTATAGGCATTTCTAACAATCAAAACTAAATGTGTTTTATCCTTTTTTGGATACAACAGCATCATAACGGCCGCTATTCTAGGATTCTTTGCCTCTAGATTACTATTTTTTAAAGCTTCAAGACGTTCTTTTGGAGCCATTTTCATGTGTGCTAATTCAGCCGGCAGTTCAATCGGAATTAAATTAGGAACAAATTTCAAAAAGTCTTGAAAATCCATATTCAAAGTTTATTTTTGTATTATTAGATTTTATATCTCATTTTTTCACTGATTATTTCTCGCTACATTTCGTTAAATTAATAAAAAATAAATTCATTATTCTTTCTAAATTTGCCTCATCTATCAAGAGATAATCTCATAAAAATTCTGATATATAAAATCTAAACAGAATCTCAAATAAAATATAAATATACTCTAGAAAATGCGGTTCTACAAGTTTTCTAAAGTAAAGCCATAAAAATAAAATGTACAGTAAAGAAGAATCACAAAGAATAAAAAGAGAATTTTGGGTGGCTTTTGCCGAAAAATATCCAAGAAAATGGGTTCTTTATGACACCAAGATAAAAGATTTCTCTTTTAAGTTTTATGTAGACAATAAAAAAGCTCAGGTTTTAGTTGACATCGAACAACGAAGCGACGAAAAACGAAATGCTTATTTTGAAAAATTAGAAGCCTTAAAAAATATTCTTAATGAGGAATTTATCAAAGATTTAGTTTTTGAAAAAAACTACACTTTAGAAAGTGGTAAAACTATTAGTAGAATCTGGGTTGAGAAAACCGGAGTCGGTTTTAGTAATCGCAATAATTGGGATGCTATTTTTGATTTCTTCAACGAAAACATGCATGCTCTAGAAATGTTTTATCTAGAATATGATGAATTTATTAAAGATATTGATGCTTAGAAGCGCTAAAATATTGAGTTCTATTTTTTCTATTAACAAACCTCACAGTTTTTTTAACCTGTGAGGTTTTTTTATTCTTACATCGAAATTGCTGGCATTTGCGCAGAAGTCATCATACTTAACAATTCAGGACGATCAGTTTTCAAATTTTTAAAAAAAGGAGTGATTTTATCATCGTAGCTTCTTTTTGAATATGCATAGATAAGCAATGCTTTTTTATTATTTTTTAATTCAATTTGTTTGTAACGATAAATAATAAACTCTACAATATCAACTTTATCGTTACTTCCAGAACTCAGCACACAATCTATGATACTCTCTTTCCCATCGGGGCTTTTCATTATACTAAAATTACAGACCTTATCAGTTTCTTTTCTCTTATTTAATTCATTCGCTTTCTGCTCTACAGCACTATCTACAGAAACATCCATAGTAAATACGTGAACTGTTAACAGTTGATTAAAATGCTCTACTGTTTCATTTTTAGGAAGATATTCTTGCACATAATAATTCTCATTTGGATGTGCCGTCCATGCTAAAGAAAAATTTGTTTTATTAAAGACTAAAGGTCCTTTCAACCCAATTCTTTCAACGGGTTCTTCACCAATAGTCGAAAAAGACATCAATGAAATTGCGAATAAAAAAAGTATCTTTTTTATCATTATCTAAGGTTTAAAACAGTTACACATTAAAAATATTGTAAACAATAATATGATCATCATAGTTTATATAAAGTTGTTTACGATAATCTTGCTTTTTACGGGTAATTATTGAAAGTTTGCATTCCTTTCCGTCATTGTCTTTACACATAAATGAATACACAATATCAGTATCATTTTCTTCGCGTTCGATATAATCTAATATTTTAAAAAGCTGTATTTCTTGTGAGTACACAACAATCCTGTGTTTGTCTGTATCTAAAACAACCGAAAGATTTACCAAGTCAAGATTGGACCACTCGCCCCATTTTCCTTTTTCTGTTTTTTCTAAGACACTAAAACCCGAGGTTTTAAAATGATAAGACTGACCTTGAGCATAATGCATTCCAAAACCTAAAAACAATAATACTAAATAAGTGCGTATAGAATTCATATAAATTTCTTGCGGGTAATTAAAACTCAAATGTAGCTTTTTCTTTGCGGGCAGATTCAAAATCGGCTATCATTTCTTGAACAATTTGCTCTACAGGCAAAACTTCATGAATTAATCCCGCAACTTGTCCAATCTCTAATTCACCTTCTTCAAGATCACCTTCAAACATTCCTCTTTTCGCTCTAGCTCTTCCTAATAACTGAACCAATTCTTCTTTAGATGGACATTTTTCATACAAATCCTGAACGTCTTGATAGAATTTATTTTTCACTAGTCGAACAGGAGCTAATTCCTTCAATGTCAATTGAGTTCCTCCCTCTTTTATATTAACTATCGTTTGCTTAAAATTATTGTGAGCAGAAGATTCTATTGAAGCTGCAAAACGGCTTCCAACCTGAACGCCATCAGCACCCAAAATCATTGTTGCAAGCATTCCTCTTCCCGTTGCAATTCCGCCGGCAGCAATAATTGGAATCTGTACTTTTTCTTTCACCATCGGGATCAAAGTCAAAGTTGTCGTTTCTTCACGTCCATTATGACCTCCGGCTTCAAAACCTTCAGCAACAATAGCATCAACGCCGGCTTCTTGGGCTTTTAAAGCAAAAACACTGCTGCTTACTACATGAACTACCGTAATTCCTTTTTCTTTTAAAAATGAAGTCCATGTTTTAGGATTTCCAGCAGAGGTGAAAACGATTTTAACGCCTTCTTCGACCACAATATTCATTATATCTTCAATATTAGGATATAACATAGGAATATTAACCCCAAAAGGTTTGTCTGTTGCTTTTTTACATTTTTGAATATGTTCTCTTAAAACTTCAGGATACATTGATCCAGCGCCTATTAAACCTAAACCGCCAGAGTTACTAACTGCCGAAGCCAATTTGTAACCGCTGTTCCAGATCATGCCGCCTTGTATTATTGGGTATTTTATATTGAAGAGTTTGGTAATTTTGTTCATGCAGATTGGGCTGTTATTGTTTGATTATTTTTCCTGTTTTATGCAGACCTTCACTATCAAAAGTATAAAAGTAAAGTCCGCTGGTTAGAGTTTCTACAGAAAGTAATGGATTTTGATTTGTGATTTCTTTTTCTATCAATTTCTGCCCTAAAATAGAGTAAATTGATACTGATGCTTTAGGATTATCGAATGAAAATGAAATATTAGTTTGAACTGGATTTGGATAGACCAAAAAATCAGTCGCAGATTGAAACGTTTCTACACCCAAAGTTGAGCCAAAATTTGGAATTCCGTACCCATAATTATTATCAGGATTTGTATAGCGATCTGCCGACTGCAGTATCATTTGTCTAATTTCTTTGTTATTTTTTGATGGAAAAGCCTGCCATAAACAAGCTGCCATTCCTGCCATTATTGGACAAGCGAAGGAAGTTCCGTTTGCTGTTCCAATATTTCCCGCAGCATTAGATACAACTGCTGCAACACCTTGTGCCATCACATCCGGCTTAATTCGATTATCAAAACTTGGTCCGATAGAACTTGAACCAGCTTTAACTTTTGAAGCATTAACAGAACCTACGGTAATAACTGAAACTGCATCTGCTGGCCCGCCAATGTGCGGTTCGGCAGTTGTTCCTTCATTTCCAGCTGAAGCCAGCACAATCATTCCTTTACTAAAAGCTATTTCAGCACCTCTTGAAATAAAATTTGTCGTGCCATTCATATCGTTGTAAGTATGACTATAACTTGGATCGTCATATCCAAAATATCCTAATGATGTTGTAATAATATCAACTCCAAAAGCATCTGCCTGCTCTGCCGCTTCAACCCAATACGATTCTTCAACAGGATTTTCGCTGGCATTATCTTCTGTAATAAACAAATAATAAGAAGCATCTGGCGCAGTTCCCACCAAAGAATTTTCCGTATAACCGCCCATTGTAGATAAAACTGAGGTTCCGTGACTATTACCAGAATAAAAATCGGCATTCCTGTTTACATAATCGTAACCGCCTAAAATCAAATTATTATCTCTTAAATGCTTAAAAGACTGCGCTGTATTCACTCCTGGAAAACCTCCATCTAAAACGGCTATTATTTTACCTGAACCTGTATAATTTTGCTGATGCAATACTTGTCCGTTCAACATTTGAATTTGATTTGTCGAATTTCCGTAAGCATAATCAATTGTAGTCTTAAGCTTTTCTTTTGTTTGCGTAATAGATTGCACAGCTGCTGGTTTTGCTGTTGTGTTCAAAGCTTTATCAGCAAAAACTATTTTATCAATAAAAACAAAAGCTTTTAATGCTGTAATACTTGCCTGCGTTCCTCTAACATGAAGTGCATTGAGCCATTTTGACTGCGCCATTACAGAAATTCCTGCACTTGCTTTAACCTGATTTACATAAGTTATTTCAATGGGAGCATCTGAAATATTTAAGGCAATATTTTGGTTTGTACGACGGTCTAAAGCTCGTTGTGATAATGTTTGTGATGGATTATTAAAAAAGTCCTGAGAGTTTGGTTTTCCAGTAAAGTAAACCCATGCATCTTCTCCTTGAGCAAATGTCAAAGTAGAAATGAATACTAAAAGAAAAGTATAACAATATCTCATAAATACTTTTTTAAAAGGAAAACCCCGTAAAAAAGTATAAAGCTAAGAAATTACTCCCGAACCAACTAATTCATTTTCTAAATACCAAGCTACAAATTGACCTTCGGTAATAGCAGATTGAGGCTCTTCAAAACGAACATACATTCCGTCATCAAATTGATGCAAAGTGGCTTTTTGTAAAGGCTGACGATAACGAATTCTAGCCATTATTTCCATCGTTTCACCAGTTTTCAAAGTCAGATCTGTGCGAATCCAATGTATTTCAGATTTCCCAACAAACAAGGCTTTTTTAAACAAACCTGGATGATTGCTCGTTAATCCTGTATAAATAGTATTGGTATCAACATCAGTCGCAATAACAAACAAAGGATCTGTGGTACCGCCAACATTTAAACCTTTTCTTTGTCCGTTAGTAAAGTAATGTGCGCCTTGATGATTGCCCATTATTTTTCCCATTGTTGGAAGATATTGCGGTTTTTGAGCTTCTAATTTTAATTCCTCTTCAAGTGATAAACCAGCAGGTTTTTCGATATTGTAAATTGGATCGTTTTTATCAATCTGAACAATTTTACCTTCTTTTGGCTGTAATTTTTGTTGCAAAAATTCTGGCAGACGCACTTTTCCAATAAAACATAATCCTTGCGAATCTTTCTTTTCGGCAGTAACCAATTCCATTTCAGCAGCAATTTCACGAACTTCTGGTTTGGTTAATGCTCCAATTGGGAATAAAGCTTTTGATAATTGTTCTTGCGACAATTGACATAAAAAGTAAGATTGATCTTTGTTAACATCATTACCGGCAATTAATTGATATACCGTTTCTCCATCAACTTCAATTTCGCTTTTTTGGCAATAATGTCCAGTTGCAACATAATCTGCACCAAGACTTAATGCAATTTTCATAAAAACATCAAATTTGATTTCGCGGTTACAAAGCACATCAGGATTAGGAGTTCTCCCTTTTTCATATTCATTGAACATATAGTCAACGATTTTTTCTTTGTATTGCTCGCTTAAGTCAACAGTTTGAAACGGTATGCCAAGTTTTTCAGCAACTAATAAAGCATCATTACTATCTTCTAACCAAGGACATTCATTAGAAATAGTAACTGAGTCATCGTGCCAATTTTTCATAAAAAGCCCAATAACTTCGTATCCTTGCTGCTGTAATAAATAAGCTGCAACACTAGAATCTACTCCACCTGAAAGACCAACAACTACACGTTTCATTTTAAAATGTTTATATTTTACAAGGGTGCAAAGGTAAGCCAAATTATAGATAATTGCAGTAGTTTTAATTGGTTTATATAATCCTGCGGTAGATAAAACTTATTGTTTAATTAATTACTTTTATTATTCAATAAAATTGTCATGCAAAAATACATTTACAGTTTGTTATTCTATTTTGTTTTGATGTCTTTAAGTGCTCAAAAACACTCGCCAACACTGCCCGATTATGAAGCTTTTAAGGCATTTAGAGGAAAACCTTTGTCTGACAAATTTTCGAATATCGAATCTGTTAAAGTCATCTATGATTTACGAAAACAAAAAATGTATTATTTCAACAGTACATTGATTCCGCTTCATTATGATTTTGCACTGAATTATCTGCATTACAATCAAGATTTAGAAGTCTTTAATAATGAAAACTACAGCAATACTCAAAAAGACCGTGATTTTTTACTCGGAAATTTAAACCATATTAAAGGAACTGATAAATGGATTTTTGAACTAGCTGCTTCAGACCACATGCCGATTCCGCTTATAGAACGTTTCTTTAATCTTGTGACAAATTCAACTTTTATTGGAAAAAATTTAAAATTCTATTTGAACAATCCCGAGCAAATGGAATGGTTTCAACAAAATAAATTCAAAATCCCCTGTGTAAAATCTGATTATATTTTTAATGAAATTACATATCAAGAAGTTGTTTCGGGAAGTAATGTCGGGATTCTAAAACAATACAAAATCAAAGATCTAGAAAATAGAAAACCAAACTCGAACGAAATTGTAATTTTAGACGGCACGCCCGATGTTTTACCCAATGTAAGAGGAATAATTGTAAATGAGTTGCAAACACCGCTGAGCCATTTGGTTTTATTAGGCAAAAACCGAAAGATTCCTATTATGGCTTATACTAAGGTTTTTAAAGATGAAAACATCCATAAACTGCTTTCAAAAAAAGTGGAATTAAAAATCGAGGTTGATACTTTTTTCATCAAAGAAACCGATAAAAAGATCGTAGAAAAGGTAAATTCTAAAAAGAAGAAACTTACTATTGACAACACTGTTACTGATCTCGTTGATTTATCTAAAATTCCAAAAAAGGGAGTGAATTATATTGGATCAAAAGCTCAAAACATGGCTTATTTGATTGCTGTTTCGAAAGAAATTCCGTTTAAAACACCAGAAGATGCTCATGCAATTCCGTTTTATTTTTATACAAAACACATTCAGAAAGAATCCATTTCGCCATTAATCAATGAACTTTTAAATTCCACAAAAAAAGATTCAACAGTTTGGGCAAACAAGCAATTGAAAAAAATTCGAGATGCTATTAAAAAAGAACCTGTTGACCCTGAATTAATAGCAAAATTGAATAAAACATTTAAAAATGCTGCTTTTAAAAACTTTAGATTTCGCTCATCGACTAATGCTGAAGATCTAGATGATTTTAATGGCGCAGGATTATACGATTCTAAAACAGGAATTTTAGGCGACAGCATTAAAACTTTCGAGAAAGCTATTAAACAAGTCTGGGCAAGTGTTTGGAACGAGGCTTCGTATAACGAAAGAGAACTTTTTGGAATCGATCAGCATAATATCGCTATGGGAGTTTTAGTGCATCGGTCTTTTCCTGACGAATTAGCCAATGGTGTCATCATTACAAAAAACATCTTTAGAGAAAACTTTCCTGGTATTACGGTTAATATTCAAAAGGGAGAAAACTCGGTTGTAAAACCCGAAAAAGGCGAAATCTGTGAGCAATTTGTCGCTTATCATTTTAATTCAGGAACTAATGATGACGATTTTGATATTGATTACACCTCAATTTCAAATTTAAACAATAATCAGCCTTTACTGAGCCGAAAAGAGATGAGCAGGCTTTTTCTTGTAAGTAGTAAAATCGAAGAAAAAATGTATCGCTACTGGAGAAAAAACACTTATCACCCAGTTGATATTGAATTTAAAATTGTGGGAGAAAACAGGGATCTTTATATCAAACAGGTTAGACCTTTTAACGAATGATCAATAAAAAACCAACAAATCGATTTCGTTTGAAACGGTATTAACCAAAACAATTTTGAAATCGAAATCTTCAATATTAATTTTTTCCTGAATTGCTTTTCTGATATTTCGATTTTCTAAGGAGAAATCATTAATAAGAGGGATTTTCACATCGACAGTATTCAAATACTTTGAAGCCTTTTTATTGACTATCATCGAAGCAGCGATATAAAAACCGATTATTATAAGTTGAAAAAATAAAAGAATCTCTATTTTTTCGAAAGGATACATAATATCTAAAATCGAAAGTGTGATGGTCGCAAAAAGAAAAATTATTGCATTTACTGTAAACGATTGTGTTCTAAATCTTAGAATTGAAAATATAGCAAACAAGCCAAAACCAATTCCTACACCAATTTCAATTTTTGTAAACAAATAACAAAGTGAAAAAGTACAAAGTCCCACGATAACCATCAATGGGTTTATGGTTTCATTATCTTTTCTATTGGAGAAAAAATACAAAAGCAGAATTGAAAAAAACAATAATAAAAATCGTCCAACAAGTTCGTTTAAATCCATTTACTCAAAGTATTAGTAAATCAAATTTAGAAAAAAGTTTGCTACAAATTTCCAATTATATTTTAAACAAAAAAAGTCAGCCACAAATTTCGCTAATTTCTACAAATTTTCATTAAAAAAAATAATTCGTGCAAATTAGCGGAATTCGTGGCAAAAAAATTCTTTATTCTTTTATTGGTTTTGAATCAGCCTGATAACTACTTTTAGGATCACTCATATTTACTTCTTTCAGTAACTTCCCATTAGTATAAAACTGCCACATTCCGGCTTTTTTTCCATTCACAAACTTCCCTTTTGAAGCTTCAGCACCATCAGAATCATAAAAAACAGCGTCTCCGTTATACAAATTATCTTTATAAGTTGTTTGCTCTAGAAGCTTTCCATTTTGTCCATATTTTTTATAAACGCCATCTTTCGATCCATTCTTATAGCTCATTTCTTCGGCAATTTTAGAATCAGGATAATAAATTAATTTTACCCCTTCCAGCTTTCCGTTTTTATAATTTTCAAGCATCATAACTACTTTAGAAGCTTTATGATAATACTTCCATTCTCCCTCACGTGCTTTCCCTACTTCTTTCCCTTCACTTACTTTATTTTTATTCTGATCAAAAAATGTAGTGTAAGAACTTCCATTATTTGCTGTAAAATCGCGTGTTGCAATAACATCGCCTTTTTTTGTATCATCAAAAAATTTAAAAACACCAGTCTCTTTTCCGTGATTAAAAGTCCCTTCATAACGCGGGCGTTTAGAAACTTCATAAGCTCCTTTCCAGACTCCGTCCTTTTTTCCGTTAGAATCAACTTTATTAAAATCTTGAGAAAAAGCTGCTGTACTTATTAAAAATAAAATCCAAATTTTTTTCATAAACTGTTTTTCATTATAACACTAAAAAATGAGTTTTAGTATTGCAAAAGTATAACCATTTTTACTTTTATACTGACTTTTAAAATCTTAAATAGTATTTTAAATTTTGTTTAATCTTTATTAAACAAAAATTCTAGAGAATAAAACATAAAAACACCATAAACAAAAGTCAAAATACTAAAAATCAAAATATTACAACACTAAACAACATAGTTAAATGTATATTAAATTTAATATTTGTTTAATTTTTTAACAAAAAAATTAAACAAAATAATTAATTTAGCAGAACAAACGAAAAAAAACAATATCATGAAAACAATTAAAATTAAATTAATTGCTTTTTTAGCGTTAATTACTTTCGTCACTGTTTCCTGCAACAATGATGACAATTCAAGTCAGAATCCCCAAACAATTGTATCGATTGCGCAAGCAAATCCAAATTTAAGCTCTCTGGTAGCTGCTTTACAAAAAGCAGATTTAGCCACAACATTGAAATCTTCAGGCACGTTTACTGTATTTGCACCCACAAATGCAGCTTTTAGTGCTTTTTTAACAGCAAATGGTTATGCTGATCTAAGTGCTGTACCCGCTCCCGTGCTCAAAGAACTATTACTAAATCATGTTTTGAGCACTACAGTAAAATCAACCGAAATTACAACAGGTTATGTAAAAACATTAGCTAAAGGAGGTGCATCAACCACAAACACGATAAGTATGTATCTTGAAAAGGGAACTGGTGTTGATATTAATGGTGGAAAAGCAAATGGAGGCGCAACAGTTACCATTGCAGATATTCCAGCTTCTAATGGCGTTATTCATGTTGTAGATGGCGTAATTGGACTGCCAACTATTGTGAATCATGCAATCGCCAACAAAAACTTCACTACACTTGTAGTGGCGTTGACCTATAATCCAGCATCTGAATTTGTGGGAATATTATCTGGCACAGCAAGTTCGCCCTTTACCGTTTTTGCCCCAACAAATGCTGCATTCACAAGTTTTTTAACCGAAACTGGCTATTCAGGACTTGCTGCCATTCCCGTTAATGTTCTACAAACAACATTAAAATATCATGTGGTTGCAGGTGCAAATGTACTTTCAACTTCTTTAACAAACGGTCAAATCGTAAGTACTTTTGCTGGACAAAATTTTACTATTGGCTTGACTGGAGGACCTAAAATCACTGACGCAAACAACAGAGTCAGCAATATTATTGCCACAGATGTTCAATGTTCAAACGGAGTCATTCATGTCATTGATAAAGTTTTATTACCAAAATTTTAAGCACAAAAAAACCGCTGTTTAACAACAGCGGTTTTTGATATTAAAATAAAAATTATTTCTTTTTATTCTGAGCTTTTGCAGCTTCTTGTTGTTCCATTACATCTTGAAGGCGCTGTTGAAACTTACTTGGTTTCTTTGGCTCTCTCAATTTGTTTTCTTGAATTTGAGCATGAATTTTATCGCTGTCTACAATGTAGTTTTTAATTACAAACATAATTCCTATTGTAATTAAGTTAGAAATAAAGTTGTACAAACTTAAACCAGAACCATAATTATTGAAGAAAATTAACATCATTAATGGCGAAACATAAATCATGATTTTCATCATTTTTGCCATGTCCGGCATACCTTCTTGCTGAGGCGCTGCCATTTGTTGATCCCCTGAAGTCATTTTCATGTAGAAGAAAATTGCGATTGCAGCCAAAATTGGAAACAAACTAATATGATCTCCATACATTGGAATAGTAAAAGGCAACTTAGCAATTGCATCAAAAGATGATAAATCGTCTGCCCAAAGGAAGCTTTTTTGTCTCAACTCAAATGCAGCTGGGAAGAATTGAAACGATGCATACATAAACGGAAGCTGAATCAATGCCGGAATACATCCTGCCATTGGGTTTACTCCTGCTTTATTGTAAAGCTTCATTGTTTCTTGTTGTTTCTTCATTGGGTCTTTTTTGAATTTTTCTCCCAACTCTGTAATCTCCGGACGTAAAACTTTCATTTTAGCCTGCGACAAGAATGACTTATAGGTAATAGGCGACATTGCCAATTTGATGATTATTGTAAAAATGATAATCGCAATCCCTAATGATAATCCCATTGTTGAGCTTAAAAATCCGAACAACGGAATAAAGATCCATTTATTAATCCAACCGAAAATTCCCCATCCTAACGGAATGATCTTTTCGAAATTTTTATCGTATGATTTTAATATTTTATAATCTGCTGGACCAAAATATAAACTCATTTTATAATCAACCTCTCCATTTGAAAAAGCTAAAGGAAGGTTTGCTCTAAATTGTTTTGTAAAAACCGTATCTATTTTTTCATCTTTAACTAAATCATCTGATTGTAGTTTAGATGTTGCAAACGGTTTTTCTGAAGATAAAATAGTAGTAAAGAAATGCTGTTTAAAAGCAATATAACTTACTTTTTCTGGAGTATCTTCTTTACCTTGACCATGATTGCTTACAGAACTGTATTTAGAATCATCATATTTATAATCGATCTGTGCGTAACGATTTTCATAAGAAATACTTTTTTCATTTCTGTATGTTTTCAAATCCCATTGCAAATTCAGTGGCTTAGCAGAATTTAAAACTCTATTTAATCCTTGTGAACGAATATCAAAACCTACTAAATAATCATTTGGTTTCAATACATATTTATACTCTAAAAACTCATTAGCTCCCGCTTTCAAACGCATCGATAAAACCTGATCTGCACCAACTTTTTCTAATGTTGGTTCAAAATACAAATCTTTAGAATTTAATGTTCTGTTATCTGTCGTAAGAAGTTGTAAATTTAAGTTTGAATTATTATTCTTGATTAACTCAACTAATTGACCTGAACCTTTTTTAAGTCTTTCGAATTCTTTAAGCGTAGCTTCAACTATATAACCTCCTTTATTAGCGATTTTAAGTTTAATCTTTTCGTTTTCAATTGTTGTAAAAGACTCTTTTGCAGAAGGAAGTGTAGCTGAATATGCGAAACCACCTAAAGTTTTTTGCAATTGTGCTAATTGTACAGTATCACCAGGAGTTGCAGCAACGGTTGATGCAACAGCAGTTTTTGCTTTATCAACCTGAGCTTGAGCTTCTTGTTTAGCAACTAATTCTTTCTTGGCTTTCTCAGCAGCAATTTCTTTCTCAGAAGGCTGATTTTGATACATAATCCAAATCAAAATTCCGAATATCAATACAAAACCAATGATTGAATTAAGGTCTAATTTTTTTTCTTCCATTATAATTTAAAAAAGTTATTCGTTGAAGCTTATTAGTAATGAGTTTCACTCAAAAGTTACATCTTCTAGAATATTAATTATTATTTTTTATGTGCATTTACTGCTGCTGCCACAAAGTTTACGAAAATTGGATGTGGGTTTGCAACTGTACTTTTATATTCAGGATGGTATTGAACACCAATAAAGAATGGGTGATTTTCAAGCTCTACAATCTCTACTAATCCCGTATCAGGATTAACTCCAGAAGCTTTTAAACCTGCTTTTTGTAATTCATCAGCATACTTATTATTGTACTCATAACGGTGACGGTGACGCTCTGAAATTGTTGTTTCACCATATATTTTATGTGCTAAAGTATTTGGTTTAATATCACATTTCCAAGCTCCAAGACGCATTGTACCGCCTTTGTCCGTAACTGTTTTTTGCTCTTCCATTAAATTCACAACTGGATGAGCCGTTTTATCGTTCATCTCTGTTGAGTTGGCATCAGCATAACCTAAAATATTTCTAGAATATTCGATAACAGACATCTGCATTCCTAAACAAATTCCGAAAAACGGAATGTTATTTTCACGTGCGTAACGAACTGCTTCAATTTTTCCTTCAATACCTCTTTCTCCAAAACCTGGAGCAACCAAAACTCCATCAAGAGTTCCTAATTTCTCCTCGATATTATCAGAATTAATATGCTCTGAGTGAATAGAGATTACGTTAACTTTAGTTTCATTTGCAGCTCCTGCATGAATAAACGCCTCTAAAATAGATTTGTAACAATCCTGCATTTCTACATATTTTCCAATCAAACCAATATTTACGGTATGTTTTGGATTTTTTAATCTGCGTAAAAAAGTATTCCAGTTTTTTAAATCTGGAGATGCTTTTTTAGGTAAATCTAATTTTTTCAAAGCCACAACATCTAATCCTTCTTCAAGCATTAAATTTGGAACTTCGTATATTGTTGAAGCATCGATCGATTGAATTACGGCTTCTTTTTTAACATTGCAAAACAAAGCTAGTTTTTGACGTAATTCTTGAGACAATTCATGCTCTGTTCTACATACTAAAATATCAGCTTTGATACCGCTTTCCATCAACGTTTTTACAGAGTGCTGTGTTGGTTTTGTTTTCAATTCACCTGCAGCAGCTAAATAAGGAACTAGTGTTAAATGAATAACAATTCCGTTATTTTCACCTAATTCCCAAACTAATTGACGAACAGATTCTATATAAGGTAATGATTCAATATCACCTACAGTTCCACCAATTTCAGTAATAACAATATCGTAATCACCAGATTTACCCAGCAATTGCATTCTGTCTTTAATTTCGTTTGTAATATGAGGAACAACTTGAACTGTTTTTCCTAAAAACTCTCCTCTTCTTTCTTTTTCAATTACCGAAAGATAAACTCTTCCTGTAGTTACGTTATTAGCCTGAGAAGTAGGAACATTCAAGAAACGTTCGTAGTGACCTAAATCTAAATCTGTTTCAGCTCCATCATCAGTAACATAACATTCTCCATGCTCATACGGATTCAAAGTACCTGGATCCACGTTAATATACGGGTCAAATTTTTGAATTGTTGTACGATATCCTCTTCCTTGTAACAATTTTGCTAAAGATGCCGCGATAATACCTTTTCCTAATGAAGAAGTCACACCTCCTGTAACAAAAATATATTTTGTTTGATTCATTCTGTTGTTGTTTGTATGTAGTTGTGTAAAAAACTTGGCAAAAGTACAAATTTAATTAGACAATTTATCAATTCGAGAATGAGATAATTTGCAAATTTTTAAACAGAACGATTACTTGGTTTTGTAATCGATAATTTTAACTTTTTATTAGATATTTTTTTGAGGATTATCTCTAAAAAGACACAAAGGAGTTTATTTTATATAAAATTCGATTTTAATAAGGCTTGCTTTTGTTATGAAGCGAATGCACTATTCTAAAAACTTAATGGAATAGCCCATTTTTCCCATAAATCTACATTTACACCTTTATTTTTAGCTGAAATATAGCTCGCCGCGTTTTTAAAAACAGCTATGACTTCATCTTTGACAGCTGAAACATCTTCCTGATTTCCTGTAACTTTAAGCACTTCTATATTTAAACTATCAGCCTTACTTATTCCTATTAGAACATATACCTTTCGACCTATTGCTTTCTTTCCTAACACCCTAGAATTCCTTAATTCCTTTGCCATATAATCAACGTATTTTGAACTTAACACTCCTTTTTCACAAAGTAAATACTCTTTATCTTTATAAATAAATTTAGGCTTTTCGTCAACATCGTTTACTGCCATGATTGAACCATTTCTAAAATTCGGACAATTTTCTTTTATTGCATTTAATGCTTCTCCGTCATTCAATAAATAAGCTTTATAAAAATGCTCACATGCGTTTTCGCGCTCTCCCAGTGCTAGCTCAGAAGCCGCTAGATTGTACCAAAAATTTCTGTTTTTTTCATCCAGCTTTACTGCTTGTGAATAAATATCTTTTGCCAGTGTAAAGTTATTTTCTGAAAAAGCTTTTTCGCCGTCAATCATAACTTTCTTTTCATCACTAGTCTGAGAAAAAGAACTTTGAGTAAATAAAAGAAAGAGTAAATGCAACTTTAAAAAATTTCCAACATTTCTTTGCTTTAATTTAAAAACTGATATTTTCATTTGTCTTTTTTTTAATAACTCTTTTCATTTCCAAATTAACAAAGACTATTTCAATTTATATCTCAAGTTATCAAAAAATCGTTCTATTAATCTTCTATCTTCCGTAACAATTTCTGCAGTTCCTTTTGCTTCGGCATGAAAGTTTAATTCTACTCCATAATTAGTTTTCAAACCTGATGGCAGAATAACATCGACAAGATAAGAATTGATTTTATTCTGGTTATCTGAAAGCGTTTGTTGATTTGTTGCAAGCGAAATCCTTTTCACCTTTCCTTTTATTGAGCCATACTCATTATACGGATAATTATTCAACTTAATAATTACACCTTGCCCAGCCTTTACTTTTCCTGCACCATTTTCTGGTAAATTAACTTGACCTATTAATTGGTTATTATCTGGGACGATTTTAAACAATTCTTGCCCTGATTGAATATAGTCGTTACTTTTTATAAAATTCAAAAAATCAACTTTACCATTAATAGGAGAGACAAAAACATAAGTACGTTCCCATTTTTTTACTGCATCTATCAAATCATAGTAACTGTTGAACAAATTAATAACTAGTTCTCTTTCTTTTACTGCTTTTTCAATAGCGATAACTTGAGTTTTGTTTTGGGTTTCCTTTATTTGATAATTTGCATTATTAATTTCTTTGTCAATAGCATTGTAATCTAAAATACTATTGGCTTTTGCAATAATAGATCGCTCAATATCTGCTTTTGAAGTTACTTCTTTTTCAAACAAAATTGAATCCTTTTTAAAAAGACTCTGTGAAATGTTATATTTGATTTCTTGATTTTTAAAATCGCTTTTTAATTGAGAAAACTTACTTTGCTGTAACTCTAATAACTTTTGATTTATCTGTTTTTGAAACTCATAAGGCTGTTGTACTGAATAATCTAAATATTGATATAATGAATTTAAAAAATTAAAGTATTTGTTATTTATTTCACCTAAAGATAAATTTTCAGGAAACAAATGACGATGTTCATTGTAAGTAATCTGATGAATATTAGTTACATAAAGTAATTTATCCAATACCTGAACATCATCTAAATTTGCTTCATTCTTTATATACGCTAAATATGTTCCTGCATTTATTTTTACTCCTGATTTGTTTTTTAATAAAATAATATTTCCTGAAGTCGAAGCAATTAGCTTTACTGGAGCTTGTTGTGTATTGATAACAATCTGCCCGGATAAAATTGATGGATATTTAATTAACCAACCAAAGAGAAGTAAAAGTAAAACCAGCCCAATAACAATTCCAGTGATTGTTGCACCAAATTTAGTTGGCATTCTTTCGATTATTGAAGCAACTTCTTCTGTTCTATTTTCATTAAGTGTTTTATGGAATCCTTTACTAGCCATTTACTGTATCTCCTATTTGCGTTTTAACTAATTGATAATAGTGCCCGTTTTCGCGAGTCATTAACATATCATGATTTCCTATTTCGGTGATATACCCATTTTTCAATACTATAATTTGATCTGCTTTGCGAATTGTACTTAATCTATGCGCTACAACAATTACAGTTTTATTTTTAAATATTTCTTCCAATGCAACAACAATTTTTTGTTCATTAATGACATCAAGTGAATTAGTTGCTTCATCAAAAAACAGGTAATCAGGATCTTTATACAAAGCTCTTGCAATAAGAACACGCTGTTTTTGCCCACCGCTCAAGCCTCTTCCATTTTCTCCCATCATTGTTTGATAACCTTTTGGCATTGCTTCAATTTCAGTTGCTATATTTGCAGCTGTTACCGCTTTTTTCAATCTTTCATAATCAATATTTTCATCGTCTAAAACAATATTATTTTGAATAGTATCACTAAAAATTTTACCATCCTGCATTACTGCACCACAACTTTCTCTCCATTGTTTTAAATTAATATTCTGGATATTTAAATTTCCCATCGAAAGTTCTCCATGAGTGGGTTTGTACAATCTTAGAATTAACTTTAACAAAGTGGTTTTACCACTTCCGCTGTCACCAACAATTGCAGTAACCTTACCTTCAGGAATCATGAGCGATAGATTGCTTAAAATATAATCACCATTACGACTATACTGAAAACTTACATTTCTTAAAAACAAACTTTTATTCTCTGGCAGTTTTATATTATTATTAATATCATTTTCTTCTTCGTTCTCTAATTCATGAATTTCATTTAAGCGTAAGAAACTTATCTTAGCATATTGCCCTGATTGGATAAAAGAAATAAACTGCATAACGGGTCCATTTAACATTCCAATTATAAATTGAGTAGAGATCATTACCCCAAAAGTTATATCGCCTTTGATTACAGATTTCGCACAATAAAAAGTAATTACCAAATTGGTTAATTGATTGATAAATTGCGCTCCCAGATTTTGGGCATTTGTAATTCGTAATATCTTTTGATCAATTTTAAACAATTGAACCTGCAAGGCTTCCCATTTCCATCTTTTCTGCTTTTCGTAATTATTGATTTTAATATCCTGAATACTTCCTATCGTTTCTACCCAATAACTTTGATTTTTAGTATGAACATCAAAATACTCCCAATCCAGTTTTTTTCTAAACCTCAAAAAGAATAAGACCCAGCTAATAAATAATATACTCCCAATGACATAAATCAAACATAAAATAGGGCTGTATATAAACAAAATAATTCCAAAAATGAAAAAGGTTAAAATGGAAAAAATAAAATTGAGAGAATTATTCATTATAAAATCACGAATACGTTCATGATCTTGTGCTCGCTGTAAAATATCTCCAATTAATTTATTCTCGAAGAAAGTAATTGGCAGTTTCATTAATTTAATTAGATAGTCTGATATTAATGAAATATTGATTCTTGAGGTTAGATGAAGCAAGATCCAATCACGTATCATATTGCTTAGCAGAATACTGACAATGATTGTGATATTAGCAATTAGAACAAGATCAATAAAATCTAAATCGTTAGTCTGAATTCCAACATCTATAACAGCTTTTGAAATAAAAGGTAAAAAAGCCTGTAAAACTGTTACGATCAGCATTACCACAAATAAGTTTATAAAACTTTTTTTGTAGGGGGTAAAATAACCTAAGAAATTTTCAAATGTTTTGCGGCGTTCTAACTTGTCATCGATAGATCGCTGTTTAAAATCAGCCATTGGCTCTATGGCTAAAACCGCTCCGGTTTCAGATTCTTTCAGCCAGCTATTCTTAAAATTTTCATAAGAGTATTTCAATAAACCCTTTGCAGGATCTGAAACAAATACTTGTTTATGGTTTATTTTGTAAACTACAATAAAATGATTGTCTTGCCAGTGTACAATACAAGGCAGCGGAATTGTTTTTAAGGTATTAAAATCTATCTTAATACTCTTAGTACGCAAACTAATTTTTTCGCAGGCATCACTTAAATCTAAAAAACTAACTCCTTCTCTAGTAATACCGCATAAATCGCGTAAAAAAGGCAGGCTGTAAAACCTGCCATAGAATTTAGCAATTATTTTTATACAAGATGGACCACAGTCTTTGGCATCAAGTTGATACTCGTGGGGAAAATTAAACATTTATATATCTTATTTTTTTAGTAATTCAAAAATCTCTCCGCCATGAATTCATATCTGATCAAGCCCGCTTTCTTATCCCAATAAAAAGATTTCAAAAAATTACTGCCATAACTATTACAATTTAATTTATCTTCAAAAAAATAAACATCTGAATATTCTAGTTTTACGTGATCAAAATTTACTTTTTTAGTTATCATTTTATTTGCCCCTGAATTAGGGGAAAATTCTAATCCAAAAATTCTAAAAAAAGGCAGTGCTTGTTGATTTGGCTGATCTTTACTAATCATCATAATCCCTTCACAAAAATCTTTACTTTTACAAGCCTTTGACCTTAAATTAAGTTTTAACATATTATTCTGAATAGTCCCTATTTCAACCCACTTACAATCTTTATTCCCAAAAGTTTCAGACTTATCTGTTACTACAAGAGAATCAATATTACCTAAATTGCTTTTAAAAACTATAGTTTGATCTTTTTCGTAAACAGAGAACCACGCACGCTCTTCTTTTGTCAGGTTGGTTTCCACACATTTACCACAAGAATTTATAACAATAGAAAACAGAATAATGAATAAAAAAAATCTTCCTCTTTTGAGAATAATCATTTTATAATTTTTAACAATTCGAAAATCTCTCCCTCATTTGTATCATAACGAATCAAACCTTCTTTTTTGTCCCAATCAAAAGATTTTAAATAGTTGTTACCTCCATTACTCGCATTTATATTATCTTCAAAATGATAAACTTGACTACATAGAATATTTGTTGTAGTTAGATTAATTTTTCTGAACTTTGAAGCATCTTCTGTTAGCTCACCTTTTTGATTTAAACCGAAAAGACTGAAGCTTGGTAAATAGCTTACGTCAATTTTATCTTTACTTATATATATTTCTCCATTACAATATGGGGCATTATGACAAACTTTAGATTCGATAGTGATAAACATTATATTGGGCTGCATAGGGCCTATACCATAATAATTGCAATCTTTATTATTATGCGTTTCAATTTTTTCTGATACTAATAAAGTATCCAAATTACCTAAATTACTCTTAAAAACTATTGATTGACCTTTTTCATAAACAGAGAACCACGCACGTTCTTCTTTTGTCAGGTTGGTTTCTACACATTTACCACAAGAATTTATGACAATAGAAAACAGAATAATGACTAAAACAATTATTCCTCTTTTTAGAATAATCATTTTGTAATTTTTAACAATTCAAAAATCTCTCCCTCATTTGTATCATAACGAATTAAGCCTCCTTTTTTATCCCAATAAAAAGATTTTAAAAAAACGAGTGTAACATTTTTTGCATTTAAACCATCCTCAAAATGATAAACTTCATTATATATAGTCTTTACTGTAGACAACTTAAAGTTTGTTACTTTCGAACTCTCATCTTTAAGATTACCATCCTGGTATAAACCAAAAGCATAAAAACCTGGAAAACATTTTTCATTTTCTTTGTTTTTACTAATTGATATACCTGCATTACAATTTGATTCGTTTTTACAATTTTTACGTTTAAGTGTAATATTCATTATGTGTGGTTGAATTGGGCCTATACCATAATAATTACAATTTTCATTACCATGTCCTTCATTCTTTTCATGAACCAGTAAGGTATCTAAATTACCCAAATTACTTTTAAAAACTATGATTTGCCCTTTTTCATATGCTTTGAACCATATACGCTCTTCATCTGTTAAATGTGTTTCTATGCATTTACCACAAGAATTTAAAAAAAACAAAAATGAAATTGAAAACAAAATAATTTTACTCTTTATCATCTTAATTTTAACTGGACAATACTTTTAAAGCTACTATCATCACACCTATTCTTAGCTCTTTAATTATATCCATTTACATCCTTTATTTCTTCTATCCTTCTTAAAACATACTTTATATCAGCATCATTAACAATTCCTGTACATCCTGTCGCTCCATCACATCCTAACCTTACATTCTCTGAATTTAACAATCTCATTTTTCTCCACAATTCTTGAGATTTTATAAGATTTTCTTTTTGCGCAATATTAACTTTTAAGGCGTTAACAAAAAAAGAGTTATTCTTTACTTTTAAGACCATATCTCTATCTACCTTAATATATTTTTCCAACATTCCAATTTTATCTTTTACTACCTTATTTAAAAGACTATCAGCAAACTGAAGCCTCTCACCAGTATTCATATTATAATCATAACTTGTATATCCCGTATCTCGAGAGAACTTATGAGTATTATATATATAAATGGGATCATTTTTGTCTACTATCCTAGCAATTTCTTTATTTTCGCGCTTAATTGAATCTGTTTTTTTGTAAATTTCAAATTCATTTCTAACTTCAAAATAATTATTAAATAATATAATTAAAGTAATAAGCAAAATTCCATTCAATATTATGGAAATGATTGTGTATTTTTTCATATTTTTTTTCTTCTGGAACATATTCAAAAAAAGACATAACTGCCTCATATAAATATTAATAATCATTGTAATCTTACTATTTAAGCCCCAAATTTATTAATTCAGTTTTAGATTCTTCAGGAGTTAACGATCTTCCATAAATAAAAGCTTGTGCTTCGAAATACCTCCTCTCCATTATTCCTTTTTTAGGATCAGCATTTCGATACGCATCTTCTATGACTTTATTTGCCATCTCTACCCCACCTGACTTCATACCATTAAGAACTGCTGTTAATATACTATCTGATGAATTTCCTCCATTGTATGCCATATCAAACAATGCAAAATACTGACTTCTATTAAACATTCCTGTCAAATCCATATTTTCAATTTTTTGATTCAATACATTTTCTGTTTTAATAATATCTTGAGCAAAATAAGATATTGCTTGGTCAAAAGTAATTGTTTTTGGATCTGTGGACGTTATTAATCCAGGATGTAATTTATGACCAAAACCAATTGTAGCAGTACCATTTATAGACCCATCGTTATCATAAACAGATAATGACAACTGTTCATACAAAGCTATAGCTATTGCTCCTTCAACATTAATCTTCATATTTGGCTGAAAAGGATTGTTGTAATCATATTCTTTTTTGATTGGATCCCAATCTTGAATTGGATCCAAAATCATTCCCGAAAAATCAATTTTATTAAAACCATTTACTACTTGATCTCTTGTAAAAGCACTTAAAATTGCAGATGTACGAGATTGAGTTGCGCCGTATGAACCTCCACCATTATTTGTAGTGCCAGAATTATAATACGAATAGTCAAGTTCTAAAATACCATTATTATAAACAACTCCTTGCGGAATAGTACTTGGTCCCTTATAGTTATTAATTACGGTAACATTGTTTAGCAAAATAGCACCATAAGCTGAATCATTTAGAGTTCTCCCCAAAGGAGTCAATTCATTAGATAAAAATGCACTAATTGTATTCCAAGAAAATTGAGGGTTTGTTGCAATACCATCAGTTACAAAATTTAGAAACCTATAAATGTCATTTGGATTAGCAGTTACTAAACTATTTGTGTCTGAAATCCAACCCGAATAATAATTATTGTTATTATTATTTCCTGAACCACTCCCATAAGAGCTGCCGCTATAAGATGAGTTATTATAAGAAGAACTTCCATAAGAACCTAATTGGGAAAAATTATTAGCACTTCCGCTGACAAAAGGACCTTGCCCAAACCCAGTCATCCCAAACCCGCCGCCGCTGGAATAATCAAAATCCGTATCATCTGAAGGTCCTAATTGATCCAGTGTATTAGCACCACCTCCAAGAATATGCATTTTTTCTTCTCTTTTCATATTATTCTCTAATTCTGAAAAATTTACCTTTCTAGTTTTCATATAATATTAATAAAGTGTTAATTCCTACGAATATATTATTTTTTGGATATAAAAAACAATAACTGTATTTTTTTTCTTATTTTATTAAATAATAACCACAATATACCAAATCAAAAGAAATTATAAAATGACAATTAATATTATTCTAAAACAAAAAATCTCATCGTACTTGATGAGATTTTGAAAAACTAAATTTTACTTTAAAGGCTTAGGATACTGCTTCTTAATATTACGAATCAACTCTTCCAAGCCATTTAATTTTAACTCATAGATCAACTGAAGCTGCTGCCCTAATTCTCCTTTTGGAAATCCTTTATTATGATACCAAACGACATAATATTCAGGTAAATCTATTAAAAAACGACCTTCGTATTTTCCGAAAGGCATTTTGGTGTGCGCTAATTTTATAAGAAGTTTTTTGTCTTGTTCCATAGTTTAGAAGAAAAAAAGAAGCAAGAAGAAAGAACTGATCTTTCTTCTTGCTTCAATTATATGCAAAGCTATTCTATTTTTTTATTTTTCTTCTGCCACAGATTAAAAAGATTTAAATGATTTTTTTTCGCTACGAATTACACGAATTAACTTGTAAAAATTTGTATCAAAAACAGAATAATAAAATCTGTGCAAATCCTTTTAATCTGTGACAAAAAATCTAATCTTATTCTATAAAACTTAGTCCTGATAACTATTAGGATAGCCTCTCAGTCCCGAAGCTTCGGAATAGTCTCTTAGTAATGCCATCTCACAAATGCTTCCATAGCCGCGTAAGTAGCCAAACCTAATTGGTGGTACAAAGCTGCTGTTTCTGCATTTCTGTCTTCAGCTCTCTGCCAGAACTCTCTAGCATCTGTTCCTTGAAAAACAACTCCATCTTTTTGAGATTGGTGTTTGAAGATTCCATGACGTTTTGCCAAAACTTGGTCTGGACTCATTGGCACGGCCATTTCAACCTCGTCAATTCCCCATTCTTGCCAAGCTCCACGGTATAACCATAACCAACAGTCATCCATGAATGATTTTGGTTTTAAAGCTTTTACTGCTTCAAAAATAGCATCTAAACAAACTTTGTGTGTTCCGTGTGGATCTGCTAAATCTCCTGCTGCATAGATTTGGTGCGGTTTAATTTTTTCAATCAAATCCATTGTTAACTGAATATCTTCCTGTCCAATTGGTTTTTTCTCAATTGTACCTGTTTCATAAAACGGAAGTTCCATGAAATGAATCTGCTCATCTGGTAATCCAACAAAATGACTTGTTGCTCTCGCCTCACCTTTTCTGATCAATCCTTTAATATAACGTACTTCAGGAATATCAATTTCACTATTCTTTTTATTCTCTAAGAATGTTTGTGCTTTTTTGTAAATGTTATCGGCTTCTTCGCTTTTGATTCCGAATTTCTCGTTGTAATCAATTACGAATCTAGCAAAACGCAGTGCTTCATCATCAGCAACAGCAATGTTTCCAGAAGTTTGATATGCTACATGCACTTCATGTCCTTGCTCTTGCAAACGCATAAAAGTTCCTCCCATACTAATGATATCATCATCTGGATGCGGACTGAAAATCAAGACACGTTTTTTAGCAGGCTCTGCTCTTTCTGGACGATTTGCATCATCTGAATTTGGTTTCCCGCCTGGCCAGCCTGTAATTGTATTTTGTAATTTATTAAAGATCTTAATATTAGTATCGTATGCCGGACCTGAATCAGCTAATAAATCGCTCATTCCGTTTTCGATATAATCAGCATCTGTAAGCATTAAAATTGGTTTTTTAAGATCTAATGCCAATCCTAAAACTGCTTTTCTTGTTAATTTATCAGTCCACTCAATTTTCTCAACAAGCCAAGGTTTGTTGATTCTTGTCAGTTTTGAAGAAGCTTCTTTATCTAAAATAAAAACGGCATTATTGTGTTCTTGTAAGAAAGAAGCTGGAACACGATTTGTAACTTCGTCTTCAACTGATCTTTTTACAATATTTGCTTTTCCTTCACCCCAAGCTAATAGGATAACTCTTTTAGCTTCCATTATTTTTTTAACTCCAAGCGTAATTGCAGTTCTTGGTGTGTTGTTCAATCCAAAAAAGTCTTTACTTGCAGCTACTCTAGTAATATGATCTAAAGCTACTAAACGTGTTTTAGAGTTTTGAAGCGAACCTGATTCGTTAAAACCAATGTGTCCGTTTCCTCCAATTCCTAAAATCTGCAAATCGATTCCGCCTAAAGCTTCAATCTTTGCTTCGTATTCGTGGCAATAGTCAGCAATTTGTTCTTTAGTTAAAAGTCCATCAGGAACATGTGCGTTCTCTGGTAAAATATCGACATGATCAAAAAGTAATTCTTTCATGAAACGAACATAACTATTGATAGAATTTGGTTCCATCGGGTAATATTCATCTAAGTTGAAACTGATTACGTTTTTAAAACTCAAGCCTTCTTCTTTATGCAATCGAACTAACTCTGCATATAGTCCTTTTGGAGAAGAACCTGTTGCAAGACCTAGAATACAAGGTTGATTTTCTTTTTGTTTCGATTGAATTAAAGCTGCAATTTCTTGAGCAACTGCTTTTGAAGCTTCGTTTGAATTTTCAAAAACAACCGTGTTGATGTTTTCGAATCGCTTTTCGAAACCTGTTGCTTTGTCGATTTTACTTTTTAACATGATATAGTAGTTTATTTTAATTTCTCATTAATTTACCAACTTCTATATTTATGACCTTTTACTGCATAAAAAAGAATCATTAAATAGGATGGCAGCAGCATTAAATAAGCAATTTGGTTTCCGCTTTTAGAAACCGCCTGCGTTCCGTCTGCTATATTTGATGCATTTATAGTTTCTGTAATTAGACCGTAAAACAAAGGAAAGATTGCACCGCCAATGATACCCATAATCAAAATGGCACTTCCTATTTTAGTATATCCGCCTAGATCTTCAAGCGCCATTGGCCAAATTGCAGGCCAGCAAAGTGCATTTGCCAATCCAAGTAATGCTACTAAAAGTATTACAACTGGCAAATTTGGAACTCCTGGCAATTGTACCATTATATTTGGTGAGATCAAAACGATTGCTAAAACCAAAATTATACCTAAAACCCCTGAAGCTTTTAAGGCAGTTACCTGAGAAAGGTATTTTGGGATTAGTGATATTCCTAAAATATATCCTACAACCATTGCCGACATTGTAAATGAAGTTAACTTTAAATAAAAATTTCCTTCATCACCATAAACTCCCAATTGTTTTCCGAAACCTCCGATAGAATCTCCGGCTAAAACTTCAGCTGCTAAATAAAGCATCAAAGTTACAACTCCTAATACTAATTGTGGGCGTTTGAATGCGTTTTTAATTTGCTTAAAAATACTCAAATTTGTTATATTTCCATCTTCATCAAGATCAATTTCAGGAAGCGGAGACAATTTTACCAATATTGCAAGAACAACAATAATCAACCCCATATAAATATATGGTGTCTGTAATTGCAATGCGAGCGCATTTAAAGCATTTGCTTTTGAAACTGAATCGAGCAGCGCAATTTTATCTGCAGTGAAATCCTGCATGTTTGACAACACTAAAGCTGTTAATATAATAGGTGCAACAAATCCAGCAAGTTTATTAGCAATTCCTAAAACACTAATTCTTGCTGCCGCACTTTCTCTAGGTCCAATTACGACTACGTATGGGTTTGCTGCTGTTTGTAATATAGCCAAACCAGTTCCCATGACAAATAAAGCGATTAAAAACAGTAAAAAAGTTCTGCTTTCTGCTGCGGGATAAAACATAAATGCTCCGGCAGCAATGATGAGCAAACCTAATGAAATACCATTTTTATATCCTACTTTTTCAATTACCCAAGATGATGGAACTGCCATTACAAAATAAGCTATATAGAAGGCAAAAGTTACAAAATAGGCTTGAGAAGAGGTTAATTCGCAAGCTAATTCAAAAAACGGAATTAGTGGTCCATTTAACCACGTTACAAATCCGAGAATAAAAAATAAAGCGGTCAGTATGACCATCGGAATAATTGCACTCCTTTTGTTTATTTGTATGGCACTTTCAATGTTTGACATAATACTTTTGGGTTGATAGTTAATAGATTTTTATATTTTCAACCTAAATTTAGTACCAACACTCACAATCGGTATGCGTATTTTATGCATTTTTATGCATTTTTTTTGCACTGCAAAAGTAATCTAATATGTTGTATTCTGTCCTAAATTAGATATGAATTTTTTGTTAATTTTTATTCCCAGTTCAAAACTGGATAATATTTTTTAAGATATTCTTTTACTTCTGCAATATCTTCTTTTGCGGTTAAATCGGGAACATGTTCTGAAAATGGAATTCCTAATGTTGTTCCTGGGTTTTCTTTTACTGAGTTCAAAAGTACTGTAGGAAGCTCTTTCTCATCACGTTCTGGATTTACCGGACAATTTTTAAGATGCGTATATAAAGTACTTCCGTTAAATTTAAAAGCATTCATACTTACTCGTATTTTTCCATCAACATCTTTATAATTTTCTAAATCTGCTGCTGTTGGTTTCTCTAGAATATCTAATAATTGATTATTCTCGTCTAGTTTGGCGATTGCGAAACGCGAAATTCTTTCAAGCGGAAAATCAAGTGCATCACGATCGTAACTGATAAATGCGTTTGGACTATTTGTCTCTCTAAGTGCTCTCAAAGCTTCTGCAGAATATAAATTATCGCTGTTACAAACTGAATATTCTTGCAGGTTTAATTCAGGAAACTGCATTACAGCTTGAAACAAAGCATCGGCAGTACCAAATGGTTTTACTCTTCCTTCAGGAATATACTGTACTGCAAATGAAATATTGAGTCCATGAAAATCATTATCTACATTTTTACTTCCGTAAAACTCTTTAAACAACTCTCCCTGCTCTCCAATAATAATATAGATATTTGTGTAACCTGCTTTTTTTGCATTTAATAAAAGATAATCTAATAAAGGTCTCCCGCTAGAGCCAACACCAATTAAGCCTTTACTTCTCTCGTTGGCTTGTGCTATTTCTTCGGGTGATAAATTATCTAAAACTGCTTCTTTTTTCATGCGGGATGATGCTCCGCCCGCAAGAATAACTAAATTGTTGTGCATATTTATTTTTTAAATTTCGATATTTTCTATAGTTCTTACTCCTGGATCTACATTTACAGCGTAGGCTTCTTGAGCTCCTGCACTTAAAATAGCTTCGATTACTGAGTCTTCAATTTGCGGATCTGCAATTACTACAATGCTTCCGCCGCCGCCAGAACCTACAATTTTAGCTCCGTAAGCACCTGCTCGCAAGGCAGCATTAATCATAGCATCAATTCGAGGAACTGTAATTTTCAATAAATCACGCAAAACTTCGTGATGCTGATTCATTAATTCTCCAATTTTTTTAAGATCTAAAACTGGTTTTTCAAACTCTTTTAAAGCTTCTTTTGTGTAGTGATAATTTTTAAGAGCGGCTTCAAAAAACGGAATTAAACGATCTGGCAGACAATTTCGATAACGATCAAAATCTTCAATTTTTGAGGCATGAAGATCAAAATCAGGGAAATTTTGTTTGACAATACCTATAGACATCAATGCATTTCCTTTTATTTCTCCAATCAAACCAATTGTTTCTTTAGGAACACCTGAAACTCCTGTAATTAACCCTTTTAATCCTGTTCCGATAATTCGATAAGAGAAAGGTTCTTTTGTATTAATATACACGATATTCCCTACTCCAATACTAAAATGATCCATCATTCCGCCCGGTTCGCCATGTTCTAAAACTTCAGATTCGTATCCTAATTTCGACAGGAATTCAGGAGTTACTTCATGATCAACTCCAAAAGCATCGATTAAAAAACGAATCCAAGCCATCAATAAGGCTGACGAACTTGATGTTCCAGAGTTTATAGGAATATCACCGGTAATTGTAATATTATAACCTGTGTTTGGCACACAACCGTATCTGCGCAATACGCGCAGCGACGAAGCAAAGTAATCGCGAGGCTCTAATTTCTCAAAAGCTGCGTTAATATCAATAGTTCTAACTTCATCAATGTCGATCATGTTTAGAACAAAAGTATTGGTGTTATTTTGTTCTGCGGTTAGTTTTATATTTCGATCTATTGCACAGGCAATAACCGGTAATCCTAAATAATCTTGATGATCTCCAAAGAGACATGTCCGACCTGGGGCTAATGAAGTAATTTTTTTCATTTAAAAAGAGTCATTAAGTCATTACTAAACAATAGTTTATAATGATTTCTTGGTTATGGATATTTTTTTGATTTTCAATTTTAACTCCACGAAACTATAGATTATATTTTTATAAAACAAGTAAAATTAAAAAAATGTGCTCGAACACACCGTAAAAATGTCCTCGAGCACACTAAATAATTATGAAGTCCTATTTTAAATAATCAAATCAAAGTTTCTATATTTGCTTATATGGATAAAAAGTACACAATTAAGGATATTGCAAAAATGGCAGGAGTTTCTAAAGGAACTGTTGACAGAGTCTTGCATAACAGAGGGAAGGTTTCTCCTACAGCGCTTGACAAAATAAACGAGGTTTTGAATGTGATTAACTATGAACCTAACTTAATTGCTCGTAATTTAAAAAATAATAAGATTTATCGTATTTGCGTTTTACTGCCTGATCCGGGAATCGATCCGTACTGGCTGCCTTGTGTAAATGGTATTCAGGATGCCAAAACGGAGTTTAAAGCTTACAGTGTTATTATTGAAACACATTATTTTAATCCAGAAAGCACTAAATCGTTTTTAAGTACTAACGAAAAAATCATCAATCAATCGCCTGATGCTGTTTTAATAGCGCCTTTATTTCATAAAGAAACTCTTGAAATTATCAAGCAGTACGACGAATTGAATATTATGGTTAATACTTTTAATAATCAGGTTGAATCTTCTTCTATTAAAAGTTTTGTTGGGCAAGATTTGTATAAAAGCGGTCGTGTTGCTGCGAGTTTAATGAATTTGATTTTACCAAATGGTGAAATTGCAATTATACATATTGATGAAAGCCTTAAAAATGCAGTTCACATGCAGAAAAAGGAACAAGGTTTTAGAAATTATTTTGAAGAGAAAAATCTTTCCGATTTCTCTTTAACGACTTTAAAACTAAAACACTCAAATATCGAAACTAAGTTTACCGCTTTTCTAGAAGAACATCCTAATTTAAAAGGCATTTTTATCACGACTTCCAAAGCGTATCAAATTGCTTCTCTATTAACTTCTGCAAAAGACAAAAAAATTGCAATTATTGGTTATGATTTAATTGAGAAGAATGTAAACTTCTTGAATCAAGGATTAGTTCATTTTTTAATTCATCAAAATCAAAAAAGACAAGCTTATTTAGGTGTCAGTACTTTGGTTGAACACTTTTTATTTAGAAAAGATATTCCTGAAACTATTTTACTTCCTATCGATATTATTAATGTCGAAAATGCTTCGTTTTACGCTTAATCCGTTTTGTTACGAAGACAGTAGTTTTCTTTTAAAATCATATATACACTAAAAATCTAATCTGCTAAATCCGCAAACCAAAATGGCACGCAAATTTAGCAGATTAGATTTTTTTATTTAAAACCTCCCAACCTCTGCCTCTTTGAAGCTTTGCTCCTAAAAAAAACTATTTCATCAAAATAAATCTGCCAAAAGAAGAAGCGGTATGAAAATTAGGCGTTTCAGTATTTGGATTCACCCATGAAATCCAGGTTGGCTCGTATGCTCCATTTTCTGCTTTAGAAAATTTAGCTCGGTACACACCGGTTTCAATTGTGTTATTTTGAATTAAATCTAATTCTTCAAGTGATTTTACACTGATCTTACCTTCAACAGTAAAAGACTTTTCATCTTTTGAAGCTTTTAAATGTAAATTGTCTTTGGGCCAATTCCAATTAAAATCAAATTTTCTGTCTGGATAAGCCTCAAAATCCATAGTTCTTGTTTCAGTATCCATTTCGAGACAATAATAAGGAGTTAGTTTCTCATCTTTTCTAAAAAAGAGTTCTACTCTATCTGAGTTTCCGATACTATCAATACTATCATCTTTTTTATCGATATAAACATCAGTATCAAAAACTCTAAAATTAAAAAAGAGATTTTCTAGATCCCAGCAAGCTCTAAATTCAATTTTAGAAATAGAATCACTTTTCCAAGGAGAGCAAAAATCAGTCAAACAGTTTGCTTTTTCCCAAGTATTAAAATCTAAAATTTCATCAGAATTTCGCCCTTGTTTCTCTACTAAAATTACTTGATATTCTTTCACAATTACATTTCTTAAAATTTGTTAATTTTTTATTTCTTCAAAAACCAAAAATGAAACAAAAAAACGTCATTATTTTTTGCTTTTTTCGAGATCACTAAAGTAGTTTAAAATTCAAGAAAAAAACACACCACAAATAAAAATAAAATTGCCTGAAATTATTTTAAAGCGATAAGAAAAGCCTGATGAATTATCATTTAGCTCATATTATCATTACGAATTTCATAAAGTTTTAATAAAACAACACCAACAATACATACAAACAACTGTTTCAAGTAAAAAACCCTCAATTTTACTGATCTTTTTAATCGCTGCTTAATTTATAGATATTCCATCTTTTTAAGTAAAAAAAAATGTTTTATGTAATTTTATGTGCTCGAGAACATTTTTTTTATGTGTTCGAGCACATTTTTTGTGTTTTTTCTTGTTTAGTAAAAATATAATCGATAGTTTCGTTATATAATAATCTTAAAAATAAGTTAATTAAAGTCTTTTTCAAGCATTTTTCACTCTTATAAAAATGACCAAAAACGGGAAAAAACTCTAAAATTAGGTCAAAAATAAAGGGGGTATTTATAGACGAAAAACGACTCAATTATAATTCGGAAAAAGAGGAAACCTAAATTTAAAACCAAGTAAAAAGAAAAGAAAACCTACAAAACAAAAAACACAATTTTTATTAACCAAAAAAACCAATTAAGAGTATGAAATTATTAACCCAAAAAAAACCTAGAGACTTTCGGATTAACAATTTATCCGGGAAAGAAATTAAACTCACGATTCTTTCGTTGTTAGTTTTCACATTTCAAGCTTCGGCAGCGACTTCTGTAAGTGTGTCTTCTAAAAACAATACTTCGTTGTTTTTTGAAAAAACGGTAAAGGGTAAAGTAACAGATCAAAACGGACTTCCCCTGCCAGGTGTAAACGTGACAATAAAAGGCACCAAAACGGGTGTACAAACTGATGTTGATGGAAGTTTTGCTATTACAGTTCCAGATAATGCTACTAAACTTATTATAACATACATTGGTATGGAAGATCAGGAAGTAACAATAGGAAGCGCGCCTCTAAAAATTGTCATGAAAGAAGCTGGTCAAAAATTAGAGGAAGTTGTTATTGGATATGGAAAAGCCAGAAAAAAAGACCTTACAGGTTCTGTGAGCTCTGTTGGAAAAGACAATTTAAATTTAGGAGGAACTATTGCTAATGTTGGACAAGCTCTTCAAGGTCGTGCTTCTGGAGTTCAAGTACAACAAAACAGTTATGCTCCTGGAACTACTCCAAATGTTGTTATTAGAGGAGGAAACTCCATTAATAATTCAAATGGACCTTTATATGTTGTTGATGGTTTTATTACAAGTTCAGGAGGTTCTATCAGTCCAAACGATATTGAAAACATTCAGATCTTGAAAGATGCTTCTTCTACTGCTATTTATGGTTCAAGAGGAGCAAATGGTGTAATCTTGATTACGACTAAAAAAGGAAAATTAGGTAAAATGCAGGTTGAAGCAGAGATTTCTGATGGTTTTCAGAACATCATTAATAAGCCTACATTACTAACAGGTCAGCAATTTGTTGATATTCAAAATGCAATTCAACTTGAAAACGGAAGACCTCCTCTTTTTCCAGCGAGTCTTCCTGTAGCGAATACGAATTGGTTTGATGCAGCAACACGCCCAGGTGAAGTACTAAACAGATCTCTTACTTTTAGCGGAAGCGATCAAACATCTAAATTTTTTCTTTCTGGAAATTATATCAAACAAACCGGAGCCATTGAAAATACTGATTTCGAAAGATACAGTGTGAGAATGGGAGGTGAAAAAAGATTTAACAGCAAATTAAATATGGGTACCAATTTTTATGGTGCCGCGACAGAAGGAAACAATAGTGACTTTGGAGATAATATTCTATCGCCAATGTTTTCAATTCAAACTGCCTATCCTAATCTCCCGATCTATAATGCAGACGGAACTTACAATAAATACTTAGGTAAGGATAATGCATTAGCCCTTTTATTAGAGCCAACCGATCATGTTATTAATAGAATGGTTAATGGTAATATGTTTTTAGATTATGAAATCATCAAAGGTCTAACGTATCATTTTGGTGCGGGTGCTGAATGGCAGGAAAACATTCAAGGAAAATATACGCCAAGAACATTAACTGCAGGAGCTGCTTTGAAAGGAACTGGTTCTGAAGAAAATAAAACTTATTTTAGATGGAGTACTGAACAATATTTGACTTATAAGTTTAATATTAAAGAGCAGCATGCGATAACAGCAATGATTGGTACTTCGAATCAAAAAGATACTTACGAAAGAATGAAAGCTTCTGGATCTGGTTTTTCTAGTGATGTATTGACTTACTATAACCTGCAAGGTGCTGAAGTGTATTTGAAACCAGAAACACAAAAATTGGAGACAAAATTAACTTCTTATTTTGGAAGGTTAAACTATGCCTTTAATGATAAATACTTGGCTTCTTTTACGTTGAGAAGAGACGGTTCTTCTCGTTTTGGACCAAATAATAAATACGGAACATTTCCTTCTGGTGCTGTTGCATGGAAAATCTCTAACGAATCTTTTATGCAAAAATTAGATAAGATTTCTGAACTTAAATTAAGAGTAAGTTACGGTATTACAGGAAATGATGGTATTGGAGATTATGCATACATGAACACACTAAAATCTTGGGGTGCAACAATTGCTCCTGATAGTTTCGTAGGTGCCAATGAACCTGAAAATTTACCAAATCCTAATTTAAAATGGGAAGAAACAGCACAAACCAATATAGGTTTAGATATGGGATTTTTAGACAGTAAAATAACTGCAACTATTGATGTCTACAAAAAGAGAACTACTGACGCATTGATCAGAGTACCTGTTGGCGGATGGTGGGGCTTTGAAAACCAAACCATGAACTCTGGAGTTATTGACAATAAAGGTATTGAACTAGGAATTACCACTACAAACTATAGAAATGATAAATTCCTGTGGACAACTTCCTTGAACGTTGCTTACAATAAACAAGAAGTTGTATCTCTAGCTGATAATGTAAAAATTATTAGTACTAATACTTCTAACCCAAGCGGAACGGTTTCTGGAAGAGAATTTACAAGATTAGAGCCAGGAAAAGAAATGGGAGTATTGTACGGATTTAAATATGCCGGTGTAATCAAAACTGGAGAAGTTTATGCTCCGCAGCCTTTGTCTAAACCAGGAGATCCAAAATATGAAGATCTAGATGGAAATGGTTTAATTACAGCTGAAGACAGAACATATTTAGGAAATTCTACACCACATTACATCGCAGGTTTCAACAATGATTTTAGATTTGGAAACTTTGACATGAATATCTTTTTCCAAGGAGCATTTGATTATTCTGTTTATAATATGACAAAAATGGTTGGAGAATCCAGTACAAGTACAGATGCTTTAAATCGCTGGGTAGCTGGAACTAATGAAAACACAGACATTCCGAGAGACGGTTACTACAAAAGTACTTATGGCAGTTACGTAAATTCAAAATTTGTTGAAGATGCATCTTACGTTCGTTTGAAAAATGTTTCTATCGGATATTCTATTCCAGAAAGTGCATTAAGACAAGTAAAATTTATAGATAATATTAGATTGTATGCTATAGGACAGAATTTATTGACCATAACAAATTATTCTGGAAACGACCCTGAAATAAATGGACATACAAGCAGCTCTACAGCACAAAACATTGGTGGAGGAATTGATTTTAACTCTTTCCCAGCTTCTAGAACGTTTATTTTAGGCATAAAAGTGACTATTCACTAGTCTAAAAAGCTTTTTTAGTAACATTTAAATTTATTAAAATGAAAAAACATACAATATTATTACTATTACTAGCTGCTGGAGTACAATTTTCCTGTAATCAGGATCTTGAACCCACGGTATATAGTAGCTTGACTAACACCAATGGGTATCAAACAAAATCAGATGCTATTGCTGCAGTCAACTCCGTTTATGGCAGATTAAAAGGACCTTCGGTAGGCGATAACTTTTCGTACTGGGCAACTAGACACTTTGCTTTAACAGATATTGCTACAGATTTAGGTCATTGCCAATTTGGTGGAGATCCGGGACAATTGTCATTAGGAACTTGGAATTCCAGTAACGGATTACTTAAGGAAGATTGGCTTGCAATGTACAAATTGATTGCCAATGCAAATAATGCGATTTTTAATATCGCAAAAATGTCTGGGATAACTGCTGCCGAAAAGGCTCAATTTATCGCTGAAGCCAAATTTTTGAGAGCATCTTCGTATATGGACTTAACAGATGCTTGGGGACCTGTAGTTTTAATTACGGAAGCTAATTTAGGAAACCCAGGTTATCTAGAACAAATAGCTCCGTCATCAGTAGAAGAAATAGATGCTTTCCTGATCAAAGAATTGAATGAAGCTGCAGATGTGTTACCTTTAAATTATATGAATAATCCAATTTATGGTACAAACGATGTAGCACGTGCTACTAAAGGCGCTGCACTTACATTATTGGCGAAGTTATACCTGCGCAGTCACGATTGGCAAAAAGTAGCAACACTTACACAGCAAGTAATGAACTTGAACCAGTATAGTCTTTATCCGTCTTATCTAGGATTATTTAAAGAAAGTAACAAATGGTGCTCAGAAAACATCTTTTCTTCGCTGAGTGATGCTAATGTAAATGGAACAGAATTATTGAACCATTTTGGACCAACAGATCATCCAGTTGTACAAAACAGATGGCAGTATTACACTGTAAACTGGGATTTCTTCAACACTTTTGGTGATGAAGATGATAGAAAAAAATGTTTCTTTCCAGAGTTTATGGGATCAGATGGCTTATTGCACAAACAAGCACCAACTTTGGGCGCACAGCCGCCTGCAGGTGTACTTTATATGCCGGATGTAGCAACTAGAAAATATGCCGATGATGAAACTACAACGTATTATGACGGTCATAGTGTGAACATTTTACGTTATGCAGATGTATTATTGAGCAGAGCTGAAGCCTTAAACGAAATTAGTGGTCCAACTGCTGAAGCTGTAGATCTGATTAATCAAGTAAAAGGAAGATCACATGCAAAACTTTTAATTTTGGCTAATCATACTCAAGCCTCTTTAAGAGATGCAATTTTACAAGAAAGAGGATGGGAACTTTTCTATGAAGGGAAACGTCGCGCCGATTTAATTAGAATGAACAAATATGATGTTCTGGTAAATGCTTATCACCTTAGAGTTGGCGAAGCAGCGTTAGTTAAAATGCCGCAAAACAAATATTACACATATCCGCAAAGTCAAGTTGATCTTAATCCAAAATTGAGTAATGCTGACAGGCAATAAATAAAATTTAAATCAGGAATAGACAGCATAATCGCCTGTCTATTCTTGATTTTTTTACACAAAAGCACTTTTCTGTTTCATTCAAAAAAGCCTTTATAATGATCAAAAAACTAATTTTAAAATGGAGCTTTATTTTTGCAATACTTGCATTAGCAAGCTGTTCTAAAAAACAAGGTAATTATATCACAAATATCAATATTGGGACTCATAGTAACAACGAATTGAAAATTCAAATCGATGTTACTACGAATGACGATGTACAGGTATATGCCGAATATTGGACTGCTAAAAATGGAAGTAAAAACAAGATAATTTCTCCACTTTCAAAAAAAGGTCTCTCACATTCTTTAGTGCTTCTTAACATTATTCCTGAAACTGATTACAATTTTAAATTAATTACAGTACAAGGAAATGAAAAAGACAGCAGTAAAGTGTACAATTTTAAGTCAAGAAAACTGCCGGAATGGCTTCAAAAGAAATTCAAAGCAAATAGTCCAAAACCAGAACTTTTACCGCAAAACTTCAAAAAAGGTTTTATGCTTCTGGCAAAAAGAGAAACTCCGGGAACAGCATTTATTGTTGATTACAAAGGAAATATAAGATGGTATCATACGGTAGAAAATACTGGTTTTAAAGTAACGCATTTCACCCAAGATCAAACCATAATTTCTATTCTAGGAACCAATGATGAACCTACAAGTTATGGCAGCGAAATTCTAGAAATTAACCTGCAGGGCGATACCTTAACACATATTAAAAAAGGACAAGGCGATCTTAAACAAGTTATTCACCACGAAATCATAAAAAAATCAGCAAATGAAATCGTTACTTTATTTGTTGATGCTAGAATAACAGACTTATCTTCAATTGGAGGAAAAAAGAAAGACACTATTAATGGTGACGGAATCCTGATTTTAGATAAAAAAGGAAAACAAATTTGGAAATGGAGCGTTTTCGATGATCTCGATCCAATGAAAGACAAAGCTTTATTGAAAACTAAAAAAGACTGGATGCACGCCAACAGTCTAAACTATGATAAAGACGGTAACTTTTTAATCTCTTTTTATAACAACGGACAGATTTGGAAAGTCGATTCTAAATCTGGAAAAGTAATTTGGAAATTAGGAAGAAACGGCAATATGAAAATGGCTAAGGATAGTGATTTCTCGCAAGCGCACGCGGCACACATTAATCAAGATGGAAGTTTAATGTTTTTTGATAATGGAGTAGACAAAAAACAATCTTCGGTTTTTGCACTGAAAGTAGACGAAAAAAATAAAGCAGTACAACTTGATTTCCATGTAAACCTGCCAAAAGATATTTACAACGATAGAATGGGAAGCGCCTATATGATCAATAAAGATCTCATATTGGTTTGCTGTTCTAAAAGACATATAACGGTTTTAACCAACAAAAAAGGAGTATTACTTTGGGCTTTAGAGTCGGAAATACCTCCTTACCGTGTACAATTTATTCCAGAAGAAAACATGAAACCTTTTCTTTTAAATTAAAAATTTTAGTCATGAAAAAAATAATTCTTATTGGACTCTTTTCAGCATTGCCAATTGTTGTTTTCAATTCCTGCAATACTTCAAACTCTCAGACTTTGGCTGCCAAGACTACAGCTGATGATGAAGGTTATATTACTATTGATACTTCTAAAATTCCAGATGATGAATTTGGAGAATCTGTACGTTATGGCCGTGAATTGATGCTAAAAACTGCTTATTATATTGGTCCAAATGGTATAAAAGGGAAATATTTAGGCAATAAAATGAATTGTACCAACTGTCATCAAGATGCAGGTACAAAACCTTATGCTTTCAATTTAATGTCATCACATGATAATTATCCGCAATATCGCGGGCGCGAAAACAAAGTGCTTACGCTTGCTGAACGTGTAAATAATTGTGTAATGAGACCGCACTCAGGGAAACCGCTTCCGCTTGACGGAAAAGAAATGGTTGCCTTTTTATCCTATTTTAAATGGATAAGTAAGTTTGTTCCAAAAGACGGAAAATTTAAAGGTGCTAAAAACTTAGAAATTGAATTTCCAGATGTAGCAGCAAGTCCGGAAAGAGGAAAAGCTTTGTTTGCTGAAAATTGTTCTCGTTGTCACGGAAATAATGGTGAAGGCGTTTATAATGCCGACAAATCTAGTTACACCTACCCGCCTCTTTGGGGAAAATATGCTTATCAGCCCGGCTCAAGTATGCACCGCGTTATCAAACAAGCACAATGGCTAAAAAGCAATATGCCGTATGATAAAGTAACTTTAGGAAAACCATATCTTACTGATGCCGAAGCACTAGATATTGCTGCCTACGTAAATAATGATGCTATTCATGAAAGACCAAATCCTAAAACATTTGATTATCCTAATAAAATGGGAAAACCTATTGATTATGCACACAGTCCATTTAGTGATAATTTTTCTGAAGAGCAGCACAAATACGGACCATACAAACCTATTATCGCCTATTGGAAGAAAAACGGATGGAAAGCCGTTTACTAAATATCAAAGCATACTTTTTAACTTGAACATAAAAACACAATGAAACTAAACCTAAAAAACAGACAAATACTAAGCAGTATATTGATTATGTGCCTTTTCATTTTCAGTATTCCTTTGACTGCACAAATAAAATATACTGACGGAAACGACAGCTGGAATCCTAATTTACTAGGAAATCATCGTGTTCTTGTCAACTTTTCCGGTACAGGAAATATCGCTAAAACGACCATAGAATGGCGTAGAAGAGATGAAAAACCCGAACTTAAAAAAATTATTGTTCAAGATGCCGCAGGCAAAGAAGTTCTTAATGTAAAAACGGAAAACATCAACCGCGAAAACGGAACAATTTATTTTGAACCAATTTCAGGTAAAGGAACATACTACGTTTATTATATGCCTTACATTGACGAAGGCACAGCCAATTATCCAAAAGGAATTTATGCTAAGGCTGAAAACAAAGCAGATGCGCAATGGATTTCTAAAATAAAAACAGGTTTAAAAGACAATTGTACTGTTACCGAAATTCAAAGTGTAAATGCTTTTAACAGCTTTTATCCAATGGAAGTAATTGCAACAGCTGCCGAAACATCAGCAATTATTGCTAAAAATAGCGGCAGTACATTTCTTGTTTTCCCTGAAGACAGACTGCATTCCATCCGAATGAAAAGTGATTTACCACAACGCTGGATCGAAAAAGGAGTACAAAACAATTTTTCTGATACGGCAAAGAAAGGCGAATATTTAGCTTTTCAATTAGGAGTATATGCCCTTGAAAACTTAAAAAATGTAAAAGTATCTTTTACTAATTTAGTGAGTACAACTGGAGCGACAATTGAAGGTAAAGACATCAGCTGTATCAACACTGACGGAACAAAATATGACGGCACTCCTTTTACTAATACTGTTTCTGTTTCAAAAGGAAAAATTCAAGCAATGTGGTGCGGCATTGATGTTCCGCAAACTGCTGCTGCCGGAAATTATACAGGAAAAGCAACAGTTACCGCTGACGGAAAGTCTACATCAATCACACTTCAAATAACAGTAACTAATGAAGTTACTAAAAACGGAGGCATTGACAGTCCTGAAAAAATGACGCGTTTAAAATGGTTAAACTCTACATTAGCTCAAGAAAATACTGTAATTGCACCTTATACTCCACTAGTAATAAAAGATTCTGAAATCTCTTTGTTAGGTCGTAAACTGGTTTTGGGAGCAGATGGTTTTCCTGCTCAAATACAGACTTTTTTCACGCCGGAAATGACAACAGTCACTACAAAACCAAACGATATTTTAAGCGCTCCAATAACATTCCATTTTGTAGATGCAGCAGGAAAAGAATCATTACAATGGAAAAATAACGGTTTAAAATTCACTAAAAAAGAGGCTGGAACTGTAGCTTGGGAAAGTACATCTACTTCAAAATCACTTCAAATGGATGTAAATGCTTCTATAGAATTTGACGGTTTTTTACACTATTCCGTTAAAATTACTGCTTTAGAAGACGCTTCATTTAACGATATTAATTTTCAGCTGCCAATGCAGCCGACATCTGCAAAATATATGATGGGACTTGGTCAAAAAGGCGGAGATCGTCCTGCATCTTTTGACTGGAAATGGGATGTAACGCATAAAAACCAAGATGGTGCATGGATAGGAAGTGTAAATTCTGGATTGCAGTTTTCATTAAGAGATGAAAAATACAGCCGTCCGTTAAACACCAATTTCTATTTACAAAAACCATTATTATTACCAACTTCTTGGGGTAACGAGAACAAAGGCGGAATCACCATTACACCAAATCAAAAATCTGTTTTAGTAAACGCATACAGCGGCGCTCGCAGCATGAAAAAAGGAGATGTTTTGTATTACAACTTTACTTTATTGATCACTCCGTTTCACACCATAAATACCGATTTTCAATGGGATAATAAATTTTATCATAAATACAGCCCAATCGATTCTATTGCTCAAACTGGTGCAACAGTAATTAATATTCACCATGCAAATGCAATCAATCCTTACATCAATTATCCTTTTATCGAATTTAAAAAGATGAAAGACTATGTTGATGAAGCACACCAAAAAGGTTTAAAAGTAAAAATCTACAATACTGTTAGAGAAGTTTCGAATAAAGCTTATGAAACTTTTGCTTTAAAAAGCTTAGGACATGAAATTTATTCTCCAGGAAAAGGCGGCGGATTCTCTTGGCTTCAAGAACACGTAGGCGATGATTATATTGCTGCTTGGTTTGTTCCTGAAATTAAAGATGCTGCAATTGTAAACAGCGGGATGAACCGTTGGCATAACTACTATGTAGAAGGAATGAACTGGTTAACGCAAAACGTTGGCATTGACGGAATTTATCTTGATGATGTTGCTTTTGACAGAATCACTATGAAACGTATTAAAAGAGTATTGACAAAAGATGGTCACCCAGGAATTATCGATTTGCACAGTGCTAATCAATACAACAAAAGCGATGGTTTTAATAACAGCGCCAATTTATATATGGAACACTTTCCATACATCAATAAACTATGGTTTGGAGAATATTTTGATTATGAAAAAGGACAACCTGACTTTTTCTTAACTGAAGTAAGCGGAATCCCTTTTGGATTAATGGGTGAAATGCTTCAAGACGGAGGAAATCCATGGAGAGGAATGGTTTACGGAATGACAAACAGACTTCCGTGGAGTAGTAATGCTGATCCTAGAAATATTTGGAAATTATGGGATTCTTTCGGAATCAAAGGTTCTGAAATGATTGGATATTGGAGCGAAAACTGCCCAATAAAAACAAGTAATGATAAAGTATTAGTAACTGTTTATAAAAAGAACGGAACAGCTTTAATTTCTATTGCAAGCTGGGCTGATACTGACGTAAATGTAAAACTGAACATTGACTGGAAAAAACTAGGAATAAATCCTGCAAAAGCAACAATTACTGCTCCAGAAGTTGAGAATTTCCAGCCTGCAAAAACTTTTACTGTAAAAGATGAAATTCCAGTAGCAAAAGGAAAAGGATGGTTATTGATTATTAAATAATCAATAACTCAGATTTTAAGCTCCAGCGGAGCGTAATATTTATAGCGTTTTTCTACAATTTAATTAAAAGTTCCAGCGGAGCGATATATTAATTTGATTACAAAAAATATCACCCCTCTGGGGCTTATTTGAAACAAACACTAATTTCTATAAATATAACGTCCCGCTGGGACTTCGTAATATTATAAAAACTAAATAAATAGCTCTCCATATGAAACTAAGGCCATTTTTATCGATTTTGCTTTTTGGAAGCCTGTTTGTCAATGCACAAAATAAACCAACTATCAAGGAATATAAAAAGGTGTTTACAACCTATCCTTTTTCAGATCCAGATCCAATTCCCAAACCTGATACAAAAGTTTATCCGTACTATCGTTTCGATGGTTTTACAGATAAACCTGTACAAAAGGAATGGAAAGTTGTTGAACTTGAAAACGATTACATTAAGCTGACGATTCTGCCGGAAGTAGGTGGAAAAGTTTGGTCGGCAATAGAAAAATCGACTGGAAAAGATATTGTTTACAACAACCATGTTATCAAGTTTAGAGATATTGCGATGCGCGGTCCGTGGACAAGCGGAGGCGTTGAAGGTAATTATGGTATTATCGGACATACTCCAAATTGTGCAACTCCTGTAGATTACACCACCATAACTAGAGAAGACGGAAGTGTAAGCTGTATTATTGGTGTTTTAGATTTACTAACCCGCACCTCATGGAAATTAGACATCAATTTACCAAAAGACAAAGCTTATTTTACTACTAATTCATTTTGGTTTAATTCGACCGAGTCCGAACAGCCTTATTATACTTGGATGAATACTGGTATAAAAGCGGCAGGAAATTTACAGTTTATATTTCCGGGACAAAGCTACATTGGTCATAATGGGGAACATAACGAATGGCCAATTGATAAAAAAAATGGCAAAGATTTATCGTATTATAAAAACAATGATTTTGGCGGTTACAAATCGTATCATGTTTTTGGGAAATACAATGATTTCTTTGGAGGTTATTACCATGACGAAGATTTTGGAATGGGAAGATATGGCAACTATGATGATAAACCCGGCAAAAAAATCTGGATTTGGGGATTGTCTCAGCAAGGAATGATTTGGGAAAAACTACTTACAGATACTGATGGTCAATATGTAGAAGTACAAAGCGGCCGATTATTCAATCAAGCAAGTGAAGGCAGTAATTTAACTCCTTTTAAACAGCGTTCTTTTGCACCGTATCAAACCGATTCTTGGACAGAATATTGGTTTCCAGTAAAACAAACTAAAGGTTTTGTAAAAGCTAATAATTATGGCGCCGTAAACGTAAAAAATGAAAACGGATGGTTAAAAATCTACTTCTCCCCGCTTCAAAAATTAAATGAAAAATTGGAAGTTTTTGACAATGGAAAAAAAATCTATTCCAAAGATATTTCCGTTAATACCTTACAAGTATTCAAAGATTCTATTCAAACTGCGGTTGATCAAAATAAATTAAGATTGACAATTGGAGGCAATAAACTGGTTTGGAATTCGGCACCAGAAGACGGCAACCTAAACCGTCCTTTAGAAGTCCCAAAAGATTTTGACAACAATTCAATTTACGGATTATATCTGCAAGGCAAAAACTACATCAGCTTTAAAGATTATGTAAAAGCTGAGGAAAAACTAAACGAATGTCTTAAAAAAGATCCTAACTATGCTCCTGCCCTTTCTGATCTTGCCTTATTGCAAATTCGCAAATTTCAATACAAAGATGCAATCGCTTCAGCCAGTAAAGCCTTATCTATAAATACTTACGATCCTGCTGCAAACTATTATTATGCATTAGCCAATATGCATTTAGGAAATAACATTGATGCAAAAGACGGATTTGATATTGCTGCCGCAAGTGCTGAATATCGAAGCGCCGCATATACTGCTTTAAGTCAAATTTATTTCGGTGAAAATGAGCTGACAAAAGCTGCTGAATATGCTGAAAAAAGTCTACTCAACAATCAAAACAATCTAGAAGGATTACAGCTTTTGGCCGTTATATATCGTTTACAAAACAATAAAGACAAAGCGGTTAAAATCTTGAATAAAATAACCAATGTTGATCCGTTAAATCATTTTGTGGGATTTGAAAATTTCCTTTGGGCAAATTCAGATACTGCAAAAACACATTTCACTTCATTGATAAGAAACGAAATGCCAGAGCAAACTTATCTTGAATTAGGAATCTGGTACCAGCATCTAGGCCGTAAGGACGAAGCTTTGAAAGTTTTCTCGACGGCGGCTCCAAATGCTGAAATTATCTATTGGAAAGCATATTTAGAAAACAAAGCCGTTGATTTAAGTAAAATTCAACCCGGAATCAGTTTTCCGTTTCGACATGAAACCGCAGTTATACTTGAAGATCTTATTCAAAAAAATGACCAATGGCAGTTAAAATATCACTTGGCTTTAATTGAGTGGAATCGCAATAATCTTTCAAAAGCAAAAGAACTTTTTAATCAATGTGGTTCTAAACCTGCTGATCCAGCTTTTTATGCTGCAAAAGCATCTTTAATGAAAGACAATCCTGAAATCGTAACAGCAAGTTTACAGCAAGCTCTAAAACTAGATAATCAAGGATGGAGATACAATAAGTTATTAGCAGAACATTTTATCAGTCAAAAACAATATGACAAAGCACTTGCCATAACAGAACCTTTTTATAAAAAGCATAAAGAGAATTATTTAATGGGAATGTTGTATGCTAAAACTTTGCTTCTTAATAAAAAATACAGCGCAGCAGATGCCTTTTTGACCAAACTAGAAATCCTTCCGTTTGAAGGTGCAACTGCAGGAAGACAATTGTATCATGAAGCTAAACTGATGCAGGCTTTAGCCGAAATGAAAAACAAACAATACAAAAAAGCATTACAATTAATTGCCGATGCTAAATTGTTTCCAGAAAATTTAGGTGTTGGAAAACCTTATGACGAAGATATTGACGAAAGGCTTGAAAACTGGCTGGATTATCAATGCTATACAAGCTTAGGTAATTCGGATAAGGCCAAAGAATCGTTACAAAAAATTGTTGCTTTTAATCCAAAAATTGACAATACTGTTATGAACTTTTTACCTGCAAATCAGCTTATTTCAGCTTGGGCTGTCGAAAAAACTTCTACATCAAAAAAAGCAGAAGAATGGATTCGAAATCAAGCTAAATTATACCCTGAAAACAAAATTGTTCAATGGAGTTTACAAATGTACACTCAAAAACAATCCGATATTTTAACAGCCGACGAAAAAGACGGAGAAGTTAGAATTATAGAAAAGCTCTAAAAAACATATAACTTATACAAAATGAACAAGCTATTTTTAAAATGCACCCTTTTTAGTATTGCTTTATTAGCGTGCCAAAACATTCAGGCTCAAAATGCTGAGAAAGATAAAGATCCTTTATCTATTTACAGAGCAACTCCAATAAAAGTTCACGATTTGGTACACACAAAATTGGAAGTGTCTTTTGATTATGGAAAAAGGCATTTGTACGGAAAAGAATGGCTTACTTTAAAACCGCATTTCTATGCAACAGATTCGCTTACTTTGGATGCGAAAGGGATGGATTTTAAAGAAATTTCGATCGTAGAAGGAAAGAAAAAAACACCTTTAAAGTACACTTACGACAACGAACAGCTTTTTATTAAACTGGACAGAAAGTATAAAGGTTCTGAAAAATATACCCTTTTTATTGATTATACGGCAAAACCAGCAGAACTGAAAAGTAAAGACGGCGAATCGATTACAAACTCAAACGGATTGTATTTTATTAATCCTGACGGAAAGGGAGATAAACCAACACAAATATGGACTCAAGGCGAGACTGAAGCTTCGTCTTGCTGGTTTCCGACAATTGACAAGCCAAATCAGAAAACAACATCTGAAATTGCTATGACAGTTCAGTCAAAATATACCACTTTGTCAAACGGTAAATTAACTGCACAAAAAGTAAATAAAGACGGTACCAGAACGGACACTTGGAAAATGGAACAGCCAAATGCACCTTATTTGTTTATGATGGCTGTTGGTGATTTTAAAATCTATAAAGATTCTTATAATGGTAAAGAAGTCAGCTATTATTTAGAGCCAAAATATGCACCTTATGCCAAACAGATTTTTTATAAAACGCCAGATATGATGAATTTTTACAGTAAAATGCTTGGCGTAGAATATCCTTGGGCAAAATATTCGCAAATTGTTGTGAAAGATTATTTTGGAGGTGCTATGGAAAATACTTCAGCAACAGTTCATGGCGAATATGTACAAAAAACAGAACGAGAATTATTAGATGATAATCAAGAAAGTACAATTGCTCACGAACTTTTTCATCAATGGTTTGGAGATTATGTAACAGCTGAATCATGGTCAAACTTAACCATGAATGAATCATTTGCCACTTTTGGAGAAGTACTTTGGCACGGTCACGACGCTGGACAAGATGCGGAAGACAGATCCCGTTATGAGAAACTTCAAAATTATTTTCGTTCTCAAAAAAATGGCAACAGTCCTATTTTAGCACGTTTTCATTACAAAAACGCAGACGATATGTTTGACAATATCAGCTATTCTAAAGGTTCTATTATTTTGTATGCCATGAAAAATCAAATGGGTGATGAAGCATTTTTTAAAGGATTAAATCATTATTTAACAACTAATGCTTATAAATCTGGCGAACCGCATCAGCTGCGTTTATCGATGGAGGAAGTGACTGGAAAAGATTGGCTGCCTTATTTTGATCAATGGTATTATAATGCTGGAAGTCCGATTCTGGATGTGAATTACAAATACGTTAACGGAAAAATCATCATTACTATCACTCAATCTCAGGATAGTGCTGTACAAACCTTTACATTGCCTTTAAAAGTTGATTTTTATGTAAACGGAACTAAAACAAGAAAGGATATTTTAATTCATAAAAGAGAACAAAGTTTCAGTTTTGACCTTCCTTCAAAACCTGAATTTATAGATTTAGATCCAGATAAAATCTTAGTTGGTGAAGTTAATGTAGATAAAAAAACTGCTTCTGATTATTTGTATCAATACAAAAATGTTCCTGTTTATTACAACCGAATTGAAGCCATAAAATTTGCCTCAAAAGATAAAAGTCGTGATTCGCAGCTTGTATTATTGGCAGGTTTAAAAGATCAGCAGGACGACTTGCGAACATTAAGCATCAAAGGAATTGATTTAGGTGATCGCGATGTAAAAGATGATGCTGTTAAAACTTTGCTTGACATTGCAAAAAATGACAAAAAAACAAACGCCAGAGCAGCTGCTATTGTAAAATTAGCTTCAACAGGAGATTCATCTTATAAAGGGCTGATGATTGAGAGTACAAAAAATCAATCTTATAATGTAATTGCTGCTGGAATTTATGGCTTATCAAAATTCTCAACTCCAGAATCAGATCAAGCCTTAAGCTCTTTAGATGATGATACAAAAAATCATGTAACACCAATAATCAAGAAATATAATAACCAAAAATAGACTTCATAAACCCTTTATTAAATTAACTCAAATTGCATATAAAGTTGAGATATTTAATGATCAGAATTTTGAAATAACATAAAAAAAACATGCATAAACTTTTTCTAACATACGCCTTATTCTCGATAATAACCATTTGTACCGCGCAAAACAAAGTCAAAAAAATAAATGTAAAAGACTACGGAATTACGGCTGGTACGAAAGAAAATCTAACTTCAAAAGTTAACAAACTTATTGAAGGATTAGGAAGCGAGGCTGTAGAAATTATTTTCCCAAAAGGGCGATATGATTTTTATCCAGATAGCAATTATTATAAAACCTACTACGAGAGTAATACTTATGATGCAGCCGTTAGAAAACTAGCAATACTTATAAAAGATAAAAAAAACATAACCATCAATGCACAGCAGTCAGATTTTGTTTATCATGAACACATGCAGCCCTTTACTTTAGACAATGCCGAAAATATTACGATTAAAAATGTAAATATCGATTGGGATGTTCCTTTAACTTCTGAAGCCGAAGTTATAGAAGCCGATGAAAATCATATCGTTATGAAGATTGATATTACGCAATCTCCATACAAAATTCATGAAAAAGGATTAACGTTTGTAGGCGAAAATGCCAATGAAAATTGGGCGTTATCTGGCGGTTCATGGTTAATTGAATTTGATAAAAACCACATAATTCCAGCAAATACAGGTGATAATGGCTGTGTGAAAGGAGATCTAAAAAATGTAAAATACAGCGAGATCAAACCTGGCTTGGTACTAATGCAGGGAAAATTTACAAAAACTCCCGCAGTTGGAAATTTTCTTATACTAAGACATGGTACAAGAGATCATGCAGGAATATTTTTATTTCATAGCAAAAACACCAAATTAGAGAATATCAATGTGTATCACACTTCTGGTTTGGGTATTTTATCTCAATACTGCGAGAATATCGAAATGCGAAATGTGAACATGATTCCAAACCCGCATAAAAATCGCTATTTGAGCGGTCACGATGATGGATTACATTTTATGGGATGCAAAGGAGAAATCGTAATTGATAATTGTGATGCACAGGGCTTAATGGATGATCCTATTAATATTCATGGAACTTACGTACCAGTGATACAAAAAGTTGATGACTATGCTGTAAAATGCAAATTTGGGCAGGATATGTCGCACGGATTATTATGGGCAGTTAAAGGCGATAAAGTAGGTTTTATACAGAAGAAAGAAATGGGAACTTTAGCTTATGGCACTGTTTCTAGTTTTGAACCTTTAGATGTTGATCATTTCATTATTAGATTTAAAGAAAAAATTCCAACTGATCTCGATACTGGTTTTGTTTTAGAAAATCTGAGCTGGACTCCAAATGCTACAATTACAAACTGCTTTGTTGGCAGTAATCGAGCTCGAGGTTATTTAATTTCAACTCCAGGAAAAGTAACTATCGAAAATAATATTTTTGAAACAAGCGGTTCAGCAATTCTTATTGCGGGAGATGCTAACTATTGGTACGAAAGTGGTGCTGTAAAAGACATTACAATCAAAAATAATGAATTTAGATATCCTTGTAATTCTTCCTATTATCAATTCTGTGAAGCTATAATTAGTATCTATCCTGAAATTCCAAAGCCAAATGAGTCACAGCCATTTCATAAAAACATAAAAATAGAAAACAATAGTTTCAATCCGTCAGACTATCCTATTCTATATGCTGTATCTGTAGATGGATTGACCTTTAAAAACAATACCATTAAACGCAGTTTTGCATTTACACCTTGGTATCCTGAAAAGTATAATTTTAGAATTGAGGCCTGCAAAAATGTCGAAATCAGCGGTAATAAAATAGGAAAAGAGGTTTTAGGAAAAAATATTCTTCTAAAAGGAATGAAACGAGAAGAATTAAATCTAAAAAACTCGGAATTGAGTGTTGAAATCGCAAAACCAATTTAAATTTTCATTTCCGAATTTAGAATAAAATAGACCATACAGTACGTTATAATTTACCACTTAAAAAAAGAGATTAATTCTGAAAAAGAAGAAGTCTATTATTATCTGCAGAAATTATGACACAGCTGCTCAATTCAATTAATAGAAAAATAAACGTATCGTTTTTATATAAAACCTTTTTATGGATAGAAAACATACTATTAAGGATATCGCTAAGATGGCAGGAGTTTCAAAAGGAACTGTTGACAGAGTATTGCACAAACGTGGAAAAGTTTCACCGCTTGCCCTCGAAAAAGTAAATGAAGTATTAAACGTAATTAATTACGAACCCAATCTCATTGCCCGAAATTTAAAAAACAATAAAGTTTATCATATTTGTATCCTGCTTCCCGATCCAAAAATAGATCCATATTGGCTTCCTTGTTTAAAAGGAATTAAAGAAGCTGCACAGGAATTTAAAGCCTACAATTTACTTATTGAGACTTTTTATTTTAATCCAGAAAAGACAAGATCTTTCTTGAGCATCAATGAAACTATTATCGAAAAATCGCCTGACGCAGTTTTATTGGCTCCGCTTTTCCACAAAGAAACACTCGATGCGATAAAAAAATACGAATCCTTAAATATTATTGTAAATACCTTTAACAATCAGGTCGAATCGGCTGCGGTCAAAAATTTTGTTGGACAAGATTTATATAGAAGCGGTCGTGTCGCTGCAAAATTGTTAAGCACAATTCTTGACAAGGGACACATTGTTATTATACACATTGATGAAACCTACAAAAATGCAATTCACATGCAGGAAAAAGAAAGAGGATTCAAATCTTTTTTCAGTCAAAAAAGTAATTTAGAATATAAGCTTACCACCTTAAAACTAAAAAACCCAAATCTAGAAGTTACTTTAAAAAACTTTATCAATGAAAATCCTGACTTAGCAGGCGTTTTTATAACTACTTCTAAGGCTTATCAAGTTTCTAAGATTATCAGTAAAATTAAGGACAAAAGAATACGTATTATCGGCTATGATTTGGTTGATGAAAACGTAACCAACCTGAATCAAGGTGTAATCGATTTTCTGATTCATCAAAATCAAAAAAGACAGGTTTATCTAGGCATTATATATCTTATAGAGCATTTTCTGTTCCGTAAAGAAACGCCGGCAGTAACATTATTGCCAATCGATATAATTAATTCTGAAAATGCTGAATTCTATCGCGCATAATTTTCGTTCAAACTGAAATTCCAAAATAAACTTTCAGTTTGAACTTCATTTTTAAATACTGATTACAAATATTCTATTCCTGTATTAAAGAATTTTTTAATCAACCTCGTTCCAAATTACTCTTCACAATTACTTCTAAAACAATCTATTTTTACTATAGATCAGTCTAAAAATTTACCATCTTACTTTACATTTTAATACCGACAAAATCAGACTGAAAACATCCAAAAATTCATCTCTGATTTTAGTAAAATTTCAATGCAAAACAGAAAAAAAATCAGGTCATTTCCTAAACTCAAAAAATTAGAAAATACTCGATATTCTATCCTTTTAAAAAACTACTGGCATTCAAACTTTTATTTTGGAATTAACCTTGATTTCAGGTCCTTTTTCATTTATAATAAAACCATAATTATGCAAAAAAACACATAATTCAAACTAATAAAAAGTTTAGTTTATTAGTAACCTTTTTAATTCATAATTGCGATATTCTCATAAATACAAACATCTATTTTTCATTTTTTAAAGATTAAATATTTAGACTGAAAATCTGACTAAAATTAAGAACTCAGCTTGAAGGCTGTTTTCTTAAAAATATCGTATCTATTTAAGTCAAAAAAAACAGTTTGCATAATTTTATGTGCTCGAGAACACGAATATTGTGTGTTCGAGCACATTTTTTGTGTTTTTTCTTGGTTAATAAAAATATAATCGATAGTTTCGTCAAATAATAAAGTTTTTAAGCGATTTTTTTCGCTCTTTTTTAATCTATTTAATACTCTTTTTAGTCCTTAAAAAACACAAAAAATAAAGACTAAAAAACTTAAGTAATTAAAATAAAAACGACCAGACAAAAAACACATTTAGTAACCAAAACCAAATCAAGAGTATGAAGAAAGTATTCTCAAAAAAACCTGAAAATTTCAGGTTGCATACTGTTCTTGAAAAAACTTTAAAAACAACATTGTTATCTCTGTTGTCCTTAAGCTTTCAAATCACAACTGCGGCACCTGCAAAAGAAATTTCGACAAACGAAACCAGTTTTCTAGCATTTCAAAAAATTGTAAAAGGTAAAGTTGTAGATGAAAAAGGAATTCCTGTTCCTGGAGTGAATGTTAATATAAAAGGCACAACAAAAGGAGTACAAACTGATATGGATGGAAGTTTTGCCATCGATGTTCCTAATGACAGCGCTATTTTGATCTTTACCTTTATGGGAATGCAGGATCAGGAAGTTCCAGCTGGAAACGGTATTCTGAAAATTGTTATGAAAGAAGCCGGCCAGCAAATGGACGAGGTTGTAGTTGTAGGATACAGCAAAGTAAAAAAAGAGAGTTTGACTGGTTCTTTGCAAACTTTAGACAATAAAAAAATCGTTGACGTTACAACACCAAATGTTGAAAACATGCTGGCTGGAAAAGCTACTGGTGTATTTGTAAACACAGGCGGCGGACAGCCGGGAGCGGCAGCAAAAGTTATTATTAGAGGTAGAACCACAGTTAACGGAAGTACAGATCCTTTATGGGTAATTGACGGAGTTATTGTAGGGAATACTTCTGCAAATGTGAATCCTGCTGATATCGAAACTTTAACGGTTCTTAAAGATGCAGCTTCTACTGCAGTTTATGGATCACAAGGAGCAAATGGTGTAATTGTAGTAACGACAAAAAGTGGAAAAAATGGAAAATCTACGATTAATTTTTCTGCTAAGACCGCGATGACTTCTATAAACAATGGAAATTTCAAAATTATGAACGGCGCTGAATTATATGATTTATATGATTCATTTGCTAACAAAGAAACTTTTCAAAATGTTTGGTGGTGGAAACCTGAATTAAGAAACAAAAACTTTGACTGGTGGGATAATGCAACTCAAACGGGAATTGCACAGGATTACAACTTATCGTTCAGTGGTGGAAGTGAAACTTTTAAAAGCTATGTTTCTGTTGGACTTTACAATGAAACTGGTGCTATAAAAGGATACGACTACAAAAAATACAACGGTCTTATGAAGTTTGAATACAAACCAAGCAGTTGGTTTACTTTAAGACCTCAAGTTAATTTAACTAGAGAATCTGTTTTAGACAAACAACATGATGTATATGCTTTATATGCAAATATGCCTTGGGACAGTCCTTATTTAGCAGATGGCTCTTTAGTAGGAAATGCACCAAACCCAACTTGGGTAAACACAACTGGATCAAATTATTTATATGATTTACAGTGGAACAGCAATGAATCTGAAGCATACACAGTACGAACTAATCTTGATTTTGATATTAAGTTTACAAAATGGTTAACTTTTTCATCTGTAAACAATTACATATTTGGTAATTCAAATGCAAGTTATTATACTGATCCAAGATCAGCAAATGGAGTTGCTGTAAAAGGAAGAATTGAAGACAACTTCGATACCTATAACAGAATTTACACCAATCAATTATTAAAATTCAACAAATCATTTGGCAGCCATTCGTTTAATGCTGTTGCTGGTTATGAGTGGAATGAGTACAATAAAAAATTCAGTCAAGCAGTTGCAACGGGAATTCCTCCAGGAATTGTAGCTCCTGATGCTGCAGCGGTTCCTGAAAAAGTAGCGGGTGGAAGATCTCAATGGGCGGTTCAGTCTTTATTATCAAATGTAAATTATTCGTATGATAATCGCTATTTAGCACAAGTGTCTTTTCGTCGTGATGGAGCATCAAACTTCGGAAAAAATGCACAATATGGTAATTTCTATTCTATAAGCGGTGGATGGAACATTCATAATGAATCGTTCTTTCATGCAGATTACATCAATAACTTAAAACTTAGAGCAAGTTATGGTTCAGTAGGAAACAGACCTAACAGTTTATATCCTCACCTGCCTTTGTATTCTTTCTCAAAAAGCAGTTATAATGAAAGTCCGGGAGCTTTAATCTCACAGTTGGCTAATCCTGATTTGAGCTGGGAAAAAACTTTTACCGGAGGTGTTGGTGTAGATGTAAGCTTCTTTAAACGTGTAAATATTACTTTAGACTACTACAATAAAAATACTTCTGATTTATTATACCAAGTGCCTCTTCCAGGTGTAATTGGAGTGAACAGTATTTGGAGAAACGTAGGAGCTGTAAACAATAGAGGTTTTGAGGCTTCTGTTAATGTTGACATCATCAAAAATGAAAACTTAAACTGGTCGATAGATGCCAATATTGGTACTAATAAAAATAAGGTAACAAAACTTTACGGTGATAAACAAGAAATCATTGTAGGTGACGGAAGTGGTGCTGCAGGTTCGGCAAACAAACTTTTAAAACCAGGAAACGATGTCGACAGCTGGTACGTAACAGAGTGGGCAGGCGTTAATCCTGAAAACGGAAAACCACAATGGTATACTACAAATACTGCGGGCGAGCGTGTAAAAACAAGTGATTATGGTGAAGCTTCTAAATACAGAAAAGTAGTTGGAGCTTATACTCCAGACTTTTTTGGAGGATTCTCTACAAGTTTAAACTACAAGAAATTTGATTTTGCTGCTATTTTCAGTTATTCAGTTGGCGGCGAAATTTACAATTATGCGAGAGCAGAATTTGATTCAGATGGTGCTTATAATGACAGAAATCAAATGCAACTTCACAGCGGATGGAGCCGTTGGGAAAAACCAGGAGATATTGCGACTCATCCACAGGCACTTTATGATAACAACAGCCAATCAAATAAAGCATCATCACGTTTCTTAGAAACGGGTACGTATTTAAAAATGAGAAGTATCACTTTTGGATACAATATGCCGATTGAGCGTCTTAATATTTCAAATTTAAGATTATATATAGCTGGAGAAAACTTGTTTACCATCAGTCATTATTCTGGTGTTGACCCTGAACTCCCTCCTACTTACAACTCAGCAAATCAACAATATACTATTACAGGTGTAGCAACACAAGTATATCCTTCAACGCGCAAAATTGTACTAGGACTTAACGTAACTCTTTAAAACAAAATCATGAAAAAAATATTTATATTATGTATGGCAATTAGTTTTCTGTCCTCATGTGAGTTAGACAGAGAGCCATTTGGTTCCTACACAAAAGACAAAATCGAAGAAGATAAAGTAGCAGCTGTAGAAGTTTTATTAAACGGCTGTTACGCACAATTAAAAGGCTGGTCTGATGTTATGCACAGAGTTGGAGAATATCCAAGTGACAACATCATGATTAGAGGAACATCTACAGATTCATTTTACTCTTTTATTTCCTATCAACATATTCCAGACAACGATAGATTATCTGTTTTTTGGAACAACAGTTACAAAATTGTTTCGCAGTCAAGTGATTTAATTAAAATGATTAAGGAGGGAGAAAGCGCAACTGTTGACCAACAACTTGGTGAAGCGTATTACTTAAGAGGAATGATCTATTTTTACTTATGTCGTACTTATGGAAGACCATATTCTCAATCGCCTGAAACTAATTTAGGTGTGCCAATTGTAAATGGTTTACCTGCAGATGTAATTAATCTTGTTTTACCAGATAGATCGACTGTAAAAGATACTTATGCGCAAGCAATCAGTGATCTAAAAAAAGCAGAATCTTTAATGACTGTTGACAGATCAGCAGCTTATGCAACAAAAGAAGCTGCTCAGGCAATGCTTTCAAGAGTATACTTATATATGAGTGGTACTTATCAAAATCCAAATCAAGATTATGCAACACTATCTATTGAATATGCAAACAAAGTAATTGCTAGTGGAAAGTATAAATTATTGAGCCGCGAAAGTTTCATGAAATCCAATACTTATGCACCAGATTCTGATGAGCAGACAGAGACTATTTTTGCTGTTAAACGTGTAGCTTCAGAATTTTCAGGTTATGATCATTATTATGGAATTGGCGGTATGTATGCTAATATTCAAGGTCAAGGATGGGGAGAAATGTACGCAAGTGCAAAATACTTAGATCTATTAAGAAAATCGGGTTTAAAGAAAGATGCTCGTTGGGCTTTTATTGATCCGCAATACGATACAGACGATGCTGGAAACAAAACTCAAGCATTCCGTTTTATCTACGACATTAAGAATACTGCCGGCACTCAAACTGGTTATAACTATATGCAGCAGCCTCTTAAAACAAATTCTAATGGTTCATATTATATCACCATCGGAAGTACAGATTACAACTTAACGGTAGTAAACGCAGCCGAAAATCAGTATTCAATTGTGTACGAAGGAAAAACATATACAGGTGAAAAAGATTATATGATGTTGTTAAACAGAGTTTATCCTATGTATTATGTCACAAAATGTTCTTTGCAAAACAATGATTCTCACTTGTACTCTCCTCCTATTTCAAAATTAGATGAGATGTATCTGAATATGGCAGAAGCTTATGTTAAAAAAGGAGATTATAACAGTGCATTGACGAACTTAAACATTATTCGTTCAAGATCAATCGTTGGCGGCGGCTATACTTCATTAGACAATACAAATGCAGTACAGCGTGTAGACGAAGAACGTCAATTAGAACTAGCTTTTGAAGCACACCGTGGTTATGATGTTTATAGAAACGGACAAACTATGACACGTCACTATCCAGGACCGCATTTACCAATGGTTGAGTGGCCGGCTTCAAGCCCTAGAGTAGTACAATATATTCCGCAGTCAGAAATAAATGCTTACCCAGGAACACTGACTCAAAACCCATAATTGTTTAGAATTGTTTTTGTTTTTGAAGCCTCTCTAATTTGGTTCATTAGAGAGGAGCTTCAAAAAAAGAAAAACCTAAATTACCTATAACTATGAAAAACATATTCTGCTTAATTCTTGCTTTAGCCGCTTTTTCCTGCACAGCCGGCAACGACGCTTTTAGCGAAAAAACAAGTTTAGAGAATCCAAAAACAAAAATTTCATTACCGCTTGCTGGTAACGCATACAGCTCTAAACATGTAGACGAAAGCAATACAATTACGGATAACGGTATTGAAAACTGGACAAATTCTGATGAGTATTTCACCGCCTATTTTAGAGTTTCAAAACCAGGAACTTTTCAAATTACTATAGAAGAATCTGTACAGGTTTTTGGAAAATCAGAACTTGAATTTTCAATTAATAATGAAGCTAAAAGAGTCAAATTTACGGCATCTAAAAAAGCAGTTACAGCGGGAACTTGGAAAATAAACCAAGAAGGATATGTTGCAGTCAAAATAAAAGGAATCAGCAAAACAGGTGATCGTTTTCCATCGATTAATCGTTTAACGATTTCAAGTGATGATTACGATGCGAAAATTGCTTTCGTTCCTAACAACGAAGGAAACTTCTACCATTGGGGGCGTCGCGGTCCATCTGTTCACTTAAACTATCAAGTTCCAGAAAACACGAATGCAAAATGGTATTACAATGAACTTACTGTTCCTGAAAACGAGGACAAAATTGGTTCTTATTTTATGGCAAATGGTTTTGGAGAAGGATATTTTGGAATTCAAGTAAATTCAGCTTCCGAAAGAAGAGTTCTATTCTCGGTTTGGAGTCCGTTTACCACAGATGATCCAGCCAGTATTCCTGAATCACATAAAATTAAAATGCTTAAAAAAGGTGAAAATGTACATACCGGCGAATTCGGAAACGAAGGTTCAGGAGGACAGAGTTACCTAAAATACAACTGGAAAGCAGGAACTACTTATAAATTTTTATTACAAGGATTTCCACTAAACAACAACACAACAACTTATACCGCTTACTTTTACGCGCCAGAGCAAGGAAAATGGCTTTTGATTGCAAGCTTTAACCGTCCGCAAACCAATACATATTTAAAAAGATTTCATTCATTTCTAGAGAATTTTGTTCCAGAACAAGGTGATTTTTCTCGTAAAGTCTTATTCAACAATCAATGGATCTGCGACGAAAAAGGAGTTTGGTCCGAAATTAATTCAGCTCGTTTTACAACTGATAATACAGGTGCAAAAGAATACAGAATGGATTTTGCAGGCGGACTTGACGCTAACTCTTTTTATTTAAAAAATGGAGGCTTTTTTAATAACTATACAACACCAAAAACAATTTTTTCAAGACCTTTAACAAATAAAAAGCCGGAGATAAATTTTGAAGCTTTACCTTAATTGGTCTTAAAAAATCACAAATACAAAAACAATAATTCCCGATAATCAGCATTTAGATTATCAAACATTTTCAAATCAAATTAATTCAAATTATGAAAACTAGTATTTTAAAATTCATGTTAGCTGCCTGTCTTTTGTTTGGATGCACAATCGCGTCAGCACAAATGATCAAAACCAAAACGCCGGCTCGTGCAAAAGGACAACAAGATGTACTGCAATTAGCAACTACTCCAATTCCAACTGTTCGTGTAGCCTTTATTGGTTTAGGAATGCGTGGTCCCGGAGCTGTAGAACGTATGACACATATACCAGGTGTCGAAATTGTAGCACTTTGCGATATGCTTGAAAAAAACACACAATCGTCTAACGAAATTTTAACCAAAGCTGGTTTTCCAAAAGCACAAGAATTTTTTGGAGATGAAAATGCTTGGAGAAAAGTTACAGCATTACCAAATGTTGATTTAGTTTACATCGCTACAGATTGGAAACACCATGCACAAATTGGAGTTCAGGCAATGAAAGACGGAAAACACGTTGCTATCGAAGTTCCAGGTGCTATGACAATGAAAGAAATCTGGGATCTTATCGATACTTCAGAAAAAACTCGTAAGCACTGTATGCAGTTGGAAAACTGTGTGTATGACTTCTTCGAGCTTACCACTTTAAACATGGCACAACAAGGTTTATTTGGTGAAATTCTTCATGCTGAAGGTTCTTACATTCACGGATTACAACCATTTTGGGGAGAATACTGGAATAACTGGAGAATGGATTACAACATTAAACACCGTGGAGATATCTACGCAACACACGGTATGGGACCAGCTTGTCAGGCATTAAACATTCACCGTGGAGACAAAATGAATTTCTTAGTTTCTATGGATACTAAAGCAGTTGGAAATCCTGCTTACATCAAAGAAAAATCAGGTAAAGAAATTAAAGATTTTAGAAATGGAGATCACACTATGACTATGATTCGTACTGAAAACGGAAAAACAATCCAAATTCAACACGACGTTACTTCTCCTCGTCCGTACAGTAGAATGTACCAATTAAGCGGTACAAAAGGTTTTGCAAACAAATATCCATTAGAAGGATACGCTTTAGACGGTGCAGCATTAAGTGATGATGTAAAACCAAATCACGAAAAATTAAGCGCTCACTCATTCGTACCAGAAGATGTAAAAAAAGCATTAATGGAAAAATACAAACACCCAATTGTAAAAAATATTGAAGAAAAAGCTAAAAAAGTAGGTGGTCACGGCGGAATGGACTTCGTAATGGATTACCGTTTAATTTACTGCCTTCAAAAAGGACTTCCTTTAGATATGGATGTATATGATTTAGCAGAATGGTCTTGTTTAGGACCTTTGACAGAAATTTCTCTTGATAACGGTTCTGCACCAGTTGAAATTCCTGATTTCACTCGCGGCGGATGGAATAAATTAAAAAAATTAGAATTCGCGGAATAAATTTATTGGTTAGTTAGTAGAAGCAAGAGGGCGCAATTTTATAGCGCTCTTTTGTTTATTAAAAAGATTTTTAATTACTTTGAAAAATGAAAAAAGTTTACTACACCCTCCTATTTGCCTTTTTTACACTGCTCTCTGCATCAGCACAGCAAAAACAAACTTTCGCTATAAGCGGAGGAGATTTTTTATTGAATGGAAAACCAATACAGATTCACTCAGGTGAAATGCATTATTCGCGTATTCCACAGCAATATTGGCGTCATCGTCTAAAAATGATGAAAGCCATGGGATTAAATGCCGTTGCTACTTATGTATTTTGGAATTATCATGAAACTGCTCCTGGTGTATGGGATTTTAAAACAGGAAATAAAAACTTAGCCGAATATATAAAAACAGCTCAAGAAGAAGGCTTATTTGTAATTCTTCGTCCAGGTCCATATGTATGTGCTGAATGGGAATTTGGCGGTTACCCTTTTTTCTTGCAGAATGTTCCTAATATGGTTATTCGCGGTAACAACGCAGCATATTTAGCAGCTACAAAAGCTTACTTTACACAATTGTACAATCAGGTTAAGGATTTACAAATTACTAAAGGCGGTCCTATTATTATGGTTCAGGGTGAAAACGAATTTGGTTCGTATGTTGCACAGCGAAAAGATATTCCGTTAGAAGAACATAAAAAATATAGTGCAGCTGTATTTCAGCAATTAAAAGACCTTGGTTTTGAAGTTCCTTTTTTCACTTCAGACGGAAGCTGGTTATTTGAAGGCGGTGCATTGCCAGGTGCATTACCAACTGCAAATGGTGAAGGTGATATTGCAAAATTAAAAGAAGTTGTAAATCAATTCAATAATGGTCAAGGACCTTATATGGTTGCCGAATTCTATCCAGGATGGTTAGATCATTGGGCAGAACCTTTCCCAACGCAAAAACCGGAACAAACCGCTCGTCAGACTAAAAAATATTTAGACAATAAGATATCGTTCAACTATTATATGGTTCATGGCGGAACTAATTTCGGATTCACTTCTGGTGCTAATTATGACAAAGAACACGATATTCAGCCTGATATGACATCATACGATTATGATGCTCCAATAAGTGAAGCAGGATGGGCAACTCCTAAATACAATGCTTTAAGAGAATTGCTTAAAACAAGCGAAACTCCTGCAGTTCCAGAAAAAATGCCAATTATCGAAATTCCGAAAATAGCATTAACAAAAACGGTTGATTTAGCTGATTTAAAAGCAAAAATAAATCCAGTATACGAAGATACTCCACAAACTTTTGAGCAATTAAATCAAGGCGATGGATACGTTTGGTACAGTAAAAAGTTCACGCAGCCAATCAGTGGAAAACTAGAATTAAAAGGATTACGTGATTATGCGATCGTTTATGTTAACGGTAAAAAAGTAGCAGAATTAAACCGATACTATAAAAAATACGATTGCGAAATCGAAGTTCCTTTTAACGCTACTTTAGATATTGTAGTCGAAAACATGGGACGTATTAATTATGGATCTCAAATCAACGAAAACAACAAAGGAATTATAAGCCCTGTTATTATTAATGGTCAAACTATTACCGGCGATTGGGAAATGTACAAATTGCCTATGAGCCAAGAACCAGATTTGACAGCTTACAAAAATTCAGGTAAAGCAAACCGTCCAACTTTATACCAAGGTACTTTTACGCTTAGTAAAACAGGAGATACCTTTTTAGATATGCGTGATTGGGGTAAAGGGATTGTGTTTGTAAACGGAATCAACATTGGCCGTTATTGGAGTGTTGGACCACAGCAAACTCTATACCTTCCAGGATGCTGGCTTAAAAAAGGCAAAAACAATATTGTAATTTTTGAGCAAAAAAATGAGACGCTGCAAAAAGAACTTAAAAGTATTGCAACTCCAATTTTAGAAGATTTAAGACCTGAAAAAGGACAATAATCTAGAAAACAAAAAAAAGCCATTCAAACAAATGAATGGCTTTTTTAATACCTATATAAAATTACTTCCAGTTAAAAGTAACTCGTTTTTCAATGTCAGGATTTAAGCTTAAAAAAACTGGACAAGTCATCGCAGCGCGCTCTAAAATTGTTCTGCTTTTCTCATCAGCAACACCGTTCATTTCAAAAACAATTTCGATTGCACCAATGCGTCGCGGTTCAGCGTTCATAATTTTAGTCACTTCAGCAGTCGAATCGATTAGATTAACTTCCATATCGCGAGCTTTAATTCCCATAATCGTCATCATGCAGCTTGCCAAAGCATTTGCTACAGTATCTGTTGGAGAAAACGCCTCTCCTTTTCCGTTATTATCTAAAGGTGCATCAGAGATAATTTCACTTCCTGATTGCACATGTATTGATTTTGTTCTTAATTCACCTAAATAAGTTACTTTTGATGTCATAGTATTGTTTTACAATTATTTAAATTCTTTTTTTATGTTTTTAGTTATTGTGGAGATTACTGATCTAATCCTAATTTAAAAAGTTTTCCATACGCCAATGCTGCTTTATGAACCTGAACCAGCCAGTCTTCTGCAGCATTATCATCTGCCCCATCCGAAATGTATTTTAAACATAAAAACGGAATATCTTCTTTCATCGCAATCAGTGCTAATGCATAAGCTTCCATATCTACGACATTATATAAGACTTCAGAATGCCCCATTTCAAAACTATCTCCAGTTCCGCAGATTCCTTCCTGTAAACCATCCATTTTTAAACCATATTCAAAAACGGTCGGCAGACCAGAAAATGGAGTCTCATAGAGCTCATATCCTAAACCTCGAACATCCATATCTCTTTGTATAAATTTAGTACAGCAGACAATATCACCTTTCTTAAAAAAATTACTTCCAGCAGATCCAAGATTAACTATTAATGAAGGCTTTTTATGCTGCAAAACTTTCGACAATTCGTAAGCAGCATTCACCTTCCCAATTCCGGTCATAATCGTATTACATCTTTCAAAAACCTCGGCAGCTTCGGCTTTCAAAGCAAAAAAAAATAATATATCCTCTATTAAAAATGACTGTTCGTGGTTTATTTTTACCATCAATTTATTTTAATTTTTGAGATACAAAAATACCATTTTTAATCTGTCACGATAATCTATATCACTATTCTTTTAAAAAATCACAAATAAAAAATCCGTGTTGCAAAAAAGCAGCACGGATTTTTTATTCTATATCCTAAATTAAATAATTAGTAAACTTTCACATCTAATTTACTGGATTAATACTAGTATTAATTTGCAGTTTTTAAAGTTAAATCAGAATCATAATATAAAATATAGACCCCTTTATTAGCATGTCCGCCATCTTCTTTTTTATAAAACTGAAACTTATTCTCCACTTGTTGTGTAGTCATTAAATCTGCTGTTTCTTGATATGTTTTTCCTTGAACCAAACGCATCATCGTATCAAAAGTCACATCAAATCCTCTTGTAGCATATGTATTTGGATAGATTTTATTCTTCAATCTATAATCCTTCTTAAAGATTGAAACCGCCTGATCATCACTGTCACGAGTAACTGAAGGATACATCAATTTAAGTTTCACCAAATTATCAAAACTAATCTCATCTGTATCAAGCGTACTGTTTGGTTCTAAAATTACCAATTGCACCTGACATGTTTTCTGTGCATCCAGCAGCGCTTTTATCGTTGTTTTTATCATCGCCGTATTTGCCGTTTCCATCACCACATAATTCATTCGGTTTGGCAGTAACAAGCTTTTCAAATTAGCAGCGTCTAAACCTCCTGCCTCAGTCAAAGCTGCAAAAACAACTCCTTTTTGATTTTGTTTAATATAACTAATAACTGATTCTTTTTTCTTGTCTACAACGGCAACAATATTACCATTTTTACCACGCATATAATCAAAAACAGTATTTCGAACAACCTCATTTGATGGTATCGTCTGGTATAAATTTTCGATTGGGTTCGCCGCATCTTTTGATAATGGCGAAATAACCGGAACATTATACAATCTTAATGTATTTGCAGTAGATTCGGCATTATTTTGATAAAATGGCCCAACAACAGCATCAGCATCTTGCAGTTTTGGAATTAAACTTGAAATATTCGACGTTGTTTTTGTTTCCTGCGAATCATAAATCGAAACATCAATTGGAAGTTTTAAAACTTTAGCTGAATCGATCGCCATCATTGCTCCTGAGTAAAAATCAAGAGTCATATTCAGAAATTTATCCGTTTTCAAGCGTGAAGCAGTTCCAGTTGTATCGCTTTGCAATTTAGCCAAATTAAACGGAAGCAGTAAAACCACTTTTTTACGATCTCCCTGTCCTCTTTTTTTACTAAGTTCTACTATTTCAGGATTTACAGAAACAGTTTCAGATTTTACTTTGTCTACGATTTGTATTCCTCCAGGGCTTTTATTTTCCAGCACTTTTTCAATAGGCTGCTGTTGCACAATGATTGGTGAAGGTGCTAAATATCCCGTTGGAACTTTTAAAACCATTCCTTCTTTTACACCTTCTGAAAGCGCAGGATTAAGTGCCGTTAATTCTTCTTGCGATAAATGAAACGTTCTAGATAAGCTGTAAAAAGTTTCTTTTGGTTTTACCTGATAATCCATGTAGCTGACTGCTTTTTTTGCAGGTTCAGCAGTTTTTTTAACTTCTTCATGCTTCGTAACATTTGCCGCAGTACTTTCCGTTTTAGGAGCTGTTCCTGTAATCGTTAATCGATATCCAACTGGCAGATTTGAAACGATATCCGGGTTTCTTTTTTCTAAATCTTCAACCGTAGTTTTATATTGTTTTGCAATAGAATATTTAGTTTCTTTCGGCAAAACATCATGGTATACAAACTTTTCCTGTACTTTCTCTTTTGTTTTTTTATCTGCTGTCAACATTGCTTTTGAAGCAGATCCTTTTGCCGGAATTACTAATTTCTGACCAATTTGCACGCCCGTTTTTTCAAGAAACGGATTTGCTGCTTTTAATGCTTCATCAGAAATATTATATTTTTTTTCAATGCTGTAAAACGTCTCTTTTGGCTGCACTTCATGAATAATCTCTTTTGAACTTTCGGTCGTTTTTACCGCAGCAGTTGTAGTTTTTGCCGCACTTTTAACAGCAGTTGTAGGAATTAATAAAACTGAATTGGGTACTAAACCTCTTCTTGCATCTGGATTTAATTCGTAAATATCAAAAGGCGTAACCTTAAATTTCTGCGCAATCTGATTAATTGTTTCTCCATTCGAAACAGTATATTTTACTACCTTCTCCTGAGAAAAAGCAGAACAGGTTACAAAAAAAACAAGGAATAATAAGGTCGAAAAATACTTCATAATATGGCTTAAAACAATTTAATTTCTAATTCAATTAACAAGATAATAATTTCTTTTATACAAGATTCAAGCCACTTGTCGAAACTTGCGTTTATTATCTAAGATCAACTTCTAATTTTGCAATAATAATGTTCTTATATAACTCATCTTCCTCTTTTTTCTTGCATTGATACAAAACTTCTTCCATATTTTTAAACTTATCTGAGTAAACATAATATGAAAGACTGTTTATATTAAAGAAAAAGCTGGCATTAAAATCGCCAGAATCAATGAGTTTCATGATGAACTTATCACGCAGCATTGAGTCTGTAAATATACCTAAAACTAAGTAATAGCCGTTTGAAACTTCTCGAAGATTATCATAAACTTCAACTTTTACAGTTTTGTCGCTTTTAAGCGGGTTTTCTTCTAATTCACGCTTCATTTCTTCTAATGAAACCACCTTTGACACACCTGCAAAATTTGACTTTTTAACTGCTTCATCCTGATACTTTTTCAATTTTACAAGCGCCAATTTATCATCAAATTTTCTGGCTTCCATACTATAATAAGCAGCTTTACTAATGTGACGCTTTACTTCTATTTTTTTCTGAGTATCCAACGAATCTATTTTTGCAATCAGCAATTGATTTTGTACATCTCCTTTTTCCTGCTCAATCTTATAGCGCTTTACTTCTTCAATCGAAAGTCTTTGCTGTATCGATGTTAGATTGTTGTTTTTTTCGCTTTCGCGGATTTTCTTTTTGTATTCCTGATTTTCTTCAACGGCAATTTTCTCCACTTTGCTCATTAAACCAGCATAAGCTTTTCGATTTTCAGCCAGTTCTTTTTTCAACTGCGACGATAATTCACTTGTTTGCGAAATACTCGCATAAGACTGCTTTTCTAAACGTTTTGATTCATCAACATTTAAAATATCCATTCGCTTTAATTCTACCAAATCACTATTCATTGTATTTACCAACGAATCTAACTTAGCCATTAAAACATCCTGTACATTTTTATTAGCCTCCAGAACCAATCGTAATTTTTCGACTGAATTTTCTTTTGAACCATTCATATCATTCAAATTAACCTTTAAATCATTAATTTTAATAATCTTCTGATTCATCTCTTTCTGAATAACAAGTCTGTCTTTCAAATCAGTAATTTCTACCGTTTTAGCTTTAGTTTTCTCAACCACAACTTGTTTTTCGGCCAAAGCAAGCATCAATTCCTCATTTTCATTTGTTGGCTTAACTTCTTTTGTATTAATCGCTAATTTATTACCAACAACTAATCCGTTTACAATTTCAGGATTTTGCGATTCTAATTGATCAATTGAAATACCGTATTTTTTAGCAATCGAAAATTTAGTTTCTTTTGGCTCAACCACGTGAAATAAAGTTTCCTGATTGATAACACGAACTCTTCCGTCTAAAGTTTTGCGCTTGTTCGGAATTATAATTGACTGTCCAATCTGTAATCCGTTTTGCAATAAATCCTTGTTTTCATTTTCTAAATCTGAAACCGATACATTATATTGTCTGGCAATACTGAACAGCGATTCTTTGGCCGCAACCAAATGTGCAGCTTTTGAAGAGTTTGCATTCTCTGTTTTAGAAATATTTAAAGGATTTGGAATACTTAATTTTTGACCAATTTGAAGTCCGTTGGCAAGAATTGGATTTGCATTTTGAATTGCTTCTACAGAAACATGATATTGTTTTGCTAAGCCAAAAAGAGTTTCTTTTGCGCCAACAATATGAGTAATCTGCTGGTCTAGTTTTGTTTTTTCTGCAGAATGAACTAGAATCTTAATAATCTGATTGTCCTGAATTCCATTTTGCGATTCGGGGTTGAGTTTGTAAATCTCATCTATAGAAACCTTATACTTTTGGGCTATAAAATAAGCAGTTTCTCCCTTTTGAATTTTGTGCTCAATAATTAAGTCTTGTGCAGTTATTTTGTTAAAAGACAAAACAAACACAAGAGAAATCGTTAAAAATTCTCTCATAAATAGTAGGTTTAAAAAATTAAGGCGTTACAAATGTAACGCCTTAATTTGAAAAACAATACTATTCCCACTCAATTGTTGCTGGTGGTTTTGAGCTGATATCGTAAACTACGCGGTTCACGCCTTTTACTTTATTTATAATGTCATTTGACACTTTCATCAAGAAATCGTAAGGTAAATGAACCCAGTCAGCAGTCATTCCATCTGTTGATTCTACAGCTCTAAGCGCTACTACTTTTTCATAAGTACGCTCATCACCCATCACACCAACACTGTTTACAGGAAGCAAAATTGCTCCAGCCTGCCAAACTTTGTCATATAATCCCCAAGATTTTAATCCTTCGATAAATACTGCATCTACATCTTGTAAAATTTGTACTTTCTCTGGAGTAATATCTCCTAAAATTCTAATTGATAATCCTGGTCCTGGAAAAGGATGTCTTCCTAACAATTCAGGATCTATACCTAAAGTAGCTCCAACTCTACGAACTTCGTCTTTAAACAACATTCTAAGAGGTTCTACAATTTGTAATTTCATATAATCAGGCAATCCACCTACATTATGGTGTGATTTAATAGTTGCAGATGGTCCTTTTACCGAAACAGATTCAATTACGTCTGGGTAAATAGTTCCTTGTGCTAACCATTTTACATCTTCGATCAAATGTGATTCATCATCAAAAACTTCGATAAATACACGTCCGATAGTTTTACGTTTCGTTTCAGGATCGCTGATTCCTGCTAATTCAGAAAGAAAACGATCTCCTGCATCAACACCTTTTACATTCAATCCCATTCCTTTGTATTGATCTAATACACTTTGGAATTCGTTTTTACGTAAAAGTCCATTGTTTACGAAAATACAGTACAGATTTTCACCAATTGCCTGGTTTAATAAAACCGCCGCAACTGTAGAATCTACTCCACCAGATAATCCTAAAACAACTTTATCGTTTCCTAATTTCTCTTTTAATTCTCCCACCATTTCTTCAACGAAAGCATTTGGTGTGAAGTTTTGAGGAACTTCGGCAATTTTTACTAAAAAGTTCTCCAGCATTTTCGATCCATCAGTAGAATGGAAAACTTCTGGATGATATTGAATTCCGTAAGTTGTTTCGCCTTCAATTTTATAAGCGGCAAATTCTACGTCATGTGTGCTTGCTAATTTTACACCATTTGTTGGAAGTGCCTTAATACTATCACTGTGGCTCATCCAAACTTGGCTGTTTTCTGAAACGCCTTCAAAGAAAACTTCATTCTCTTTTATATAAGATAAATTAGCTCTACCATATTCTCTAGTGTTTGAAGCTGCTACTTCTCCACCGCTGAAATGAGCTAAATACTGCGCTCCGTAACAAACGGCAAGCATTGGAAGTTTACCTCTAATTTGAGATAAATCAGGATGTGGAGCATCTTCTGCACGAACAGAAAATGGGCTTCCACCTAAAATTACTGCTTTATAAGCTGATAAATCACTAGGAAAGTGATTGTATGGGAAAATTTCGCAGAATATATTTAATTCGCGAACTCTACGCGCAATAAGCTGAGTATATTGCGATCCGAAATCTAAAATAAGTACGTTGTGTTGCATGCGCAAAAATACTTTTTATATTCGAAATTGAAAAATCGGAGCGTTGAAAAATAAATATTTTTTTTCAACGTTCCGTTTTTTGAACGAAAAGACTCAGAGTAACAGAAATTCAGAGGTTTATAAATTCACAAAAAAACATTTGCTTTATTCCTTTGAACCTTTGCATCTTTGAACCTAAAAAAAGAGAAATCCAAAAACCAAAATATTTCGTATCTATCGAAAAACCCAAACTAAATTTAAATATGAAATCAAAAATTATTGCAATCACCCTTTTACTAGCAGCGTCACTAACATCTTGCGATGCTGTTGACGATTTACTAAGTTTTAATATCTCAAATGAAACTTCTATTAAAATCAAAAGTACATCTCCAATCAATCTTCCTTCAGAAATAATTACTCCAGATGTAACCACAAATTCATCGGCAGAATTTGAAAACAATAAAACAAAGGCAAGTTTAGTAAAAGATGTAAAACTTCGATCTTTAAAATTAGCTATTGCTGATCCTTCAGATAAAACTTTTACTTTTCTAAAATCTGTTCACTTATATATTTCAACAACAGATTCTGATGAAATTGAATTAGCTTATCAGGATAATATAAATGCAACAACAAACACGATTGATTTAATTTGTACGGATAAAAAATTAGATCAATACATCAAAGCAGATAAATACAAAATCAGAACTAAAGTTACCTTAAAAGAAACGCTCACAAAAGATGTTACTGTAAAAGCCGAAATGAAGTTTAGAGTTACGGCGGATCCATTTTAGAAAAAGATTCAAATGCTCAAAGCAGCAAAGGTTCAAAGGCAAACGAAGTATAAACTTTGTCCCTTTGAACCTTTGCTGCTTTGAATCTAGCGCTTACGGCGCTACTCTTTCGTAACAATAATCGAAGCCTTAAAACCAGCTGCAAGATTATCCCAATAATCATTGGTTACTAATTGTCCTTTATCGTCGTAAACTCGAATTTCGGCAGTATTTCCTCCCAAAGTACCTATATTTAAAGCTTCGAAATCTAATTTATTAAAACCGTTTACCAAGTCTATTTTAACCTCTTTAAAATTAGAATCTAAAAATATCTGACTTCTAATAACACTATCATTAGACGAAACTTTTACTAAATCGCCGTCAATAGCTCCAAAATCACGTAATTTCACGATAAAATACTGCGATTTGGTTCTAAAATCTCCTAAAGAAATATTTTTCTTAACCAGCGTGCCACGGCCTTCTCTTAAACCAGCATCTTTTAAAGCTTTGTTTATATCTTTTTCCATTTTTGCTACATATTGATCGCCTGGATTGGCAAAATCAGTTTCTGTAGACATGGTGAACTTACTTTTTTCCTGTCCGATCTGGAATTGAGATGTTGGCGTTATACTTTTATTTTCAAAAATATTTGGTGCTTTTATACTTGGAACATCTGCGGTTTCTGCCTGCGGATTTTTGACTTGCGGAATTGGTTCTTTTTTCTTTGCGCCAAACTTAGGTGCCGGAATCGGCTTCATCTTGCCTCCAAATTCAGTTTGCGCTGAAACTGTTAGAGCTGTAAAAAATAATATGAAAAATAAAAGATGCTTCATTGAAAAAGTGTTATCGAATCGGCTTTAAAATTTTTATAAAATCGTAAGTCAAGCATCACAAAAATAGCATAAATAAGTTTGGCGCGACAACTTTAAGACTATTATAACAATATATTAGGCTAATTTTTGGAAGCAAAAAACCTGCCAAAAATCTCAAACAAATATTCGGCAAAACATTCATAACCAAAATTAATCCTACATTTCACAAATAAAAACTAACATTATTTCTTTGATAGTAAACAACTTATTACTAACTTCAAAACTTAAAAAAAGTTATTCTAAAATTTCAAAAAAAATAACTTCTTCCTAAATAAAAACCAGACGGCTAATTCTTTTAATATTATAAAATTCTAAAAAATGGATTATATCGATTATTATAAAACATTAGGTATTACCAAATCTGCTACTGATGCCGATATCAAAAAGGCATATCGAAAACTGGCACGAAAATATCATCCCGATTTAAATCCGAATGATAAAGAAGCGGAACAAAAGTTCAAGGAAATAAACGAGGCAAATGAAGTTTTAAGCAATCCCGAAAATCGCAAAAAATACGATAAATACGGAAAAGACTGGAAACATGCCGATGAATTTGAGAAAGCAGGTTATGACCCAAATCAGCAGCAATATTCGAGACAGCAGCAAGGCGGGAATCAAAGTTATACTGATTTTGGCGGAGGTAATTTTTCAGAAAGCGATTTCTCAGATTTCTTTAATTCTATGTATGGCGGTTCTGGAAGAGGTTCAAGAGCTCAGGCAAAATATAGAGGACAAGATTTTAATGCAGAATTACAGCTTGATTTAGCATCTGCTTATACCACTCACAAACAAAACTTAAATGTAAACGGTAAAAATATCCGAATTACAATTCCGGCTGGTGTTGAAAACGGACAGATTATAAAAATTCCAAATCATGGTGCGCCTGGAGCAAATGGCGGACCAAACGGCGATTTGTACATTACTTTTATAATTAATAACAGTTCTGATTTTAAACGTGAAGGCAATAATTTATACGCCGATGTCGATCTGGATTTATACACGGCAATTTTAGGCGGAGAAATTTATGTTAATACTTTTGATGGAAAAGTAAAAATAAAAGTAGCACCCGAAACTCAACCTGGGACCAAAGTAAAACTTAAAGGAAAAGGATTTCCTGTTTATAAAAAAGACAATCAGTTTGGTGATTTATATATAACGTATACTTTAAAATTACCGACTAAATTATCTGAAAAAGAAAAAGAATTATTTGCAGAATTAGCTAAACTAAGAAATCATGAATAACAAAAGCTTAATCTTAATAAAACAATTTTGTTTGTATAACGAAATTGAAAATACTTTTATAAAAGAGCTGCATAATTATGGCTTAGTCGAAATTGTTGTCGAAGAAAACGAAGAATATTTACAGCCTGAGCAACTGCCTGCTATAGAAAAAATGATTCGTATGCACTATGACCTAAAAATTAATTTTGAAGGAATTGATGCGATTTATCACTTACTTAACAAAATCGAAATTTTACAGCAGCATCTTACCAGCACACAAAATAAACTTCGAATTTATGAAGAGCATCAAAAATCATAAAATTTAAAAGTTATAACACTTTGGGCATAATTAATTTTAACACATAGAAACATGGTCTATGATTTATCAAAAAAAAGGCGTTTCACTTATTTAAAACACACATAGTACAGCTATGTAAGAGAAATGTGTTTCTTTTTGTATTCTTTTTAAAATATAAAATCTACCCGATAACGATCGAAACTATGTGTTTAAATATTTTTTTAGAAATTACACCCAACAGGTAAATTATACTTTTAAAATATCACAAAAAACAATAATTATCAATGGGATTTCAAACAATTACGACTCTTTTTACCAAGCATATTTTATAAATTGCAACACATTAATTAACCTGAATTTGTTTTTAAAAACTCTAAGAACAATTCAAAAAAACATACAAAATGAAAAGAGAAAACATCTTAACAGGATCACCGTGGGAAGACAAAATGGGATATTGCCGCGCTGTAAGAATTGGCAATATCATTGAAGTTTCCGGCACTGTTGCAATTGTTGACGGCGAAAATGTTAAAGCAGACGACGCTTATGCACAAACCTATAACATTCTTGAACGTGTAGAAAAGGTTTTGCAAGATTTGAATGTTGGAATGAAAGATGTTATTAGAACTCGAATTTTTACTACCAACATTTCTACTTTTGAAGATGTTGCCAGAGCACATTCTGCTTTCTTTAAAGATGTAAAGCCAACAACTGGTTTTTATGAAATAAGTAAATTAGTTGCTCCTGAATATTTAGTTGAAATTGAATTTACAGCTGTTGTACAATAGTTTTTTTGCCGCTAATTTCACGAATTCCCACTAATTATTTTTTTGTTTTGCCACTGATTAAAGGATTTTAAAAAATTTCTTTTGTTTTCTTTAATAAAAAAAACATTAATTCGTGAAAATTCGTGAAATTCGTGGCAGAGAAAAATTCAAACACAATTAATGATTTCCCAAAACCTAAAACAATTACCGCTTTACATTCTAAAATGGATTTTTATCTGCGGTTTAATCGGTATACTTTCAGGATCTGCATCTGCTTTCTTTTTAGTTTCCTTAGAATGGGTTACGCAATTTAGAATACAGCACTATTGGATTATTTGGCTTTTGCCTTTTGGTGGATTTTTGGTAGGCTTGAGTTATTATTATTGGGGAGAATCTGTTGTAAAAGGCAATAATTTACTACTTGAGGAATATGAAAAACCAAAAAAAATAATTCCTTTTAAAATGGCTCCTTTAGTACTTTTAGGAACCTTAATTACACATTTATTTGGAGGTTCAGCCGGCCGCGAAGGAACTGCAGTACAAATGGGAGGCGCGATCGCTGATCAATTCACCAGAATTTTCAAATTAGACAATTCTGAACGCAGAATTCTAATAATCCTGGGGATCAGTGCAGGTTTTGCTTCTGTTTTTGGAACACCTTTGGCAGGCGCAATTTTTGCGTTAGAAGTTTTATATTTCAGTAAAATCAATTTTAAAAGCATAGTCTTATCATTTCTTGCAGCGTATGCTGCTTATTTTACGGTAGAATTTTGGAAAATTAAACATACTCATTACAGCATTCCTATAATACCCGAACTAAGTATCTTGAACATCTTTTACACTTTATTAATTGGCCTTCTTTCAGGTTTTGCAGCTTTACTTTTTTCAAGAAGCACCCATTTTTGGAGTTCGCTTTTTTCAAAAAACATTAAATATCCTCCGCTTCGTCCTGTTATTGGAGGAACAATTTTAGCCATTGCAATTGCAGGATTTGGTTTTACTAAATTCTCTGGATTAGGCGTTCCTATAATCGTTGAATCATTTTCAAACCCAAGTCAGTGGTATGATTTTTTACTTAAAATTTTATTCACAGGATTCACCTTAGGAGCAGGTTTTAAAGGCGGCGAAGTAACTCCATTATTTTTTGTAGGAGCAACTCTAGGGAGTGCTTTATCTTTAATTATCCCGATGCCTATCGCACTTTTAGCAGGAATAGGATTTGTATCTGTCTTTTCGGGAGCGACCCATACTCCTATCGCCTGCACCATTATGGGAATGGAATTATTTGGCATTGAGCCCGGAATATTTATCGCAATTGGCTGCACAATTGCTTACTTTTCTTCAGGTTCAATTGGTATTTATAAATCGCAGATTGTTAAAGGAGCTAAATATAAGCTGTACCAAAAATGGCTTTAATTTAGTCTTTATCAACATTTTCAATTATCATTTGTAATAAAAAATAGGATCAAAAACTAACAATTGATAAAAGTGTGTTAATCTATAAAATGATTTCAACATTACATTAAAAAAATGTAAATTCGCACACTATGAAAATACAAGATATTCAAGCAATACAATTGTTGCTTGCCGCTCCAAAAAAAATCGCAATAATTCCACATAGAGGCCCAGATGGCGATGCTATGGGATCTACATTAGGTTTATATCATTTTTTACTCAAAAATAATCATCAGCCAACTGTAATTGCGCCGAATGATTTTCCTGATTTCTTAGCTTGGCTGCCAGGCTCAGAAACCGTTAAAATCTTTGAAAAAGATACTGAAAACTGCACCAAAATATTAGAAGAAGCCGAGTTAATTTTTACTCTTGATTTCAATGCTCTGCATCGTGTAGGCGAAATGGAACACACTTTGGCTCGATTAACTGCACCTTTCATTATGATTGATCATCATCAAAAACCTGATGATTATGCAGCTTATACTTATTCTGATACTTCATATGGATCTACTTGTGAAATGGTTTATAACTTTATTTCCTTTTTAAACAAAAAAGAAGATATTGATAAAACTATCGCAACTTGTATTTACACTGGAATTCTGACCGATTCTGGCTCATTCCGCTTTCCGGGAACAACAGGAAACACACACCGAATTATTGCAGAATTAATTGATTTAGGCGTAGAGAACACTCAAATTCCAGTTTTATTATTTGATAACAGTTCGTACAGTCGTTTGCAATTATTAGGACGTGCACTTCAAAACATGAAAGTTTTAGAAGAACATCAAACATCATATACATCACTTACACAAGACGAATTAGATTCGTTTAATTATGTAAAAGGTGATACTGAAGGAATTGTAAATTACGGATTAAGTATAAAAGGTATTGTTTTTACAGCTATTTTTATAGAAAATAAAGACGAAAAAATCATCAAAATTTCATTCCGCTCACAAGGAGGTTTTGATGTAAACCAATTTGCTCGCGACCATTTTAACGGCGGAGGCCACAGCAACGCAGCTGGCGGAAGATCTGAAACAACAATGGAAGAAACGCTTAAAAAGTTTGAAGATTTAGTAAGTAAACTAAAAATATAACCCCGTATGAACTACTTAAAAATTAGTATTTACACACTGCTTTTTACTGTTTTACTGGCAGGCTGTAAACATCACGAAGAAGCTCGAAAACCAATTTCAAGAGCTTCGGGTACTTTTATGAAAAAATCAGCCGATAGAAACAAAAAACTGGTTGCAAATGAAGAAGATGTTATCAAAAAGATCATAAAAACAAATCCAAAAGTAAAGTACTACGCTACTAGAAAAGGATATTGGTTTTCTTATGATGAAAAAAATAATACTGATACGGCTACACCAAAAAAAGGAGACATTGCCTATTTTAATTTAGAAGTAAAAGACATCAATGGCAAAATCATCTATTCAGAAGCTGATCTTGGCCCGCAGACTTATTATGTAGACAAACAAGATATTATGATGGGATTACGTGACGGAATCAAATACATGAAAAAAAATGAAACTGTTACCTTTTTATTTCCATCACATATTGCTTACGGATATCACGGCGATAATAAAAAAATAGGACCAAATCAGCCTTTAATCTGTACTGTTACACTTCGTAATTTTGTTCCTGATCCAGCAGCCGCTCCTGCGACTGCCGCCACACCAAGACAAGCTGTAAAAAGTACAACACCAGTTCCAGCAGCTTCACCAAAAAAAGACACAATAAACCCATAAAAAACATTAAAAAAAATGAAAAAAAGTATTTTAGTTTTATTACTAACAGCTGCTTCGTTTTACTCTTGTAAAAATGAAAACAGCAGCCTTCCTGATGGTTTATATGCCGATATTGAAACGAACAAAGGACATATAATTGTTGAATTAGATTATAAAAAAGCGCCTGTTACTGTGGCCAACTTTGTAACCTTAGCTGAAGGTAAAAATGAGTTTGTTACCAAAGATTACTTAAAAAAGAAACATTTTTATGATGGTTTAAAATTTCATAGAGTTATAGAAAATTTCATGATTCAGACTGGAGATCCTGAAGGAACTGGTTCTGGAGATGCTGGTTATAAATTTAAAGATGAAATCTCAGATTTAAGATTCGACAAAGCTGGTGTTTTAGCAATGGCAAATAATGGTCCTGGCACAAACAGCAGTCAATTTTTTATTACTCATACTGAAACTCCTTGGTTAGACGGAAAACATACAATTTTTGGCCATGTTGTTGACAAAGGTCAAGAAGTAGTAAACAAAGTTGTACAAGGTGACAGTATTGTTTCTGTTACTATTGTTAGAAATGGAGAAGCTGCCAAAAAATTTGATGCAGAAAAAGTACTTCACGATTATTTTGCAGAAGCTTCACAAGAAAAAAGTAAGTTTGCAGGAGTTCAAAAAGAAAAAGTAGATTATTACGCTTCTATAAGACCTAAAGCAACAAAAACACACTCTGGTTTAGAATTCATAATCACTGAAAAAGGGACAGGTAAAAAACCAGCAACTGGCGCTCACATATACATTCATTATGCAGGTTTCTTAGAAGATGGAACTTTATTTGATTCAAGTATTGAAGACGTAAACAAAGCTTTTGGAAAATTTGATGCAGCGAGAGCTGAAGCAAAAGGTTATCAGCCAATTCCTTTCACTGCAGGTCGTAAAGATGGTATGATTCCTGGTTTTATCGAAGGTATCGAGCAGCTTTCTTTTGGAGATAAAGCAGTCCTTTTTATTCCTGCTCATTTAGCGTATGGAGAAACTGGAGCTGGCGGTGTTATACCACCAAATGCAAATATTATTTTTGAAGTTCAATTATTAGAAAAACCATAATTATAAAACTTGTAATTATTATTTCTTGACTTAAATTTAAAATGCAATGAAGTTTAAACTTTTATTTTTATTTTGTTTAGCGGTTGTAAATATTCAAGCGCAGACTACTAAAAAACCAGCCGCAAAACCCGCTGCTAAGCCAGCAGTAACAACTGCAAAACCTGCAGCTAAACCTGTCGCAAAACCAAACCCTGATGAGGGAATCTTTGCTACTATCTCTACAACAAAAGGAGACATCGTTCTTTCATTAGAATATGTTAAAACTCCTGTAACTGTAGCTAATTTTATTTCTCTTGCAGAAGGAAAAAATCCTAATGTAAAAGTGGAGAGACTTAAAGGAAAACCATTTTACGATGGTTTAAAATTTCATAGAGTTATAAATGATTTCATGATTCAAGGAGGAGATCCTGACGGAAATGGTTCTGGAGGTCCTGGATATTCATTTAAAGATGAATTTGTCGAAGAATTGAAATTCGAAAAAGGCGGTATTCTTGCAATGGCTAATTCTGGACCTGCAACAAATGGCAGCCAGTTTTTTATTACCCACAAAGAAACTCCATGGCTTAATGGTAAACACACTATTTTTGGACATGTTGTATCTGGAATGGATAATGTAAATAAGATTGTTCAAGACGATATAATGACAAAAATTACCATTACTCGTAAAGGTGCAGCAGCTAAAAAATTTGATCCTGTAAAAGTCCTTACGGATGATGCTAAAAAACAAGAAGCTAAAAAAGCCGAAAGTCAAAAAGTAATTAAAGACAAAGCTGCTTATTTTGCTGCAAATAAGGCTAAAGCAACTACAACAGCTTCTGGCTTAAAATATGTGATTACACAAAAAGGAACTGGCGTAAAAGGTACTGAAGGTTCTTCAATTTACTTTCATTATGCAGGTTATTTTGAAGATGGAAGTCTTTTTGACAGCAGCATGAGCAGTGTAGCAAAAGCTTATGGCAAATACGACGCAAGCAGAGACGCTCAAGGCGGATACAAGGCTTTTCCTTTTACAGTTGGTAAAAAAGATGGTATGATTCCTGGATTTATCGAAGCTTTAGATATGATGACAGACGGAGAAAAAGCAATCTTCTTCCTTCCTTCAAACCTAGCTTATGGTGAAAAAGGAGCTGGAGGCGTAATTCCGCCAAACGCAACTTTGATTTTTGAAATTGAAACGTATCAAAATCAACCAACAAAATAATACTTTCAAATTCCTTTTTTGAAATAACAGTTAAAGTTCCCAAAAGTTCAAATCTTTGGGAACTTTTTTTATTCCTGCCAAAAACATTCTTCTGCAAAATCCTTAAAATAGCACTAAAACACAAACCTAAAACAAGTACAATGATAACGTTTGCGTATATTTTCTATTAATTCCTAAACAAAATACCTTACCTTTGCCCGCTTAATTTTTTCAAAACAAATCATAAAGATGTTACAAAACAATGTATTAAAAGGAGTGTTTTTAGTTGCTTTAGGAGCTACAACTTACGGAATGTTAGCTACTTTCGTAAAAATGGCTTACACTGAAGGATATACAACAGCCGAAGTTACAACTTCTCAATTTATACTTGGTATACTTGGTATCTTACTTATAAATGCTTTTCAAAAAGTAAAAAACAAAGGAACCGCTGTAAAAGCTTCATCAAAAAACATATTCAGTTTAATGCTTGCGGGAACATCATTAGGAATGACAAGTTTGTTTTATTATCTCGCAGTAAAATATATTCCAGTTTCTATAGGTATCGTATTATTAATGCAAACTGTTTGGATGGGAGTTTTACTTGAAATAATTTTAGAAAAAAAACTGCCTTCGAAACAAAAAGTTGTTGCGGTTTTAATTGTTCTTGTTGGAACAGTTTTAGCTACTAATATTATCAATAATGATGTTGCACTAGATTGGCGCGGAATTGTTTGGGGTGTGTTAGCTGCTGCATCCTTTACTACAACAATGTTTACTGCTAATCGTGTCGCTACAGAAATTTCATCGGCTCAACGAAGCTTATATATGCTTTTGGGCGGTGCAGTAATTATATTCTCCTTTGCTTTTTTTACGCAAACTGGTTCTTTCAATCTTGATATTTTCTTTAAGTGGGGAATTATTCTAGCTTTATTTGGTACAATCATCCCTCCTATGTTACTGAACTTAGGTTTTCCGTTAACGGGAATTGGATTAGGCAGTATTGTTTCGGCATTAGAATTACCTGTTTCTGTAATGATGGCTTATATTTTATTGAATGAAAAAGTGATTTTTTCTCAATGGATTGGAATAGTTTTAATTATTCTGGCGATCATTATTATGAATGTAAATTTTAAACGCGGCAAATAAGCTTCTAACTCTCTGTTAAAAAAAAGCACCTTGTAATGTTATAATTGTTAATTTTTTTATAAATTCGTGATAAACTACTATCTATCATGAATTTACCTTGGCATTTATATTTGATGGCGATTCTTTATATACTTGCAGGACTAAATCATTTTAGAAATCCTGGAATGTATATTAAAATTATACCTCCTGTATTCAAAAACCCCAAAGTAATAAATATTTTAAGTGGAGCAGCCGAAATACTATTAGGCATACTTCTAACGCTTTCTTTTTCGACACATTTTGCTGCTTGGGGAATTATTGCATTATTAATTGCAGTTTTTCCAGCCAATTTGTATATGTATCAAAATAAAAAAGCAAGTTTTGGTTTACCAAAGTGGATTTTATTTGTACGTTTGTCCTTACAGATCGTTTTGATTTTTTGGGCATTCCAATACACCCAATATTAATCAAATCTATTAATCTAAAATTATTTAATTATGAAAAAATTATTTGCAGAGTTTTTTGGAACTTATTGGCTTGTTTTTGGTGGTTGTGGAAGCGCGATTTTTGCTGCAGGAATTCCTGAACTAGGAATTGGATTTGCGGGTGTTGCTTTAGCATTTGGTTTAACTGTACTAACAATGGCTTACGCAGTTGGTCATATTTCTGGCGGACATTTTAATCCAGCTGTGTCTTTCGGATTATGGGCTGGCGGTAGATTTCCTGCAAAAGATCTTATTCCGTATATCGTTGCACAATGTGTTGGCGCCGTTGCTGCAGCTGGAACATTGTACACAATCGCTTCTGGAAAAGCAGGATTTGTAATTGATAATACTAAAGCGGGAGCTTTTGCTTCAAATGGTTTTGGAGCTTTCTCACCTGATGGATATTCACTGCAATCTGCTTTTATAGCTGAGTTTGTTCTAACATTGTTTTTCTTATTAGTAATTTTAGGTGCAACAGATAAATTTGCAAACGGAAGATTTGCTGGTATCGCAATTGGTTTGGCTTTAACTTTAATTCACTTAATAAGCATTCCTATTACAAATACATCTGTAAATCCTGCGAGATCATTATCACAAGCAATTTTTGTTGGCGGCGAGCCTCTTTCACAAGTTTGGTTATTCTGGGCTGCTCCAATTTTGGGTGCAATTGTAGCTGGATTTATTTATAAATCATTATTGCAAAATCACGACGCTGCATAATTTAACTCGTATAATTATTAAATCTTAAAACTATGGAATTTTTATATTTCTTACTTATAGGAGCAATTTCAGGCTGGCTTGCGGGTCAGATCTGGAAAGGTGCCGGCTTTGGATTATTTGGTAATATTATCGTTGGAATCATTGGCGGCTTTGTTGGCGGTTGGATTGCCGGCAAACTCGGTATTGGCGGCGGCGGACTTTTATGGCAGATTATTGTTGCTGTGGGAGGTGCTTGGGTATTACTTTTTATAATCAGCTTGATAAAAAAAGCTTAAAACAGCATCGCTTAAAAATAATATTTAAAGAGGAAATCAGATATACAAGTATTTGATTTCCTCTTTTTTTTTAAAGGAAGAACACTTCATATCTATTAAAACCAATTTGTTATGAACGAAATTATTTCTTATTTCAGCACCATTCCATCATCACATCGCAGTTTAATTTTAGTGGGAGGCATTGCTTTTTTTTGGATAATAGAGAATACTTTTCCTCTCTTTCAAATGAAATACCATAAATGGCAGCATGCAGGAATCAACTTCTTTCTGACATTTACGACTATAATCGTCAATTTTGTACTGGCTTTTATTTTAATAAAAACTGCGAGTTGGACAACCGAAAATCATTTTGGCATTCTACAATGGCTGCCCGAAATCCCTATTTGGCTTTATACCATTATTGGACTGCTCTTATTAGATTTAATAGGCGCTTATTTAGTTCATTTTATTCAACATAAAGCAAAATTCCTGTGGCGCTTTCATGTTATACATCACACAGACACTTGGATAGACACAACAACTGCAAACAGACATCATCCTGGAGAAAGTATAATTCGATTTGTATTTACGACTCTTGGCGTTCTTATTGTCGGCAGTCCTATGTGGATGGTTTTCCTCTATCAAACATTATCTGTAATTGCAACTCAGTTCAATCACGCCAACATTTCGCTGCCAAACAAATTAGATATTTTCTTAAGTTACTTTATAGTTTCTCCAAATATGCACAAAGTACATCATCACTATGTATTGCCTTACACAGACAGCAATTATGGTAATATCTTCTCTGTTTGGGATCGATTATTTGGAACTTTTACCACTTTACCAAAAGAAGAGTTAATTTACGGAGTAGATACGCATATGCAGCCCGAAGAAAACAATCAATTAAAGAATTTATTAAAAATTCCGTTTCAAAAACTGCGATCCTTTAATTCCGAAAAAAAACAGTAAAAAAAACATACTTGATCGAACCAACTAATTATTTTTTTTATTAATATTGATACATAAAATGAAAATCAATCTATTAATCATTAACCTCTATTTTTGAATTAATTTTCACGAGATGAAAAAGAGTAACCGCAAAGAATTGAATTGGGAACAAACCGAGAAGCTTGTTTCATTAGCCTTAGAAGAAAAAAATCCATTTGAAGTCATAAAAAAAGAATTTGGGTTGGCAGAAAAAGAAGTTCTTGAAATCATGAAGAAGAAAATGCCTCTTGAAAAATTTGAGATGTGGAAAAAGAAAGCCATTGCCAATAAACCAAAACCAAAACCCGTTAAAATTGATGATTTTGATGAAGATTTAGATGGTAAATACTATATAAAAAACAAATTCGACTAAAATTAAAACTCCTGTGCGTCAGGAGTTTTTTTTATTTATTTTTAGTCCGTTCTATTTTATTTCTTTCATCTATTCGCTTCACTTAGATCATAAAAAATATTTAACACGTAGAAGTATCAATTTTATGTCTGAAAAAGATACCAAAGAGAAGTATTTTTCTTTCGCAGCTATGTCTATTTTAAATAAGTGAAATACCTTTTTAAGCGACCAATAACTACGTCTCTATGTTAAAAATAATCTCAACATTGGGTTATTTTTATTTTATTGTAACATTTTTACTTTTTTTTAGTCAAATACGTATAACTAAACTTAAACAAATGAAAAAAATACTTTACACTTTAGCTCTTGCTATAACACTTTGGAGCTGTAAAACAGGAAGTTCCTCTGCCGCAAAAAGCAATGTTGTAGACGTTAACATAAATCTTGTTGATGTAAAAGACGACAAAGTTTTAGTAACGGTAACTCCGCCGCAAATCAAAACAGATGAGATCGTTTACAGTATTCCGAAAACTGTTCCAGGAACTTATTCTACTGATAACTACGGAAAAAATTCAGAAGATTTTAAAGCTTTTGATGCAAAAGGAAATGCTTTAACAGTTAAGAGAATCGACGATAACTCATGGTCTATTTCGAATGCAAAAGCGTTAAAAAAAATCACGTATTTAGTTAATGACACTTTCGATACTGAAAAAGGAACTGGTTTTGGCAATGACGATATTTTCTCGCCTGCAGGTACTAACATCAATGCAGGAGTTAATTTTCTAGTAAACACACATGGATTTGTAGGGTATTTTCAAGACAAATTAGAGATTCCTTATAAAGTTACTATTACGCATCCTGAAACACTTTGGGGAGCAACTTCTATGACAGATCAGGATCCGAGCAAAACAAGCGATGTTTTTACAACTCCACGTTATGCTGTTTTAGTCGAAAATCCTATTATGTATTCTAAACCAGATTATACTGAGTTTAATGTAAATGGTATGGATATTTTAATTGCGGTTTACTCGCCGACTGGAAAATTTACTGCCGAAAGCATCACACCGGAAATGAAAACAATGATGACGGCGCAGAAAAACTTTTTAGGAAAAGTAAATGCGAATAAAAAATATACTGTTTTATTGTATTTATCAACCTTAGCAAAAGATGATGCACACGGTTTTGGAGCTTTAGAGCATCCAACAGCAACTACTGTAGTACTGCCAGAATCAATGCCTAAAGAAAAACTGGTAGAATCAATGAAAGATGTTGTTTCTCACGAGTTTTTTCATATCGTAACCCCATTAACTATTCACTCAAAAGAGATCCAGTATTTTGATTATAATGCGCCAAAAATGTCTGAGCATTTATGGATGTACGAAGGTGTAACAGAATATTTTGCCAACCTTTTTCAAATCAATCAAGGTTTAATTAACGAAGGTGAGTTTTACTCTCGTATTGCTGATAAAATTGAGCAGTCTAAAAGTTTAGACGACACAATGTCTTTTACTAAAATGAGTGCCAATGTTTTAGAACAGCCTTATAAAGATCAATACTTAAATGTGTACCAAAAAGGAGCTTTAATTGGTATGTGCATTGACATTATTATTAGAGAAAAAAGCAATGGAGAAAGAGGAATTCTTGATTTAATGCATAAATTATCTAGTGAATATGGCGTTGATAAACCATTTAATGATAATGAATTGTTCGCTAAAATCACGCAGTTAACTTATCCTGAAGTAGGTGAATTTTTAAACAAATATGTAGCAGGAACTACTCCTATTCCTTATGATTTTTATTTAGCGAAAGTTGGTGTAACTAAAGCTGTTGAGAAAAAAGCGGCGCCAGTATTTATTAAAGGACAAACTCCATACATTAGTGTAGATAAAAAGACTAAAGAAATTGCAGTTCGTTCTGATGTTGGAACTAATGAATTCTTTAAAAATTTAAATCTAAAAGGCGGTGATATTATTCTTTCAGTAAACAACAAATCTTACTCTTTAGATAATATCTACGATCTAATAACTGAAAGTGAGAACTGGAAAGAAAACGATCCAATTACTATAAAAATTAAGCGCGGCGGCAAAGAAGAAACTATAAAAGGAACTGTAAAACTACCTTACGAAGAATCTGAAACTTTTAAAGCTACTGATGCTTCAAAAGAAAAACTTAAAAATGCTTGGTTGAAAGGTTAATTTCCTTTTGACTGAAAACAAAAAAACCGACAAGTGATTGTCGGTTTTTTTTATACTGTAGTTTGCCAGGTTTGTCAGGCTGAGCGGAGTCGAAGTCATCGCAAGTTAAATTAGCACTGAGTTGGAGTTGGAGTTGGACTTCGACTCCGCTCAGCCTGACAAAAAAGAGTTTATTTCTTCACTGGAAATTTCCAAGCAAATTCATCTTTATCATTGATGATTGCTCCAATTTCGAATTTAACAACTTCATCAAATTCTGTTTGAAGAATAAACCAATTGTCCTCGTTGAAATAATTCTCAAACGTATCAAAAGTTTCTTGGGTATATTTTGTTATTCCTTTTGCTGCAAAATCTTTCTTTACATCAGCAATTTTTCTTCCGATTAACTTGAAGCCAAAAACTTCTAAATCATTACTAGAAGCTACTATATAACCTAACTTCAAGTCTTCTTCTTGATAAAATGTTAATCTCATTTTGTATGCGTTATATACAAAAATCACATTATCATCTTCGTCGTTATAGTTTTTATCAGGTTTTCCTAAAACAGCTGTTACATCGTTCTGCTTCATACCGAAAAGCAGTTTATCAATTCCTGATTTTAAATTTATTTTCATAATGATTTTTCTAATATTTGAAATGCAAATTTCGTGAACTTTTTTACAAATCAGTAGTTTTTCTTATTTATTAATTTCATTACTTTTTGACAAGCTAATTTTCATTTAAAGTAATCGTGATTCGTTGGGGTAATTATTCAAAATTAAAAGTTCATTGAACTGTAACTTAGAATTTAAATCAGGTATTGCTAAGAAACATGAAGGGAAATTTTTTAAAAAAAAATCCTTTAAAAAAGCAGACCTGTTTCTGGTTTCAAAATTTGATAATGGTATTATTCAATTTTCTTAAAAACTAAAATTTGAGTACAATTGTCATCGAGACAATGAATTTCCAGCGTTGAACCAATAGTTACAATTGCATTTTGTAAACTATTTTTTGGATTACCAATAAATCTATTATTTGAATTAATACTGAAGCCAAGGTCTGTTGTAAATTCATGAATAGTATTTAACTCCTTGATTTTATTATAACCAAGTCCTGTTGTATTTTTATGATAATTTGTTTTGATATTTAAAATACGTGTTTTTATTACCCACTTACTTTCTTGCTTACTATTTTTATAGGATTCTATATAAAAAGGGACAACGTATTTGATAAAAAAAAAGGACGGAAAAATTACAAATGCAGATCCGAAAAAAAACATGAAATCATAATTAGATGACAAAATTTGATCAATCAAACTCTCAATTATACAAAATAGCAAAATGCACACGGGAAGAACTACAAAAATAATTGCAAACATATGTGTTCTAAATCTGCTCTTAAGAATAACTTTATCATCTTTTGTTAAAGGAATTTTTTGAATGCTCATTTGCAAATAATCTTAATTTATACAAATGTATTATTCTTTCGCCAAAAAATTCATTTTATTCAACGTCAATTCTACTCCCCTAACCTTTCGAATTACCCATAAAACTAATACTATTTGTAATCAACGAGTTAATAGTAAACATATCAAATAATGAGAGCTGCGCAGGATAGCAAATTCCGTTGAAATTTTTGTCTTTATTCTGACTTTATCTAGATATCTTTACTTTTTATAAAAATCAATGTATGAAAAAAATATTCTTTATATTCTTTGTTTTAAACTCTCTTTTTAGTTTCGCTCAAAAGGTTGAAAGCAGCAGATTATCAAAAGAACAAATAATTCAAAAGGAACTAAACCAGCTTTCAGATTTCCCAATCTATCGAGCATTTGAATATAAAGATAAAGGTGGTGTTTATGGTTTGGTTTTAACCGAAAATCAACAAGCTGTATCTAAAAAAGACACATTAAATACAAAAATAAAAGCTATTTGTGTACTTAATGATCATGGCGGATTTTTAGAAAAATGGAGAATCAACGATTTGCTTGAAGATTACGATCCTAAAGAAACCAATATTTGGTTCTGGACAAAATACTGCAGTACAAAAGATCTTGACGGCGACGGATATATAGATCCCGTTATTGTTTACGGAACAAGAACGGAATATGATGAAATAAGACGTGTAAAAATTATTACAGTTTACAATAACAAAAAGTATGTGATTCGGGCTGTAGAATGTGATCTAGATGATTGTAGAAGTTTTAAAAAGGATACGAACTGGAATTTACTGCCTCAGAAAATAAAAACTTACATTGATCAATTAATAGTCAAAATAAGAAAAGAGCAAAATTTATTATTAAAGGATGGATAGGATTAAATAATCAATTTTTAAAATTCCAAATTCCAATAATGATGGTCAAGATTTTAAAGGAATCAAATCTATACTTCCTTTTTTCTTCTGTATTTTTTAGAAGGAGATAAAATCCAACCCTGTACTATTTTGTGAAGCTAATGGCTCTTTTTAAAGCTTATTCTTTAAGTTTTCTTTTACCTCATTAAACCATTCGTTTCTTAAAATACTTAAAACAATAGAATCACGGCGAACATCGCTGTTTACTGTTGGCATATGACTGCGCAAAACGCCTTCGACTTTACAGCCAATACTTTTCATTGCCGCCACACTTCTTTCGTTATTATTGTCTGCACGAAATTCTACGCGCTCCATTCCTAAAGTTTCAAAAGCAAATTGAAGCAGTAAAAACTTGCAGTGTTTATTAAGTCCTGTTCCTCTAAAAGCAGAACCGTACCAAGTGTAACCTAATTGAAGTGTTTTGTATTCGAGATTAATATCGTAAAAACGTGTTGAACCTGCGTATTTTTGAGTTTTTTTATCAAAAACTATAAAAGGAAATTCTTTTTGATTTTCTCTAGCTTTTACAGCGGACTGAATGTATTTGATCAAATTTTCTTTTCCATCAGCACCAACTAAAGAATATTTCCATGTTTCAGGTTCATTAATTGAGATTTCTAATAAATTTTCAACATCTGATTCTTGAAGTGATCGTAATAAAACAACCTCATCTTCTAAAATTATAGTATCTGAAAAAGAAAAATTGGATACGGCCACGGTTTGCTTTTTGGTTATTCTTTATAAAATCTTCGCGCTTTTAGCAAAACTTTTATCGCGAAGAAATTCATAAACATATTGAACTGAAAAATTTATTCACTCATTTCATCATAACGCTCCGGAACTTGCGGATCGTACAGCGGACATTTAAATTCCAGCATCAAATCGACCAATTGATTCATGGTTTTTCCTTCGGTGCCATAACAATCTATTTTGACACTTTGCGGAGTTGTAATAACTTGGAAAGCTCCTTTTCCTGCATTATTTTTCCAGCTGTTTTCATCAATTCTTTCCCATTTTGAAAAGACAGAATTAATGCGATTTATAATTACCTCAACAGGAAGTTTTTCCAGGCCGATAACTCCTTCTTTTTCAACAAGAGCTTCGTAAACCTCATGATGGTTTAAGTAAATTTCGTCTAAATATCTCCAAAAAAGCAGTTCGTACATAATATCAGTATTTTATAAATTACAGAAACACAACACAATGTGTCTAAGATGACAAAAGACGCACTGTAGTGCGTCTCTATGATTATTTAATATTTAAAAATTCAAAACCTTTATAAACAGACGCACTGCCGTGCGCCTCTACGATTATAATATTCAAAAAAACTTTATAGCTCTGAATCTTTGCCTCTTTGAATCTTTGAACCTCAAAAATCTAATATTCGAATGTTCCGTATTCGCTGGTAATTGTTAGTTTTTTAGCATCAGCTGCTTCTACTCTACCTACGATTTGTGCATCAACATTAAATGATTTAGAGATGGCAATAATATCTTGTGCAATATTTTCAGGAACATAGATTTCCATACGGTGACCGCAATTGAAAACCTGATACATTTCTTTCCAATCTGTTTTTGATTGTTCTTGAATTAACTTGAACAATGGTGGAACTGGAAATAAATTGTCTTTTATAATGTGTAAATTTTGAACAAAATGTAAAATTTTAGTTTGCGCGCCTCCGCTGCAATGTACCATTCCGTGAATATCGTTTGGTGTATATGTATCTAAAATTTTCTTGATAATTGGTGCGTACGTTCTAGTTGGCGAAAGCACTAATTGACCAGCATTTATTGGGCTGTTTTCAACTTCATCAGTTAAATTAATTTGACCTGAATAAATTAATTCTTCTGGAACTGCCGCATCGTAACTTTCTGGATATTTTTTAGCCAAATATTTCCCGAAAACGTCATGACGTGCAGAAGTTAAACCATTGCTTCCCATTCCGCCGTTATAACCTTTTTCGTAAGTTGCCTGACCAAAAGAGGCTAAACCAACAATTACATCACCAGCTTTAATATTAGCATTATCAACAACATCGCTGCGTTTCATACGAGCGGTAACAGTTGAGTCTACAATTATTGTACGCACAACATCTCCAACATCTGCAGTTTCACCACCAGTTGAATGAATAGTAACGCCAAAAGATTTTAATTCGTTGATTAATTCTTCTGTTCCGTTTATAATTGCCGAAATAACTTCGGCAGGAATTAAGTTTTTGTTTCTTCCAATGGTAGATGAAAGCAAAATATTATCTGTAGCTCCAACACATAATAAATCATCAATATTCATGATTAAAGCATCCTGAGCAATTCCTTTCCAAACAGAAATATCTCCAGTTTCTTTCCAATACATATATGCCAAAGATGATTTGGTTCCCGCTCCGTCTGCATGCATAATCAAGCAATGCTCTGAATCTTGCGTTAAGTAATCTGGTACAATTTTGCAAAATGCCTGTGGAAACAAGCCTTTATCAATATTTTTTATAGCGTTATGTACGTCTTCTTTTGATGCCGAAACACCTCTTTGTGCATATCTTTTGCTAGAATCTGAACTCATGAAAATTAGTTTGTGTTGATGTGGTGCAAAGATAATCCCTTTTTTTAATTCTTTGACTTATTCGATTATATGATTCACAAAAAAAATCGGCAGAATCTAATTTCTGCCGATTTCCCCTGATTAACTATTTTGAAAAAATTGGTCTTTTAAGTTTATTTCCAATCCGGCATTGCAGCGTTTTGGAATAAAGTCGTCCTTGTTGAACTATCAGATATACTTGCTGTTTGAATGTTTTTAGCAGATAATCCATCATTCGACGTATTTACAAAGATGACTTTTGCTTCATTTGGTGAGAATTTGACATCTAAGTCATTAAAACCATTCTCTTTTTGAGTATCTAATTCTGCCGAAGTATTTGTTGATACTGTGTAAATAAATATTCTCGAATCTAATCGTCGGTAGGTCGAATTTTCGAAACCAGAAACGTCTTTGGTATAAACTACTTTATTATTATCGATCGTAATACCAAGACCGCTTGCTGCACCTTTTTCACCAGAAAGTATTTGATACAAGACATCTCCAGCCATATTTATAGCATATATTTCGACATTATAACCTGAAGCATCATTTACTTTTAGTACAATCTGACTTCCGTCCTGACTCCATTCGCACTCCGAAATAAACTTACCATTTGGTGTTTTAAATATCTGGACTAAACCTGAACCATCTGAGTCTATACGGAGAAGCTGATCAAAATTAGGATAAATTATCTGCCTTCCGTTTGTGCTCCAGCAATAATTAACATGATCCATATTAAATCCGGCAATTGGAATAAAGTTGGTCACTTTTTTCACATCTGTACCATCAGGATTCATGGTAAAAATTTGATTTAATGAACCATCAGAACTTATGTAAGCAATTCTATTGATACTCAAATTTTTTCTCGGTCTGTAACTATTAATTGATGATGGTGACAGTTGAAGTTCATTTCCAGCCTCATCTGCAGTATAAATAACATTATTATTTTTTACTTTTTTAACATACAAATATCTCGGATTTGGAAATGCCAATGTTGTAAAAGAGGTTATTGCACTATTTGTAGGTTTATTGATTCCGTCATTTGCCGACACTTGCCAATAGTATTTTGTACTATAATCTAAACCTGTAATTTTTAAAGTTGTAGCCTTAAGATCAGAATAGGTTTTAACTTCATCAGTCGTTCCGTTTTTAACAGTAACTTGAAACGTCATTGGATCTTTTTCTGGATCAGTCGAAGTCCAAGTCAAGTCTAAACTTAAAGCCTGAGAGGTTGCATTATCCAAAGGAGCTGTAAGCGTAGGAATTTCTGGTGGTTTATTATTTGCTGTCGATACTTCTAACTCAAAAATAATTTCTACCGGAACATCTTTTTCAACTGTTGCGGGTTGAAATCTGGCAATAAATCCATCTTTCTGCGCTTGAAAAGAATATTTTCCTACTGGTACTTTTTCCATAATAAAGTAACCATCTTTATCTGAGAATACAGTGCTTGTTGTTGGGCTCGATAAAACTCGGGCATTTGCGATCCCTTCGTAGGTTCGAATATCAACAACTCTTCCTTTTACTACTGCTGTTCCTGTGTCGTCAACTTGTTCTTCACTACAAGACATCAAAAGAATAAAGCACGCCAAAATTTTTAATCCTATTTTCATTTGAGACATAATTTTATTAAACTTATATTGTATTTACTCCTGTAATCATTTTATAAAGAACCCGGAAATATCACGAGGTTTTATTATTTCTTCTTGTACTTATAACTTTTTGGGAAATAATAGGTCAATCCTAAACCAAACCGCCAGTAGTAATCATCTCGAACGCCGCTGACTAAGTAATCTACATTATCGCTAAAAGGGACATTAAACTCTCCAAAGGCTTTTATTCCCAGATAATTTGTTGCGAGATATTCGACTCCGCCGCCAAACTGAACTTTACTGGCTATATTTTCGTATTTTTTATTGAATTCAACCCCGGTTCCAGCAAAAATATAAGGGGTAAATACATCACGAGGTAAGATTAAACATTCTAAATTGAGGTCTAAGGAAAGATATCCTGCGTCGAGCTTATTTTTGTTTGCCAGCCAAAAAGCATTTGATGAAGCACTTAATGCAAATGTTGGTGTAAAGAAAAATTTCGCGGCACCTCTAATCAGCGGTTTCGGAACTGGATTTGCATAATCACCCTGCATTAAGGCAACTCCGCCAGAAGCTTCCAATCCAAAACGAGCTCTTCTTTCACTTAAATTTCTATTGTATAATTGTGCCAAATCGGCTTCACTTTTTTCTTTATCATATTCTGCTACAAAAGAATCAACTTGATTTTTAGGCGCATTTACTTCCCATAGTTTATCTTTAATTCCGTCTACAATAAGACCTTCAACGGCTTTTTCGATTGCTTCGGTAACTGCCAACTGAATAGGTTCGTTTCTAGTAAAACCAGTTTCTACTTCTAAAAGTCGGTTTAGATTTACATATCTAAATAAACTCGCGTCTACACTTTGAGACAAAATAGTTTTAGACACATAAACCGTATTTAAGATTTTTCCGTTAGAAGTTGAGACTAATCTTAAATACACTGTAACACGATCTTGTCTATAACGAGTAGAACCACCCGCACCAAAGTATCTTGCACCAAAACCACCTGTTATAATATTAGTATCATAAGAAATAATTCCGCCTTCGAGCAAAACTCCCGCAAATAAAAGCGGTGTCAAAACGGATTCATTAGCTTCTGTTTTTGAGGCATATTCCTGACGTGTGGAACGGATAATGTTTCGTTCATTTAAAAGGTTACCCAGATTCTCACGTTCTATGGGTATAAACCACTTAGAGTCTTCCAGCGCTTTAATTAAAATTGAAGTTGCACCTTGAGTAACCGCAGTACTAAAAGTACTTCCTAACTCAGTAGCTTTATACTGCCCGGTCTGATCTTTAAATTTGTAAACCCCAACAACAATTTGTTCTTTAGGTTTAGGCATATCGACTAATGCGGTAGTTGCAGGAGTATTTTCTCCAAATACTGCCTTTTGAACTCCTACAGGCTGGTTAAAATAAGCTCCACATCCTGAGAATAGGCAAGTTATTAAAAGTATAAAAAGGGGACTTTTATTCATAATAAGTTATTTACAGTAAAACATGAACCTAATTGACGTATAAGAAAAAAAACAAGGAACCACAATCTATCGAGGTGGTATAATTACTTGTGTTTGTTCGCCTGTATCGATATCTAAAATATCTACTACCATTCCTAAATTAGAATTGTAAATATCAACAGACAATGTTCCAAAGACATATGTTCCTGGTTTTAGTCCGCCGCCAGTTCCTGTTCCAGTACCTGTGCCTGTCCCCGTTCCTGTTCCTGTTCCGGAACCTGTTGGTGATCCAAATTGATCATCGAATAACGAATTTGAAATCCTGTTTAAAAGCTGATTATTCAAAGTACTTTTAAAACGTTCCAAATCAGTCTGTTGTTTATATCCTGACGTTGGATCTTCTTTAAAATCATTTTGTGCTTGGGCAGAACTAAGCAGCCATTGATAATTAAAAGTATCGCCACCACTAAAAGCAGGATTAATAGGTTTATAAGCCAGATCTTGTGCATTTGAGACCGCACTAAAACCTGCTAAACAAACTAGTAAAGCTAAAGTTTTCATATTGATATAATTTTATTTCCTACATTAAAAACACAACTCTTCTTGACACAAAACGTTCCTCAATTTTAGTATTGAGTTATAATTTTGCTTTGTTTTTCGAGATCCTTAAAATATTTAAATGCTTTAGAAGCGGCTGTATCAGCCATATATTTCAAGAAATCTTCATCTGGACGTGAAATAAATTCTTCAATTATTTCGCCATCCACTAAAATCGTAATTTTTGTTGTGCGCCCAAAAGTCAACTCCTCTTGAACAGTTACGATTTTACTGGTATTAATTTTTAGTTTCGAATATTGCGAATAAAAATAATCGTAAAAATCATTTCCCAGTTTTGTTTTAGTGTCATTAGCAACAATTCCAATCATTTCGATTCCGTCTTGTGGAATAGCTTTTCCGGAATCTGATTCTTTTTCATCTCCAAAAACAACTCTGTCTTTACCTATAATGGCATTATTTTCATCATAAATTAATAACAGTATTATGATCTCATCCTCTTTTGTAAAATTGACCTGCGTTTTTGATAGTTCAACTTTTTGAATGGGTTCTAATGTGACTCTGCCGTCTTGTCCGTTATTTGATTTATTTGAACCTGATTTGCTTTTTTTGAATACTGTCAACTTATACGAGATATTCTTGAACTCAGATTTTAAATTCTCTACGGTTCCTGTAATAGCAAGAAGATTTTCAATTTCTTTTACTTCTATCTTAGCTTTTACTTCTTTATAAACTACCTGCGAGAATCCTGATTCAGAAAAAAAAAGGGCAAAAAAAACAATTCCTATGTTCCAATACTTTTTCATAATTCTAACGATTGAATATAAATATTGTTCCTGAATTTCCAGATTGATTAATAATCAAATCTTTAGATATAGAATTTGAACCTGAATTAAAAACCGTTAAATTACTGCCGTTCTGATTTATTGACATTGAAGCGACTCCTCTTGTGTACAAGGAATAATCGCTTATATAATTATTGTTGCCTGTCTGCGTGTAGGATTGATTGATTTCGTCAGCTTTTTTGTAAACATTCATATAATTGGTATTGCCTGTTTGCTGAGCGATTACATTAGCATTATTGCTGATAATGGTTAAATTGGCCTGATTGTAATTTCCAATTTGTGAAACCGTTACAATATTTCTGCTTTTAATGTATTGGTTTATTTGATTTTGATTGCGATTGTTCATTTCATTTAAAACGTAATCACTTCTATTCCCATCAATTGATTGAGAGAATAAAATTCCTGTAATGGATAGGAAAATATAAGTGGCAAAACGTTTCATAATTGTGGTATTGTGGTAAAAAAGAATTCTAATAAAAAAAGGAAGAATTTAATAAATCAAATTCTTCCTTTTCTTGGTTCTATTTAGTTAGATTGGATTACTATACTTCCGTTTAGGAATCCAGTTTGAGTAACTGTACTAATATGGTCATTTCCAAATTGAGCAGTTGCTGCAAAGTTTCCAATTCCATATTGTTCAATACTAGAGTAGTTATCCCATCCTAATTGCAATGTAGCGGCATTGTTGAAGAAACCTACTTGAGTAGTTGCTGCAGTGTTGTCATCTCCAAATTGCAATGTTGTTGAATTATTAAATGCTCCAAATTGAGTAGTGTAAGCATCATTAAAATTACCTACTTGTAATACATCAGAATTGTTGTAAGCTCCGATTTGAGTAGTAACTGCTAAGTTTCCAACCCAGATTCCTTGTGCGATAGTTGAACTGTTGTCGTCTCCAATTTGAGTTACTACAGCAACGTTTCCTGCTCCTAATTGTGCAACACTAGACTCATTATCATCTCCGTATTGTCCAACAATTGCAACGTTTGCAATACCTATTTGATCAACATCTGAATTGTTTGATGCTCCTACTTGGATTACCAACGCACCATTTAACAAACCTAACTGATCTACATCACTCACATTACCTTGAGCGAACGCTACACCTGCAAATAGCATCGCGGAGATGCTTAAAATTACTTTTTTCATAATAAATATATTTAATTGGTTATTAATACAAATTATTATGTAGGTATATGCAATTTGGGGAGAAAATCTGGGGATTTTAACCTTCATTTGAGAATAGTTTTTTCTGCTAATTCTCTCATTTTCATATTCAAAATTAGAAAACTTCTCGATAATCAAAACAGGTATAAATACGTATTTTACAAGATCTTAATCTGTTTTCGATGAAATGCGAAACTATAACGACGAACTACTCTATTTGAATTTTACCTTAATAAGAAAAAAGTTACTTTTTACATTTTCCTTACATTTATGCCAAAACAAAAGATATACTTCAGTCCAAAAACAGTTATATTAACATAATCACAAAAAAAGCCTGTCTTTTTACAGACAGGCTTTAACTTAATGTTAATGAAAGTTATTTAGTAAACAACAATTCTCTGTATTTAGTTAAGGTCCAGCTTTCATCATCAACCAAAAGCTCCAATTTATCACAGTGGTTACGAATGTCTTCAAAATAAGGTTTTACTTTATCACAATAAGCTTCTGCCGTTTTTTGTGCATCAGTTAAATGATTTGCTTTCTTTCTTTCGTTTGTCATTGCTAATACTTTAGAATTGATTCCTTCTATATGACCCGAAATTTCTTTTATTAAAATAATCTGCTCTTTAGCAATCGTTTCAAATTCCTTTCCGAAGATCTCTTTTAAACCTTTTACATTTTCGATTAATGTATTTTGATAACGTATTGCAGTAGGAATAACATGATTTCTAGCGATATCACCTAAAACTCTACCTTCAATCTGAATTTTCTTCGTGTATTCTTCTAATTCTATTTCGTAGCGTGCTTCGGCTTCAACATGGTTAAAGATGCCTAATTCAGCAAATAAATCCAAAGCTTGCTTAGAAACTTTAGCTTTAATAGCTTCTGGAGTAGTTTTAAAATTACTTAAACCTCTTTTTGCTGCTTCTTTTTCCCAAGCTTCGCTATATCCGTCACCTTCAAAAAGTATTTTTTTAGATTGTTTGATGTATTCTCTCAAAACATTAAAAATAGCATCATCCTTTTTCATGTCTTTAGACTCGATCAAAGTTTCTACTTCATTTTTAAAATCTATTAATTGTTTTGCCACAATAGCATTTAAAGTAGTCATTGAATTGGAACAGTTAGAATTTGAACCAACAGCTCTAAATTCAAACTTATTTCCTGTAAAGGCAAAAGGCGAAGTTCTGTTTCGGTCTGTATTATCTAATAATACGTCTGGAATTTTACCAACTACATTTAATTTAAGATCTGTTTTTTCTTCTGGAGATAATTTTCCAGTTGTTACACTTTCTAATTCTGACAGTACTTTTGTTAACTGTGCACCAATAAATACAGACATAATTGCCGGCGGCGCTTCATTTGCACCTAATCTATGATCGTTACTTGCTGTTGCGATAGAAGCACGAAGCAAAGTTTCATTATCATTAACTGCTTTGATTGTATTAATAAAGAAGGTTAAAAACTGTAAATTGCTCATTGGCGTTTTACTCGGACTCAATAAATTAACTCCTGTATCTGTTGCCAGCGACCAGTTATTGTGTTTTCCTGAACCGTTTACTCCTTTAAAAGGTTTTTCATGAAATAAAACTTTAAAATCATGACGTTCTGCAACCTTTTGCATTACATCCATTAATAAAGAGTTATGATCTACCGCAAGATTTGTTTCTTCAAAAATAGGTGCAAGCTCAAACTGATTTGGCGCAACCTCATTGTGACGAGTTTTTACAGGAATTCCTAATAACATACATTCTTGCTCTAAATCTCTCATATAAGTAAGTGCACGAGTTGGAATAGAACCAAAATAATGATCATCTAACTGCTGTCCTTTTGCCGAAGTATGTCCTAATAAAGTTCTTCCAGTCATCATTAAGTCAGGACGAGAATTTGCCAAAGCTTTATCAATCAAGAAATACTCTTGCTCCCAACCTAAAGTTGCTGTTACTTTTTTTACGTTTTTATCAAAATATTTACAAACTTCTGTAGCTGCTTCATCAATTGCAGATAAAGCTCTTAATAAAGGTATCTTATTATCTAAAGCTTCTCCTGTATAAGCAATAAATACAGTTGGAATACATAAAGTTGTTCCATATATAAAAGCTGGCGAAGTTGGATCCCAGGCTGTATAACCTCTGGCTTCAAAAGTATTTCTGATTCCGCCGTTTGGAAAACTTGAAGCGTCTGGTTCTTGTTGTACCAATTGTGCACCTCCAAATTTTTCTACAGGGTCACTGCCATCATACGAAGTTTCAAAAAATGCATCATGCTTTTCAGCAGTTGTTCCTGTAAGAGGCTGAAACCAATGCGTATAATGTGTAACACCTTTTGCCAACGCCCATTCTTTCATTCCCATGGCAATATAATCTGCCAGTTTTCTTTCGATTTTAGTTCCATGCTGAATAGCATCTCTTACTCCCTTTAAAGCATCTGAAGTTAAATATTGCTTCATGGCTTTTTCATTAAACACATTTGAACCAAAAAGATTAGATTTTCTACCAATCTCTTCAAAATGTACCGGCTTTCTTGTAGAAGCTTCTTGCAAAGCTTGGAAACGTAATGTTGACATGTATATAATTTTAAAAATTCGTACTAATTTTCATTGAAAAATGATCGACAAATATAAACAATAAAATCCCCTGTTTTAAACATAAATTCGAGAATTTTGAACAACGATTTCTCAACAGAAGACACTTTTTTCAAAGAATAATGAATCTGTTATAAAGAATTGTAACAAAAAACAATAGTATTACTCAATAAATAAACATTTTTTCATAATTCCTTAACCTTAAAATTCAAAAAGAACCCCAAATTATTACGAATTTATTTTTTTAAGGTGTTAAAAATTGCTTTTTTAAAAATATACCCCTCTCAAAATTGCGCTTCTCAAAAAAATTATAGTCCGATAAACAAAATAGCCCCCTAATTTTTAGGACTAAAAAAATAAATCTATATTTGACCCAGCGAAAAAACAAAAAAACAAAATTATATTATTATGGCTAAAATTAAGTTAGAGTACATTTGGTTAGATGGATACGAGCCAACTCAAAATCTTAGAAGTAAAACTAAAGTTGAAGAGCATGAAAATTTCAAAGGAACATTAGAAGAACTTGGAAATTGGTCATTTGATGGTTCGTCAACAAGACAAGCTGAAGGTGGATCTTCTGACTGTTTATTAGTTCCTGTTGCAATTTACCCTGATCCAACTCGTATTAACGGATATTTGGTAATGTGTGAAGTTATGTTTGCTGACGGAACTCCACATCCTTCTAACGGAAGAGCTACGATTGATGATGATAATGATGATTTCTGGTTTGGTTTCGAACAAGAGTATTTCATCATGGATACTAAAACTTTATTGCCATTAGGTTTCCCTGTTGGAGGTTATCCTGCTCCACAAGGTATGTACTACTGCTCTGTAGGTGGAAAAAACACTCACGGAAGAAAATTAGTAGAAGAACATGCTGATTTATGTATCGCTGCCGGAATTAACTTTGAAGGTATTAACCAAGAGGTTGCCTGCGGACAATGGGAATTCCAATTATTCGCTAAAGGTGCTAAAAAAGCTGGAGACGAAATTTGGGTTGCTCGTTACTTATTAGATCGTTTGACTGAAAAATATGGTTACTATATTGAATACCACCCAAAACCACTTGGAGATACAGACTGGAATGGTTCAGGTATGCATGCTAACTTCTCTAATGAAGTATTAAGATCATGTGGAGACCAAGCTACTTACGAAAGAATTTGTGAGGCTTTCCGTCCTGTTACTGCTGAGCATATCGCAGTTTACGGAGCTTACAATGACCAACGTTTAACTGGTAAACACGAAACTGCTTCTATTCACGATTTCTCTTATGGAGTTTCAGACAGAGGATGTTCTATCAGAATTCCTTTAATGACTGTTCAAAAAGGATGGAAAGGATGGTTGGAAGACAGAAGACCAGCTTCAAACGGAGATCCATACAAAATTGCTGCTAGAATTATCAAAACTGTTAACTCAGCGCTATAATTCAAAGCTTACATTATATTCTAAAAAGTGCCTTCGTAATTGTTGGCACTTTTTTTTATTAATCCGTTTACGCAATATTGTCAGTTCGAGCGGAGTCGAGAACCCGTACAGTATTTCGACTTCGCTCAATATGACAAAACCATAAATTTGAAAGTAACTTTTCAATAATTAATTTTCAAGTTAAACTTCAAAACTTATCTTTGTAAATCATTTAAAAAATTCATCATGATAGTCTGGACTTTCTTTTTGTTAGCCGTAATTTTTATTCTTGCTTTAGATTTAGGTGTATTCAATAAAACACCCCATATCATCAGCACCAAAGAAGCCAGCAAATGGACCTTAATTTGGGTTACTTTATCCTTTCTTTTTTCAGGAGTTATTTATTGGCTGTACACTACAGACTATATCGAAAACCCTGATAATTTAAAACCAACCGTAGCCGCAATGAAATTCATTACCGGTTACTTAATTGAGTTATCCTTAAGTGTAGATAACATTTTTGTAATTGCTATTATTTTTGCTTCATTCAAAATTCCGCAAAAATACCAGCACCGCGTATTATTCTGGGGAATTTTGGGCGCAATTGTTTTCCGTGGTCTAATGATTTTCTTCGGAGTAATGTTGATCAATAAATTTACTTGGACGACTTATTTATTTGGAGCCTTCTTATTATTTACAGCAATAAAAATGTTGTTTTCAGGCGAAGACGAAGATTTTCAACCTAAAGATTCTTTCGTTTACAAAGCATTAGGAAAAATCATTCCGATTACCTCTCATATGGAAGGCGAAAAGTTTTTCATTTCGACAAAAACAGCCAAAAGAGCCGCAACACCATTATTTGTTGCTTTGATTGTAATTGAAGTAATGGATGTTTTATTTGCTGTTGATAGTGTTCCTGCAATTCTAGCCATTACATCTGATCCGTTTTTAGTATTTAGTTCTAATATTTTTGCTATTCTTGGACTGCGTTCTATGTACTTTTTCTTAGCCAATATGCTGGCGAAATTCAGTTATTTAGAATACAGCTTAGTTGCTATTTTAGCCTTTGTAGGATTAAAAATGTTACTGCACGATTTTATCCACGTACCAGAATGGGCTTCTTTAGGATTTATTGCACTTTCGCTTTTAGTTGGAATTATGGTTTCACTTAAATTTGGTAAAGAAAAAGAACTTACTGATAACAGCGAAGAATAATACTTTTCGAAACATATAGATATAAAAAAAAAAGGAAATCTTACGATTTCCTTTTTTTTATAATTAACTAGTTTAACTTCTTAATATTACTATCATCAATGTTGTACTTCTCAATGACGTTGTAATAATTTGAGGAATCAAATTTGTTTACAGATTTAGCAGTAATAATAGGATCTAACCCAGGAACAACTACAATACGAAATATTTGCTTAACAACTAAATCTGGCGGAATAGGATTAGTATTCAATCCAAAACCTTCAGTATACAACCTAACATTATCCTGAGTAAAATCAAACTTGTAAGCAAAATAAAGACCTCCATCATTGTAATAATGCGATTCAGGAAGAGGAACCCAAATATCACGACCAGTTTTAGGATCGGGTCCACCGTATCGGTATACCAAAACAACATCACCTAAGTAAATTTGTTTCCTAAAATTAAAATAATTCTCCGAATTAGCAGTCGCACTAAAATTAACATTTTCAATTTCAAAAACATCAGCAACTATTGCATCTCCCGGAGGTCCCGGAGGCCCTTCTGGTCCTTCACAACTTGTAAAAGCGATTAATCCAACAACCGCAAAAAGGGTAAGTATCTTTTTCATAATTTTTATTTTTTAGATTTATAAAGGTATTCCAAAAACCAAACCAAAAAAAGTTTTTAGTTGGCTTTGAAACGAGATTTTCATTTATTTTTTTGCAACAACCTGATTTTTAAGCAGTATTTTATTAAAAAATAATACATGATACGGCAGCGAATTTTCCCAATATTCCCAAGTATGTGCTCCCGGGCGCTCTGTATAATCGTGTTCTATTTTATCGTAAACCATTCTGCGATGCAATTCTCTATTCGGTTCAATTAAAAAATCATCAACACCGCAATCAATTATTAACGGCAGTTTATTGTCTTTTATTTTATCCAGCATTCCCATAACAGCATGCTGTGCATACAATGCCGAATTATCGCTTTTATCTCCAAAAACGGGCTGCATCAATTTTACCACTTGTGCCGAAGATTCTCGATTAAGCATTGTACCCATATCTACTGCCCCGCTCATGCTTCCCGCTGCACAAAACAAATCAGGATGTTTGGCAGACAAATACAAAGCTCCATGTCCGCCCATTGAAAGTCCTGTTATTACTCTACCGCTTCTATTGTTGATCGTTTTATAGGTTTTATCCACTTTCTGAATTACTTCCTGCGTAATAAACGTTTCAAACTGACTTCCTGGATTTACAGGACTGTCTAAATAAAAACTAAACGTTTCGCCCTCTGGCATTACAATAATTATATTGTATTGATCTGATAAATTTTGAACTAATTTTTTATTTGGAGTATTTTTTAACCAATCACCAAAATGTCCGTAAGCGCCATGCAGCAAATACATTACCGGAAAAGCCGATTTACTTTTAGCATACGAATTGGGCAAAACTACAGCTGCTTTGTACGTTTTACTCATTGCTGTGCTGGCAATTTGCAGTGTGTCTACTTTTGCCGCGTACGACATTGACGAAACACATAAAAAAACGGCAAAGACCCAAATTTTAAAGTTTTTCATTTTTATCATTTTTCGATTAAGGAATGTAAATATACCTTTTTTCAAAATAATTATATGAAAAATCCGACCAGTTTTCACTAATCGGATTTATTTTCTTTTGCCACAGATTGCACAGATTTAATAGATTATTTTCTCTTAAAGCTGGTCTGCTACTAATTACACAAATTTTCGCGAATTTATTTTTTGCGTGACTTATATAAAGATTCTAAAAATCTCTATAATTCTTTAATCAGTGGCAAAAAGTGTTAAGCATTCTCTACAAACTAATTCGTAAAAATTCGTGTAATTGCTTCGCCTATTCGCTATCGCTCGGGTCGTTGCAGCAAAAAACTAACTAATTATAATTTTATGCTCGTGACGATATTGCGAAGCACTTTTACCTGTGTATTGTTTAAACGATTTACTAAAGTGACTGAAATTATTAAAGCCGCTTTCGTAGCAGACTTCGTTTATACTGATTGCTTTTTCGGCCAATAATTTTGAAGCATGAACCAAACGATATTCATTCACAAACTCCGTAAAAGTTTTATTCGAAATCTTTTTAAAATAACGACAAAATGAAGGTGTAGTCATACTCACCAAATTCGAAACTTCGTCAATAGCAATCGATTCTTGAAAATGATCTTTTACATAATTAAAAATTACATTCATACGATCACTATCTTGCGTTTGCAGTTCTAACGAAAAACCATCTGCGTTTAAAATGGTGTATTCTTCAGAAGATTCAAGTTCATCCAAAACACTCAAAAGTGTCAGCAAACGTTCAAACGGAAGCTGATGTTCCATCATTTCTATTTTCTTTCCAATTTGTTTTTTAGTCTCACCGCCAAAAGCAATTCCGCCTTTAGACTGACTTAAAATATTTTGGATTTTCTTCATCTCTGGAACTACAAAAAAGTCATTTCCTAAAAATTCAGGTTTAATATGAATGACTGTTTCGTTTGTATTTCCCGTATTTTCATTTGTAAAACCGCAATGCGGTAAATTAGAGCCTATCAGAATCAAACTGCCATTTGTGTAATAAGAAACGTGGCTTCCTATTTGTCTTTTTCCTGCTCCGCCGTTTATATAAACCAACTCAATTTCTGGATGATAATGCCATAAATGAGCTTTGCTATTGGTCTTTTCGGCGTGTTTAGTATAGGTAAAAGAACTTCCGTATGAGCTAGTTATCACTTCAAGAGCTGGGGCAATTGTCTTCATGATAAAATCTTTAAAAAATAATAGCAAATTTAACAAAATCACCTAAAATAATTTAAATTTTAACCTATAACGGTTTCGTAACTGAGGATTTTGCACAAAAACACTCAAAAACGAAAGCTTGAAAATAAGAGAAAATCACCGTTTTTTTCATAACTGATATTTTTCTGAATGTTTTTTTTCTAAAATCGTATTTAATCAAACGTTTTTATGGTCATCTAGTATTTTTTGTAAGAATACAGGAGTTTGTAAAAAATATTAACAATCTTAAATCTTTAAAAAATAACAACTGAATTAACAAAAACACCTACAATAATTCAAATTTTAACCTATAACGGTTTCGTAAATGAGAATATAGCATATAAATTGGAAAATAGAGTAAATAAAAAATAAGCATCACTGAAGTAATTTTACATCAGAAAATTAGAGATAACAATTTAAAACGAAATACTATGAAAGCGATTTTAAAATTAAGTTTAGTGTGTGCGGTACTTTTATCAGGAATCAGTACTTATGCAATTGATGGAAATGAGGACTTTAATCTTCATGTATTGAAAAACGGAAAAATGATCACTTTTGGTCTTAACCAAGTACAAAAAGCAAAATTAGCGATATACGATAAAGAAGGAAATTTGTTCTACTCTGAAAACGCTGCTGGTAAAGATGGAATTTTAAGAACTTTTGATTTACAAGATTTTCCAAACGGAACTTACTTTTTAGAAGTTGAAGACAATTCTAAAAAAGTAAGATATGAAATTATCGTAAACGATGATTTAACAACATTATCTTCAAAAGCAATTTCGGCAGTTTACAAATCAGATTCTTCTGCAAAAAATACAAGCGTAGCAATACGCTAAAAAAGTTTATACTCTCATACAGTATAAAAATGAGGTTAGATAGTTAGTAAAGTTAAAAAACGTAAGTTTTAAAAACAGCTCTTTGTGGTTACTGAGCTGTTTTTTTTGTGCCTAATTTAATTTTAACCGCAAAGTACGCGATGCTTTTATCATGATGATTTTTATAACAAACTCCAGTAAATCAACACTATCATGTTTTTAAACAAAACATTAAAGAATAACAAGCGAATTAACCAAAACATAACAAATAGCGCAAAATTTAACCTATAACGGTTTCGTAAATGAGAATATAGCATATATATTGGAAAACAGAGTGGATAGAAAATAGCAACCGAGAGCCTAATTTTACATTCAGAAATTTGAGATAAATAATTAAAACTAAATAGTATGAAAAAGATTTTAAAATTGAGTTTAGTATGTGCAATACTTTTATCAGGAATAAGTTCGTATGCAATTGACGGAGGTAACGCTTTCAATTTGCACGTATTAAAAGCTAATGGAAAAGTAATCACTTTTGCTTTAAATCAAACTCAAAAAGCAAGCCTTAGTATATACGACAAAAACGGAAGTTTAATTTATTCTGAAAATGCTTCTGGTAAAGAAGGAATTTTAAGAACTTTTAGCTTAGAAGAATTTCCTGCTGGAACTTATTTCTTAGAAATTGAAGACAGCGTTAAAAAAGCAAGACATGAAATTACAATAACAAACGAAAGTTCGCTTTTATCTTCAAAAGCTCTTTTGACTGCTTATTAAACAAAAAATAAGCGCCGAAATGCGCTGTAAAATTTATACTTTGTTTAAAGTATAAGGTTAGATAGTTAGTAAAGTTAAAAAACGTGATTGTTTTAAAACAGCTCTTTGTGGTTATTGAGCTGTTTTTTTTGTGCTTTATTGAAATAAGATTTTAACCACTAAGAATCAACCGCAAAGTTCGCAAAGAGTTTTAGACAAAGCTTTGCGAACTTTGCGGTTTTATAAATTCAGCATTTTAAAAATCATTGCGTGCTTTTCGGCTAAACTCACATAATACATGTAAATAAAATCTTAATTCAATGTAAATTCAAAATCAAGAAAAACATTGAAAAATAATAACCAAATTAACAAAAACAGTAAACAATACTCATATTTCAACCTATAACGGTTTCGTAAATGAGAATACAGCATCGAAATTGGAAAATAGAGTTGTTAAAATAAGCGTACTCCTGTAGTAATTTTACATCAGAGAATTAAACTAATAATTTAAAACTAAGTATTATGAAAAAGATTTTAAAATTGAGTTTAGTATGTGCAGTACTTTTTACAGGAATGAGTACGTATGCAATCGATGGAAATGAAGACTTTAATCTTCATGTAATAAAAGCTAACGGAAAGCTTATAACATTTGCTCTTAATAAAGTGCAAAAAGCAAATCTGGCAATTTACGACAAAGACGGATCTCTAATTTATTCTGAAAATGCTTCAGGTAAAGACGGAATTTTAAGAACTTTTAATCTTGAAGAATTTCCAGAAGGAACTTACTTCTTAGAAGTTGAGGATAATGTAAAAAAAGTAACTCATCAAATTACAATTACAGATGATGCAACTGTATTATCAAAAAAAGCAGTTTCATCAGTTTACAAAGCAGGTTTTTCTGCAAAAAATACAAGCGTAGCAGTACGCTAAAAAAGTTATACTTCTCATAAAGTATAAATCAAGGTTAGATAGTTAGTAAAGTTAAAAAACGTAAGTTTTAAAAACAGCTCTTTGTGGTTATTGAGCTGTTTTTTTTTGCTTTAAACTCAAGCAAAACTCATTCTTTATTTTTTTTTGAAAAACTATTCTTAATAAATGTATAACACTGGTTTTTATGTCATTAAAAAAATGACGTAAAAAAACATCCAAAACACCAGTAATTACGTATATAGTGTAAACAAAATACAGAAATAGTTTTAAATCAGCATTTTACACCATCAAAAAAGAGCTTTTTTTGCATAAAATTAAATTTGTATTTGTAGTTTTGCGCGTTCCACATTAGTAATAAACATTAAAAAAAACATGACAAGATTTACCAAAACAGGGTTAGTTGCGGCCTTTTTTTTAGCAACTGTATTTTCTTATGCCATTGATGGAAAAGGAGATTATATTTTGAACATTAAAACCGGAGACGGAAAAGTAGTAAGTTTTACTTTAGACACTGTTCAAAAATCATCATTTTCTATCTACGACGAAAATCACAATTTACTTTATGCTGGAGAATCTGCAGCAAACAAATTAGAGGTTTCAAAAACAATAAGTCTTGAAGGTTTTCCAGCCGGAACTTATGTTCTTGAAGTTAAAGCAAATGATAAGGTTGCAAAACATGAAATTAAAATTGCTTCTAAAAAAGTAAAAACCGTAAAGTTAGACGAATCAGTAAATGAAAGTCCATCTTTTCGCCGCTAATTTTTTGCCCTAAAAATTAGAAAGCATCAGCCGCGGCTGATGCTTTTTTTATTTATTCACTTTCTTGGTTTCGCAAAGTATTCCCAATTTGAACCAATTTCCAAAACACATTAGAATCTATAGGAATTGGAATTTTTTGAGTTTCATTTTTTAAATCGTCCTCATAAATTGACGAATGCAAAACGGCATAACATAAATCTAATAAATCTATTGCAGTAAAACTTTGCTTAAACTCAAATCGCAATTCTTCGCTGTTTGCAAAACACACATTTCCCGTTTCTTTTTTATCGAGAAAAAATAAACCATATCGATTTGCAATTCGTTTTACTATTTCAGGATTTAATATAATAGCTTCATTCGAGGTTTTCTCAAAAAGGGTGTCAAGCGTAAAATAAGTTTCATTTCCGTCTAATGAAATTTTTAAAATAAGCCTTTCCAAATCAGCGTTGCGAAGGTCTTTTTCGCTGCTTTGTTCGACACTAAAATTAATTATTTTGTCAAAATATTGTTGAACTGTCATAATATTCTTAACTTTATATCTCTAAAATTATAATTTATCTTTTGTATAAATGAAATATTTATTCTGATAAATCGTTTTTCATTATAAGAAATTTTCTATTTAATACGTTAATTCGTTTTCGACAACAAAATAAAACCGATAAAACTAAAAAAAACATCGACAAAATACACGTTATATACTTGATTTAGATATATTTGCAAAAATAAAAAATTAGTAACCAAACCATTCATTTAAACCAATATTCATGAAAGAAAAACTAGCTGTTCTTGTGCTATTGACTGTTTTTTCACTTCGTGTTTCTGCTCAAAATGAAAAACCTTTCATAACAGATAAAATAAGCGACAAATATGCTTATGTTGATGTGATAAAAACATACGAACGAATTGCGGCAAAAGGCTACAAATCTGTCGACTTATTTCAAAAACTAGGAAATTCATCTTATTCTAACTACAAACTAGATAAAGCTGCTGCGTGGTACGGTGAACTTTTTGCCATAACATCTGACCTGGAGCCCGTTTACTATTATCGTTATGCAGAATCTTTGCGATTTATTTGTCAAAATGAAAAAGCCGATGCTGTTATCGAAAAACTAAATAGTAAGCCAAAAGTTATTACAAGAAAAAAGGTTTAAAACAGTAATAGTTTATAAAATACAAAAGCACCCATTTATAGTGGATGCTTTTTTTTCTATTTACTTTTTTATAATCTTTTTAGTAATCTCGGTTCCATTAATTTTAGCTTTCAAAATATAGGTTCCTTGATGCAAATTGGATATATCAATTTTATCACCATTCAAATCAGATCTACCACTTACTAATCGGCCATTTAAATCAAAAATTTGAATATCTTCAATTTCGCTGTAATCTTCAGTATAGAAATTCACAAAGTTTTTTGAAGGGTTTGGGTACAGATTTAAGGATTTTCTTTGATCTACGGAAACTGTGCTTAAATTTTTTGCAAACTTATACAGTTTATTATCTTTAGAATAATATAAATAATCATTGTAAGCAAAAGGTTCAAGAATATTGTCTAATGAACTAATATTTTCCGTAGTTTGTAGAGTATTATTTAAGATCCATCCTTTCCTTTCAGTATTTTTCTCTCTTGAATTCATAATAAAATATTCATCCTTATTAATTTTCAAAATACCCCCTCTATTAATGTCACGGAATATCACGGGTCTTTCTAAATCATTCGCCAATGATAATTCTTTAACATTAGACACAACATTTGTAGATAAATCCATCGAAACCAAGGATGTTCCTCCTGTTGAATTGAATGAACTAAAAAGCAAAGAATTCTCTGTTTTCACAAAATTAGAAGGAAAAAAGTATTGCATACTTGTCTTATCATAAATAGGAAAAATATCATGGCTTTCTGAATTAAATTTCAATAGCGTCAAGTTATTAATACTTGAAGTAAAAAACATTAAATAGAAGCTACCATTTACTTCAATAATATCGCTAAAATCAACCAGTTTAGAATCTTTATTTTTAGTATTTCCAACACTTTTAGTATTTGCAAGAGTTCCATCAGTTTCAAACAAAAAAAATCTACTAACAAAATATAATTTATTTTTATATTCTATATATTGACTCAAAATAGAAGTTCCTCCGTTGGTCGATCCACCTTCAGTAGATTTTCCGGAACCGTTTCCATCAATTTCTTCTGTTATTGGAAATGTTCCACCAGAAGTTCCATCACTTCTCCAAACTCTTGAATTATTACTCCCTTGCGGCTGAAATGTAAATATAAAAGTATTATTACACTTTCCTTGAAATGAAACTCTGTTCCAAATAGAGAAATCATTCTTTATCATTACAGTACCAACTGCTGTTCCATCTGTTTTCCAAAGTTCTATGGTATTATCTACGTTTCTAATGATAAAAAAAATTGTATTTCCTACAGTAGTCAATCTTGTCACTCTGCCATTGAGAAAAGTTGTTATTTTTTCAGGAACTTCTGTTTTACCATTTATTTTCCATATTTCTCCATTAGAATCTACATCTTTGGCAATAAAATATAGATCATCATTTAAAATAGTTGATGTCTGTTTTAAATTTGCAACCGTCGAATTACCACTTCCTACATTAATATCTTTTAACAAGCTTGTATTAGAAGTTGTTCCGTCACTTTGCCATATTTCTTTCCCCGTACCAGTTTCATAACCTTCAAAAAAAAACTTTTTATTAAAGTGAACTGAACTCATCGGAGTACCAGGAGAAAAATTATAAATTTCTTGTTGAGCATTAACTTCAGTAAATAAAAAAATAAAAAAAAATAAAAGTAGTTTTGTTTTCATATAAGTCTCTTTAATAAAATTACATCAATATCGTTAATCAAAAAAAAAGCTTTTTGATTAAATTTAACAGTAAATATATAACGATTTATATTACAAATATCATTTTACAAACAAAAAACGCATTCGACAGTTAAATCAAATGCGTTTTTATTATTTAAAAAAAAGAATATCTACATATTCCTTCTATACTGCCCACCAACTTCAAACAATGCCGAAGTAATCTGACCTAAAGAACAAACTTTTGTAGCTTCCATTAAATGGTCGAATAAGTTTTCGTTTTTAATAGCCGCTTCTTGCAGTTTACTTAAATGCTCGTTTACTTTTGCTTCATGAAACTGGTGTAAATTATCCAGCATAGTGATTTGATATTGTTTTTCTTCTTCGGTTGCACGAATAACTTCTGCCGGAATTACCGTTGGTGAACCTTTTGAACTCAAGAACGTGTTTACACCCACAATTGGGAAATCTCCGTTGTGTTTCAACGTTTCGTAATACAAACTTTCTTCCTGAATTTTAGAACGTTGATACATCGTTTCCATTGCACCAAGAACTCCGCCGCGTTCTGTAATTCTGTCGAATTCTTGTAAAACTGCTGCTTCAACCAAATCAGTTAATTCTTCGATAATGAAGGAACCTTGAATTGGGTTTTCGTTTTTGGCTAAACCTAATTCTTTATTAATAATCAGCTGAATCGCCATTGCGCGACGCACAGATTCTTCTGTTGGCGTTGTAATCGCTTCGTCGTAAGCATTCGTGTGAAGCGAATTACAGTTGTCATAAATTGCGTATAAAGCCTGTAAAGTTGTTCTAATATCATTGAAATCAATTTCCTGCGCGTGTAAAGAACGTCCAGAAGTCTGAATATGATATTTCAACATTTGTGCTCTTTCGTTGGCTCCGTATTTGTTTTTCATAGCTTTTGCCCAAATTTTACGCGCCACACGACCAATTACAGAATATTCCGGATCTACTCCGTTAGAGAAGAAAAACGATAAGTTTGGTCCAAAATCGTTAATATTCATTCCGCGGCTCAAATAATATTCCACGTAAGTGAAACCATTAGAAAGCGTAAATGCCAATTGCGTAATTGGGTTTGCTCCTGCCTCGGCAATATGATATCCTGAAATCGAAACGGAATAGAAATTACGAACATTTTTAGTGATAAAATATTCCTGAACGTCTCCCATTAAACGCAAAGCAAATTCGGTTGAAAAAATACAAGTATTCTGCGCCTGATCTTCTTTTAAAATATCCGCCTGAACTGTTCCACGAACTTGCGATAGTGTTTTTACTTTTATCTCATTATAAACTTCCAAAGGTAAAACCTGATCTCCTGTAACGCCCAAAAGCATTAATCCTAAACCATTATTTCCTTCTGGTAAGTCGCCTTGGTATTTTGGTCTTTCAATACCTTTAGCTACATATATTTTGTTGATTTTTACCTCAACTTCTTTTTCTAATTCGTTGGCTTTAATGTACAATTCACATTGCTGATCGATTGCCGCATTCATAAAAAAGCCTAACAACATTGGCGCTGGCCCATTAATCGTCATACTTACAGATGTTAAAGCATGCACCAAGTCAAAACCTGAATACAACTTTTTAGCATCGTCTAAACAACAGATTGAAACTCCCGCATTTCCAATTTTTCCATAAATATCTGGACGTAAATCTGGATCGTTTCCGTATAAAGTAACACTGTCAAAAGCAGTCGAAAGTCTTTTTGCAGGCAATCCAGCACTTACATAATGAAAACGTTTATTGGTTCTTTCTGGTCCGCCTTCTCCCGCAAACATTCTCGACGGATCTTCGCCTTCTCGTTTAAACGGATACAATCCCGAAGCAAACGGAAATTCTCCAGGAACATTTTCCTGTAAATTCCAACGTAAAATATCTCCCCAGCCTTCATATTTAGGTAAAGCAATTTTCGGAATCTGTAAATGTGATAAACTTTCAGAATGTGTTGCAATCTTAATTTCTTTATCACGAACTTTAAAGGAGTAAACTGGATTTTTGTATTTAGCTACTTTTTCATCCCAATTCAGGATAATTTCCCAATTGTACGGATCTAGATCCATTTTTACTTTATCAAACTGATTTAGTAAAAGATTTAAAAAGATTCTGTTTTCATCTAATCCTTCGACTGCGCTCAGGATGACACTATCGTCATCAATTCCTGCTTTAGTAATTTGAGGAACTTTACCAGAAACAGATTCTATGGTTTTGAAAATTCCGTATAATTTCTGCGCTGTTTTTTGCTGCGAAACCGCAATCTCATCATAAGATCTATTATTCTCTGCAATTTCAGATAAATAACGTGTTCTGTGTGGCGGAATTACAAAGATTTTCTCGCTCATTTCTTTTGTAATCTCAAAAGTCGATTTCAAATCAGAATCGGTTTTTTCGACTACTTTATCCATAATCGCTTTATAAAGCGTGTTCATTCCTGGATCGTTAAACTGCGAAGCAATTGTTCCGAAAACAGGCATTTCGTCAGGATTTTTATCCCATAAATTATGGTTTCTTTGATATTGTTTTTTTACATCGCGTAAAGCATCAAGTGCGCCGCGTTTATCGAATTTATTTAAAGCTACTAAATCAGCAAAATCAAGCATATCGATTTTTTCCAATTGTGTTGCAGCTCCAAATTCTGGAGTCATTACATATAAAGAAACATCAGAATGATCCATAATCTCAGTATCAGACTGACCAATTCCTGAAGTTTCCAGAATAATCAAATCGTATTTTGCTGCTTTCAAAACCTGAATTGCTTCGGCAACATATTTCGACAATGCTAAATTAGATTGACGAGTTGCCAGCGAACGCATATATACACGAGGGTTATTTATAGCATTCATTCGGATTCTGTCTCCTAAAAGTGCTCCTCCAGTTTTTCTTTTTGATGGATCGACAGAAATTAATCCGATTGTTTTTTCAGGAAAATCAATTAAAAAACGACGTACTAATTCGTCTACCAAAGATGATTTTCCTGCTCCGCCCGTTCCTGTAATTCCTAAAACCGGAATTTTAGAATTGGCATTGCTTTCGTGAATTTTATCAAAAACAGGTTTTGCAATCTCAGGAAAATTCTCCGCTGCCGAAATTAATCGAGCAATTGCTGTTGGAACTTTATTTTCGATATGATCGATTTCTCTATTTAACTTATCTCCAATAGGAAAATCAGCTTGTTGAACCAAATCATTAATCATTCCTTGAAGTCCTAACGAACGTCCATCATCTGGTGCATAAATTCTGGTAATACCATATTCGTGTAATTCCGAAATTTCGCTTGGCAGAATTACACCACCGCCGCCGCCGAAAATCTTAATATGTCCTGCTCCTTTTTCGCGAAGCAAATCATACATATATTTAAAATACTCATTATGTCCGCCTTGGTAAGAAGTCATTGCAATTGCATTAGCATCTTCCTGAATTGCGGTATTAACCACTTCTTCGACACTGCGGTCGTGTCCTAAATGAATTACTTCGACTCCAGTTGACTGAATAATACGACGCATTATATTGATCGCAGCATCATGACCGTCAAAAAGAGAAGCAGCTGTGACAATTCTTACTTTATTTTTAGGAATATATGGTATTTGTTGTTCCATTTTATGAATATGATAATTTTAAGGGAGCAATTTACAAAATATTTTAATATTTGGTTACTGTAATAGCTTTATGTTAACAAAAAAAGATTCACTATTCTAAAACTACTAGGGTAACAATTTAAAACTCTTATTGATCTATACTATATAAACCTAAAACATGGCAATTTTGATAAATCCATATTTAATAAAGCAACTCATTTACAACATCTTAAAGTAATTTAGCAAGGTAGAAAAAGCCCCAAATTTTTACCAAACTTAAAAATCTAATTAGTAACGTAAAAATTTAAAAAAATGAAAACTACATATCACCTAAGTATAATTATTGCTCTTAGTTTTATTATCGTATCTTTTAATAAGTACGAAAATGTTGAGTCTAAGAATCATAAATCTAACGTATTGGCTTTTTACAATAATTCAGGTAATGATGATGTAAAAGACAATGTTTCAAACGAATTTTTCAAGAAATATACTGATTTAAAAAAGTATAAATCTGATGTCATGTCCTTATACAAAAATCGATCTCTTGGAACTATTTGGTACGACGAGAATGAGATCAATAAATTTGGTACTGTTTTATATGAAAAAGCAAAAAAAACAAACGATTTGGTTATTCCTTACCAAAAAGAAATAGACCAGCTTTTTGATTCTTCATCAGAAACCAATCTCTCTACAACCGATGCTGATATGCTTTTAAGTTCTTTATACATTGTGTATGCTCAAAAAAACAATTCAGATTCAAACAAAAAATTGTCTTATGATGCCATGTTGAAAGATTTTCTAAACTACAGTACAATCGAAAATGCAACAGCAAAAACGGAAGGTAATGGAAATCTTTATAATCAATATTATAAACTGCAAGGCGTTTTACAACAGTATAAAAAAATAGAAAAATCTAATAAATGGAAACCTATTACCACAGAAACTCCATATAAAGATTTACGTCCAGATGCGGTTTCAAACACAATTGCTCAAGTTAGAACACGTTTGTATTTATTGGGCGATTTAAAACAGGATTCTAAAAGTGATGTTTACGATCGTGAACTGATGGATGCTGTAATGAAATATAAAGTTCGTAATGGTTTTAAACCAAATTACATTCTGGCAGAAGAACATATTAAGGAAATGAATATTCCAATTTCGGATAAAGTAAAAACCTTGGTACTTAATATGGAAAGAGTTCGTTCTATTTCGGCTGAGCTGGTGAACAATGACGAATATATTATGGTAAATGTTCCGTCGTATGAATTGATTTACGTTAAAAACGGAAAAATTGAATTAACCTCAAGTGTATTTGTAGGTTCTCCTTTAACTAAAACTACCATTTTTAACGGTCAAATCGAAAGAATTGTTTTTAGTCCGTACTGGACTGTGCCGCAAAGTATAGTTGAAAATGAGTTAAAATTAAAAATAGCTGCCAATAAAAATTATCTTGCTGAGCATAATATGGAAATGGTAAACGGTCAGATACGACAAAAACCGGGACCTGAAAACTCTTTAGGTTTAGTTAAATTCATGTTCCCAAATCCAGACGATATTTATATGCACGACACACCATCTAAAACTTTATTCGATTTTGAAAAAAGAACTTTCAGTCATGGATGTATTAATGTAAAATTAGCTAAAGAATTAGCCGTTGCCATGCTGAAAGATTATCCTGAATGGACAAAAGAAAAAATAGACAGCGCAATGGCAGGAAAAGCAGAAAACAGTTTCAAACTTTCTAAAAAAGTACCAATTTATATCTGCTATTTTACTTCGCTTGTAAATGAAAACGGAGAAGTTGGCTTTTTTCAAGATGTTTACGAAAAAGATGCTGATTTAACTCCTGAAAAAACATCTGTTGCTGTAAACTAAATTTAATTTAAAAATTAAAAATCAATCGGAAATTCATTAAGTTGAGCTTCCGATTTTTCTTTATTTACTGGACACGCCGTAATATAATATTGCAAAATATACTCTTTGTTTTTAGTTTCCAAAGAATTAAAAAACAAACTATCAATGTACTAAAAGTCTATATTTTCTTTGGAAAATCTGCTTTATTAAGCTATTGTTTTTTTTGAATTAAAACATGTTTTTTACTGGTGCATTTAATAGTCGTATTCATATATTTGACAAAAATATTCTTATGAAAAAAATTGCCCTATTCTTATTGCTAACTGTAATCAGCAGTGCATCTTATGCTCAAAAAGCAGACACCAACAAGAAAAAAGTTAAGATAACGATTCCAAAATCTGACTTTTTCAAAAACATTAAAACATACAATATCATTGTTCAAGGAGACGATACTTGGAACGCAGATTATGCTGACAAGACCACAAAAACTTATGAGCATAATGTAGTAAAAAACACTATTGAAGATTACTCTAAAAAAGATGTATCAAACCCAGATGTTCGTGTTTTAATGGGTTACAAAGGATCAACTTACAAAAGAGCTGATAATGGTACTTATGTTTTAGACGGTGATTTTAAATATTTGGTTTTAGGAAAAAACAATGAAATCATATATGAAAAAGGCACAAATGCTAAAATGTATTCTGGAACTTACGTAAACGGAAAACCAAATCAAAGTTTAGCAAGTGATCTAAACAACATTGGATATAAATATCTTAATGATAATAATATCTTTACAACTGAAAAAGAACTTACATTAAACTACGGCGTATTCGAAAAAGCAGATGAATTTCCTGAGCTTATCGAGTTTAATACTAAAACAAATGAATTTTTAGACAAGATTGCAAGCAATTCTATAGACCAATCTTATCTTACAGAACTTGAAAAATTCTACTTGGGTTATGTGGGTAAAGAATACAAAAAATTAAAGCCAAAAGATTACAATAAAGTAATTTACTTAAACTTATCGCTGACACAATTGTTTCTTTTAAATTTCAACAAAGCTTTAGAATATCTTGAAACTGCAAAGCAAGGTGCAGGTATGATGAGTTTGTGGCCAGATGAAGCTAAAGCAAACATTGCAAGTTTAATGACGGTAAACCAAAATAACTTTACCGCAAAAGTTGAAAACCCAACATTTGACTCGGCTTACTATATCTATATTAACGGAACTGTTTCTCAAAACGGAAAAACACAAACTGGAAAACTTAAAACGGATCGATTTGCTAATCGTACAGAAGGAAGTATTCTAGCATCAAATGATCCAACTGAATCAAAAGTTTGGATCTATAAAGATAACGGTGAAACTGATTTTGTTGTAGTAAACGATAAAACAACTATTACTACGGATAAAGGATTAGAATTGAAATTTATTAAATATAATGGTGTTTTTATTTTAGTAGAAAAAACAGCAGATTCATCTTTTAAGAAATACGAATCTTCTGCAACTGAAATTTATGCAGAGAAAGACGGAAAGTTTGAACTAAAACAATAAGTTCATTTTTTTTTATATACCAACTAAAAAGATTCAACTAAAATGTTGAATCTTTTTTTTTGCAGTATTGTCGTCTCTTCTTTTCATCAAATTACTATCTCCAAGAAATTGAAAGCTGTTCTAATGTTAATTATAAAACAAATTGTTACAGCTCCTCAAATAAAATTGTGGCTTTATTTTTGAATAAGTAGTATTTTTGAAACTTAAATAAAAACCCTATAATGAAAAAGATTTTAATTCTGTCTCTCCTATTTTCTCTAAGTTCTCAGGCTCAGGTAAAAGAAACCTTATCTCAAAAAATATCAAAACTATCTACTAAAGTTTCAGGAGTTGGCGGCGTTGATATTGCATCTGGACTAAAAGAAGCTTTAAATAAAGGAATTACAGAACAAGTAAGTAAATTAACCGCCGTAGATGGTTTTTATAAAAATGAAGCTGTAAAAATTCTAATGCCCGAAGAACTGCAAAAAGTCGATGCAACTTTAAGAAGGGTCGGATTAAGTTCTCTTGCCGATGAAGGTGTTAAAATGCTGAATCGTGCTGCAGAAGATGCCGTGAAAGAAGCAACTCCAATCTTTGTTTCGGCAGTGAAAAATATGTCGATTACCGATGCAAAAAACATTTTACTGGGAAATGAAAGCGCTGCAACAACTTATTTACAAAGCAACACAACTAAATCTTTATACGGAAAATTTAATCCCGTAATTAAAAGCTCATTCGAAAAAGTGGGTGCCGATGTGGTGTGGAAAAACATTATAAATAAATACAACACAATCCCGCTTGTAAAAAAAGTAAATCCAGATTTAACTGACTATACAACAACTCAAGCTTTATCTGGTGTTTTTAAAATGATCGCTGTCGAAGAAAAAGATATTCGTACTAACATTAGCGCAAGAACAACGCCTTTATTGAAAAATGTTTTTGCAATGCAGGATAAAAAATAGTTTTTTTGTTTAACTGTTTAATCGTTTATTCGCGCAATCGAACAAACGATTAAACAGTTAAACAATTAACCGATTAAACCAAAAAACGAAATGCAAAAAATAACCATTCTGATTCATTGTAAAGACCAAAAAGGAATTATCGCTGCAGTGACAACTTTTATTGCTAAAGTTGAAGGAAATATCATTTACATTGATCAGCATGTCGATGTAGAACAAAATGTCTTTTTTATGCGATTGGAATGCGAATTGACCAATCCGAAAACTACAATTGAAGATTTTAAAACTGATTTTGATCAATCGATTGCCACTGATTTTAATATGTCTTGGGATTTGTACAATCAGGAACAAAAACCAAAAATGGCATTGTTTGTTTCTAAATACGATCACTGTTTATTTGATATTTTAGGACGTTACAGCGCTGGTGAATTAAACATTGAAATCCCGCTTATTATCAGTAATCATAATGATTTAAGATCAATTGCTGAGCGATTCGATATTCCGTTTCATTGCGTGCCTTTTACAAAAGACAATAAAGAAGAAGGCGAAGCCAAACAAATTGAACTTTTAAAAAGATATCAAATCAATTTTATTGTGTTAGCGCGCTATATGCAGATTATCACACCAAATTTGATTTCGCTTTACGAGAATAGAATCATAAATATTCACCATTCGTTTTTGCCTGCCTTTCCGGGTGCAAAACCATATCATTCGGCTTTTAAACGCGGTGTAAAAATTATTGGTGCAACAAGTCATTATGTTACCGAAGAATTAGATGAAGGACCAATTATCGAACAAGATATTGCAAGAGTTTCTCATATTCACTCTGTTGAAGATTTTATAATGAAAGGCCGCGATTTGGAACGTATTGTTCTTGCAAGAGCCATCAAACTGCATGCAGAGAGAAAAACAATGGTTTATAGTAATAAGACAGTTGTTTTTTCTTAAGGTTCAAAGAGGCAAAGGTTCAAAGGGACAAAGGTTTTTCTTTATAATAAAACAAACCCGACAGGTTTTAAAATCTGTCGGGTTTATCATTTTTTTACATTTTTACATATCAAACAAACCGGATTAAAGTCCGGCACAACAATATAAATCAAGCCGAAGGCTCTTTTAAAGTTCTGAAGAAAAAAATTATATTGTAGAGCTGGACTTCAGTCCAGTTTAAATAAAAGACAATAATAAAAAACCGACAGGTTTCAAAAACCTGTCGGGTTTATCATTTTTTTACATTTTTACATATCAAACAAACCGGATTAAAGTCCGACACAACAATATAGATCGAGCCGAAGGCTCTTTTAAAGTTCTGAAAAAAAATTATATTGTAGAGCTGGACTTCAGTCCAGTTTAAATAAAAGACAATAAAAAACAAACCCGACAGGTTTCAAAAACCTGCCAGGTTTATCATTTTTTTACATTTTTACATATCAAACAAACCGGATTAAAGTCCGACACAACAATATAGATCGAGCCGAAGGCTCTTTTAAAGTTCTGAAGAAAAAAATTATATTGTAGAGCTGGACTTCAGTCCAGTTTAAATAAAAGACATAAAAAAACAAACCCGACAGATTAAAAACCTGTCGGGTTAATTTTTAAAATCATGAAGCAAACCTTTGAACCTTTGCCTCTTTGAACCTTTGCCTCTTTGAACCTCAGAACCTTTGCTCCTTTTTTTAACGAACCACAATCGACAATCTTGGATCATCAAAAGCGTCTACTTCAGCCATTGTTAAACCAAGAGCGTTTGCAACTCCTTCTCCATATGCTGGATCTGCTTTGAAACAGTTTCTGATGTGGCGAATCTGAATAAACTTTTGAGCACCTCCTACTTGTCCCGCAGTATTTTTAAACAACAATTGTTTCTTTTCTGGAGTTAACAGGTTGAATAATAATCCTGGCTGCGTGAAATAATCATTATCATCATCTCTAAAATTATATGCCCATGCATCGCCGTGAAGTTTCAATGGCGGCTCTTTAAATTCTGGCTGTTCTTGCAATTCACCAAAACTATTTGGTTCATAATGTTTTTTCGATCCGTTATTTCCATCAACACGCATTGCTCCGTCTCTATGGAAAGTATTATAAGGACATCTTGATGAGTTTACAGGAATTTGAAAATTATTTACTCCTAAACGATATCTATGTGCATCTCCGTAAGAAAACAAACGAGCTTGCAGCATTTTATCTGGTGAGAAACTAATTCCAGGAACAACATGCGCCGGATTAAATGCGGCTTGTTCTACTTCGGCAAAATAGTTTTCTGGATTTTTATTCAATTCAAATTCTCCAACTGGAATCAATGGAAAATCACCTTTCAACCAAACTTTAGTCAAATCAAAAGGATGAAAACGATAATTAGCAGCTTGTTCTTCGGTCATAATTTGAACAAACAATTTCCATTTCGGAAAGTTTCCTTCTTCAATAGCATCAAACAAATCACGCTGGTGGCTTTCTCTGTCTCCTCCTACTAATTTTGCAGCTTCTTCATCAGAAAGGTTATCAATTCCTTGCTGCGTTACAAAATGAAATTTCACGTAATGTCTTTCATTTTGTTTGTTTATAAAACTAAAAGTATGACTTCCAAAACCGTGCATTTGTCTGTACGATCTCGGAATACCTCTATCACTCATTACTATTGTAACCTGATGTAAAGCTTCTGGCAGTAAAGTCCAAAAATCCCAATTGTTATCAGCACTTCTCAAATTGGTTTTTGGATCACGTTTTACAGCATGATTTAAATCAGGAAATTTCATTGGATCACGGAAAAAGAATACAGGCGTATTGTTTCCTACTAAATCCCAGTTTCCTTCGTTTGTATAAAATTTCAAAGCAAAACCTCGAATATCTCTTTCTGCATCTGCAGCACCTCTTTCTCCAGCAACTGTAGAAAAACGAGCAAACATCTCTGTTTTTTTACCAATTTCCGAAAACAAATCGGCTCTGGTATATTTAGTAATATCGTGAGTTACTGTAAAAGTTCCGTAAGCACCAGAACCTTTAGCATGCATTCGTCGTTCTGGAATAACCTCACGATCAAAATGCGCCATCTTTTCTAAAAACCAAAAATCTTGTAACAAAACTGGTCCGCGAGGGCCCGCAGTTTGAATGTTTTGATTGTCTGGAACGGGAGTTCCAGTAGCAGTTGTTAATTTTTTGTTTGATTCCATATTGCTGATATTTAATGTTTTATCAAATATACGAACTTATCCTTAGTATATTAATAATCAAAATTGATTGTTATTATATTTTAATAATAAAAAACTATATAACGTTACAGAAAGCTCAAAATCAATGTCTAAAAAATCTTAACGTATGTCCAACAAAGTAATAACAAAACCTTAACAGCAAAGCATCCATATATACCTGATCTTTGTAGTGTAATAAACTGGTTATTTATTATTTTGGTTTTGGTTAGTTAAATGATGCCGGCGTCTTCGAGATGCCGGCATTCTTTTTTGGGGTAAATTCCAAATAAAAAAATCTCAAATCCCAATTTAAACAAGTTTGCATTTTTGAATTTAGAATTTGAAAATATTGGATTTTTAAATTAAGACATTAACTTATATTCAACAAAGTAATAACAAGACCTTAACACCATAATATTGATATATGTCGGACATTTGTAATGTAATAAACTGGTTATTTATTATTTTGGTTTTGGTTAGTTAAATAATGCCGGCGTCTTCGAGATGTCGGCATTTTTTTTTGTTTTATTTTGTTTCTTCCAAAAGCTCGAGAGAAACAAACCATCAATTTGGATACAACAATTAGAGATTTGGCTACTTCGAAAAAATAATAACGCTAGATCTTTGCCTTATCAATTTTAATCTAATACAAAAATTATGAGTGCAATAAAAGAAATGAATTTGGGAACTCAAGGATTAATTATTCCTAACATCGGTTTAGGCTGTATGGGAATGAGCCAAATTGCAGGAAACGATATTTATGGTAAAGCGGACGAAACTGAATCTATAAAAACAATTCACCGTTCACTTGAATTAGGCGGTAACTTTTTAGACACAGCAGATTTATACGGTCCGCTGGCAAATGAAAGACTAATTTCAAAAGCGATAAAAGGAAATCGTAATGCTTACAAAATTGCTACAAAATTTGGCTTTGAAATTAACGACAACGAAGAGCTTACCTGGCAGTTTAATGGCAAAAAGGAATATGTCAAAAAAGCTGTAGAGCGTTCTCTTAAAAATCTTGGAACAGATTATATCGATTTGTATTATTTACACCGCGTTGATCCTAATACTCCAATAGAAGAAACAGTTCAAGCAATGTCAGATTTAGTAAAAGAAGGAAAGGTTGGATATATTGGTCTTTCTGAAGTTTCTTCTGAAACAATTAAAAAAGCGCACAAGATTCATCCTCTAACTGCAGTTCAAAGTGAATATTCTCTTTTTGAAAGAAGCATTGAAGAAGACGGAATTATAAAAACATTAGAAGAACTTCAAATTGGCGTAGTTGCGTATTCTCCTTTAGGAAGAGGATTTATTTCGGGTGAAATACAACATCCTGAAGACTTACCCGAAAATGACTTTAGAAGATCAATTCCTCGTTTTCAAGGAGAGCAATTTTACAAAAACATTGAACTTTTAAATGAAATAAATGGTATTGCTCACGAAAGAAAAATTACAGCCTCACAATTGGCGTTAGCATGGATCGCTTCTAAAGGCTTTTTAGCAATTCCGGGTACAAAACGAGTAAAATATGTTGAACAGAATATTGAAGCGGCACAACTTGTCCTGACTACTGAAGAATTGAATAGATTGGAAAGTATTATACCAATAGGAACAATTACTGGAAATCGTTATGATGAAGCTGGAATGAAATCTGTTAATCTATAGGAACTCAGAAAAAAATCTACAGGAAAAGTTATCTTTACAAGAGCTTTTCCTGTATTAAACCTAAAGCCATGAAGAAAGAAGATCATACTCCGCATACTATAAGTTCTATTTCGGAATTACATCAATTGTTAGAAATTTCAAAACCAGATCATCCTTTGGTAAGTTTTGTAAATCTGAAAGATATAAATTGTCATTTTGATAACAATCTAAAGAGCGTCATTTACAGCTTTTATACGATTTCGATTAAAAAAGGATTTAAGGGAAAAATGAGATACGGTCAAAACTATTATGATTTTGATGAAGGTGTTATGACATTTATGGGACCAGGTCAAATTATTTCTACAGAAGTTCCAATGGATACAACTATAAATGGCTCAATGCTGGTGATTCATCCTGATTTTATTCAGAGTTATCCTTTAGCAAAAAAAATTAAAGAGTATGGTTATTTCTCTTATGCCGTTAATGAAGCACTACATCTTTCTGAAAAAGAAGAAACAATGATTACTGGAATTATGAAAAATATCGAACAAGAATATCTTTCATCTATAGATGCTTTCAGTCAAGATGTAATGGTTTCACATATTGAACTGCTTCTTAATTACTGCAATCGTTTTTACAACCGGCAGTTTATTACCCGAAAAAATGCAAACAACACGCTTTTAAACAAATTAGAGATTCTTCTTTCTGAATATTTTGAAAGTGATAAAGTCCAAAAATTAGGTTTGCCAACTGTAGCTTACATTTCAGAACAATTAAATGTTACGCCAAATTATCTTAGTGATATGTTACGCTCATTGACAGGACAAAGTACACAGCATCATATTCACAATAAAATTATTGAAAAGGCTAAAGAACTCCTTACCACGACTTCACTAAGTGTGAGTGAAACTGCATATAAATTAGGTTTCGAATATCCGCAGTCGTTTAATAAATTATTTAAAAGCAAGACCAACGTTTCGCCTTTAGAATTTAGAAGCTCTTTTAATTAATTTTTCAATCGTTCGTGAAGTAATTTAAAATACGCGAAAGCCTTTAATAATCGGCTGCCGTGCCAAGAGAACATTTCTCCGTCAACGAAGATTGTTTTAGCATGATGCGTAAACCTTCCAATTTCAAAAGCGTCTTCTTCTTTAAAAGGATAAGGTTCTGATGAAAGAAAAACAACATCTGGATCGCCTTCCAGACGCATTTTTTTAAGTTCGATTTCAGGATAACGTCCTTTATCTTCGTAGATATTCTGAAAATGATTTAGTTTCAGCAATTCATTTATATAAGTATCATTTCCGGCGACCATATATGGATTTTTCCAAATAAAATACGCCGCTTTTTTTACTTCAATATCCTGAATATATTTTTTGAAATCGCTCAAGGCGAAAGTTAACTTGTCGTTCCACTTTTGCGATTCAGTTCTGCAATTGAAGATTTTACCGAAATCTGAAATCATCTGAAAATTATCTTCTATAGAAACAATATTGGTAACCCAAACCGGGCAAATTTCTTGCAGCTGATTTACTATTTCTTCTGTATTCTCCTCTTTATTACAAATGATAATATCAGGCTGTAAAAGTTTTATTTTTTCAAAATGAATTTTCTTAGTACCGCCGACAATCTTCTTAGTAGATTTTAAATGATACGGATGAACACAAAATTTTGTGATTCCGATTATTTTATCTTCTAAACCCAAATCATAAAGCAATTCAGTTTGAGATGGAACCAGCGAAATAATTCGTTTGGGAGCTGTTTCAAAAAAATGAACGGTTCCTATTTGATCTGTTAGTTGTTTCATGTTTAAAATTTCAAGTTGGATTGCGTTTTCTATCACAGAGTTACGCAAAGTTTTTTACCTCGAATTGCACAAACTTTCACTAATTTAACTTCGTGCAATTCGCGGCGAACAATTTTAAACCTCAAACTTTAAACGAATAATCTCTTCCATTTCTTTTTGAACTGATAAAGCTTCTTCTCTAGCCTTTTCAGCAAAGTCGGTTCCTTTAGAAGCATATATAATTGCTCTTGCGGAGTTTACCAATAAACCAATTTTATCGTTCATTCCGTATTTGCATACTTCAGACAAACTTCCGCCTTGAGCGCCAATTCCTGGAACTAACAAAAAGCTGTCTGGAACAATTTTTCTGATATCAGCAAAATATTCTGCTTTTGTAGCGCCAACAACGTACATTAAATTTTCACTGTTTTTCCATTTTTTAGAAGTCTCTAAAACTTGTTTGTATAATTCTGTCCCGTTTGTGTTTAAAGTCTGAAAATCGAAAGCACCTTCGTTAGAAGTTAAAGCTAACATAATAGTATGTTTATTTTCGAAAGCTAGAAACGGCTCAACAGAATCTTTTCCCATATAAGGAGCAACAGTTACACTATCAAAATTTAAATCTTCAAAAAAAGCTTTGGCATACATGCTCGAAGTATTTCCAATATCGCCGCGTTTAGCATCGGCAATTGTAAAAATCTCTGGATGCTTTTCGTTGATGTAATTGATTGTTTTTTGCAATGACATCCATCCTTTTATTCCGTATGCTTCAAAAAAAGCAGTATTTGGTTTGTAGCCAACTGTTAAATCATGAGTGGCATCGATTATCGCTTTATTAAATTCAAAAATTGGATCTTCTGTTTCTAATAAATGCGCTGGAATTTTATTTAAATCAGGATCTAAGCCAACGCATAAAAATGATTTTTTTTGAAGAATTTGTTCGTGTAGTTGTTGTGTTGTCATATTACATTTTAAGAGTGTTGCAAAATTACAAATAATATTAGTTTTTGTTTCAGGTTTTAGGTTTGAAGTTTCAGGTTAATTCTTTGCCACGAATTTCACAAATTTCACGAATAGAATTTTTGTTAATAAAATTTGTGCAACTCGCAGCAAAAAAACTTCACGTTTCGCCCTTCGACTTCGCTCAGGGTAACAATGTAATTGCTTAAAATTTTAAATTTTAATTATCTAATTGTCCTATTATCTAATTAACATTGAATTCTTATAACAACTGCAAAAAATTATGTAAGAAAAAAGAAGCTATTCTTTTTAATTTTGAAAGGAACTCTAAAAAAACAGACCGTTATGACCCCAAATATTGGAATATCAACAAAAAATTTAAAAAAAAGTACAAGTATATTAGCGACTATTTTATCTAATGAAATGATTCTTTATGTAAAAACCAGAAAATTTCATTGGAACATTTCGGGAAATAGTTTTATGGAATTACATAAATTGTTTGAAGAGCAATACCGAATTTTAGAAGCTCAAATCGATGAAGTTGCAGAACGCATCAATCAGCTTGGCGAGAAAACAATCGGGACAATGAAAGAGTTTATAGAAAATTCAACGCTTAAAGAATCTCCAAAGGAATATGCGTCGCAAAAACATATGCTTGAGGAACTTCTAGAAAATCACGAACAGTTGGTAACTGAATTTCGATCTTATATTCCGATTTTTGAAGACGAAGCCAATGATGCCGGCTCTGCAGATTTTGTGACGAACTTATTGCAGGAACATGAAAAAATGGCTTGGATTCTGCGTCGCTATCAAGTTTAAAAAAAGCTTGAAATGTGAATTATGCAACGATTTCCAAAATAAATATAACACGAAACTCAATATTAATAGGCAACTTTACCATGTAAAAAGGACCCCACATTCTATTTACAGAAATAAAAAGGCTTGGTTGAATAAAACAGAATCTGAAGTATTAAAATGCTTTTCTGACCGTTGATGATTTAATTTTTGCTAAAGATAAAAGTTGCGACGTACCAAAAACTTTAGCAAATACAGGAAAAAAAGAATTTTATCAAATCCTGTCAGAATTATGAAACTTTCTTATTCGATCAGAAGTACCGTCTAGTAGCAAAATATTAGACGGTATTTTTTTGAAAATTTAGTTTTTATACGTTAATATTTCCTTAATACAACGAGTAAGAAAGACTATAAGCCAAAATAAATTAATTATCTTTAACCAAATTTGTATAAAATGAAACTGTTTATAAAGTTTGACATTAACACCATTTGCTCTCTTTATCTGAAGCAAAATCTCGAGCAGCAAAATATAAATTTTACTACTTTGGGTTTTGGAGAAATCGAAGTTGATGATAGTCTAGATTCTGATGCACTCGAAGCTTTAAAAAACAATTTAAGCCCTTGCGGATTTGAAGTTGTTGAAAATCAAAAAAGTGTTTTAGTTCAAAAAATTAAAGATGCTATAATTGAGCTTGTTTTCATGGAAGACAATAACAATTATAAAAGTTCCGTTTTCTTAGCAGAAAAACTAAATCATAGCTACGGATATTTATCGAACGTTTTCTCTGAAGTGACTTATTCTTCTATTGAAAACTTCATCATTTTACAAAAAATTGAAAGAGCAAAACAGTTAATTATTATTAACGAAATGAGCTTAACAGAAATCGCGTTCTTATTAAATTATTCAAGTGTTGCACATTTAAGCACACAATTTAAAAACACAACCGGCATTACGCCATCAGCTTTTCAGCGAATAATTAAGAAACGAAGAGAAAATTTAAAACAAAACTAAATACCACATAAAAATGCAAAACGCATTACATATTTTACTTGCAGATGATGATGAAGATGATCGTCTTTTTTTTAAGGATGCTTTCGAAGAAGTAAAAGTACAAACCAACGTAAATTTTGTTCATGACGGAATGCAGTTAATGGATCATTTGATGAACCCAAATACTAAAATTCCAGATATTTTATTTCTCGATTTGAATATGCCTAAAAAAACAGGAAAAGAATGTTTGATCGAAATCAAAAAAACAGAACATCTTAAAAACATTATTATCGCCATTTATTCAACTTCATCATCTGAAGAAGATATTGAAGATACTTTTATTCAAGGTGCCAATATTTACATTAAAAAACCAAGCGATTTTAATACGCTTAAAAAAATAATTAACGAAGTTGTGACTGTAAACTGGCACTATCATACATCAGGATTAAATCGTGATAATTTTTTACTGCGTCTAAAATAATTGTACATCAATGAAATGGATCCCAAATTTTAATTCTTCAAACTCTTTGAGAGTTATTTTTGTAATCGCAGTTTTCATTCTGTTATTTCTTTCCTCTATTGCATACAAGCACAATCAAGATTTAAACGAATCGAGTAAGCTTGTTATGCATACTTATGAGATAAATATTCAGCTGGAGCGTTTAATGTCGGCGATTAAAGATGCCGAAACGGGTCAGCGAGGTTATATTATTACTAGAAATGCACGATTTTTAACACCTTATATTTATTCGCGTGATAAAGTAAACACTTCCTTTATCACGTTACGAAAATTAACGGCTGATAATCCTGTACAGCAGGAAAACCTTCGTAAACTTTTTAAGCTAATTATTCAACGTTTCGTTTCGTTTGAAAACTGCTTAAAATACAGCGATCCTAAAACATACGATAAACGCAGACTTGACAATCATATGTTTGGCGGTCGAATCCTGATGGAAAACATTCGTTTTAAGGTTGACGAAATGAATGATATGGAGAAAAAATACTTAAACAAAAGGCTGAAAATCTATGATGCCGAAATATCTTTAAGTCCGCTTTTTTCTATTTCATTATTCTTAGTCGCTATGAGCTTTATTTTACTGGCTTACAGACAAATAAGCAAAGATTTCGAGCGTTTGAAAATTTTCAATAAGAAACTCTTAATTTCCAGCGGTTTAATAGCTCAATCTGAAACAATTGGTAAATTCAGCACGTGGCAATGGGATTTAGACTCCAATAAAATCGATTATTCTGATAATCAATTTCGATTATTAGGTTATGAGCCAGGTTCATTTGTACCTGAAAAAGATACTTTTTTAAATTTTGTTCATCCTGATGATAAAGAAACGGTTGCTAATTCTATTGAAGGAATCATAAACAACGGACGTCTTCCTTTTGTTTATTATAAAATCTTACTTCCAAGCCGCGAAGTCCGATATTTTAAGTCAACAGGAAAATTATTAACGGATCAACAGGGAAGTAAAATTTTACTGGGAATCAATTTTGATATTACTGATGAGCATCTGTTGAATATCGAATTACAGGAACGTAATAAAGAATTAGAAAAAAGCAATAAAGAACTGGCTTCTTTTAACCATGTTGCCAGTCATGATTTGCAGGAACCATTGAGGAAAATCCAAACTTTTATTTCGAGAATTTCTGATGCTGACAAGGCTGTAATGTCTCAAAGCGCCAATGATTACATTACTAAAATTCAGATTTCGGCCAAAAGAATGCGTGTTTTAATTGATGATCTGCTTTTATTTTCAAGAACAAATACGACTAAAAAAGAGTTTATAAAATCGCAGTTAAATGAATTGCTTCAAAATGCTGAAGCTGAATTAACAGAAATTATCGAGGATAAAAAAGCGGTTATTACGGTTTCAAAACTGCCAAAATTATCTGTGATTCCGTATCAAATAGAACAGCTTTTTATCAATTTAATTGGAAATTCATTAAAGTACAGCAAACCTAATGTTACTCCCGAAATTGTAATTGAGAGCACTAAAGTACTTTCTGAAGATTATCCTGAATTGCTGGATCAAAATGTAAAAAAATACCACAAGATTACTTTTACGGATAATGGAATGGGATTTGATCCTCAATTTAAAGACACTATTTTTATATTATTTCAACGTTTACATTCAAAAACAGATTATCCTGGAACCGGAATTGGTTTGGCAATCTGTAAAAAAATTGTCGACAATCATAAAGGCTTTATTATGGCAGACAGCGAGCCGGATAAGGGTTCGGTTTTTACCATTTTTCTTCCTGATTAATCTTTCAAAAAACACAACTTAAAGCACTGCGAAATAACGTTATATAATTTCTTTATGGGAATTATATAACGTTTCTTTTTTATGGTGTAAAGCAAAATACACTATTCCTCGCCAACTTTGTAATATAATACTTTATGAAGTAATAATGAGAGCAATACCTATACTAAAGGGAGCATTTTTTAAAGTGTGTTTTTTTTTGATTATCATTTGTGTTTCATCATGCAAAAAAAATAATCCAATTGAAACGACATTGAAGAAAAATGAAACTTTTGCAAAAAATGAAAAGGAAGAAACGGAAGCCTTTTTTTTTATAGCTACTGCTAATGTAAGTAAAGCAATTATTTCAAAAAGTAAGATTGCACAACAAAAAAGTTCAGAAAGTTCAATAGCAATTTTGAGTTTGAAAATCGAAAGACAGCAAAATCGGTTATTAGAAGATGTAAATGAATTAGCGACTAAAAGGCTCATTATTATATCCGAAATAGATGCGCCGCATCGAAGAGACACTTACAATCTGGTTAACGTAAATGCTTTTGATTTTGACACTGTTTATTTAAAGTTGATGAAACAATATTTGGAAGAACAAATCGAATTACTGGAATCGATCTCTAAAGAAACAAATGACAAAACTATTTTAAAATTAGTATTGACCTATTTACCTGAACAATTTGATCTTTTAAGAGAAACGGAACTCAACCTGAAAAAAGAAATAAACTAATAGTTTGCCATTTTATTGGCAGCTATTTTAATAATGAAGATATAAATACTAAAGACTTTTTAAAGGCTGGAAACGTAAAAAATGAACCCTTTTTAAATTAAATATATTAATCACTAAAATTCAATTATTATGAAAACGAGTAACACCATTTTAGGAATTGTTGGAGCTGCTGCGGCAGGAGCATTATTAGGAGTATTATTTGCACCAGATAAAGGCTCAAATACTAGAAAAAAAATCAAAGATAAATCAAGAGACTACGGCGATAATATCAAACATAAATTTGACGGCGTTGTACACACAATCACTTCAAACGGTAAAGAGATTATTCAAGAAGGAAAAGCAAAGTTTAATGAAGCAAAAGAAGACTTTAATGCTTTAAAAGACGAAGCTAAATCTGCAAAATCAAATTACTAAAAGTGATTCTTTCAAACCATAAATACCAATATCATGGAACCAAATGCAACAACAAATGAGGACCTAAATCTTTATGAAAAAGCCGAAAATTATACCAAAACGAGTTTAGAATTACTAAAACTTAAAACGGTATCGTCTGTGGCAGATGTAGTTTCAACACTCACATCAAAGATTGCGGTTGCGGTTGTTGTTGCATTTTTTTCCTTGTTTCTAAATATTGGTATTAGTTTATGGATTGGAAAAGAACTTGGAGAATATTATTATGGCTTTTTTATTATGGCACTTTTTTATTTAATTGTCGCCATTGTGATTCACAAAATGCACCATACTTTAATTAAAACTCCAATTGGAAATACAATTGTTTCCAGTATTCTAAAAGAAACTAAAAACTGATTTATTCCATTAATAACTAAAAAAGACTACTATGGAGGCTATTTACACTATTGATGAATTGAATCAGAAAATACAACAGCTCGAAAACAGACAAGGTACTGAATGGCATTCTATTAAAGAAGAAATCGAGGATATTAAAGATAACTTAAAACCCATTAATCTAATTAGGAATACGGTTGAAGAAATCAATGAAACAATTGGTTTCAAAAGTCATTTGGCGCAATCAGCGATTAGTATTGGAATTGGTTTTCTAGCTAAAAAACTCGTAGTAGGAAAAACCCCTTCAACATTTAAAAGCATCTTCGGATCATTGTTGCAGCTTGTTGTAACCAATTTAGTTTCGAAACCACATGAACCCTCACGTGAAACAGCAAAAGAGGAATCATGACATAATGAACCATCATAAAGAGTGATTGTCTAACTTAATACATATGATTATGGAAAAGTTAAATGAAATAATAATCAAAAATAGTGTGAACATCTACTCTACCCTATATAAATGTTTTGAATTTACAAGAGTATTTTTAGGTATCTAACTTGTTTATACGTTTTAAATTATAACAAATGATTAAACGGTTAATACATCACTATAGTTAAGGTGCTAAGATTCTTAGGCTTTAAGGTACTGAGATTCTAAGTTTTTTTCTTAAAAACTTAAACTTATCTTAACCCAAAAGCGCGAGTTTCACAAAAGTGAAACTCGCGCTTTTTTATTCTCTAAAATACATCTCAGGAAAAAAAAAGCCTTTGTGCCTCTACACCTTTGCACCTTTGCACCTCAAAAAAAAACCTCAGAACCTGAGTATCTCAGCCCCTTTAATTATAATTTTGATAAATAGGAAATTTCAAGCCCACATAAAGGTTGCAACCTTTAGAATTGTTTGAAAATAAATTGCTGATTAATGATCCTGAACCTATAAATAATGGGCCGGCTCTAAAACCAGTTCCAACTTGCGTTCCGCCATATTCCATCCAAGTCACAGGAACGTAAAAACTAAATTTTCCGTCTTCAAATCTAGGCGTAAATGTAACCGAATTGGCAATTGCAGTTCCGTTTGTTTTTTTAGCATCAACCAATCCAAAATCTCCGCTTAAATTCAGATAAAACTTATTATTAATATTCCAGTCAAAATTGGTGTGTAAAGCAGTTGGTAAATTGGCCTGCATTCCTTTTCGTGATGCTGTTTTTACATAATTGGCATCAAAGAATTCAAAAATATTATCGGCATTATCAATATCATCCTGCGTAACTCTTCCTGACAAATCGTACGTGTTCTCGACCATATTTTTATAATTAAGCTTTCCAATATCTGTTATAGAAACTGCAGTTTTAAACTTATATCGATTTCCTCTGCAAGTATGGCAATTGGTACGATATTCATAAGTAAATCCTAAATCAACGCCCACACCAGCCGAAGTTCCATCAAACTTAGGATCATTACCATTTTGATAGTCATAACTTGCCGCTGTTTTTAATGTTCCCGTTGAGTAATATTCACTCAAAGCCGGATTTACATTGTTTTTATTAAAAGCAACACTCAAATTATTTCCGTTGATGTAACCATTTACTCCTGCCAGCAAGTATTTCAGCGTAACACCGCCTTTTATAAAATGTTCTTCTTCATCAAGTAAAACTGTACCATAACTGGCTCCAATCTCTGCCCACGAATTGGTAACAGCATTTGGATTTCCTCCAGTTATTAAAAAACTATTTGAAACATCTAGATCTTTATTTACCTCATCAACAAGTTGACCATTTACATCGACAACATTGGTTACACTTCGAACACGCGTAAAAAGTGCAACGCTGTGAGCGGGAGTAATATTGAACATAACGGACGGACCTAAAATATCGACATTAAAATTCCCTTTATTATTCGCTTTAATATTCTTCTTTCCGTCTCTTTGCAAATCAAAACTGCCATCTAAAATCTCGGCAAAATTAACTCCATACAAATCATTCTGTCCGGTTGCACTAGCCGAAAACACATTAATATCAACTTTGTATTTAGAATCGACCACAGCCGACGGGTTAAATAACACACCTTGAATTCCTGCATAATTATCATCCCGAAATCCAAAATACGATTGTCCTTGGACATAAAAAAAGCTTCCAAAGAAGCAAAATAATAGTAAAGTTCTCTTCATAAATTAGTTTTAAACAATTGGTTAGTTACACCTTTTATGGTTGAAAAGGCACACAAATATTAAAAGAAAAATGTTAAAAAAAAACTTTTTTTCTAACGAACAAAGAGCCAAAGATGCAGAAAATCAAAGGTTTTAAGATTTTTCTTAGAATTGAGAAAAACCAAAATATTGCTCATGATTGAAACTATGCAAGATATTTCGGGAGCTGTATTACGGGAAATGATTTGTAAAAAATTGGTTATGAAAAATGAATTGTAAATACATTGCGTCCCAATGGTTGAAATCATTGGCTATATACAAATAAGAATTACTCGATTTATTACAAAAAAAAAGCCGAACATATTGTTCGACTTTTAATATAGTATAAGTTCAAAGAGAGAAAACCTTAAAACCTCTGCATCTTTGTACCTCTGTACCTTTTTTAACCTCAGATTAAAAAACCTCCGAAGCTTCTTTCAATTTCTCCATATTGTTAACCAACTGAAGCTCGGCAACAATTTTATGAATATCACCATTCATGATATTTCCTAAATCGTAAAGAGTTAAACCAACACGGTGATCAGTTACACGACCTTGCGCATAGTTGTACGTACGAATTTTAGCCGAACGGTCACCAGAACTAACCTGAGAAGTACGTTTTGTAGCATCTTCCGCTTCTTTCTTAGCCAATTCCATTTCGTACAAACGAGAACGTAAAACCGTTAACGCTTTATCTTTATTTTTATGCTGCGATTTCTGATCTTGACATTGCGCCACTAATCCTGTTGGAATGTGCGTTAAACGTACTGCCGATTTCGTAGTATTCACCGATTGTCCTCCAGGTCCTGACGAACAGAAGAAATCTACACGAACATCGTTCATATCAATTTGTACATCAAACTCTTCTGCTTCTGGTAAAACCATAACAGTAGCTGCCGATGTATGCACACGACCTTGCGTTTCTGTTTGAGGAACACGTTGTACACGGTGAACACCTGCTTCAAACTTTAAAGTTCCGTAAACATCCTCACCCGAAACCTCAAAAATAACCTCTTTGAAACCTCCAGAAGTTCCTTCGTTCATATCTACAACCGAAGTTCTCCAACCTTGAGATTCACAATATTTAGTATACATTCTGAATAAATCTCCTGCAAAAATACTTGCTTCGTCTCCACCCGTTCCCGCGCGAATCTCCACCATTACATTTTTAGCATCTTCAGGATCTTTAGGAATCAACATAAATTTGATTTCCTCCTCTAGCTGCGGCAAACGCTCTTTGGCTTCGTCTAGCTGCATTTTGGCCATTTCAACCATATCTGCATCGCTTCCGTCAGCAATAATTTCGTTTGCTTCGTCAATATTTGCTAAAACAAGAATGTATTCTTCTCTCTTTTCAACCAAAGCTTTTATGCTTTTATATTCTTGGTTGAGTTGCACATAACGTTTTTGATCAGCAATTACATCCGGCTGAATAATCAAATCCGAAATCTCATCAAAACGCTGCTTTACATATTGAAGTCTATCTAACATTTTCTAATTCCTTTTATTGGACTGCAAAATTACAAAATTTTTGTGGAAAATTCTAGTGGTTATTTTTTGGGAATTTTGACAAGAGAATTTTGAGTTTTTTTGTCGTAAATCAGGTGTTTTTACTTGGTGATAAATTTAAATTAAATGCGATGTTTGTTTTTATAACTAAATTACCACTTACATAAAAAAAGCACCTGTGCTCTTAGGGCTAGGGCAATTGATTTAAAGAGATGTTTTACGGTTTCCTGCAAATTTCAGAAGTTTAATATAGTTATGTTTATAATGATTATTTTATAATCGTTTTTCACGCTTAATTCATTCATTTGAAATAATAAAAAACTAGAGAAATATTCGTGTCTTTTCAATTTTAAGTAGATTATAAAAACTTTATTATACACATATTAAGTG
>NZ_MUHD01000039.1 GCF_002217395.1 Flavobacterium plurextorum | reverse complement strand
CTCTATACCTTTGCAACTTTCAAAAACTAGTACTTAAGCCACTTATACAATTCCTTCCAAGTTGGTTTTTTGCCGTACATTAAAATACCTACACGATAAATTTTTGCAGCGAACCAGACAACAAGGAAAAATGTAGCAAACAATAATGATACCGAAATTGCAATTTGCCACCACGGCACGCCAAACGGAATACGCATTAGCATGACAATTGGCGACGTAAGCGGAATCATTGAAAATGCGACCGCAACAGTCCCGTGCGGATCATTTACAACTGTAAAAAATCCGATATAAACACTTAAAATAAGAGGCATTAAAATTGGAAGTAAAAACTGCTGTGAATCGGTTTGATTGTCAACTGCTGCTCCAATTGCCGCATAAAATGAACTGTACAGAAAATAACCTCCTATAAAATATACTACAAACCCAATTATAATACTGGCAATTGGCAGATTCCATAATTCGGCAATATACATTTGCGCCGAACCTGAAAGTTGATGCTGTGCTGATTGCATTAATTCTGGCGAAATTCTAGCCGTTGGGCCAACGTTAACACCAAAAAATGTCGAAGCAGCAAACATTAATCCTAGACCAATAATTGCCCAAATCATAAACTGCAGAATTCCAGCTAGTGAAGTTCCAACAATTTTACCAATCATTAACTGAAATGGTTTTACAGATGAAATGATAATTTCGATAATTCGATTGGTTTTTTCTTCGATTACACTTCGCATTACCATGTTTCCGTAAATGATAATAAACATCATAATCAAATAACCAAAAGCGCCTCCAATTGCAATTTTTATTTCGTTCAAGCCTTTTAAACTCTCTTCTCCTGAAGCTTTAATCAAATGAATATTTACATCTGACTGCGCTTTTTGAATTGCCAAAGTATCCAGTTTTGCTTTTTCAAGATTTAGTTGGGTAATTTTATTTCCAATTATATCCTGAGTGTTTTCTACAAAAGAAATACTTGGACTATTATTTGAAATAAATTCAATTTTACTTTCTAAATCTTTAATCTCAGCTGTTTTTGGAATAACGATTAAACCACTGAAATTTTCTTTTGTAATACTGTCTTTTAAAGCTTTCACCTCAATTTCAGATAAATTAAAGTATTTAAATTCAGCTCCTTTTTTATTCTCTTTTAAAAAATCAGCAGCAAAAAGTCCGGTTTCATCATGAATTGCAATACGCTTTGTTTCTGCTTTCATTGAACTTAAATAGCCAATAAATACCGCTATCGCTACAAACAAAAGCGGACTCAAAAAAGTCATGACAACAAAAGATTTATTGCGAACTTTTGCAATGAATTCTCTTTTTATAATCAACGAGATGATACTCATATTTAATTTTAGATTTTAGATTGTTGATTTAAATTTTAGTTCTTCACTCTAAAATCTAAAACTTATTTTCGGTAACTGTTTGAATAAAAATATCGTTTACACTTGGAATTTTTTCTACAAAGTGCGTCACTTGTCCGCGTTGTGTCAGCACATTCAATAATTCATTTGGAGCTGAATTTCCAATTTGGATATTTAATTTCAAATCGTCATTTAAAGATTTAAAATTCGCTGGCGAAACGGTAAATTTCTGTGTAATATCGTACATCAAACCTTCGACATTGTCTGTCAAAATTCCAACTTCAAAACTATTGGTTTTAAACTGGCGTTTTACGTCGCTTACTTTTCCTTCGATCAATTTATTCGATTTATGAATTAAAGCTATATGATCACAAAGCTCCTCAACGCTTTCCATTCGGTGTGTCGAGAAAATAATAGTTGAACCTTGTTCTTTTAATGCTAAAATTTCATCTTTTATAATATTGGCATTTACTGGGTCAAAACCCGAGAAAGGTTCATCAAAAATCAGCAATTTTGGCTTATGCAAAACACAAACTACAAACTGAATTTTTTGTGCCATTCCTTTTGAGAGTTCTTGAATTTTCTTGTTCCACCAACCTTGAATACCTAAACGATCGAACCAATAATCCAGCTGTTTTTTTGCTTCGGCTTTAGAAAGTCCTTTCATTTGCGCCAGATACAAACACTGCTCTCCAACTTTCATCGAACTGTATAATCCTCTTTCTTCAGGAAGATATCCAATTGTTTGAACGTGTTTTGGCTGTAATTTTTCACCATCTAAAATTACTTCGCCGCTGTCTGGCATTGTAATTTGATTGATGATTCTGATCAGGGAAGTTTTTCCAGCTCCATTTGGACCTAAAAGTCCATAAATACTGCCTTTTGGCACATTTAATGAAACTTCGTTAAGCGCTACATAATTGCCATATTGTTTTACGACTTTATGTACTTCGAGTAAGTTGCTCATTTTATTTTTTAGGTTTTCTTTTAGTGGCTTTTTTATTTTTGCCAACAGTCTGTAAAAGTAAATAATTCACACGGAATCTACATTATAATACGCAAAAAACCCATTCTATTTATGTTTAGAATGGGTTTTGATTTTATGTGCATCTTCAAAAAAAGTGCTGCTTATGAGAACATATCTTTTACTTTCTCGAAAAACGATTTCTCTGATTTTTCCGGGCTTGGTACAAAATGTTCATCATTTAGAGCTTTCTCAAAGAATTGTTTTTGCTCTTTATTTAATGTTTTTGGAGTCCAAACGTTTACGTGAACTAATAAATCACCACTTCCGTAACCGTTTATACTTGGAATTCCTTTTCCTTTTAATCTTAAAATTTTTCCAGATTGAATTCCTTCTTCCAACTTAATACGAACTTTTCCGTTAATTGCTTCGATGTCTTTTGAAGCTCCTAAAACAGCTTCTGGAAAACTAATATATAAATCGTAATGTATGTTCTCGCCTTCGCGTTTCAAGAATTCGTGTTCTAACTCTTCAATGGCAACGATTAAATCTCCTGGAATACTATTTCCTGGCGCATCATTTCCTTTGTTAGAAACTTTCAACTGCATTCCGTCAACAACACCAGCTGGAATTTTGATAGAAACTGTTTCGTCTTCTACCACCATTCCTTGTGCATCTGCTTCAGAAGGTTTTTTATCTAAAATTTGACCTGAACCTCCACAAGTAGGACAAGTTGACGCTGACTGCATTCTTCCTAAAATGGTATTTGTAACACGCATTACCTGACCTTGACCATTACAAGTCGTACAAGTTTTATACGTTACCCCTTTAGCTTGAACTTTACGTTTTACTTTTACTTTTTTCTCAACACCATTTGCAATCTCTTCTAAAGTAAGTTTCACTTTAATTCGAAGATTACTTCCTTTAGCACGACGAGGACCACCGCCTCCGCCTCCGAAACCACCAAATCCACCTCCAAAAATATCACCAAACTGGCTGAAAATGTCATCCATATTCATACCACCGTGGCCGCCGCCAAATCCGCCTGAACCATCAAAAGCTTGATGTCCGTATTGGTCGTATTTCGCTTTTTTGTTAGGATCGCTTAATACTTCGTAAGCTTCTGCCGCTAATTTAAAGTTTTCTTCTGCCTCTTTGTCGCCTGGATTTTTATCCGGGTGATATTTCAACGCACTTTTTCTGTACGCTTTTTTTATTTCGGCAGCATCAGCACTCTTAGAAATGCCTAGTATTTCGTAAAAATCTTTTTTCATAATTAGGTTAAATTCCAAATTTTAAAATACCAAATGCAAAAAAAGCATTTGAAATTTTTATTTGCATTTTAGTTTCCAACAACAACTTTAGGAAAACGAATAATCTTGTCTCCTAATTTGTATCCTTTTTCAATAACATCAACAATTTTGCCCTTTAATTTATCCGAAGGAGCTGGAATTTGAGTAATTGCTTCAGCAACATCTGCATTAAACGCATCACCTGCTTTAATATCAACTTGCTCTAAACCTTTAGAAATTAAAGTATTTTTCAATTTTTCATGAATCAACTCAACTCCTTTTTTCAAATTTTCATCGTCAGATTTATTGATCTCTACAGTTGCTCTGTCAAAATCATCTAAAACAGGGAGCATTGCCTGCAAAACGTCTTGATTTGCCGTTTTGAATAAGTCGATACGCTCCTTTGAAGTTCTTTTTTTGTAATTTTCAAATTCGGCAAATAATCTCAAAAACTTATCTTTTTCTTTTGCCAAGTCTTGAGCCAATTGCTCTTCAACACTTAATTCTTCAACAATTAACTGCTCACCGTTGGCATTGTTCTCTAACGTTACATCATCTAATTCCTGATCGAATTCTGTATTTTCCGTAGTCATATTACTTTTATTTTTAAAAATATTTTTAAACTTCATTTTTTATTCTTTCTGTTGGATTGCAAAAGTACTGCCAAATCTTATAAAATGTCAAATTGTCACTTTATTAGTTATGAGAGTTTTAAAAACCGAATCCTTCAATTAAAATTTAGTATAATTTTAAGACTATTACGTTTTAGTTTACGCTAAATTTGAGTTCAAAATTGGAAACTAAATTATTACCTATCAAAATTGAATTTAAGGGTTGGCTTCGGCCTCATAAATAATTATTAATTCAAGTTTACCTTATATTAAAAAAAGCTTCGCCTTATAGAGAGACGAAGCTTTTTTTTATGCTTTTACCTTTAACTTCTCGAAGCTTCTGATAAATAATTAATAACTACTGTTATTTAGAATGTTTTTTTTTTGCACGGGCGGAGGGATTCGAACCCCCATCAACGGTTTTGGAGACCGCTATTCTACCCTTGAACTACGCCCGTAACTTAAGGTCGGCAAATTAAAAGTTTTTTTTCTTTACCAGCAACTATTTTACGAAGAGATTTAAAAAGAAATTCCTTTTAATCCCAGCAATACAAAGCAAAATCCTCGTAAATAACACATAACCTCCTGTGCTCTTTATGGTTAAGCATTAACCCAGCAAAGCATTTTTTAATCCTTCGAAATCTACAGAAATCTGCTCTCCTGTCACTAAATTTTTAAGAGCATAAGAATTTGAAGCTATTTCTTGATCTCCTGCAATCACTGCAAACGGAATCAAACGCTTATCAGCATACTGAAACTGTTTACCCACTTTTACATTGTCAGGATATAATTCTACTTTTATATTTTCTTTTCTTAATTTTTGAATGGCTTTTGAAGCATACAAAGCCTCATTATCTCCGTAATTGATAAACAATGCTTTTGAAGTCGCTGCAACAGTTTCTGGAAACAACTGCAGTTCTTCTAAAACCAAATAAATTCTATCCAATCCAAAAGAAATTCCAACACCGCTCATGTTTTTCAATCCAAAAATACCCGTCAAATCGTCGTATCTTCCGCCGCCGCCAATCGAACCCATTGAAACAGTTTTTGGTGCCGCAACTTCAAAAATAGCTCCGGTATAATAATTTAAACCACGAGCAAGTGTCACATCAAGATCTAAAATTGCTGTAGACAAACCTAAAGTTGCCACATTGTCACAAATAAATTTGAGTTCCTCAACTCCTTTTGTTCCTTCTTCAGATGAGGCTAATAATTCTGAAAGCTGTTTAATTTTATCTGCAAATGTTCCAGTAAAGCTAAAAAGCGGTTGTACTTTTACCAACGCTTCTTCAGAAATACCTTTTTCTATCATTTCTTTCTTTACGCCGTCTTCACCAATTTTATCCAATTTATCAAGAGCAACTGTAAAATCTATTAATTTATCAGACGCACCAATTACCTCAGCAATTCCAGATAATATTTTTCTATTATTGATTTTAATGGTTACACCTTCCAATCCTAAAGAGGTAAAAACAGTGTCATATAATTGAACCAATTCTACTTCCTGCCAAAGTGATTTTGAACCAACAACATCGGCATCACATTGATAGAATTCTCTGTAACGACCTCTTTGCGGGCGGTCAGCTCTCCAAACGGGTTGTATTTGATATCTTTTAAAAGGAAACTCAATTTCGTTTTGGTGCTGGACAACGTATCTCGCAAATGGAACTGTTAGATCGTAACGAAGTGCTTTTTCAGAAATTTTTCCTGTAAATTTATTCAGCTCGATTCTTTGATTAAGATCGATAGTTTCTGCCGAATTAACTTGCAGTGATTCTATAGATTCTGGCAATTCAATTTTATTTTTATTGAAGAAAAAATTCCCAGAGTTCAAAATTTTAAAAATCAAGCGGTCACCTTCTTCTCCATACTTTCCCATCAAGGTATCTGAATTTTCAAACGAAGGAGTTTCAATTGGCTGAAAACCAAATTTTTCAAAATTATTTTTTATCGTCTGAATTATATATTGACGTTTTGACACCTCTGCAGGCGAAAAATCTCTTGTCCCTTGTGGAATACTTGGTTTTGAAGCCATTTTGATTTAATATTTTAGATTGTTGATTTTAGATTTTAGATTTCTTTGAGATCTAAAATCTAAAAACTTTAAAATTAATTTATTTCTAGATTTACTTTTTAGGTTGTTGACTCATTAGACTTTCGACTTTATAACTTCCCAACTTTCGACTTAATTAAGTTTGCAAATATCTTACTTTTTAAAATAAATAATACGAGTTCGAAAACAAACTTGTAACAAAAAACGTATTTTCGTGACAAATTGGTCATGATGCTAAAATTATTTAAAGAAAATATCCGAATTGCTTTTGGTTCTATCAAAACACAATTATTGCGAACCATTCTTACCGTATTAATTATTGCTATCGGAATCACTGCTTTAGTTGGAATTCTTACTGTTGTGACAGCACTCGAGAATACTGTTTCGACCAATTTCGCTTCAATGGGCGCTAATACATTCAACATCAAACAGTATGCAAATACGGTTCGAAATCGTGGTGGAAAGGAACGTGAAGTTATTAATCCAATTATTTCCTATCCAGAAGCTGTTGCATTCAAAAACAAATACAAATATCCTTTTACCGAAACTTCTCTTTCATTTACTGCCACATCAAAAGCGGAAGTAAAATTTCAGGATACTAAAACTGATCCTGAAATTTCGATTATTGGTATCGACGAACATTATATTTCAAATTCTGGTTTAGAAACAACTTTAGGAAGATCTTTTAATCAATTTGATATCGACAATAATACTTATACCTGTATTGTTGGTTCTGATTTTGAAAAAGGTTTATTGAAAGATGTCAACCCAATTGACAAAGTTATTTCAATACGAGGCGCTCGTTTTAAGGTAATTGGAGTTTTAAAAGAAAAAGGATCCACTTTTGGAAACAGTCAGGATTTACGAGTTCTAATTCCTATTCAAGTAGCGAGATCTTTATTTACGGCTCCCAATATTAATTATACGATGAGTGTAATGGTATCTAAAAAAGAACTTTTAGATCAAGCTGTTGATGATGCAACAAGTGTTATGCGCAGAGTTCGCAAATTAAGTCCAGTACAAGATAATAATTTCGGAATCGGACGAAGTGATGATTTAATTAATCGAATTCTTGGAATCACAAAATATTTAGGATGGGCTTCATGGATTATAAGTATCATTACTATTCTAGGTTCTTCAATTGCTTTGATGAATATTATGATTGTTTCTGTAACTGAACGCACTCGTGAAATTGGAGTTAGAAAAGCTCTGGGCGCTACAAAAGTTACCATTTCGGTTCAATTTTTCATCGAAACCTTATTAATAGGACAAATTGGCGGTTTAGTTGGTATTGTTTTAGGAATCTTGGTAGGTTTTGCTTTTGCTGCCGCAATGAACTTCGCATTTGTAATTCCGTGGATGGCGATTTTTGCTGCTTTCGCAACCAGTTTTATGGTTGCAATTGTTTCCGGATTATATCCTGCAATTAAGGCTTCAAAACTAGATCCAATTGAAGCACTTCGATACGAATAATTTCTTAGTATTCAGTGTTCAGTTCATTGAAAACGCTTTAGAATACTCTATTTACTGAACACTTAAATATTCCCTTTAATCATACGATCGTTATCATAAATATCTTTTCGCAATTCGATACTTTTAAAATTCATTTCCTCCAATAAATCTGTCATTTCTTTTCCAAGATATTGGTTAATCTCAAAATACAGCTGACCGTTTTCCAGCAGATTTTTCTGAGCTAAAGAAGCAATTTTTCGATAAAAAATTAATGCATCGTTATCTTCAACAAAAAGTGCCAAATGCGGTTCATAATCAAGAACATTCTTCTTGATTTCTTCTTTTTCTAAATTGCGAACATAAGGCGGATTGGAAACAATTATATCATAATTTGATTTCAAAATTTCTAACTCCAGAACATTCTTAAGCATAAAAATTATTTCAACATTATTGCTTATTGCATTTCTCTTAGCAGTTTCAAGTGCTTTTTTCGAAACATCGATTGCATAAACTTCCGCATTTGGTAAATTTTTAGCCAATGAAATCGCTATACATCCGCTTCCTGTTCCTATATCTAGAATTTTAACCTTCTTCTTTTTATCAATCGCTTTATTCTCATTGATAATCCATTCAACCAATTCTTCCGTTTCTGGTCTTGGAATCAATACATTTTCGTTTACTTCAAAGTCCAAACCATAAAAATGTGTTTTTCCCAGTAAATACTGAATTGGAACTTCTTTTTTTAATTCTTCCAATATCGAATTCCATACTGTAAAATCAGCTTCACTAAAAGTCAAATCATGATTTAACGCCAAATCTATTTGCCTTAATTTATGTTTGTCTTCTAAAATCAAATAGAAAAAACTCTCCGCTTCGTATGCATCATAAAAAGGCGATAATTCTTTTATAAATTGAGTCCGGTATTGTTTAATTTTCATTTTTATATATCTCTTATTAGATAATCTTTTTAATTAGCAGTCAAACTGTACTGCTGTTTCAGAAACTTTCTTCACTGAATCTCCATTTTCAGCTTTTGAGGAAAGGAACAAAATCACTCGTTCTTCCTCGTAATTTCTGTTTGCCCCAAAAACAAAATCAAGCTTTCCATCTCCATCAATATCTCCTGCAAAAAGCAATTCTACAAACGTGTCATTAAACGACATTTCAGTTAAAAGCAGTTTTTCTGGATTATTCCCAACCGTTAAATACAGTTTATAATCTTCTACTTTCTTAAAAATCTCTATTTTATCATCGTCAGTACTCACTTGCTCTTCAGAAAGAACTTTTCCTTCTCCACGTAAAGTATAATTAAGATTCCCAAAAGTAAAATTCAACTTTTCTTTAGGCCAGATTTTATCTTCTTCAATTTTTACTGTTTTTACTTTCCCTGTTTTCAATTCAGGATAATCCATCAATAGCAAAACTTTCTTTTTAGGCAAAATTGAGAGAACAGAATCACCTGAACATTCGCTGTATCCTTTTTCAATTTTAAAATTAGATTTCCCTAAAAAATACTCATCATTTTCCTGATACAACTCAATCCATTTCTCATTTAAAGCTGTTACAGGATTCTGATTATCATAAGTTCGATAGCTTTGTGGTATCAAAATATCAAATTCATTTTTAAATTCTTCTTCTGATGCTGCATTTTTACTTTCACCAGCTACAATTACTGTGTCTTTTGTTATTACAGTATTTTTTCCTGATTTTTCTTCTTTAGTATTTTTACAAGAAAATAAAATTGAAATCAAAATAAAACCAAAAACACTTTTTTTCATAAACTTATAATTTTTTCAACATCCATACAGGGCAAGAATCGTGCCCAGTAGAACCTAATGGCGCATCTAAATATTCGAATCCTGATTTTTTATATAATTTTTGAGCGGCGTGCATAAAAGGCATTGTTTCAATATAACATTTTTCAAAACCAAAATTTCTTGCCTGCTCTAAACATTTCTCCATCATTATGCTTCCAATTCCTAAACCGCGTGTTTCAGGCAAAAAATACATCTTTTGCAATTCACAAATCTTTGGATCACTATTTTCTAATGGAGCAATTCCTGCGCAGCCCAAAATCTCACCTTCGTTTTCAACTACAAAATAAACCGAATTTGGCTTACTGTATTCTTCAAACATTAAATCTAAATAGGGATCTTCGTATGCAGTGCCCACTTTTGGAATTTCCATTTCATCAAAAACCGATCTTATCAACTTCGCAACCACCTGATTGTCTTTATTTTCAATTCTTCTTATAATCCAATTATTCATTTTCTTTGTATTATTCTAACCTATTGTAAATGTAAAATAGTTTTTTTGATCACTAATCGAATCTGAACCATTATTGAGACTAAACTCAAAAATAACTACTTTTGCAGGGTGAATATACATGAAAAATACATAAGACGCTGCATTGAACTAGCCAAAAATGGCTTCGGAACAACGTATCCAAACCCAATGGTTGGAAGTGTAATTGTCTATAATGATAAAATTATCGGGGAAGGCTGGCACAAAAAAGCAGGCGAACCACATGCTGAAGTAAATGCTGTGCGTTCTGTAAAAGACAAATCGCTTTTAAAAAAAGCTACAATTTATGTTAGCTTAGAACCTTGCAGTCATTTTGGAAAAACACCTCCGTGCTGTGATTTAATTATCGAAAATAAGATCCCGAATGTTGTCGTAGGAACGGTCGATCCAAATGAAAAAGTAGCTGGAAACGGAATCAGAAAACTTCTTGAAGCCGGCGCAAATGTTACTGTAGGAGTTTTGGAAGACGAGTGCAATGAACTCAATAAACGCTTTTTTACTTTTCATCAAAAAAAGAGGCCTTATATTATACTAAAATGGGCAGAAAGTCTGGACGGATATTTAGCTCCTGAAAAAGAAATTAATCAGGAACGTAAACCGGTTTGGATTACTAATAAATATTCCCGTCAATTAGTTCATAAATGGCGCAGTGAAGAACAGGCAATTTTAGTTGGCACACAAACTGTTATAGATGACAATCCGAAATTAAATGTCAGAGATTGGTCTGGAAACAATCCTGTTCGCGTGATTTTAGATCAAAATAACCGAATTTCAAAAGACAGTTTTATTTTTGATGACAGTGTAAAAACTATTGTTCTAACAAAATCAGAAAATAATATTTCGACTGAAAATACACTTTTTGAAAAGATTGAGTTTGATAATAATTCGATTGAAAATATTTTATCGGTTTTACATCAGCATCAAATTCAATCTATAATTATTGAAGGTGGAAAACAAACGCTTCAATCTTTTATTGATAAAAATATTTGGGATGAAGCCAGAATTTTTATTGGAAAGAATACGTTTGAAAAAGGTACGAAAGCGCCAGAACTTAAAAAGAAGAACGAAGCGAAAACTCATATTCAGAACGACGAATTAATATATGTAAGAAATCATGATTGATACTATAATTTTTGACTTTGGTGATATTTTTATCAATCTAGACAAACAAGGAACTATTTCGGGATTACAAAAATTAGGATTAAAAGAATGGAATGCTGATCTTGATCGTTTGAATCTATTATTTGAAACTGGAGATATTTCGTATGATGATTTTGTAACTGGATTTCAAAAACAACTTCCAAATGCAAGCATTAAAGAAATTCTAGAAGCCTGGAATGCCGTTTTGGCTGATTTTCCTTCATATCGATTAGACTTTCTAAAAGAGCTCTCAAAAAAATATCGCTTGTTTTTATTAAGCAATACTGATTCTATTCATATTGCGACTTTCGAGAAAAAAAGCGGCGCACCATTTTATACTGATTTTTACAATTGTTTTGAAAAAGTTTATTTTTCTTTTGAAATGGGATTGAGAAAACCAGACCCAAAAATTTATCAAGTTTTACTTGACAAACACAATCTAGTTCCGGGAAACACTTTGTTTATTGACGACAAAACAGAAAACACAAACAGTGCCGCAACTTTAGGAATTAAGGTTTGGAATCTACAAGTTGGAAAAGAAGATGTTGTTGATTTATTTAACAAAGAGATATTATAAAAACACTTTAACCGCAGATTAAAAGTTTTTTTTCGATTTGCAAAAATCTGTGAGAATCTTTTTAATCTGTGGCAAAAAAACTCAATTTAGAATTTTAATTTTGGAATACAGCGATACTTATCAAACCATAGCAATTAAATCTGAAGAAGTGCTTTTTAAGGAAAAAGGCAGTAAATTCTTTGGTTACGCTTTTCCTATAGAAAACGAGGAGGAAGTAAAACCAATAATTGAGAATTTACGAAAACTTCATCCGCACGCTGTACATTATTGTTATGCTTATCAATTGGGCACGGCTCCAAAAATTTCCTATCGAGCAAATGATGACGGAGAACCGAGTAATACAGCCGGCGCACCCATTTATGGTCAGATACAATCTTTTGGGGTAACCAACGTTCTTATAGTTGTAGTTCGTATTTTTGGAGGCACTAAATTAGGTGTTGGCGGGTTAATTGCCGCTTATCGAACAACGGCACAAATGACATTAGAAGTTTGTGAGATTATTGAAAAAACAATCGATGTTCATTTTTTAATTTCGTTTGATTACAAAAACATGAACAAAGTAATGCGGGTTATAAAGGAAAAGAAACTCGAAATTACTTCTCAAGAAATGGAAATGGATGAAGATTCTGGACTTCCAATAGGCAAAATAATCACCAAAACGCGAAAAAAAAATGCCGAATCAGTATTCGACATTTTTGATTTAATGTTTGAAATCGATATTAAAATTATATAAATTAACATTAAAACGCATCTCATTTTAACAATTATTCAAGTGTTTTAAATAATTCTAAAATGTAATTTGGAGGCGCAGTTGGACGACCCGATTTTAACGAAATAAATACTAAAATAAACACTGCTGTTGTTAATAACTCATTTGACTCATTATAAATTGCACAGTCGAATTCAATCTTAACAGAAGACTGACTTTTGAAGGTGGTATGAATTGTTAAAAGCTCATCATAACGCGCAGATTTTTTATAATTAATCTGCATCGAAACAATTGGCAGACCAATTCCGCTTTCTTCCATGCTTGCATACGAAATCCCTTTGTTTCTAAGCCATTCGACGCGTCCTATTTCAAAATACGGCACATAATTTCCGTGATAAACAACCCCCATTTGGTCAGTTTCAGAGTAACGAACACGCACTTGCGTTTGATGATTTTTCATTATTTACAGATTAAAAAAAATTAACTTTCAAAAACGTCCTTACAACATTTTTTTATAAAATTAGACCCCAAAATATTTTTTTTTACAGAAATTTGTTCACATATTTGTTATCCCGAAATACGGAATAAAATTGCTCCATTTTTATTAGGAGAATCTTTATCAATAATAAAAAAACTTATCTGAATTTATGACTAAAACTGCTCAATCGGTATGGGAAAACTGTTTGTCCTTTATAAAAGACAATATTCAAGATCAAGCTTATAAAACTTGGTTCGAACCAATCAAATCAGTTGAGCTAACCGACAACGCATTATATATTCAGGTACCAAGTAAATTTTTCTACGAATGGCTCGAAGAGCACTACGTAAAATTATTGAAAGTTGCGCTTACCAAAGAACTGGGAAAAAACGCAAAGTTACTGTATAAAATTAAAATGGAGAACACTTATGGAAATAAACAGCCGTTTACCGAGCAGCTGCCAAGTTCCAACAGAGTGCCAATGAAACCGCAAGAGGTTGATGCTCCGTTTAAAAACTTAAATCCAGAGCTTAAAAATCCATTTGTAATTCCAGGAATTAGAAATTTAAAAATTGAGTCTCAGTTAAATCCTAACTATAGTTTTGATAATTTCCTTGAAGGAGACTCAAATCGTTTAGCTCGTTCTGCCGGTATGGCTGTTGCCAACAAACCTGGAGGAACTTCATTTAATCCTTTATTGATTTTTGGAGGAGTTGGTTTAGGAAAAACACACTTAGCACATGCTATAGGTGTAGAAGTAAAAGATAAATATCCAGAAAAAACGGTTTTATATATTTCTGCAGAGATTTTCACACAACAATATATTGATTCGGTTAAAAAGAATAATCGTAATGATTTCATTCATTTTTACCAATTAATCGATGTTTTAATTATTGATGATGTTCAGTTCCTATCAGGAAAATCAGGAACTCAGGATGTATTTTTCCATATTTTCAACTATTTACATCAAAACGGAAAACAGGTAATTTTAACTTCTGACAAAGCTCCTGTTGATATGCAGGATATTGAACAGCGTTTATTATCTCGTTTTAAATGGGGATTATCTGCTGAATTGCATCAGCCTGATTACGAAACTCGTATCTCAATCTTAAAAAACATTTTATATCGTGATGGAGTTGAAATGCCAGAAGATATTATTGAATATGTCGCTCGTAACATTAAATCTAATGTTAGAGAATTAGAAGGCGCGATCATTTCGTTAATTGCCCAATCTTCTTTCAACAAAAAAGAAGTTACTATTGAACTGGCAAAAAGCGTTGTTGAGAAATTTGTTAAAAACGTTAAGAGAGAAATCTCTATCGATTATATTCAAAAAATTGTATCTGACTATTTTCAACTTGATATCGAAACTCTTCAATCTAAAACACGAAAGAGGCACGTTGTTCAAGCGAGGCAGCTGGCTATGTTTTTTGCAAAAAAATTCACTAAAGCTTCTTTGGCAAATATTGGTTCACAAATTGGAGACCGTGATCATGCCACTGTTTTACATGCCTGCAAAACCGTTGACAATTTAGTTTCTACAGACAAACAATTCAAAAAATTTGTCGAAGACATCAACAAAAAACTAACGCTATAAACGCGAATCATGCCAGTAAAAATTTTAATGGTTTGCTTAGGGAATATTTGCAGATCTCCTTTAGCCGAAGGAATATTAGCTTCAAAATTGCCTAATGATAAATTCATCGTTGATTCTGCTGGAACAGGATCATGGCATGTAGGCCACTCACCAGACAAACGGTCTATTGCTGTTGCTAAAAAAAACGGCTTACGTATTGACAATCAAAAAGGAAGACAATTTAAAACTTCAGATTTTGACGAATTTGATTACATCTATGCAATGGACAGCTCAAATTTACGTGACGTCCTTCATCTTGCCAAAACTCCTGAGCACAAAAACAAAGTTCATCTTATTCTAAATGAATTATTTCCAGATGAAAATGTAGATGTTCCAGATCCTTTTTACGGAGCTGTTAACGGATTTGACAGTGTCTATGAAATGTTGAATGAAGCATCTGAAATTATTGCCCAAAAACTCATCAAAAAGCATTCATAATATAATTTGTATTTTAGTTATTTATAAATAATTAAAATACATTTTTTGTTTTAAACTATAAAATATCACAAAATGAAACTTCTAGGAAAACTATATTTAATTCCAACTACAATGGGCGAAAGCGACCCTATGGATGTTTTACCTCAAACAGTTAGAAGAAGTATCGAACTCATAGATCACTATATTGTCGAAAATGACAAAACTGCAAGAAAATCAATAAAAGCAGTTTATCCTGAAAAAAAACAATCAGAATTAGTTCTTTTTACCCTTAATAAACGTACTGAACCAAGCGAACATTTAGACTTCATAAAACCTTTATTAGAAGGAAAAAACATGGGTTTAATGAGCGAAGCAGGATGTCCTGGTGTTGCTGATCCTGGTGCAGTAATTGTAAAACTGGCACATGAAAAAGGAATTCAGGTTGTTCCATTGGTTGGTCCTTCTTCTATTTTATTAGCGATGATGGCTTCTGGAATGAATGGTCAAAGCTTTACTTTCAATGGTTATTTACCAATTGACAAAGACGAGAAAAAATCAGCATTAAAACATTTTGAGAAATTATCTCAGGATAAAAACCAATCGCAGATTTTTATTGAAACTCCTTATAGAAATAATAAATTGATCGAAGATCTTGTACAGATTTTAAATCCATCAACACATTTGTGTATTGCAGCAGATATTACTTTGCCAACAGAATTTATTAAAACAATGAAAATTTCTGATTGGAAAAAATTAAAAGTAGATTTACATAATCGACCGACGATTTTCATTATTCATAAAATGTAAGTTAACCTTAAAGTCATCGTAATGAAAAAGCTTTTAATCCTGATTTTGCTATGCTGCCTGCAGAGTATGTTTTCTCAAAACACTAAACAAGTTTCTAAAACAAAAGCTTCAGAAACAAAAAAAGCAGAACCTGTTATAGTTGAAGATAAAGATCTTTATTTCGATTCACATTTAATTATTGACGAAAACGTTCCGACGAATAGCGATAAGACAATTTACAATACTGCAGGAATAGACATTAAACCAATTTTTCCGGGAGGCTTTGAGAAATTCTATAAATTTGTAGAAAATAATTTCAAAAATCCTGATGAAGGTATTGACTTCAAAGGAAAAAAAATCTACGTAACTTTTATAGTTGAGCAAGATGGCGCATTAACTGATATAAAAATCCTTAGAGATGCAGGCTTCAATACAGGAGCTGAAGCAATTCGAGTTTTAAAAAAATGCCCTAAATGGTCTCCAGGAGAAAAAGACGGTAAAAAAGTCAGAGTTTTATATTCACTCCCAATAACTTTAAAATAGTTAAATTCAATCCGTTTTTTATATCACACTCAACAGTTTTCCCAAATCAAACTTTATCATGAGTAAACTTCCAAACGTAACCACAAGCATTTTCACGGTAATGTCAAAAATGGCATCCGAATATAATGCAATTAACCTTTCGCAAGGATTTCCAAATTTCCCCGTTGACGAAAGACTTACAGATATTATTGCACGATTATCCAAAGAAAACGTGCATCAATATACACCAATGGCAGGTTATCCGCCATTGATGAGTAAAATTGCAAAGCTGACTCAGAGTTCTTACAACAGAACGATTAATCCTGATTTAGAACTTTTGATTACTGCGGGTGCAACACAGGGAATTTTTACATCGATTTTGGCTTTGGTAAAAGAAAATGATGAAGTAATCATTCTTGATCCAAGTTATGATTCGTACGAATCGCCTGTTTTACTATGCAATGCAAAACCTGTTCGTGTGGCACTAAACGATGATTATACGCCAAATTGGGAAACAATCGAAAAAGCGTGTTCGGATAAAAGCCGAATGATTATCATCAATAATCCGCATAATCCGACAGGAAAAATATTAAACGAAGCTGATTTTGATCAATTAGAAAAAATACTTTCAAAATTTCCAGATCTTTTGGTTTTATCTGATGAAGTTTATGAATACATTACTTTTGAAGAAAAACATATTTCAGCACATACCAAAAATTTCCTTTTAGATCGTTGTATTATGGTTTCTTCTTTTGGAAAATCATTTCATATTACGGGTTGGAAAATTGGTTACACCATTGCACCTGAACATTTAATGAAAGAAATCAAGAAAGTACATCAGTTTTTGGTTTTTAGTGTAAATAGCATTTCGCAAGCTGCGATCAGCGAATATTTAGACGTTGTTGATGTAAATTTACTTGGAAAATTCTACCAAGAAAAAAGAGATTATTTCCAAAAACTACTTCAAAACAGCCGTTTCGAATTGAAACCATGTGAAGGAACTTACTTTCAAGTCGCTTCTTATGCTGCCATTTCAGATGAAGATGATGTAACTTTCTGTAAAAATTTAATTATTAATCATGGTGTCGCTGCGATTCCTATTTCAACTTTCTATTCTGATCATAAAGATCAGAAATTAATACGCTTTTGCTTCGCTAAAGACAATTTCACTCTAGAAACTGCCGCAAAAAAACTGTGCGAAATATAAAGTTTATCAAAATTTTACAACTTTATTATGCGTGCATCCTATTTTTTTAATTAATATTGTAAAAAAAGAAAAGTATGAGCTATACAGATAAAATGTTACGTGATGACGCTTTGAAAGGAAAAGTTATCGTTGTTACAGGCGGCGGAAGCGGCTTAGGAAAAGCTATGACAAAATATTTTCTAGAATTAGGCGCTCAAGTCGCGATAACTTCTAGAGATTTAGAAAAGTTAAAAACAACTGCAGCAGAGCTTGAAAGTGAAACTGGCGGAAAATGTTTACCTCTTCAATGTGATGTTCGTCATTATGAAGAAGTAGAAAATATGCTTCAGGAAACCTTAAAAGTTTTTGGAAAAGTAGACGTTCTTTTAAACAATGCTGCTGGAAATTTTATTTCTCCAACAGAACGTTTGTCTGCAAATGCATTTGATACTGTTATAGACATTGTACTTAAGGGTTCTAAAAACTGCACATTGGCTTTTGGAAAACACTGGATCGACACTAAACAAACATCGGCAACGATTTTAAATATTGTAACGACTTATGCTTGGACTGGTTCTGCATATGTTGTTCCAAGTGCTACTGCAAAAGCAGGAGTTTTGGCAATGACAAGAAGTCTTGCTGTGGAATGGGCAAAATACGGAATTCGTTCTAATGCTATTGCACCAGGACCATTCCCAACAAAAGGTGCATGGGACAGATTATTACCAGGAGATCTTGCCGAAAAGTTTGACATGGCTAAAAAAGTGCCTTTGAAACGAGTTGGAGATCACCAAGAATTAGCCAATTTGGCGGCTTATTTAGTATCTGATTTCTCCGCTTATGTAAATGGAGATGTTATCACAATCGACGGAGGCGAATGGCTGAAAGGTGCGGGACAATTCAATTTATTAGAAGCAATCCCTGAAGAACTTTGGGATCAGCTTGAGATGATGATAAAAGCAAAAAAGAATAAATAATTACAAGTGCTTACTAAATTCAGAATATTTTATCAAATCTATACTGATTGCACAAAATCCCGAAGGTTTTACTTTCGGGATTTTTATTTTTTTTACTATATGAATGATATTAGTTCAATCAAGTAAGATTTTGTTTAAATATCTGTCGGCTTAAATTTACTTACATTACTTATATGGTTAAATTACATAATATGTTTAGAACATCACTTAAATTATTATTTTTGTCGAACAAATTATAATATAAATTTTATGCTCATTATTGGACTTGCAGGAGGAACAGGAAGTGGAAAAACAACAGTAGTACACCAAATCATGACCGAATTACCAGACACTGAAGTTGGTGTAATTTCTCAAGATTCGTATTACAAACAAACCGATAATTTATCTTTCGATGAAAGAGCATTAATTAATTTTGATCATCCAAGATCTATTGATTTCGAACTTTTAGTAAAACATCTAAAAGCTCTAAAATCAGGAGAAACTATTGATCAACCTGTTTATTCTTTCATACAGCACAACAGAACAGATGATACCGTATCAACACACCCAAGAAAAGTAATGATCGTTGAAGGGATTTTAATTTTAACAAATCCCGAATTACGTGAACTTTGCGATATCAAAATTTTCGTTCATGCCGATTCTGATGAAAGATTAGTTCGTCGTTTAAAAAGAGATATTTCAGAAAGAGGACGCGATATCGACGAGGTTTTAAACCGTTATCAAAACACTTTAAAACCTATGCATGAGCAATTTATAGAACCTTCTAAAGCTTTTGCTGATATTATTATACCTAATGACAAATACAATACTGTAGCAATTGATGTAGTTCGCGCTGTAATTAATCAGAGAATTTCATAATTTTTATTGTAAATTTAAACCATTAAAAAATGATCTAATCCTGATGTTATCGGGATCAGTATAATAGGTAATTAAAAGTAAAATGAAAAATCCTTATAAAGACAAAAAATGGTTTAAACTCCTAGGCAATAAATATGTTTGGGTACTTCTCTTTTTTGTTATCTGGATGTTGTTTCTAGACAATTATTCCTATTTTGATCATCGTTTTTTAGACCAGCAGATCAATGAACTGCAAGACAATAAAAGATACTATCAGGACGAAATAAAAAAAGATCAAGAACAGATTAAGCAGTTAAAAAATCCTGAACAAATAGAAAAATATGCTCGCGAAAAGTATTTTATGAAAAAAGACAGCGAAGATATTTACATCATTCAATTCGAAGGAGATACTATTCAAGATAAAGAATAATCAGAAAAAAGCAACTAATGGCTAATACACTATTCAACGATTTTAATCCGATTTCATCCAAACAATGGAAACAAAAAATTCAGTTTGAATTAGATGGAGCTGATTATAATGAAACGATGATTTGGAATTCGCCTGAAGATATTCAGGTAAAACCTTTTTATCATCATGACGAATTCACAAAAGCAGCATCGGTTACAACTCAAGCTTCTAATTTTCAAATCTGTCAAAATATCTTTGTACATGATATCGAAAAATCGATTAAACGTGCAATTGATACAATCGAAAGAGGCGCAGAAAGTCTTCGTTTTACTATTCAAAACGAAAATACTGATATTCAAAAATTACTAGAAAATCTTCCTTTAGAAAACAAAACCGTTTACTTCAATTTAAGTTTTATCTCAATCGATTTCGTGAAATTATTAAATGCAATTTCTGTTGAAAAAAAAGCTGTTTTTTATTGTAATTTAGATCCTATCGGACAATTGACCCGTGACGGAAATTGGTTTACAACTTCAGATAAAAATAATTTTGAAACGCTTGAAAAAATTTCAAACAAGGCAAAAGATCTTTCATTGCTAAGTATTGATTCAGGTTTATATCAAAATGCAGGAGCAAATATTACGCAGCAAATCGCATATAGTTTAGCACACGCGAATGAATATTTAAATCGTTTACCAAGTATTACAAAACCAATAGTTTTTCAAGTTTCGGTTGGAACAAATTATTTTTTTGAAATTGCGAAACTTCGAGCTTTACGAATGCTTTTTAAATTAATTGCAACCGAATACAGTTCTAATTTAGATTGTCATTTATTGGTTACACCAACGAAACGAAATAAAACTATTTACGATTATAATGTCAATATGCTTCGCACTACAACCGAATGCATGTCGGCAATCCTAGGCGGCGCAGATGCTGTTGCTAATTTACCTTATGATTCTTTGTACCATAAAGACAATGAATTTGGTGACCGAATAGCCCGCAATCAGCTTTTAGTTTTAAAACACGAAAGCTATTTTGACAAAGTAGATAATCCTGCTGATGGAAGCTATTATATTGAAAGTCTAACGATGCAGCTGGCTGAAAAAAGTTTAACGCTTTTTAAAGATATTGAGGCTAATGGAGGCTTCTTAAAACTTCTAAACGACGGAACTATCAAAAAGAAAATTCATGAAAGTGCCGCTAAGGAACAAGAATTATTCGACTCGAAAAAAGAAGTTTTATTAGGCACAAATAAATACCCTAATAAAGAGGACAAAATGAAGCATGATTTAGAATTGTTTCCTTTTGTAAAAATCAAGCCTAGAAAAACATTAATTACGCCTATTATAGAAAAAAGATTAGCAGAAAAGCTGGAACAGGAAAGGCTTGAGGTTGAATAATTTTCTTTATCTGTAATTAATAAAACAATATAACGGAGCGTCTCCATGATAAGAAAAGACCTTAAACATATTAAATTAGATGTTAAAAGTGAGAAGTTAGACGAGCTAACGCGTAACTCTCAACCTATAACTCCTAACTTCACAACAGCCGAAGGAATCGAACTCAAAAAAAACTATTCTGAAAAAGATATAGAAGATTTAGAGTTTCTCGATTTCGGAGCTGGTTTTGCACCTAATTTACGCGGACCATACGCTACGATGTATGTTCGTCGTCCTTGGACAATTCGTCAATACGCTGGATTTTCAACTGCAGAAGAAAGTAATGCTTTTTATAGAAGAAATCTTGCCGCAGGTCAAAAAGGGCTTTCAATTGCTTTTGATTTACCTACTCATCGCGGTTACGATTCAGATCACGAACGTGTTGTTGGAGATGTTGGAAAAGCAGGCGTGGCAATTGATTCTGTTGAAGATATGAAAGTATTATTCGATCAAATTCCGCTTGATGAAATGTCAGTTTCAATGACCATGAATGGTGCAGTTTTACCTATTATGGCATTTTATATTGTTGCTGCTGAAGAACAAGGTGTTGAACTAAATAAACTTTCAGGAACTATTCAAAATGATATTTTGAAGGAATTCATGGTTCGTAACACTTATATATATCCACCGGCGCCATCCATGAAAATTATTGCTGATATTTTTGAGTTTACGAGCAAAAAAATGCCAAAATTCAATTCTATCTCTATTTCAGGATATCATATGCAAGAAGCTGGAGCAACGGCAGATATTGAATTAGCTTACACTTTAGCAGATGGATTAGAATATATTAGAACGGGATTATCAACTGGAATGACGATTGATGAATTTGCTCCCCGCCTTTCTTTCTTTTGGGCGATTGGAATGAATCATTTTATGGAAATTGCAAAAATGAGAGCGGGTCGAATGATTTGGGCAAAACTGCTTCAACAGTTCAACCCGAAAAGCGACAAATCATTAGCATTAAGAACACATTGCCAAACCAGCGGATGGAGCTTAACAGAACAAGATCCTTTTAATAATGTAGCGAGAACTTGTATCGAAGCAACAGCAGCTGCGTTTGGAGGCACACAGTCTTTACACACAAATGCACTTGATGAAGCGATCGCATTACCTACCGACTTTTCGGCTAGAATTGCTCGCAATACGCAAATATATTTACAAGAAGAAACAAAAATAACCAAAACTGTAGATCCTTGGGGCGGCAGTTATTATGTAGAATCGCTTACAAATGAAATTTTAGAAAGTACTTGGAAACTGATTGAAGAAGTTGAAGAACTGGGCGGAATGACAAAAGCGATTGAAGCTGGAATTCCAAAATTAAGAATTGAAGAAGCTGCTGCTAGAAAACAAGCTAGAATCGACAGCGGTCAAGACATAATAGTTGGTGTTAATAAATTTAGATTAGATAAAGAAGATCCTTTACATATTTTGGATGTTGACAACCAAATGGTTCGTAAACAACAAATTGAACGACTTACTGAAATAAAAGAAAAAAGAGATTCACAAAAAGTAAATCAATCACTTGAAAAATTAACGCATTGCGCAAGAACCAAAGAAGGCAACTTATTAGAAATTGCTATCGAAGCTGCCAGAAATAGAGCAACTTTAGGCGAAATAAGTGATGCTCTTGAAAGTGTGTTTGGAAGGTTTAAAGCGCAAATTAAATCATTTAGCGGTGTGTATAGTGCAGCAATAAAGAATGACGAGAATTTCGAAAAAGCGAAACAGCTTGCTGATGCTTTTGCGAAGCAAGAAGGAAGACGTCCAAGAATTATGATTGCCAAAATGGGACAGGACGGTCATGACCGTGGTGCAAAAGTAGTTGCAACAGGTTATGCAGATGTAGGTTTTGATGTTGATATAGGACCTTTATTTCAAACTCCAGCGGAAGCTGCTAAACAAGCTGTTGAGAATGATGTTCACATATTAGGTGTTTCTTCTCTTGCTGCGGGTCATAAAACATTGGTTCCGCAAGTTATTGAAGAGCTTAAAAAACACGATCGTGAAGACATTATGGTAATTGTTGGCGGAGTAATTCCTGCACAAGATTATCAATTTTTGTTTGATGCAGGTGCCGCAGCAATATTTGGTCCCGGAACCAAAATAAGTGAAGCTGCCATTAAAATTCTAGAAATACTAATTGACTAGATTATAAAAAAAATATCCCGATTGCTCGGGATATTTTTTTTTAATGTTAATCGTTTATTGTTGCATTACTATCTGCTTCAATAAAAGAAAGATCATAGCCGCCAAAATCACGCATGTAACTTTTTAATGAAGTTCCAAAAGCATCTCTAAAATGTCTATTGCCATTATTTTTAAAAAAGTTTTTTACTGATCCAGCACCACCTAAATGCGCTGCCGCTAAAATACCTGATTCGGTAATTTGAATACCACTAACAACTTTTCCTTCATACTTTTCAATTTCATTACGCAAAATCCATTTGTTTTTAGATAATAATGCTAGAAAAGCTTTTTCCTGTAAGGCAGGATCTTTTAGAAATTCTTTTTCATTGCTGACTCCGATAGCACGTAATGCTTTAGAACCAAATTGATATTTTCCCATATATCCTAGAGAATTTACCATTCGGTATTTTCCTTGAGACTCTTTAAAAGCAACTGCTTCTTTAAAACCAATAAGACGATTTCCTGTATATGGGACGTTTAGACTAATTTTAGGATAATCATCCTTTTCTGTTGATGGAAATATATACTCAGATCCATCTGTTTTTTCTGTTAAAAACCAAGGTTTGGTTTCCAAAGTAAAGGGTTTAAAACCCAAACTTAAAAATGTAATAATAACGATCAAACTCGCATAAAAATACCACTTCTTTATCATAAATTGTTTTTCTTCAAAACGCTGTCACCTTTTTGAAATTTCTACGCTGCAAAGATAACGAATATTAAACAATGTTATAAATCAACACTTTACGAGTTTTTAAGATTTTTAAAATTTAGTCTAAACCCTTTAATAACGCATTATTAGAGCTTATTTTTTTAAAATGAATAAGGCTTAAAAAAGGGGAAAAACTAATTCAATAAAATGTCATTTTTATCAAATTTTTATCAAATTTGTTAAAATAGACAGATTAAACTTACCAT
>NZ_MUHD01000038.1 GCF_002217395.1 Flavobacterium plurextorum | reverse complement strand
AAATCCATAGAAATTTAAGATTAAGGGGATTAAACTTTTATTTGAAATCAGTAAATAAAATCTTCACAGATTGTACTAAATGAGTCTTTCTATGATTTTAGACACAATTACTTTCATAAAGTCACATTTATTCTTTTAAAACATATTTTAGTTCAAGAATAATGTTAATTAATTGTAAACAAAACAAACTCTCAAACTAAAAAACCCGCATATTCTCTAGCAAACTCCCTGCAAACACAATGGCTATTTTTTTTTAAACTAACTTTATTTAGAGTTTAAAAAAACGCTCTGAAAAGTTTTTTTTGAATAATATAGCTCTTTATCAAGTGAAATTTTTGAGACTCAAATTAATAATTGTGATATGTTTATATTAATACACAACAACGCTTATAATATTTATTATTTCACTCAAAATCAACAATTTATTATTACCAAAAAAGTTTTAACTTAGTAATACTTAAAATTTGAGAATAGCAGAAAGTACTTTTATTTAAATAGTAATAAATTTAATTAAGCGGCTCATGGAAAAGAAAGATAAAAATACAGCACCACAGCGTACCGAAAGCAATCGTATTATAAACGCTCCACTGGTAGAAATTGACTTAAACCAATCCATTGTTCAAATAAAAAATGAGTCGAACTGGACGGATAAAGATCATAATTCAGTAACTGTTTTTAAATCAGAAACGATGCGAATTGTTTTATTAGGATTGAAAAAGAATGCAGAACTAAAAACACACAAAGCCGGCGGAGTAATTAGTGTACAAGTTTTACAAGGAAAAATAAACTTTGTTACAGAACAAAAAAGTATTTTGATTGAAAAAGGACAAATGATCGCATTACATGAAAATATTCTCCACAGCGTTTTGGCTTTAGAAGAAACTTTCTTTCTTTTGACACTTGCTTCTAATAAACAAATAGAATAACTATAAAAACAAAACAATACTATGGAAACATCAAAAGATCAATCAGATAATACCACACCTAAAGTTACCGGAATTGGCGGTGTTTTCTTTTTTTTAGATAATCCGAAGGAAACCAAAAATTGGTATGCTAAAAACTTAGGTTTTGAAATCAACGAATGGGGTTCTGCAGGTTTTGAATCAAGAAATATCGATAAACCAGAACAAATAGAATCAACACAATGGTGCCCTTTTAAAAAAGGAGATGAATATTTTTCTCCATCCAAAAAAGATTTCATGATCAACTATCGCGTACAAAATATTGAGGCATTTGTAGAAAAACTCAAAGAAAATGGAGTAACAATTCTTGACGAAATTGAAACCTACAGCTACGGAAAGTTTGTACACATTATGGACATAGAAGGCAACAAAATTGAACTTTGGGAACCTATTTATTAAAGAGTAAAATCTGTTTGCATAAAGAAATAAATCAAAAAAAATGAAAACAAAAGTTCAAATACATAGAGAAGAAAAACATCTTACTCAGACTGAACTTGCAGAAAAATCAGGGCTTTCATTACGAACCATACAAAGAATCGAAGCAGGAAATATTCCAAAAGGATTTACCCTGAAAGCATTAGCAAAAGCATTTGAAATTGATCCTGAAAGCCTAATTTCTAATGCACAAGAAAATCCCGAAATTAAACGTGCAAAACTGATTAATTTTTCAGCCTTATCTTCTCTTGTAATCCCATTTGGAAATATTATTTTTCCTTCTATTTTAATTTACAAATCAAAAGAGCCAAAAGCAAAAGAACTTGGAAAAAGCGTACTAACAGTTCAAATTATTTACACTTTTATCCTTGGAACTTTAATGATCATCAGTCCATTTATTCAGAAAGTGTTTTCGTTGCAATTTCCACTATTTATTGTCTTTTTAGTGGTAATGAAAGCAGTAAATATTTTTATAATTTTTAAAAATGGTTTGAGTTTGTCTCAAAAATCAGACTTGTGTATAAAACTAAAAACCAATATTTTATAACTATTGTCATAAAGATGACGTAAAAAAGTCATATCCTTTTTTCTGCCAAAACGCATAATAATTCTCAATATTGCTCAAAAAAAGTTATGAAAGTAATAAAGAGAATTCTACTAATTTTTTCTGCAATAATTGTTTTATCGTTAGCAGGCGGTTATTTTTATTTTGATAATAAATTTAGTCCTCCCGAAAACTATCTAAAAGTTTCTGGAAATGCAGTTAATCTGCCTATAAAATGGATTTCTGACGGAGACAATCAATATACGGCACTTCTATTACCTGTTCAAATAAAAGGAATTGAAAAAACATTTTACATGCAGCTTGATTTCGGTTCACCTATTACCGTTTTTTATAAAAAACCAATACAATCAATACAAGAAAAATTTGCAAAAAAAAATCAATTTAAGCATACACAAAAATACATTTCATCAAGTCTTAGAATGGATAACTTGAATATTTCATCAAAAAATTTTCAAATATTGGATTATGGTAAAAAAGTCGATTTTGATAACCCAGAAACTTTAAATATCATTGGGACTATTGGAACTGATTTGTTAGAGAAAAAAACTATTATTCTTGATTTTACCAAGAGCTTATGCTCATTTAAAGACTACAGCATCACCAAAGATTTTACTCCGTTTGAGTTTAAAAAACGTAAACTTCTCCTTCCTGCAAGAATCGAAAATCAAAGTTTAAAATTGCTATATGATTCTGGAACCAGCGGTTACGAATTAATTGTAAATAAAGAAGAATGGCAAAAATACAGAACCAAAAACAGTAAACTAAAAATAGAAAAAGGGAACTCGTGGGGAAATGTGTTAACCGTTATTTCTTCAGCTGCAAATAAAGAAATGGAACTAGGAAATACAAAATTAAAAATATCTGAAGTGACTTATATCGAAGGTATTTCTAAAATGCAGACCTTTTTAATGAAACATTCAGGAATGCAGGGAATGATTGGAAACAAACTTTTTTTAAACCATAAAATCATAATTGACTGTAAAAACGAACGATTTAAAATTGAGTAAAACGATATAAAATAAAAAACCTTAATCACTAAATATCAACACTATATTCAATTTAAATAGTTTTGTGACCAAACAAAATCAATAAAAGCTTAATTTTATATTTTTAAAATTAAGCTTATGGAAACGAAACAAATATGGGCTAATTTAGCTGTAAAAGACCTCGAACGAACTACTAAATTCTATACAGATCTGGGATTTAAATCAAATGGAAGTTCCAAAGAAATTACCAGCTTTTTTGTTGGAGATAACAAGTTTATTATACATTTCTATTTAAAAAAGCAGCTCGAAAAATTTATGCCTGAAATAGCTGATTTATCCAAAGGAAATGAAATTTTATTTTCACTCTCAGCAAAAAGCAAAGAAGAAGTTGATCAATGGGCAGAAACTGTCAGGAAAGCTGGTGGCAAAATTTTTCTTGAACCATCAAACTACGATCTAGGTTACACTTTTGGTTTTTCTGATTTAGACGGACATAAATTTAATGTTTTATATTGGCCTGGAATGTAAAAATAACCAATCTTAAATCTGCTCCAAACAATTATTTTTAAAGCATAATTTCTCTTTCATCACTAAATATTGTTTTTGAACGTAAATTGTTGCAGCAAAAAATAATTGTTATTTTAGATCAATAAAAATTTTAGCAGCACGTTGTTAAACAAGCAGTGTAAACAATTAAAATGACATCATTAATAGCATATTTTACAAAACTTGGCTTTTTAGAAAGTGATTTATCCGAATTTTTAAGCTGTATAAAAACTCGTAACTTTTCGGCAAACGAATTGATTTTAGCCGATGGACAATTGGAGAATTATTTATCCTTTATAGATACAGGAATAGTTCGATATTACGTGATTGCAAACGAAAAGGAAATTACATTCGATTTCGCCTTTAAAGATTCATTCTATTGTGCATACGACTCCTTTTACAATAGAACAAAAACTAAAATTTACATTCAAACATTAACCGATTGTCAACTGCATTCAATATCATATGAGAGTTTGCAAAAGCTGTATACAAAATGTGAAACAGCCAAAAAACTAGGCCGCATCGCAACAGAATATTTGTTAGAAAAAAAAGTAAAAAGAGAATTAGACCTGCTTACCAAAACACCGCAAGAACGATACTCTAAACTGCTTCTTGAACAGCCAAAATACATTCAGCAAATTCCCTTAAAATACCTTGCATCTTATATAGGCGTAGTTCCAGAAACGTTAAGCCGAATTAGAAAACGCATTACTTGACCAAAGTCAATTCTCAAAACTTTTAATAGACAGAGCTTTGTATTATTATTTAAAAAACTAAAATTTAATACAAAATGAAAGTTACAATTACGCATATCGACACAGCCTGTGTTTTAATAAACATTAATGGCTTCAAAATTCTAACAGACCCAACGTTAGACAAAAAAGATATATTTTTTCCTAAGTGTGTCAGCAGTCCCCTGGCCTTTTCAAAAAAATACATTGATCCATCGTTATCAATAGAACAAATTGGCAAAGTCGATTTAGTTCTCTTAAGTCACGATCATCATAAAGACAATTTGGACAATCAAGGGAGAAATTTCATCAAAACCGTTCCAGTTGTTCTCTCCACAAAAGATGCCGTCAGACGTCTAAAAAACAACAATACAATTGGTCTTGACAACTGGGAAGAATACCAAGTAGAAACTACAAAAGTAAAACAGCTTAAAATAACTGCTATACCTGCGCAGCATACAAACATCAAAAGATTAGACAAAATCATGGGTAAAGTTCTCGGCTTTACCATAGAATGGGAAGAACAAACAGGCGGCTGTATCTATATTTCTGGAGACACCGTATTTTTTGATGGCTTAGTTCAATTAGAGAGAAAGAAAAAAGTAGATATTGCCATTTTACACTTAGGTTCAGGCGCGTTTCCCTATCTAAAGAAAAACTTGCGAGTAACTATGAATGGTGAAGAAGCCGTAAAAACAACCCAGCTTTTAAATCCAAATATTGTAATTCCGATACATTATGAAGGCTGGTGGCATTTTAAACAATCTGCAAAATCCTTAAAAAATGAGATTGAAAAATCTGCGTTTAACGAAAAATTTCTATGGCTTACAAGCGGAGTTGAAACTGAATTAGCTTCATAAAGTAAAGAAAAATAACAAAACCTTCAAAATCAAAAGACTTTGAAGGTTTTGAAAAACCGATCGCCGCATCATAGCAAGAATATTTCTTATCTTCGCACCATAAAAGTCAACAACCATTAATCTCGCAATTGCTATTCTTAATAATAGTAAACCATTCTTGATTAAAAAAAATGGATATCTGTTTACAGAAAATAGGATAAATCTTAACTCATTTAGACGGCAAGTTGAAAAACAAAGAAGAAGTGAATAAAGTTGAAAATGAGAAAGCAAACTGGACTATCTGCCAAGAATGTCAAGGACGCGGTAAAATAAGTAAAAGACTTAGTAAAAAAGTACGACTGCGTTACCAAACTGAATTAGATCAGTTTGAAAAAACAAATAAAGAAGGAACAATCCCAGTTCGTCCTAAAGCTCCCCAACAACCTTGTTTAAAATGTTTAGGATCAGGCTTGATTGCATCTGAAAATCATCCAGCAGCAGATACAGAAAATTATCCCCATGTTGCCATTATTGGCGGCGGTATAGGCGGAGTTGCACTTGCCACAGCTTGTTTACACCGTGGAATCCCTTTTACACTATTCGAACGAGATCAAAATTTTGATGCCCGATCTCAAGGTTACGGACTTACTTTACAGCAAGCTAGTAAAGCGATTGAAGGATTAGGAATTTTTACCTTAAAAGAAGGAGTCGTTTCAACAAGACACATAGTTCATAACACTGATGGAAAAGTAATTGGAGAATGGGGAATTAGAAAATGGATGCAATCAGACGAAAAAATCGCTCCAAAACGCAACAATATACATATCGCCAGACAAGAACTGCGATTAGCAATGCTTGAACAATTGGGCGGACAGGATAAAATAAAATGGGGACATCAATTAGTAGATTTAAAAGAAGATAATGAAGACGTCAGCCTAAGTTTTCAAGTGAATGAAAATATAATAGAAACCAAAGCCGATCTTGTAGTTGGTGCCGATGGTATTCGAAGTTCAGTCCGCAGATTTCTAATTGACGATGACAACTCTCCCCTGCGCTATTTAGGCTGTATTGTAATATTAGGAATTTGCCCTTTAAGCGCACTTGAAAACCTTAAAAGTTCTTTATTAGACTCGGCAACAGTATTTCAAACCGCCAATGGCAATGAACGCATCTACGTTATGCCTTATACAGCAGATTCAGTAATGTGGCAGCTTAGTTTTCCGATGTCTGAAGATGAAGCTAAGGCATTAAGCGCCTTAGGACCAAAAGCCCTTAAAGAAGAAGCATTCCGCAGAACTCAATGGCACAATCCCGTTCCTCAGATTGTACACGCCACTTTAGAAGCTCAAATTTCTGGTTACCCCGTATATGACCGCGAACTGTTAAAACCAGAATCGCTTGAAAAAGCAACATTTGCAACCTTGATTGGAGACGCCGCCCATCCAATGAGTCCATTTAAAGGACAAGGAGCAAATCAAGCGATCTTAGACGCACTCTCGCTTGCTCGCGGCATATTTAAAGGATGCAAACCGTTGTCGCAATGGAGAAAAAAAGGAATCAGACAAAGCGTACTCAAAGAGTATGAATCGGAAATGCTAAAACGAAGTGCAGTTAAAGTAAAAGATTCAGCAGAAGCCGCAGAATTCCTGCATTCAGAAATTGTACTTCATAAAGGAGACGAACCAAGAGGCAGATGTTTGAAAAAATAAATTAAGAAGTCACTCTTATTTCAATTTTGACATCTCTTAATAACCTAAATATATTTATTGATTACTTGATTTTTTTACCAATATTGAATCAGTGCTTGATTATCGAATTAATTTTAAATAAGCACTATAAGCATCATCTTTAATAGAAGTTCGCAGATAAATTTCGTTTTCGTCTTTTGTTTTAAACTCAAACTGAATCAAAGCAGCATCCGAATAATAATATAAAAAATCATCTTCAGCAAATTCCAGATTTGAGATAGGTTTAGTGATTAATTTTACTTCAAATGCTATCTCACCATTCATTATGTCTATTTGAAAAAGTTTTCCTTTGCGAGTGTATCCCCAAATATTATCACTTTCTTCAACCATATATTCGACATTATTATCTTTAAAGTCTGTTTTCCAAATCTGAGTTCCCGTTTTTGAGTCCACCGCATATATAGAAGAACCTTCTGGTCCTTGTGCGGCGAAATATACTTTTTTGTCCTTGCAAAATATACGATCCTTAATATCGTTTTGATTTTCATCTATCTTAAACTGCCATAAAACATCTAGTTTATCTGGACTTAAAGCAAAAACCACATTTTTTTCATTTGCAATAAATACATTTTCACCATCCGTTACAGGCTTTCCAGTCATAGCTTCCTCAAAGCCTTTTTGGTTGAGAAGTTTACCTGTATTTGCTTCAAAACTATAGAAATTAGATCCGCTTTGTACAAAAACTTTGTTATCAAAAAATAGAACCGGATTGTCATTATATAAATTATCCAGCTTATAATTCCATATTAAACTGCCGTCTTTTATATCAAGAGCATAAATGTTATTATTTGGACTTTGAGTCGTTATAAACAATTTTCCGTCATTTATAATTGGAACTTGATTCTTTAGTACAATTTGATCCGTGATATTTCCAAGTCTAGATTTCCAAAAAACAGAACCCGTTTGACTGTCAATTGCAAAAATTTCACCGTTAACAAACGGAATGTAAATAACTCCATCAAGCAGCGTTACTTGATTTGCACACATTTCAATAGTAAGATCTGTCGCTTTTACAGTCCAATTAAATGCTTCTTTCTCTAAATTGAATGACATCAAAGATCCATCGTAATCATAAATCAAAATTGACTCTTTATCTAATGGAACTTTTTTAAGAGGTTTTATCGCTTTATGAGTAACCATATCAATATCCGTTAAAACTTTATTATTAGAATAATTAGTTTTACCAGACTTCGATTGCACTGTCGCTTGACCAAATATATTTATTACAGTAAATACAAATAAAAGAGTTATCAGTTTAGTTTTCATTTTTAAAATTTGGGTTTCATGATTTGATTTCTTTTTCAGCACTAAAACTGCTAAATAAGAAAATATCGATGTCAAATATAGTTAAAAATTACTATCGTATTTTAGAGGTAATAAAGTCTTCGTTATCTTAAACAGAGTTACTAAATTGTAGTAAAAATATTTCTTATATTCGTTTTAAAGAAAACCAATTGAACTATAACCAATTTATACGAAAGCTTAAAAAACATGATAAAAAAAACAATACTATTGATTTTGGCAATAACGGGGCTTTTTTCTTGTAAGCAAGATCATAAATCAACATCAGATAATGGTGCTGCAAAAACTTTAGATTCAGTAAAAAGTATCGAAAACAAAAAACAAGTGGTACTTAATAAAGCCATTTACACCAAATATGAGTATTCTGATCCTAAAGGCGGAAGCCTACTAATAGAAAATAGTTTACCAAAAGGCGGAATGAAATACACTGATCCAAAAGGCAAAGTATATGTTTATGTTGTATTTTGGACTCAAGTCAGCAATCAAACAGCTAATCCTCTTGAATTAAAAATGGATTTTCCTGTACATTCCTATGAAGTTCCCGCTTTACCTGGCCAATACTTTAAAATTTTGCTTCCTCCCAACGAAATGACATACGAGAAAATTCCCTTATTTAATTATGGCTTGAAAGATTTAAATTCATTCTTAGATAAAAGTAGTGATAAATCATCTTCACTAAAAAGAACTATTAATCCGAAGCAATCGAGTAGTTTTTACGTTGTTTTACTTTGCGTAACAGAAGGAGCGCATGGTACTTTGCGAACTGGACTCAGTTTAAAAGGGCAAAATCTTTTTTATACAATCAACGATAAAGAAATTCCGTGCGGAAGCATTAATTTGAAAGATTTAACGTTAGAAGAGTAACTATTTTAAACATGTAGTAAAACCTTATTCTTACAACTGTTTATATTATTTTTTCCAATTTCCTTTTGGACAAAGTAACTTCTCTGATAATCCTTTAGACGTCGTTTTTAAGACAAAAGATTCAAATTTGAATAAAAAAACTCCTTAATTCCTTAAGGAGTTTTTTTATGGACCTTACATAACTATTGATAAATCACCCTATTTATTCTTCTCAATCAATTCAATAATTTTTAAGGCTACACCATTTGATGATTGAAAATTTTGTCCTGTAATAATTCGACCATCCTGTTCAACATAAGATTCATTTCTCTTTGAAAATTTAAAATCTCCTCCTCTTTCTTCTATTGTTTTCTGAATTAAAAATGGAAAGTGTTTAAAATATTCGCCATCTTGTTTTTCAAAAGAATCAGGATAACCGCTTATTTTTTTTCCTTCCACCAAGAACTTCCCATTTTTAGTTTTTAAATTAACAATACCCGCAGTTCCATGACATACCGAAGAAACAATACCGTTATTATCTTCATAAACTTGCATACTGATGCGTTGAATGTCTAAGTTTTCAGGAACATCATACATGGCACTTCCACCTCCAATATAATGAACTGCTTTGTAATTTCTATAATCAACTTCTTTAGGACTCAGAGTATATTTTATTGCATACATAAAGTCTGGATTGTATAAATACTTTTTTTGCATGTCATCAGAAGTATTAATATAAGCCAAAGGAATGTCGCCGCCATTTGGACTTACAAAATCAACGGTATAACCTGAATTTACAAAAGTATCATAAGCGTTTACGATTTCGGCAAAGCTATTACCTGTTGAAATTTTTGAATTTCCGTAGTAATGTGCATTTGAAACAATGAATAATATTCTTTTTCCCATTTTGTTACTTGGTTTACTACTTGCCGATTTACTGATTATCTTCCATTCTCCTTGAATCTTTTTCAGCAAAAACATATCCATAAATTCTTGTTTCCTTTCAGGAATGAGAATTTCGGCTTTTGCAACAGCAATATCATTATAATATTCTATCGAGATAATTCTCCCTATACGACCGTTAAATTCACCATTCTTTCCTTTTTGAAACCAAGTGACATATTCTGCTATTGGAACTATCCATAAAGGCTTTTCTTTATGACTTAGAAAAAGATCAGCTTCAGAATAAAAAGCCTTACTAATACTCTCAGGCTTATTATAAGATGTGCCTTCAATATAGTTTTGAATACAATCTTCAATTAGAGACTGATCTGATTGTGAAAAAGATAAATTTGATAGTAATACAAATAGAATTGCGAAAAAGATTTTTCTCATAAACTTTGGATTTTAATGATTTAAAAATGTTCGTCAAAACTATATTGATTAAGTTTTAAATCGTTCCAAGTTTATAATATCGGACTCCAAATGTATATTTTAGGAGTAGAAATTACCCTTTTTGGTAATTTGAAGGTGTTGTGCCTGTGATTTTTTTAAAAGAACTATAAAATGTACTGCTGGAATTAAACCCAGATTCAAAACCCACAGCTTCTATTTTAAACTGATTACTATCTTTTAACAACCGTTTTGCTTCATCAATTCGGTATTCATTGATGAATTGAGTAAAACTTTTATTCAAATTGTCATTAATAAATTGTGACAGCAATTGCGGGCGAATATTTAATTCTTTTGCTAAAATTGATAATGTAAGATCTGGATTAGTATATATTTTTCTTGTTTCAAAAAGTACATTGATCTGTTCTTGAATTTCTCTTACTAATTTTTCATCTATTTTGCTTATGTATTTTTCTTTATTGCTCGCCGAGATTAATGTTTTGTTCTTTACATAATAAATCAGAAGGAAAGAAATGTAAAAACTGAAAGAAAAGGCCAAAGATCCAGAAATATATGATGTGTATTTAGCCAAAGTATACGAAAGCCAAATTGCAAAAACACCACAAATAACTGATAATATCCAAGTTTCATGATAGTTAATTTGACCTCGATTAGTTACTAACTTTCTAAAAATATGTTTGGCTTCATAAATGGATAATACAATAAAAACAAACCATTGGATATTTATAAAATAGTAAATTATTCCTCTCCAAATTTCAGGGTTCTCTTTGTATGGAAGAAGAAAACCAAAAATACTTACAGCTGTAATTAATGAAGCAATTGTATATTTCGCAAAAGAATGATTAAGAGTTTGCAATATTGATCTAACATAAAAATACAAGAGTGGACCAATTAAAAAACAAGCTGACAAACCTATCTGTAAATATGTTTTTGACAATTGCGGATTAAAATTATAAAATACCGATTTCCCTATCCTTATACTTAGAGACAATAATAAAAGACCTAGAAATAAATCCGATTTAGCTTTATTGTGTTTGAAGAATAAAAAATAAAAACTCAAAACAACACTATTAAAAACACCTAGAGCACTTAAAAAAAATAATATTTGATTGTCAATATTCATTAATTAGAAAATATACTTTTTTTTGAAAATGTTTGCAGTTACCTTAAACATACCCACTAAAAACAATCGAGTAAGTTTTTTTACAATACTACATAAAAATATCAAAACAGTAAGTACGTTTTTCATAAACGGAATATTATTTTTAAGCATTGTCATAATCTGTTTTTTTTGCTAATTTTGCGATTGATAAATAAAAAGATTATGAACAGAAAGAGTTGTCTTCCACCACCAAGATTTTAATATTTCTTAGAAATTTTAAAAGTACTGCACGAATATTTTATTCGCTGTTTTATCGTACTTAAAATTCTCCATTAAATTTTAATTTAAAAATCTTGTCCCGAAAGGGATTGGTAGATAATTTTTTATGAAAAAATCA
>NZ_MUHD01000037.1 GCF_002217395.1 Flavobacterium plurextorum | reverse complement strand
CAATATAATATTAAAATATACGATGAAGAGTTTGATCCTGGCTCAGGATGAACGCTAGCGGCAGGCTTAACACATGCAAGTCGAGGGGTATATGTCTTCGGATATAGAGACCGGCGCACGGGTGCGTAACGCGTATGCAATCTACCTTTTACAGAGGGATAGCCCAGAGAAATTTGGATTAATACCTCATAGTATAGCTCTACCGCATGGTAGTACTATTAAAGTCACAACGGTAAAAGATGAGCATGCGTCCCATTAGCTAGTTGGTAAGGTAACGGCTTACCAAGGCAACGATGGGTAGGGGTCCTGAGAGGGAGATCCCCCACACTGGTACTGAGACACGGACCAGACTCCTACGGGAGGCAGCAGTGAGGAATATTGGACAATGGGCGCAAGCCTGATCCAGCCATGCCGCGTGCAGGATGACGGTCCTATGGATTGTAAACTGCTTTTGTACGAGAAGAAACACTGCTTCGTGAAGCAGCTTGACGGTATCGTAAGAATAAGGATCGGCTAACTCCGTGCCAGCAGCCGCGGTAATACGGAGGATCCAAGCGTTATCCGGAATCATTGGGTTTAAAGGGTCCGTAGGCGGTTTAGTAAGTCAGTGGTGAAAGCCCATCGCTCAACGGTGGAACGGCCATTGATACTGCTGAACTTGAATTATTAGGAAGTAACTAGAATATGTAGTGTAGCGGTGAAATGCTTAGAGATTACATGGAATACCAATTGCGAAGGCAGGTTACTACTAATTGATTGACGCTGATGGACGAAAGCGTGGGGAGCGAACAGGATTAGATACCCTGGTAGTCCACGCCGTAAACGATGGATACTAGCTGTTGGGAGCAATCTCAGTGGCTAAGCGAAAGTGATAAGTATCCCACCTGGGGAGTACGTTCGCAAGAATGAAACTCAAAGGAATTGACGGGGGCCCGCACAAGCGGTGGAGCATGTGGTTTAATTCGATGATACGCGAGGAACCTTACCAAGGCTTAAATGTAGATTGACCGGTTTGGAAACAGATCTTTCGCAAGACAATTTACAAGGTGCTGCATGGTTGTCGTCAGCTCGTGCCGTGAGGTGTCAGGTTAAGTCCTATAACGAGCGCAACCCCTGTTGTTAGTTGCCAGCGAGTCATGTCGGGAACTCTAACAAGACTGCCAGTGCAAACTGTGAGGAAGGTGGGGATGACGTCAAATCATCACGGCCCTTACGCCTTGGGCTACACACGTGCTACAATGGCCGGTACAGAGAGCAGCCACTGGGCGACCAGGAGCGAATCTATAAAACCGGTCACAGTTCGGATCGGAGTCTGCAACTCGACTCCGTGAAGCTGGAATCGCTAGTAATCGGATATCAGCCATGATCCGGTGAATACGTTCCCGGGCCTTGTACACACCGCCCGTCAAGCCATGGAAGCTGGGGGTGCCTGAAGTCGGTGACCGCAAGGAGCTGCCTAGGGTAAAACTGGTAACTAGGGCTAAGTCGTAACAAGGTAGCCGTACCGGAAGGTGCGGCTGGAACACCTCCTTTCTAGAGCCTCAAATGTTAGTGCTTGCACACGTTGAGGAAACAAGATGATTATTTATAGGATTCTGAATTGGAGATTGTATTACTCTTGCTGTTAATTTAAAAAAAAATGAAAATTAAGTAAAACAGAGTCTCGTAGCTCAGCTGGTTAGAGTACTACACTGATAATGTAGGGGTCGGCAGTTCGAGTCTGCCCGGGACTACTCTTTTAACTTAATTACAAGGAAATTTTAGAAGTTGAAAGATTAAGAATCAAAAAGTTCATAATTTTTAATTCACGATTTTTGATTTTTAATTAAAATGGGGGATTAGCTCAGCTGGCTAGAGCGCCTGCCTTGCACGCAGGAGGTCAACGGTTCGACTCCGTTATTCTCCACTGGTCCGAAAGGACAAAAGTTCATTGACATATTGAGATAAGAAAATAATAAAAAGTAGAAAGCGTTTTTTGTTATAGTAGTAATACGAATAGCAAAAGACAAAAAAAAACGGTCATAATTAATTTTATGATTGGTACAATAAGCAAAATAAGGGCGTATGGGGGATGCCTAGGCTCTCAGAGGCGATGAAAGGCGTGATAAGCTGCGAAAAGCTGCGGGGACGGGCACACACCGATTGATCCGCAGATACCTGAATGGGGCAACCCACTATGTTGAAGACATAGTACACCGATAGGTGGGCAAACCCGCTGAACTGAAACATCTAAGTAGGCGGAGGAGAAGAAAACAAAAGTGATTCCGTAAGTAGTGGCGAGCGAACGCGGATTAGCCCAAACCAATGTTGTTACGGCAATGTTGGGGTTGTAGGACCACGACATTTTATGCATGCAGAACCAGAACTGACTGGAAAGTCGGGCCATAGAGAGTGATAGCCTCGTATGGGTAATAAATGTAATAGATAGTGGTATCCTGAGTAGGGCGGGGCACGTGAAACCCTGTCTGAATTTGGCGGGACCATCCGCTAAGGCTAAATACTCCTGAGAGACCGATAGTGAACCAGTACCGTGAGGGAAAGGTGAAAAGAACCGTGAATAACGGAGTGAAATAGATCCTGAAACCATACGCTTACAAGCGGTCGGAGCCCTTTCGTGGGGTGACGGCGTGCCTTTTGCATAATGAGCCTACGAGTTAACGTTGCTGGCAAGGTTAAGTGATTAAGTCACGGATCCGTAGCGAAAGCGAGTCTGAATAGGGCGCTTTAGTCAGTAGTGTTAGACGCGAAACCGTGTGATCTACCCATGGGCAGGTTGAAGCTGTGGTAACACACAGTGGAGGACCGAACCGGTTGACGTTGAAAAGTCTTCGGATGACCTGTGGGTAGGGGTGAAAGGCCAATCAAACTCGGAAATAGCTCGTACTCCCCGAAATGCATTTAGGTGCAGCGTTAGTTATAAAGTTATATAGAGGTAGAGCTACTGATTGGATGCGGGGGCTTCACCGCCTACCAATTCCTGACAAACTCCGAATGCTATATAATGTTCACTAACAGTGAGGGCTTGGGTGCTAAGGTCCAAGTCCGAGAGGGAAAGAACCCAGACCATCAGCTAAGGTCCCCAAATATATGCTAAGTTGAAAGAACGAGGTTTGTCTGCCCAGACAGCTAGGATGTTGGCTTGGAAGCAGCCATTCATTTAAAGAGTGCGTAACAGCTCACTAGTCGAGCGGACGAGCATGGATAATAATCGGGCATAAGCATATTACCGAAGCTATGGATTTAGAGTTTACTCTAAGTGGTAGGGGAGCATTCTAACAGGGTTGAAGGTGTATCGTAAGGTATGCTGGACTGGTTAGAAAAGAAAATGTAGGCATAAGTAACGATAATGCGGGCGAGAAACCCGCACACCGAAAAACTAAGGTTTCCACAGCTATGCTAATCAGCTGTGGGTTAGTCTGGTCCTAAGGCGAACCCGAAAGGGACAGTCGATGGCTAACGGGTTAATATTCCCGTACTACTAATTACTGTGATGGGGTGACGGAGTGATGAAAGCGCCGCGAACTGACGGAATAGTTCGTTGAAGTACCTAGCTATATTCTCTATAGGCAAATCCGTAGAGAATGGTGAAATACGATAGTACTCGGAGTCTTCGGACAAAGAGATAGTGCGCCTAAGGGCTTCCAAGAAAAACCTCTAAACTTCAGGTAATTAGTACCAGTACCGTAAACCGACACAGGTAGTTGAGGAGAGAATCCTAAGGTGCTCGAGAGATTCATGGCTAAGGAATTAGGCAAAATAGACCTGTAACTTCGGGAGAAAGGTCGCCAGCAGCAATGCTGGCCGCAGTGAAGAGGTCCAGGCGACTGTTTATCAAAAACACAGGGCTCTGCAAAATCGTAAGATGAAGTATAGGGCCTGACACCTGCCCGGTGCTGGAAGGTTAAGAGGAGATGTTATCTTCGGAGAAGCATTGAATTGAAGCCCCAGTAAACGGCGGCCGTAACTATAACGGTCCTAAGGTAGCGAAATTCCTTGTCGGGTAAGTTCCGACCTGCACGAATGGTGTAACGATCTGGACACTGTCTCAGCCATGAGCTCGGTGAAATTGTAGTAACGGTGAAGATGCCGTTTACCCGCAGTGGGACGAAAAGACCCTGTGCACCTTTACTATAGCTTAGTATTGACCTTGGATAAATGATGTGTAGGATAGGTTGGAGACTATGAAGCGGCGTCGCCAGGCGTTGTGGAGTCATTGTTGAAATACAACCCTTTGTTTATCTGAGGCCTAACCCCGCGTTGTGGGGGACATTGCTTGGTGGGTAGTTTGACTGGGGTGGTCGCCTCCAAAAGAGTAACGGAGGCTTCTAAAGGTTCCCTCAGTACGCTTGGTAACCGTGCGTAGAGTGCAATGGCATAAGGGAGCTTGACTGAGAGACATACAGGTCGATCAGGTACGAAAGTAGAGCATAGTGATCCGGTGGTTCCGCATGGAAGGGCCATCGCTCAAAGGATAAAAGGTACGCCGGGGATAACAGGCTGATCTCCCCCAAGAGCTCATATCGACGGGGGGGTTTGGCACCTCGATGTCGGCTCGTCACATCCTGGGGCTGGAGAAGGTCCCAAGGGTTGGGCTGTTCGCCCATTAAAGTGGCACGCGAGCTGGGTTCAGAACGTCGTGAGACAGTTCGGTCTCTATCTACTGTGGGCGCAAGAAATTTGAGTGGATCTGATTCTAGTACGAGAGGACCGAATTGGACTAACCTCTAGTGTATCTGTTGTCCCGCCAGGGGCACCGCAGAGTAGCTACGTTGGGAAGGGATAAGCGCTGAAAGCATATAAGCGCGAAACCCACCACAAGATGAGATTTCTTTTAAGGATCGTGGAAGATGACCACGTTGATAGGCTATAGATGTAAAGGCAGTAATGTCATAGTCGAGTAGTACTAATAATCCGTAAGCTTATGTACACCCTTTTCCCCGCTTCGGCGGGGAAGAAACTTTCTAAAATAGTAAATAAAAGTACTTTTCTTTATCTCAGTATGTTAAGATATTTTTTTTAATTATCAATTGTTCATAAT